>CAVZPU010000001.1:0-191140 GCA_963777185.1 uncultured Solirubrobacterales bacterium
GAAGCGGAGTGGTGGAGCAAATGCGTGGCCATGTTATTGTAGCCGCTGACGCCGACGATTACGTATTGCTAATAAATATGCCCTGGTAGTTGGACTGACCGGTGATCTTATCCACAAAGAGTCGACCGATTGAGCCCTGCATTTGCAGGATGTCGGCGTGGTTGCCTGTATAGGTACTGTCCAGGCCAATGATCCTCGAGTTCTCGATGTACACATCCGGGAAGAGCGTATACGGCCGAGACGAGGAGCCCGCGACGTCAATAGCGTCGGCCGGATATTTGTTCACGTCAATATTGGTTCCCTCAATGAACACCGAACCGGAGGCACCGGTGAAACGCATCACTGCCGTAGAGCCATTGTTAGCGTTCAGAACGGTAGAGCCACCGATTAGCCGTACGTTGTGGCCGCCGGTAATGTTCATTGTGCTCCAGCGCACCTGGTTCGGCATGACCAAGAGTACGTCACGGTTCGTCGGGAACGAGGCTCCGAAATAGGACGTCGGCACGTCCACCACGAGCGGGTTCACGAGCGGCGGTGGCGCCCACTTGAGCCGCTGAGCTTTCGCAGATGCAGGCACAGCAGTTGGCTTAGCACGTCTTATCTCGTGGCTCGTACGGCGTTGGCTGGAAGGCTTCGGTCGTTGAAGATCGGGCGTCCCGGCAGCGGTGGGGGCGGATGCGCGACCAGGGTGAGGTCGTGCGCCGGCCAGAGAAGGCGAAGCGGACTGAGCCGCGGCTGCGATGACCACGGCAAGGGCTAGGGTCAGAGAGCGAACGAAGGCCGCGGTTCTCGGGGGCTGGAGGCGCAGTCTCCGGGCGAACTGTTCAACGGTCCTCTCGCCAGTCGCACGTTGGCTCCTTCCGGGATACTGCTTCGGGCGGATGACCATCTCGTCCTTTCGCCGATTCCAGATACGTGAGGCAGGTGCGCCCCCCTCTGATTTTCGGACCGACGGCGGGACGCGGAGACGTCCGGGGTCGCCGCTGGACGTCCGTCCGATCGAACGACTTGTAGACGCGGATCGTCGCTCAGCGTGTACAGCGTTTAGATGGTTCCTGACGAATGAGGGCGGCCTGGGTGTACGTCGCTCGGCGGGACACGTCGGCGAAGCGTGGTGACGCGAAGCTCCGCTCGACCCGCCGTGGCCGCGGCCGCCGCGGCCTGCCACGGGTCTCCTTGCGCCATGGGTGCCGCGCAGAGCACCGCGGCCGTAGGCTTGGGGCATGCGGAGGATAGGTGGCGTTATGTGGCTTCTCTTCGGCGGCTGGCCGATGCTGAGGTCCTCGCTCCTGGCGTCCGCATGGGTTTCCATCCCCTTGCGAGCGTTCGCCTACCGTTTGCCGTTACGCGTTCGGATGATGCCCAGGACGCACGTCAATGGAAGAAACCTCACAGTTGGTGACCGCACCTACATCAACACAGGATGCTTCCTCGAGGCCGTCGGGCCCCTACGGATCGGTTCAGACGTGCACCTGGCCAGCGGAGTTCAGGTTCTCACAACGACGCACCGGATTGGCCCTTCGTCCCGGCGCGGAAGCGATCGTTTGATCCGGCCGACATCGATCGGCGATGGTTGCTGGCTCGGCGCGGGTGCCGTGATTCTTCCGGGCGTGACGGTCGGCAGGGGATGCGTAATCGCTGCCGGAGCAGTCGTCACAGCCGACTGCGAACGTGATGGACTGTACGTGGGCGTGCCCGCGCGACGTCAGCGTGATCTCTTTCAAGCGACGAGCACTAACAGTTAGCGCGCTCACGAGATCGCTTGGACGGCGCCTTTCCCTCGTGAAATCGCAGGTGAGGTACGAGCATGGCGGACGAGTAGCGAGTAGTACACCGGACGATGGCCGAGATGGGGATGCGCCCACGATCAGATGTGGCGCGACGACCACAACCGCTTCCTAACCCACTCGGTCGAGCGCGCACGACATCACGATGTCCGTATGTAGGCCGTCTCGCCCCAGAGGCTGAGACAGGCGGTTCTGAATGTATGTTGTGCACACCACCTGACCGGCTCACAGGCGGCGGCCCGTCTCCCAACATCCCGCGCTCCCAGGTGCCACGGCGCAGAAAGTCAGCGCTTAGGCGCTCGTGTCCTGGTCGAGCCCGCTCCTGGTGCTCCTCGACATCGGCCCGCTCGCCATAGCGCTCGTCGAGGTAGCTGATGATCTCATCAGCTACCCATTCACGACCTTCCCGTCCTCGCGCACCAGGGCCGGGATCTCGTCGCTGTCGGTCTTACGCCGCAGCTCCTCCCGGTCCGCCCGCTCGGCCGGCACCGGCCGCGCGATAAACGACACCCCGAGTTCCGTGAAACGCTGGCGCACGCGGCTCGCGTGTGGGCACCATCCGGCCTGAAAAAGCTCGTCTATAGCCCCCGACTACCCGGCCCCCAAAGCCGAGAAGCCGCGCAGGAACCGCAACCGCTGCGCCCGAGTCCCAGAGATGGTCCGCGTCGCGATTCCGATCTCTTGCACCACCCCGTGGCGCACCTTCAAAATCCCGTTGGCGCGCCGACCGCTGAGCACGTACCAGGTATTGGCACCGACCCGGTAGGCCCTACCAACACGCAGATGGCGCTTAACGGAAGCGATCTTCGCTCCCGGCCGGACGCCAGACAAACCGTAGAAGCGATTGCTCGTGAGGACGAGCGCGGCCCGCCCGCCCAGCCGATGACGAACGCCGGCCGAGAACGGCCGCAACAGCGCCGGGCTGGCATACCCCACCCGAACCCCAATCGGCGTAAGGCAGAAGTAGTCCACCCACCGGCGCCCATGGGTGGAGCTAAACCGCATGGCCTTGCGCGCCCGCTTCCGGGTCATGCCCAGCGTCACCGGGCCAAGGCTCGAACCAGCCAGCCGACCCGTGGCCAGCGGACACCCCGGCTTGGGCTTAGGCGGGATGACCTGGGAGGCCGGAATGACCTGAGCCGCGCCGGGCGCGACAGTGGGGACGGACAACTTGATGGCCGAGAAATTGATCACGCCCGGCTGGCGGGCGGCGAAGTACACGGACGTGCCGTCGGTGATCTGCAGGGTGTAGGTCTTGCCCGCGGTCACGTCTGCGGCCACAGCTTCGAGGGGGACTACAAGCGTGTGCGACGCGCTGTCGAGCGTGACCGGGATCGGCGTGACCTGGTTGCCCAGCACGAGATGCGACGCGTTGTCGACGATCTGGGCGTAGACCCGCCCGTCGGGGTTGGCGGCCGTGCCCGAGTAAGTGAGCGTCAGCGTGGGTTCGCCGAGCAGCTCTGTGCCCACCTTCGGTGTGGGCACGGCCAGGCTCACCGCGTTGGCGGCGGGCTGGGCCTCGATCAGGGCGCCCGAGACGTCGCCGGCGGCCATAGCCAGCGTGCCCGAGCCCGAAGCGGTCACGGGAGTACCGGCGGGCGACCGGATAGGAAGAGGCGCCGCGGAGCACCCCCGCATCCGAGACCCAGGAGAACTTCGGCCCGACGTCGTCGCCGGTCTTCTTCAGGTAGTGGTCGAGCCAGCGCAGCGCGTAGTCGGTGTCGATGTGCGGATCGGGCCCTTGGGGCGTGTTGCACACCCCGTGGGCCACGGGGCCGCCGCTCAGCCCGCCGCAGAACCACAGCATCTGCACCGGGACGCCGTTGGCCTCCAGGGCCTTGAAGTTGATGATCGCCTCATGCAGGGTGAACAGGGTGTCGTCGGTGCCCTGCATGAGCAGCGTCGGGATGTGGATGTGGCTGAGCAGCGTGTTCGGGCCACGGGAGGCGAGATAGGTCTGATCCGCAGGGCTGAGCTCGCCCGTTGCCAACCCATCCTCGACCGCTTTCGTCGTGGCCGGATCCTGACGACCGGTGGGTCCGAAGCCGGACGGGTTGTTGCCAATCCCGGTCGTCGAACCCTCAGTGCCGATGCCCACCAGGATCGACCCCCAGCCGCCCTTCGCCGTGTTGCTCTTGTCGAGGCTGGTGATGAGCGAGTTCCACGCGATCTGCGGCGTGATCGCATCCACGCGGGGATCGATGGCGGCGGTCACGAGCTGGACGCCGCCGCCGTAGCTGTAGCCGATCATGCCCAGATGCGGGTCGCCGGGCTTGTCGAGCTGGACCTCGGGCTGCTGGGCCAGCATGTCGATCAGAGCGGATGCGTCCCGCGCCTCGTACATCGGCGAGTCGATCTCCACCTCGCCGCCGGAGTTCCCGAAGCCGCGCGGGTCCCAGGTGAGGACGTTGTAGCCGTGCTGCTGCGCCGCCTGCACGGTGGCGTCGCTCTCCGAGGCACCGCCTGAAGAATATCCCGGCCCGAACATGAGCGTGGGCGCGCGCTGACCGGACGGCAGGCCCGGAAGGGGATAGAAGTGGTAGGCGATCTTCGTGCCGTCGAACGACGTGACGGTCCCGTCGCGCGCCTGCGCGACAGCCGCCCCTAGGCCCAACATCAGTGCGCAAGCGCACGCGACCAGACACGACCTCACTCGCATAGGCGGCGAGCTTACGCGCCGCGCCCGAGCCGCGCGCCAGCGTCGCTCACGCCGTCCCCGGCTCGCGGCGCATGAGCACGAGCGGAGGACTGGCGCCCAGGCGCAGACGACCCGTGGCCACGAAGCCGAGCCGTTCGTACAGGACCACGTTGCGCGGGCTCGTGGCTTCGAGGTAGGCCGGTACCCCCTCCTCGTCGCAACGGGCGAGGATGGGGGCCATCAGCCGGGTGCCGAGCCCGCGCCCCTGGGCCTGCGGAGCCACGCCGATGTACGGCACATAGTGGTGGGCTTCGCGGAGGTGGCGGTGCTCCATGAGGGCGAGCAGAGCCGACGCGAGCGGCAGTCGGGGCCCGAAGGCACGGGTGAAGGCCGGGCCGTTTCGCACCGAGACGGCCCACGGGAGCCGCCACTGGCCGGGAGGGGCGGTGATGACCGCGCCGGCGTGGTCGTCGCTCGTCCAGACCGTTCCGCGCTCGAGCCCGACGAGGCGAAGCTCGAGGGCGAAGAATCGCCGCAGGCGCTTGCGGCGTGGGCGCCGGCGCGGAAGCAACCAGCTCATCACCGGGTCGTCTACGAACGCGGCCGCGAGGGTCTCGGTCAGCGCGGGCACGTCGGCGGCCTCGGCGGTGCGGATCAGCGCGTCCACACGAGAAAGCTTGACGCAGTGCGGAGTAGCCTCACACAGGCGATGAGCGTGGTCATGTACGTCAAGCCCGGCTGTCCCTACTGCCAGGCGGCCCGCGAGCACCTGGCCACCGAGGGCGAGACGGTCGAGGAGCGCGACGCCACCGCGAACCCCGCCTTCAGAGCCGAGCTCATGGGCTATACGAACAACCGCGGCACAGTGCCGACGATCATCAGGGAGGACGGGCAGCGGCAGGTCGGCTTTCCGCCCGGCCGGGGCTGACGGGTGTACTGAGCGGTCGGTCGACCGCTTCGCCCCGTCGCACTGCGGGCCACCACGTCATGCACGATGTCCCGGCGCACCGCTGACACGGTTATCGCCCAGTGGGGCGAGCTCATCGTGGAGCGAGATCCCTCCCGGCCCTCGGGCCGCCTCCTCCTCCAGGGCGACATGGAGGCCTCCTACGTCGATCTGGCCGACCCCGCCTACCTCGAGTTCGCCTATCTGCGCTGGATGCGGGCCGTGCTCAAAGTCGCCCGCGCCCGGCGCGTTTTGCACATCGGTGGAGGCGCGTGTGCCCTGCCCCGCGCGCTGGCGGCCGCGGAACCTGGGGGTCGCCAGCAGGTGTGCGAGGTCGACGGGGACGTACTGGCCCTCGCCCGCGCCCATCTCGGGCTGCGGCGGATGCCCGGGCTGCGGGTGCGCCGCATGGAGGGACGGGCGTTTATCGCCGCGCAGCCCGACGCCGCCTTCGAGGCCATCGTCATCGACGCGTTCGTGGGAGCCGCCGTGCCGCGGCCGCTGGTCACCGTCGAGGGACTGCGGGAGGCCGCGCGGGTCGCTGCGCTGACCCTCATCAACGTCGTCGACAACCGCTCACACCGCGCGGTGCGGCCGGTCGCGGCTGGATTGGCCGCCTGTTATCCGCGGGTGTGGTCGCTGGCCGGGCGGGAGGGCAACACGGTCCTGGTGGGCGCACGGGCGCAACTCAACCTGGCCGTTATCGCCGCGCACGTGGCGGCGGACCGGTCGCCGGCCCGGGTCGTGGCGCCCGAGGACTGGGCTGACGAGCTCGCCGCGACGGTGCCCTACCACGATGACGACCGACCCAACTGAATGCGAGTCACGAAGGGCGGCGGGGAACAAGACGAGGCCCGCGGTCCGCCTCGTCCCGGTGCCCACCGACTCCTCGCTGGCGTCAGTGCGGGGCGCCTGGCGGGGCCGGGTGCACATCGAGGAGGACTTCGATGCGTTGCCTCCGGACATGGCCGAGGCCTTTGGCGCCGAGTGAAGCTCATCCTCGATACGCACGCGGCGCTGTGGTGGCTCGCCGACGACGCCCGCATGGGCGATGAAGCGGCGCGTCAGCTGACCGATGACACTAACCAGGTGCTGCTGAGCGCCTCCGTCGTGTGGGAGATCGCCATCAAACGCGGGCTCGGAAAGCTCAGTGCGCCGGAGGGCCTCATACCCACGCTCATCGGCGCCGGCGCTCAGCCACTCCCGATGACCCTCGACCACGCGGCCACCGTCGAGTCGCTGCCCTGGCACCACCACGACCCGTTCGACCGCATGCTTGTCGCCCAGGCGCTGAGCGAAGGCGCGAGTCTCGTGTCGCGCGATGCCGTCTTCAGGCCCTACGGCGTCTCGCTCGTCTGGTAAGGCGAGGCCAGGAACGGCACGGCCAGCTCGAGCACGGCATCCGGCGCCTCCTCGGGCAGGAAGTGTCCCGCCCCGGGGATGACCTCGACTCGCAGCCGGCCGCCGGACTGGGGCTCGAACAGCCGGGTCAGAAAGCTCGCGCCGCCCATCACCAGCAACGACGGCACCTGCAAATCCGACGGGTGGTAGCGACCCCGCTGGCTGGCCAGCATCTCGCGGGTGAGAAAGGTCCGATAGCAGGCCGAGCTCGCCCGGGCCCGCTCGGGCTCCTGCAGGACGGCGGCATAGGCGTCCAGCTCGTCCTGGGACCACTGCATGCCCGACCGCTGCCGGCGCGAATCAACGCCCGCACGAAGGCGCGGCTGCGCGTGAGCACCGGCACGCCCAGCGGCGAGGCCAGGACCATCTGGTAGGAGAAGAAGACCGGCGCGGCGAGCTGGCGCGCCCGGGGGCGCTGGGGCCAGGGCGGCACGATGTCGAGGGCGACCATGCGCTCGATCCGGTCGGGATGGTCGAGCGCAAGCAGGAAGGCGGTGTAGGCGCCCCAGTCGTGCCCGAGCACGCGGACACGCTCATAGCCGAGGTGATCGAGCAGGGCGACCATGTCGGCGGCGAACTCCGACTTGGCATAGCTCCCGGGCGGGGCCTGCGACCACCCCCAGCCGCGCAGGTCGGGGACGATCACGGTGTAGTGGGCGGCCAGCGGCGAAATCAGCTGCCGCCAGGACCACCAGTGCTGTGGCCAGCCATGAATCAACAGCAGCGGCGGCCCCGCGCCGGCCTGCGCCACGTGCAGGCGCGCGCCCCGGACGCACACATCACCGTGCGAGACGCCCGGGAGATCGGGAAGCTCCACGACCGGCGTCGACCGGCGGCCTAGGAGCCGCCGAACACCCGAACCAGGAACTCGGCCACGCAGGCCGGCTTGTCCGAGCCCTGCACCTCGATGGTCAGCTTGAGCTTGATCTGCGCCCCACCGGGGACGTCGCCCACCTCGAGGATCTCACCGCCGCCGCGGAACTGCGCGCCCACGGGCAGGGGGGCGGGGAAGCGCACCCGATCCAGGCCGTAGTTCATGCCCATCACGGCGTCGCTGACGCGCATGAGCTGGGTGGAGACGGGAGCGAGCATGGACAGGGTCAAGAACCCGTGCGCGATCGTGCCCCCGAACGGTGTCTCCTTGGCCCGCTCGACGTCGACGTGGATGAACTGGTGATCGTCGGTGGCGTCGGCGAACAGGTTGACGCGCTCCTGGGTGAGCTCCTGCCAGTCGGTGTAGCCGAGGTGGCTGCCGACCTCGTCGTGCAGGCCGGCCAGGGTGGTCTCGAGGCCGTTCTCGTGCTGGGTCGCCATGGGCTTCGTGCTCCGGATTTCAGATTCGAGGGAAGACGGCGGCCAAAGCTAGCACTGACCTCGATCGGGCCGCCGGCGGCGCCCGTTAAGTTGACGACGAACGAGGTTAGGCGGCGGAGTCGCTGGGAAGCTCAGGAGTGATGGCGTCGGAGAGGGAGTACCAGTCGCCGGCCGAGCAGGTCGCGCGGCTCTACGAGGAGGCGGAGTCGCAAGCCGCCAAGGCCGGTGAGCACCTCGTCGGCACGCGCGGGTTCGCCGGCCTGCTCGGTCAGATGGCCGAGAACGTGGCCGTGCTCACCAAGATGGGCAACGACGCCATGGACCTCGTCCTGCGCAACCTCCGCCTCGCCGGCCGTCGCGACGTCGTGCGGCTCGCCAGCCAGCTGGCCCGCGCCGAGGACAAGCTGGAACGGGTGCTCCAAGAGCTCGAGGAAGTCCGCGACCAGCTCGAGAACTCCTCGCGCAACGGCAGCGGGTCGCGCCGAAGCCGGAGCCGCAGCCGTTCCAATGGCTCCTCGACGCGGCAGCAAAAGGAGTCGTAGCGAGGTGAACCCGCTCGAGACACTGGCCCGCCTCCCGCGCGCCACGGTCGAGTTCACCAACACCGTCCTGACGACCTCCGATGCCAAGATCGCCCAGACCCCGCGCGACGTGGTCTGGACCCATCGCGGCACCACCCTCTACCGCTACCGCTCCAACGAGCGCAAGCACGCGGTGCCGCTGCTGCTCGTCTTCGCGCTCATCAACCGGCCCGCCATCTTCGATCTGCGCCCCGGCAACTCGTTCGTCGAGTACCTGCTCAGCGAGGGCTTCGACGTCTTCCTCGTCGACTGGGGCGTACCCGACGAGGAGGACGCCGACATGGGGCTCGGCGAGTACGTTTGCGACGAGCTGCATTGGGCGGTGCGCGAGACGCTGCGCTGCGCGCAGGCCGAGGAGCTCTCGCTGGTCGGCTGGTGCATCGGCGGGACGCTGTGCGCGATGTACTGCGCGCTGCACCCCGACGGCCCGGTGCGCAACGCCGTGCTGCTCACCACTCCGATCGACCCGCGCAATTCGCTCTACACCGAGTGGGTCGGCCACGAAGAGTTCGACGTCGACCTCATCGCCGACAGCTATCCGGCCATCCCCGGCGGCGGCATCGACTTCGCCAACAAGCTGATGAAGCCGGTGACCAACTACTTCACCACCTACCGCCGGCTCTTTCAGAACATCCTCGAGGGCAAGGACCCGGCCTCGAGCTACCAGCCGATGGCCAAGTGGGTGGGCGACAACCCGCCCTTCCCCGCCGAGGCCTACCGGGAGTGGATCACGTGGATGTATAAGGAGAACCGGCTTGTCTCCGGCGGTATCCGGTTGCGCGGTGAGCGCGTCGACCTGCGCCGGATCGATCAGAACCTGTTGATCGTGACCGCCGGCGCCGACCACATCGCCCCACCCCCCAGCGACGCTCCCCTTGCTCGACCTCGTGGCCAGCCAGGACGTCACCCATATGGACCGCCCGGGGGGCCACATCGGGCTCATGGCCGGCTCCAAGGCCAAGCACGAGATCTGGCCCGAGCTCGCGGACTGGTTGCGCGACCGCTCGGACAGCTGAAGTACGAGAGGAGAGGGAAATGGCAGCTACCACCAGCCCCGAGTCCACCGCCGTCCACCGACCCCGCCTGCATGGCCGCGTGGCCTTCGTCACCGGCGGCACGCGCGGCATCGGAGCCGCGATCACCCACAGCCTGGCCGAACAGGGCGCGGTCGTGGCCGCCGGCTACGGCGGCAACCACGAAGCGGCGGAGAAGTTCAAGAACCAGGCCACCGACGAGGGCCTCCAGGTCACGCGTGCACCAGGGCAACGTCGGCTCGGCCGACGATTGCCGGCGGACGGTCAAGGAGGTCATCGACCAGCACGGACGGCTCGACATCCTCATCAACAACGCCGGCATCACGATCGACAAGACCGTGCTCAAGATGACCGACGAGGACTGGTACAAGGTCTTGGCCGTCAACCTGTCCGGCGCCTTCTTCATGAGCCAGGCAGTGCTCCCGCACATGCTCGAGCGCGGCACCGGACGCATCGTCAACATCTCCTCGATCATCGGCGAGCGCGGCAACATCGGCCAGGCCAACTACTCGGCCTCGAAGTCCGGGCCTGTTCGGGTTGACCAAGTCGCTGGCCCGCGAGGCCGCCTTCCACCTGCAGAAGGCCGAGAAGCTCGACGACGACGGGCCGGGCATCACAGTCAACGCCGTGGCCCCCGGCTATCATCGCCACCGAGATGGTCGAGGCCGTCCCCGAGAAGGCGATCGACGAAGCTCAAGAAGGAGATCCCGCTCGGGCGCCTCGGCCGGCCCGACGAGGTGGCACGGGTCGTGCACTTCCTCGTCGCCGATCAGTCGTCCTACATCACCGGGGCGGTGTTCGCCGTCAACGGTGGGATGGACATGTGAGCGCGGCGCTGGTCACCGGCGCGGCCAGCGGGATCGGCGCCGCGGTCGCGCAGCGGCTGCGCGATGACGGCTGGGAGGTGCTTCACCACCGATCTGCGCGGTGACGTCGACCTCCAGGTCGACTGACGACTCGGGAGGGAACAGCGGACGCGGTGCAGCGGCGATCGAGCGGTTCGGCCGTCTCGACGCGGTCATCCCCAACGCCGGCTTTCAGCACGTGGCCCCGGTCGAGGAGTTTCCCGAGGACCGCTGGGACGCGCTCATCGCCCTGCTGCTTACGAGCCCGTTCCTGCTCGCGCGTTACGCGTGGCCGCACCTGCGCGAGTCGGGCCGCGGCCGTTTCGTGGCCATCGCCTCGATCCACGCCCTCGTCGCCTCCCCGTACAAGGCCGCCTACATCTCGGCCAAGCACGGCGTGCTCGGCCTGGTCAAGACGCTGGCCCTGGAGGGCGCCGACCACGGCATCAGCGCCACCGCGGTCTGCCCGGGCTACGTCCGCACGCCGCTCGTCGAGAGCCAGGTCGCCGACCAGGCCAAGGCCCACAACATGACCGAGGAGCGCGTGCTCGAGGAGGTCATCCTCGCCCCCCACGCGGTCAAGCGCCTGATCGAGCCCGACGAGGTCGCGGCGACCGTGGCCTTCCTGCTCGGGGACGAGCGGCAGCGCGTTCACCGGCTCGCCGGTGATCATGGATCAGGGCTGGAGCGCGCGCTGACGGCGGGGGTTTTGGGAGAAAACTCCAGTAGGAGAGGAGTTATCTTCCACAACCCGCCCCGGCCCCGCGCCTAGACCGAGCGCTCGTACACCGACGGCCAGCAGCGGCGGCCAGTGCTCGCTGAGCGCCTCGCGGCCCATGAACAGCCCGAGATGCCCGCCGGTGCTCGTCGTGCGCAGCACGTCCGTCGCCGGCGTGCCGGCATAGTCGGCCAGGGCGAAGACCTGCGAGGGCGGGGTGATGTGGTCGGTGGCGCCGGCCAGCAGGTTCAGCGGGCAGGTGATCTGGCCCAGGTCGACGCGCTCGCCGCCGATCTCGAGGCGGCCGTCGATGAGCTCGTTGTCGCGGAACAGGTGCTCGACGATCCACAGGTAGAAGGCGCCCGGGATGGGCTGGGTGTGCTTGAACCAGTCCTCGAACTCGCGGTAGCGGGCGACGTGGGCCGGCGTCGTTGATGTTGGCCAGCAGCTGGATCTGGCGGCCGACCTCGTTGTCGGGCTTGATGAGGATGAACCCGGCCAGCATGTGCTCGCCGCTCAAAACGCCGCCGCCGGCGGCCACGAGGGCGCGGTAGAAGCCGAGGTTCCCGCCCGGCGCGAAGGACTTCAGAGCAGCATGGATGACCGGCTCTCCGCAGTGGAAGTCGATCGGGGCGCCGGCGATGGTGAGGGTGTTGATCTGCTCGGGGTGCAGGGCGGCGTAGATCGTGGCCAGCCACCCGCCCTGGCAGTCGCCGATCAGGTTGACCTGGCCGCCGAGGTGCTCGACCGCGCGGGCGATGACCTCGAGGTAGTCGTCGATGCCGGCGTCCTTGGTCGCCGGCGGTGGCCCCGATCCAGTCCAGCGTGAAGGCCCGGGTCAGGCCCGGCCTCGAGGATGGCGCCCATCTGGCTCTGCTGCGGGCGAGTAGTCGACGATGCAGGAGTCGTGGCCGGCCTGGGGCGGCAGCACGAGCGTGGGCACGACCTGCTCCTGCGGCCCGGCGGTGGAGAAGTCGCGCAGCCGGGCCACCGGGGCCTCGAAGACGACCTCGTGCGGGGTGCTCCAGCTCGGGCGGCCGCGATCGGTCACCGTCTCCCACCAGCGCACGCAGTCGCCCCAGAGGTCGACGGGCGTGGCGCGGCGGCGCAGCGCGCCGGCCCACCAGGCGGCGGAGCCCTCGAGGGCGGCCGCCCAGGCGGTCATGGAGTCGGTCAGAGCGATCTCTTCAAACGACGTGGGGGGACAGTTCGTGGCCATGGGCTCCTCTACCGACTCCTGCCGCGACGGTTACCGGCGGTATAGCAATTCATTCTACAAGGCGCTTGCTGATTTGCGGATTGCGCTGCTAACCTGCAAGCACCGAGTCTACTAAGTACCCCCGACAGAGGAGCCCCAACATGGCCACGTCGAATACCCACAAGTCCACGTTTATTCCGGACCTCGAGGCGGCCACCGAGCGCGCCGTGCAGGCCAACGAGCGCCTGACCGAGGCCGGCCGCAAGGTCACCAGCGCCTATCTCGACGGCGTCGAGAAGTACGTCAGCGGTATGGCCCAGTTCGAGCGCAAGCTCGGCGACTCAGTGCGCAGGTCGACGCCGTGGCCAGCGTCTTCGACGCTCACGCGCAGATGACCGAGGACCTGACCAAGGCCGGCGTGCGCGCCGCCCGCGAGCTCATCGCCTCCTAGCTCGGCCCGCCCGGCGACCTTCGGCGCCCGCGCATGTCCCGGATCAGGGGCGGCGCGGGCGCTGCTTTTCGGCCACGAAGGACTCGGTAGACCTCGATGCAGCGCCTGGCGCTGGCGGCCAGTCAGCTGCCGGGTCCTCCCGGATGGCCTGCGACCACGCGGAGGGCTCGTCGGCTCCGTGCCTACGCCGGCCTGTCATACAGCGTCTCGGCCGAGACCTGCAGGGCCCCGGCGATGGCCTGCAGAACCTGCTCGGAGGGCGCGCGCAGGCCCCGCTCGATCTGCGACAGATAGGGATTGGAGATGCCCGCGACCCGGGCGAACTCGCGCATCGACATCTCCGACAGCTCGCGCTGGCGGCGGATGAACTCGCCCAGGGAGCCGCGGGACTCAGCCACGGGCCAAGCATAGGCTCACCATGTCTTGACCCGCTCGCGGGGCGCCACAGCGCCGACTCGCATGCGGACATCGAGCACGGCGCAACCCGACGGCAGGCAGCGCGTCGGGTTGAGGTCGGCCTCGAGCAGCTCGGGCACGGCGCGCACCAGTTCGGCGAAGCGGAGGATGAGCTCGCCGAGCGCGTCGTAGAAGCGCTTGATGTCGTCGTAGTCCTCGGCCCGGGTGGCGCGCAGGCGCAGGGTCGTAGCCGTCGCGCAGCAGCACGTCGCGGACGAGGCGTGGGCGAGGCGGGGCGGGCGAGCCGTCGCTCGCCCGCCGCTCCTGCCGCCTCGGTCAACGGCTACTTATCCCCGTCCTGCCCCGAGTCGTCCTGCGAGTGTCGTCCTGCTCCTTGTCGGCCAGGTCCTGGACCACGTTGGGGTCGGCCAGCGTGGTCACGTCGCCGAGCTCGCGGCCCTCGGCGATGTCGCGCAGCAGCCGGCGCATGATCTTGCCCGAGCGGGTCTTGGGCAGCTCGGCGGTCCAGATGACCGCTTGGGCCGGGCCAGCTTGCCGATGCGCTTGAGACCACGGCTCGCGGATCTCGTCCACGAGCTCATCGGTGCCCTCGGTGTCGCCCTCGAGCGTGACGTAGGCGCAGATGGCCTGGCCGGTGTCCTCGTCGGACTGCCCGATGACCGCCGACTCGGCGACCTTGGGGTGCGCGACGATGGCCGACTCGACCTCGGCCGTCGACAGCCGGTGGCCCGGAGACGTTGACCACGTCGTCGATGCGGCCGATGATCCAGTAGGTAGCCGTCCTTGTCCTTGCGCGCCGCGTCGCCGACCAGGTAGGTCTCGGGGCCGAAGCGCTCGAAGTAGGTCTCCTCAAAGCGGTCGTCGTCCTGGTAGAGGGTGCGCAGCATCCCCGGCCAGGGCCGGGTGAGCACGAGCAGGCCCTGGCCCTCCTCGATCGGCTCGCCATCGGACTCGCCGCGGACCTCGGCGGCGATGCCGGGCAGCGGCCGCGAGGCCGAACCGGGCTTGTTGCGGGTGATGCCGGGCAGCGGCGAGATCATCGCGTGGCCGGTCTCGGTCTGCCACCAGGTATCGACGATCGGGCAGCGCTCGCCGCCGATGACGAGGTGGTACCACAGCCAGGCCTTCGGGTTGATCGGCTCGCCGACCGTGCCGAGCAGGCGCAGGCTCGAGAGGTCGTGCTTCTGGGGATGCTCGGGCCCCCACTTCATGAACGCCGCGGATCGCCGTCGGGGCGTAGTAGTAGATCGTCACCCCGAGCTTCTCGACGAGCTCCCAGTGGATGTCCTTGGCCGGGTAGTCGGGCGCGCCCTCGTACATGACGCAGGTGGCGCCGTTGCTCAGCGGCCCGTAGACGATGTAGGAGTGGCCGGTGACCCAGCCGACGTCGGCCGCGCACCAGTAGATGTCGTCGTCCTTGAGGTCAAAGACGTACTTGGTCGTCCACTTGACGCCGGTCAGGTACCCGCCCGTCGTGTGCAGGATGCCCTTCGGCTTGGCCGTCGAGCCGGAGGAGTAGAGGATGAACATCGGCGTCTCGGCGTCGAGCTCCTCGCACGGGCACTCCGCGTCGGCCTGCTCGCAGATCTCGTGGTACCAGACGTCGCGGCCTTCCTTCATCTCGCACTCGACGTTCGGTGTCCTTGACGACGACGATGTGCTGCAGCGAGTCGAGGTCGCGCCATCGACTCGTCGACGTTCGCCTTCATCTCCGCCGTCTTGCCCTTGCGCCGGGCGCCGTCAGCGGTGATGAGCACCTTGGCGTTGGAGACCTCCATCCGCTCCTTGACCGAGTCGGGCGAGAAGCCGCCGAAGACGACGTTGTGGATGGCCCCGATCCGCGCGCACGCGAGCATCGAGACGACGACCTCCGGGATCATCGGCAGGTAGATGCCGACGACGTCGCCCTTCTCGACGCCGAGGTCCTTCAGCGCGTTGGCGAAGCGCTGGACCTGTCGCCGTGCAGATCGCTGTAGGTGAGGTCGCGCTCCTCGCCGCTCCTCGCCGCGCCAGTGGAAGGCGACCTTGTCGCCGTTGCCGTCCTCGACGTGGCGGTCGAGACAGTTGTAGGAGGCGTTGATCTTGCCGTCGGCGAACCACTTGTAGAACGGCGGGTTGGAGTCGTCGACGCTCTCGGTCGGCTCCTTGAACCAGTGCAGCTCCTTGGCCTGCTGCAGCCACCAGCCCTTCCAGTCCTTCTCCGCCTCCTCGTAGATGGAGTCGTCCTTGATGAGCGCCTGCTCGCCGAACTCCTCCGGGCGGATCGAAGAACTTCTGCTCGGAAAGCCGCTCGAGCTCGCGCTCGACGTCCTCAGCGCTCAGCGGGGTTGACGAAGCCATAGAAACCTCCCTCTCGGTTCCTGCTTACGCTTGACGTGCGCGCACCGGATGAGCAACGATCGCACGCGACACGATGCGTGCGTTAAATGCATGGGGACCCTGCAAGACTGAGGGCCCAATTTTTTCGAAGGAGGTAGTCGTGGAAGAAGCAGTCATCGTCGGCGCGCTGCGGACGCCGGTCGGCAAGTTCGGCGGCCAGTTCAAGGACGTGCCCGCAACCGAGCTCGGGGCCCACGCCGTCCGGGCCGTACTGGAGCAGACCGGTGTCGCCGGCGAGGAGGTCCAGGAGGTCATCCTGGGCTGTGTGCTGCAGGCCGGCCTGGGCCAGAACCCGGCCCGCCAGGTCGCCATCAACGCCGGGATCCCCAAGGAGGTCCCGGCGACGACGATCAACATGCTGTGCGGGTCGGGCCTGAAGTCGGTCGCCCTGGCCTCGGCACATGATCCGCGCCGGCGACGCCGACGTCGTCTTGGCCGGCGGCATGGAGAACATGACCCGCTCGCCCTACCTGGTGCCCGAGCGCCCGCTTCGGCGCCCGCATGGGACCCGCGAAGATGATCGACTCGATGATCAACGACGGCCTCACCGACGCCTTCAACGACATCCACATGGGCGTCACGGCCGAGAACCTGGCCGACCAGTACGGCATCTCGCGCGAGCTCAGGACGAGTTCGCCGCCGACAGCCAGCAGAAGGCCGGCCAAGGCCATCGAGAAGGGCGTCTTCAAGGACGAGATCGTGCCGATCGAGGTGCCCGATAAGAAGGGCACCACGCTGGTGGAGACCGACGAGGGGCCCCGCGGCGATACGACCGCCGAGGGTCTGGGCAAGCTCCGGGCGGCCTTCCGCAAGGAGAACGGTACGGTGACCGCCGGCAACGCGTCGGGCATCAACGACGGCGCCGCGGCCATCCTCGTCATGTCGGCCCGCAGGGCCGTCGCAGCTCGGCCTGGAGTCGTGGGGCACGGTCGAGAGCTACGCCTCGGTGGGCGTCGAGCCCAAGGTCATGGGCATCGGCCCGGTGCCCGCCGTGCGCAAGGCGCTCGAGCGGGCCGGCCTGCAAGCTCGAGGACATCGACCTGTTCGAGCTCAACGAGGCCTTCGCCGCCCAGTCGCTGGCCGTGATCGAGGAGCTCGGGATCGAGCCCGAGCGGATCAACATCCACGGCGGCGCGATCGCCCTCGGCCATCCCGATCGGCGCCAGCGGCGGGCGGATCCTCGTCTCGCTGCTGCACGAGATGAAGCGCTCGAACATCGAGCGCGGCGTGGCCACGCTGTGCGTCGGCGGCGGGCAGGGCCAGGCCGCCGTCATCCGCAACGGGCACGCGTAACGCCCCGGGCGGGCGGGTCACCCCTCCGGGTGATTCGCCCGCCGCACACTGGGAACCGATCGCGATCCTGCTCAACTACCTGCTGTGGATGATCCTCAGCTTTTTGATCCTGACCGCGGTGCTCGTGGTCAGCCTGGGCCGGCTGGGAAAATCCCTGCCAACCGGTCTACTATCAGTCCATGACCGCGTTGGGTTTGGCGTTGCTGGTAATCGGCGCGATCGCGGTCGTCACCGAGTCGCACGTCCCGACCGTGGGCATGATCGGCGGCCCCGGCGTGCTGGCCCTCGGCGCCGGTGCCATCCTCGCCGTGTCCGGCCTCGGGGGCGGCGTGGCCCTCGGTCTGGGCATCGCTCTTCTCCTCGTGGCCGGTTCCGGGGCGCTCGTGGCCGTCTCGCTGCGCGAGGGGATCGCCGTGAGGCGCCGTCGCGTCCGCTCGGGCCCTGAGCGACTCGTCGGCCATCCCGGCGTGGTGCACAGCTGGGATGAGGCGTCGGGCACCGTCCGCGTCGACGGCGCGCTCTGGCGGGCCCGGCGCGACTGGAGCGAGGAGCACGCGGAGGCCCTGGCCGCCGGGGAGCCCGTTGTCGTCGAGCGGTTGCACGGCCTGACCCTGTCCGTGCGCCGCGCCGAACCCTGGGAGGTGGAGCTGTGATCACGGCCTTGATCGTTGTTCTCGTCGTGCTGGTGGTGGCGGGCCTGACCATCGCCGGCAGCGCCGTGCGCGTGCTGCGCGAGTACGAGCGCGGGGTCATGTTCCGCCTCGGCCGGTTGATGGACGTCCGCGGACCGGGTCTGGTCATGCTCGTGCCGACCATCGACCGCATGGTCCGGGTGAGCCTGCGCACGATCACGCTCACCGTGCCCCCGCAGGAGGTCATCACCCGCGACAACATTCCCGTCCGGGTCACCGCCGTCGCCTACTACCGGGTCGTCGACGCCAACAGCGCCATCACCCAGGTGGAGAGCTTCCATAACGCCACCCTGCAGATCGCCCAGACCACGCTGCGCCAGGTCCTCGGCGGGGCCGATCTGGACTCGCTGCTCTCCGAGCAGCAGCGCCTCAACGACTCGCTGCAGCACGTCATCGACGACCACACCGAGCCGTGGGGCATCAAGGTCAGCGCGGTGGAGATCAAGGACGTCGAGATCCCCGAGCGCATGCAGCACGCCATCGCCCGCCAGGCCGAGGCCGAGCGCGAGCGCCGGGCCAAGGTGATCAACGCCGAAGGAGAGTTCCAGGCCGCTGCGCGGCTGGCCGAAGCGGCTGACGTCATCAGTCGCAATCCGGTCACCCTCCAGCTGCGCTACCTGCAGACGCTGCGCGAGATCGGAGCCGAGCAGAACTCGACGGTCGTCTTCCCGATGCCGATTGATCTCATGAAGCCGGTGCTCGACCTCGTGCGGGGGAGCGAGAACGGGAGCGGCGTGGGCCAAGCCACGACAGACGCCGGCGCGCTCGATCCCGCACGGGCGGAGGGTGGGGCGCTCGAGCGTACGAACGAGCCTGGGGCGCTCGAGCCAGCGAACGAGGCTCCGGCGCTGGGGCGCGCGACGGAGCCCGCGGCGGTCGAGGCGGACCGGCCCGCACCCCGCCCCTGAGACCGCCGGCTCTGAGCCGGGCGCTCCACCACGGTGCCCGGCAGCGCTGCGGGCCACCGCGGGCCCGCCACTTAGAATCGCGCCGTGGCCACCGAGACCCGCACGGCACCGGCTGCGAATCTCCCGCTGAAGACGCCGGCGGACGGGGGCAGCCCAGCCCCCGACGCGGTAGCGCCGCCGCCGCACCATCCGCGCTTCCCGCTCGTCGACAGCCTGCGGGCCATCGCCGTCCTTGCCGTCGTCGCCGTGCACTCCGCCGGCTACGGGCGCGCCCTGACGCCCTCGCTGGGAGGGCGGTTATTGGCCCACGCCAACATCGGCGTGACGATCTTCTTCGTCCTCTCCGGCTTTCTGCTCTACCGCCCCTTCGTCGCCGCCCGGGGCGGCGGAGCAGCGGCCCCGGCCACCCCGGACTACTTCAAGCGCCGCTTCCTGCGGATCTATCCGGCCTACTGGCTGGCCCTCACCGTGATGCTGTTCCTGCCGGACTTCGTCGTCGTGGTGGGTGGCAACTGGCTGCCGATGTACAGCATCACGCACACGCTGACCAGCTCGGGGAAATCCTGCGAATCCGAGTTCTGGTGCGACCTGGCCCAGACCTGGAGCCTCGTCGTTGAGGTGACTTTCTACCTGGCCCTGCCGCTGCTGGCGTGGGCCGGGAATCGTCTGACCCGCAACCTCCGCCTGCGCGGATGGATGTGGGCCCAGCTGGCCATGCTCGCCGCCTTGGCCGCGGTGTCGGTGGCCCTGGCCTATGGGCTGCTGTATCCACCACCCAGCTGGTACTCCTACAGCCTGCTGGGCAACATGTACTGGTTCGGTCTGGGGATGGCTTTGGCGGTCCTCTCCGCATCCCAGACCAGCGGGATGGCGGTTCCGCGCTGGCTCACCTGGCCGGGGCGCTGGCCGGCGCTGTCCTGGGCGTTCGCCGCCGGGCTGTATCTCGTCTTGGCCCTGTGGCTGCCGCCCACGCCGTTTCTCGGCCTTCACAGCCAGCTCCTCGCCGTCAATCTGGCCTTCGGGCTCATCGCCGCCGCCCTCGTGGCTCCGGCCGTGCTCTCGCCAGGCTCGGGCTCGATCGTGCACCGAGTTCTCGGTAACCGGGTCCTCGCCTGGTTGGGACTGATCTCCTACGGCATCTTCCTGTGGCATTACTCGTTCGACCTCCTGCTGGGGCTCGGTCACCACCGGTCCTTCTGGGTCGTCGGAGGAGGCACCCTGCTCGCCGCGGTCGGCTGTGCCAGTCTGAGCTACTACCTGGTCGAGCGGCCGCTGCTGCGGTTGAAGTACCGCCGCATCGGACCTTTTTGGCGCCACTGGCGGGCACTGGCGCTGCTCGAGGGCCGCGTGCAGCGCGCCCTGAGTTCGCCGTTGCTCGTCCCGGCCGCCGTGACCGGGCTCTTCCTCGTTGCGCTGGCCTTGCGCGCCAGCCAGCTGCATCAAAGCGTGTTCGGCGACGAGGTCTGGACCCTGCAAGATCTGCGCGGCCGGGGTTTCTGGGCCGTGGTGCACGAGGTCCACACCGGCGGTGAGAACTCGCCGCCGCTGTTCTTCGTGCTCTCCTGGCTGACCGCCAAGCTTGGCCATGACACGGTGACGATCCGGCTGCCCTCGCTCCTGCTCAGCTCGGCCACGGTTCCGGTGCTTTACCTGCTCGGCCGCCGAGCGGTCGGCCGATACGCGGCCCTGATGGCGGCGGCAATGTATGCCCTCAGCCCGTTCGCGCTGTTCTACGGCGTCGAAGCCCGGATGTACGCGACGATGGTCTTCTTTATCACCGTCTCCACGCTTGCGCTCCTGCACGCCGTCGGCGGCGGGCGCCGGGGCTGGTGGCTGCTCTATGCCGTCTCGGCGACGGCCGCGGCGTATACGCATTACACGGCGGTCTTCGTGCTCGGCGCGCAGGCCGCCTGGAGCTTGTGGGTGTGCCGGCGGCGCATCGTTCCCGCGCTGGCGGCCAATCTCCTGGCCGCCCTGCTCTACCTCCCGTGGCTGCCCCACGTGCGCGGGAAGCTGCTGCCCGTCATCGGCTACCTGTACCCCCTGAGCCCAGGCAGGGTCCCCAGTGACTGGCTCCGTTCGCTCATCGGGTATGCATCGGCCTCGCTGTCACGCATCCCGGGCACGCTCGGGGTGCTCGTCATCGGGGCCTGCGTCCTGTGGGGAGCCGCGCGAATGCTCGAGACCGGGCAGCTAGCGTGGAGGCGGCCCCGCCTGGCCCTGCTCGACGAACCGCTCGTCCTCATCGTTGTGCTCGCCGTGGTCACGCCCATCGGGATGCTGCTCTACAGCGTCCTCGCCACCGATATCTGGCTCCCGCGGGGCCTGTCGGCCTCAATCCCGTTCGGGTTGATGGTGATGGCTGCGCTCATCACCAGAGTTCCCCGTCAATGGGCTCCCGCGGCGGCCATCGTCAGCCTGGCCGCGCTCCTGTTCGGCACGGTGCGAAGCACCAAAGCCGACTATCAGCGAACCCCCTACGCCACCTTGACCGCGCAACTCGACCGCCAAGTCACGGCTCGTGATCGCGTCATGTTTGCCAGCCCGCTGGCCGAACCGGTGGTCGAGGAGCTCTCGCTCCGCCGCCTGCCCGTCGTTCCGGCCACCCCACAGGGTCTGCTCGCGCTGGCGCCCGGTGCCGACGCCTACCTGGTTCTGGACGACACCTTCGCCGAGCAGCACCAGATCGCGATTCCGCCACGCTTCCCCGGGGTCACGCTCGTGGCCCGCCGCCACTACCGCGGCCAGACCCCGACCGACCTCCTCGTCTACCGCCGAAACGAATCGCGTACACGCTCACGCAGCCAAAGCGCGTCACCGTCACGGTGATCGGCGCCAGCGCCGCGGCCACCTGGGCCGGGGCGCCGCAGTCGGCCACCACGAAAGCCGCACGGCTGCGCCGCACGAGCGATCGGCGCCACCGCCCGCCGGCGTCCGCCAGCCCGGAGCTGAAGAACGCGTTCGTGAGGGCCAGGTGCGCGGGAGGCTGCCACATCAGGTGTCCGGCGTAGACAGCCCGGCCGGTGAGCTCGGGGATGGACATGCTGAGCAGCCAGGGCGCGAGCACGGCGCCGGGCCGGCGGTTGCGATCGAGGTAGCGCAGCGCGGCCGCCTGATCGCCGGTGAGGATGAGCAACGGGCGCGCGGCCGCGCCGGCGAAGGTCGCATTGCCGAGCTGCTGGCGGGCGTTTTGCAGGTGATAGATCGCAGCCGGAATCGTGAACACCGCCACCGCCGCCAGCGCCACCCCCCGCCGGCCCCAGCCACGGAGGGGCACCCGCACAAAGCCCCGCACGGCCAGCACCGACAGCGGCAGGACGACGCCCGACAGGGCGTGCGGCGGATACTCGGGGATGAGGAAGTAGACGGCGGCCACCGCGGCGATCCACAGCACGAGCATCCAGTCGCCGACGGCATTGGGCCGCCGGAGGCCGAGCCCGGCCATCAACGCGAGCGGGCCGAAGGTGAGCAGCAGCGCCCACCAGGGCGCCGTCGAGGTCGTCGACGTGAGGCGCTGGAACTGGGCCCAGGAGGCGTCGGCGTGGGCCAGCAGCTCGCCGTAGATCAGCGGCGCCGCGGTGGCCGCCGCGGCAGGCAACAGCGCGAGGTAGCGCCGCCGGGGCGGGTTGACCACGACCAGCCCGGCGAGAATAGCCAGCAGCGTCGCCCCCTGCCAGGGCCGCAGCCAGGCGACCAACAGTCCCGCCGCGGCGCTGATCAAGCAGCCGCCCTGCGCCGGGCACCGGGGCGGCCCGCCTGGCCGCAGGGCGATCTCCGACGGCGAGGAGGAAGACCGGCATCAGGCCCATGGCGATCGCGGTGTGCTGAAAACCCCACAGCGAAAGGGCCGAGTAGGCGTCCTCCCCGCTCAGGACGAGCTGGAACTGGTGCACCGGTCCGAGCGCGCCCGTCCAGCCGGCCAGCGCCAGCGCGGGGGACATGTAGAAGAGGCCGAGGGCCAGTGCCGCCCCGCGCTGGGCCCGGGAGTCCGGGAGCAGGCGGTCCACGTAGGCGGCGAAGCCCAGGAAGAGGACTACGAGGGCCACCGGCAGCCACAGCATGTAGGCCAGCTGGATGCTCAATCCGAGCTTGGTGAGCGCCGCGGAGAGGATGAACATGGGATGGAGGTAGTCGTGGGGCGTCGGCGCCACCGAGAACAGGTTGGAGGCCAGCCCGTGGCTGGCCGCGTCGCGAATCCAGGCCAGGTAAGCCAGCTGGTCGAAGCCGTCGGAGCCGTAGGCGCCCGTCAGCACGCCCCCGTGGGCGGTCACCTCGTAGAGCAATCCGGCCACCGGCAGCAGGGCCCACGCGGCCAGGGCCCCGAGCAGCCACGGATGCGAGCGCAGCAGCCCGGCGGCGCGGCGGACGGGGACCGGCCCCTTCATCCCGGCGCGGCGGGTGGGGACCGCCACGTTCACCACGGTGCGGTGGCTCCACGGTGGGCTGGGTGGTCGGCCGCGGCCGGGCCGCGGATCGGCCGGGGGGCGACGACCTCGCCGATGGCCCGGGTGGCCGACCGGCGCAGCACACGACGCGCAGCGAGCGCCCCGGGCAGCAGGGGCAGCGCCGAACTGAGCGCGGCGAGGTGGCGCCGCAGCCGTCCGGCGCGGGCGGCGTGGCCGGCCCAGGCCAGCTGGCGGTAGGCGACGAGCGGGGCCCAGCGCAGGGGGAAGAACTTGGCCACCAGGATGAGCGTGTTGCGCATGACCAGGTGCTCGTGGCCCCCGCGGAGTTGCTGGGAGGAACCCTCCCCGGCGTGCCAGGCCACTGCGGGCACGTAGCGGCAGCGCCAGCCCGCGAGCCTCAGGCGCAGGGCCAGGTCGACGTCCTCGAGGTAGGCGAAGTAGCGCTCGTCAAAGCCCCCGGCCGCGACCACGGAATCGCGCCGGTACAGCGCCGCGCCGGCGCAGGCCCCGAACACCTCGCCGTCCTCGTCCCAGCGCCCGTCGTCGGACCGGTTGCGGCCCCGCTGCTCGCAGACGCCATCGCGGCGGAGCACATCGCCGGCATCGTAGATCCGTGTCGGGTCGCGCAGGGAGAGCATCTTGCACGCCACGGCCGCCGCGCCGCCATCGTGCTGCAAAGCGCTGCGCCATGCGCTCGCACCATTCGGGGGCGAGCACCACGTCGGTGTTGACCAGGGCGACGTACTCACCTGCGGCGCTGGCGATGCCCCGGTTGGCCGCGTGGGCGAAGCCGGTGTTGGCACCCAGCGCGAGCACGACCACGTCGGGATAGTCGTGCGCCAGCAGCTCGAGCGTCCCGTCGACGGAGCCGTTATCGACGACGATCACCTCCCGCGCAGGCACCGTCTGCGCGGCCAGCGCGTCCAGGCACCCAGGCAGCCAGGCCCGGCCGTTCCAGCTCGGAATGACCACCGAGACGCCGGTGCTCATCGGCCCTCGACGCGCCGATTGGCCATCATGGGTGCATGCCGCTGCTTCGCGTCGCCCTCGTCGCCGCCGCGCTGGTCACCGCAGCCTGGTTCGGGCTCGGCGCCCACCAGGCGTACGAGATCGCCCAGGTCAACCGGACCGTGGGCGGTCTGACCGGACAGCTGCGCCTGTCACACGCCGCCAGCCAGCAGGCCCGCGAGCGGCTGAGCTCAGCCGCCTGGCTGAACCCCGATCGGGAGATCGATCTCCTGCGGGCGCGCGTGGCCCTGCTCAGCCGCCACCGCACGCGGGCCACCGCGATCTTGCAACGCGTGGTCGCGGCCGAGCCGGAGAACGTCGACGCGTGGTACGGGATTGCCACCTCGGCCCCCGACCGGGCCACCGTGCTGCATGCCATCGCGGTCGTGGGCCGGCTCGACCCGCGCCTGTGATCGCAGCCCCTCGCGCCTGCGCGCCGGCGGCTCAACTCGGCACGAGGGCCGGCTGCAGCTCGCCCATCAGGCGCTTGACGAGGGCGGGTTGGAACGACTGAGCCCATTCCCGGCTCCAGTTCACCTGGGCGCCGCGCACGCGGCGAGCGCCATCGGCGACGCCGTCAGCGGCGCGGCTCAGCGCGGCGGCGATCGACTCGATCGCCGGCTCGGCTACGAGGAGGTTGGAGGAGATCTCGGCCAGCGCCTCGGCGTCCTTGGTGTCGAATGAGTTCGTGACGGTGAGCATGCCGGCCGAGGCCATCTCGATCGGGACTAGGCTGGGGTGCGGCGTGTACATCAAGGCCAGCCCGATGTCGTGCTCGCGGAGCAGGCGAGCGTAAGCGCGCTGATCGGAGCGCGGCAACAGCTCCAGCTCCGCCTGGGGGGCGAGAGCGATCCGCTGGTGCGCTCCCACCGTGCCGATCCCGTGAAAGCGCCACGCTGGTCCGAACGCCCCCTCCTCGAGCGCGCGCATGAGCCCGAGCACGCCGAGCTCATACATGTTGCGGGCCGCATGGCCCTCCGGCCGGGCGTAGAACAGCAGCTTGCGCACCTCGCGGGCGGCGAGCACGTCGGCGTCCGGGGGGACGACCTCGGTGATGGCATTCTGAAACGCGTCACTTGACCGCTCGCCCGCCTCGGGCCCGGTCGCGAAGACGCCGATGGCATGGCGCCGGAAGTAATCGCGCAGGAGCTCTGAGGAGAAGAGCGCGAAATGGGGGAACCGGTAGGACTGCTCGGCGAGCGCCGCGTAGCTGCCCATGGGGAATGTGAACGGCTCGTACTCCTGGATCAGGTAGACGAAACGGTCAGCCGCGACCAGCTCCAGGGCCGCGCGGGCGATGTGGGCCGTCCACCACGTGGTGGCGATGAAGCCGTCATCCCGGCTGACCGGCACCGACGCGGCTTCGCGACCGAAGGCGATCTCGATGCGATCGAGCAGACCGCTCAGCCCACTGTAGGTCTCAAGCGTGCGCCTCCAATCCGGCGCCAGGGGGCCGACGGGGTCCGTGGTGATGACGCGGACCCGCGCCCCGCTGCGGGCCAGCGCGGCGGCGAGGTTGAACTTGGCGATGTAGCCGCCGAAGAAATGGCGCAGGTCGATGGTGGGCACGAGCAGGTTGACGCGCGGCGGCTCGTCCTCGCCGATGCGCAGCGCCAGCGGCGCGATCTTGTCGGCCAGGCGGGCCACCGGCTCGGGCGGCCGCACCCGTCCCGGGGCCTGGACGAGAGTCGGCGGAGGCAGGGCATCGAGGCGGAGCCGGCGCTGGGGCCGATCGCGGGCGCTGATCGCCACCAGCCGCCGCCATAGAAACGCGCACGCGAGCATCCACTCGGCGCCGAGCGTTTCGGGACGACCAATCAGCTCGCTCAACCCGCGCGCGGCGAGTCGCAGGACGGCCGGCACGGACCGTTCGCCTGAGGTGAAGCGCTCGAGCGCGCGGCGCTTGGCCGGCGTCATCCTCTCGGCGCAGCGCAGCTCGAGGACCTGCGCGAACTGCATCAGCCGGCAGACGTCGACGAAGTAGTGCAAGCGCCACATGCGGATGCGCTCCGCCAGCGGCCGGGGGTGGCGCAGCCGGCGACCGAGGGGCACGATGGCATTGGCGGCGGCGTGGCCGAGGGAGGCACGGCCATGCTGGGTGTAGTCGTAGAGGGGCCGGGGGACGTAGCGGATCTCGCCCAGGGCGGCGGCGACGAGACCCACCCAGTGATCGTGGAAGTGCGCGAACTGAGCCGGCGGAAACGGCAGCGCGTCGTCGAGGACCTCGCGGCGCATGAGCGACGCCGCTCCGGTCACGGCGTTGGCGACGAGCAGCGAGAGAAGATCGGAGTGGTTGTTGGCGCGAACGTTCCACCAGGTCTCGGAGAGCACCTGTCCGCTCGCGTCGACCACGCGCGCATCGCTGTAGACCAGCGGCGCGCCGGCGATCGCTGCGAGCAGCACCTCCAGCTTGTCGGGGTGCCAGACGTCGTCCTGATCGGCCATGGCTACGAACTCACAGTCGGCCGGGGCGAGCGCGAGGGCCCGCTCGAAGTTGGCGTAGAAGCCGAGCCGGCGTGGCGCGCGCGAGAGACGGAAGCGGGGGTCGCCCTCGGTGGCCGCCCGCAGGACCTGGTAGTGCTCCTCGCGCGAGCAGTCGTCGCTGATCACGCACACCCAGTTGTCGTGGGTCTGGTCGCGGATCGAGGCGAGCTGGCGCTCGAGCAACGGCAGTGGCGGGTCGTAGGTGGCCATGCAGATGGCCACGCGCGGGCCCGTGCCCGGCCACGAGACCGACAGGGGCGCTTCGGGGGCCTTCCAGGCGATGCGACCCAACGTCGCCGTGGCTTGGCCACCATCGCTCAGCCGGGCGTGCAGCTCGAGCGTCGTCTGCCTCCCGGGCTCGCGCCCGCGCAGCGCCACCGTGGCCCAGAAGCCGCTTCGGTAGCTGTGCATGAGCGGATCGGCCGACTCGGGGTCGCTGCGGGTCGTGGCCAGGGCGCCGCGCTCGAGGCGGGGGTGCAGCGCGGCCAGGGGATCCAGGCGCGGCATCCCGTGGGCGGTCACGGGGCGCTTGACCCCGTCGGCTGAGATGGAGAGCGACGCGATCGAGGAGCCGGGGTGAAAGCACCAGCCGCAGACGAACACCGCGGTGGCCCGGCCCGCCGTCAACTCCTGAGGCAGCTCGCCCTCGAGTTGGACGTACAGCTCCTCCGCCGCCTTCACGCCGCGCAGCCTAGATGATGCCCGCCGGCGCCGGACCCGCCTCGCCGGCGGTCAAGGCGCCCGATGCAGCTGGGCCTCGAGCTCGCGGACGCGCGCCTGAAGCTGGTCGAGCTGATGCTCGAGCAGGGCCTCGCGGTCGGTGGGAATCGATCGTCGCGTGCGCGGCGCGGCCGCCCGTGGCGCGGGGCGCGAGCGGGGCGCGGTCTCCGGCACCTCATCGGGTCGTCCATCATGCTCGCGCCGCCACCGCACGGCGGTGACGTCGATTGCCTGCAGGGGCTCGGTGATCCCGTGCTCGTCACGGAAGTCATGCACCGCGCGGCGGCACGGTGACAGCCCGTAGTCGTCAACGACCACGTAGCCGCCGACGGACAGGCCGGGATACAGGCACTCCAGGGCCAGCCGCGTGGCGCGGTAGGAGTCGGCGTCGAGGCGCAGGAGCGCCCACGAGCGCCCGCGCAGGCCGTACAGCGTCTCCTCGAAGAACCCGGGCACGAAGCGAACGCCCTGATCGACCCCGTAGCGCGCAAAGTACCCGCGCACCTCCTCGAGCTCGGGAGCGAGGAAGTCGATCGTGCTCATGTGGTACTCGAGCTCGTAGTCCGCGCCCTCGGCCTCGGGCACGGGAAAGCCCTGAAAGGAATCGGCCAGCCAGACGGTGCGGTCATCGGCGCCGAGCGAGTCGAGGGTCGCGCGCATGAGCAGCGACGCACCGCCTCGCCAGGTCCCAACCTCGATCACATCGCCGGCCACGGAGTCGGCCACGAGCGACTCGACGCATGTCTGCAGGTCGTCGAGACGCACGAGACCGATCATGGTGAGTCCGTCCAGCGGCCAGTCCGAGCCGTCCACGCGCCAGCGCAGCTCCTGCTCGCTCTGCACGGCACGGGAGAACACGGGACGGTCCCGCGACCACACGACCATGCGGGTGCTCGCGCCGGCGAGATCGCAGAGGGCGAGCTTGAGGACGCTCAGGTACGCCTGGCGCATGGCCTCGAGCTCGGGGCGTGGCCGCGAGGCGCGTATCTCGCGGCCGGCGTGGGACGACTGCGTCTTGCGGAGCTCCATGCCGGGGATGGCACGATACCCGCTCGACGGACAGCTTCAACGGCGAAGGCCGGCCTCCGGCGCCGGTAGACTCGCGCGCCGCGCCGCCAGCCTGCGAACGCCGACGGATGACCGCCCATCAGCCACAGCCCGACCCGGTGCCGGTTGACCCGCAGGCCGTCTGGCGCTCGATCCACGCGCGTCACCCGCGGCTGCGCGAGGCGCTGGCGGCCGATGCCGCGGTGACGGCGCTCTACCGCGGCGAACGCCATCAGTTCACCTCCCGCCTGGACCTGCTGGTGCAGGTTCTCCGCCTCGCCTGGGTCAGCGACGCCTTCCTCGCTCAGGCGCTCTACCGGCTCAAGGCCCGGCTGCAGGCACTCGGCGTGCCCGGGCTGCCGCGCCTGGCCCATCGTCTGGCCATGGCCCTGGCCCAGATCTCGATCGGCGATCCCGTGATCGTGGCCGCGGGCGTCTACATGATCCACGGCCAGATCGTCGTTGATGGGCTGGTCGAGATCGGCCCCGGGGTGACCATTGCTCCCTTCGTGACCATCGGGCTGCGGGCCGGAAACGTCCGGGGCGCCACGGTCGAGGCGAACGTCAGCATCGGTACCGGAGCCAAGCTGATCGGTCCCGTGCGGGTCGGCGCCGGGGCGCAGATCGGCGCCAACGCCGTGGTCGTCGACGACGTCGCTCCGGGCGCCACGGTGGTCGGCGCGCCCGCTCGCCCGCTGCCTTCCGACCCCGTCTGAGCGACCCGGGCGCTGTGGTACCGTCCGAGCGATGTGGAGCCTCAGGAGGAAGGGCCAGCCCGAAAGCGCAGGAAACACGGCCCTCGCGGAGCCGGTGGGCGCCGCGGCGCCGACGCTGGACGAGCTGCTGAGCGAGATCGACGAGCTCATCGCCGCCGAGCACGCCGGCGCCGATATTCAGCGTGAGCGGCGCATCCTCGAGCTGCGCAACCTCGCCGGGGTGACCCGCCTGCTCGACGCGCATGATCTTCCCGCCCATCCCGAGCCGGAGTTCGATCGGCTGCCCGAGGGTCATCCGCTGCCCGAGATTGCGGCCGGCGAGGTCACCCCCGGCTTGCTGCGGGCCGGCATCCTGCGCGACGGTTGCCTGCTCGTCCGGGGGCTGCTCGACCGCGACGCCGCCTTGGCCTTCGCCGCCCGCATCGACCGCGCCTTCACCGAGCGTGATCGCCACGACGCCGGCGAGCCCCACGACGAGAGCCTGTACTCGGAGTTCGCACCCGATCCTCGGTTCGGGCTCACCCTCGTTCCGCGGGCGTGGATCAAGGCCGGAGGCGGCGTTCTGGCCGCCGACTCACCCCGCTTGGCGGTGGAGATGATCGAGCTCTTCCGCGGCGCGCGATTGCCCGACCTCGTGCACGCGTACCTGGGTGAGGCGCCGCTGATCTCCGTCGAGAAGAGCACTCTGCGCAAGGCCAGCCCGGAAGTGCCAGGCGGCTGGCATCAGGATGGGAAGTTCATGGGGGACGTGCGAGCGTTGAATCTCTGGGTGTCGCTGTCGCGCTGCGGCGACGAGGCCCCGGGATTGGACATCGTGCCCCGCCGGCTGGACGAGCATGTCCTCACGAACACCGATGAGGCGCACCTCGACTACATGGTCTCCCAGCGCATGGCCGAGGAGGCGGCAGGCGACAAAGGTGTCGTGCGACCGATCTTCGAACCTGGTGACGCGGTGCTCTTCGATGAGCTGATGCTGCACAAGACGGGATCGGATCCATCGATGCCCAAGCCGCGGTTTGCCATTGAGAACTGGTTCTTCGGCGCGTCGGCGTTTCCCGCTGACTACGCGCCGCTGTCGATTTAGAGCCGGCTGCCGCACGCCGGCACCGATCGGGCGGCGGCCGTGACCGAGCACGAGCTCATTGCTCCCTCCCTGCCCGTGGGCGATCTGGCGCGACGTCCGCGGCCGGGACCTGCGGCGCCGGTGGTCATCGAGGCCCGCCATGTGAGCAAGGCCTTCCAGGTCCCCGAGCAGAAGATCGACACCCTCAAGGAGCGGGTGACGCACCCGCTGCGACGGCCCGTGTACCGGCGCCTCGAGGCGCTGAGCGATGTGTCCTTCGACGTCCACCACGGCGAGTTCTTCGCCATCGTGGGCCGCAACGGCTCGGGCAAGAGCACGCTGCTGAAGATCATGGCCAGCATCTATCGCCCCGACCACGGCCGCGTGCGCATGGCGGGCCGGGTGGCTCCCTTCATCGAGCTCGGCGTCGGCTTTAACCCGGAGCTCACGGCGCGGGAGAACTGTCTGCTCAACGGGGTGCTGATGGGACTCACGCGCCGGGAGGCCGGGCGGCGGCTCGACGCCGTGCTCGACTTCGGCGAGCTGCGCGAGTTCGTCGACCTCAAGGTCAAGAACTACTCATCGGGGATGATGGTCCGCCTCGCCTTTTCGATCATGGTGCAGGCCGACGCCGACATCATGCTCATCGACGAGGTGCTCGCGGTCGGCGATGCCGCCTTCGGCCAGAAGTGCATGGATGTCTTTCACCGCCGCCGGGAGGCCGGGCGGACGCTCGTGCTCGTCACCCACGACATGGCGACCGTGCAATCGCTGTGTGATCGGGCCATCGTCATCCACGACGGCACGGTGCGCTTCGTCGGCGGGCCGGAGGATGCCGCCCTGGAGTACCTGCGGCTGAACTTCGGCGAGCCGGCGCCGCTCGCCGACCCGCTGGCGCCGGAGTCGGGGGTACCGGTCGTGCATGGTCGCAACGCCCGCCTGCTCAGCGCGCGCCTGCTCGACGAGGACGGCCGGGCATTGGCCAATGTCGCCGAGCAGCAGCCCATCACTCTCGATGCCACCCTCGAGGCCGCCTGCGAGCTCGTCGATCCCCTCTTCGCCTTTCACATCCGCAACCAGCAGGGCACCGCCGTCACCGGCTTTCTGCGGCGCATGGACGGCCGCGTGCGAGCGGGTCAGCGCATCCGACTGCATGGGACGATCGACAACGCCCTCGTGCCCGGCAACTACCAGATCGAGTGCTGGGTCCGGCGCGACCGCCACGCCGAGGACATCGCCGTGCAGCCGATGAAGCTCGTGGAGTTCGTCGTCTACGGCACCGGCCTGCGGCTTGGCGTGGTCTCGGTCAAGGCCGACATCGAGCCCGCCGTGGTGGACGATGACTGAGCTGGGCGCCGGGAGGGGCGTCAGCTCGGATCAATTCATCCTGCACGACGTGCCCGGGCCGTCCGCGTTGGGCGGCGGGTGGAGACGCTCGCTAGAGCTCCTCTACCTCATCGCCGCGACCGAGTTCAAGCGCACCTACTTCGGCACCGCGCTCGGCTACGTGTGGTCGGTGGCCCGGCCGCTGATGCTCTTCGCCGTTCTGGCCACGGTGTTCAGCAAGGTCTTTCATGCCAACACGGTGCCCCACTACACCGCGATCCTGCTCATGAACATCGTCCTCTTCGGCTTCTTCCAAGAGGCCACACTCGGCGCCGTGGGCTCGATCGTGGGCCACGAGGCGATCGTGCGCAAGACGCAGTTTCCGCGGCTGGTCATCCCCCTGTCGGTGGTCCTCACCAGTTTCTTCAACCTCATGCTCAACCTCGTCGTCGTGGTCGCCTTCCTGCTCGGCTTCGGCGTGACGCCGCGGCTGACCTGGCTGCTCTTCCCGGTCGTGCTGATCATGCTCGTGGGGCTGACGATCGCGGTGGCCATGATCGTCTCCTCGCTGTATCCGCGCTTTCGTGACATCGCCATCCTCTGGACCGTCCTCTCGACGGCCCTGTTCTACGCCACCCCGATCCTCTACGCGGTCGACTCGCTCAGTGGCCATCCGCTCTTGCGCCATTTGATCGCCATCAATCCGCTCACGCCGATCTTCGAGTTGGCGCGCAAGTGGATCGCCGCGCCCGGCGCGCCCGGCCCCGCGGCGACGGCCGGCGGCTACCTCCCGCTGCTCGTGCCGGTGGCCATCTACGTCGGGCTGTGCGTGCTGGCCGTTTGGGTGTTCAACCGCGAGGCTCCGCGGATCGCCGAGGCGCTTTGAGCCGCCCGCGCGCTGCGCGCTGCGCAGCCGGCACCCGGCCGTTGCGATGCGCGGCCCGTTCCCGGCGCCACTGATTGAGCTCGCGCAGGGGCTGCGTCACCCGCCAGGACAGGCTGTTCGTGGTGCGCTCGAGCTCGCGCTCGAGGGTGGCGATGCGAGCGTCGATGGCCAGCCGGCGCGAGTAGGCAATGGCCCGCGCCGCCTCGCACTCGGCCTCGGCTCGACGCGCGCGCTCACGCCAATCGCTGAAGACGGGGGCGCCGGCCAGCTGACCCTCCCACTTACGGGCGAACTGGATGTGGCCCTCGACCCAGAGCTCGAGGTCGGAGACGAGCTCCAGCGGGCGGTGCTCGATCAACCCCACGTCGGCCACCATGACCTTGCGTCCGCGCTGGCGGGCCCGAAGACAGAAGTCGAGCTCGAAGCCGTGGCCGTAGATCAACGCCTCGTCGAAGCGCAGCTCTCGGACGGCCCAGGGCGAGAGCACGAGCAGGAACGGGTCGACGGTCTCGACCTCGGCCGGAGGCGGCGCCGCCGCGGCCCAGAAATAGGCGGGCATCTCACCGCCACCCTCCTCGCTGTAGGCGTGCTCGACATGGCCGCGGTGCAGCGTGCCGTCCCACCAGGCGATCGAGGTGACCCCCGTGGCGCCGGCGCTGCCCACCACGGCAACGCGCTCGTCGCTCAGGGCCGCGCGCACCTTGGCGCACAGGTCGGGGTCGGCGAGCTCGGCGTGGGGACGGACGAGCACGAGGGCCTCGAGGTCGTCGCGCCGGCCGGCGGCTTCCAGCAGGAGGTTGTAGCTGCGACCGAGCGTCCCCACCGAGGAGAAGGCGTAGATGGCCGAGTCGGGCTCAGCGGCCCGGCGAATGCCGGGTTCGGCATACCGGCGATAGGGCTCCGGCTCGCCGATCGTGCACCCGAAGGCGATCATGAGCGGCCGCGGCGCCACCGCGGCGTACCCCGTGCCCGCCGCAGCGGCGCCGTGATGCGCCAGGAGACGCTCTCCTGGGCCTCGCGCAGGCCGCGGGCGAGGGCGTGCTCGCGCGCCCGCAGCTGGCACTCATTGCCATGGCCGGTGAGCCGCGCCGCATCCCGCTCGGCCTCCGCGCGCAGCGCCCGCTCCTCCCAGCTCCCCGGCCGTGCGCCGACTTCGGGCATGATTCCGTCCCACTTCTCGGCGATCCGCATGTGGGCCTGGATCCATGGCTCGGGATCGTCGAAGGGCTGCAGCGCGTGGTGGTGGATGGCGCGGAAGTCCGCCGTGATGACCTTGCGCCCAGCGTGACGGACCTGCAGGCAGAAGTCGAAGTCATAGCCGTGAAACTGCCCCAGCGACTCGTCGAAGCGCACGTTGGCGACCACCCACGGGGAGAGAACGAGCACGAACCCGTCCACGGTCTCCACCTCGCCCACGCGGGCGTAGGGCGGGGCCTCGTCCCAGGCCCACGAGAAGGCCGGCAGCTCGCCGCCGCCGTGCTCGGGGTAGCGGTGCACGAACGACGCCTGGGCCACCGAGCCCTCCCACCACGCGATGCTGCGCACGCCGATCGCCCCGACGCAGCCCACGACTCCGACCTCGCGGTCGGCCAGCGCCGAGCGCACGCGGGCGCAGAAGTCGCCATCGGTGAGCTCGGCATCCTGATGGAGCAGCACCAGGGCCTCGAGGTCGTCGCGGCCGGCGGCCTGGTCGAGGAGGAGGTTGTAGTTGTGGAAGATCGAGCCCTGCGAGGGCGGGCGAGGACCTCGGAGTCGTCCTCGGCCACCAGGTCGATCCCGCGCTCGGCGTGCCGGGCGAAGATTTCCGGTTTGGTGATGGCTGAACCGAAGGCGATCATGGTGCCGGCCGGGGCGGGCGGATTCTAGATCGGTGAGATCGATCGACGATCGAGGGCGGGGGCGTGACCGAGGACGAGCACGGCCCCGGCCAGCACCATGGCCACAGCGGTCAAGGCGGGCAGCTGCCAGTCCCAGTCCAGCGGAGCGTGCGCGAAATAGGTGACCAGCCCGGCCAGCGGGCCCGCGGCCAGGTGGGGTGCGAGGTGATGGGCGCGACGGCCGGCCATCCACAGGCCGGCGAGGAAGGCGGCCAGCAGGAAGAGGCCCACCAGGCCGAGCTCGGCCAGCGTCTGGAGGGGCAGCGAGTGCGCCGCGGTGGCCTCGCCGCCGATCCGGCGATAGCGCAGCCAGTACACGGCCCAGCCACCGGCGCCGACCCCCCGCACCGGTTGGTCGGCGAACGCCCTCAGAGCCACGCGCCAGTACTCGTAGCGGTCGCTGCGCAGGGTGGTCAGGCGGCTCGCGCCCCCGGAGAGTCCACCCTCGTAGGAGGCCTCCTTGGCCCCCAGCACGATGGCCAGAGCTAGGCCAACGATGATGACGCCGGTGGCCAGCAGCGGCGCCCGGCGCGGGAGCCTCAGCGGGCCGGCGGGGCCGCGGCGCAACAGCCGTTGCTGGGCCAGCACGCTGGCGGTCGTGATGGCGGCCAGCAGGACGAGAACGACGGCCCCTTGCCGCTCGCGGCTGGCGGACGAGCCGGCCAGCGAGGTCACGGCGGAGAAGGGCGCTGCCGCCGCCGAGGCCACGATGATCGTGACGATCGTCAGGGCCAAGGCGCTCGCCTGCTCTCGGCGGGGCACGAGGACGAAGAGGGCCACCACACCCGCCACGGCGGCGAACAGAGCGCCGCGCGAGAAGGTCAGATAGAGGCCCATGCCCAGCGGCGCACAGGCGCCCGCCGCGGCCAGGCGCAGGGCGGAGGGCCGTGTCGAGTCCCCCGCCTGGCGAGCGCACAGGACGACGCCGATGGCCGCCAGCGCCCCCATGCCGTTCCAGTAGGTGAGCGGCTGCTCGAGCCGGCCCCCGGCGGTCACTGAATGGGCAAGGTGGATCAGCCCGGGGAGGAAGCGGCCGGCCAGCCCATATCCCACCACTACCAGCGCGCCGATACTGAGAACCGGCTCGACCAGCGCCAGCCACCGCGCGTCGAGCGCGACCACGGCCGCCACGACCACGCCGAGGTAGAGAACGTCGATCTGACCGGCGTGGTAAGCGCTGCCGCGGATGGGTGCCCAGGTCATCGAGAGCAGCGTCCAGGCGCCCAGGGCCAGCAGGGCGCCGGTGGTGAACAGCGCGACGCCGCTCACCGACCAGCCCCGGGGGCGGAGCACCACGGCCAGCGCGACGAGGGCCCACGCCACCGCTCCGGCCCACGCCCGGGCCTCGTCGAAGTAGCCGCCGGAGAAGAAGGCGAGTACGGACGGGCCGGCCAGGAGCCCTGCGCGGGTGGCAGCGAGCAGTGCCGAGGGCGGGCGCAGCGCGCGCTGGTTGGGCGGGGACGCCAAGACGGCTGAGTTTATGGTCAGCCGCCGGTCGTCCCGCCGCGCCGGTCTGGGGCCGTGGCGCCACGGCGGAGGTAGACTGGCCGCCGTGGCGGGCGAGCGCACCGAGTTCGATGCCTACTTGCACGACCCGCTGCGCTGGGGGGCCTCGATGGTCCATCACGCCGAAGCGCTGCTCGGGGCGCTTGATGCAATCGGTGCTCGCTCCGTGCTCGAGATCGGCGCTTACGCTGGGGACCTCACGGGGGTCCTCGTGGACTGGGCCACGCGCACGGGCGCCACTGTGCAGGCCATCGACCCCGCGCCGCGCAGTGCGCTGGTGGCGCTGGCCGAGAACCACGAGGCGCTCGAGCTCATCAGCGAGACCAGCCTGGCTGCCCTGACCGGTCTGGCCCTCCCCGACGCCATCATCATCGACGGCGACCACAACTACTGGACCGTGTCCCAGGAGCTGCGCCTCATCGCCGAGCGGGCGCAGGGCGCGGAGCTGCCGCTCGTACTTCTGCATGACGTGTGCTGGCCCCACGCCCGGCGTGATGATTACTTCGACCTCGAGCAGATCCCGCCGGAGTACCGCCAGCCGCTGGTGCCCGAGGGCCACGGCATCTTCCCCGCAGACCCCGGGAGCCGGGCCGACGGCTTGCCCTACCCCCGGTCTGCGGCGCAGGAAGGCGGTCCCCGCAACGGGGTGCTGACGGCAGCGGAGGATTTCGTGGCCGCCCACGAGGGCCTGCGGCTCGCCGTCGTGCCGGCCTTCTTCGGCTTCGGCGCCATCTGGTCCACGCGAGACCCGCGGGCGGCCGCCGTGGCCGCCGTGCTCGACCCCCTGGACGCCAACCCGCTCCTGGCCCGGCTGGAGCGCAACCGCGTCCTGCACATCGCTGAGGAGCATGCCGTCCGCGTGGCGCTGTGGGACGCCCGCGAGCAGATCAGCCGCCACCGCCGGGTCCTTAGCCGGCTGCTCGAGTCGAGTGCCTTCGCCGTGGCCGAACACCTCTCGCGCCTGCGCGTCCGCGCCCGGGTGGCTCCCGATCAGTCCGTCGTGTCCCGAGATCAGATCCGGGCCGTGCTCGGCAACGGCGAAGCCCGGGGCGGCGAACGCTGAGCCCAGCGCTGGTGGCCTCGCCGGCCTCGGGCCGACGGGGCCGTATTAGCCTGGCCGCCATGGTGCTGTTCGTCAGCTATTCGGGGGTGATGGGAGGGGCCGAGCGGTTGCTGATCGACTTCGCCATCGGGCTTGACCATGAGTGCGTCATCGCCTGTCCGCCCGGTGCCCTCGACCGGGCCGCCCGGGCCGCCGGGCTGCGCACGGTCGCCCTGCGCGAACGCGGCCTGGACTGCGCGCGGGCGACGGGCGCGCGCGCTGGCCGACCTGGCCGGGCACGCCGCGGAGATCTCGCGGCTGGCCGCGGCCCTGGTCCCCGACGCTGCTCGTGGCCTGGGGCATGCGCTCGGCGCTGGCCGCCGCCGCACCCGCAGGACGGCGCTGCGGCGCCCTGGCCTTCCAGCACAACGACTTCCTCCCGGCCGCGGTCATCGGCGCGGCGGTGCGGCGGGCGGCCGGGCGCGATGGCGCTGGTCACCGCGCCGTCGCTGGCCGTGGCGCGCGAGCTTCGACGGTGGGCCGGCTGCGCGGCCGCGTGCAGGTGATCGCTCCGGGGGTGGACCTCGCCCGCTTCGATCCGGCGCCTGCCGCCCGCCTCGCCGCCCGAGGTACTCGTGCTCGGCGCGCTGACGGCGCTGGAAGCGGCCCGGGCTCGCCCTGGAGGCGATGGCTCGCGTCCGCCACGCGCTGCCCCGAGGCCCGGCTGCGCTTCGCCGGGGCGCCGCTGCCCGGCGAGGCCGAGAAGCTGCTGCGCGCCCTGCGGGAGCGCGCCGCGCAGCCCGACCTGGCCGGGGCGGTCGAGTTCGCCGGAGCGCTCGAGGACCCGGCGGCGGCGCTGACGCGGGCGACGCTGCCTGCTGCACTGCGCCGAGCGCGAGCCGTTCGGGATCGCCGTGGTCGAAGCGCTGGCCGCGGGGCGCCCGGCCGTCGTACCCGACGCCGCCGGTCCGGCGGAGATCGTCGGGCCGGAGCCTGCGGCCGGCGCTACGCGCCGGGCGACGCGCAGGCCGCCGCCGACGCCGTGCTCGAGATCCTGCGCGACGGTGCTCTGGCGCGCCCGCCTGGGCGCCGCCGGGCGGGCGCGGGCCGCGGAGCACTTCGGCCTCGAGCGCCAGCGCGCGCGCTACCGAACCGCCTTGGCACCGCTCCTGCCCCGCGGCCCCCCGGCGCCCGGCCCGCGAGCTCGCCGTGGTCACCGTGACCCACAACTCCGCCCGCTGAGCTCGAGGCTCTGCTGCGTTCCTGCCAGCGGCATCTACCAGACGCGCGTGTGATCGTGGCCGACTGCGCCTCGCAGCGATGACACGCTTGCCGTGGCCCGGCGCTGGCCGGAGGCGACCGTGCTGGAGCTGCCCAATGTGGGCTTCGGTCGGGCCTGCAACCGGGCCCTCGCGACGGTCGAGCGAGCCGGTCGTCGCGCTGCTCAATCCCGACGTCGAGGTGATCGACGATTCGCTGCTCGAGCTGGTCAGAGGTCCACGTCAGGGACCCGAGCGCCTGCTCGCGCCGCTCGTGCTCGCCGGCGACGGCTCGCGTCAGGACACCGTGCACCCGGCGCCGCTGTCGGGCGCCGACCTGATCCGCGCCGTGCTGCCCCCCGCGCGCCCTGCCCGGCCGCCTGGGCGTGGCTCTCGCGCCGTGGCGCGCCCGCCGTCCGCGTCGCGTCGGCTGGGCGGTCGGCTGCGCGTTGGTGGCGCGGACCGAGACCCTGCGCCGGCTGGGGCCCTTCGATGAGCGCATCTTCCTCTACGGCGAGGACATGGAGCTGGGCGTGCGCGCCGCGCGCGCAGGGCGTGGAGACCTGGTTCTGGCCCACGGCGCGGGTCATCCACCACGGCGGCCACTCGATCGCGGCCGCCTACGACGGCGAGCCGTTCGCCTGCGGGCCCGGGCCCGCCACGACGCCGTCGCTCTGGCCCGCGGGCGCCGGGCGGCGGCCGCTCGACGACGCCGCCCAGGCCCTGACCTTCGCCTCCCGGCTGGCCCTCAAGCGCACGCTCGGGCTGCCGGCCGCGCGCGAGCGCCGCCAGCTCGCCGCGGTGGCCGCTGTCGCTGGCGCCCGGCCGCGCTGCCCGAGCGCTGGGAGCAGTTTGCTCGCCGCGATCCCCAGTACTACATCGACCCGACCCTCGGCCCGGGCGCCGACTCGAGTCGCTTCCGCGCTGGAGGCCGCGGCATCGTGGAGTGGGCGCTGGGCTGGACCGGCGCGCTCCCCGGCCGCGAGCGGGCGCTCGAGATCGGCTGCGGCGTGGGTCGAAACACCGTCCACCTGGCCGCGCCACTTCGACCGTGTCGACGGGGTCGACGTCTCGGCGACGATGGTGCGCTGCGCCGACCGCGGCCTTCCGCCGGGCGTTCATCTCCACGCCCTCTCGGGCCGGGATCTGCAGCCACTGCCCGACGCCGCCTTCGACCTCGTCTTCTCCCACCTCGTCTTTCAGCACATCGAGTCGGCCGCCGACGGTCGCCGCCTACGTACGCGAGTGCGCCCGGGTGCTGCGCCCCGGCGGCGTGGCCGTCCTGCACTTCGACACCCGCCCAGCATCGGTCCTGGGCTCGCTGCTCCATCGTCTCCCCGACCCGCTGCTGCCCGCCGACCGGCGCCGGGGCATCCGCCGCCACCGGCGCGGCGTCGAGGAGATCCACGCCGCCGGGCGGCCGCCGGGCTCGTGCTCGAGGCCGAGCCGGAGCGGGCAGCGCCCATCACTGGCTGCGCTGGCGGAGCGTGAGTTAGGGCTGAGCTGCAGACGTTGGCCAGCGTCGCTCTTGGCCCGGCAGTGCTCGAGGCCGAGGGCGGCGTGGCGGAAGGCGTAGAAGGCGGGCTTGCGCACGAACGTGCCGTTGAGGTACTTGAGCAGCCCCGCGTAGTTGAAGGCCAGCCCGCCCGGCTGCTCGACGCTGGCCCAGGTGTAGTAGTAGACGCCGGTCAGCCCGAGCTTGGCCCGGTTGGCGGCCAGCAGCGGCAGGACCGGAGCCGATGGCCTTGGCCTGCCCGGCCTCGGTGGTGGAGAAGTCATAGCCGGTGTCGTGGATCGTCTTGCCCAGCGACGAGGGCCAGCTGATCTCGTCGGCGAGCATCGGCTTGCGCGGCGTCGCCGTACTGGCGCATGACCTCGCGGCCGTAGCGTGAGGATCGTGATGACGCCCTGCGGGCGTCTCGGTGTAGGGGTGCAGGCCGACGATGTCGAACAGCGTGCGGGCCCCGGGCACGTGATAGATCTGGCGCAGCGCCGCCCAGGAGTAGTTGGCCAGCCCGGCCAGCACGATCTTGGCGTGCGGGTCGACGCGCTTGATCGCCGTGCGGGCGGCCTTGAGCAGCGCGACGTAGCGCGCCGCGAAGGGATGCGGCGGGCCAGAAGACCGGAACGTTGGGCTCGTTCCAGATCTGCCAGCCGGTGATCGGCTCGGCCGGTGCGTGGGGCTGCCAGAACGTGCCGCCGGGGCCGTAGCGGCGCGACGAGGGCTGGCAGAAGGCCGCGTAAGGCGGCGTCGTGCCGCGGGATCGCCACCGCCCCGCCGGTGAGCCACTGGCCGTCCCAGCCGGGCGCGTTGAGGAGCACGGGCAGCACGGGCAGGCGGCGTGCCGCGGCCGCGGCGACCAGGTCGTCCAGCGACGCCGAAGTTGGTCGGGACGCCGTCGACTCCGTCGGAGTCGAACTCGCGAGCTGCTGATCGCCGGGCACCTGGGACCAGCTGCTGATAGGGCTGGGCCGCGGACCAGTCGAAGACGACCCGCACGCTCTCGACCCCGCTGGCCACCATCAGGTCGATCTGGCCGTCGAGGTCCGGGAGGAGGCCAGGCCCGGAAACAACGGGCTCGCCGAGCACGGCGCCGAAGAACCCTGCGGGACGCGGGGCGCGCCGCGGTCGCGGCCCGCGGCCGCGGGCACGGCCACGAGGACGCGTCAGAGGCAGAGGGCCACCAGCGGCGGAAGCGCAGCCGACGGAGAGTCAGGGTGAAGCGAGTCAGACACAGTTCCATAACCGGGAGGCACGATCGATGCGGCCGATCAGGCTCGTCAGGTCGTGGCGATGGCGGCGTCAGTGAGCTCCGCGGTCGCGCTCCAGGAAAGCGCGCGGCCCGCTGTCGGCCTGCGGCGATGAGCTTAGCGCTGAGGCGTATGGTCGCGAATCAGCCGACAGCACGGCCTCGGCGAACTCGTCGGGACGGTCGGGGTCGACGAGCAGCCCGGCGCTCGCCGACCGTTTCGGGCAGCGCTCCGCGGGCGGCGGCGACCACCGGTGCGCCCGCCGCCATCGCCTCCAGGCAGGGCAGGCCGAAGCCCTCGTAGCGCGAGGGCATGGCGAGCGCGGCGCGCCCCGGCGTAGAGGGCGGGAAGGTCGTCCTCGGGCACGTAGCCCAGCCGGCGCAGACCCGGAGGCCGAGCCGCGCAGGTAGCCGCGCTCGGAGCCGGCCAGCACGAGCTCGACGCCCTCGCCGCGCAGCGCCGCGGCGGCCTGCTCGAGCACGGAGAGGTTCTTGCGTCCGACACCGTGCCGAGGGCCAGCACATAGCGGGCCCGGGCAGGCCGTAGCGCGTCGGCCACGCCTCGGTTCGCGGCGGCGGCGAAGAAACCGCTCGTCGACGCCCTCGGGGATGACGATCACGTCGCTCGGGCGCGACGCCCAGCATGTCGACCAGCTCGGCGCGAGAGAACTCCGAGACGGTGATCAGAGCCGCGCGCGGCGCGCCAGGGCCGGAAGCATCCGCCGCTGGTAGGCCACATAGCCGGGCGAGTAGGCCTCGGGGTGGCGCAGGGCGGCGGCGTCGTGGATGACCAGCGCGTTACGCGGAAAGAGGAGCGGGCGCGAGGTTGGCGGGCGAGTAGATGAGCGGGCTCGAGGCGCCCCGCGCGGGCAGCACGAGCCTGCTCCCAGGCATGGCCCGGCCCGGTGGGCGAGCCACGGCGGCGGGCGGATGACCCGGTAGCGCTCGGGGCGCAGCGCGGGCAGGCGGAAGGCCATCTCGCGGGCCAGGCGCTCGACCCCGCCGATGTGTGCGCGGACGGCGGCGCGGGCGTTGATGAGGACGGGAGCGCGGGCGGCGCTCAGCGCGGCTCGACGGTGAGCCGGCGCAGGACGATGCCGCCACCGAGCAGCACACAGGCCACGATCAGCGCGGGCACGATGCTCAAAGCCGGTGAACGGCAGCGTCTTGGCGCTCGTGGCGGCTGTCGTGGACCGTCGTGTCGGCGTCGTGGTCGTCGTGGTGCTGGCGGCGTCGACCGCGGTGGCGGCGCTCGCCGAGTGGCTGGCGAGTCGAGGGCGACCCCGGTAGATGAGCTGCCGACGGTGTGGAGGTGCCAGATCCGCCCGAGTGGCTGGAGCTCGGCGTGCCGCCGCAGCCAGAGAGGGGATCGACGTACTGGGAGTCGCCGGCCGAGGTGCTGCACTTGGCGGCGAGCGCGCGGTCGCGGGTCCGGTCAGTCCGAAGACGCCGAGCAGCGCCAGGCAGGTGAAGATGTAGCGACCGTTCGCACCGCGCGGCCAGTATGGCACCCACCGCCGCGGTACTGCCTCAGTGCACGGGCTTTGCAACGCGGATGTCAGGCTCAGCCGCCGCCGACGAGCGTGCCGGTGCCGGCTGGAACCGCTGGGCACGACGTGGCCGGTCACACTGAGCGACTGGCCGCTGCCGGGGCTCGGCGGCGCGGCTCCGTAGAAGACCGTGAACGACGACCCACCGCCGCCCAGAGCGGAGGGCTCGGCCGCCCCCGGCCCGCGCTGGCCGGGGCGCGCGAGTGCGGAATGTGCTCCGGTCGGGCTCAGGCGAATCTCGGTCGTGGCCCAGCTCGGATTCGCGATCGAGCCCCACTGGCCTGCGGTCGTCTGGGCACCGGCGGACGCGAAGGCGGCCTTCCCGAAGTCGGCCAGCGGGAGGGTTTGGCACGTGCGCCCGCAGTTGGACGGCGCCTCGACGATCCACTCCGCCGAGCTGACGTCGATGTGCAAGGAGCTCACAGCGACGCGAAAGCTCGTGTGCCGCGTCCGGTTGGCGAGGGAGAGCACGGCACGGTGGCCGGTGACGGTGACCGAGGCGACGATCTCATCGCCGGGGGCGATGCGCATCTCGACGGGCTTGAGACGGCGGGGACCATCTCGTACCAGGCGCCCAGCCGTTCGGCACCGCTGGCCCGGCAGTCGGCCTCGGTACCGATCTGCTCGAGCGCGTCGGCGCCGGCCTTGAAGCCGCCCAGCCCGATCCAGAAGGCGGAGTAGGTCCGCCGGCCCGGCACGCAGGACACGCCGGGCTGGCGCCAGGCGCCGATCACCTGGTGAAAGCTCGCGCCGTGCACGGCGTAGCCCGCCCAGTTCGAGCTCTCGCCCTCATCGGCCAGCGCCACCGGGGCGCCGGCGAGCAGGCCCAGGACGAGAAGTATGGTCACGGTCCAGCGGCACACAGAGCCCGTTTCGGCCGGCGCGGTCCGGGCTCTTGAGGTTCGGCCGCCTGGCTCGACGGCCGGGCGATCGCAGGGCCACGGCGGCCGCCGGGGCGTGGGGGCGCGCGGCGGTCGGTGGCGGGCGTGGGGGCGCGCGGCGGTCGGCGGGGGCGCGCCCGGGTCACTGGGGGGACTTTGGCGTTCTGCTCACGCATACGCGCAGGTACGAGCCAAAGTTCCGCTCATGCGCTGGCCGTGCGGGCAATGGCTGCTCCGCGGCCCCGGCAGTCATACAGGGTCGTCGCGCCCGCGCTCGTGGCCCCGAAGCCGCCGGTCGCGCTCGTGCTCGCGCTCACCGGGACTGCCCGGCACGCACTCTGGACGGCGTCGAAGGCGCGGGTGCTGCCCTGGCGGGTGTCCCCCGGCAGCCCCGGCCCGCTGCCGGTAGCGCCCAGGAGGACCCAGCGCAGATGCCCGGCGGACACCTCCTGGGCCAGCCAGCTCACCGAGACCGAGCTCTCGCGGCCCGAGAACCCGCCGAGCCCGGCCACGTTGGCCCCGAGGAGACGATCGCCGTGGCGGCCTGGCTCTGGCTCTCGACGCCGATCGTGCCGCCGCCGTGAGCGCGGGCGTAGGAGATGGCGGCCTGGAGGGTCTGGCGTTGCTGCCGAAAGCCGCCGCCGGCGAACCCGCCCCGCCGGCACCCGGCCGCCGGCGGACCACTCGGCCCGCCCGGACCGGCCAGCCCACCCGGGCGGGGCGTGAACAGCTGCCCGAGGCGCCGGAGGCGCTCGCCGCGGCGCCCGAACGGCCCGAACCGCGCCGGAGCGCCCGCCCGTCGCACCGCCCGGACCGCTCGCACCGGCCGCCCCGGGAGCGAACCGCCCGCGACCGCCGAACCCGCCCGGTCCACCCATCGACGCGCTGGCCGGGCCGCCGGCCGGGAAGGTCCCGCTCGTGGCGTGCCCGAGCGTCTGCGCCGCCCAGGTCGCGGGCGCGGCGAGCAGGCCGGCCAACGCGACGGCAACGAGGGCCATGCGAGCGCGCGCCGGCAGCTGAAGGCGAGGACCACGGCCAGCGCGACCGCGACGAGCGATGCACGGGGACGGCCCAGCGCGAGTGGCGCCGTTCGCGTGGCCCAAGACGGCGAGCTCGGTGCCCGCCCCGGCGGCGATGGCCAGCGGGCCGACAGCCGGGGCCAACGGCCCGTGGCCGTACCCCCGAGCGAGGCGGGCAGGGCCAGCGCGACGCCTGCGCCGACCAGGGCGGCCGCGAAGGGGGCCAGGAAGGAGACGTAATAGGGGTGAAAGATGCCCTGGGCGAAGCTGAAGACCACGGCGGGGACGGCCAGCGAGCCGCCGACCACGCACCAGCCAGCCGGTGCGGGGATCGCGCCGGCGCAGCCGCGTGAGGACGAGGAGGGCGACGGCCGCGACGGCGGCGAAGCCGAGCAGCCAGCCCGCCTGCCCGCCGAGGCTCGGTTGAGGAGCCGGAGGGGACCGGTGGAGCCGCCGAACATCGAGCCGCCGCCGAACCCGCCGCCGGGTCCGCCCGCACCGCCGGGGCCGCCGGTCTGCCCGGCCACCCGGCCGAGGCCGTTGTAGCCGAAGATGAGCGACCAGATGCTGTTATCCGAGGTGCCGGAGATCCACGGGCGGTCGGCGGCCGGGGTCAGCGTGACCAGCAGCGGCCAGGCGCCGCCCACCAGCAGCATGGCCACGCCCCCGAGGAGCAGCTGGCCCGTAGCGCGCAGGCGCGCCCCGCGGCGCGACCCAGAAGTAGGCCAGCGCGATGGCGGCAACGATCATCAGGGCCACCAGCATCTTGGTCTCAAAGCCCAGGCCGACGCAGAGGCCGCTCAGCACGAGCCACCGGGTGGCGCCCGTGTCCAGCGCCCGGACCGCGCACCACACGGCGGCGACGCAGCACAGCACGAGCAGCTCGTCGGGGTTGTTATGGCGCGAGACGGCGACGATGATCGGCGTCGTGGCTAGCACCAGGCCGGCGACGAAGCCGCGCCACGCGGCCAAAGCGCCGCCGGGTGAGGTCGTAGACGAGCGCCGTTGCCGCGACCCCCATCAAGGCCTGCGGCACGAGCAGGCTGAGGGGATGAAAGCCGAAGATGCGAGCGGACAGCGCCTGGACCCACAGGGCCAGCGGCGGCTTGTCGACGGTCATGAGCCCGCTGCGGTCCATGGCCGCGAAGAGGAAGTCGTGCCAGCTCTGGGCTCATCGAGCGCACGGCGGCGGCGTAATACGTGTTGGCCCAGCCGTTGATCGACAGGCCCCACAGGTTGAGCAGCGCCGTGAGGGCCATGAGCGGCGAGCAGCTCGGGCCGGGCGAAAAGCCTGGAGGCGACGCGCGGCGCGAGCGGTCAGCCGCCCCGCGCCCCCATCGCGACGTCAACGGCGACGCTCAAGGCTGGTCGGGCACGCGGTGGGCTTCGCTCAAGACGCCGGCGAGGCCGAGCGCCAGCAGCGCCGCCGCCGTGAGTCCGCCCGGCTCCGCGGACAAGGATGGTCATGTCGTCTCCTTTTGGCTTGCCTGCCATGCCTCGAGAGGATCGACACCGGCGCGAAGACGCCCCGAAGAACGGAGCTAAGACAGGTGTAGGAACACCGAAGGCCGCTCGCCTAGAGTAGAAAGGCCCCCTGAACCCGGAGACGCCCATGTCCAAGAACAGCTTCGACGCCCAGGCCACGCTGACGGTCGGCGACCGCTCGTACGAGATCTTCCGTCTCGACGCGCTGCAGGCTTCCTACGACGTGGCCCGGCTTCCGTTTTCGCTCAAGGTGCTGCTCGAGAACCTGCTGCGCAACGAGGACGGAGAGACCATCCGTTCGGAGGACATCGAGGCGCTGGCCCGCTGGAACGCCAGGGAGGAGCCCAGCGACGAGATCGCCTTCACCCCCGCGCGCGTGCTCATGCAGGACTTCACCGGCGTCCCGGCCATCGTCGATCTGGCCGCCATGCGCGACGCCATGGGCGAGATGGGCGGCGAGCAGAGCAAGATCAACCCCCTCGTGCCGGCCGAGCTCGTCATCGATCACTCCGTCCAGGTGGATGAGTTCGGCACCCCCCGGGCCTTCGAGCGCAACGCCGAGCTCGAGTTCGAGCGCAACCGCGAGCGCTACGCCTTCCTGCGCTGGGGCCAGGGGGCGTTTGCGAACTTCAAGGTCGTGCCCCCGGAGACCGGGATCGTGCACCAGGTCAACCTCGAGTACCTGGCCCGGGTGGTCTTCGTCGATGACGAGCGCGGCCTGGCCTACCCCGACACGCTGGTCGGCACCGACTCGCATACGACGATGATCAACGGCCTCGGCGTCCTCGGCTGGGGGGTCGGAGGCATCGAGGCCGAGGCGGCCATGCTCGGCCAGCCGATGTCGATGCTCATCCCCCAGGTCATCGGCTTCAAGCTGACCGGCGAGCTGCAGGAGGGAGCGACGGCCACCGACCTCGTCCTCACGGTCACCGAGATGCTCCGCCAGCACGGCGTGGTGGGCAAGTTCGTCGAGTTCTACGGAGCCGGCCTGGCCAACCTGCCCCTGGCCGACCGGGCCACGATCGGCAACATGTCGCCCGAGTTCGGCTCCACCTGCGCCATCTTTCCCATCGACGCCGAGACCATCCGCTACCTGGAGTTCTCCGGCCGCCCGCCGGAGCAGCTCGAGCTCGTCGAGTCCTACGCCCGCGAGCAGGGCCTCTGGCACGACGCGGATGCCGAGGAGGCCACCTACTCGGAGACCCTCGAGCTCGATCTCTCCGACGTCGTCCCGAGCATGGCCGGACCGAGGCGTCCGCAGGACCGGGTCTCGCTCACGGAGGCCAAGGCGTCGTTCCGGCTCGCCCTCGAGGATTTCCTGCCCGACGAGCCCGGCGACGAGGACGAGGACGAGGGCGTCGAGGAAAGCTTCCCGGCCAGCGATGCCCCAGCCTCCAACGGCTCGCGCACGCGCGGCGAGGAGCCGGCAGGCGAGACCGGCGGCATGCAGGTGGCCGAGCGCGCGGTGACCAAGACCCCGGTCACCCTGGCCGATGGCACCGAGACCGAGCTCGACCACGGCGATGTGGTCATCGCCGCCATCACGAGCTGCACCAACACCTCGAACCCCTCGGTCATGCTCGGGGCGGGCATCCTGGCGCGCAACGCCGTACAACGCGGCCTCACCGTGAAGCCGTGGGTCAAGACCTCGCTCGCGCCGGGTTCCAAGGTGGTCACCCAGTATCTGGACCGAGCGGGCCTGACTGAGTACCTCGACGAGCTCGGGTTCAACCTCGTCGGCTACGGCTGCACGACCTGCATCGGTAACAGCGGGCCGCTGCCCGAGGAGGTCTCAGACGCCGTCGGCGGCGCCGATCTCGCCGTCGTCGCGGTGCTGTCGGGCAACCGCAACTTCGAGGGCCGGATCAACCCGGACGTGAAGATGAACTACCTCGCCTCCCCGCCGCTGGTCGTCGCCTACGCGCTGGCCGGGACGATGGACATCGACCTCTACGACGAGCCGCTGGGCGAGGACCGCGACGGCGAGCCCGTGTTTCTCAAGGAGATCTGGCCCGACTCGAGCGAGGTCGCGAAGACCATCGAGGAGGCGGTGCAGTCGGACATGTTCCACAAGAGCTACGGCGAGGTCTTCGACGGCGACGAGCGCTGGAACGCGCTCGAGGTGCCGAGCGGGAAGACGTTCGCCTGGGACGGGGACTCGACCTATGTGCGCCGGCCGCCCTTCTTCGAGGCCCTGCCGCGCGAGCCCGAGCCGGTGACCGACATCGAGAACGCGCGAGTGCTCGCTCTGCTCGGCGACAGCGTGACCACCGATCACATCTCACCGGCCGGCGTCGATCAAGCGCGACAGCCCGGCCGGGCATTACCTGAGCGAGCATGGCGTCGAGCGCCGGGACTTCAACTCCTACGGCTCCCGGCGCGGAAACCACGAGGTCATGATGCGGGGGACGTTCGCCAACATCCGCCTGCGCAACCAGCTCGCGCCCGGGACCGAAGGGGGCGTCACGCGGTACCTCGGCGCCTCTGATGGCGGCGAGGAGATGGCCATCTACGACGCCGCCATGCGCTACCAGGAGGAAGGCGTCCCCCTCATCGTGCTGGCCGGCAAGGAATACGGTTCGGGCTCCTCGCGCGACTGGGCGGCCAAGGGGACCAAGCTGCTCGGCGTGCGGGCGGTCATCGCCCAGAGCTTCGAGCGCATCCACCGCTCCAACCTGGTGGGGATGGGCGTCCTGCCGCTGCAGTTCAAGGACGGCGACTCCGTGGAGTCCCTCGGGCTCACCGGCCAGGAGACCTTCAGCATCGAAGGTCTCGCCGACGCCGAAGAGCTGCCTCGAGAGCTCACCGTGCAGGCCGGAGACCAAGCATTTCAGGTCACCGTGCGCATCGACACCCCTAAGGAGCAGCGCTACTACCGCCATGGCGGGATCCTGCCGTTCGTTTTACGCGAGCTGCTGAGCAGCGGCTGAGCGCTTGTAGCGTCGCCTTCCCCCGAAATCGCCTATATGGTGCGCGCGGTGAGCGCCACCATGATGCGGCCTCGCCGGGTGGGGGAGATCCTGGACGGGGCGATCAAGATCTACCTGGCCAACGCCTGGACGCTCATCGGGCTGGCGGCGGTCGTGATCATTCCCGTCCAGACGCTCTACGGACTGGTCTTCGTCTCCACCTTCAACGGCGGCGCCCATCCGGACAACAAGGCGCTGCTGGGCGCCGACATCGTGCTGCCCATCCTGGCCTCGATCGCCGGCTCACTGGTGACCGCGGCCGCCGTCAAGGCGGTCAGCGACGCCTACCTCGATCAACCCACGGGGATCGCCATCTCGCTGCGCTTCGCCGTGCGGCGACTGCTCGGCGTGGTCGGCCTCGAGATCCTCGTCGTCATCGGCCTCATCTTCGCCTTCCTGCTCCTCATCATCCCGGGCATCTGGCTCTACGGCCTGTGGTCGGTGGCCATGCCGGCCCTGCTCGTCGAGCGGTTGCGTCCCTGGCGCGCCCTGGGGCGCTCCCGGCGCCTGGTGCGCGGGCGCTGGTGGCCGACCGCGGCCGTTCTCCTGGTCGCCTCGGTCATGGTCTTCGTGATCTCGGGCGTCCTCTCGGGCCTTCTCAGCGCCATCGTCGGCCTACCGCGGCCGGGCAACGTCAACGTGACGCCGTTTGTCATCGGCTCGACGATCACCGGCGCCATCTCCTCGGTGCTCACCACGCCGTTTCGGGCCGCCGTGGTGACGCTGCTCTATTACGACCTGCGCATCCGCCGCGACGGCTTCGATCTGCAGCTGCTGGCCGACCAGCTTGGCCTGCCCTCCGGTTCGCTGGCTGAGGCCGAGCCCGAGCCGGTGGCCTGGGGCGCCGATCCGGTGCCGCTCGGCCCCGAGTCGGTCGGCCAGCCCGGCGGCCCGCCCTTCTGGCCGCCCCCGCCCGGCTGGAGGCCGACCCAATGACTTCCGGGCGGTGATCGCGGCCGCCGTCCCCGACGCGGCCGCCGCTCGCCGGACGGCCACGGCCATCCTGCACGAGGGCCGCTTTCACGCCCCCGCCGTGCCGCGCCCCCTGCACTCGATCCTCCATGCCATCGGCAGCGCCATTGCGGGACTGGGCAGTCCCCTCTCCGGCGTGGGCGGGGCGGGCGAGGTGATCGCCTGGATCGTCCTCGCCACCCTCGTCGCGCTCGTCGCCGCGGTGCTGGCCCGGCGTTACTCCCGGGCCGCGCTGGCCCCGGGGAACGGGGCCCCCGGCTCCCGGGCACGCGCCACCGAGCTGGCCCGGGAGCTCGAACGGGCGGCCGACCGGGCCGAGCGCGAGGGCCGCTTCGCCGAGGCGGTCCGCCTGCGTTTCCGGGCGGGCTTGGAGCGGCTCAGCGAGCAGGGCGTGATCGCGGCCGCCCGCTCCACCCCGACGGCGGAGCTCTCGCGGGCAGTGGCCTCGAGCGACTTCGAGACGCTGGCCCGTCGCTTTGACGAGATCGCCTACGGCTCGGCTCCCGCGGGTGCCACCGACGCCGAGCAAGCCCGGCGCGCCTGGTCTGGGCTCGTCGAGGGGAACCGGCGGCGATGACGGGCGGCGCCAGAAGTTGGCCGGCCGCGGTCGCGGTGCTGGTCGTGCTCGTCCTCGCCCTCCTGCTCCTCCCCGACGCGTTCGCCCCCGCCCCCTCCGGCCCGGCCGGATCGACCTACGCCACCGCCCCGCAGGGGGTGGCCGCCTGGGCCGAGCTGCTCGCCCGCGCCGGTCATCCGGTGGCGCCACTGCGGGTCACGCTCGATCGCGCGCGGCTGCCGGCCGCGGCCACCCTCGTGGTGCTCGCGGCGCCGGCTCCGAACGGCGCCGAGGTGCGCGCGCTGCGGCGATTCGTGGCGGCGGGCGGGACGCTCGTGCTCGGCGGCGACGGACTCCCGGGGGCACCCCTTCTGCCCCATCCACCGCGCCTGGGCAGCGCGGGCTCGACGGTCGCCGTCCCGGTGGCCGGCGCCCCCGAGGTCGCCGGACTCCGGCGGGTGCAGACGGCCGGGGACCAGGCCTGGACCGGCGGCGGACAGCCGCTCCTGGTGCGCCGCGGCGGCGGAGCGCTGCTTGTCCTGCGCCGGGTCGGCACCGGCCGCATCGCGCTGCTGGCTGACCCCTCCGCGTTGGAGAACCAGCTCCTGGCCAGCGCTGATAACGCCCAACTGGGGCTCAATCTCGCCGGCCCTGCGCACCGTCCCGTCCTCTTCGCCGAGGCCGTGCATGGCTTCGGCACGGCGACCGGCGTCGCCGCCATTCCTACCCGGTGGTGGATCACCTTCGCCGGGCTGCTGGCGGCCGCAGCGCTGTGGGCCGTGGCCCGCGGGCGCCGGCTGGGAGCGCCCGAGAGGCCCGCACCGGCTCCGCCCCCGCCGCGCAGCGCCTACGTCCAGGCGCTGGCCTCGGCCCTGGTCCGAGCCCGGGACCGAGAGTCGCTCGCCGAGCTGGCCCGCGCGGCGGGGATCGAAGGACCGGCCCTGGGGACGGCGACGGCGAAGGGCGACGGCATTACGATGCCGGACGCCGTGGAGAGCCTCCCGTGAGCCTGAGAGAGATCGACGTGCGGTTGCACGACGCGGTCAGGGGCGTCGTCGTCGGCCAGGACGAGGCCGTCCGGGCGCTGCTCGTCGCGCTGGCCAGCGGAGGCCACATGCTGATCGAGGGTCCGCCCGGGACGGCCAAGACGCTGCTTGCCCGCGCCGTCGCCCGAGCGCTCGGCCTCGAGTTCGCGCGGGCCCAATTCACCCCCGACATGCTTCCCTCAGACCTCACCGGGACGATGGTCCTGCGCGGCGGCGAGCTGAGCTTCCGGGCCGGGCCCGTGTTCACCAACGTCCTGCTCGCCGACGAGATCAACCGCACCCCGCCCAAGACGCAGGCCGCCCTGCTCGAGGCCATGCAGGAGGGGCAGGTCACCGTCGATGGCGAGGGGCACCGGCTGCCCGACCCGTTTCTGGTCATGGCCACGCAGAACCCGATCGAGTACGAGGGCACCTACCCCCTCCCGGAGGCGCAGCTCGATCGCTTCCTGCTCCGCGTGGACGTCGGCTACCCCGATGCCGAGGCCGAGCGGGCGGTGCTCTCGCTCCCCCGCCAGGGCCTGGCCTCGCAGTCGCTGGCCGCGGTGGCCCCGGTCATCACGCGCGAGGAGCTGGCCGCCGCCCGGCGCGACATCGACGCCACCCAGGTGACCGACGAAGTGAGCGGTTACGTGGTGGAGCTGATCCGCCGCACGCGCGAGCTGCCCAGCGTCTCGCTCGGCGCCTCGCCGCGGGCCGCCGTGCACTTGCTCGTGGCGGCCAAAGCCAACGCCCGGCTCAGCGAGCGCGCCTTCGTGACTCCCGACGATGTGGCAGCGATGGCCCCGGCGGCCTTGGCCCACCGGCTCGTGCTCACCCCGGAGGCCGAACTGGAGGGCTTCCGGGCGCTCGACGCCGTCCAGGCGGCCATCCGGGCCGTCGCGGTGCCGCGCTGAGGTGCGGGGCGCGGCCCCGACCGCACGGGCCGCGGCCGTCCTGGCCGGGATCGCCGTGGCCGCCCTGCTCATCCCGGTGTGGCTGGCCGCCGTCGCCGCGGTCGCCCTGGCGGCGGCCGCGGCCGTCGACGCCTGGCTCGTGCGAGAGCGACCCGCCGTGGAGCGCGTGCTCGCCCCGGTGCTCTCGCTCGGGGTCGACGCCCCGCTCCAGATCCGGGCCTCGGCGCGCGACGAGCGGCGGGTGCGGGTGCGCCAGCCCGCCACGGCGGCCCTCGAGGTCCGGGACGGCGCTCGTGAGCGCTCCGCGGGCGGGCTTCCGGCTGGGGGTCACGAGCTGGCGGGGGACGGGGGCGAGCTGTCGGTATGGCTCCGCGGTCGCCGGCGCGGGCGCCATCTGCTTCCCGGGGTGGCCGCCGCCAGCCTCGGTCCGCTTGGGCTGGCCCGCGTGCACCACCCGTCCGGCCCGCCGTTCGAAGTCCGGGTCTACCCCGATCTCGTCGGGGCCCGTGCGCTGATCGCCCGCCTGCGCCGCAATCTCGCCTCCCAGACGGGGCGAGGACCGAGCGCACTGCTCGGGCTGGGCACGGACTTCGAGTCGGTGCGGGAGTACACGCCCGACGACGACATCCGCCAGCTCAACTGGCGCGCCAGCGCCCGGCTCGGGCGCCCGATGAGCAATCAGTACCGCCTGGAGCGCGACCGCGACCTCATCTTGCTCATCGACACCGGCCGGCTCATGGCTGCCCCGGTCGCGGCCAAGGACCATGCTCGACGTCGCCCTCGACGCGGTGACCGTTCTCGCCCTGGCCGCGGACGAGCTCGGCGACCGCTGCGGCGCCATCGCCTTCGACACCGAGGTCCACGCCGCCCTGGCGCCGGCGCACCGGTCCGGGCGCCGGGTCGTGGAGGCGCTGCTCGAGCTCGAACCGCGGTTGGTCGAGTCCGACTTCGAGCGAGCGTTCACCCGCGTGGGCGCCTCCCGGCGGGCCCTGGTCATCGTCTTCACCGATCTCGTCGACGAGGCCGCCGCGCGCTCGCTGCGCAGTGCGGTGCCCATGCTCGCCCGCCGCCACGCCGTGCACGTGGCCAGCTGCCGCGATCCCGAGTTGGCGCGCCTGGCTGCCGCAGGACCGGCCACGGACTTGGAGCTCGCCGCCGCGCTCGTCGCCCGCGACGTGCTCGACGCCCGGGCGCAGGCGGCGGCGTCCCTGCGCCGAGCGGGAGCGCGGGTGCTGGAGGCGCCGGCCGAGCAGCTGGGCGCCCGCTGCCTCGACGCCTACGTGGAGGCCAAGTCGCGCCTGCGCCTCTGAGCCGGGGCGCGCCGGCCGCGTGTGGCCACGAGCGTCCAATAGCCGGCGGCCAGGAGGGCACCGAGCGCCAGGGCGTCGTCGAGCGCCAGCCCGCGCGGCGTGACGAACCCCTCGGTGAGTCCGGCCAGCACCAGCCACGGCGCGGTGCCGAGCACGAGCGCCACGGCCGGCGTGGCCTCGTCGCGCAGAGCCTGGGCGCGAGAGCGCACGCCCGGTTCGAGCACGGCCCGGGCCAGGCGCAGCCCCGCCGCGCCGGCCACCGCGATGCAGGAGAGCTCGAGCATGCCGTGGGGGGCGACGTAGCGCACGAACACGCCGAAGTTGCCCGTGCCGATGGTCAGTCCGGCCAGCGTGCCGAGCAGGATGCCGTTGTAGGCCAGCAAGCCGAGCGTCACCACCCCGAGGGTGAGCCCGCCCGGCGAAGGCGAGAAAGGTGACGCCGATGTTGTTGGTGAAGATCGAGCTGGCCAGAAGAGCCTGGGTCGCTGCGCCCACGGGCAGATGGCGGACGTGGGGATGGGCGGCAGCCCGAAACCGGCTGGGCACGAGGCCCACCGCGGCGGCGGGATCGTGCAGCGCCCAGATCGCCGCCAGGATGCACGGGGCCAGGAGGGCAAGCGCCGCCAGGAGCAGCGGTGCGGGGGCGCCGCGAACCAGCTGCCAGTAGCCCCGGGTAAGGAAACGCAGCAGCGAACCGGTGCGCCGCGTGCGCTCGGAGTAGATGGCCTGCCGGCCGGCCAGAACCAGGCGGTGCAGGCGGTCGATGACCGGGTCGCCGGGGAAGCGGGCACGGGCGAGGGCGAGGTCAGCGGCCACGGCGCGATAGCGCCGGCCGAGCTCCAGCGCGGCGGCCACGCCCAGCCGTTCGGGATGGCCGCGGCTGCGGGCGAGCGCGCCCTCGAGCGCCTCCCAGTCGGGCGCGCGCTCGCGCAGGAAGGTGTCAAGGTTCACGCCATGGACCTCGAGGATCGCGTCGTCCTGCACACGCCCGAGGGCGTCTCGCTTGACGTGCAGCTGGCCGGAGCGGCGTCGCGCTTTATCAGCGGGGTCCTCGACCTCCTCGTGCAGCTCATCCTGATCGCGATCCTAACCGTGGCCACGTCGGCAGCCGGCGCGTCGGGAGGGCTGCTGGCCGCCATCGCCACCGTGGGCGCCTTCGCCATCTGGTTCTTCTATCCGGTGCTCTTCGAGGTCTTGGCCGCGGGGCGCACGCCGGGCAAGCGGGTCGGCCAGCTGCGCGTCATCGAGACCTCGGGCGCCCCGGTCGACCTCGCGGATCTAGCGCGATCCGCTCCCTCATGCGCGTGGTCGACGGCCTGCCCCTGGCCTACGTGCCCACGCTGATCGGCATTCTCGTCACCGCGCGCAATCAGCGCCCCGGGGACCTGGCGGCGGGGACGCTTGTCATCCGCGAGGACCGGCGCCGCGCCGGCGCGCTCGCCGGCGAGGGAGGGCGCGTCGGCGCGCCTGCCCGCGAGGAGAGCGTCTCGAGGAGGTAACCGGCTGGGACACGAGCGCGGTCACTCCCGCCGAGACGGCGGCGGTGCGGCGCTTTCTGGAACGACGCGATGCCCTCGACGCCACCGCGCGCCGCGAGCTCGCCGTGCGCCTGGCCGGGGGCCTCGCGCCCAAGGTCACCGGTGCCCCGGATGGACTCGGGCCGGAGCGCTTCCTCGAGCTTCTCAGCGAACGCAAGCGCCGAACCTGACTTGCCGCCCCGGGCCTCGGGCGATATCGTGCCCCTCGCCGGATGGGCGTTGGGTCCACAGGCCCGGCTTCACTCAAAGCGAAGGGGAAAGGGATGTCTGCTGGGGATTACGGTCGAGCATCAGGGATGCCTGCTGGGGATTACGGACGGGCATCGGGGCCGCGTTCAGGCTTCTGGCGGCGCTTTGCCGCCTACTTCATCGACGCGCTGCTGGTTGGGGTGATCTCGCGGAGTGCTCGAGGTCGCGCTCAAGGCTGCGGGCTACGGCCTTGGGATCCTCGTGGCGATCGCCTACTTCACGTACTTCGAGGGCGGGCCCACCGGCCAGACGCTGGGCAAGCGGGTCATGGGCATCCGCGTGGTGGACTTCGCCGGCGGCGGTCCGATCGGCTATGGGCGGGGCTTCATTCGCTACATCGGCAAGATCGTCTCCGGCCTCGTCTTCTGCCTCGGCTTTCTCTGGATGCTCTGGGATCGGGAGAAGCAGGCCTGGGACGACAAGTTCGCCGGCACCGTCGTGGTGCCGGTGGCGGCCTATCCGGTGCAGCCGGCCACGGGTTCGCTGCGCTACTGACGACCGGTCCGGGCACGTCCCGACGGCGACCTGTTCGTCGGCGGCCTCCCTCGGCGCCCGCCCGCGCTCGATACGGTGAAAATTAGTCGCCTTTAGGAAGAGTTTTGGTACGGTCCATCCGGGTATGTGTCGAACGTGACCGCTGCACTGCTGAACCTCGCGAGGTGGCTGGCCTGGCAGATCGGAGGGCCCGAGCGGCCCGCTGAGCGGCCGGCGAGCATCACCTTCTTCTCAGCTCCCGGACCGCGCTGAGTCGCGTCGGGACGGACCCGGCCCGCGAGGGTCCTGCGCCGTCTCGCCGCCCGCTCCGGTCCCGGACCGAGGTCGCTAACGCAGCACTCAACGCTCTGGGCGCGGTCAGGCCCCGACCTCGCGCCGGAGGGGCGCGGTCAGGCCGCGGTGGCCGACAGCGCTTCGAGCTCGCGGCTCTGGGCCAGGTCGGCGAGCGCCTTGCGCTCGAGCTTGCGAACCTGATCGCTGGAAAGTCCGAGCCGGCGGCCGGTTTCCGACAGCGGCGCCGGGTCGTCTCCGCCGATCCCGTAGCGCAAGCTGACCACTTCGCGCTCGCGGTCGGGCAGGCGCGAGAGCGGCACGCCGCAGGGCATCGCCGAGCAGCGAGATCTCGACCTCCTCCTCGGGACCCTTCTCGCCGCTGGCCAGCAGGGCGCCGAACGAGGTGTCCTCGCCCTCGCCGATCGGCCGGTCGAGGCTCGTCACCACGCGCGCCGCGTCGCGGGCCTCGACGACCTCGGACAGGTCGAGCTCGGCGGCCTGGGCGATCTCCTCGTCGGTCGGATCGCGCCCGAGCCGGGCCGACAGCTCGGCTTGGGCGCGCGCGATCTTGCGCTCGCGCTGACCGAGGTGGACGGGGATGCGGATCGTCCGCGCGCGGTTGTCGAGCGCCCGCTGAATGGCCTGGCGGATCCAGAACGTCGCGTAGGTCGAGAACTTGAAGCCCTTGCGCCAGTCGAACTTCTCCGCCGCCCGGATCAGGCCGAGGATGCCCTCCTGGATAAGGTCGAGCAGGGGCAGGTCGTGGCCCTGGTACTTGCGGGCGTTGGAGATGACCAGGCGCAGGTTCGAGTTGACCAGCCGCTCCTTGGCGGTCAGGTCACCCTGCTCGATCCGCTTGGCCAGGTCGACCTCCTCCTCGCGGGTGAGGAGCGGGTAGCGCCGCACGTCCTGGAGGAACAGCGCCATGGCGTCCGTCGTGCGGGCCGCGAGTTCGTCGTTCAGATAGGCGGCGCGCTCCACCCCGGCACGACCGCAGTCGTCGCGGACATCAAAGCCGCGCCCTCGAGCAGCTCGGCCAGGAGCTGGGCGTCATCCTCGTCGAGCTCGGCGCTCTGCACCAGCTCCGAGAACTCGGACAGGTCGACGCAGTTACTGGCGCTCGCCTCACCCATCGCGGTGAGTTGCTCGACGAGCTCCTCGAGCGAGCCTCCGTCCGGTCGTGTCAGCGTGTCGTCAGCCATCGGGTCGTTGCCTACCCCAACCTCGCCATATTGAACACCTCCGGGCCGACGCCATGGCCCTCGGGCGTTCTCAATACTCTTTGGTTATGCCCATTCCCAAGCTGCTCGAGGATCTTCTCAGCACTCCGGGACCGTCCGGCCACGAGACCCTACCCGCGCGGGTGTGGCGGGAGTCGTGCGCGGCCTTCGCCGCAGAGGTCGGCGGCGACCCCGTCGGCTCGTCGTTTGCCCGGGTGCCCGGGACCGCGGACGGGCCGCGGCTGATTCTGGTCGGCCACATCGACGAGATCGGCTTGCACGTCTCCCACATCGACGATGACGGTTACCTGCACTTCGGCCAGGTCGGAGGCTGGGACGTCCAGTCGTCCTCATCGGCCAGCGCGTCCAGGTGCTCAGACCGGGGCGGCCCGGTACCCGGTGTCATCGGGCGCAAGCCGATTCACCTGCTCGAGCGACGAGGACCGCAAGAAGGTGCCCGAGACCAAGGATCTCTACATCGATGTCGGGGCCAAGGACGGGGCCGACGCCAAGGAGCTGGTCCGCATCGGCGACGTGGCCATCATCGACGCCGCCCCAGTGGAGCTCCGCCACGGTCGGGTCATCTCCCGCTCGCTGGATAACCGCGTCGGGTGCTACGTGGCGGCGGAGGCGGCGCGGCTCGTGGCCGAGGGGGGCGGGGCGCCCGGAGACGTCGTGGCCATGGCCGTGGCCCAGGAGGAGACCACCTTTGCCGGCTCACGGACGAGCGCCTTTGCCCAGAACCCCGACCTGGCCATCGTCATCGACCTCACCTTCGCCACCGATCAGCCGGGCATCGAGCTCGGCCCGATCACCAAGCACACCATCGGCTCCGGGCCCGTCCTGGCTCGCGGCACCACATTGCACCCCGCGGTGTTCGAGCGCTTGCACGATGCCGCCGAAGCGGAAGGGATCCCCTTCACGGTGGAGTCGCTGGGCCGCGGCACCGGGACGGATGCCGATGCCATCCATCTCAGCCGTGCCGGCGTGCCCACGGGCCTCGTGTCGGTGCCCTGCCGCTACATGCACTCGCCCGTCGAGCTGGTCGCGCTCGAGGACATCGACGCCGCCGCCCGCCTCATCGCCGCCTTCGCCTCGCGGCTCGAGCCCGGAATGTCGTTCGAGCGCTAGCTGCGCCGGCGAGCCGCGGTGCTCCTGCTCTTCGACATCGACGGCACCCTGCTCGGCCGCGCGACGGTGGCCCACCGCGATGCCCTGCACGAAGCGCTGCACGCCGTCCACGGCCTCGAGGTCGATCCCACGCGCCCGGTCGTGACTCCAGCAGGGCGGACAGACGGCGAGATCGCCCGTCTGCTCCTGACTCGACGCCGGCATCTCGGCGGAGCGGATCGACGCGCGCGCCGACGCCGTCCGAGAGGCGTGCGGCCGCGCCTACGCCCGACGCGTCCCGGCCGATCTCAGCCAGTTCGTTCTCCCCGGCGTGCCCGAGCTGCTGCACTGGCTCGCCCAGCGCGACGACGTCGTGCTCAGCCTGCTCACCGGCAACTACCAGGCGGTCGCCCGGCTCAAGCTCGCCCGGGCGGGGATCGGGCGCTATTTCGCCCCCGGGCAGGGCGCCTTCGGCTCGGACAGCGAGGACCGGGCGGGCCTGCCGGCGATCGCGCGGCGCCGGGCGGGCCGGCGCGGGAGGCCGTATCCCCGAGAGCGGACGCTGGTCATCGGCGACACGCCCCGCGACATCGCCTGTGCCCACGCCGACGGACTGCGCGTGCCTGGCCGTGGCCACGGGGCCGCACCCGCCGGCCGAGCTCTCCGGCGCCGACGTTGTGGCCCGCGATGCCTTCGCCTTGCGCGAGGCCTTGGAGAGATCGTTGGCCTGGTCCGGCTTGGGCGTGGGGAACTGCGCGCGCATCATGAGATCCCAGCAACCGGTCGGGCATGACCCGGCGCTGGTTGATCATCAGATGCGCGCTCGGGGTGACCGGATAGCGGGCCCGCGGCCGGCCGGCCTTGAGCGCCTTGGCGATCGTCCCGGCCACGCTCTCCGGCCCGCCGCCGAGCTTGGACATCGGACCCTTGTACGCGTTTTCGGTCGCCTTGGCCACCCCGCGGTTGAACTCGGCGTAGGGCCGTCCTCGCCGCCCTCGTCCACCGACCCCGTCGAGACGTCGCCGAAGTTGGTCGTGATCAGGCCCGGCTCGATGAGGATGACGTCGACGCCGAAGCCCTTGACCTCGAAGCGCATGGCGTCGGAGATGGCCTCGATGGCGTACTTGGTGGCGTGGTAGAGCCCGCCACCGGGGAACGTCAGCCGGCCGCCCATCGAGCCGATGTTGACGATCTTGCCCCAGCCCTGGCCGCGCATCCCGGGCAGGACGAGCTGGCACATGCGCAGCAGCCCGAACACGTTAGTCTCGAACTGGCGAGCGCACGTCGTCCATGGGCGTGGCGCTCCGAGGCCCCGTTCTGGCTGTAGCCGGCGTTGTTGACGAGCACGCCGACCGCGCCCTCGCGCTCGATGACCGCGCTGGACGGCCACCTGCATCGAGCTCTCGTCGGTGACATCGAGCGCGAGCGTCTGGCAGCCGGCCTCGCGCAGCTCCTCGAGCTTGTCCGGGTCGCGGCGCCGTCGCGTAGACCGTCCAGCCGTCCTCGTGCAGGCGTTTGGCCGTGGCTTCGCCGATTCCCGAGGAGCAGCCGGTGATGAGGACGGCTTCAGAGCGGGTGGCCACGGCGCGCAGCCTACCCGCCGCGGGCTAACCGCGCACGAGCTTCTTATAGGTGATCCGTTTGGGCCGGTCGGCCTCGGCGCCGAGCTGCTCGTGGCGGAAGCTCTCGTAGGCCTCGAAGTTGCCCTCGAACCAGCGCACCTGGGAGTCGCCCTCGAAGGCGAGCACGTGCGTGGCGATGCGGTCTAGGAACCAGCGATCGTGGGAGACCACGACCGCGCAGCCGGCGAAGGCAGCAGCGCCTCCTCGAGCGCGCGCAGCGTGTCGACGTCGAGGTCGTTGGTCGGCTCGTCGAGGAGCAGCAGGTTGCCGCCGCTGCGCAGCAGCTTGGCCAGGTGCAGGCGGTTGCGCTCGCCGCCGGAGAGCTTGGCCACCTTCTTTTGCTGGTCGGTGCCCTTGAAGTTGAAGCCGGCCACGTAGGCGCGGCTGTTGACCTGGCGCTCGCCGAGCATGATCGTGCTCGTCGCCGCCGGAGATCTCCTCCCACACGGTCTTGCTCGGGATCGAGCGCGTCCCGGGACTGGTCGACGTAGGCGAGCTGCACCGTGTCGCCCAGCCGCAGCGCGCCGGCGTCGGGCTGCTCCTCGCCGGTGATCATGCGCAACAGCGTCGTCTTGCCGGCGCCGTTGGGGCCGATCACCCCGACGATCCCGGCCGGGGGGAGCTTGAAGGTGAGCTCGTCGATGAGCACGCGATCGCCGTAGGCCTTGCGCAGACCGTCGGCCTCGACGACCACGCCGCCGAGGCGGGGGCCGGCCGGGATGTGGATCTGGACCTGGTCGAGGTTGACGTTGCGGTCCTGGGCGAGCAGAGCCTCGTAGGCGTTGAGGCGGGCCTTGGGCTTGTTGCGCCGCGCGCTGGCGTTCAGGCGCACCCACTCGAGCTCGCGCTCGATCGTGCGCTGGCGGCGTTTGACTCCTGGCGGGCCTCGTACTCGAGGCGCGCGCGCTTCTGCTCGAGCCAGCCCGAGTAGTTGCCCTGGTAGGGAATGCCGCGGCCGCGGTCGAGCTCGAGGATCCAGCCGGCCACGTTGTCGAGGAAGTAGCGGTCGTGGGTGATGGCCACGACGGTGCCGCGGTAGTCGCGCAGGTGTCGCTCGAGCCAGGCCACCGACTCGGCGTCGAGATGGTTGGTGGGCTCGTCGAGCAGGAGCAGGTCGGGCTGGGCGAGGAGCAGCCGGCACAGAGCGACGCGGCGGCGCTCGCCGCCGGAGAGCGTGGTCACATCGGCGTCGGGCGGCGGGCAGCGCAGCGCGTCCATGGCGATCTCGACCGTGGTGTCGAGGTTCCAGGCGTCGGTGGCGTCGATCCGCTCCTGGACGCGGGCGAACTCGTCGGCCGTCTCGCTCGGAGTAGTTCATCGATAGCTCGTTGAAGCGGTCAAGCAGGGTGCGCAGCTCGGCCACGCCGTCCTCGACGTTGCCGCGCACGTCCTTGCCCGGGTCGAGCGCCGGCTCCTGCTCGAGCAGGCCGACAGTGGCGCCGGGGGCGAGCTGGGCCTGGCCGTCGAACTCGGTGTCGCGGCCGGCCATGATCGCCAGCAGGGTCGACTTGCCGGCGCCGTTGTAGCCGAGCACGCCGATCTTGGCCCCGGGCAGGAAGGAGAGCGAGATGTCGCTCAGCACCTGACGGTCGGGCGGGTAGCGGCGGGAGAGCTTGTAGGTGCTGAAGATGTACTGAGACGACATGGCCGATGAGGATAGGCCGCCGCTTCGCGCGCCCGCGCGTCGCTGGCGCTCGGACCGATGCCGGGCTTCGTTTCTCCCGCTCCGGCCCGCGGTGGGCTGGGAACCGGGCGCGTTAGCGAGCCGCGATGCCGCCCGGATGGACTCGCGCCGGCGCCGCCGACCCGCCAGCCGCCGGGTCTGCGGCGGCTGCAACGGGCGCGGGCGCGGCGGCGGGCGTGGGCGTGGGCGCGGGTGCGGGTGCGGGGTGGGCGATACCCCCTGAGCGGCGCAGGGTGAGCAGGCCGAGCGCGGCGACGAGGAGGCAGGCCACGGCGCCGAGGCCAAGGCCGGCCCGCGCCCCAGCGACGCCCATGAGCGCGCCGACGATGGGCGCCCCGATGGGCGTCGAACCCTGGAAGGCCACGAACCACAGCGACATCACGCGCCCCCGCATGTCCGGCGCCGCGGCGAGCTGTAGGGTCGAGTTGCCCGTCGACATGAAGGCGATGCTGGTCGCGCCGGTCAGGACCAGAGCGGCGATCGCGAGCGGCAGCGTGGGCGCCAGCGCGGCCAAGGTCACCGAGACGCCAAACCCGCAGGCGGCCAGCACGAGCGGCCGCGCCCCGGTCTGGCCGCGAGCGGCCACCAACAGCCCGCCGAACACGGCCCCGACACCCATGGCGGCGGTCATGAAGCCATAGCCGGCTGAGCCCACGTGCAGGCCCCGGCTGGCCATGACCGGGAGGGTGACCTGGAACTCATAGGTCAGGCACCCCACGACGGCCATCATGATCAGCGGGATGGCCAGCTCGCGAGTCCGCCGGACGTAGCGGAAGCCTTCGCGCAGCTGGCCCGGGGCCCGGCGGGCCGGCGGTGAGGGCTGGATCCGGCTCATGTCCATGGTGTTCAGCGAGTAGACGACGGCCACGAAGCTGGCCGCGTTGAGCAGGAAGCAGACGCCGTCACCGACCGTGGCGATGAGGATGCCGGCGACGGCCGGTCCGATGGTGCGCGCAACGTTGACGAGCACCGAGTTGAGGCTGACGGCGTTGCGCAGGTGCTCGGCGCCGACCATCTCGAGCATGAAGGACTGCCGGGAGGGATTCTCGAAGGCATTGTTGAGGCCAAGGAGAGCGGCCAGCAGCCCGATCTGCCACACCCGCACGGCCCCGGTCACGGTCAGCAGGCCGAGGATGAGCGCTTGCACTCCCATGGCCGACTGCAGCGCGACCATGAGCCGGCGCTTGTCGACCCGGTCGGCGATGACGCCGCCGTAGGGCGCGAGCAGGAGCACGGGCAGGGTCTGGAGGGCGACGACGACGCCGAGCGCCGTGCTCGAGTGCGTGAGGGTGAGCACGAGCCACGCCTGCGCCGTCATCTGCATCCAGGTGCCGGCGAGCGAGACCGCCTGGCCGGCGTAGTAACGGCGATAGTTGGGAATCGAGAGGGCCGCGAATGTCGTCCGGCCCGCCCGGAGCACCCGGGTCACGCGCGCCGCGCCTTGAGGGCGTGAGCCAGGGCCTCGAGCGCGGGCAGGGCGTGCTCGATCGCCTCGCGCTCCTCTGCGCTGAGGCGCCCGAGGGCCACATGGAGAGCGTCGGTGCGCTCCCGGCGCATGCGCTCAGACAGCTTGCGGCCAGCCGCCGTAGCCTTGACCCAGGCCGCGCGGCGATCGCGGTCGTCGCTGACACGCTCGAGCAGACCGGCTTCGACCAAGTCCGCGACGACGCGCGAGAGCATGGTCGGATTGATGCCCTCGGCCGCGGCCAGGTCGGAGAGGCGGGCCTGGCCTTCGCGCACGGCATGAAGCAGCACGGAGACCCGCGTCGGAGTCAGCCCCGCTTCGGCGGCCGCGGCCGTCGGGCGCAGGCGCCGCGAGAGGCGGCCGATGACGGCGCGGAGGGCGGCGGTCTGCTCGGAGGCGAGCGCGGGGGCGGCCTGAGGGGAGCCGGCGGGGACCGTCGGAGGGCAGCCGGCGGAGGTGCTCGCGGCGGTCTTGGGCGCGCTCGCGGTGGTGGGGGTGCCCGCGGCGGTCTTGGGCGCGCTCGCGGTGGTGGGGGTGCCCGCGGCGGTGGCGGCGGAAGTGTCGGTAACGGCGGGTGGCATGAGCGAGATTCGAAGGGGCCCAAGAAGATACTTGCTTGTCGGCAAGCAATATTAGCGCGTCTCGTGAGACGGCCGAAGCGGCTCAGCTCTCGGGCTGCCATCCGCTCACCGCCCAGCGTCCGGGGGCCACCTGGCTCACGGTGGCCAGGGCAACGTGCCAGGCCGGTGCGAGACCGGCGTAGGCACTGGGGTCGCTCGACGTCGTGCGCTCGAGGGTCACCACGAGGTACTCGTCGGCGTGCCCGGCGAACGGCGCGACGGCTTGAACCGTGCCCTGGTTGGCCACACCCCCACGCTGGAGCTCGTAGTCGTGCCCCGTCTGGCCGGCGGCGAGGGCCATCGCCGATCGGGCCTGGCCGACGCTGCGCTCGGTCAGTCGCGCCATGTCGGCGCTCACGGTGTCCGCACTCCAGTTGATGTAGGCGGTGGCAAACGCGCGTACCGCCTGCTCGGGTCCCGGCGCTGGGGCCCGGGCGGTCTGCGGGGCGACAGGTGTCGGGTATTCGTGGGTGGCCTCAGCGGTGGCCAGCGGTCCGCGAGGCGCTCCCCGCGGGGCTCGGGCCGCGCTAGCCGACCGGCGGGGCGACGCGCTCGGCGGCCCACCACCCGAGGACACGCCCAGCGGCGCACATCCGGCCAGCGCGCAGATCACCACGGCGACGGGGAGCGCCGGTTTCATAGCCCCACCGGATGGCGAGCCACGAAGCCGCCGGCGTCGCGGATGAGCGGATGCCAGCCGATGCCGGTGCTCCCGTCCCCCGCCCCGGCCGCGTTATGGGTATCCCACCGCAGTCCGGCGACGTACATGAAGACGTGGTCGGGACTGGCGTAGAGCGTCACCCAGCGGCCCGGACCCGGCGCGCCAAAGGACTCGAGGTCGCCGGACGCCACGGTGTCGGTGACCGGAATGAGGCCGGCCCCGTAGAGCAGATGCTCGACGCTACTCGAGCAGTCGTAGGCGGGTGCGATCTCCGAGAGCGGGAGACCATGGGCGGCGCCGTAGACGTAGGGCTTGCCGGCGATCTGGTTGCCGGCCGCGATTATCTCCTTGACGGCCAGCGGCGCGCCGGCGGGGGCGGCGGCCAGCCCGTCGGGGAGAAGCGAGGCCCGGGCGCCCGAGGTCAGGGCGACGGCGCCGAGCCCGGCCCCCGTGCAGGCGGGGTCGCCAGGCGAGGCGGCGGGGTCGCCGGTGAGCGAGGCGCCAGGGTCACCGGGCGAGGCGGCGCCCTCACCGGGCGCCGCGGCGGCGCTCCCGGGCCCGGCGGCGGCACCGGGGGCCGGCGCCTCCCCGAGCAGCGCCGCCGAGCCGGTGTCCGGCGGGCGCTCGAGCTGCACGGTGCCCGACCACTGGCCGTCGTCGTAGGGAATCCGGAGCGCCCCGGCGAACTGCCACCAGAGGTCGATCGCCCGCGGGACCCCGTCGATAGGGCCGCCGCCCAGACCGAAGTCGCGCTTGTAGGCGATGGCCGAGTGATCACCCCACGTGATGCGCAACGGTGTCATGTAGGCCAGCCCGCCCATCATGGTCGCCGTCTGGAAGGTGAGCCCGCCGAGCTCGGCATAGCTGTCGGGGTGCTGGATGAGGTTCTGGCCCGAGGCGCCCACCTCGCCGCTGCTCGGATCTCCCGGGCCGCCATATTCCGTCGCTCCCGCCACCGCGCCGCTGCCTGGGGGGCCGAGCGCGATCGCGCCGCCGGCCTGAGGCGCACCCGAGCCGCAATCCCCGCCGGCCAGGGCGTCGAGCAGGACGGCGATCAGAGCCACGCCCAGAGCCATGGTCAGGACTCCCAGCGCGAAGCCAGCGACGACGATGGCGCCGGCCCGGCGGCGGCGGCGAAGCGATGACATGGCCCCGACCGTAGCCGGACCCAAGTACGAAATAGGCGAACTGAGACCGAACTGGATCAAACACTGGGCCACTTCGAGACAAACGTTGCGCTGTTGGAACGGAGATCTGTCCCCCGGTCATCGCTAACGTAGGTACGTCATGCCGCGCGTCCTCGATGTCGAACAGGCTCTGCTCCTGCTGGAGCTCGAGGCGCCGTTCGAGCAGCGCGACGTCCAGCTGGCGCGGCGGCGGATGGCCAAGCGCTGGCACCCCGACATTGCACCTCCAGGGCGCCAGCACGAGCACCAGCGCCACCTGCAGGCCATCAACGAGGCGGCCGACCAGCTCGAGGAGCTGGCCGAGACCTCACGCGGCGGTCGGGTGACTCGCAACGCCGTGAAGGTCTCCGCCGCCGCGGCCCGCAAGGCCCGAGAGGAGGCGGGACGCCGCGCCTACGAAGCCGAGCAGCGCGCCCGACGCAGTGCCGAGGAAAGAGCCACGCATGATCCGTTCGGCTCCCGCGTGCCCGACCACTCGGTCGTGCATCGCTACGCCCGCTGCGTCTCCTACCCCGAGTGGGGCGTGGGCACAGTCAGCGGCATCTACTTCTCCGGCGACGAGGACGACGTCCAGCAATGGGCCCGGGTGATGTTCTCGATCGGCGTCCGGACCATTCCCGCGGGCTCGCTGCAGTTCGTCGATTTCTCCAGGCCCGATGCCGCCGCCGACCGGGTTCAGCGTTTCATGACCGCGGCCCAGCATGCCCTGGCTGAGGGCAACGCCGAGCTCGCGGCCCAGCGACTTGTGTACGCGCGCGACGCTGAACCGAGCAATCCGGTCGTCCTGCGCCTGCTCACCACGGCGTTCTGGCAGTCCGGCAACCTCAACGCCGCGGCCCGGGTAGTGCGCGAGTGGGCGCGCGTGGAGACCGACCGCCCTACTCCCGAGCGATTCGCCGCCCGGATCTACGATGACATGGGCGCCGTCGATCTCGCTGCCGAAGCGGCCGAGCGGGCCGCCCGCCGGGCGCCGACGGACGCCTCGGCCTGGGAGCGACTCGGACGGCTGAGGCTCCGCCTCATGGACCGAGACGCCGCCATCACGGCGCTCGAGCGTGCCCGCGCGGTCGGCCCGACTCTGGAGGGGCTGCTCGACCTGGCCCTCGCCTACCACCTGGCCGGTGAGGTCGGGGCCGAGGTCTCCGCCGCCGAGGGGGCCACCCTGCTCGAACCGCAGTCGGCCGCGGCCTGGTCCGCCTACGCCCACTCCCTGTCCCGTACCGCGCGGCTCGGCGAGTGCATCGCCGCCTGCGAACGCGCCCTGCGTCTGGGTGCCGGCGAGGAAGTGGCGGAGCTGCTCGATCGGGTACAGGCGGCGGCCGAGCCCCGGGTGCTCGGCGAGCGCAGCGCGGCCTAGTTGGCCCGCCCCGCACACGGCGGCCCGCCGGCGGCGTCCGAGTCGCCGGGCGAGGAAGCGTCTTGAGCCCAACGTGAAAGTCAAACGTCGCGGGAGGGTCGCTGCACGTTGGTATCGCGAGGCGAGCCCAATGTGCAAGGACCGCGCTATGGGGGCTCGAGCTTCACGTTGGGCTCGCTCGGCGCCCCACGCCCGCGCCGGACCGGGGCTCGAGCCAACGTTGGGCTCACTCGCCCCCCCACGCCCGCGTCGGACGGGGCCCGTCTCAGGGTGGGGTGACCGACCCCTCCCGCCCGCACACCGGGCACGCTTCCTCCGGCCCCAGCGGCCGCCCCCCGCACCCCGGGCAATCCTCGACCCGCTCGAGGACCCCGAGCAGCTCGCCGACCCGGCAGACGAGGAGGCGCTCCTCGTCCACCTCGACCCACGCCCCGGCGGCGGCGGGGAACACCACGTGGTCGCCCGGGCGAACCGGCATGACCACGCCGACGTGATCCCACCAATCCAGGCCCGGACCCACGGCGAGCACGATGCCGTGCTGGGGCGGTGGCTCGTCGGAGCCGGGGGGCACGAGCAGGCCCGAGCGCCGGATCCGGTCGGGGTCGAGCTCCTTGATGACCACGCGGTCGAAGAAGGGCCGAAGCTGATTGCGCATCGCGCTGACTATAGGCAGCGCGCGGCGTTTACTTCTTGGGGGCGATTGGGCGCTTGATGGAGAAGGTCGCACTCACGGCCTTGGCCCCCGTCTCGGTGCTCGACAGCTCATACGACCCGGGCGCCAGCGCGTGGCCTCCAAGCCGCCCCGAGAACGAGACCGTGTTGCTGCCGGCCCGTCCGGCAACGGAGAAGCTGCCCACCTTGACCAGCCGCTTGCACGCCGCATGCTTGCCGTGCGCGTGGCCCGGCGCCACGCAGCGGCCCTTGACGCGGATGCCGGCCCGCCGGCGCAGGACCGTGAAGGTGACTCGCTCGCCGACGGAGTCGGTGTAGGCGATCGTGGCCCCATGTCCCTTGCCTTTGCCGGCCCGGAAGGCGGTCGGCGTGACGTGCAGGCCTGAGAGAGCAGGATGACTGCTCCCCCCGGGAGAGCTGGCCACGGTCACGCCCACGCTGGTCGTGTCGTTGCCCATGTTGCTGTCGGGCAGCTCGCTCTGGACGTGAGCGGTATCGGCGTTGGAGCCCAGGTGGGTCAGCTTGGCGACAACGGTGACCATGACGTTGCCCCCTCGGTGCACGCTGGGCAGCGCGCACACAACCTGGGCCCCATTCGTGCACGATCCACTCGAGGCGGCGGCCGAGACCGGCGCCGCCCCGGCGGGCAGCGTGTCGGTGAATTGCACGGCTTGGGGATTGGTATTGCTCGAGTTAGAGACGGTGAACGTGTAGGTCACCGCGCCGCCGGGAGCGGTCTGGGTGGGCGAGGCCGTCCCGGTCACGGCGAGATCGGTCAGTGGCGACTCGAAGGCGCCGATGTCGCACGCCACCCCCACCGGGCGCTTGGTGCCGATGGCGTCGGACGAGGGGCAGGGACTGCTGGCGGCATCGACGGCGGGGCTGGCGTAGAGGAGCGCCCGCGTGCTCACGGGCACGGTCTGGGCCAGGGGCGCCAGCCGGGGATCGGTGTTCGACATATCGCCCTGGGCGGTGAAGCCGCAGGAGCTTCCGCGGTCGATGTTGTGCCCGGCGCTGGTGATGGCACCCCCGTCGGCGGCACAGGGCACAGCGCCGGAGGCCGAGGTTCCGGACACGATCGAGTTCGAGATGGTGACGGTCCCGGTGCCGCTCGTATGCAGGTCGTCGGCGTTGCCACCGGCCGAGTTGTCGGCGATGGTCGCATGATCGAGGTCAACGGTGCCACCGACCACGTCGATCCCGCCCGCCTCCGCGGGGCCGCTGCTGCTCGGGCCGGCCGTCGAGGTGTTGCCTGAGACGGTCCAGTTCCGCGCCGTCACCGTGCCGGTGGGCGAGAAGATTGCGCCTGCACCCGCGGAGTCCAGCGTGTTGCCGGCACTCGTGATGTCGTCGAGCTTCGAGTACTTGCCGAAGAGACTGAGCGTCCCGCGCACGAACGGGCCGCCCGTGTTGTCCTCGAGGTCGAGGTGGTCGATCGAGGCGGAACTGCTGCCGCTGTTGATCGACGCGACCCCGACATACCGCGCCGTGTTGTTGCGAAAGACGAGTCCGTCCATGGTGAGGAGTCCGAACGTGCCACCGCTCGTGCCGACCTCGAGCGCGTCACCTTGGTTACCGGTGAAGGTGAGGTTGGTCAGGCTCGCCTCCCCGGTGACCCCATCGATTTCGAGTCCCCCGTCGCTCTCGCCCGCGTTGCCGGTGAACGTGACGTCGGTCATGAACAGCGCTCCGGCCTGCTCGATGAGGACCGGCGAAGCATTCTCCGCCGTGGAGCCATTGGTCGAGAAGGTGACTTGGTTGAGCGTGACACCCCCGTTTCCGTCGTAGCTGAGCGCGCCCTCCTGGGCCCCGGTGACGGTCAGATCTTCGAAATCGAGGCTGTTGCTCCCACTGGCCATCGCGGTATTCAGGCCGTTGCCCGAGGCGTCGATGGTCGAGCCACTGCCCAGCACGGTCACCATGTGCGGCGTGTTCACCACGGTGCCGCCGGGTAGGAGAGGGCCGCCCTGGGTGAGGTGGTAGGTCCCGCCGTTCAGCACCACCTCGGAATCGGCCCCCGCGTTACCGGCCAGCGTCACCGCATCGCGCAGGGAGCACGGATTGGGCGAACCAGAGGCGCAGCTCGAGCCGGAGTTCGTCGTATCCGTGGAGATGTTCGGGTAATAGGAGTTGACCGCCCACGCCGGCGCGGCGCCGGCCAGCGCGAGGATGAGAATCGCAATGACGATCACACCCGCGTGCCGGGCACGGCCACGCCGCCCCGAGAGCCCCCTCTGGTCCACAAACCGAGCATATCCGCGCACCCGCCGGCATGCAACGTCGTGTCCGGCCCCCGTCCTACTGTGCCCCCATGCGCCTGATCGTCGCCCGCTGCGAAGTGCGCTACTCCGGCCGTCTGAGCGCCCTGCTGCCCGAAGCGTTGCGGTTGATCATGATCAAGGCGGACGGCTCGGTGCTCGTCCACGCCGACGCCGGTGGCTACAAGCCGCTGAACTGGATGACCCCGCCCACGGTCATCGAGGAGAGCCCCCAGGCCATCATCGTGCGCAAGCGGGCGGGGGCCTCCGAGGACCGTCTGGAGATCAACATCGCGGAGATCCTCTCCGACGTCGAGCACGACATGGGTGTCCCGGACGAGGACGCCGGGCTGGCCAAGGACGGCGTGGAGGCACACCTGCAGGAGCTCCTGGCCGAGCGTCCCGAGCATTGCGGCGAGGGCTTTCGCCTCGTGCGCCGGGAGTGGCCGACCGACATCGGGCCCGTCGATCTCATGTGCCGCGACGCCGCCGAGCGGTGGGTGGCCGTCGAGATCAAGCGGGTGGCCGGGATCGAGGCCGTCGAGCAGCTCACCCGCTATCTGGAGCGCATCCGCCAGGATCCCGCCTTCGGATCCTGCCGGGGCGTGCTCGCCGCCCAGACGATCAAGCGCCAGGCCCGCGTGCTCGCCGAGGCCCGCGGGATGAGCTGCGTCGAGGTCGATCTGGCCGTGCTGCGCGGCGAGCGTGAGCCGGAGTTGCGATTGTTTGCCGCATGAGCGGTGAGCCGGAAGTTCTCAGCGAGCGGCGCGACCGCGTCCTGCTGATCACAATCAACCGTCCCGACCAGCGCAACGCGGTCAACGGCGCGGTGGCCCGGGGGATCGCCGCCGCCCTCGACGAGCTCGACGGCGACGGAGAGCTGTCGGTGGGCGTGCTGACCGGCGCGGGCAAGGGCTTCTGCGCCGGCATGGACCTCCGCGGCTTTCAGACCGGCGACCGTCCCCACGTCGAGGGCCGGGGCTTTGCCGGGATCACCCAGCGCGCGGCGGCCAAGCCCCTGATCGCGGCCGTCGAGGGCTTTGCCGTCGCCGGCGGCCTGGAGGTGGCGCTGGCCTGTGACCTGATCGTGGCGGCCCGGGGCGCCCGGCTGGGCATCCCGGAGGTCAAGCGCTCGCTGGTGGCCGCGGGGGGCGCGCTGCTTCGCCTGCCCCGCATCCTGCCCCAGACGATCACCATGGAGCTGGCCTTGACAGGGGAGCCGATCACGGCCGAGCGCGGCTATGAGCTAGGGCTCGTCAACCGTGTGGCCGAGCCGGGCGAGGCGGTCGACGCCGCGCTTGCGCTCGCGCAGACGATCGCCGCCAACGGCCCGCTGGCCCTGGCCGCCACCAAGCGCGTGCTCACCGAGGCCGCCGACTGGTCCGAGCACGAGTTCTGGGGCCGCCAGCGCGAGATCATCGACCCCGTCTTCCAGTCCGAGGACGCCCAGGAGGGGGCCCGCGCCTTCACCGAGAAGCGCGACCCGGTCTGGCAAGGCCGGTAGCGCCCGTGGGCACCGGCGGGACTCCGGGCTGGGTTGTGGGATGTAGTGATGAATAGTTCATAGATATCTCCCACAACCCCGTAGCCCGGCCGCTACGCACCGCGCTCCCCCCACGCCGTCGCCACCACCGTCCGGGCTCCGCCCTTGTCGCGGTGCTCGCACAAATAGATCCCCTGCCAGGTCCCGAGCGCGAGGCGGCCGTCGGAGACCGGGAGGGTCAACGACGGTCCGAGCAGGGCGGCCTTGATGTGGGCGGGCATGTCGTCGGGGCCCTCGAGGGTGTGGGTCCAGTAGGAGGCCCGCTCGGGCACGGCCTCGTTGAACCAGCTCTCGAAGTCGCGCCGCACGTCGGCGGAGGCGTTCTCGTTCAGCGCCAGCGAGGCCGAGGTGTGGCAGATGAGCAGGTGCAGCAGGCCGACCGACAGCTCGGAGAGCTCGGGCAGGGCATCCAGGACCTCGCGGGTGACGAGGTGAAAGCCGCGGGGCCGGGCCTCGAGCCGGATGGAGCGCTGAACCCACATCTACAGCTCGGGCAGCCGGGCCACAGACATGTCCACCCGCTCGCCTCGGAAGGGAACCCCCTCGGCCTCAAGCAGGCGCCGCTGGCGCCGTCCCTTGGCCAGCGAGCCGTCGGCGCGGACGATGCGATGCCAGGGCACACGGGCATCCTCGCAGCGGTGCAGGGCCGCCCCGGCGGCGCGCGGCGCCCCGGGTGAGACGTCGCCGTAGGTGCGCACGAACCCGGGGGGCGTGGCTCGCACGCGGGTCAGGATCTCGGACGCGCTCACCGCTCCCGGCAGCATATGCGCCGACGGATGTGTATGGTGCCCGCGCTCCGCGCTGCGAGACCCGCTCCTGGCTGAAGCGTGCCGCGAGGCCGCGGTGACCGGCGCAGCGCGACCACAAGGGTAGGGCGCACACGATCACTCGCCCGGTTCGCGTGCTCTAGGTGATCAAGTAGTCCAGGGACGCGCATGCGCGTCCCTGCCGGTGGCGCATGCGCCACCGGGGCCGGGCCGCATGCGGCCCGGCCATCACAATATTCAGGCTGTGCGCCAGTCGGGCGTCAGAGCCGGGCGGCGGTGGCGGTTGCCGCCCATGAGCTGGTCGAAGTGGACCAGGGCGGCCCCCGAGCCGACGGCCACGCAGGTCAGCGGCGACTCGGCGCCGAACACCGGCATGCCGGTCTCGGCCGCCACGAGCTCGGCGAACCCCCGGACCATCGTCCCGCCTCCAGCGAGCAGGATCCCGTCGCGGGCGATGTCCGAGGCCAGCTCGGGCGGCGTCTCCTCGAGGGTGTCGCGGATGGCCCGCAGGATCTCGCGCACGGGCGCGGCGATGGCCGCGCGCACCTCCTCGCTGCGCAGCTGCACGGCGGTGGGCAGACCGGTGAGCAGATGGCGCCCCCGGACCTCGGTGGTCTCCTCGGGACGCAGCGGGGTCACCGACCCGACGGCGATCTTGATCGACTCGGCGGTGCGCGAGCCCACGGCGAGGTGATATTGCGAGCGCAGGTAGTGGCCGATGGCCTCGTCCATCTCATAGCCGCCCACCCGGACCGAGCGCGAGACGACGATGCCGCCCAGGGAGATGACGGCCATCTCGCTCGTGCCCCCGCCCACGTCGACGACCATCCGCCCGACCGGCTCCTCGATGGCCACGCCGGCCCCGATGGCGGCGGCGATGGGCTCCTCGATGAGGTGCACGCGCCGGGCGCCGGCGGCCAGGGAGGCCTCCTCGACGGCGCGTTTCTCCACCTCGGTCACCCCCGAGGGGGCACAGACGATGAGCCGCGGGTGGGCCATGCGCCGGTCCAGGACCTTGCGGATGAAATAGCGCAGCATCTCCTCGGTGACCTCGAAGTCGGCGATCACCCCGTGGCGCAGGGGCCGGGTGGCCGCGATGGTGGCCGGCGTGCGGCCGATCATCCGCTCGGCGTCGGCGCCGACGGCGTGCACCTCGCCCGTGTCGGTGTCCGAGGCCACGACCGACGGCTCGGAGACGACGATGCCCTGCCCCCCCACGTAGACGAGCGTGTTGGCGGTGCCGAGATCGATGGCCATGTCGTGCACGCCGAAGTTCGGCACCAGATGGCGCCGCGCGGTGTCCTTTTTGGAACCGTCTCTATGTAACCGGATATCCACAGGTACTCACAAGCGGATCAAGGAGATGTGCGCCCGTCCCACCGCCGACAGTAGCTCATCCGGGTGGTCAAGACCACGCTCGGGAGCGCGGCGAGACCCTCCGCTTCAGCGCTCCCCCGGCGACTTGCGCGGATACTGGGAGACCGGCGCGTTGATGTCGAGCGCGGTGCTCACGATCCGGTTCTGCTCGGCGGCATGGGCGACCGGATAGCCCTCGCCGGAGGCGGCCCGCTCGGGACGGCCGATGTAGCCGAACTGCAGGTGATCGGGGAGGATCTGCAGCAACCGCGGCGACATGTGCGCCCGGGCGCCCATGTTGCGCGGCTCCTCCTGGACCCACACGACCTCGCGCAGGTTGGGATAGCGGTTGATGAGATCGCAGATCTCCGCCTGGGGGAACGGGTACAGGAGCTCGACGCGGCCGATGGCGATCTCCCGCCGCTGCGGGCGGTCGGGATGGCCGCTGAGGTCGTAGTACATCTTCCCGCTGCACAGCAGCAGCCGGGTGACGTTCTCGGGGCTGATCTCTGAATCGGCCAGGACCGGCGCGAAGCGCCCGTTGACGAGGTCATCGACGCGGCTCGTGGCCTGGGGCAGGCGCAAAAGGCTCTTGGGCGTCATGACGATGAGCGGCCGCTGCTTGGCGATGCGCGCCTGCCGGCGCAGGAGGTGGAAGTACTGGGCCGGCGTGGTGGGCGAGGCCACGCGGAGGTTGCCCTCGGCGGCAAGCTGCAGGAAGCGCTCGAGGCGGGCCGAGGAGTGCTCGGGCCCCGAGCCCTCGTAGCCGTGGGGCAAAAGCAGGGTGAGACGGGAGGTCTGGCCCCACTTGGCCAGCCCGGAGATGATGAACTGGTCGATGATGACCTGGGCGCCGTTGACGAAGTCGCCGAACTGGGCCTCCCAGAGCACGAGCGTCTCCGGGCCCTCCTGCGAGTAGCCGTACTCAAAGCCGAGGCAGGCCATCTCCGACAGGGGCGAGTTGTGCAGCTCCATGGGGGCCAGCGCGCCGGGCAGCTGCTGGATGGCCGAGTGCTCCTGGCCGGTGCGGGGGTCGTGCAGGACGAGGTGGCGCTGGCTGAACGTGCCCCGCTCGGTGTCCTGGCCGGTGAGGCGGATGGGGATGCCCTCGGTGAGCAGCGAGGCGAAGGCCAGCGCCTCGGCGTGGGCCCAGAGGATGCCGGCCCCGGTCTGAAAGCTCTCCTGGCGCTGCTCGAACTGCTTGACGAGCTTGGGATGGACGGTGAAGCCGTCGGGCACGCAGAGCAGCTCCTCGTTGAGGACCTTCAGCCGGTCGGCGGAGACGGCGGTCTTGACCTCGGGGGAGGGCGTGCGGTCGAGCTGGTACTCGCCGGTGGCGTGATCGACCTCCTTGGCGGCGGCGATGCGCGCCTTCAGCCGGGAGTGCTGCTCGGTGAGGATCTCCCACACGCCGTCGGTGAGCTCGGTCGACTCCTGCTCTGAGACCACCCCCTTCTCGATCAGCGCGCGCGCATAGAGCTCGCGGACCGGGGGGTGCTTCTTGATCACCTGGTACATCTCCGGCTGCGTATAGGCCGGCTCGTCGGCCTCGTTGTGGCCGAAGCGGCGGTAGCCGATGAGATCGATGAGCACGTCGTGGCCGAACTCCTGGCGGAAGGCGAAGGCCAGGCGCACGGCGGCGACACAGGCCTCCACGTCGTCGGAGTTGACGTGGATGATGGGCACGTCGTAGCCCTTGGCCAGATCGGACGCCCACGTGGTCGAGCGGGCGTCGTCGGAGTCGGTGGTGAAGCCGACCTGGTTGTTCTGGATGATGTGGATGGTGCCGCCGACCGTGTAGCCGTCCAGCGCCTGGAGGTTGAGCGTCTCGGCGACCACGCCCTGGCCCGGGAAGGCGGCGTCGCCGTGCAGGATGATGGGGATGGCGGCGTTGGTGTCGCGATGGGCGTGGGGCCCTTGGCGCGTCGTCTGAGCCGCGCGCGTGGCCCCCTGGGCCACCGGGGCGACGAACTCGAGGTGGGAGGGGTTGGACTCCAGGCGGACGATGATCGACTCGCCGGCATGGGTCTGGTAGGAGCCCTGGGCGCCGTGGTGGTACTTGACGTCGCCCGTGCCTCCCATCGGGATGGTGGTGATCGGCTCGAGCGTCGAGGAGCCCTCGAACTCGGCGAAGATCGAACCGTAGGGCCGGCCGAGGTTGTGGGCGAGCACGTTGAGCCGGCCGCGGTGGGCCATGCCGATGACGACCTCGCGGGCGCCGCGGTGGCCTGAGAGCTGGATGAGCTCGTCGATCATGGGCACCGTCATGTCGAGGCCCTCGATCGAGAACTGCTTCTGGCCCAGGTAGGCCTTGTGCATGAAGCGCTCGAGCGCGTCGACCTCGGTCAGGCGGCGCAGCAGCGCCTTCTGCTCGTCCTGGTGCAACGCCTGGCGGAAGCGCCCGGACTCGATGGCCTCACGTAGCCACAGCCGCTGGCGGTGCGAGGCGATGTGCTCGATCTCGTAGGCGATCGGCCCGCAGTAGGTCTCGCGCAGGTGCGGCAGGGCGTCGGCCAGGGTGTCTCCGGGCACGTACATCCGCAGCAGGTGGGCGGGCAGGCGGCCCATCAGCTCCTGGCTGAGCCCGAGCGGCTCGGGGGCCAGGGCGGGGTCGCCCTCCGGCTCGCGGCCGAGGGGATCGAGGTGCGCGGCGAGGTGGCCGTGGGTGCGGTGGGCCTTGAGCAGGGAGGTGGCGGCCTGCATGGCGGCCAAGAGCTCCTCGCCGACCGAGCCGGGGGCTGGAGCGCTGGACGGGGCCGGGGCGGCCGCCGGCGCGGCGGGCTCGGGCGGTGGGGCGAGCTCGGGCAGCGTCGCGCCCAGCGAGCTGAACACCGACTCATAGAAGCCGCCCTCTCCCTGGAGGTGGGCCTCGATGCGTTGGAGGAAGCGCCCCGACTCGGCCCCCTGAATGATCCGGTGGTCGTAGGTCGAGGTCATGGTCATGACCTTCTGTGCCCCGATGGCCTGGGCGACCCGCTCGAGCCCGACCGGGTAGGCGATCGAGCCGGTGGCCACGATCGTGCCCTGGCCGACCATGAGCCGGGGCACCGAGGCCACGGTGCCGATCCCGCCCGGGTTGGTCAGGCTGACGTTGGCGCCGCTCAGGTCGTCGGCGGTCAGCGTGTTCGTGCGCGCCTTCTCGACCAGGGCGTTGTAGGCCTCGAGAAACTCGGCGAAGCTCCGGCGCCCGGCGTCGCGGATGACCGGAACCATGAGCGTGCGGCTGCCGTCCTTCTTCTCCACGTCGACGGCGAGGCCGAGGTTGACGGCGCCGTCGTCGAGGCGGTGGGGCTTGCCATCCACGGCCGCGAAGTGGTGGGCCATGACCGGCATCTCCTCGGTGGCCACGCGGGCGATGGCATAGGCGATGAGGTGGGTGAAGGAGACGCGGTGACCGGCGCTCTTGAGCTGGGCCCGGCGCTGCTCGAGCGTGGCGACGGTAAGGGTGCGAAACGAGGTGGCGGTGGGGATCTGCCGGCTCTCGTCCATGTAGCGGGCCAGGGCTGCGGCGCCGCCGCGAAGGGGCTGGCTGCTCGCCTCGGCTGCGGGCGGGGCCGGGGGCGCCGGGGGGGCGATCGTCGCGCCGTGCCCATTGGAGCCGCCGTTGGCCGCGGCGAGAACGTCGGACTTGGTGATCCGCCCGGCGCGGGCGCTGCCCTGCACGCGGGCCAGGTCGACGCCCTCGGCGGCAGCGATCCGGCGGGCGACGGGAGAGGCCGGGCCGGCCGGCTCGGAGGCGGCGGGTGCGGTCGTCTCGGAGGCGGCCGGGCGCGGCCGGCGTGGGCGCGGGCGACGCGGAGGCGGCCGTCGCGGCCGACCTCGGGGCCTGCGACGGCGCGGCGCTCGAAGCGGTCATGCGAGCGATGACCTGTCCGACGCTGACCGTGTCACCGTCGGCAAAGAGGATCTCGGTGATGGTGCCCGAGGACGGGGCCGGCAGCTCCATGTCGACCTTGTCGGTCGAGATCTCGACCACGGTGTCGCCGTCCTTGACCGCGTCGCCGACCTTGACCCGCCACTCGAGAATCGTGCCCTCGGTGACCGACTCGCCCCCCGTGGGGGTGACGATGTCGATCGTCTCGCCGCGGGCAGCCGCGGAGGCGGCGTCGCCGGCGGCTTCGGTGGCGGCGCCGGCCAGGGCCTCCTCCGGGGTAGCCGGGGGCGCCTCGCCCGAGACCGGCGTGGCCGGCGCGGCGCTCGAGCCGTTCACATCGCCGGCGACGGCAGCCACGCTGCCGTTCCCGCCGGTGGCGATGTCGGCGAGCACGGCGCCCACGGCCACGGTGTCGCCCTCGGCGGCGTAGATCTTGGCCACCGTGCCGGACACCGGCGCGGGCACCTCGGCGTCGACCTTGTCGGTGGAGATCTCCACCAGCGTCTCGTCGACGGCGATGGTGTCGCCCTCCTGCTTGCGCCACTCGAGCACGGTGCCCTCGGCCACGGAGTCGCCCATAACGGGCATGACAACCTGGACGGTGCTGGAGTCGACGGCCATACCGTCACTCAACTCTAACGAGTGCTGAGGGTCCGATGCCGGCGCCGCTCCACGTACAGGAAGCCCAGCGAGCCCGCGAAGGGCCCGAGACCGCCGAGCACGGCCACGGTCACGGCCAGCCAGAACGGGAGGATGCGCCGGCGCGCGGCCCAGATGCACACAAGCGACATTCCGATCCACAGCAGCCCGTGCCCCCATCCGAAGATGAACGTCCACGGCTGCGGCCCGCCGAGGGCGAAAGCGCAGATGAGCAGGGCCAGATAGATACAGGAGTGAAACAGCGACACGCCCTCGAGCCGGCGGAAGGTGACCATCACGCCCCCAGGAGCGAGGCGATCCGCCGCAGCGGCTCATCCGCGTAGGACGGCCATTGCGTGACGTCCGCGGGCCACCAGGCGAACTCGTCGTGCTCGTCGTCGGGGGTCACGGCCGCGCCCTCGGGCAGCCAGGCCTGGCCCACGAGCAGCACGGCCTCGTTGGGCAGCTTGATCAGTGCTTCCACGCGCAGGCTCCGGGCGGCCACCGACCACTCCTCTTCGAGCTCGCGGCTCAGCGTGTCGGCGGGGTTCTCACCCACCTCGACCGACCCGCCGGCGCCGAGCGCCCAGCGCCCCGCCCAGGAGGCCAGCCACTGCGCGCGCCGGCCCGCCAGCCAGGAACCGTCATCGCCCCGGACCAGGCACAGGGCGGAGAGGCTGCCGGCCGCCCGGGTGGGGTCCAGGCGCAGGGCCCAGCGCGCCGGCTGCAGGTCGAGGGAGAGCTCGTCCGGGCGCGCTTGAAAGCCGGCCAGGCGGGCGGCGAGCCCATCGTGGCTCGGGGAGCCCCGTTCGCGCAGCGCATCGAGAGCGCTGTCGGCGGCCTCGGTCTGGCCGGCGCCCGGTTGAAACGCCTCGGCGCGCCACTCCACGCTGAGCTGCTCGGGGGACCACGGGCCCCGGGCCAGGATGCGGGGACCGGGCTCGTGTCCGATCCGATCGCGGGCCACGCCCTCGTCGACGGTCACGTCTGAAGAATTTAGCCGCGGGCAGCGCCGTCGAGCGGCTGCTCGTAGAGCCGCCAGCGTTTGACGACCTTACCGTTCATGGCCTCGAGGCCTCGGTTCATGGAGGAGTTGGTCTCGAGGATCCAGCTTGCTTCACCGTGGGTCACGCCGGTGCGGGCCGCGGCGTCGAAGTGGGCCAGGTACAGGGCGGCGGCGGCGCCGGTGTGCTGGAACTCGGGCAGGACGCCGAGAAAGCCGATCCGCACCTGGTTGATGACACGTCCGCGCGTCAGATAGTGCCACCAGCCGGCGGGCAGGAGGGCGCCTTTCATCCGCGTGTAGACCTGGTTGATGTCCGGGATGGTGATGGCCATGGCCACCGGGCCCTCGTCGTTCTCGGCGATCATGAACCAGTTGCGGTCATAGACGAGCTGCAGGTCGAGGGCGTAAGCGTCGAGATCGGTCTTCGAGTAGGGGACAAAGCCCCAGTTCGAGGCCCAGGCGGCGTTGTAGATGGTGGCGAAGATGTCGAGCTCCCGGCGCAGGTGCCGGCGCGACATGGGACGGATGCGGATGCCGTGCTTGTTGTGGGCGCGCTCGGCCAGTTTTGGCAGCACCGGGTGCAGGCTCGAGCGGTTCTCGATGTGGATGTCCCAGCTCAGCAGGTCCATGGCCTTGGTCAGGCCGACCTCGTTGAAGCGGTCTCCGTAGTAGGGGGGGTGCCAGGGCTGGCGGATGAGAGGCGCGATGTCGAAGCCCTCGACGAGGATCCCGCCCCCATCGTTGAGGGAGAAGTCCATGGGCCCGACGAGGCGGTCGCATCCCCGCTCGGTCAGCCACCCGCGCGCCGCGCCCAGCAGCGCGCTCAGGATCTCGGGGTCGTCCTCGAAGTCGACGAAGCCGAAGTTGCCGTCGCGGGTGCCGTGGTACTCGTTGTAGGCCCGGTCGATCTGGGCCGTGATGCGCCCCACGACGCGGCCGTCGCGGCGGGCCAGGAAGTACTCGGCCTCGGCGTGCTTGAAGTAGGCGTTGAGCTTGCGGTTGAGGTACTGGTAGCGCTCGAGCTTGAGCTCCGGGATCCACGGGGTGCCGGCGTGCAGCTGGTAGGGCAGGTGCACGAACGCGCGCAGATCGGAGAGACCCTTGACCGGGGTGACGGCGACCGACATGGCGTGGAACCGTATCTATAACTGCGGCGAGACGGCCCGCAGGAGCCCCGCCGCCGATGGGGCCACCTCGGCGGGCAGCCGGCCCAGCAGCTCCCGCCACCCCGGATGGATGGCGAGGGCCGCCCGCACGCGCGCCACGCCGGTGATGGCGCTGACGGTACCGTCACCGGGATGCGCGTAGCGATCCTCGGGCCGGGCGGCGTGGGCGGCTTTCTGGCCGCCGCGCTCTGGCGCGCCGGAGACGACGTCCTCGTCGTGGCCCGAGAGTCGACAGCGGCGGCGATCGCCGAGCGGGGCATCGAGCTGCGCAGTGTCCGCCTCGGCGACTTCACCGCCTATCCACGGGCCGGCGCCGCGCTCACCGAGCCCGCCGACGTCCTGATCGTGGCCACCAAGGCCGTCGGCCTGACCGCGGCCCTGGAGCGGATCGAGACCGAGCCGGCGCTCGTCGTGCCGCTGCTCAACGGCCTCGATCATCTCGCGCTGCTGCGCGCCCATTTCGGGCCCGAGCGCGTCGGCGCCGGCTCGATCCGCATCGAAGCCGACCGCCCGGCTGCGGGCCAGATCGTGCACACAAGCCCGTTCTTGCGCGTCGACCTGGCCTCGGGGCGCCCGAAGCTGGTCGAGCCGCTGCGGCGGCTGGCTGAGACCCTCAAAGCGGCGCAGGTGCCGGCCACCACGGGCACCGACGAAGCTCAGATCATGTGGTCAAAGCTCGTGCGCCTCAACGCCCTGGCCCTGACCACGAGCGCCTTCGACCGGCCCCTGGGCGAGATCCGCGACGATCCGGCGGGACGGGCCGAGCTCGAGGCCGCGGTGGCCGAGGGCGCCGCCGTGGCCGGCGCCGACGGCGCCCCGATGGACCCGGCCACGACCATGCAGGAGCTCGAGGACGCCCACCCCGGGCTCGGGTCCTCGATGCAGCGCGACATCGCCGCCGGGCGGGCGCCGGAGCTCGACGCCATCGCCGGCGCGGTGCTGCGGGCCGGGAGCCGTCACGGGGTGCCGTGCCCGACGGTGGCCCGGCTCAGCGCGCTCGTGGCCGCGCGGGCGGGGGTTCCCGTTCCGGTGGCTTAGCGGGGAGCGTTCCGGTGGCCTAGCGGGGACCGCGCCTAGACCGGGGGGCGCACCGGCAACGGCTCGGACGTCCGGAGAGGCTCGGCGATCTCCTGCCAGGACACGGCGTCGACCTCCTCCTCCTCGGCCTCCTCGACACCCTGCCCGTGCTGGCCGTCGCAGAGGATCCGGAACTGACCCGTCGTGCCACCGTCGCCCTGCAGCACGATGCCCGGGAGAAGCTCCTCTCCGTCCTCGAGGCCGAGGCGCTCGATGTCGAACCAGGCCATCCCGATGCCCCACGTGGTGTGGGTGGGATTCTCGCGGTCGTGGGCGGCCACGCCCTGGGCCACGCGCTCGAGGAGCTTGGCGATCTTCCCGGTGTCCGCCGGCATCGGAGAAGAGCTTACCGCCGCTCGAGGAGCTCGATGCGGTAACCGTCGGGGTCGCGGACGAAGCACAGCCGGTTGCCGCCCTCGCTCACCGTGTAGGGCGGGCGCTCGGGCTCGATCCCCTGCTCGCGCAGGCGCTCCAGCGTGGCGTCGAGGTCCGGGCCGTGATGGCGATGTGCCCGTAGCCGGTGCCGAGGTCGTAGGGCTCGTCGCGGCCGATGTTGTAGGTGAGCTCGAGCCGCGGCTCGTCGCCGTCCTCGGGCTGGTTCATGAACACGTTGATCGCCTCGTCGCGGATGGGCAGGCGGCGGTCTCCTCGAAGCCCAGGGCCTCGTAGAAGGCGACCGAGCGGTCGATGTCGGTGATGCGGTAGCAGGTGTGAAGGAAGCTCATACCGATAGGCTCCCACACCGATGATCGTCGAGCGCTCGATGTCCGAGCACTGGCTGTCGAACACCTACGTGGTCGCCGACGAGCCCGGCGGCCACGCGGTGATGATCGACGCCGGCGGACCCGTGGCGCCGCTGCTGCGGTTCCTGCGCCGCGGCCAGCTCACGCTGACCCACGTGCTGCTCACCCACCACCACCACGACCACGTCGCCGAGCTCGACGCCGGTCCTGGAGCGCCTATCCCGGGACGCCCGGTGCTCATCCACGCGCTCGAGCGCGACCAGGTCCCCCAGGCCACCGGCACGCTCACCCCGGGGAGCCGCTCGACACGGGCGCCCTGCAGATCAGCCCCTGCACACCCCCGGCCACACGGCCGGGATGGTCTCGCTGCTCATCGACGGCACCGACGTGTTCACCGGCGACACGCTGTTCAAGGGCTCGGTGGGCGGCGTGCGGGCTCCCGGCCACACGACCTACGCCGATCTGAAGGCCTCGATCATGGACACGCTGCTCACGCTGCGCGCCCGAGACCCGCATCCATCCCGGCCACACCGAGCCCGACCACGGTGGCCGACGAGCTCGAGCACAACCGCTTCGTGCGCATCTGGCGCGGGCCTCGATCCCGAGGGCGACGAAGCCGTGCACCGCGCTCGGCGAGCCGGCCACGCTGATCCTGCTCGGGCGACGACTACGACGGCGGGCACAAAGCCTGGGTGCGCTGGCCCGACGGCGCCGACGACATCGTTCCCGGCTCGCGCGTGGAGCGGGGCGCGGGCGGGTAACCGGGACCTCGTCCGGCTAGCATCCGGACCTTCAGTGGCGAAAGACAAGATCCCCACCTCGCGCGTGGGGCGCACGGCCAAGATCGGGGGGCTTGCGGCCGGCCAGGCGATCCGCCAGGCCGGCACCCGCGCGGCCAACGTCGCCCGCACCAAGGAGGGCCGACAGCGCGGCGCTCGAAAAGCGCCACATCGAGGCGGCCGAGCAGATCGTCGAGGCGCTGGGCACGATGAAGGGCGCGGCCATGAAGGTCGGCCAGGTGATGTCCTTCCTCGACGTCGGCCTCGTGCCCGAGGAGTACCGCGAGGAGTTCCAGCGCAAGCTGGCCGCGCTGCGCGACGCCGCGCCGACGGTCACCTTCAAGGACATGCGCAAGGTCATCGAGGCAAGAGCTCGACGATCCCCTCGACGAGGTCTTCGACGAGTTCGAGGAGGAGCCGGTGGCCGCCGCCTCGATCGGCCAGGTCTACCGGGCGCGGCTGACCGACGGCCGGGAGGTGGCGGTCAAGGTGCAGTACCCGGGCGTGGCCGCGGCCGTGCGCTCCGACATGCAGAACCTGGGCCTCATCCTGCGCCTGGCCAAGCGGATCGCCCCCGGCATGGACACCAACGCCATCGGCAGGGAGATCCGCAACCGCATCGAGGAGGAGCTCGACTACGAGCTCGAGGCCCAGAACCAGCGCGCGCTCGGCGCGCGTCTTCCGCGGCCATCCGTTCATCGTCGTGCCCGGCGTCGTCAGCTCGCTGTCGCGCGAGCGGGTGCTCGTCTCCGAGTACGTCGAGGGCCGCAAGTTCGAGGACTTCAAGACCTCGCCCACGCAGGAGCGCAACCGCATCGCCGAGATCCTCTTTCGCTTCTACTTCGGCTGCCTGTATCGCCACCACCAGTTCTCCGGCGACCCCCACCCCGGCAACTCGCTGCTCATGGCCGACGGGCGCATGGCCTTCCTCGACTTCGGCCTGTTCAAGCGCATGCCCGAGGGGGCGGTCGAGCTCGAGATCGCGGTGGCCCGGGCCATCATCGAGGGCGACAAGGACACGATCATGCGTCTGGGGACGGAGACGGGCTTCTTCCCCGACCCCGAGCAGTTCGACCCCGACCGCGTGCTCGACCACTTCCGGGCCGCCACCTCCTGGTACACCGAGGACGAGGAGATCGAGCTCACGCCCGAGTTCGCCACCCAGGTCCTCATCGACATGAGCGATCCGCGCTCGGAGTACTTCGGCCAGCTGCGCCACGAGTCCGCGCCGCCCGACCACATCTTCGGCCGGCGCATGGAGGTCCTCACCCTGGCCGTGCTCGGCCAGCTCCACGCGCGCGGGAACTTCCACCGCATCGCCCGCGAGTGGTTCTACGGCGAGGAGCCCGCCACCGAGCTCGGCCGCCAGGAAGCCGAGTTCTTCGGGGCTCGCGCCGCCTAATCTTGGCCGCCCGGGCCGCATGCGGCCCGGGCCCGGCGGGTGCATGCACCCGCCGGCCGGGGGCGCATGCGCCCACCGGGACAGCATCAGACTTTTTGGATCTGGAACAGGCTCGTGGTCCCCGGCCGCCCGCTCGGCAGCCCGGCCGTGATCCCCACCCGCTCGCCCGGCTTCACCCAGCCGAGCTCGACGACGCGGCGGGCGGCGTCGGCGATGAGGGCCTCGGTCACCTCGTGGCGGCGCATCGAGGCCGGCCTGCACGCCCCACATGAGTCCGCAGCGGCGCACCGTCTCCTTGCCCGGCGAAAGGGCGTAGATCGGCACCTGGGGCCGGTGGGCGGAGATGAGCCGGGCCGAGCGCCCGGACAGGGTCGGCACGACGAGCGCGGCCAGGTGCAGGTCGCGGGCGGCCGCGCAGGCACTGAAGGCGATCGTGTAGGCAGGGTCGCGGGCGTCGCGGCGGACGCGCTCCTCGTTCCAGGTCGCGATGGGCAGGGCCCGCTCGGTCTGCTCGGCCACGAGGGCCATCATCTCCACCGCCTGGACCGGGTAATTGCCGATCGCCGTCTCGGCCGAGAGCATGACCGCGTCGATGCCGTCGAGGATGGCGTTGGCCACGTCGGCCACCTCGGCCCGGGTGGGCCGCGAGGAGTTGACCATCGACTCGAGCATCTGGGTGGCGGTGATGGCGGGGCGGGCCAGCCGGCCGGCCGTGCGCAGCAGCTGCTTTTGCACGATCGGGACGGTCTCGATCGGCAGCTCGATGCCGAGATCGCCGCGGGCCACCATCACACAGTCGGCGGCGTAGATGATCTCGTCGGCCTCGTCCACCGCCTGGGGCTTCTCGATCTTGGCGATCAGGGGCAGACGGGTGTGGCGGCGGACCTTCTTGATGTCCTGCGCCGTGCGCACGAAGGATAGCGCGATCAGGTCGACCCCGATCGACTCGCCGAAGCGCAGCATCTCCAGGTCGTCCTCGGGGACGGCGTCGAGACCCCGCGTCGAGCCGGGGAGGTTCAGCCCCTGACGTGTGGCCACGGTGCCGCCGATCTCCACATCGGTGGCCACCTCGCCGTCGCGGACCTCGCTGACGCGCAGGCGGATGGCCCCGTCGGCCAGGTAGATGACGTCTCGGGGCTCGACCGCCTCGGAGAGGCCCTTCCAGCTCACCGACATCCGGTGCTCGTCGCCCTCGGTGTCGGCGCCGCAGAGGAGCACAAGCTGCTCGCCCGGCTTGAGCTCGGCGATCCCGTCGCGCAGGGCCCCGATGCGGAGCTTGGGGCCGGGCAGGTCCTGGAGGATGGCCACCTGGCGCCCGACCCGGCCGGCCGCCTCGCGTACCCGGCGCACGTTCTCGGCGTGGAAGTCGCGGTCGCCGTGGGAGAAGTTCAGGCGGGCGACGTCCATGCCCGCCTCGATCATCCGCTCGAGCGCTTGGGCTCGCGCGAGGCGGGCCCGATGGTGGCGACGATCTTCGTGCGGCGCATGTCGTGGAGTTATCACCACCCGAGATCGAGCGGTTGCGCCATCGGCGCTCGACGCGGCCGCCGTCGCGCAGATCGCAGATGAGATCCCAGTGCAGGGCGCTGTCGTTCTCACCGCCGGTCTCGGGGTAGGAACGCCCGAGGGCCAGGTGCACGGTGCCGGCCATCTTCTCGTCAAAGAGGATCGAGCCGGTGGGCCGGTCGATGCCCGACGTTGGTGCCGATGCCGAGCTCGCCCAGGTAGCGGGCGCCGGCGTCGGTGGCCAGGGCGGCCTGCAGATAGTCATCGCCCCGGTCGGCGCGGGCGGCCACGACCTCGCCGCTCTCGAAGCGTCAGCTCGACGTCGGTGACCTCGACCCCGCGGGGGTTGGAAGGGATGGTGAAGCGGATCGTGCCGGTGGCCGAGCGCTCGTGGGGACCGGTGAAGACCTCGCCGCTGGGCATGTTGCGCCGGCCGTCGGAGTTGATCCACCGCCGACCGGTGACGTCGAGGCGCAGATCGGTGCCCTCGGCCTCGATGCGAATCTCGCGCGCGGTGCCGAGCCGCTGCACGAGCGTGGCCTGGCGGGCGCTCAGCTCGCGCCAGGCGGCGACGGGGTCGGGGCGGTCGAGGAACAGCGCGCCGGCGACGAACTCGGCGTACTGGCGCTCGCCCATGCCCGCCTGCTGGGCCAACGCCGCCGTGGGCCATAGGCTCACACACCAGCGGCGGGCCAGCCGCGCCTCGCGCACCGGCGCCCGGGCCCGGGCGGCCCGCGTGACGAGCCCCGGGTCGACGCTCTCCAGCGCCCGGGTGTTGGCGGGGGCGTCGATGGCCACCACGGCATCGGCGGCCTCCATCTCGGCCAGCTCCGCGGCGGGGAAGGCGTCGAGGTGGCGCTCGGTGGCGTGACGGTAGAAGTCCTCGTTGAGGCCGGGGGGCGCGAGGCGCAGCAGCGGCCAGGCGTCGCGGTCAAGGATGGCCCGGTGCAGGGCGAGGACGGCGGGCTGGGCCTGCGTGGTCGTGGCCACGATGACCTGCTGGCCGGGCTGGAGCTCGAGACACCAGTCGCAGAGCAGGGCCGCGAAGGCGTCCGGATCGGGGGTCACCGGGCCTCGAGCTCGGGGAAGTGCTCGGCCACGTGAGCGCGCAGGCTGTCGCGCACGAACTGGCGCTCGGCGCTCGAGGCCATGCGGTAGCGGCCCAGGAGCTCCTTCTGGCGTGTGATCTCGAGGCCGGCGATGGTCCAGGAGACGGCCAGGCGCTCGAAGAGGAGCTCGGTGGCGCGCTGCCAGGCGTCCTCCTGGTTCAGGCCACCGCTCAGCGTGTTGGCGTACACCGTGCGCGTCGCCGGGGTGAGGACGCCACGCAGGCGCAGGACGTTGCCCTCGGCGTCGGTGTAGTCGCCGACGGGGGCTTCGAGCTTGGGCTCGGAGCGGGCGCGCTGGCGCGAGCGTCGGCCCATCGCGGTTCAGGCCGCCGCCGCGCGCTGGAGCTGTGCGGCGACGTCGCCGGTGACCGGGTCGGCGTGGCCCACCCAGAGCGCTGAGGGCTCGAGGGCGGCCAGCTTGCGCAGCGACTCGCGGGCCTGCTCGATGTCGAGGTTGAAGGCCGGGTGGGGCAGGCCGGGGGGCCGCTTGCGGCCGGTCTGGGGATCGAGGGTGTAGAGGACGTCGGAGCCGAGGACGAGGCGGTCAGCGTGGCGGAAGAGGCCGACTTGGCCGGGGGCGTGGCCGGGCAGGGCGATGACCTCAAAGCCGGCGATCTGGTCTCCCTCCTGCACGGTTCCGGCGATCTGGACGGCGCCGCCGTCCCACGCTTTGAGGAGGTGGGGATAGACCGGGCGGGCGTAGGCCTGGAGGCGCTCGAGCTGCCAGTAGTCGCGGGTGCTCGAGGGCGACTCGGCGGCGTCGCGCTCGGCCGGGTGGCAGTACACGGGCGCGGCCAGACCGGGGGCCGCACCCCGATGGTCGGCATCGGCGTGGCCGAGGACGACCCGCTTGATGCCACCGAGGCGGGCGGCCGCCGTGGCCACCGCGGCCGTCATGGCCTTGATTCCGGCGTCGAACACGGTGACGCCGCCGTCGTCCTCCAGGAGATAGACGTTCATGAGCCGAGACGGGAACCCCCCGCGGACGAGCCACACCCCGTCGGCCACCCGCTCGGGCTCGCCGCCGTGGATTCGGTTCTGCGCCCGGGTGCGGACGTTGGCCACGGCGGCCAGCCGGGCCTCAGTGCGAGAGCCGCGAGGCGGGAGGAGGCCGAGCTGGCGAGCGATCTCCCCGCTGTCGACGTAGGCGTCGTTGTGGACGATCCGCTCGCCGTCCACGGTGACGACGTCGCAGCCTTCGAGCTCGAGCCGGGCGCCGTTGGGCTCGAAGCCCTGAAAGCGCCCCGGGCCGGCAAAGGTGGCCCGGGCCCGCCAGCGCACGGCGACGCGGCCCCGCCCCGTCGTCATCTCCAGGATCTCGAAGCGGAAGTCGGGAAAGGCGGCGAAGAGATCGGTGAAGTAGGCCCGTACGCCGTCGGGAGCCACCAGCTCCTGGTCGGCGACGAAACGGTCGATCCCGCCTGGGGCCCAGCAGGCCACGGCGGCGTCGAGATCGTGCGCGGCCAGGGCGGCGAAATAGCGCCTGGCGACATCGGAGGTGGACATGCGGGCCCGGAGTCTACGCGCCGGGTTATCGTCCGCGCCTTGGCCGAGCGCAAGCGTGAGATGCCCCGCGGCGAGCGGGTGCTGCCGGGGCTCTGGCGCCTGCGCCTGCCGCTGCCCTGGCCCGGGGTGCCCCACGGCAACGCCTGGGCTCTCGCCGCCGGCGACGGCATCGTCCTCATCGACACCGGGATGCACCAACCGGGCTCTCTGGCCGGACTCGAACAGGCCCTCGAACAGGTGCACCTGCGCATCGAGCACGTGCGCCTCATCGTCGCCACCCACGCCCACTCCGATCACTGGGGCCAGGCGGCGCCGATCCGGGGCCGGGCGGGGTGCGAGTTCTGGATGCACCCGAACCACGCCCACGGGACGCGCTCGGTGACCGATCCGGAGGCGGCGCTGGCCCGGCGGATCGAGGTGGCCCGGCAGAGCGGCGTGCCTTCGGCGGCGATCGAGCGTTATGTCGAGCGGGCGCGAGATGCGCCATCGGGGATCGCTTCGGTGATCGAGCCCGACCGGCCGCTCGTGGCCGGCGTGTCGGTCGACAGTGACCTGGGAACGTGGGAGGTGCACGAGACCCCGGGCCACGCGCCATCGCACGTGTGCCTCTTTGAACCCGAGCGGCGGCTCATGTTCTCCGGCGATCATCTGTTGGGGCGGATTTCTTTGTATTACGACTACGGGTGGAGCCCCGACCCGGTGGGGGAGTTCCTTGCGTCCTTGGACGTGGTCGAGCGGCTGGGGCCCCGGCTGTGCCTGTCTGGGCACGGCAAGCCGTTCCTCGACGTGCCCGGGCACATCGAGGGCAACCGGGCCCTCGTGCGCGAGCGGCTTGAGGCCGTGACCGGCTGTCTTGAGGGTGGGGCGCGCCGGGTCATCGAGATCGCTCCGGCCGTGCATGGCGGCGGGGAGCTCAGCGCGGCCAACGCCGGGTGGTGGCTGGCCGAGACGCTGTGCTACCTGGGGCACCTGGAGCAGCTGGGGGAGGTGGCCCGGGATGAGGACGACCGCTGGCACCTGGCGCGCGGCCGGGGGTAGGGCACAAAACCGGCCGTATTCTCCGGTTTCTCGCCCCACACCGCTCACGGGCGGGCTGGGTAGAACCTTGACACGTTCGTGTCAAGGTTGGTAGGGTGCCGCCATGCGCATCGACGATTTCCTCGCCGACACCGACGAGCCCAGCTTCTCGTTCGAGTTCTTCCCGCCCAAGACCGCGGACGGCGACCGCACGCTCCGGGCCACGCTCGAGGATCTGCGGGCCTTCGAGCCAAGCTTCGTCTCGGTGACCTACGGCGCCGGGGGGTCGACCCGGATGCGCACCGCCGAGATCACCCGGTGGATCAAGCAGGACCTCGGCATCGAGGCCATGGCCCACCTAACCTGCGTCGGCTCCTCCCGCGACGACCTGAGCATGGTGCTCGACAATCTTGTCAAGGCTGGAGTCGAGAACGTCCTCGCTTTGCGCGGCGATCCGCCGCGCGGCGAGACCGAGTGGCGACCGCACCCCCGAGGCCTGCACTACTCCGCCGAGCTGGCAGGCATGATCCGCGAGGCCTACCCGTTCTGTGTTGGCGCGGCATGCTTCCCCGAGTGCCACCCCGAGGCCGTCGACATGGCCCACGACATCCAGTACCTCAAGGAGAAGGTCGACCGCGGGGCGACGTTCCTCATCACCCAGCTCTTCTTCGACAACGAGAACTACTTCAGCTTCGTCGACGAGGCCCGAGCGGCCGGGATCGAGGTGCCGATCATCCCGGGGATCATGCCCATCACCAACCTGGGGCAGATCAAGACCATCACCTCGATGTGCGGCGCCACCATCCCGCCCCGGCTCCTCGGGGCCCTCGAGCATCGCGGCGACGACGCCACTGCCGTGCTCGAGCTGGGCGTCTCCTACGCCACCCTGCAGTGCGCCGAGCTTCTGGCCCGCGGCGCGCCGGGCATCCACTTCTACACGCTCAACCGCTCCCCGGCCACGCGAGCGATCCTCTCGGCGCTCAAGCTCTTGCGGCCCTGGGTGCGCCGCGAAGTGGTGCGGACCGCCTAGGCCCCTCCCGTCCCCTCGCGTGAGGGTCAGTCGGGCGGGATGATGGCCAGCGCGTGGGCGACGGTCGGCCGGCCTTCGACCTCGTAGCGAACGTCGACCTCGTCGTTGCGGTTATAGGTACCGATGCCCCAAAAGCCCCGGAACCAGGCCCAGAGCCCGAGCTTGGTCGAGACCAGCTCGCGCTCGAAGAGCAGCTCGCCGCCGGCCACCCGGTAGTCGCGGCCGAGCTCCTGGCGCACCCCGTTGAGGTAGACCTCGAAGGGCGGCCGGACCCCCGGCGGCAGCTTCACCCGCCAATAGCGCACAGGTCCTCCGCCAACAGCGACAGGATGGCGGCGTCCTCACGCCGGCGCCCGCGTCGGTAGTAGCCCTGCAGGATGCCCTCGTACACGAAGCCCGTCGCCCGGGCGGCTCGGAGCATCGGCTCATTGTCGGGCTCGGTGAGCAACTGCAGGCGCGCGAGGCCGCAGTCGTGCAGCAGCCATGTGCCGGCCAGGCGCAGTGCGCGCCGGCCAAGACCCCGGCCCCGGACCTCGGGAGCGAGCCAGATGCCCACCTCGGCCCGGTTGTGGTCCCACTCGGCGTGGTGGACGTTGACCTGACCGCGACAGACGTCGCTGCCCGGCTCGAGCACCGTGAGCGTGGCATGCGCGCCGGCCAGGCGCTCGGCCGCTTCGCTCTCGGCCCAGCGCCCGAGCTGGGCGCCGCTGGGCGGACGCTCCTGGCCGACGCGGAGGTGGAGCTCGGGGTCGTCCTCGTAGGCGATGAGGATCTCCGGGATGTCCCGTTCGGCGAAGTCGCGCAAGACGACGACATCGTCGCCGAGCGGCTCGGTCAGGGTGCGGAACCCGGGCATCGTCGGCCCCGGACCGTACCCTGTCCGCTCGTGGGAAGCGACTCGCCGCTGCGCACCGACGAGGGGGGCATCCCCTACCGCATCCGCCGCTCCTCCCGCGCCCGGCGCGTCCGGGTCACCGTCGATGGCACGGGGGCCGTCGAGGTGGTCGTGCCCCAGCGCACCGGTGAGCGGGTGGCCGCCGCGGCCGTGCGCGAGCTCCGGCCCTGGATCGAGCGCCGCCTCGCCGAGCTTCACCGCGCGCAGGCCACGGTGCGAGCGCGCGCGGGCACGGTTCCCTACCTCGGCGCGTCGCTGCGGCTGGTCGAGGTCCCCGGCCGCACGCGCGTGCACCGGCGCGGGGACGAGCTGCTCGTCCCCGCCGGGACCGAGCAGAGGGCGGCGCTCGAGCGCTGGTACCGGCGGGCGGCCCAGTCCGAGGTGGCCGCGCGACTTGAGCGGGCCTGCGCGCTGACCGGAGGGTCCTACCGCCGGCTGATCATCCGCGGCCAGCGGACGCGCTGGGCCAGCTGCTCGCGGTCGGGCACGATGAGCTTCAACTGGCGACTCCTGCTCGCTCCGGCGGCCGTCCTGGACTACGTCGTCTGGCACGAGGTCTGCCATCTCGAGGTCATGGATCACTCGCCCAGGTTCTGGGCGCTGGTGGCGGCGCGCTGCCCCGACTACCGGGAGCACATGCGGTGGTTGCGCCGGCACGGAGCCACCCTGGTGCTCTAAGGCAAGCGATGGCCCGCGCTGTTCGCCTTGGCGACGCCACCGACGCTCCCAGGATCGGTGAGCTCCTGCACGCCTTCAACCGCGAGTTCGAGGAACCCGACGTGCCCGAGCCGGCCTGGATCGCGGCGCGCATCACCGAGGTCATGGCCGGCGGACAGACCGACGTGCTGCTGCCCGCCGACGCATCCGACGGCCTCGTCGTTCTGCGCTACCAGCCCTCGCTGTGGACGCCAGGTCTCGAGTGCTACCTGGCCGAGCTCTACGTGTCCCCTGCGCGGCGGGGTCAGGGACGCGGTCGGGCGCTGATGGAGGCGGCGATCGAGCGGGCGCGCGCTCGCGGCGCCGACTACATCCTGCTGGGCACGAGCGAGGACGACGTGGTCGCCCGAGCACTGTATGAGCGCCTGGGCTTCATCAACCGTGAGCGGGGCCCAGAGGGGCCGATCACTTTCTTTTATGAGCTCGAGCTGCGATGACGGGCCCGAACGGGCTCGTCGCCGCGATCTGGAGGGTGCGGGAGAGCTGGAAGGGGTCGGCCTGGGCGTAGAGCCAGGGCCGCCCGACCCACAGGTAAGCGTCGACCTCGCTGGCGGCCAGCGCCCGAATCCGCGGGGGCAGTCCCCAATGGGGATCGGCCACGTCGGTGGTGGGCGGGATGCCCAGGGTCACGCAGCGCCGCTGGAGGCGGCTGGTGCAGGGCGCGGCGTTGTTGAAGTTCGGTCCCCGGTACTCCTGGTAGGTGAAGCCCCGGCCGTTGTCGGCGGTGTTGACGACGAAATGGCGGCCGGGAAAACCTTCTGCGGCGAGGTCGCGGACGAGGCGGGCCCCGAACTGGATCTCGTGGCTCGTCGTGTCGTAATGGGTGGCGTTGAGGGCGAAGCCCCGGACATAGCGCACGCCGGCTGCCCGCAGCACCTCGGCCATCCGCTGGGCCGAGGCCCAGTCGCCGGCCCCGGCGTCGATGTAGACGGTGGTGTGGGGCAGGGCACTGAAGACGCGGGCAGCGTAGGCGACGAGGTCCGTCGTCACGTGCGAGTGATGGGGGGCGCAGATGGCGAAGGGGAGATCGGGCTGCAGGATGAGGGCCACACGGGCGGCTCCGATTCCCGCCGCGAAGCGGTCGGTCCAGGTCCGGTAGCTGGCCTGCTGGGCCGGCGTGGGCAGATGGTGGCAGGCCGCTTCCTCCCAGGGCTCGAGCCGGAACACCGCCATCTGGGCCAGAACGTTGCTGTTTCCACCGGTGACGTTGTCCACGTAGCCGCGGGCCACCGCCTTGGCCTCGATGTCGGGATACCAGGCCCCGAACCAGCGCACGCGAGGCCGCAGGGCCACGAGCCCGAGCAGCTCGCGCCGCGCTCCCGCGGCCCGCCAGTAGCTCGGAAAGACCTCATCGCGCGGGCCGTCGTAGTTGCCCCAGGGAAGACCGGCCAGGGGGTCGCTCGCGCTCGCGCCGGGCACGCCGGCGTTGGCCACGCCGGCCAGCGCGGACGGCGTGCAGAGCGCCAGCGCCGCAGCGAGCGCGCCAACGAGCGTGAGGACTCTGATGAGGGCGGACATGGAGCGAGTGGTGGGAAAAACGTGGCTCGCCCCAGCGCGCCTCGCGCTTGCCGAGCCGTCGGACCCCATGCTAGCGTTGCGAGCGCAGGTCACGTGTCGCCGGGAAGGAGGCGCTGGCAGGCGTCGGCACCGTATGAACGGGGGGCCACCCAAGGGGAGGCACCCGCGCATCGGAGGATCAAGCCATCCACGTTGCGAGTGTTCATGCCCTGGTTGCCTTATCGTCAGTCGCGCCGTCGCCTAAAGGTCCGCGGGCTGACGCGGGAAAGAAGCTATGACCAAACCGGAGGAACGCTTACACGGCTCTACCGAGGAGCTGGTCGCGGCGGGTGCCAGCCAGCAGGCCTCGGAAGTGGGTGGCTCCACGCGCGCGGCCATCGCCAACGCGATGGTCGGCCTGCTCAAGACCCACTACGGGCGGGGGCCGACGGCGGCCAAGGCCTGGGTGCTCGACGACTATGTCTTCGTGGCCATGGAGGGTGGACTCACGCGCAGCGAGGAAACGCTGCTGGCGGACGGCAAGGACGAGGAGGTCCGCCGCTATCGCCTCTCCTTTCAGGAGACGGTCTCCGAGACGGCCATCCGGGCGGTCACCGATCTCACCGGCCGCAACGTCCTCACCTACCACAGCCAGATCGTCTTCCATCCCCCGCGCAGCTTCGAGATCTTCGTCCTCGAGCCGGCGCGAACCCGGTCAGGGGTAGCCGGCGAGGGAGGTCTCCGGTGAGCGCCGACACCGGCGCCAAGGTCATCTCGCTGGCCAGCCGGCGGCGCTCGCAGCCCATCCCGTTCACGGTCTCGGTACGCAATGACCGAGGCCGGCTGATCCTCGAACCCGAGGGCGAGCTCGATCTGGCCAGCGGCCCTGAGCTGGAGCTGGCGCTGAGGATCGCGCTCAGCGACGGCAAGCCGCCGAGGAGCGTGATCATTCTCATGGATCGGGTGAATTTCATCGACGTGGCGGGCGTGCGGGCGCTCGACCGCTGCGCCGCCCTGGTCGGTGGCGAGCTCTCCGTGGGACTGCTCCGCCCTCAGGCTCGAAGGCTGCTCACGCTGTTCGAATCCCTTCAGCGGACCGTCATCGCTTAGCCCGCGCCAGCAGCACCCGGCGCAGCGCGGCGACCGCGCTCTCGCCGCCGTTCTGGGTCACCACCTGCCGGCGCACCCGGCCGGTGTAGGCCTCCGTCGAGCCGTCGCCGCGCACGTCGACGCCGGCTCGCACGGCGGGCACGAACCGCTGCGGGCCCGGCCAGCTCGGCGCGGGCCGCGACCTGCTGGACGGGCTCAAAGCGGCGGAAGCGGACGTCGACCGGACGGCGCCGGGCCTCGCCGGCCAGCTCGTCCACGCGCTCGGCGAGGACGTCGAGCGCCTCGTCGAGCCGGGCGAAGGAGCGCCGCTCGACGCGCGGGCCGATGCGGACGGTCAGCTTCCAGTGCCCGGGCAAGCGACCGGGCGGCTAAACCTCGCGGTCGTGCATGGGGACGTAGTCGACGGGCCCGCTCGCCGGCGTAGATCTGCCGCGGCCGGGCGATCTTCTGCTCCTTATCGTCGATCATCTCCAGCCACTGGGCGATCCAGCCGCTCGTGCGGCCGATGGCGAACAGGACCGGGAACATCTCCATGGGCATGCCGAGCGCCTCGTAGATCGAGCCCGGAGTAGAAGTCGACGTTCGGATAGAGCTTGCGCTCGACGAAGTAGTCGTCCTCGAGCGCGATCTTCTCGAGCTCGGTGGCGATGTCGAGCAGCGGGTTCTTGCCCGTGACCTCGAAGACCTCGTCGACGGCCGTCTTGATGATCTTGGCCCGCGGGTCGAAGTTCTTGTACACGCGGTGGCCGAAGCCCATCAGCTTCTCGTTGCCGTCCTTGACCCCCTTGATGAAGTCGGGGACGTTCTCGGTGGAGCCGATGCGCTGCAGCATGCGCAGCACGGCCTCGTTGGCGCCGCCGTGCAGCGGCCCGTACAGCGCGGCCACCCCGGCCGCCACAGCCGAGTAGGGATCGACCTGCGAGGAGCCGACGCTGCGCACCGCGCTCGTCGAGCAGTTCTGCTCGTGGTCGGCGTGGAGGATGAACAGGACGTCGAGCGCGTGCTCGAGTCGCGGGTCGGGCTCGTACTTGAGCTCGGTCATCTTGTAGATCATCGAGAGGAAGTTGCCCGGCGTAGGACAGGTCGTTGTCCGGATAGACGTAGGGCTTGCCCTGGTTGTGGCGGAAGGAGAAGGCGGCCAGCGTGGGCATCTTGGCGAGCAGGCGGATGACCTGGATGTAGCGGGTCTCCTCGTCCTTGATGTCGCGGGCCTCGGGATAGAAGGTCGAGAGCGCGCCGACGGAGGCCAGCAGCATGCCCATCGGGTGGGCGTCGTAGCGGAAGCCCTGCATGAAGCTCCTTGACGTTCTCGTGCACGAACGTGTGGATGGTGATCTGGTGCGTCCACTCGTCGAGCTCGGACTGGGTGGGCAGCTGGCCGTGGATGAGCAGGTAGGCGACCTCGAGGTAGCTGGACTTCTCGGCCAGCTGCTCGATCGGGTAGCCGCGGTACTCGAGGATGCCCTTGTCGCCGTCGATGAAGGTGATCGCCGAGCGACACGACGCCGTGGCCATGTAGGCCGGGTCGTAGGTCATGAGGCCGAAGTCGTCCTCGTTGACCTTGATGTTGCGCAGCTCGGTGGCGCGGATCGTCTCGTCCTCGATCGGGATCTCGTACTGCTTGCCGGTCCGGTTGTCGGTGATGCGTCAGCGAGTCCGGTCGCCTGTCTCTGACGTCCTGCTGGCCGTCTCTGCTTGGAAGTCTCCGTCGTCATGGCAATTCCTCTCGCGGCACTCGGGTGGTCGATGTGGCCAGCGGACCAGGCCGCCACAATGCACTCTAGTACCCGCTGCCGGGCGCGAGCGATGCCGCGCCGGTCAGCGCGCTTACGGTCTCTGGGCGGACGCCGGCTACTTGTCGGTGACGATCGCCATCGCGATGGCGAGCGACCATGAGCACGAAGCTGATCAGCCATGACCCCGCGCTGCGCCGACCGCGTCGGCGGGGAAGCTCGGACGGCTCAGGCCGAGCGCCGAGAGCACCACCGCCCAGCCGGCGAACGCGAGGCCGGCGATGTAGAACGGGCACCTTCGAGGGCTCGGCGGCGGCGAGGAGCAACACGGGCGAGCCACGCCGCGAGCCTAGCCGATCGTGCCCGCTCGCGGACCGATTCGCCGCGACGGCGGCCAGGCCGGCCTGCCGCCCTCGTAGCGGCTCTCGGTGGCCGCCCGCTGGCCCTGGTAGTGGCTGCCGAGCTCCGGGCTGCCGTAGGGCCGCTGCGCCGGCCGGTCGAGGGCCATGAAGGAGAGCTGGGCGATGAGCAGCCCGGGATAGAGCTTGATCGGGACGCGGGTGAGGTTGTTGAGCTCGAGGGTGAGCGTGCCCTTCCAGCCCGGATCGCAGAAGCCGGCGGTGGCGTGGACGATCAGCCCGAGGCGGCCGATCGAGCTCTTGCCCTCGATCCGGGCCACGATGTCGTCGGGCAGCTCGACCCACTCGAGCGTGCGCCCGAGGCAGAACTCGCCGGGGTGGATGACGAACGACTCGTCGCGCGCCGATCATCACCTCCTCGGTCAGCCCGGCGGGCGGCTCGCGCAGGTCGATGGCCGCGGTGCGGTGGTTGTGAAAGACGCGGAAGGAGTCGCCCAGGCGCAGGTCGACGCTGGCCGGCTGCACGAGCGCGCTCGTCCCACGGATCGATGCGGATCCGCCCGCTGCGCACGAGCTCGAGGATGGTGCCGTCCGAGAGAACCGATGCGCCCGGCTGGTCGGCTCGAAGCCGCGCTCATCGGGAGAGTCTGCAGCGGCCACGGTCAGCGCCGGTCCCGGTCGCGCCCAGCGGGCGCGGCGCGCAAGCTGCGTCGACTAGTGACCGAGCGTCCGGGCCCGCGCCTTGACCGTGCGCACCCGGGCGGGCGGCGCCGGCGCCGGATCGCCGTGGGGCCCGCGGCGGGGCGGCGCGGGAACGGCTTGACCGGGTGGGGGCGCTCGTGGCGCTTGATGCCGCCGTCGTCGTCGGGCTTGCCGGCGTCCTCGGGCTCCTGCTTGATCGCCCACCAGACGATGTAGATCAGCCCGGCCAGCGGCAGCTTGAGGGCGAGCATGAGCCAGAGGAATCCCCACGTCACGGGGCGCCGATACTACCCCCCGACCCCGCCGCTGTCACCGCAACGGTCGTCATCGCGTCACCGGCCGTACACGCCGTGCCGGCGGCCTGGCAATGCATCATCAGGCTGTGAGCGAGGAGACTCGAGGACGGCTGGGCACCAACGAAGTCCGTCTTCCGCGAGATCAACGAGGCCATCGAGCGCGGTCAGTGGCCGGGGGACGACGGCGCGCACGGTGAGCTTCCGCTGCGAGTGCGCCCAGCTCGGCTGCACGCAGATCATCGAGCTGACCATCGCTGAGTACGAGCGGGTCCGCGCCAACCCGCGGCCGCTTCCTCGTCGCCGCGGGCCACGAGCAGCCCGAGGTCGAGATCGTGGTCGAGCGGACGGCGGGCTACTTCGTCGTCGAGAAGCGCGGTCAGGCGGCCGCCGACGCCGAGCGAAGCCGATCCCGCGCGCCTGAGCGGACTCGCACGGTCCGACCGCGAGCGCGGAAGCGCATCCGCAGCTCGGTGCCGCCGCGAGGAGCGCTTGACCACCGCGAAGTGGTCGCGTCGACCGACGCGATCAGGGCCAAGCCGATGCCGAGCCCGGGACTGTGGCTGCCGCCTCGAGCCCGTGGCCGTCATCGGCCACGAGGACCCACAGCTCATCGTCGGCCACCGCCGCGGTGACGTGGACGAGCCTTCGCGCGTCGTCGCGTACGCGTGGCGCACGGCGTTAGTGATGGCCTCGGAGGCGGCCAGTCGCAGTGGCCTCGATCTGGTCGGTCGCCGACGCCGGCCTCCGGGCGAAGCTCGACCACGCGCTTGCGCGCGCCAGCGGCACCGACGTCGGGCACCGCCGCGTAGGACGCGACGTCAGGGCGTCTGCGGTGCCGTTGCTCACGGCACTCATCGGTCTCGGCATACCCGATTGGGGCTACCCGAATCATCGCCGCCCGCCAAGCATGGCTCGGTGGAAGCGTGCCGACCTGGCGTTTAAGGCGCGGTTGCTAATACCTTCACCCGCCGTGAGGCTGGAGGAGCTCGAAGAGCTGGTCAGGGCGGGCGACGATCGACACCGTGCTGCTGGCGCTCACCGACATGCAGGGCCGCCTGCAGGGCAAGCGGCTGACCGCCCGCCACTTCCTCGACGAGGTCGCCGACCACGGCGCCGAGGGCTGCAACTACCTGCTCGCCGTCGACGTCGAGATGAACCCGGTCGAGGGCTACGCGATGGCCTCCTGGGAGCGCGGCTACGGCGACTTCGCCATGCGGCCGGACCTCGACACGCTGCGGCTCGGCCCCGTGGCTGCCGGGCACCGCGCTGTGCCTGGCCGACCTCGCCTGGGCCGACGGCTCGCGAGGTCGTCGCCGTCGCCGCGCCAGGTCCTGCGCCGCCAGCTCGCCCGCCTGGCCGAGCGCGGATGGAGCGACCAACGCCAGCACCGAGCTCGAGTTCCTCGTCTTCCGGGACACCTACGAGGAGGCCTGGCGCAAGGCCTACCGCGACCTCGAGCCGGCCAACCTCTACAACATCGACTACTCGCTGCTGGGCACGGCCCGGGTCGAGCCGCTGATCCGCCGCATCCGCAACGAGATGGAGGCGCGCCGGGCTGCGCGGTCGAGAACTCCAAGGGCGAGTGCAACCTCGGCCAGCACGAGATCAACTTCCGCTACGCCGACGCGCTGCGCTGCGCCGACGAGCACGCGATCTACAAGAACGCCGCCAAGGAGATCGCCGCCCAGGAGGGCATGTCGATCAGCTTCATGGCCAAGTTCAACGAGCGCGAGGGCAGCTCGTGCCACATCCACTTCTCGCTCGCCGACGAGCGAGGGCGCCGCTGTTCGCCCGCGAGCGCGGCGATCTTCGAATCGTTCCTGGCCGGCCAGCTGGCCTGCCTGCGCGAGCTGACCCTGCTGCTGGCGCCGAACGTCAACTCCTATAAGCGCTACGCCGCCGGCGTCGTTCGCCCCCACCGCGGTGGCCTGGGCGCCCGACAACCGCACCTGCGCGCTGCGCGTCGTCGGCGAGGGGGCCGGCGCTGCGCTTCGAGAACCGGGCCGGCGGCTCTGACCTCAACCCCTACCTCGCCCTGAGCGCGCTCATCGCCGCCGGACTGCACGGCGTCGAGGCCGGCCTCGAGCTCGAGCCGGCCTACGACGGCAACGCCTATCTGGCCCACGACAAGCCCCAGCTGCCCGCCACCCTGCTCGAGGCGCGCGACCTGTTTGCCGGCAGCGAGGTGGCCCGCGCCGGCGTTCGGCGACGGAGGTGGTCGAGCCACTACACCCACGCCGCCGACGTCGAGCTGGCGGCCTTCGACGCCGCGGTCACCGACTGGGAGCGCTTCCGCGGCTTCGAGCGGCTGTGAGCGGACGTGAGCGCGGCCGCTCGGCCGGCGCCGGGCGGCCTCGACGCGGTCGCCTCGCTGGAGACCGTGTTCGCGCCCGTGCGCTCCCAGACCGCCTTCGAGGAGACCGTCGAGCGGCTGGGCACGGCGATCAAGCTCGGGCTGCTGCCTCCGGGCACGCGCCTGCCTCCCGAGCGCGATCTGTGCGAGAAGCTCGGCATCGCCCGCTCGACGCTGCGCCAGGCGCTGGTCGCCCTCGGCCAGAGCGGTCACCTGCACGCCACCCGCGGACGGGGCGGCGGCACGTTCGTGGCCGACCCGCAGCCGCCCGCGACCCCGCCCTCGCCTGAGCGTCCTGGCCGCGTGGCGTGACATCTGCGCCCGGCGCTCGGCGCTGGAGATCGGGGTCGCCGTGCTGGCCGCCGAGCGCGCCGCAACCGGCCATGCTCGACCACCTCGACGAGCTCGTCGCGGCCCTCGACGGGCTGCTCGACGGACTTCCCCGCCTACCGCCAGGCCGACGTCCGCCTCCACGTCGGCTGGCCGAGGCGACGGGCAGCGCGCGCCTGGTGAGCGCGATGACCGAGGCCCAGGGCGAGATGACCGGACTGATCGGCCTCATCGCCCATCCGCCCGAGGTGCTGGCCTCCTCCAACGCCCAGCACCGCCGGGTCCTCGAGGCCGTGCGGCCGCGGCGACGAGGTCGCGGGCGGCGCGGAGATGGCCGAGCACGTGCGCGGCACCGAGCACATCCTGGCCGGCCTGTTGCCGGCGGCGGTCGGACTTGACCTGCGGCCCTTGACTCGCCGACATAGGCCGCGACATATCGTCGCCGCCTAAGGACGGACCATAAGACCTTTTACGGAGGAGGGGTTGATGGCGAACGGAGCACGCTGTCCGGCGACGAGCAACGGCTGGCGGAGCTCGGCTACAAGCAGGAGCTCAAGCGCGGCTGGAGCAGCTTCTCCAACTTCGCCATCTCGTTCTCGATCATCTCGGTCCTGGCCGGGTGCTTCACCACCTACGGCCAGGCCTTGCTCAACGGCGGGCCGGTCGCCATCTCGATCGGCTGGCCGGTCATCAGCCTGCTGATCCTGTGCGTCGCCTTCTCCATGTCGGAGCTGGCCTCGGCCATTCCCGACGGCCGGCGGCATCTACTTCTGGGCCTCGCGGCTCGGCGGCCCGGGCTGGGGCTGGTTCACCGGCTGGTTCAACCTCATCGGTCTGGTCGCCGTCGACGCCTCGGTCGACTACGCCGCCGCGAGCTTCCTGCATGACCCTGCTCGTCTCTACGGCGCCCACATCTCTTCAATTTCGCCACCACGCAACGTGCAGTACGACGCTGCACGTCGTGTTCGTGCTGTTCGCCCTCATCCTGCTCATCCACGGGTTGATCAACGTGTTCTCCTGGCCACCTCGTGTCGCTCTTCAACGGCATCTCGGTGTGGTGGCACGTGATCGGCGTGGCGGTGATCATCGTGATCCTGCTCGTCGCCGTCCCGAGCCATCACGCGAGCTTCTCCTACGTCTTCGGCACGCCAGACGTCTCGGCGGCTTCAGCCACGGCATGTACTGGTTCTACGTCCTGCCGCTCGGCTTCCTGCTCACGATGTACACGATCACCGGCTATGACGCCTCCGCCCACGTGTCCGAGGAGACGCACGGCGCCGCCGAGTCGGCGCCCAAGGGCGTCTGGCGCTCGGTCTTCTACTCGGCCGTCATCGGCTGGATCGTGCTGCTCGCCCTGACCTTCGCCGTCCAGCAGAGGGCATCAGCGATCAGCTCGGCCGGCTTCCCCGCGCTAGGCGATCATCGAGCCGCGCTCAGTTCCGCGGCGGCCAAGGCGGTCATCGTCATCTCGACGATCGGCCAGCTGTTCTGCGGCATGGCCTGCGTCACGAGCGCCTCGCGGATGACCTTCGCCTTCTCCCGCGACGGGGCCATCCCGGGACACCGCCTGTGGCGGCGCCTGGGCCCCAACGGGACCCCGACCTAGGCGGTGCTGTTCGTCTGCCGTTCGCGCTCCTCGTCACCGTCCCGGCCTACTTCCCGCAACTCGGCCGGCCTCCCCGTCGCGTTCTTCGCCGTCACCTCGATCTCGGTCATCGGCCTCTACATCGCCTACACCATCCCGGTCTTCCTGCGCTGGCGGATGGGGGACGCGTTCAGCCCGGACCGTGGACGCTCGGGCGCCAGTACAGGTGGATCAACCCGATCGCGTTCATCTGGGTCGCGCCTGTGCGTGATCATCTTCTGCCTGCCGTTCACACCCGGCGGCGGTGCCTGTTCAAAAGGCCTTCAGCTGGTCGGCGGTCAACTACGCGCCACTGGTGACGATCGTCGTCATGGTCGCGGTGACGATCTGGTACTTCGGTCTCGGCGCGCGGGACTCTTCAAGGGCCCGGTCCGCACCATCGAGTTCGCCGACGACGGGCTGACGGTCGCCGGCACGCAGCCTGGCGTTGCCTAGCGGGGCCCTCGCAGGTCATCGAGCCCGCCACCGAGGCGGTGCTCGCGGCGGTGCCGCGCGCCGGCGAAGTCGAGGTCGACGCCGCGGTGGCGCGCGCCCGGGCGGCGTTCCCGGCCTGGCGCGACCTGGCGCCCGGGCGAGCGGGCCGCGATGCTGCACCGGCTGGCCGACCGCGCTCGGCCGAGCGCCCACGAGGAGCTCGCCGGTGCTCGAGGCCCGCAACGCGGGCAAGCCGATCGGCGATGCCCGGGCGGAGATGGAGATGGTCGTCGCGACCTTCCGCTACTACGCCGGGCGCGCCCGAGCGGCTGCTCGGCGACACGATCCCGGTGGCCGGCGGCCAGGCCTTCACCGTCCGCGAGCCGCTCGGCGTCGTCGGGCTGATCGTGCCGTGGAACTTTCCGCTTGACGATCGCGGCCTGGAAGCTCGGACCGGCGCTGGCGGCCGGCAACACGGTCGTCCTCAAGCCGGCCGAGCTGACCCCGCTGAGCGCGCTGCGGTTCGCCGAGCTCGCCCTCGAGGCGGGCGTGCCCGAGGGCGTCATCAACGTCGTCGTGGGACCGGGGAGCACCTGCGGGCGGCGGCTGGTCGAGCACCCCGACGTGGCCAAGATCGCCTTCACGGGCTCGACCGAGGTCGGGCGCTCGATCGCCGCCGGCGCCGCCGCGACGATCAAGCGGGTGACGCTCGAGCTCGGCGGCAAGTCGCCGAACATCGTGTTCGCCGACGCCGACCTCGAGGCGGCGGCGGCCGCGGCCCCGGGGCCGTGTTCGGCAACGCCGGCCAGGACTGCTGCGCCCGCTCGCGGATCCTCGTGCAGCGGCCGGCGCTCGACCGCTTCATGGAGCTGCTCGAGGAGGCCGTGCGGGAGATCCGGGTCGGCGACCCGCTCGACGAGGCCACCGAGATGGGCCCGCTGATCTCGGCCGGCCAGCGCGAGACGTGGCGTCGTTCGTCGGCGGCGAGGCGCCCGGTGGCGGTTCGCGGCGCGGCTCCCGACGGACCCGGGTACTGGTTCGCGCCCACCGTGCTGTGCCCGGTCGACCCGGCGGCCCGCGCGGCGCGCGAGGAGATCTTCGGACCGATGGCCTGCGTGATCCCCTTCGAGGACGAGGCGGAGGCGATCGAGCCTGGCCAACGACACCATCTACGGCCTGTCGGGGTCGATCTGGACGCGCGACGGCGCCCGCGCGCTGCGCGTGGCCCGCGCGCTCGAGACCGGCGTGCTGTCGATCAACTCGAACACCTCCGTGCGGGTGGCCACGCCGTTCGGCGGCTTCAAGCAGTCGGGCTACGGCCGCGAGCTCGGGCCCCATGCGCTCGACGCCTACACCGAGGTCAAGTCGATCTTCTACGCCGAGCAGGGTGAGCACGATGCGTCTGCGAAGGCAAGGTATGCGTGATCACCGGCGCCGCGGGCGGGATCGGCGCGGCCACGGCGGCGCTGTTCGAGCGAGAGGGGGCGCGGGTCGCCGGGGTCGACCTGCGCGCGCACGACGTCGGCGACCTCTCGCTGCAGGCCGACGTCACCGACGAGGAGCGCGTGGCCGGCATGTATCGAGCGCGTGCGCGAGGAGCTCGGCGGAATCGACGTGCTGTTCAACAACGCCGGCATCTCACCCACCGACGACGCCTCGGTGCTCGACACCTCGATCGAGGCGTGGGAGCGGGTCCAGGCGGCCAACCTGCGCAGCGTCTTTCTGTGCTGCAAGCACGGCATCCCTCACCTGCTCCAGCGCGGCAACGGCTCGGTGATCAACACCGCCTCGTTCGTGGCCGTGCTCGGGCGCCGCAACCTCGCAGATCTCCTACACGGCCTCGAAGGGCGGCGTCCTCGCGCTCTCGCGCGAGCTCGGGGTCGAGTTCGCCCGGCGGGGGGTGCGCGTCAACGCGCTCTGTCCGGGCCCGGTCGACACGCCCCTGCTGCGCGAGCTCTACGCCAAGGATCCCGAGCAGGCGGCCCGCCGGCTCGTCCACGTGCCCATGGGCCGCTTCGCCCGCGCGCGAGGAGATCGCCAACGCGGCGCTGTTTCTGGCCAGCGACGAGTCGAGCTTCATCACCGCGTCGACGTTTCTCGTCGACGGGGGGATCAGCGGGGCGTACACGACGCCGATGTAGGTGGGGTCGCCGTCGGTCCGGCGCCATAGCGTTGCACTCGAGCCCCCGGAGCGGGCCCAGTGCGACGAAACGGCCCTGGAGGGGCCGGTTTGTCGCAGTCGGCTCTCGGCGCGGGTCGAGTGCGACGTTGATGAACGCGGTCATCGGGAGCCTGCGGGCGGCCAGCCACAGGTGCGCCTGGGGGGCGACGAGCACGTTGGCGGCCACGAGCCGCGCCAGCTGCCAGGCGAACCCTGAGCCGCGACCCTCGTAGGGCTGCGTGGGCTGAAAGAAGCGCCGCAGCTCCCCGAAGCCGGCCGCGCGTCAGGTCGCGGCGCAGACCCCGCAGGGTCAGTCCCCGCTCGAGCCAACCGAGCGTCGCGCTGCGGTGGCGCGGGCGGCGGGCGAGAAGCGGTGCAGCCAGGTCGGCTCGCCGAGCAGGAGCCAGCCCCCGGGCGCCAGCCGCCCGGCGATCGACGCGCAGCGCCCGGCCCTGGTCGGGCGCTGTGGTGCAGGGCGTCGAACAGGAGCACGGCGTCGACGGGCTCCCCGGCGGGAGCCGCTCCATGTCGGCGACCTCAAAGCGGGCCGAGGACGCCCCAGCGCGCGCGCTCGCTGCGCGGGCCAGCTCGACGTTGGCGGGCACGAGGTCATAGCCGGTGACGGCGTAGCCGGCCTCGGCCAGGAACAACGACGTCCACCCCGAGCCGCACGCCGACGTCGAGGAAGCGCGCGCCCGGGAGCCAGCGCCGACGGCCGCGATCATGGCCGCGATCGTCGCCCACTCGACGAAGTGGGCCGGGCTCCAGCCAAACGGCTTGGACGCCTCGCCGGCCATGAAGGCCGGCGTGCGCGAGGCGATCTCGGCCTGCTTGTGCGTGTCGGTCACCCGGTCGTGGGTCACGGTAGGCCGTGAGCCACGGCGGGGCGGCTTGAGCGGCGGCGGCGAGGCGCCTGAGCGCGTTCGCCGGCGCCGGCGAGCGCCGCGCCGATCCCCAGCACCGTCCAGGTCAGCGGGTCCTCGAGGAAGTCGGCGTAGAGGTTGGTGTGGAGGATCAGGGCGATGAAGGCCGCCGCGATCGCCGCCCGCGCCGGGTCGCCGCGCGCGCCCTGGAGCAAGGCGACGACCGCCGACGAGGACGAGCGCGAGGTAGACGAGCTCGCCGATCAGTCCCTGCTCGGCGGCGATCGTCACCGCGATCGTGTGCGATGCGGCGAGCGTCTGGCGGTCCCGGGATTCTCCTTGCGGTACTGGGTGACGAAGGCGCCCGAGCCGTAGCCCCACACCGGGCGCTGGCCGAACATGTGCACGCCGCCGCTGATGAGGCCCGGCCCGGCCGCTCGAGGCGCCGTTGAGACCCTGGTTGAGCCCGAAGGTCTTCGGCGAGACGAGCACGACCACGGCGCCGATGCGCGACGACCGCCGCCGCCGGCCGCGAGCTGCCGGGCGGCCGCCAGCGCAGCGCGGCCAGGACGCCCATCCCGAGCAGGAGCGCGCCGAGGCTCGAGCGCGAGAGCGTGAGCAGCGAGCCCGCCCAGAGCACGGCCAGCACGCCGCTGACGAGCAGCTGCTCCCGGCGCCGGCGCGCATAGAGCAGGGCGGCGGTGAGGGGGATCATCACCACGGCCAGGAAGCGACCGAAGATGTCGGGGTCGAAGAAGACCGAGTTGACGGTGAAGTAGGCGTGCAGGTCGTTCTGGACGACCAGCTTCGAGTTGAGGAGGATCGTCTTGGTCGCGTACTCGACGAAGCCGATGCAGGCGAAGAGCACGGCGAGCACGGCGACGAGCTGGAGGCAGCGGCGCAGCAGCCGCGCCGTCCACCGCAGATCGCGCAGCAGGCGGTAGAGCAGGGCGAAGGGCACATAGAAGAAGACCATCTGCTGAAGCGCCTTCTCGAAGTCGACCGAGTAGACGGCCTGGACCGCGTAGAGGACGACGTAGAGGGCGAGCAGGCGCTCGAGCCAGAGCACCTCGGTTCGGCCGGCCGGTTCCGGCGAGGCGCCGCGGTCCGGACGCGCGCGCACCGGCCGCGATCACGAAGGCCAGGCACGCCGGGCCACAACGCCGTAGAGGGGCACGAGCAGGTTCGAGGTCGTGCCACCGGCTTGGATCGGGATCCGGAAGGGCAAGGCGACGATGGCCAGCAGGGCGAACAGCCACGGGCGCCGCAGGACGGCCACGGCCAGCGCGCCGACAACGGCGAGGATGACGAGCGCCCCCGCGGCCGCGACCGCCGGGTGGCGATGGACGATCGAGAGCTGGGGCGAGTGCCAGATGTCGATTAGCAGCAGCACCGGCGCCAGCACGAGCGCGCCCAGCATCGCCGCCGCCCGCGTGGCGCTCGGCGCCGCACGAGCAGGGCGGCCGCGACGAGCAGCCGAGCACGATCACGCCGAGCTTGGGCAGCGGTCCGGAGAGGGTCGCGACGGCGGTCACGCGAAGATGATCCTCTACCCTCTGGCGCCATGTCCTTGCGTAAGCTGGCCGTGGTGCTGGCCTGGCCGCGCTGGCGCTCTGTCGGCCTGCGGCACGATCAGCGTAAAGCCGCCGCCAGTGCTGGTCAGCCGCGGCAAAGATCGACGATCCACGCATCGTCAGCCCAACCATGTCAACTGCCTGCGGCAGGCCGGGATCCGCGTGCGTGAGGACAGCGAGACGAGCCTGACGATCGGCACGGCGCCGAATCCATCTCCGTCCGCTTCACCCCCACGCCCGGCGCTGCCCAGGCCGACCAGATGCGCGGCGGTGACCAGGCCGCCGAGGTCATCGGCAGCGCGCTTCTATTCCCCGGTTCAGCCTCCGACGACGAACTGACGAAAGTGGAGCAGTGCATCGCCATGGGCGTCAAGGGCTGACGGGCGCCCGTCCTGCCTTTGGTTTAAGGCCCGCTAACGGCCACCCGTCCCGACCGGGGGTGGCCACTAGAATGCCGGAATCCCCGCGCGCGGTGCGCGGGTCTGCGTGCTGCCTGCCGCGGTCGTATGACCATCTGCGACGCGGCACCCTGAGATCCGTTCCTGTGTCTGTTTCCACTGCAGAGCTGGCCACAACCGCTGCGCCCGCTGGGCCCTCCCGGCGACGCGAATCGCTGACCCCGGGGCTCACCGGGGGCCGCTTCTATCTGGTGCTGCTCGTGGCCGCGCTGGCCGTCGGCGCGATCTCCCTGCTCGTCCCCTCCACGCCGAGCTACGACCCGTGGTCATGGCTCATCTGGGGCCGCGAGATCGTCCATCTCGACCTCCAGACCACCGGCGGGCCGTCGTGGAAGCCGCTGCCGATGATCTTCATCGCCTCTTCTCGCTGTTCGGCAAGGCGGCGCCCGACCTGTGGCTCGTCGTGGCCCGCGCCGGTGCCTTCATGGCCGCGGTGATGGTGTTCAAGGTGGCGGCCACGCTCACCCGCCTGCTCACGGGCGGCCCCACCGGCATCGCCGAGGCCGGAGACCTGCGGGCGCGGATCGGCGCCGTCGCTCCCGGCGTGTTCGCCGGCCTGGTGGCCGCGGCGACGCTCGTCCTCTCCGGCGGTTTCTCAGCGACAACGCGCTCGGCTACTCGGAAGGCCTGATGACGGCGATCGTGCTCATCGCCGTGGAGCGCCACCTCGACGGCCGGCCGCGCCAGGCCTTCGCCATCGGCTTTCTGGCCGCCCTGGACCGGCCCGAGATCTGGCTCTTCTGGGGGCCGTACGGGCTGTGGCTCTTCTGGCGCGACCCGGGCGCACGCCGGCTCGTCATCGGCCTGTTCGCGCTCATCCCGGTGTTCTGGTTCCTGCCCGAGTACTGGGGCTCGGGCCATTTCTTTCGGGGCGTCAACCGCGCCCAGCAGCCACGGTCCAACAGCGCCGCTTTCGCGCACTGCCCGTTCTGCTCCGAGCTCGTCCACCACGCGTGGCCGTGGGTGCTCCTGAGGGTCAAGGTGGCGGCGGCCATCGGCGCCATCGTCGCCGCCGTCCTGCTCTGGCGACTGCATCAGGGCCGCGTCGCGCTGGCGGCTTGAGTCGGGCCGCGAGCATGCCATGGCGGCGCTGCTCGGTGCCGCGCTGCTCGGGCTCGGCTGGTTCGTGCTCATCGCGCTGATGACCCAGGCCGGGTTCTCGGGCAACGACCGCTACCTCGTCCTCGGAGCGGCCCTCATCGACATCGCCGGCGGGGCCACGTTCGGGTGGGCGGCCGTGGGGCTGGCCCGGCTGGCCCGCCGCCAGGGACGGGTGGCCCTGACGCCGGTGGCGGCGGCCGGGGGCGGACTGGCCGCGATGGCCCTCTGCTACGTCTTCGTGCCCAACTGGGTGGGGAGCAATCTCATCAACATCCCGCGCACCCACCGGGCGATCGTCTACCAGGCTCGCCTGCGCACCGACGCCGCCTACGCCCTTCGCCAAGCGGGCGGCCGGGCCAAGGTCCTGGCCTGCGGGTCGGTCATGACCGAGGGCTTCTCGGTGCCGCTGGTGGCCTGGACGCTCGACGCCAAGATGCTCCGCGTCGAGGCTTCCCCGCAGACCGGCGCCCCCGTCGGGGCCCCGCCCAACGTCATCTTCCAGACCCGGGCCACGCGCCACGCGACCCTGCTTCCCAGCCTGCGCAACTGGCCTGGTACTCATTACCGCTTGGTGGCGCGCAATGAGACGTTCACGGTCTATGCCCACTGCGGCTCGGGAGTGAGCCTGTAATGGCCACCGTCCTCGAGCCCCCCGTTCAGGCCCCCCAGCGGCCCGGACGCGGGCTGGTCGAGCGCCTCGAGCGCATCCCCACGTGGATGAGCGCGGCCGGCGTGCTCATCCTTCTCCTGGCCGTCTCGACGTTCATCCGCACGCGCTATCTGAGCGGCGAGTTCTGGATGGACGAGGCGATCTCGGTGGGGATCGCCTCCCACCCCTTGGGCGCCATCCCCGGCGTTCTGCGCCACGACGGCTCACCGCCGTTCTTCTACGTGCTCCTCCACGGCTGGATGAGCCTCTTCGGACCGAGCGAGAGCGCGACGCACGCCATGTCGCTGCTGTGGGCGATGCTCACCGTGCCCGTCGGCATGTGGGCCGGGTGGAGCCTGTTCGGCAAGCGCGCCGGCTACATGGCGGCGATCCTGTTCGCCTTCAGCGCCTTTCTCACCCAGTACGCGCAGGAGACGCGCATGTACTCCCTGATGGGGCTGCTCGGTCTGCTGGCCACCGCCGGCTACCTGCACGGCTTCGTCTTTCGCCGGCGCAAGTACCTGATTCTGTTCGCCGTCGCGCAGGCGCTGATGTTCTACACCCACGCCTGGGGGGTCTTCTACGGGGTCGGCTCGGCCATCGCTCTGATTCCCGTCTACCGGGCGAGCGAGGATCGCCGCGGGTTGCTGCGAGATGCCGTGTTCACCTATGTCGGAGCGGGTGTGCTGTTCCTGCCCTGGCTGCCCAACTTCCTCTACCAGAGCCGCCACACCGCGGCGCCCTGGGACCCGACACCGCATTTCGGCGCTCCGGTCCAGCTCTCGCGCGACCTGCTGGGCGGCGATCGCGTCACCGTGGCGCTGCTCATCGCCTCGGTCATCGGCTTCGTCGACCACTTCCGCGCGCGGCGGCCGGCGCACCCTTACGGCCAACGCCATGTGGGCCCTGATCGTCATTCCGGTGGCGACGCTGGCCTTGGCCTGGATCGCCTCGCAGATCACCCCGGCGTGGCAGGCCCGCTACATGGCCCCGGTGCTGGCGCCGCTTCTGCTTCTGGCCGCCTTCGGGTGCGCGCGGGCGGGCATCGTCGGGATCGTGGCCATCGGTGCTTCGGTCATCTTCCTGGCCAACCCGGGGTCGTTCACCCCGCAGTACAAGAGCGACATGCGTGACGTGGGCGGCGAGATGACGCCGTTGCTGCACCCCGGTGACCTGGTGATCGTCGGCCAGCCCGAGCAAACCCCATTGGCCTGGTATTACCTGCCCCGGGGCCTGCGCTATGCCAATACATCGGGAACCGTCGCCGATCCGCGCTACATGAACTGGGTCAACGCCCTGAACCGGCTGCGCGATCTCAATTGGGCCACCGAGGCCCGGGACTTGCTTGCTAGCCTCAAGCCCGGCCAGCAACTGCTGTTTGTGCGTCCGATGACCGAGGGCGCGCAGAGTTGGGAGGCGCCATGGACAATTCTCGTCCGCCGGCGCTCGGCCCAGTGGGGATCGGTCCTGGCGTCGGATCCCCAGTTCAAACCCGAGGGATGGGCCCCCCACAACTACCGTGGCGCTTGCTGTGTGGCAGACAGCGCCCTCCTCTACAAGAAGATCTGATATCGCCATGACCGATTTGACGCACGAGACCTCCCCCACCGGCGGTTCCGACATCACGCCCGAGCACCCCGTCGTCGTGCTCGGCGGCGGTCCGGCCGGACTCACCGCCGGTTACCTGCTGGCCAAGAAGGGCAAGCCGGTGATCGTGCTCGAGTCGACCGAGCAGGTCGGCGGCATCGCCCGGACCGAGGTCCGTGATGGCTTCCGCTTCGACCTCGGTGGGCATCGCTTCTTCACCAAGGTGCAGGAGGTCGATGACCTCTGGCACGAGATCATGAAGGAGGAGTTCCTCAAGCGCCCGCGCCAGTCGCGCATCTACTGGCGGCGCAAGTTCCTCGAGTACCCGCTTCAGGGCATGGACGTGATCAAGAAGCTGGGTCCCATCGACCTGACCAAGGCGCTGCTGTCCTACCTGTGGGCGGTGATGAAGCCCAAGGGCCGCGAGGACACCTTCGAAGAGTGGGTGTCAAACCGCTTTGGCCGGTGGCTGTTCAACCAGTTCTTCAAGTCCTACACCGAGAAGGTGTGGGGCGTGCCCACGACCGAGATCCGCGCCGAGTGGGCGGCCCAGCGGATCAAGGGCCTGTCCTTCTTCAGCGCCGCCAAGTCGGCCTTCTTCGGCAACCGCGGGAACAAGATCAAGTCGCTGATCTCCGAGTTCAACTACCCGCGCTTCGGTCCCGGCCAGATGTGGGAGCAGATGACGACCGACATCCAGGCCCACGGAGGCGAGGTGCGCCTCAACGCGCCCGTGACGCGCCTGCGCACGGGACCCGATGGCCGGGTGACCGAGGTCGTGGCCGGCGGCGAGACGCTGACGCCCTCCTACGTCGTTTCGTCCCTGCCGCTGCGCACCACCGTCGGCATCGTCGAGCCCGAGGCGCCGGCCGAGGTGCGCGACGCCGCCCGGGGTCTGCGCTACCGCGAGTTCCTCACCGTGCTGCTCGTGATCGAGGGCGAGGACCTGTTCCCCGACAACTGGATCTACATCCACGAGCCGGGCGTGCAGGTGGGCCGGATCCAGAACTTCAAGTCCTGGAGCCCCTGGATGGTGCCCAACGACCGCGATGCTTCGATCGGCATGGAGTACTTCTGCTTCGAGGGCGACGAGCTGTGGTCGATGGACGACGAGGACCTGGTCAAGTTCGCCACCCGGGAGATCCAGCACCTCGGGCTGGCTCGCGCCGAGAAGGTCAAGTTCGGCTTCGTAGCCCGGGTGCACAAGGCTTATCCGATCTACGACGCCGAGTACGCCGAGCGCGTGGCCACCATCCGCGGGTGGCTCGAGACGACGCCGAACCTGACCCAGGTGGGGCGCAACGGCCTGCACCGCTACAACAACTCCGACCACTCGATGCTCACCGCCATGCGCGCGGTCGACAACATCCTCCTGGGGTCCAGCCACGACATCTGGGCCGTCAACGCCGAGAGCGTCTACCACGAGGAGCATGTGGAGCCCGAGCAGCCGTACAAGACGCCTCCGGAGACGGAGGCCATGAAGCAGCCGCTCGCCTCCGAGCGGTAGGGGTGCGGCGGCGGTTGGGGGCCCGGGGCTGATGCGGGGACGGCTGCGGTCGGATCGGGACGGCTGGCGCGCGGCTCGCTGTGCTCGTGGGCGTCCTGCTGGCCGGGTTGCCGGCCTCGGCGCTCGCGCAGTCGGCCGGCCCCGGGAATCCGTTCACGCCCGGTGTGCCCCAGAACGGGGCGACGACACCGACCACGACCGCGGCGCCGACCGTGTCCACGGCGTCGACCTCCTCCTCCTCGTCGGCCGGGCTGAGCTCGAGCGATGCGGTGGCGATCGGAATCGGCGCCCTCGTGCTCATCGCGGCCATCTCGTTCTTCATCTGGCGCGATGCCCGGCGTCATGCCCCGGCGCGGGCCCGAGCGGCGGCGGCCGGGGGCGGTCCGGCCGGTCCGGGAGGGACGAAGGCGCGGGGTAAGGGGCGCAAGCTCAGTCCGGCCGAGCGCCGGCGGCGGAAGCGCGGGCGGGCTCGGTAGCGCCGGGCCTGGCCGGGGGCCGGGGCCCGGGCGCCCGCGGGCGACCCCAACCCGCGATGGTCAGGCGGCGAGGGCGCGCACGGCCCGCTTACCTCGCAGCAGCTGCCTCTCGATGGTGCGCACGGTCACGTTCTCCTGGCCGGCCATCTCGGCGTAGTTCAGACCCGCGGCGTGTAGCCACAGCAGCCGCTGCTGGCGTACAGGCAGCGCGTGCAGGAGCGTGAGGCGCTCCCGGAGCTCGAAGACGTCGTGCGAAGGGAACGCGGTCGTGTCGGCCTCGCCCACCAGGTCCTCGAGAGGCATGTACCGAGCCTCTCGCCGGACGGCGCGTAGAGCTTCCCGCGCCGCCGTGCGCACCAGCCACGCTAAGGCGCCGTCTCCTCGCACCCGGTCGCGATGGCACAGAAGTGAGCTCCAGGCCGACTGGCAGGCGTCCTCGATAACGGCGTCGCTGGTCTGCACGTCGGTGCGGACGATCCGCCGCAGACAGGCGGCGTGCTGACGAAACAGCGACTCGATTTCAGACATGGTGACAGACAACTGCTCCTCCTCCTTCATTCAAACTGACACTAATTTGATGCACTAGAAGCTACCGCATCGCCGCCACGCCTGCTAGCTTCTTTTTGACTCAATTGGTTTTGACCCAGAGGAGGTGCCTATTGCAGGTCCATCTGAATGCTTGGCTCGGGGTCGCCGCGCACCCGCAGCTGACCGGACTCCCCGGGAGCAACGTGCTCCAGCAGCTCGTCAACGGCGCCGACGCCTGGGCGCTCGCGATCGCCGTGCTCGGCACCTTCGTCGGCGCGGGGGTGTGGGCGGTGGCCGCGCACAGCCACAACCATCACTACGCCGCCCGCGGGCGAATGGCGGCGCTCACCTCCGGAGCGGCCGCGCTCATGGTCGGAGCCGCGCCCGGCCTGGTCAACTTCTTTGCCCATCTCGGGACGACGGCCCGATGACGGCGACCGCAAGACGCCCCTGCCTGGCCGCCATGGCGGTGGCCGCGACCCTGATCGCGCTCGCGAGCACGGCGCCCCCCGCGGCCGCCTTGAACCCCCTCAAGCCGCTGTGCAAGGCGGCGAGTCTCCTCCCCGGCGCCCCTTCCGTGGCCTGCCCGCCCGTTGCCGGCGCCGGGGGCGTCGCCTCGGCGGGAGAGAACCTCGCCACCGGCAATCTCGGCGGCGCGCTCGGCAACGTCGCGACGGCCACGGAATCGTTCGGATTGTCAGCCATCGTGGCTTGGGCAACGGGGAGCGCGGGGTCGGCTTTGGACGAGACGGCCAGGGTCTTGGACGTGACCTCGCGGCCGGCGCTGATGGCTCCCTGGTTTTCGCAGATCTACTGGCGCGTGGCCGGCATCGCCGTGCTCCTCACGCTGCCGTTCCTGTTCGCTGCCGCCGTTCAGGCGCTCTTGCACTCCGATCTCACCTTGCTCATGCGCTCCGCCTTTGGTTACTTGCCGCTCGCCATGCTCGGCGTGGGCGTCGCGGCGCAGGTCGCGGCGCTCCTGTTGGCGACGACCGACGAGCTCTCAGGCCTCGTCGCGAGCGCCGGCGGTGGCGCCGCCAGCCATTTCCTCACCTCGGCCGCGACTCGCATCGCGGAACTCACCCTCAGCTCGGGCTCACCCTTCCTGGCCTTTGTGGTGGCCGCCTTCACCGTTGCCGGCGCGATCTTCCTCTGGCTCGAGCTGTTGATGCGGGAAGCGGCGGTCTACGTCATCGTCGGACTGCTTCCCCTGGCCTTCGCCGCCCTCGTGTGGCCCGCCCGACGGGTCTGGGCGCTTCGGGCGGTGGAGGTGTTGGTGGCCCTCATCCTCTCAAAGCTCGCCATCGTGGCCGTGCTCACGCTTGGCGGCGCGGCGCTCAGCGGCGCAACCGTGGCCAGCTTCCTCACCGGCCTGGTCCTCGTGCTCCTCGGGGTGTTCGCCCCGTGGGCGATGCTGAGGCTGATCCCGATGGCCGAGCTTGCCAGCGGCGCGGCGGGACGCCTGCGGGGCGAGGCCGGTACGGCGATGACGGCCACACGGGCGGCCACGGACTTCGGGGCGATGCTCCACGACTGGGTCTCGACCACGGCCGGGATGCGGCGTGACGCAGACCGGGCCAGCCCCTGGGCTGTGGCCTCCGACGCCGAGGCTGCGCAGGCCAAAGCGAGCGACGGTGCGCCTGACGACGGCAGTGCGCCCCTCGATGGGGGCAGCCCGGTTGAGGCGGGGGCCGATGCCGAGGGTGCGGCCGGTGACGAGGCCGGCGAGGGGCCGATCGGTGCAAGTGGCGAGGCCCCGGTGGGGGCGGTCGGTGACGCGGGGGACGAGGCACCTGTCGGTGGGGGCGGCGAGGCGCCCGTCGGCACCGGCAGCACGCCCGCCGGCACCGGCAACACGCCCGCCGACGCCGGCAGCTTGGCCTCCGCCCGCGGAGGCCGCCCCGTGGGCGGCACTACGCAGAGCGCACCACCGAGCGCCGACACCAGCCTGGCGGGCGCAGACGACCTGGCCGGGTCAGCCACTCCCCCGGACCCGGGAATGGACGGCGTGGGGCTCCCGGACGATCCGAGCGACCCCATCCCCGCCGGGCTCGAGGACGGGGAGGAGCTCCCCGTCGAGCCGATCGAACTCGGTCCCGGCCAGGCCTGGCCGCCCGACATACGGGCACCCATCGGCCAGGACAGCGACGGACCGCTTCCCGGTCGGCAGCCCGTGAAGGAGGAACGACCGTGACGGCGCCGCGCGCGACCTACCGGTTCGGCCCCCTCGAGCGCCGCGGGCTCCTCGGACCGCTGCGCGGAGGCCAGGCGGCCCTCATCACCGGCGGGGGGATCGCCGCCATCGTGCTCCTCGATGCCGTGCCGCGGGCGAGCGGAGCCATCGCCGCCCTGGCCGTCTTCGCCGCCGCGGCCGCGCTCGCCGTGGCCCCGCTGGGTAGGCGGACGGCCGAGGAGTGGGTCCCGATCGTGGCCTCATTCGCGTGGCGGCGGGTCGGCGGCCGGGGACGCTTTCGCTCCCCGGTGGCACAGGAGGGCATGGAGTCGTTAGACGTGCGCGGTGGTCGCCAAAGCCGGGCCGAGCCGGCGCGGGCCCGCCCGCCGACGACGCTGCAGGACATCCGCATCATCGAGGCGGCCTACCGCGACCGGACGATCGGTGTGCTCAGCGAGCGGCGCGGGCGGCGGCTCACCGCGGTGCTCGCCTGCCGCGTGGTGGCTTTCTCGCTCCTGGACCCCGAGGCCCAGGAGCGACGCCTGGCCAGGTGGGGGCTCGTGCTCTCCGGCGCCGCCGGGACGCCCGTCTCGCGGCTTCAGTGGCTCGAGCGCACCGCCCCCGCGCAGGGGGACGAGCTCGCCCGCTGGCTTCATGCCGAGCGAGACCCCGCGCTCCCGCCCCGCGGCACGCCGATGATCGAGTCCTACCTTGAGCTGATCACGACCACGGCGCGGGTGACCCAGGAACACGAGATCCTGGTCGCGGTCCAAATCGATCCCCGACGAGGAAACGAGCGCTTGGTGGACGGGGCCGAGGGTGCTCTGGTCGAGCAGATCGAGCGAATCGGGCACGGCCTGCAGGCCGCGGAGGTCACCGTCCTCGGCGCCCTCAACCCGCGCCAGCTGGCGCGCTCGCTGCGCACCGCCTTTGACCCGTACGCCCGGACGGAGCTGGCCACGCTCGAGACCGCGGACGCCTCGCGCGACGGGCTGGCCGAAGCCAACGCCTGGCCGCTGGGAGCGCAGGAGGGCTGGGACCACTACCGCACGGACGGCGCCCTGCACGCCACCTACTGGATCGGCGGATGGCCCCGCATCGACGTCTCGCCGATGTTCATGGACGCCTTGCTCGGCCGATCCAACGCCGTGCGCACCGTGGCGGTGACGTTCGAACCCATCGCACCCGAGCGCTCGACGCGGGAGGCCGAGGCGGCCATCACGCGCGATCGGGCCGATCGCGAGTTGCGCCAGCGCTTTGGTCAGTCCGAGACCGCGCGCCAGCGCCAAGCCGAAGAGGCGACGGCGCGGCGAGAGGCCGAGTTGGCTGCCGGCCACGGCGAGGTGCGCTTCTCCGGTTTCATCACCGTGTCCGGACGCGATGACGACGAGCTGCGGCGGGCCTGCTCGGAGGTGCACGAGCACGCCGCCCGCGCCCGACTCGAGCTTCATCGCATGTACGGCCAGCAGGCGGCGGCCTTCACTTTCACCTTGCCCCTGTGCCGGGGACTGCGATGACCGTTCGTGCGCGCCCAGCGTGCCCGGCCACCGGGCCACGACCCGCCACGCTCAAGCCATCTATCCGTTCATCGCCGCGGGCGGCCTCGGCGGGCGCGGCGTGTTCGTCGGCCGTGATGCCGGCGGTGGGGCGTTCTGTTACGACCCCTGGGCCGCTGTACGCGGACGGCGCGCTCGACGACCCCAACGTGATCGTGCTCGGCAAACTCGGCCAGGGCAAGTCGGCCCTGGTCAAGACGCTGCTGTGGCGGATGCTCCTGTTCGGCCGGCGCGCCTTCGTCCTCGACATCAAGCGCGAGTACGGCCCGCTCTGCGCCGCCGTCGGCGTGCGCCCGATCTCGCTCGTTCCTGGCGGCGGCGTGCGCCTCAACCCCCTAGCCTCCCGGCCCGAGGAGCACGCTCAGCTCGAGCTCCTGCGCGCGGTGACCGTGACCGCCATCGGCGCAGCCATCAATCAGGTCGAGGCGGCGGCGCTGCGCGAGGCGCTCCGCGTCGTCCGCCGGCGGAGCCGGCGAGCCCACGCTCCCCCGCATCGCGGCGGTTCTGTTCGACCCCGTGGCCGACATGGCCGGCCGTCTGCGCACCACCCCGGAGCGCCTGGCCGCCGACGTCCGCCGCGCCGCGCTTGCCCTCCAGGACCTGTGCGAAGGCCCGCTGCAGCGGCATGTTCGACGGTCCGACAAGTCCCGGGCTCGACCTCGACGCCCGGCTGGTCGTCCTCGACCTCCACGCCGTGCGCGACTCGCCGGCCGTGGGGATCTTGATGGCGTGCGCGACGGCGTGGATGAGCGCCCTGCTGGCGCGCATGGCCGAGCGGCCCGGCCGCGAACGGCTCATCAACGTCTCCGACGAGTCCTGGAAGATCGTCCAGCACACCGGCCTCGGGCGAGTGGTTTCAGTCCAACTTCAAGCTCGCGCGCCAATTCGGCGTCATGAACCTCGTCGTGCTGCACAAGCTCGCCGACCTGCAGGCCGCCGGAGACGCCGGGTCGCGCGCGGCCCGGATCGCCGAGGGGCTCGTCGCCGACGCCTCGACTCGGATCGTCTACCACCAGGACGAGAGTCAGGTCGCGCTCACCCGCGCGCTGCTCGGCCTCTCCGAGAGTGAGGGCCAGCTCCTGGCGATGCTCTCGCCCGGCCAGGCCCTGTGGCGGGTGGGCAGCCGCTCCTTCGTCGTCCAGCATTACCGCTCGCGGCTCGAGGCCCGGCTCACCAACACCGACACCGGCATGCAGCGTGAACGAGCACCGCCTGGCTCGAGCGGGAGACGAGTCGTGAGCAGCGGGCGCTCTGAGGGGCCCTCCGACGCGGCGATGGTGGGCGTCGTCGCCGTCGGCGGGATGGTCGCGGCTCTGATCTGGCTGTGGGGGGCGGTGGCCGGCGGCCTGTTCGGAAACGGTCCGCCCCGCGTGGGCGCTTGGACGAGCTGTTCATCGTTCCGATCGAACTCCCCGGCCATCTCGCCATCCGGCCCAAGCCTGGCCTGGCCGGCCCAGCGCTCGCGCCTGCCCGGAGCCACCGGCTGTCTACGGTGCCTTGGCCCTGGTGGTGGCGGCGCTGACCACGGTGGGCCTCTTCGTCGCGCGCGTCGCCGGGCCGGCGCTCCGGGCCCGGCACGGAGGCGCGCGGTGGGCCAGCCGGGGGGAACTTCGGTCGCTCTCGCGCCGGGGCGGTCTCTTCCGCCTCCTGGCCCGGGTGAGAGCGCCGGCCGCAGTGGTGGCACATCCCTCCGCTCGGCTGGCCCTCGGCCGCCACGGCGGCCGGCTGCTCTACGCCGAGCAACGACACGCCCTCGTGGCCTTCGGCCCGCCGCAGTCGGGCAAGTCGGCCGGTCTGGCCGTTCCCGCGCTGCTCGAGTGGGACGGTCCCGCGGTCGCCTCGTCGATCAAGACCGACCTGCTCGGTGTCACGTTGGCCCGCCGGAGCGCCCTCGGCGCCGCGTTCGTCTTTGACCCCTTCGCCCTGTCCGGAGCGCCGTCGCACACCTGGTCGCCGCTGCGCGCCGCCGGCAGCTGGGACGGCGCGCTCGAGGTGGCCTGGCGTCTGGCCTGCGCCGGCGAGGTCGACCAGCGCGGGGTCGAGGGCGGCGATTTCTGGGCCATCGCCGCCGAGCAGCGACTCGCCCCCCTGCTGTACACCGCCGCCGCGCACCGGCGCGGGCATCGAGACGCTCGTCCGCTGGGCCTACGGACAGGGCAGCCGCGAGCTGCACGAGGCGCTGGCCCGGCTGGCCGGGGAGGCCGCTGACGAGCAGGAGCTTGCCGACGCCCACGCCGCCTATGACGCCGTCCGCGCCTTCGAGGCCCAGGCCGATCGCACGCGATCCTCGATCGAGGCCACCGCGCAGGCGCTGCTGCGGGCCTACCGCTTCACCCGCGTCGCCCGCTCGGCCGGCCTCGTGCCAGATCACCGCCGACCGGCTGCTCGACGAGCGCGCGACGCTCTATCTGATCGGGGATGCGAAGGCCTCGAAGCTGCTGCGCCCGATGTTCCTGGCCCTCCTCTCCGAGATCGTCGACCGCGCCTACGAGCGGGCGACGCTGGCCGGCGGGCGGCTCGAGCTGCCGCTGCTGCTCTGCCTCGACGAGGCGGGCAACGTGGCCCCGCTTGCCCAATCTGGCCGAGGTCGCCTCGACGGCGCCGAGCCACAACATCCAGCTCGTCTCGATCTTTCACGACCTCCAGCAGGCCCGCGCCCGCTACGGCAAGCAGGCCGAGACGGTCATCAACAGCCACCGCGCGCGATGCTCCTCCCCGGCGTGGCCGACCTCGAGACGCTGCGCTACTTCGCCGGCCTGATCGGCGAGGAGGAGGTGCGCGATCTGACCCGCACGACCGGCGCGGGGGGCAGCAGCCGCTCGGTGTCCTCGCGCGCGCCGCCCGCTGAGCGCGCCCGAGGCGCTGCGCCAGCTCCCCGACCGCCACGCGCTGCTGCTCTACGGCCGGACTCGCGCCGGCCCGGGTGCGGTTGCGGATGTGGTTCGAGGACCGCCGGCTGCGCACGCTTGGCCGGGCCGAGACGAACGCGAGGCCACGAAGGGAGGTAGCCACGAGCGATGAGCCTGACGCCGACGCGACGGCGCGACAGGAGGCACGGACATGAGCTGGCACCGAGCAGTCCGAGCCGGCGACGGCTGGGGAGGACGATGATCGCGAGCCGCTCGAGGCGCACTCGGGCCGCTGGCCGCTGGATCCGCGCGGCCTCTTCCCGCGGGAGCGGTGGCTGTGGTTCGAGCAGCTGTGGACCGACGCCTGCATGCTGCGCGAGCGCTACCGGCTCTCCCTGCGCTCGGGGTGGTGGGAGGACGAGGTCCAGGTCGAGGCGCTCGCCGCGCTGGCCGCCTGGATCGAGCGCTATGACTCCGGGGAATGGGACGACCCGCCGGGCAAGCTGGCCCTCCTCTACGACCTCGAGCGGATCTCGCAGCTGCTGCGCGACGGCCTGGAGCCGTTCTATCCCGAGCGCGACCGGCCGGGCTTCCTCCGCTACCTGATCGAGACCGGCTGCCAGCCGCCGCCGGAGTGCCGCGCGGGCCGCAGATGCGGGGTGCCGCCCGCGCGACCGGCATGAGGGATGATGCCCACACTCGGGCCGCCCTCGACCGAAGGACAGCCAGATGCCTCTGAACTGCCAGCGCGCTCGCCTGCCGCGCCCCTGCCCGTGCCAGCGCACGAGGGAGACGTCCAGCTGCCCACCGACCGCATCCCCGACAAGGGCATCGGCGCCAGCGCCGCCTACGAGCTGATCTCGCAGCGATCTGCTGCTCGACGGGCAGGCGCGGCTGAACCTGGCCACGTTCGTGACCACGTGGATGCCCTCGACCGCAGGTCGCCTGATGGCCGAGACGGCGGACAAGAACATGATCGACAAGGACGAGTATCCGCAGACCGCCGAGATCGAGACGCGGTGCGTCAACATGCTCGCCGACCTGTGGTCATCGCCCGAGCACGAGCACGCCACGGGCTGCTCGACGACCGGCTCCAGCGAGGCGGCGATGCTCGGCGGCCTGGCCCTGAAGTGGCGCTGGCGCCAGCGCCGCGCAGGAGGCCGGGCAGACCGTCGGACCGGCCCAACCTGGTCATGGGCGCCAACGTCCAGGTGTGCTGGGAGAAGTTCTGCCGCTACTGGGATGTCGAGGCGCGGATGGTGCCCATGGAGGGCGAGCGCTTCCACCTCGGCGCCGAGGAGGCGGTGGCGCCATGTGCGACGAGAACACGATCGGCGTCGTGGCGATCCTCGGCTCGACCTTCGACGGCAGCTACGAGCCGGTCAAGGACATCTGCGCCGCCCTCGATGCAGCTTCAGGAGGAGAACGGGTCTCGACATTCCCGTGCACGTCGACGCCGCCTCGGGCGGGTTCGTGGCCCCGTTCCTGCAGCCCGAGCTCGAGTGGGACTTCCGCCTCCCGCGGGTGACGTCGATCAACGCCTCCGGCCACAAGTACGGGCTCGTGTATCCCGGCGTCGGCTGGGCGGTGTGGCGCGACGAGGAGGCGCTGCCCCAGGAGCTCGTCTTCGACGTCAACTACCTCGGCGGCAACATGCCGACCTTCGCGCTGAACTTCTCGCGTCCGGGCAGCGAGGTCATCGTCCAGTACTGGATGCTCGCCAGCCAGGGCCGCGAGGGCTACCGGCGAATCATGCAGGGCGCCCAGGACGTCGCCACGCTACATCTCGAGCGGGATCGCCGACATGGGGCCCTACCGGCTGCATCTCCGAGGGTCGCGAGCTGCCCGTGTTCGCCTTCGCCCTGCGCCGAGGAGGGCAACTACACCGTCTTCGACGTCTCCGAGCGCCTGCGCACGCGCGGCTGGCTCGTCCCCGCCTACACCTTCCCGGAGAACCGCCAGGACTTCAGCGTGCTGCGCATCGTCGTGCGCGCGGGCATGACCCACGAGATGGCCGACCTGCTGCTCGAGCAGCTCGCAGGAACAGACGAAGTTCCTCGAGTCGCTCGATCGTCCGATGCCGGGGCGAGACCCGGACCGGCAAAAGGCCTTCGCCCACAACTGAGCTCGGCGCTCAGCGCTCCCGGGCGGGCACGCCGATCACCTCAGCCAACGCCCGGCCCGCCGCCTCCAGGGCGGCCGGCTCTCCGGCCTCGATGATGGCCTGGAGGTCGAGCACCCGAGCGCCGAAGGCGTCGAGGTCGCGTACCCCCACCACGGCATGACAGGGCACGCCCGACTGCCGCGCCCGGGTGGCGATCTCGGAGATGAGCTTGCCGGCGAGGCTCTGCTCGTCGAGCTTGCCTTCGCCGGTGACCACCGCCCGCGCCCGCGCATCCGCGCGATCGAAGCGCACGCGCGTCGAGGACGAAGCCGGCCCCGGCCACGAGCTCGGCCCCGAAGCGCGCCCATAGCCCGCCCGACAGGCCGCCGGCGGCGCCCGTCATGGCCACCCCGCGCGGGTCGCGGGGCAGGCCGCTGGCCATCTTCTCCAGCCGTCGCGTGAGCGCGGCGACGGCGCGGTCATCGGCGCCCTTCTGGGGACCGAAGACCGCCGCGGCCTGGACGAATGCGGTGCGCACGTCGCAGAGGATGATCAGACGGGCCCGGCCCAGCCCGCCCGCGGCCTCGAGCGCGTCGAGCGCGCCCGGCGCCGCCGTCGGTGGTCGCGCTGCCCCCCACCCCCAGGTAGATGACCTCGGCTCCGGCACCCACCGCCGCGGCGATCAGCTCGCCGGTCCCACGCGTGCTGGCCACCCACGGGTCGCGCTCCTGCGCGTCGAGCAGCGCCAGGCCGCTGGCCGTCGCCGTCTCCACCACGGCCACGACGCGACGGCCAGGACCTCGACCGAGGCCGAACTCCGCGGCCACCGGGCGCCCCAGGGGGTCACTTACCTCGACCCGGACGCGCTCACAGGCAAAGGCCGCGCACAGGGCGTCGAGCGTGCCCTCGCCGCCATCGGCGACGGGACAGCGATCGACCTCGAGGCCACCGGCCTGCAGGCCGCGGGCGATCGCGCTCGCCACCTCGGCCGAGTCCATCGTGCCCTTGAACGAGTCGGGGGCGACGAGGACCGTGGTGGGAATGCCGGTCTGTCGAGCGATGCCCGCAGTATGCCCGCGGTTTCAGGCCACGGCGGCCGCCATGGCCCGCCCGGCGGTGCGACCCGAGAACAGGCACCCGCCGAGGAAGGTGCCCTCGAGCGAGCGGTAGCCGTGCACGCCGCCACCACCGAACCCGGCGGCCTCGCCGGCGGCATACAGCCCGGGCAGCGGCTCGCCTCCGTCCTGCAGCACGCGGGCACTGAGATCGGTCTCGAGCCCGCCCAGCGACTTGCGGGTCAGGATCCACAGCCGTACGGCGATGAGCGGCCCGGCGCTCGGATCGAGAATGCGATGCGGTGCCGCCACACGGCTGACGCGATCGGCCACGTACCGGCGCGCGCCGTGCAGAGCCACGACCTGGAGGTCCTTCGTGTACGGGTTGGCCATCTCGCGATCGCGGGCGACGATCTCCGTACGCAGTGCCGCCTCGTCGATGAGCGGTTCCTCGGTCAGCGCGTTCATGCCGCGGACCAGCGAGCCCAGGTCGTCAGCGACGACGAAATCCCGGCCGCGGCGCTTGAACGCCTCGACCGGCGCCGGGGGCCCGGGCATGATGCGCTGGGCAAAGACCTGACGGTAGGAGCGCTGGGTGAGGTCCGGGTTCTGCTCGGAGCCGGAAAGGGCGAACTCGCGCTCGATGATCTTGTTGGTGAGTACGAACCACGTGTAGTCGTAGCCCGTCTTCATGATGTGCTCAAGCGTCCCGAGCGTGTCGAAGCCCGGGAACAACGGCACCGGCAGGCGCTGCCCGCGGGCGTCGAACCACAGCGACGAGGGGCCCGGGAGGATCCGGATCCCGTGGCGGGTCCAGATCGGGTTCCAGTTCTCGATCCCCTCCGTGTAGTGCCACATCCGGTCCGGGTTGATGATGTGCCCGCCGGCTTGCTCAGCGATCTCGAGCATGCGGCCGTCGACGTGGTCGGGCACGCCGGAGAGCATGCGCTTGGGGGCTTGACCGAGCCGCTTGGGCCAGTTGGCCCGAACGAGGTCGTGGTTGGCGCCGATGCCGCCTGAGGACACGAGCACCGTAGGGGCGTGGAACTCGAACTCGCCCACGGCGGTGCGCGAGCTGGGCGCGCCCCGCGCGACCGGGCTGGGCTCGAGCACGGTCCCCGACACGCCGTCGACCGATCCGTCGGTGGTGCTCAGGGCAGTCGACGCGATGGCGGAAGCGCAGCGTGACCAGCCCGCGGTCCACGCCCTCGCGGACCCGACGGGCAAACGGCTCGATGAGACCCGGTCCAGTGCCCCAGGTGATGTGAAAGCGCGGGACGGAGTTCCCGTGCCCGGTGGCCAGATAGCCGCCCCGCTCCGCCCAAGCAGGGTTGGGCAGAAAGCGAACGCCCTGCTCGGCCAGCCAGGCTCGCTTCTCGCCGGCCGTGAACTGAACGTAGGCCTCAGCCCAGCGCCGGGGCCACTCGTCCTCGGGGCGATCGAAGCCGGCGCTGCCCATCCAGTCCTGCAGTGCGAGCTCGTAGGAGTCGCGGATGCGAAAGCGGCGCTGCTCGGGCGAGTCGACGAAGAAGAGGCCGCCGAAGGACCAGAACGCCTGTCCGCCGAGGGACCCCTCCGGCTCCTGGTCGAGCAGGATGACCCGGCGGCCGGCATCGGCAAGCTCGGCCGTGGCGACGAGGCCGGCCAGGCCGGCTCCGACCACGATGGCGTCGGCATCGGTCACGGAGCGGCACTCTAACCGCCTCGGGGCAGCGGGGGTGCGCGCGAGCGACGTTCATACCGTCGCACTCGGCTGCACGAATTCGTCGAGTGCTACCAGGCGGCCCCGTGGGGGCCATCTCGTCGCACTGGGCCTGGGGGGCGCGCCGAGTGCGACGGTGTGAACGCGGACGGCGAGGGCCTACGCCTGCATCTGCTCGAGCCGGCACTCCTCCGGCGCCTTGTCCTCGCGCCAGCGCAGGATCTTCGTCCCGTGGCGGATCCGACCGCCACTGGAGTGGTCGAAGGTGACCTCGACCACGAGCTCGGGGCGCAGCGAGATCCACTCGAGCTCCTTCTCGCTCTTCCACCGGCTCGGGTCGCCGTGGCCCCGCTCGCCTGTCGCGTAGGGCGCCAGCCGCCCGACGAGCGCCCGCTTCTCGGCCGCTCGCAGGCCCGAGGAATGCCCGACCACGCGCAGCGCGCCGGCCGCGTCGTAGAGGCCGAGGATGAGCGAGCCGACCGTGTCGGGCTCCTTGCCCGGCCGGTAGCCCATGACCACGGCGTCGATCGTGCGCACGCGCTTGACCTTGACCATGCCCAGGCGCTGGCCCGGCCGGTAGGGCGCGGCCAGCTCCTTGGCCACGACCCCCTCGCCGCTGCCCAGCCAGGGCTCCGCCTCGCTCGCCTCCCGGGTCAGGGGCGTGAGGTCGAGGGACCCGCCGAGCTCGGCCTCGAGCCGCTCGAGCCGTTCGCGGCGCTCGGCGAAGGGCAGAGCGAGCAGATCGCCGTCGCCCGCGGCCAGCAGATCGAAGGCCACGAAGCGCGACGGCGTCTGCTCGGCCAGCATGCGAATGCGCGACTCGGCGGGATGGATGCGGTTCTGCAGGGCTTCGAAGTCCTGGCCACCGTCGGGGTCGTCGATGACGATTTCGCCGTCGGCCACGTAGCGCCCGGCCGGGAAGCGCAGCTCGGGGAAGTAGCGCCCGAGCGGTTTGCCTCCGCGTGACTGGACGAGGATCTCCTCGCCGTCGACGAACACGATGGCGCGAAAGCCGTCGTACTTGGGCTCGTAGGCCCAACCGTCGCCCTGGGGCAGCTGTGCACGCGAGCGGGCGAGCTGAGGTGGACCGGAGGGTTGAGGGCGAGAGCCAAGACGGCGCGATCCTAGCGCCGCCCAAGCGCCCGGTCCGACCGGCCGCACCCGCCGGGAAACCGGCGGGCTTCCGTCGCGCCGGCCCGAGACCACGCCCACCCGCGCCGGTACGATCACCTCGTGGCCCCCGACCAAGCGACCATCGCCGAGGAGGAGTACCTGGAGAGACTGTTCTGGCTCTACGAGGCCGGACTGGCTATGACCGGCGCGAACCTGGCCCGGGCCATGCAGCTCTCGGCCCCGACCGTCCACGAGATGCTCGGCCGCCTCGAGCGCGACGGCTATATCGCCCGCAACGCCGAGCGCACCATCGCCTTCACCGACCGCGGCCGCGAGCACGCCGAGCGGATCGTCAGCCGCCACCGGATGATCGAGCGGTTTCTCACCGACGTCGTCGGCGTGCCCTGGGACGACGTCCACGAGGAGGCCGAGCAGCTCGAGCACGCCATGACGCCGCGCTTCGAGGCCTACGTGCGCTCGATCGGTCGGCGACGCCAGGACCTGCCCCCACGGCCATCCCATCCGCGTCGGGGAGCGGATCGACGGGGTGCCGCTGGCCGACTGCCAGCCCGGGGTCACGGTGACCATCCTGCGCCTCGAGAACGAGGCCGAGGACCTGCTCCACTACCTCAAGCATGCCGGCGTCGAGCCTGGCATGACCGGAGAGATCACCGCCAACGACGGCGAGCACGTCTCGCTGGGAGCGGCGGGCGCGAGTCCACCGTGACCTGGAGCGTGGCGGAGACCGTGTCGGTGCTGGCCGACCCCTCGCCGCCGCCGCGCATCGCCCTGCCCGAGCAGCTCGTGCTCGGGCGCGACCGCTACGGCCGCTGAGACGGGCGCGGGCCGACGTCAGGCGGCCCCGGCCGAAACCCCCGAGCGGATCTCCTCGTAGGCGTCGGCCAGCCGCTCCACCCCGGCTTCGATCTGCTCCGGCGTCACGCCCGAGTAGGACAGGCGCAGGCAGTGATCGCCGCCTTCGAGCATGAAGTCCGATCCCTTGACGAATTGGACGTCGCGCTCCTGGGCGGCCACGAACATGGCATCGACATCGGTGCCGCGCGGCAGCTCGAGCCACAGGAAGTAGCCGCCCTCGGGCGCCGTGAAGCGGGCGTCGGGCAACTTGGCCGACAGCGCGTCGCACAGGGTCTGGGCCCGCTCGCGCAGGGCGGCCTTGACGGTCTCGATCGAGCGATCGAGCGCTCCCGAGAGGCAGAACTGATACACGATCGCCTGGGCCACCATGCTCGGAGAGATGTAGGCCCCTGTGGCCAGCTTGGCGATCTGGGCGATGAGCTCCGGGGGCCCGATCAGGTATCCCACCCGCACCCCCGGGCAGACCGTCTTGGAGAAGGAGGAGGCGTAGACGACGCGCTCGTCGTCCATGGAGAGCATGGTCGCCAGCGGCGCGCCCTCGAAGCGCAGCGACACGTAGGGATCGTCCTCGAACACCGTGAACTCGTAAGCGCGGGCGACCTCGAGCAGCCGCTCGCGCTTGGCCGCCGACAGGGTGTAGCCGGCGGGGTTCTGGAAGTTGGGAATGATGTGGGCGAGCTTGGCAGCGGCGCCCGCGGCCAGAATGCGCTCGACCGCGCTGACATCGATGCCGTCGGACTCGAGCGGGACCATGGCGGACGTCGGCCCGGCGTCTGCGCAGCGAGAGAAGCGTGCGGTCATAGGTCGGGCGCTCGACGATGACGGGCTCACCCGGCTCGACGAGAGCGTCGAAGAGGAAAGCGTCGGCCTGCATGGAGCCGTTGGTGACCAGCACTCGCTCGGGCTCGACCTGGTGGCGCTCGGCGATCCAGGTGCGCAGCGGCATGTAGCCGATGGAGGTTCCGTAGGCGGTCACGCCGGCCGCATCGTTTTCAAAGGCCTGCTGGGCGGCGGCCTTGAGTCCCTCGACGTCGACGATGTCAAGGGACGGAGCGCCGCGGGCAAAGGAGATCGTGTCGGCCATGAGCCTGAGACTAGCGACCGGGCCGCTGCGTGCTCAGCCGCGCCGGCGGCGCTTGGCCCTGGCCCGCCGCTGCCCGTCGACGGGCGCGCGGCCCCCGCTGCCCGAGCGAGTCATCTGCGGCCCGGCGCCGGCCGGGATGTAGGGCACGAGCCCCGGCTCGCCGGCCTCGACGTCGAGGATGGCCATGTGCCCCGTGGTGCCGGACACGTAGGCCTGGTTGGCCACGATCAGCCGCGTGCCCAGGAACATGACGCTCGAGGGCGAGTCGAAGGGAACGGCCGAGCCGTTGGAGCCACTCCCCGGCGCGGAGGGGAAGCGGGCGAGCTCCTGGCCGGCCGGGCTGACCTCGACGAGCTGGTTGGCCGGCCCGGCCAGCGCGATATAGACGTTGCCCGAGCGGGCGATGGCCAGACCGTCGGGGGCCTCCGCCGGTCCGCTCTCCCACCGCTGGGTGATCGCACCGGGCCGGTCGCCGGCCCCGATCGGGACCGAGTACAGCTTGCCCGTGGTCGGGTTGAGCGCCCCGAGCGAGGGATCAGCGGCCAGCGGCAGGCTCGGCAGCGGCGGCGCCTTGAGATCGAGCACCCCCGTGGGCCCGGAGGGGAGGGTCAGCCCGCCGAGCCCCGCCGAGCTGGCCTGGGTGAAGAGCAATGTGTGGCGGTCGGCGGCGAGCTGGAGGCCCGCGGTCCCGAAACGGTTGCCGTCCAGGCGCGCGTCGGCCAGCCACACCTGCGGCGTCCCGCCGTGCGGGGGCACGCGCCAGATCACAGCCTGCTGGTAGTCGGTCACGTACAGGCTGCCGTCCGGCCCCCAGGCGGCGTAGTCGGGCATCGGTGGGAGGTCCTGCCTGGCCGGCGAGCAGGGTGCGGTGGCGGCTCCGACCAGCGGGCAGAGCGGGAGATCCGGGAAGCGGGCATACACGCGCTGGTCGCCGGTCCGGGTATTGAGGAGGATCGCCCGGGCCGGGTTGAGGTCGAGCAGGACGAGGTCGCCGCGGGCATCACTGGTGGCCACCTGGACCCCGTGGCTCTGACTGAGGTTCTCGCCCTGGACTGTCCAGGAGCGCTGCAGGAAGCCGTCGCCCGTGTACTCGAGCACCCGCGACGGGACGGTGTCGCCCATCGGGTTGTCGTAAGTGCCCTCGTAGACCCGCCCGTTGGGGTCGACGTAGGCCAGGGCCGGATACCCGGGGCTGGGAACCAGGGCCAGGACCTGGGTGTCGAAGCGGGTGCGCGCTCCCGCCGCAGGGACGCAGGCGAGCGCGGTCAGCAGCGCGCAGGCGCACAGGACGACGAGCCGCCTCACAGGAGGTCGATCACCTCCAGGGCCGCTCGCTCCCCCGAGCGCACGGCCCCGTCCATGTAGCCATTCCAGTAGGTCGAGGTCTCCGTGCCCGCCCAGTGAACGGCGCCAAAGGGCTCGCGCAGCGCCGCCCCGTAGCGCGTGAGCAGGCCGGGGGGAGCCACTCCCACCGGGCCACCCCGGCTCCACTGGTCCTGGGGCCAGAACTTCTCCAGATACTCCCGGGGCTTATGGGCCGAGTCGGCGGTGTCGGGAAAGAGGCCGGCGAGCTGGTCGAGCACGCGCCGGCGGCGCTCGGCCAGCGCCAGCGGGGCGAAGGCGCGCAGCTGATCGCCGCCCACGAAGCCGAACACGATCCCGGGGGTGCCGTTGGGCGGGGAGTCGTCGAACGTGGCGCTGATCGGCCCGCCGGTGCACACGGCCGTGCCGTTGAGCCCCTGGTCGCGCCAGAACGGCCGGTCATAGACGACGGCGACTTTGCCCAGGGTCCCCATCGGCATCCGCAGATCGAGCCCGTGGCGAGCGGCCGGCAGCGCGGGGGCGAACCTGATCGTCCCCACCAGGGCCGGTGGCAGGGCCACGATGACCTGCCGGGCGCTGGCCGTCACCCGGTCCGAGACGACGGTCGCCACGCCGTGGCTCTGCGTGATGTGGCGCACCGGCGAGTTCAGCACCACCTGCCGGCCCAGCCGCGCCGCCGCCCGGAGGGCGATGGTCTGCGAGCCGCCGACGAAGCGGAACATCTGGGCGCCGTTCTGGGTGTCGAAGTTGCGCTCGAAGGTCCCGGTGTTGCGCTCGTCGCCGGAGGCGGCGATGTAGAACAGGGTGAACAGGAGCGAGATCTCCCGCGGCTCGGCGCCGAAGATGGGCCGCGTGGCGGCGGGGACGAGCTCGCGGAAGAAGGGCGTAGCCGTGTTGGCGTCGATCCACTGCTCGAGCGTCTGGGCGTCCCAGGAGGCCGCGCTGGCGGCCTCCCACGGTGCGTCGATCGGCACGCTCTGGCTCATCTGGTCGAGTTGCGCGACGACCTCGGTCATCTCCGGGAGGATGAGCGGATCGGGCGGCGCCGTGCCCAGAGGACCGCTGTCGCTATAGGTCTCGCGGCCGTGGCTGGAGACAAAGACATCGTCGCCGGTGTCGTAAGTGGGAAAGGTGGGCACGCCGAGCTCCTGAGCCAGGGCGGCCACGCGGTCCTGAGTGGGCCCGATGAAGGTGCCCCCGGCCTCGGAGATGACCCCGTGGCCGAGCTGGTGGTTCCACACCCGCCCGCCGACGCGGTCGCGGGCCTCGAGAACGAGGACCGACTTGCCGGCGGCGGTGAGCTGCCGGGCGGCGCTCAGGCCGGCAAACCCCGCCCCCACGACCACGACGTCGACCTTGCGGTGGGTCCGGGCCCGGCGGCGTCGGCGGGCGGCCGCGGCCGGATCGGCGCCCGCGAGCAGGCCTGCCCCGGCCAGCGCACCGGTCCCCAGAAACTGGCGGCGGCTCACTGCGTCCTGGCTTGCGCTCACCTCTCCTCCTGACCGGCGATCGAGTGCCGGAAGCATACGCCCGGCGGGCGCGGGGCACCAGAAGCTGGTGCGCTAAGAGGCTTAAGCGGCAGCGCCGAGAAGCGAGACGGCCTGCTCGGCCACTTCGGTCGGAGTCCGCCCCACCCGGACCCCCTTGCCCTCGAGCGCCTCGGCCTTGGCCTTGGCCGTGCCCCGAGAGCCGGAGACGATGGCCCCGGCGTGCCCCATGGTCTTGCCCGGCGGGGCGGTGAAGCCGGCGATGTAGGCGACGACGGGCTTGGTCACGTTGGCCTCGATGAACTCGGCCGCCCGCTCCTCGGCGTCGCCGCCGATCTCACCGCACATGACGATGAGCTCGGTCTCCGGATCCTCCTGAAAGGCGGCGATCACGTCGATGAAGTCAGTCCCCGGCACGGGGTCGCCGCCGATGCCGACGATGGTCGAGTTGCCAAAGCCGCGCTGGGCCAGCACGTTGCCGATCTGGTAGGTCAGCGTGCCCGAGCGCGAGACCACGCCGACGTTGCCCGGGCGAAAGAACGAGGCCGGGATGATCCCCACGTTGGCCTTGCCCGGCGAGAGGATGCCCGGGCAGTTGGGCCCAACCAGGCGGGCACGGCCGTTCTTGCGCAGGACGCTGTACACGCGCAGCTCGTCGTGGGCGGGGATGCCCTCGGTGATGGCGATGATGAGCTCGATGCCGGCGTCCTCGGCTTCGAGGATGGAGTCGGCGGCGAAGCGGGGCGGCACGAAGACCATGGCCGTATTGGCGCCCGTCTCGCGCACCGCGGTGTGAAACGTGTCAAAGACCGGGACTCCCTCGACGTCCTGGCCGCCCTTACCGGGGGTGACGCCGGCCACGACCTGGGTGCCGTACTCGCGGTTGCGCAGAGAGTGAAAGGTGCCCTCGCGGCCGGTGATGCCCGAGACGCAGAGCCTCGTGTTCTCGTCGACGAGGATGGCCATCGCTCAGCTCCCGCCGGCGCCGTTGCTCGTCGGAGCGGCCAGCTCGACGACCCTGTGCGCGGCGCCGTCCATCGTCGACTCGGTGAACACGTTGGGCAGGTTAGCCTCGGCCAACAGGGCCCGGCCCTCCTGGTCGTTGGTGCCATCGAGGCGCACGACGAAGGGGACCTGGGGGTTGATCTGGTCAAAGGCCTCGATGAGGCCCCGGGCGACCTCGTCGCAGCGGGTGATCCCGCCGAAGATGTTGAAGAGGACGGCCTTGACCTTCTCGTCGGAGAGGATGACCTCGACCGCGCTGGTGATGGCGTCGGCTTTGGAGCCCCCGCCGGCGTCGAGGAAGTTGGCCGGCGAGCCCCCCGCGCCGGCCACGACGTCGAGGGTCGACATGACCAGGCCGGCGCCGTTGCCGAGGATGCCGATGTTCCCGTCGAGCTTGACGTAGGTCAGGTTGCGCTCCTTGGCCATCCGCTCCTGGGGGTCCTCGGCCGAAATGTCGCGCAGAGCGGCGTTCTCGGGATGGCGGTACAGCGCGTTGTCGTCGAGGGTGACCTTGGCGTCCAGCGCCTTGACCGTGCGCTCGGGGGTCACGATGAGCGGGTTGACCTCGACCAGGGTGGCGTCCTCGGCGATGAAGACGTCGTAGAGCTTGGCCAGCATCTCGCCCACCGGGCGAACGACATCGGCATCCACCCGGGCCTCGAAGGCCAGACGCCGTCCGTGGAAGTCCTGAAAGCCGAGCATGGGATCGACGTGGAGGCGGGCGATGGCCTGGGGGTCCTCCTCGGCCACCGCCTCGATGTCCATCCCGCCCTTGGTGGAGAGCATGACCAGCGGCGCCTTGGCCGAGCGGTCGAAGACCACGGAGGCGTAGTACTCGGAGGCAATCTCGGAGGCGCCCTCGACCCACAGCTCGTGGACGGTGAGCCCGCGGATGTCCATCCCGAGGATCGCCTCGGCGTGGGCAGCGGCCTCGCGGCCGTCCTGCGCGATCTTGATCCCGCCGGCCTTCCCGCGGCCGCCGATCTGGACCTGAGCCTTGATCACAGCCGGGTAGCCGATGTCGTCGGCGGCGGCGACGGCCTGCTCGATGGTGGTGGCGGGCCGGCCGCTGGGCACCGGCACGTCGTGGCGCGCGAAGAGCTGCTTTCCCTGGTACTCGAGCAGGTCCATGAGCCGCTCGGCACTCTATTGCATCGTCCGCCATGGCATCATGCCCGCGCCATGGCAGTTCCTAAGGACGTCACTTTCGTGACCTTTGACGTGTACGGCACGTTGATCGACTGGGACACCGGGGCCTTTGAGGCGTTCGCCCGCGAGGCCCAGCGCGACGGCTTCACGCTCGAGCGCGACGAGGTGGTCCGCCTCTTTCACGAGGCCCAGATGCAGATCCAGGCCGGCTCCTACGAGCTCTACGCCGAGGTCCTGCGGCGGACCGCCGTCCAGATCGCCAAGGAGCTCGACTGGCCACTCGAGCCGTCGCGCTCGAGCTTCCTGCCCGACGCCGTCCAGCGCTGGCCCGCGTTCAAGGAGACCAACTCGGTGCTTCAGAAGATCGCCAAGAAATACCGGGTCGGGCTCATCTCGAACATCGACGACAAGCTCCTCGGCCAGACTCGGCGCCACATCCCCCTGGATTTCGACCTCGTCGTCACCGCCCAGCAGGTCCGCTCCTACAAGCCCGATCCCGCCCACTTCACCGAGTGCGAGCGGCGGATCGGGGGCAAAAAGGGCTGGGTGCACATCGCTTCGAGCTACTACTACGACGTCGAGCCCTGCCTGAAGAAGAAGATCCCCGTCATCTGGGTCAACCGCTCCAAGGAACCGCTGGAGTCCGGGCAGAAGAAGCCGGACGCCGAGGTCGCCACGCTCAAGGAAGCGGCGAAGTTACTGGGCGTCGGCTAACGGTCGCTCATGCGCCTGCTGGCGCTCCATCAGGACGTCCTCGTCTTCATCAGCCGCGTCTGGCAGACGACGTGCACGGCCGTGCGCTCGGGCCAGGAGGGCTTCCTCGTCGACTCCCCGGTCTACCCCGACGAGCTCGAGGCCGCTCCCCGGCGTCCTCGAGCAGGCCGGCTTTCCCGTCTCGGGCCTGCTGGCCACCCACGGGGACTGGGACCACCTGCTCGGGCGCCTGGCCTTTGCCCAGGCCGCGCTGGGCTGCGCCCACAGCACCGCCGCTCGACTGCGCGACGAGCCCGGTGAGGCCCAGCGAGCGCTACGCCGCTTCGACGAGGAGAACTACGTGGAGGCCCGGGGGGCCCTCTCGCTGGGCGGGATCCAGGAGCTTCCCGTGCCGGGCAAACTGGGGCTCGGCCACCAGCACGAGCTCGAACTGCATCTCGCCGAAGGACATACCAGGACGGGATGGCGATCTGGATCCCCTGGGCGGCCGTGCTCGTGGGCGGGGATTACCTCTCGCCGGTCGAGATCCCCATGCTCAGTCCCGGCGGCTCGATCGAGGCCTAGATCCAGACCCTGGACCGGCTCGGCCGCCTCCTGCCGGGCGCCGAGTGGGTCGTGCCCGGCCATGGCGCGCCGATGCGCCGCGAGCAGGCCGAGCGCATCCACCGGGAGGACCTCGCCTACCTCACCGCCCTGCGCGAGGGCGGGAGCGACGTCGCCCTGCCCGGAGGGCCGGCGCAGCGCGCGCCAGCGGCAGATCCACGCCGAGAACGTGGCCGGTCTCACGATGCGTCATTGAGTTTCGCGGCGCGAAACTCGGGAGTCCCTTATTCAGCCGCCGCGGTGATGACGGCGAGCGTGTCGCCGCTGGTCACGGCGGCGCCGGCGGAGATGGGCAGCTCCTTGACCGTGCCGGCCTTGTGGGCGGTGATCTCGTTCTCCATCTTCATGGCCTCGATCACGCAGATGAGGGCGCCCTCGTCGACGCTCGCCCCCGGCTCGACGGCGACCTTGAGCACCGTGCCCTGAAGGGGTGAGGCGAGCGTGTCCCCGCCACCGTTGCCTGCGCGCGAGCCGCCGCCGCTGCGCCGGGGCGCCCGCCGGCCCCCAGCGGGCGGGGCGCCGGCCGCCGGGCGCGGAGCCGTTCACGGCGGCCACTGCGCCGGCCATGGGCGGGCCGATGACCTTGACCTCAAAGCGCTTGCCCGAGACCTCGACGGTGTAGGCCTGCTCGACGGTCTCACCGTCCTCGGACTCGGCGGGAGCTTCGGGCGGCGGCGTGGCCAGCGACTTCAGCCAGCTGCGGTCCTCGATGAGGTCGCGACAGGTCTCGGCATTGGCCCACTGCTCGGTCTGGAGGATGGCCTCGTGGAAGGGCAGCAGCGTCTTGACGCCGCCGATCTCGTACTCGCGCAGGGCGCGCACCATGCGCAGGGTGGCCTGTTCGCGGTCGGCGTCCCAGACGATCAGCTTGGCCACCATGGGGTCGTACATGGGGGAGATCTCCGAACCCTCGGTCACCCCCGAGTCCACGCGCACGCCGGGGCCAGCCGGCTCCCGATAGGAGGTGATCGTGCCCGGCGCGGGAGCGAAGTTCTTCGAGGCGTCCTCGGCGTTGATCCGGCACTCGATGGCATGGCCGCGCAGCTCGAGGTCGTCCTGCTTGATCGACAGGGGCTCGCCCGCGGCGACGCGGATGCCCTCCTTGACGATGTCGATGCCGGTGACCATCTCGGTCACGCAGTGCTCGACCTGGACCCGCGTGTTCATTTCCAAGAAGAAGTACTCGCCTTCCTGAAGCAGGCCTTCGATAGTGCCGGCGCCGGTGTATTTGACCGCGGCGGCGGCCTCGGTGGCGATCTGACCGATCCGAGCCCGCAGCTCCTCGTCCACGGCCGGGGCCGGGGCCTCCTCGATCAGCTTCTGGTGGCGGCGCTGCAGCGAGCAGTCGCGCTCGCCGAGGTGGATGACGTTGCCGTGCGTGTCGGCCAGAACCTGGACCTCAACGTGGCGGGGATCGGGCAGATAGCGCTCGAGGTAGACGGTGGCGTCCCCGAAGAACTTCTCACCCTCGCGGGCCGCGCCCTCGAAGGCGTCCTTGAGCTTGTCCTCGCTCAGCGCCACGCGAAAGCCCTTGCCCCCGCCGCCGCCGGCCGCCTTGACGGCCACGGGGTATCCGATCGTGTCCTCGATGACCTGGCGAGCCTCGTCGAGGGTGCCCACCGGCTCGGTGGTGCCCGGAACGATGGGGACACCGGCCTTGGCCATGAGCTCGCGGGCCCGCGTCTTTGAGCCCATGGCCTCGATGGCCGAGGCGGGCGGCCCGATAAAGGTGATGCCGGCGTCTTCGAGGGCCTGGGCGAAGGTGGCGTTCTCGGCCAGGAACCCGTAGCCGGGATGGACGGCCTCAGCGCCGGAGCGCTTGACGGCGTCGAGCAGCTTCTCGATGGATAAGTAGCTCTCGCTGGCCGGACCGGGTCCGAGCAGGTAGGCCTCTCCGGCGCGCTTGACGTGTGGCGCATCGCGGTCGAGCTCGGAGTAGACGGCCACGGTGTTGATCCCGAGCTCCTGGCAAGCCCGGATGATCCGGATCGCGATCTCGCCCCGGTTGGCGATTAAGACCTTGGAAAACATCGGCGGGTGACTTTACCTATGGGTGCGAATTAGGGCCGGCGGAGCGCGAGTCCCGGCGCGGTGTAAGCGGGCTCAGCACTCGCCCGGCGCAGCCGTCGCTGCGCCCACCAGCTCAACGACCGGCGCGCCGCGACGACGGCCACGAGTGCATAGATCCATCCTAGGAGGACATCGAAGACATAGTGCTCGCCGGTGTAGACGAGGGTGAAGGCCATGGCCAGCGGATAGGCGACGAGGACGGGACGCAGCCACCGCGGCGTCAGCGGCCAGAGCGTGATCGTGATGAGCAGGGCGAAGGCCGTATGCAGGGAAGGCACGGCGGCGACGTTGTTGGCGTAGTGGTAGCCATGCTCGATGAGCGAACCGGCGGAGTGCACGCCAAGGGCCACGAAGACCTGGGGGACGATGCGGACGACCGGCGCCATCAGGTGGGCATCGGCGGCCATCCACGGCGGGGCGGCCGGAAACAGGGCGTAGGTGGCCAGGCCCATGAACGACAGCATGATCACGAGCACGGCATAGACCCGGAAACGGGGACGATCGCGTTTCCACAGGATGGCCGCGAGCACCGGCGTGGCGAAGAAATGGGTCAGGTACACGCCCCAGCACATGACGTCGTACCAGTGGACGTGGCCGTGCCACAGCCGCTGCTGCAGCCACACCGTCGGGGTGGTGCCGGCGAACAGCCAGCGGTCGGCGTCGAGCTGGGGCAGGTAATGAACGGCAAACAGGTGCCCGGCGCCGCCCCGCAGCGAGTCGTAGGCGATGAGGATGGCCATGAACGGCACCCACTCGAGCAGGATGCCGCGGGCCGAGCCCCGCAGGTCGGCCATGGAAAAACACAGAAGGCCGAGCACCGCCCACACGGCGATGATGTCGCGCTGGTAGGGGATGCCGAGCAGGGCAACCAGCGCGGCGGTGGCCACGAGGTAGAGGGCCGGGGCGGCCAGCCTGGTCACCGGCCGGCTGAGCGAGGGGGCGGACACGCGGAGATCACTTTAGGCGCCGGCGGGTCCTCTGGACTCGCCGGCGAGTCCGCTGAAGCGAACTGGGGGTCGTCGGTTAAGAGGCGGCCACGATCATGCCGGCGGCAACGGTGTCGTTGCTGGCCTCGTCGATGAGGATGAAGCTCCCCGTCGTGCGGTTCTGGCGGTAGAGGTCGACGACGAGCGGCGCGCTCGTGCGCAGGCGCACGCGTCCGATCCCGTTGAGCTCGAGCGCTTCGGCCGGCTCGTGGGCGAGGGTGTTGACGTCGATGCGGCCGTCGAGCTCGTCCACCACGGCGCGGGCGTCGCGGGCGGTGTGCTTGATCGTGTAGCGCCCGCCCGCGCGCAGCGGTTTGGTGTCCATCCAGCACACGACCGCCTCGAGGTCCCGGGTGACCACGGGGAGGTCGTCCCCGCCCACGATCATGTCGCCGCGCGAGACGTCGAGCTCGTCGGCCAGGCGCAGGGTCGCGGACATGGTCGGGAAGGCCACATCGCTCTCGCCGTCATAGGTGTCGATGGCCGCCACGCGGGACCTCTGCCCGCTCGGGAGCACCTGCACCTCGTCGCCGGGGCGCAGCAGGCCACCGGCCATCTGCCCTGCATAACCGCGGTAGTCGTGGTGCTCGTCGCTGATCGGCCGCACCACCCACTGCACGGGAAAGCGGACGTCGGCCAAGTTGCGATCGGGGGCGATGACGACGTGCTCGAGGTGGTAGAGCAGTGGCGGGCCCCCATACCAGTCCATGACCGTCGAGCGCTCGACGACGTTGTCGCCGTGCAAGGCCGAGATGGGGATGAAGGTGATGTCGTGGATGTCGAGCGGCGCCGCCCAATCGGTGAGCTCGTCGACGATGTCATCGAAGACGGTCTCGTCGTAGCCGACCAGATCCATCTTGTTCACGCACACCACCAGGTGCGGGATCCGCAGCAGGGCGGAGATGAAGGCATGCCGGTGGGTCTGCACGCTGACGCCCTTGCGGGCGTCGATGAGGACGATGGCCACGTCGGCGGTGGAGGCCCCGGTGACCATGTTGCGCGTGTACTGCTCGTGACCGGGGGTGTCGGCGACGATGAACTTGCGCCGCGGCGTCTGGAAGTAGCGATAGGCGACGTCGATGGTGATGCCCTGCTCGCGCTCGGCCCGCAGCCCGTCGGTGAGCAGGGCCAGGTTCAGATAGCCGTCGCCCCGTCGCTCGGAGGTCTGGATGACGTGCTCGAGCTGGTCGGCCAGGATCTGCTTGGAGTCGTAGAGAAGGCGGCCGATCAGGGTTGACTTCCCGTCGTCGACCGAGCCCGCAGTGGCGATGCGCAGGAGCTCGGTCGTGCGCACGCGGGGCGCGTGGCCGTTGGTGACCGTGCCGGGCATGCTCAGAAATATCCCTCGCGCTTGCGGTCCTCCATGGCCGCCTCGGTCACGCGGTCGTCGGCTCGCGTCTCGCCGCGCTCGGTGATCCGGGTGGCGGCGATCTCGGCCACGACGGCATCCAGGGTGGCCGCCTGCGAGCGCACCGCTCCGGTGCAGGTCATGTCGCCGACTGTGCGATAGCGCACGGAGGCTTCGAACGGGTGCTCGCCGTCGACCAGCTCGATGTAGGGATTGAGCGCGTAGAGCATGCCGTCGCGCTCGAACACCTGGCGGGTGTGGGCGAAGTAGAGGAGAGGCACCTCGAGCCGCTCACGGCCGATGTACTGCCAGACGTCAAGCTCGGTCCAGTTGGAGAGCGGGAACACGCGGACGTGCTCCCCCTTGCGGATGCGGCCGTTGTAGAGCGCCCACAGTTCCGGTCGCTGGCCCTTGGGATCCCATTGGCCGAAGTCGTCACGGAACGAGAAGACACGCTCCTTGGCCCGGGCGCGTTCCTCGTCGCGCCGCGCCCCGCCGAAGGCGGCATCGAAGCCGTGCTCGGCGAGGGCATCGAGGAGCGTCGTCGTCTGCAAGCGGTTGCGCGAGGCCCGCGGTCCCTGCTCTTCGACCACCCGCCCGCGGTCGATCGACTCCTGGACGCTGGCCACGATGAGCCGTTCACCGAGCGAGTCGATCAGCCGGTCACGGAACTCGAGCACCTCGGGAAAGTTGTGACCCGTGTCGACGTGCATGACCGGGAAGGGAAAGCGGGCGGGCCGGAATGCCTTCTCGGCCAGCCGCAGGAGCACGAGCGAGTCCTTGCCCCCGCTGAAGAGCAGGACGGGGCGCTCGAACTGCGCCGCCACTTCACGAAAGATGTAGATCGCCTCCGCCTCGAGCGCGTCGAGGTGGGAGAGCTCGTATGAACCGGGAGTCATGGACGGGGGGAGCCCGGGCCGGGCCTCGCTGAGGTTAACCACTGACGGTTACGTGAAGACCGCACTCGGTCTTGGTTTGCCCGGCCCAGCGCCCCTCACGCCCACTCCCGGGCAGCGTGCAGGGGACGCATCCGATCGACGAATAGCCCTGGTCGTGCAGGACGTTATAGGGCAGGTCATGGCGGCTGATGTAGGCCCAGACGTCCTTGTCGGTCCACTCGGCGAGCGGATTGACCTTCCAGATCCCCCGGCGCTCATCGCGCTCGAGCTTGGCCGCCGCGGCGCGGGTCGGCGCCTGCTCGCGCCGGATCCCCGTCACCCATGCCTCGACGCCGTCAAGGGCACGCTCCAGGGCGTCGACCTTGGCCTCGCCGCAGCACCGCTCAGGCCCCCAGGGGCCCTCGGGGCTGGTGGCGTCGAGGACCTCGACCTGCAGCCCGAACCGGTCCTCGAACTGCTTCCAAGCGGCAATGGTCTCGGGGAACAGCACCCCGGTGTCGATGGTGAACACGCGGGCGTCCGGGCAGACGTCGGTGAGCATGTGGATGAGAACCGACTCCTCCTTTTGAAAGGAGCAGGCCGTCGTCAACTGCGGATGGAAGCGCTCCACCGCGTAGGCCACCACTTCCTGCGCGGAGGCGCGCTCGAGCTCGAGCGTGGTTACGGCCATCAGACCGCGCACTCCCCCTCGCCGCGGATGACCTCGAACGGCACGTTCTTCGTCCAGTCGATGAAGACGTTCATGTTCTCGAGGTTGAATTCGACCGGCATGGTCAGGTCCTTCACCTGGGCCTCAAATTCCTTGGTGCCCACCCGGTCGACGAAGGCGTTGAACTCCTCTTCAGCGGTCCGCTCGGCCTCGTAGAACCGGATCCAGCGCTCGACCGCCTCGGGGACCCGCTTGGCGGGCAGACGGGCCTTGAGCCGCTGGCCGTACTGGACGTCGCCGCCCTCGTAGGCGCCGCCGACGTGCGGGATATAGGCGGGAATCGTGTGCTCGCCCACCTTGATCGAGGCGCCGTAGAAGCCGATGTTGGCGATGTGGTGCTGGCCGCACCCGTTGGGGCAGCCGCTCATCTTGATGTGGATGCGCCGGGTGAGCTCGTCGCTGAGCTCCATGGACGCGAGGCGCTCGTGGATGGCCTGGTTGAGGCCCATCGAGCTCGTGATCCCGAGCTTGCAGGAATCGGTCCCCGGGCAGCTGACCACGTCGGTGATCTCGTCCGCGCCGGCGTCGCCGAGCCCGAGGTCGCTGAGCGCCCGCCACACCTCGTAAAGCGCCTCGTCGCGGACCCAGCGCAGGACGAGGTTCTGATGCACGGTCGTCCGGGCGTAGCCGCCGCAATACTCGCGCATGATCTCGGCCAGGCCGCGGAGCTGGCCGGGGGTCAGGTCGCCGCGGCGGACGACGACCTCCACGGTCGAGAAGCCGTGCTGGCGCTGAGCGAGGACGTTGGTGGCGATGAAGCGGTCACACTCGCGCAGGTCACCGTTCGCCGAGGCGTAGGAGTCCCGCCGGTGGGGAGCGTTGAGCTCCTCGTCGTGGTCGTAGAAGATGCGCTCGAGCGAGAAGTCGCGTTCGTTGACCCAGTCTCCGTCGAGCTCTTCGTCGACGAGCTCGCGGAAGGCGTCGATGCCGATCTTGTCGATGAGCACCTTGATGCGGGCACGGGCGCGGTTGGGTCGCAGCCAGTCGGTGCGATCGAAGATCCGCACGATTGCCTCGGCCACCTTGAGGTAGTCGCCGTTGTCGAGCTCGATGAAGTCGTAGAGCGACGGGGCGAGGCGCGGCATGATCGAGGTGCCGCCGCCGACGATGACCTCGACGCCCTTGACCCCGTCCCGCAGCTTGGGCAGAAAGGCCAGGTCGTGGATCTTGGCGATCGTGTTGTCGCCGGCCGTGGAGGCAAAGGCGGTCTTGAACTTGCGGGGCATCGACTGAGTCGTGGGATGGCGCACGAAGTAGCGCACGTAGGCGCCGGCATACGGAGTGATGTCGAACTCCTCGCCCGCGAGGACACCGGCCCGGGGGTCACCGGTCACATTGCGCATGGTGTTGCCGCATCCCTCACGGCTCGAAAGGCCGGCGTCGCCTAGCTCCCGGATGAGCCTGGCCGCGTCGGGCAGCGGCACATGGTGCATCTGGATGTTCTGGCGCGTGGTGATGTGGCCCTTGCGCAGGGGGACGTACTTCTCGATCCCGGCCGCGAAGGCGTCGAGCTGATCGGGGGTCACCCCGCCCAGGGGCAGCTTGACCCGGACCATCTGGACCCCGGGCTGGCGCTGGCCATAGACGCCCTGCTTGAGGCGGAACTTGATGAACGTCTCCTCTTCGAGGTCGTCCTGGAGAAACCGGGTCGACTCGGTGTCGAAGTCGTCAAACTCCCGCTCGAGGATGGGGATGACGTGGCCCGGAACGTTCTCGACGATCTCGGGGTTCTCCAGAGAACCGGTGCGGGCGGCGGTGGGGCTTTCGGTCTGGCTGTCGAGCGATGCGGGCTCCATCGGGGTCCTTCCGGGTCGCGTACGAGCGGACTAATGTACCAAAAGGCAATCGGATTATCGGCTTTTGGGCGCGAGGGCAGGAGTTTCGAAATCCGAGGGGCCTAGCCGGCGGGCCGGCCGGGACGAGCCAGCGCTCCGGACGGACCGGCGCGGCCGGCGGGCCGGCCGGGACGAACCCGGCGCTCCCAGACAGACCGGCGCCGCGACGGCGGGCGCGAACCGCCGCGGCGCGCGGTGCGCTCTCAGCCGCTGCCGCGACGGAGGCCGGCAGCGGCGATGCGGGCCGCGCCATGCCGGCGGTCACGGGCGATTCGGCGAGCGCGAGCGCGAGTCCACAGATCCCCTGCGGGCTCAAGACGTCCGTCGTGGGCTGCGCCCCAGTCGCGCACGTTCTTTCGACCTCCCTGGCTCGGAGCGGCCCAGAGGCCGCCTCCGGGCGAACCTCTCATACCCTCGGTCGCCCTGTCAAGCCTCTATGTCCAGGGGGCCGGCGGCTCCGGCGCTTGCCGGACTCCCTCGCTGAGCGCGGCCTGCAGCCACGCGTCCCGGCGCGGCGGAGGCGGGGCCGGAAGCGGAGCCGTCTCGCGCATGAACCGCTCCAGCGCGGCGACCACGGCGGCCGTCTCCTCGGGCGAGGCGTCGGGGGCGACGAGCGTCAGCTTGGGACGTCGGTTGGGCATGCGCAGGCCGATGTCACAGAGGGATGTTCCCGTGTTTGCGGCGCGGGCCGGGCTCGCGCTTGCTCTGCAGGGTCTCGAGCGCCGTGATGACCTTGGGCCGTGTCTCGTGGGGGATAATCACGTCGTCGATGTAGCCCCGCTCGGCCGCGGCGTAGGGGTTGGCGAAGTGCGCCTTGTAGTCATTGATGAGCTTGGTCCGGCGGGTGTCCGGCGTGGGCGAGCTCTGGATGTCGCGGCGATAGATGATGTTGACCGCGCCCTCGGGGCCCATCACCGCCACCTCGGCCGTCGGCCAGGCGATGTTGAAGTCGGCCGCCAGATGCTTTGAGCCCATGACGTCGTAGGCCCCGCCGTAGGCCTTACGGGTGATAACGGTGATCTTCGGGACCGTCGCCTCCGCGTAGGCGTAGAGGAGCTTGGCGCCATGACGGATGATCCCGCCCCATTCTTGGGCCGTGCCCGGCAGGAAGCCCGGGACGTCGCAGAAGGTGAGGAGGGGAATGTTGAAGGCATCGCAGGTGCGGATGAACCGCGCCCCCTTCTCCGAGGACTCGATGTCCAGCACGCCGGCGAGCTGGGCCGGCTGGTTGCCCACCACGCCGATGGAGTGGCCGTCCAGGCGGGCAAAGCCGCACACCATGTTGCGCGCGTAGTGCTCGTGGACCTCGAAGAACTCCCCGTCGTCGACCACCAGCCGGACGACATCGCGCATGTCGTAGGGCTTGTTCGGGCTGTCGGGGACAACGGTGTCGAGCTCCTCGTCCATGCGCAGCGGATCGTCGGTCGGCATGATCCGCGGCGGCGGCTCGAGGTTGTTCTGGGGCAGGAAGGAGAACAGATAACGGGCGTCCTCCAGACAGGCGTCCTCGTCTTCGCAGGCGAAATGGGCCACGCCCGACTTGGTGTTGTGGGCCATGGCGCCGCCCAGCGACTCGAAATCGACCTCCTCACCGGTGACCGTCTTGATGACGTCGGGCCCGGTGATGAACATGTGCGAGGTCTCCTTCACCATGAAGATGAAGTCGGTGATGGCGGGCGAGTACACGGCGCCGCCGGCGCAGGGCCCCATGATCAGGCTGATCTGGGGGATGACGCCGCTGGAGCGGACGTTGCGCAGGAAGACGTCGCCGTAGGCGCCGAGGGAGACCACGCCCTCCTGGATGCGGGCCCCGCCGGAGTCGTTGATGCCGATGACCGGGCAGCCGATCTTGGCCGCCAGGTCCATGACCTTGCACATCTTCTCGCCCATGACCTCGCCCAGAGAACCGCCGAACACGGTGAAGTCCTGGCTGAACACGCACACCCGGCGACCGTCGATCGTCCCGTGCCCGGTGACCACGGCGTCGCCCCAGGGCCGGTTCTTCTGCATCTCGAAGTCATGGGTCCGATGGCGGACGAACACGTCGAGCTCCTGGAAGGAGCCCGGGTCGAGCAGCTTCTCGATTCGCTCGCGGGCCGTGTACTTGCCGCGCTCGTGCTGCTTGGCCACCGCCGCCTCGCTGCCGGCGTGGATGGCTTCGTGGCGAAGCTCTTGCAGCTGTTCGAGCTTTTCCTCGTAGGTCTCAGGGGCTTGGTCGCGCATGGTGGCGCGCGAGTTTACGGCCCTGGGGTCGGCGCGGGCAGCGCCGGGAGGCTTCGGGTCCGGCGAGGCGGGCTAGGCCCGCGAGTACGGACGGTGGTGCGCCTGTCCGAGGCTGTCCAGGGCCGCTCTGAGCGCCGCATGGGCGTCGATCCCGCTGGGCTCCTGGGCCGCGACGATCTTGTCGATCACGGTGGTGACGGCGGAGTCCTCGCTCGGGCCTGCCGTCGCCGTCGCGGCGGACTCCTCGCTCAGGCCTGCCGTCGCCGTCGCGGCGGACTCCTCGCTCAGGCCTGCCGTCGCCGTCGCGGCGGGCTCCTCGGGCGCGTCGGGCGCCTGGCGCGCCGCCGATTCGCCCCAGCGCAGGGACGCCGCGGCCGTCATCGGCGCCGGTGCCATACCGGCCGGGGGGTACCGCCTCGACGCGGTTGTGCCCGCCGTCGCCTCGGGCATCGCCACCACGGGAACCGGGATCGGCTGGCGGACCCGTGCCTGCGCCGGCCTCACGGGCACCGGCCGGCGGCCGACCCCGGATGCCGGCGGCTTGCGCGCACCGAAGGCGGCCAGCATCCGGGCGAAGAGCCCCGGGCGCCGGGCGGGCGCTGCACTCGGACGGGCCGCGGGCGAACGGGGAAGGGCCGAGTATGCGCGCTGCGGCGCGGGCGTCCACGGCACGGCCTCCGCGCTCACCGGCGCTGCGCTGCGCGCCCCCCCGGCCTCCGCGGACGCCAGGTCAGGCGGGGCCTGCTCGACCGCGGGCGCTGGCTCATCCGGGCCATCCGTGTATGCGGAGGTCGCCGTCAGCACCACCCGGGTCCCCCAGCCCGAGGGCTCGAGCCTCACCGTGCCGCTCGCGTGCTCGCCCTCCCAGGCAACGGCGGTTTCGGGCTCGAGCCTGGTGATCCGGATCTCGCCGAAGCGGCCCAGATGCCGGGCCAGCGACTCGGCGTCGCTGCACTCGGTCCACAGCTCCGGGTGCGATTTGACCAAGGTTCGGCTTGCTGTCACGTCAGCCATGGCTTCGAGTTTCGCCCACCCGCCGGGGACTCCTTCCCGGCGATCCGACCGCTGCATGAAGTCATCCGCCGGCGCTGTGCTTGGATGAAAAGCCGCCTCGACTCGTCCCCACAGAAAGGACCGACCATGCTCAGCCGCCGCCAGCTCGGTCAAGCCGGACCCGAAGTCTCCGCCGTCGGCCTGGGCTGCATGGGCATGTCGGGCATGTACGGCCCCGCTCCCGAGGAGGAGAGCGTGGCCACCATCCACGCGGCCATCGACGCCGGGATCGACCTCCTCGACACCGGCGACTTCTACGGCATGGGTCACAACGAAATGCTCATCGGCCGCGCCCTCGCGCAGCGGCCCGGCACCCGGGACCAGGTCAAGCTGAGCGTCAAGTTCGGCGCCCAGCGCGGGCCGGACGGAAGCTGGCTCGGCTACGACGCCCGGCCCCAGGCGGTCAAGACGGCCCTGGCCTACACGCTGCAGCGCCTGCGCACCGACCACATCGACGTCTACCGGCCGGCTCGCCTGGATGCCAACGTTCCCATCGAGGAGACCGTGGGCGCCATCGCCGAGATGGTGCAGGCCGGCTACGTCCGCTTCATCGGGCTCTCGGAGGTCGGCGCCGAGACGATCCGCCGGGCGGCCGCCACCCACCCCATCTGCGACCTGCAGATCGAATACGCCCTCGTCACCCGTAGCATCGAGCGCGAGATCCTGCCCGCCTGCCGTGAGCTGGGGATCGCCATCACCGCCTATGGCGTCCTCTCGCGGGGGCTGATCAGCGGTCACTGGTCCGCGGAGCGCCAGCTGGCCGGCAACGATTTCCGCGCCCGGGCGCCCCGCTTCCGGGGCGAGAACCTCGAGCGCAACCTGGCCGTGGTCGATGCGCTCCGTGACGTCGCTGCTGGCCACGGTGCCACCGTGGCCCAGCTGGCCATCGCCTGGGTTCTCTCCCGCGGCGATGACATTGTTCCCCTCATCGGCGCCCGCACCCGCGAGCGTTTGAGCGAAGCCCTGGAGGCACTCGAACTCGAGCTGGGTCCCGAGGATCTGGAGCGGCTCGAGCAGGCCGTTCCGGCCGATGCGGTCGCGGGCGCCCGCTACCCCGAGCCGCAGATGGCCCACCTCGACAGCGAGCGCAGCTAGCCCCCCGGGCTCGAGGTTCGCGTCCGCGAAACCCGGATCACATATTGGGCTGGTAATCGCCGAACACGTCGCGCATGGCCGTGCACACCTCGCCCATCGAGCAGCGGTCCTTGAGCGCTTGACGCAGCACGGGCAGGAGGTTGTCCGTGCCCCGGGCCGCCTCACGAATCTCCTCGAGCCGGCGGTCGACCAGGTCCTGGTCGCGATTGGCCTTGAACTCTTTGAGCCGCGCGCACTGCTGGCGCTCGGACTCCGGATCGACGCGCAGGATGTCGGGGACCTCGGGTGTGCCCTCGTCGACGTACTTGTTGACGCCGACGACGATGTCCTGGCCCGTCCGGTAGCGCTCGTGGTAGCCGAAGGCCGACTCCTCGATCTCGTTCTTCATGAAGTCGATGGCCTGCACCGAGCCACCGAGCTCGTCGATCTTGGCGATGAGCTCCCGGGCGCTTTGCTCGATCTCGCCGGTCAGGGCCTCAACGAAGTAGGAGCCGGCGAAGGGGTCCACGGTGTCGGCGGCGCCCGACTCGTAGCCGATGATCTGCTGGGTGCGCAGGGCGATCCGGGCCGCCCGCTCGGTGGGCAGGGCCAGGGCCTCGTCGAAGCCGTTGGTGTGCAGCGACTGGGTGCCCCCGCACACGGCCGCGAAGCCCTGCAGCGCCACTCTGACGATGTTGTTCTCAGGCTGCTGAGCGGTCAGCGTCACTCCGCCCGTCTGGGTGTGGAAGCGCAGCCGCCACGAGCGCTCGTCCTTGGCTCCGAAGCGCTCGCGCATGATCTCGGCCCACATCTTGCGGGCGGCCCGGAACTTGGCCACCTCTTGGAAGACGTTGTTGTGGCCGTTGAAGAAGAAGGCCAGCCGCGGGGCGAAGTTGTCGACCTCGAGGCCGGCGTCGATGGCCGCCTGGACGTAGGCGATGCCGTTGGACAGCGTGAAGGCGACTTCCTGGACGGCCGAGCAGCCCTTCTCGCGAAAGTGGTAGCCGCTGATCGAGATCGTGTTCCACTTCGGCACCCGCTCGCGGCAATAGGCGAACAGATCCGTGGTCAGGCGGATGGCGCCCTCGGGCGGGTAGATGAAGTTCCCGCGGGCGATGTACTCCTTGAGGATGTCGTTCTGAGTCGTGCCCCGCAGCTGCTCGGAGGTCACGTCCTGCTCCTCGGCCACGAGCTCGTAGAGGAGCAGGAGCACCGAGGCGGGCGCGTTGATGGTCATCGACGTGGAGACCTGGTCGAGCGGGATGCCGTCGAAGGCGGTCCGCATGTCATCGATGGTGTCGATGGCCACCCCCGTGCGGCCGACCTCGCCCAGACAGCGAGGGTCGTCGGAGTCCAAACCGAGCTGGGTCGGCAAATCGAAGGCCATGGAGAGGCCGGTCGAGCCGTGCTGGAGCAGGTAGCGGTAGCGCTCGTTGGACTCCTTGGCGCTGGCGTAGCCCGCGTACTGGCGCATCGTCCACAGCTGCTTGCGGTACATGTCGCGGTGGATCCCGCGCGTGTACGGGTACTCCCCCGGCTCCCCGAGGCGCTCGGCGAGATCGCCGGGCGCGTCCTGCTCGGTGTAGAGGCCGCTTGGTCTCGATCCCCGAGTCGGTGAACCGGCGCGGATCGTCGGGTCCCACGAGGGGGGCAATCGTGCGGTGCTCGTCGGCAGTGGCCATGGCCGGAGATTACCCGGCGCACGTCAGGCGCCGCGACGACGCCCGGTCGTGGCTGGCCCCCGCCGCTATTCGGCGACCGGCGGCGGGTACACGTCGCGCACGTACTCGTCGACCTTGGACTCAGGCAGCCGCGTGTACAGAGCCCAGACGTAGATGATGAGGCTGAAGACCCCGGAGGCGATGATGCCGCCCCACAGGCCGATGTCGTCGGTGCCGCCCTTGTCGAGCACGTGCTTGAAGATGCCGATGCCGCCGATGATCCCTCCCGCGCCGAAGTCGCTCAGGTAGGAGATCACGCCCATGCCGATAATCCAGGCGAAGATCCACGGCGCCGACTGCCAGTCCATCGCCGGCGCGCGCGGGTTGAGCTTCAGGGCGTAGGAAAGCGCGATGAGCCCGTAGCCAAGGAGCAGCGCGACGACCAGCGTGCTGAACGTCTGCCATCCCGAGAACAGGATGACCCAGCCGGCGCCGACGAAGGCGAGCGGCGCGAGGATCTCAGCCGCCGGTAGCCGGTAGGTCCGCGGCAAGTCCGGCTTCTGCCGGCGCAGCGCACCGAGCGCGACCGGCGCTCCGGCGTACATGAACACCGATGTGAGGGTGACGATGTTGACGAGCTTCGCCCAGCTCGGGAAGGGCAGCAGGAAAAGGACACCGACGATGGTGGCGACGATGACCCCGAAGACCGGGACGCGCGAGCGGTTGACGGTCTCGAACGGCGTCGGCACGAAACCGTTTCTGCTCATGCCGTACGTCAGGCGGGCGGACGCGGTCTCATACATGAGACCGGTCCCGCCGGGGGAGATGACGGCGTCGATCCTCAGCACTGTCGCCAGCCATGAGATGCCGGCGATGCTGACGAGCGTGAAGAAGGGTCCTTTGGAGAGCTCCCCGGCGACCGGACTCGTACTCGTGCCGAGACCGAGCCACCCGCCGTTCGCGTGCAGAACGCTCGGATTCATGGCACCGAGGAACGAGAGCTGGACCAGGATGTAGATGATCGCGCCGATGATGATCGACAGAATGACCGCACGGGGAAGGTCGCGGCCCGGGTTGGCCGATTCCCCGCCGAGCTGCACCGCCTGCTCGAAACCCAGCAAGGAGAAGATGATCCCCGCTGGCAGCGTGAGCAGGATGTTCTTGATCGCGTCGTGGCTCGTGAAGAAGCCGCCTCCGGCCTGGCCCAGGTTGGAAGCATGGAAGTGCCCGATGAGGAGAATGGCGACCGTGACCACCGGGACGGCAACCTTCCAGGTGGTGATCGCATTGTTGATCCTGGCGAAGATCCGGATGCCGACGATGTTGATGATCACGAAGAGCAGGAGCATGATCGCCGCCGCCAGATAGCCCCAACCGTGCAGCGTGCCGCCGGCGCCGCCGGCGGCGGCGCTGCTCTTGAAAAAGTTCCGGGCCCAGTGCGCCGTGGAGAGGTACTGAATGGCGGCGAGGACCTCGATGGGCGCCACGCTGGCCGCCTGCAGGTAGGAGGCCCAGCCGAACGTCGCGCCCGCGAAGCTACCGAACGCGTAGTGCGGGAAGCGGCTCGTCCCGCCGCTGACCGGAAACACCCCGGCGAGCTCGGCGTGCACGAGGGCCAGGAGCAAGATGATGGCCGAGCCGAGGACCCAGCCGATGAGCGCCGAGGGCCCCGCGATCACGGCGGCCGTGAGGGCGCCGAAGAGCCACCCGGAGCCGATGATCGAGGTCTCCGAGGCCCACAGCAGCCCGATGAAGCCCATCCCGCGGTCGAGTCCCTCGTCGAGATTGATACGCGGGACGCCCGGAGTCGCCGGAGCCGCCTGTGCCATTGCCTACTCCCTCCCTTGGACCGCACCCATCACGGGCCCGATCCTAACCCTACGCAGGACTGTTTTGGAACATTTGACACCCGCCCGGCGAGTCCTCCCCGGGGCGCCACAGCGAGCCGCGGCGGCGGCTCACCGCGACGGTTAGCCTTGGACTCGATGCAGGTGAGGATTCGATTGTTCGCCGCCCTGCGCGAGCGCGCGGGCCGCCCGGAGTTGGAGATCGAGGTGCCCGACGGGCGCGCGGGTCCGCGACGCACTCGATCGGCTGGCCGACCTCACCGACGGCGTGCCCGTGGTCATGGCCGTCAACCACGAGTACGCCGACGATCAACAGCCGCTGGCGCCGGGCGACGAAGTGGCGCTGATCCCGCCCGTCTCGGGCGGGTCGGTCGGCTCCGCCCACGTGCGCGTGACCGACGGGCCGCTCGCGCTCGAGCCGCTCACGGAGTTGGTGCGCGATCCGCGGGCGGGCGCGGTGGTCACCTTCAGCGGGGTGACCCGCGAGGTCGCCGCTCTGGAGTACGAGGCCTACCGGGAGATGGCCGAGCGTGAGATGGACGAAATCGTCCAGCGGGCCATCACCCGGCACGGGCTGTGCGCCGCGGCCGCCGAGCACCGTACGGGCACGGTGGCGCTCTCCGAGCCCTCGGTGATCGTCGCCGCGTCGGCGCCGCACCGGGGCGAGGCCTTCGCCGGAGCCCGCGAGATCATCGACGAGATCAAGGCCCGCGTTCCCATCTGGAAGCGCGAAGAGGGCGAATGGGTGCCCGGAGCGACGCCACGGCCGCGCAGCTGAGGCGGGCGGCGGATGGCCCCGGCGCGGTGCCGGCGCCACCCCTGCGTTCGCTCCCGGCCGTCCACGAGCTCGCCGCGGCGCTGCCCGGGCCTCACGCCCTGGCCGTACGCGCCGCTCGCCAGGCCGTCGACGAGGAGCGCGCGGCACGTCAGGAGGGCGCGCCGGCGACGGGGGACATGCTGGCGCGGGCCCGGGCCGTGCTCGACGCGTTGCAGGCGCCCTCGCTGCGCCCCGTCATCAACGCGACCGGCGTGATCGTCCACACCAACCTCGGCCGCGCCCCCCTGGCGCCCGCCGCCCGCGCGGCCGTGGACCGGGTCGCCGCCGGCTACGCCAATCTCGAGCTCGACCTCGACAGCGGTACTCGCGGCAGCCGCCACGCGCACGTCGAGGACCTGCTCTGTGAGCTGACGGGCGCCGAGGCGGCCATGGTCGTCAACAACGGCGCCGCTGCCGTCCTTCTGGCGGCGGCGTCAAACGCCGGAGCCGGAGCGGGCATCGTCGTCTCACGCGGGCAGCTCGTCGAGATCGGGGGTGGCTTTCGCATTCCGGAGGTCATCGCCCAGTCGGGCGCCCGCCTGATCGAAGTCGGCACCACGAACCGCACGAGGCTCGCCGACTACGAAGGCGCGTTGCGCAGCGAGGAGAACGTGGCCGCCATCATGCGCGTGCACCCCTCCAACTTCCGCGCCCTGGGCTTCGTGGCCGAGGTGGCGATCGAGGAGCTCTGCGCGCTCGGGCCGCCGGTCATCGATGACGTTGGCTCGGGAGCCATCGCGCAGGACATTGCGGCGCTTGCCGACGAGCCGCCGATCCGCCGCTCGGTGACCGCCGGAGCGGCGCTCGTGTGCTGCTCGGGCGACAAGCTCCTGGGCGGGCCGCAGGCCGGCTTGCTCCTGGGCCGCCGGGACGCGGTGGCCGCCGCCCGGGCCCATCCGCTGGCGCGCGCGCTGCGCATCGACAAGCTCTCGCTAGCCGCTCTGGAGGCGACCCTGGGGCTCTATCGCGACCCCGCCGAGGCCCGCCGCGCCATCCCCGTGCTGGCCATGCTCAGCGCGCAGGAGTCGACGCTGGCCGACAAGGCCGCCCGGCTGGCCGACGGGATCGGCCCAGGCGCCGAGGTCACCCGCGCCGCCGGCAAGGTGGGCGGCGGAGCCCTGCCGCTGCTCGAACTCGAAGGACCGGCCGTGGCCCTGGCCGGTTCGCCGGCCAGGCTGGCCGAGGCCCTGCGCCGCGCCGATCCCCCGGTCATCGCCCGCGTTCACGAGGGCCGCCTGCTGCTCGACCCGCGCACGGTCGCCGAGGAGGAGCTCGACGCGGTCATCGGCGCCGCCCGCGCCGCGGTGTCGTGACGGGCACGGCGGCGCCGCTCACCCTCGGGACAGCGGGCCACATCGATCACGGCAAGACCGCCCTGATCAAGGCTCTGACCGGCATCGACACCGACCGCCTCCCCCAGGAGCGCGCCCGGGGAATCTCGATCGAGCTCGGCTACGCGCTGCTGCAGTTGCCCTCCGGGCGCCGGCTGTCGGTGATCGACGTCCCCGGCCATGAGCGCCTCGTCCGAGCGATGGTGTCCGGAGCCACCGGCATCGACCTGTACCTGATGACGGTCGCCGCCGACGACGGGGTGATGCCGCAGACCCGTGAACATGCCGCCGTGCTGCGGGCCCTGGGTGTGGGCACCGGCGTCATCGCCGTGACGAAAAGCGACCTGGCCGATCCCGCCCTCGCGATGCTCGAAGCCGCCGAGCTCCTTCCCGGTGCCGAGACGATCCCGGTGAGCGCCCGGACCGGCGCCGGTGTACAGGAGCTCCGGGCGGCCCTCGATCGGGCGGCCGCCGCCCTCCCCAGCCGGGCCCACGGCGATCGGCCCGCCCGGCTGCACATCGACCGCGTGTTCACGATCCGGGGGGCGGGGACGGTGGTCACCGGAACGCTGTGGTCGGGCAGCGTGGGACGCGGGGACGAGCTTCACCTGCTTCCCGCCGGCCGGCGGATCCGCGTGCGCGGCGTTCAGGTCCACGACCAAGGCGTCGATCGAGCCGCCGCGGGCCAGCGCGTGGCCGTGAACCTCACGGGCGTGGCCACCGGCGATCTCGACCGCGGCGATGTGCTCGCGGGGATCGAGGCGGGCCTGGCCCCCACCTACCTGATCGACGCCGAGCTGACCTTCCCGGATTCAGAGCCCGAGCACGGCGACCGGGTCCACGTTCACCACGGGACCCGCGAAACGCCGGCCCGCCTGGCCTGGCTCGGGGGCCGCTTCTGGCAGCTTCGCTTAGAGCAGGCCCTCATCCCGGCGCCCGGCGATCGGCTGGTCATCCGCCAGATCGCCCCGCCCGACACGCTCGGCGGCGGCACGGTGCTCGACCCATGCCCGCGCAAGCACGGCGCCGGGCGCGACCTCCTCGCCCGGCTGGAGCGGGTTTCGCGGGGCGAGCCGGCGGGGCCCGATCCCCTCGCGGCGCCGGCCGGCCCGGGGCCAGGATCGGGGCCCGCCGCGCCCGCCGAGCTCTCGCCCAGCGCCGTTGCCCTGGCCCGGGCGCTCGAGGATGCGGGCGTCGAGCCGCCGCTTGATACCGAGCTCGATCCCGGCGACCTTGCCGCCCTGCGGGCGGCCGGCATCGCCGTCCGTGTCACCAAGACCCTGCACTACCACCGCGCGGTGCTCGAGGAGGTCACCGAGCGTGTCCTGAACCTCGGTGCGCGCAACGGCGGCGCGGTCACGCTGGCCGGCCTGCGCGACGAGCTCGGCACCTCGCGGAAGTTCGCCCAGGCCCTGCTCGAGCACCTCGACGCCGAGAAGGTGACCGTCCGCCGCGGCGAGGCGCACATGCTTCGCCGTCGCCGGGCCTTGTAGATTGGTGATATGCCAACCAGCCTCGTCACTGGCGGGGCCGGTTTCCTGGGCTCGCATCTGTGCGATGAGCTGCTGCGCCGCGGCCATCGCGTCATCTGCGTCGACAACCTCGAAACCGGCACGCTGCGCAACATCGAACACATCCGGCACGAGAACTTCACCCATCTCAGCCTGGACATCATCGAGCCGTACTTCGTCGACGAGCCGGTGGACTTCGTGTACCACCTGGCCTCGCCGGCGTCGCCGATCGACTACCTGCGCCTGCCGCTGCACACGCTCAAGGTCGGCTCCTATGGCACCCACCACACCCTCGGCCTGGCCAAGAAGCACCGGGCGCGGTTTCTCATCGCCTCGACCAGCGAGGTGTACGGCGATCCCCAGGTCCATCCCCAGCCCGAGACCTACTGGGGGCATGTCAACCCGATCGGCCCCCGCGGTGTCTATGACGAGGCCAAGCGCTACGCCGAGGCTCTGACCATGGCCTATCACCGCCAGCAGGGCGTGGACACGGCCATCGTGCGCATCTTCAACACCTACGGCCCCCGCATGCGCCCGCATGACGGCCGGGCCATCCCCACCTTCCTGCGCCAGGGGTTGCTGGACCGGCCGATCACCGTGTTCGGAGACGGGTCCCAGACGCGATCGTTCTGCTACGTCGACGACGAGATCCGCGGGCTGATCGCCCTGGCCGAATCGGGCCACCACGAACCCGTCAACGTCGGCAACCCGGACGAGTTCACGCTGCTCGAACTGGCCGAGGCGGTCATCGAAGTGACCGGTTCCTCCTCGGAGATCATCTTCGAAGCGCTGCCCACCGACGACCCGCAGGTCCGCCAGCCCGACATCACCCTGGCGCGAGAGATCCTGGGTTGGGAGCCGGAGATCAGCCTGCGCGAGGGTCTGCGCCGCACGATCGAACGCTCCGGCAAGCAAGCCCTCGTCGGCGCCCCGCGCTGAGGATAAGCCGGAACTTCTCGGCCCAGCTACCGTTCCCCACCGAAGGGGACGGTACTGCTTGAGCGCAACGACGTGACGATCGAGGACACAGAAGCCCTTCGCCGCTCCACTCGCGCGCCCCCGCATGGAGTCGCGCCACTACCGGAACGAGACGTCCGCCGCAAGCGGCCGCCGCTGCTCACCATGCCGCTGCGGCTGGCCACGGTGCGGCGCCTCATTCGCGTCCTCTCCCTGCTGGCCATCGACTACGTGGGCGTGGTGGCGGCGCTGCTCGCCGCCCTGGCCCTCAAGGTCGCGCTGACCGGCAACGACGAGTACGGCGTGGCGTGGCAGCAGACCAAGCAGTGGGGCCTGTTCGCCTACCTGGTCACGGTGCTCATGTTCGCGCGCGTTGACCTCTACGCCGACCGGGCCCGCCGGCCGGGGATGGCCCAGATCGCCACGGCCCTGTTCCAGGTGGCCGTGATCTCCCTCGTCTTCGCGCTGGCCAGCGGTCAGCACTTCTCGAGCTACTACATCTTCTACGGCTCGCTGATCTTCGGGACGGTGTTCATCACCGGCCTGCGCGAGCTTCACATGCGGGCCACGGCGTGGGCGCTGGAGCGGGCCGGCTATCGCCGCCGCGCCGTTCTTCTCGGCTCCGGGCAGCACGCCGAGGCGGTCGCCCAGGCGCTCTCCAACCGCTCCCGGACCAAGGTGGACATCGTGGGCCGGTGGAGCCTGCGACCGCGCGGATCGAACGGGATCCACGCTCTCGGCTCGCTCGAGCAGCTCCCCGGTGTGCTCGCCCGCGACCGCGTCGAGGAGGTCATCCTCGCCGAGCCCGACTTCCCCCAGGACAAAACGGTCGAGCTCGTCGATCTCTGCCACCAGCACGGGGTGACCGTCCACGTCGCCCCGACGACGATGGAGATCCTCATGGAGCGGGCCGAGTTCGTGCCCGGCCAATCGGTGCCGCTGTTCATGCTCCGCCCGCCGGTGTTCGAGGGCCTCGACTTCTTTCTCAAGCGGACCTTCGATCTGATCATCGCCACCCTGACCCTCGTCCTCCTCTCGCCGCTGCTGGGGGTGATCGCCCTGGCCATCAGGCTGACCTCGCCGGGGCCGGTCGTCTACCGCTCGCTGCGTCCGGGCATCGCCGGTCGCCCCTTCGCTTGCCTGAAGTTCCGCACCATGCGCGCGGACGCGGAGGGGTTGCAGGAGGAGCTCGAGGTCCTCAACGAGAAGTCAGGCGCCCTGTTCAAGATCCGCAACGACCCGCGTCTGACTCGCATCGGCGGGTTTCTGCGCCGGTTCTCGCTCGACGAGCTTCCTCAGCTGGTCAATGTGCTGCGGGGCGAGATGTCGCTCGTCGGGCCGCGGCCCCTGCCCCTGCGGGATTTCGAGCGCCTCGAGGAGTGGCACAAGAAGCGCTACCTCGTCCTGCCCGGCATCACGGGGCTGTGGCAGGTGGCCGGACGGGCCAACCTCGATTTCGACGAGCTCGTGCGCCTCGACTTCCTCTACCTCGAGCGGTGGTCGATCCTGCTCGATCTGACCATCCTGCTGCGGACGATCCCGGCGGTGATCAGCCGGCGGGGGGCGTTCTAGCGGGGCGTTCTCGCGGGCCGTTGACGCGGGGCGGTCTGGCCGGGCGTTCTCGCGGGGCGTTCTCGCGGGGGTTCCCGCGGGCCTGCCGGTCGGGCGCGAGCAGGCCGTACATGACCAGGTCCAGGCGGCCGCCGGCCTGCTTCTGCGCTCCGCGGCGGATCCCCTCCGCGGTGAAACCGAGCCGCTCGGCGATGGCCCGGCTGCGGGCGTTGTCCACGGCCGCCTCGAGCTCGAGGCGGTACAGGCCGAGGGTGTCGAAGGCGTAGTCGATCACGGCGGCGACCGCCGCGGTCATGACTCCCCGGCCCTGGTACTCCTCGGCCAGCCAATAGCCGATGGCGGCCCGCTCGTCGCGCCACTCGACGCGCACGAGGCCGGCATTCCCGGCGATGGCTCCATCCACGATGATCGCCGGGTTGAGGCCTTGGTTTTCGGCCAGCTGGCGGCGCGTGTGGCGGATGAAGGCGTGGGTCGATGCCTCCGTGGCGCTCGCCGCCCACGGAAGCCAGCGGGCCAGGTGAGCCCGATTGCGGGCGATGACGGCGTAGGCCTCGGGCGCGTCGCGTTCCTCGAACAGCCGCAGGTAGGCGTCCTCGGTGAGGGGGTGGCGCAGCATGGGGGCTCAGAGTGGCGCGCCGGCCGGACGGTCAGGGCGCGCGAGCGAGCGGTGGTCAGGGCGAGCGGACGTGTGGCGGCCAGGGCGAGCGGACGTGTGGCGGCCAGGGCGAGCGGGCGAACGGCGGTTACGCCGCGCGGGCGAGCGTCTGGCCGATGGCCACCAGCGCCTGTAACGGCTCGTGCTCGAGCTGCTCGCCGGTGGCCCGGATGACCCGGAGCCCGGCCGCCGTCAGGACCGCCGCCTTGCGCCGGTCACGCTCGAAAGCGGCCGGCGTTCCGTGGTAGCGGTAGGTGTCGATCTCGACCACCAGGCCCTGCTCGGGCCAGAGGAAGTCGACCTCGTAGCCGTGTAGGCGAGTGTTGACGAGCGGCGGAGGCAGGCCGGCCTGGCGCACGAGGCTCAGGAAGAGCTCCTCGGTCTGGGAGCGCGTGAGCGTGGTCTGCCCGCCGCGGGCGAGGAGCGACCGGAGAAGGGAAGCGCCGCGGCGGCCAGTCGACCGGCTCAGCACCCCCTGCAACTGGGCAGGGTGAAGGATCCGCGACACGAGCGCTTCGTCGAGGGCACGCTCGACCTGCCGGGCGTTCAGCGCGCCAGCAGCCAGATCGGAGATGGTGCGAGCCGGCGAAGTGACCGGCAAGCCGCCCCGAATCCGCATATCGCCGGGGAGGAGACTTCGCGTCCGATGGACGCGGACGCCGGCCGGCGCGCCGGCCTGGCGTCCGGCGATGAGGACGTCAATGGGATGGTCGCTCGGAGTGACGAGACGCCACACCTCCGCCGCGGAGCGGTGGCTGAGGAGCGCTCCCTCGGGGCAGGCGAGAAGAGCGGCGGTCTCGGAGCCGAGCGGAACCTCAAGCGGCGGAGCTACGGCATACACCGCACGGTGCTCCCGGTGCAGCTGGCCACGGGCCACCATGCGGTCGATTGCGTTCTGCCCGATTCCGGCGGCGAGAAGCTGGCTGCGGCGCACGCGACCGCGCTGAGTAGCGGCGATCGCCGCCACCCGCTCGTCGCGGGTGCCCGAAACGGGGATGGGGGCACTCGCGCCGAGGACCTGAACGAGGTGTGTGGCCCCATCCCCTTTATTCGGGGGCAGGAGCACACGCACCCCGGACTCGGCGAGGGTGTGTTCGCCAGTCCCCGATTTTCCCCGGCCCGATGCACTCACGGGGGTCAGCTTGCCGCACCCGGCGGCCCCACGCCGGAGATTGAAACGAAGTTGGAACAAACCCGGCTACGCTGAACGACCGTATGCCGCCCACGGACCGCTTCGTCGTCAGCTTCGCCGCCGAACCCCCGCAGGAGGGGTTGCCGTACGGACGCTGGGCCGACACCCTGGCCAGCCACTTTCTCACCGCCGTGCGCATGCTCGACACCGAGGGAGAGGACATCGGCCGCCCCGGGCCGATCGCCTGGTTTCCCGACCGCACCTACGGCGGGCGGACCTACATTCCGGCTGTGGCCCGCACGGCCAACCGCTTCGAGCTCTTCGGCTACGTGTCGTTCACCGAGGCCGGCGGTGGACCGGCCGACTTCACGGCCAGTGCCGACTTCACCGCCGAGCTGGCCGAGGACAACCCGGACTGGAAGCTCGACCTCTCCGACGACGTCATCGGCAGCTGGCGCGGCGAACAGGGCCGGGTGGCGGACATGACGCTGGTCTGGGGTGTGCCGCTGCTGGCCGGCGGCGCGCTGGTCACCGCGGAGCTGGCCAACCTGGCCGTCGACCAGTGTGAGCTCGTCGAGGAGCGCTTCACGCTCATCGCTCCCGACAACTACCGCTCCGACTTTCTCGAGGTCAAGCTGTGGGGCCGTAGCGGCGACCTCCTGGCCGCCGAGTCGCTCTACGTCGAGGAGGAGGACGAGGCCCCCGGCGAGCCCGGAGGGGCCCCCGAGACCACCTCGGACGAAGCACCCGCCGCGGCCGACGAGGCCTGACGGCCACCGTTCCAGCCCCGCGCCAGCGCCGGGGGCAAGCGCAGCGCCACCTCCTCCTCGGTCAGCGGGAAGTGGCAGGCGGCCAGCGAGCCCGTGCCCTTGTCGACCAGCAGCGGCTCCTCGGTCGAGCACAGCTCCTGAGCCTTCGGGCACCGGGTGTGAAAGCGACACGCCGACGGCGGATTGGCCGGGCTGGGCACATCACCGGAGAGCAGCTCGCGCTCGCGGGAGCCACCGAGGGGATCGGGCACGGGGACGGCGGAGAGTAGCGCGCCTGTGTACGGGTGGCGGGGAAAGGCGTAGAGGACATCGCTTGCGGCAAGCTCGGCGATCTTGCCCAGGTACATGACGGCCACGCGGTCGCACATGTGGCGCACGACGGAGAGATCGTGGGCGATGAAGATCAGCGTCAGCCCCATGTCGCGCTGCAGGCCGAGCAGCAAGTTGAGCACCTGGGCCTGGATCGAGACATCGAGCGCGGAGACGGGCTCGTCGGCCACGAGCAATTTCGGTTCCAGCGCGATCGCCCGGGCCACGCCGATGCGCTGGCGCTGGCCGCCGGAGAACTCGTGCGGATAGCGGTTGTAGTGCTCGGGGTTGAGACCCACGCGGTCCATGAGCTCCTGCACGCGGCGCTTGCGCTCGCCCTCGCCGGAGAGCAACCCGTGGATGGCGAATGGCTCGGCGATGATCGACCCGATCGTCTTGCGCGGGTTCAGCGACGAGTACGGGTCCTGGAAGATCATCTGCATGTCGCGGCGCAGGGCCTTGAGCCCCGCGCCCCGGCACTCGGAGATGTCCTCGCCGTCGAACAGCACGTGACCGGCGGTGGGTTCGAGCAACCGGACGATGAGCCGGGCCGTGGTGCTCTTCCCGCACCCGGTCTCGCCCACCAGTCCGAGCGTCTCGCCGCGGATGACGTCGAAGGAGACATCGTCGACGGCCTTGACCTCCCCGATCTGGCGCTGGAAGACCACCCCGCGCTTGATCGGGAAGTGCTTGATCAGACCGCGCACCTGGACCAGCGGTGTGCCCGCCGCGCTCATACCGGCGACCCCTCCGAAGCAGAGGCAGCCGGCGCCACGGCCATACCGTCGCCGATGAACTGCCGGCGCAGCTCCTCGGGCTGGCGGCCGGCCTCGAGTCCCTGCCAGATGCGGTCGCGGACCGAGGCGGCGAGCAGGCACGCCGCTTCGTGACCGGCGCGGCCGGGGACGGGCTTCAGCGGGGGATCGACGCGCCGGTGCTCCTCGCGCACGTACGGGCAGCGGGGATGAAAGAAGCACCCCGAGGGCCGGTTGATGAGGCTCGGCGGCCGACCCGAGATCGGCACCAGGTCCTCTCCGCGGGCAGTGTCCAGGCGGGGGATCGACTTCAGCAGACCCCACGTGTAAGGGTGCTGGGGGGCGGCGAAGATCTCTTCGGTGCTCGCGTGCTCGACGATCCGTCCCGCGTACATGACCCCGATCTCGTCGGCGATCTGGGCCACGACGCCGAGGTCGTGGGTGATGATGATGACGGCCATCCCCAGTCGGTCCTGAAGCTCCTCGAGCAGGGCCAGGATCTGGGCCTGCACGGTCACGTCGAGCGCGGTCGTGGGCTCGTCGGCGATGAGCAGCTTGGGCTCATTGGCCAGGGCCATAGCGATCATGGCTCGCTGGCGCATGCCGCCCGAGAACTCGTGCGGATACTGGTCCACGCGCCGCCCCGGATCGGGAATGCCGACCAGGCGCAGGAGCTCGATGGCGCGCTCGCGGGCGGCGGCCCGGCCCACATGCTGGTGCGCGAGCACCGCCTCCGCGAGCTGGGTCCCCACCTTGTAGAAGGGGTGCAAGGAGGAGAGCGGATCCTGAAAGATCATGGCGATCTCGTTGCCACGGATCTGGCGCAGCTCTTCCTCGGGGAGCGTGAGCAGGTCGCGGCCGCCGAACATCATCCGGCCCTCCACGCGCGCGCCCTGCTTCTGGGTCAGCCCGAGCGTGGTCAGCGAGCTCACGCTCTTGCCTGACCCGGACTCCCCCACGATGCCGAGCGTCTGACCGGCCGCCACCCGGTAGGAGATCCCGTCCACGGCGTTGACCACGCCGTCCTCGGTGTCAAACCGGACCCGCAGATCCTCGACGGTGAGCAGCGGATCGCTCACGAGTAGCGCACCCGGGGGTCGAGGTATGCGTAGCCGATGTCGACGATGATATTGGCGACCACGATGAACATGGCGGCGATCAGGACCGTCCCCTGAACGATCGGAAAGTCGGAGTGGACGATCGCGTCGTAGTTCAGGCGCCCAACACCGGGGATGTCGAACACGGTCTCGGTGATCACGGCGCCGCCCAGCAGGACGCCGATATCGAGGCCGAACACGGTGAGGATCGGGGTGATGGCGGAGCGGACGCCGTGGCGGAAGATGACCCGGCGCTCGTTGAGGCCCTTGGCCCGAGCGGTGCGGATGTAGTCCTCGCTCATGACCTCGAGCAGGTTGCCCCGCAGCAACCGTGAGTAGATGGCGGCCTGGGTCGAGGCCAGCACGATCCAGGGCAAGATGAGCGAGGTGAACCACTTGCTCGGGTTGCTGGTCAGCCCCACATAGGAGCTGGCGCCCGGGAACAGGTGAACTTTTCCGATGTCGGAGGAAAACAGGAACAGGAGCACGAGGCCGAGCCAGAACACCGGCATGGAGACGAACACCAGGGCCGCTGCCCATGGAGAAGCGGTCGAGCACCGAGCCCCGCTTGATGGCCGAGATGATGCCCACGGGCAGGCCGGCGACGATCCACAGCAGGGCCGCTCCCACGGTGAGCGAGATCGTCGCTGGGAGGCGGTCCTTGATCAGGCTCAGCACCGAGGCGCCCGTGTAGTAGCTGTAGCCGAAGTTGAAGTGCAGGACGATGTGCTTCATGTAGACCCAGAACTGGGTGTAGAGGGGCTTGTCCAGCCCGAGCTCGTGACGGATGTAGGCGATCGTCTGGGGGCTGGCGTTGCGTCCCGCCCGCAGCTGGGCCGGGTCGGCCGAGGGGAAGACGGTGAACAGCACGAAGGTGAGCGCGCAGACCAGGATGAGGAGGACGATTCCCCAGAGGATGCGCCGGACGATGTATCTGCCCATGGTGTTTAAACGAGTCCTCGCCCGCCCGGGCCGGGGCCCCGCCGCCGGGACGGCGAGGCCCCGCCCGCGCTTACTTCAGTGAGGTGAAGTTGAAGTCCCAGGTGCCCACGTTCCAGATGGCGTTGACACCGGCGACGTCCTTGCTCTCCAGGTTGGGTTGGTTGTCGAACTCCTCCGGCGCCGCCACGGCCTGATCGACGAGCATCTTGTCGACGTTGGCCCACGCCTGAGCGCGCGCCGTCGGATCGGTGACCAGAGCGGCCTTGGCCATGGCCGCGTTGATTTGCGGGTCGTTGACCTGCCCGTAGTTGGTTGTTGGTGGTGGCGATCGTCGGGCCCGTAGAAGGTGGCGTAGAGCACGGTCAGCGGGTCGGCGAAGTCGCGCACCCAGCCCACGGCCGGGCACGCGTCGACGTTCTGCTTGGGCACCTCGCAGTACTTGGAGTACATGACCGCCTGGTCGAGCAGCGAGACGTGGACCTTGAAGCCGAGGCTGGTCATCGCCGAATCGACGATCTGGGCTGACCGCCGGGGCATTACCTTCGGATGTGCCCACCAGCTGCACGGTCTGATTACCGGTGTACTTGCCGCTCGGATAGCCGGCCGCCTTCATGTACTTCTGGGCCACGGTCAGGTTGCCGTTCGATGTTCTTGTTGTAGTCGACCTGCGGTCCGGGGTAGCCGCCCGCCTGCTGGAAGCCGTCGACGCCCGGGTAGATGAAGTGGGTCATCGGCTCGGCGACCAGCGAGCCTCCGCGGGCCTTGACGATCGCCTCGCGGTCAGGGCGGCCCACACGGCCCGGCGGAGGTTGACGTTCTTGAACACGCCATGGGCGTTGTCGAGGGCCACGTAGTGGTCGCCCGAGCCCGGCGTGAACGTGATCTGCGACGGATAGCTCTGGTAGGCGAGCTTGACGTCGAGCTGGGCCGGCGTGTCGAGCTGGACGGCGTCCGAGCCCTTGAGCACCTGCTGGCCGATGACCGTCGCGTCGCCGCCGATGTTGATGTTGATCTGGTTGAGGTAGGCGGGCCGGAAGTCGGTCTTGGGGTTCCACTTCGGGTTGCGCACGAGCGTGGCCGACTTGCCCGTCTGGTAGCCGATGCCGGCGAACTGGCCGGTCTTGGGGTTGGACTTGAGCATGTACGGGCCAGTGGGGACGATGTACTGCGTGCCGTAGGTGGTCGGGCTGTGCTTGTCGAGCGGACCGGCGAACTCTGCGGCACCGGGGCCGAGAGCGGCAGGCTGAGCGCTCCGACGAGGAACGACGCCGCTCGGCTTGGTCGTGTGGAAGACGATCGTGAACTTGTTCGGCGTCTGTGATGCCCGGGATGGGACCGCCCTTGTAGCTCGCGCTCTGGCGCGCCGACCAGCGGAGCCGGGGCGGCGGAGCCGAAGTAGGACGGGAAGTACGGAGTTGGCGACGTTGGGGTTGGCGCCCGCTCGATCGCGTAGGCGACGTCGGCCGCGGTCACCTCGCGGTTGACCGGCGGGCCGAAGAACACGCCCTGGCTGGATGTGCACGGTGACGGTCTTGCCGCCGTCGGTGATGCCGCCGTTCTGGGTGGTCGGGATCGCCGTCGCCAGGTCGGGGCTGACGTGTCTGGTTCTGGTTGGGCATGTAGGAGAACAGCGGCCGCTGCGTCGCCTGATCGACCGCGTAATCGAGCACGAAGTAGGACTCGCCCGGATCGAGGTGCTCGAAGTCCTCGCTCGAGTACGCGGTCAGGGTTCCGCCCCGTTTCTTGCCGGTGAGCTGCTGGCCGGTCGGGTTCTCGCCTGCCTTCAGCGGGACGCCCGGGGTGCTCGAGCCGATGCCGCCGAGCTCGAGGCTCGAGCTGCTGCTCGAACCGCACGCGGCCACGTGGCCGCCGCCAGCACGACACGCCAAGCCGACGCCGGGCGCGTGTACGTCCTCATAGATTTCCTCCTTGTGGTGTGGGCCGCGGGCACGCGTCCGGGAGAACCCGATGACAGCGCTCATCGCCGTCTCCCCGCGCGCGGATTGAGCGCATCGAGGAGGCCGTCGCCGAGCAGGTTGAAGGCCAGCACGGTGAGCAGCAGAGCCAGCCCGGGGAACACCATGTACCACCAGGCCGTGTTGAAGATGGTCGAGGCGTCGGAGATCATCTGGCCCCAGCTGGCGGTGGGCGGACGGATGCCCACGCCGAGGAAGGAGAGCGCCGCCTCGAGCAGGATGTTCACCGGGATGAGCAGGCTCGAGTAGACGATCAGCGGCGCGATAAGGTTGGGAAGGAGCTCGCGGAACAGGATGCGGGTGTTCGAGGCGCCCAGCGAGCGCGCGGCCTCGACGAACTCCTTCTCGCGCAGGGAGAGCACCTGCCCGCGCACGATGCGGGCGATGTAGGTGAAGCTGGAGATGGCGATGATGAAGATCACCGTCCCGATGCCCGGCTGGACGAGCCCGCCGAGGCAGCCGCGAACGCCACAGGCGGCGCCGATGCCCAGGCCGAGCACGAGCACCGGGAAGGCGAGAAAGACGTCCACCGCCCGCATCAGCAGCGTGTCGGCCCAGCCCCGGTAAAACCCGGCGACGAGCCCCACGACCGTCCCGATGATCGCGGCGATCGCGGTGCCGATGATCCCCACCTCGAGCGACACGCGCGCGCCGTAGATGACCCGGGAGAAGACGTCGCGGCCGAGCTGATCGACCCCGAAGATGTGCGCTCCGCTCGGCCCGGTCGGGCTGCCGAAGGCATCGAGGGCATTGGAGTTCTGCACGTTCGGTCCCTGCAGGCCCAGGATGCTCACGATCACCGGGGCGAACACCGCGACCAGGATCAGCACGACGATGAAGACGGCCGAGACCATGGCCACGCGATCAGAGCGAAACCGGCGCCAGAAGAGCTGGGCCGGCGAGCGGGCGGTGATCTCCCCGCCGGCGAGCCCGATGCTCGCGACGCCGCCCTCCTGCTCCAGCAGCATCTCGGACCTGCCTACGCTCAAGGGGGATCTTCCGTACCTGGCTCCTCCACCAGAGTCTTGGAATACCACACCGGCGCGGCCGGCGTCGCAGCCCTAATCGGTTCGCAACGTTGCCGGTGCCCCAGACGGGGGGGAAGCGGCCTCGTCGGCTTCGAGCGGGGTCTGGAGCGGGAAGTGGCAGGCGGCCCGGTGCCCGGGACCGAACAACCGCAGGACCGGCTCTTGATCGGCGCAGCGCTGCTGCGCACGGGGGCAGCGGGTCCGAAACCGGCATCCCGACGGCGGCTGCACCGAACTGGGCAGCTCGCCCGCGACCTCGGCCCGGGCCTTGCCTCGCTCCAGGGTCGGATCGGGCAGCGGGATGGTCTTGACCAGGCCCTCGGTATAGGGGTGAGCCGCCCGCCGGTAGATGTCCTCGCCGCCGCCCACCTCGACGAGCTTGCCGAGGTACATGACGCCGATGCGGTCGGCCAGGTACTTGACCACCGCGAGGTCGTGGGAGATGACGATCGAGGCCATGTCGTGCTCGGCCTGAAGGCGCCGCATCAGGTTGAGCACCTGCGAGCGGATGGACACGTCGAGGGCGCTCACCGGCTCGTCGGCCACGATGACCTTGGGCTCGAGCATCAGGGCCCGGGCCAGGGCGATCCGCTGGCGCTGCCCGCCGGAGAACTCATGCGGGTAGCGCTCGAGCGCGTTCGCGGGCAGCCCGACCTCGTCCAGGAGCCGGGTGACGCGCTCGTCCTGCTCGCGCCGGCTGCCGACCTTTTGGATGACAAGGGGCTCGCGCAGGATCGCGTGGACGCGCATGCGGGGATCGAGCGAGGCGTACGGATCCTGGAACATCATCTGCAGATCGCGGCGCGCACGACGCAGCCGACGTCCGCGCAGCCCGAAGACCTCGTGGCCCTCGAGCGTGACCCGCCCGGCATCCGGCTTCTCGATACCGACCACGAGCTTGCCGAGCGTCGTCTTGCCACACCCCGATTCTCCAACCAGCCCGAGCGTCTCCCCGGCGTCGAGATGCAGCGAGATGCCGGACACCGCCTTGACCGAGGCCACCTTGCGCTGCAGCACGGCGCCCGCGGTGACGCGGGTACTCGCGGACCACGTCGACGATCTCGAGCAGATGGCCGTTGCTCGCGTCCGCTCCGCCACGACCGGGGCCACCGGCATGGCGACCTGCACGCGGCTCTGGACCGGGCCGTCGACGGGGTGCCAGCAGGCGAAGCGGTGGGCCGGATCCGCGCCGCTGAGCGGCGGCTCCTGCAGCCGGCATTTCTCGGTGGCCCGCGGGCAACGGGGAGCAAACCGGCACCCGGGAGGGGGGCTGGTCAGGTCGGGGGGCAGACCGGGGATGCTGAGCAGCGGCCGGCGCTGGTCTGGCGTCCAGCCGCGGGATCGACCCGAGCAGAGCCTGCGTATAGGGATGGCGCATGGCCGTGAACAGCTCCGTGGTCGGCGCCGTCTCCACGATCCGCCCGGCGTACATCACGTTGATCCGAGTCGTCCGACCGGCCACCACGCCCATGTCGTGGGTGACGAGCAGGGTGGCCATGCCCAGCCGCTCCCGGAGGTCGTCGAGCACGGAGAGGATCTGGGCCTGGATGGTGACGTCAAGCGCCGTCGTGGGCTCGTCGGCGATCAGCACCCGGGGCTCGCAGGCCAGGGCGATGGCGATCATCACGCGCTGGCGCATCCCGCCCGAGAGCTGGTGCGGATAGTCGCCCAGGCGCTCCTTGGGCCGGGGTAACCCCACCAGCTCGAGCACCTCGAGCGCCCGGGCGGCCGCCTCCTGGCGAGACGCCTGGCGGTGCAGGCGGACCGGCTCGGCCACCTGCTCGCCGACGGTCTTGGTGGGGTTCAGCGAGGACTGGGAGTCCTGGAAGATCATGGCGACGGCATCGCCCCGGATCCGGCGCAGCTCACGCGCGCCGAGACCCACGAGCTCGCGATCGCCCAGCCTGAATCGATCCCTCGACGATGTGCCCGCCGGCCGGAAGGAGGCCGAGGATGGAGAGGCCGAGCATCGACTTGCCACAGCCGGACTCCCCGACCAGGCCGAGCGTCTCGCCGGCATCGATGGCGAGGTCGACGTTGCCCACCGCGTGCACGACCGAGCGCGGAGAGCTGGATGTGGGTGGTGAGGTTCTCGACGTGGAGCGCAGCGGGCACCGGATTTCTCCCTCTGGCGCTCAGCGGCGCCGCAGGCGCACGTCGAAGGCGTCGCGCAAGGCGTCGCCGATGAGGTTGCAAGCCATCACGACCGCGACCAGGCAGGCTCCCACCGGGTACACCAGCCACCAGTAGCCGCTCGACACCGCGTTCTGGGCATTGCCCAGCATGTCGCCCCAGGAGGCGGCCGGATAACGCAGGCCGAAGCCCAGGAAGCCGAGATAGGCGAGGGCCAGGATGGCGTCGGCGACTTGAAAAGTCACGTTGACGATGACCACCGAGAGGGCGTTGGGGATGAGATGGCGAAAGACGAGCCGGGTGCGCGTCCCCCCCATGACCCGAGCCGCGGCCACGAAGTCGCGGACGCGCAGCGTGAGCACCTCGCCGCGGACCAGGCGCGCGGGGACCAGCCAGGAGAAGAGGCCGATGATGAGGCTCTCGTCCAGGATCGTGGCGCTGTACTTGGTGGCCAGCACGAGGACGATGAACAGGAACGGGATCGAGAGCATGATGTCGACGAAGCGCATGAGCAGGCCGTCGAGGAGGCCGCCGGCCAAGCCGGACACGGCGCCGTAGACGGTGCCGATCACGGTGGCGATGAAGGCGGCCAGGAAACCGATCTCCAGCGCCGTCTGGCCGCCGGCCATGATCCGCCCGAGCTCGTCAAAGCCGTTGTCGTCGGTGCCCAGGGGATGGCCGCCGCCCGGGCGCCATGTCGGTGAGCAGGGGATTGGTGCGTGTGCTGATCGGTGTGGTAGACGAGCGGGCCGACGAAGCAGAAGAGCACGAAGAACACGAGCACGGCCAGGCCCACCACGGCCAGGCGGTTACCGAGAAACTCGCGCAAGGCCAGTCGCCAGCCGCTGGCAACGAGCTGCACCTCGCCGCCCTCGGGGGACCGGTCCCCCGGCGACGCGGGAGCCTCGACAGGGCGGCGCCGGCCTCAGTCAAGGCGGATCCTCGGGTCGGCCACGGTGACGGCGATGTCGGCGATCAGGTTGCCGATCACGGTCAGCATCCCGCCGAGCACGGTGTAGGCCAGGAGGATGGGGTAGTCGCCGTTGCCCAGCGCGTTGAAGAACAGCAGTCCCAGCCCCTGGTAGTTGAACAGCGTCTCGATCAGCAGGTTCCCGGCCAGCAGGTCGGGGATCGAGAGCCCGACCAGGGTGATCATCGGCAGGCACGAGTTGCGCAGCAGGTGACGGCTGAGGACCATCCGCTCGGAGAGGCCCTTGGCCCGGGCCAGGCGGATGTAGTCCTGGGCCAGGTTGTCGAGGGCCGATGAGCGCATGTAGCGGCTGAAGGAGGCCACCGTGATGCCGGCCAGGGTGACGATCGGAAGCGCAGTTGGAGCGGATGGGTGATCGCCCCCCAGGTGGTGGTGATGTTGTCGCTCACCGACGGGGGGAAGATGTGCAGCTCCAGGGCGAAGAGCTCGATGAGGATCAGGCCGAGAAAGAACGACGGCATCGAGTAGAGGACGAAGGTGAACGCGGTGGCCGCGTAGTCGCCGGGGCTAGTTGCGCTTGACGGCCTGGGCGATGCCCAGGGGGATGGCGATGATCAGGGCGAGCAGGAGGCTGGCGCCGGTAGATAGGCGCTGCGGCCGGCGTTCTCCTTGAACAGGGCCCACACGCTCTGCCCCTCCTTATAGGAGTAGCCGAAGTTGAAGTGGGCCAGGTTCCCCAGGTAGCTGAAGAACTGGACGAGGAGAGGCCGGTCGTAGCCGTGCTGCTTGTTCCAGGCGCGACCGCCGGCCGGCGTGGCCTTCGGGCCAAGCACGGCGTGGCCGGGCTCGGCGAGAGGGCGTGCAAGAGCAGGAACGTGATCGCGGCGATCCCGATCGTCACGATGATCGCCACGACGATCGAGATGTAGCCGGTCATCCGCATCGCTCACCCGAGCATCGGGCGTTCCGGTGGGTCGCTAGCCACCGCTGCGGCTCGCTCACCCTACTTGGTCAGGTACCAGAACTGCGGGAACAGGACGAGCTCGGTGAGGGACAGGAAGGAGGCGTTGCTGCCCCCGACCCGCTTGCTCACCGCGTAACACGTAGTCGGAGTTGGGCATGAAGAAGATCGGCACAGCCTTGGTCAGGTACGACGCCTCGGTGGTCACAGCGGTCTGGGTTTGAGCCGAACTTGGAGGACTGGATCAGCCGGTCGGCGGTGGGGTCGCTGTAGCCGCCCGAGTTGAACACGCCGCCGTGCTGTTGAAGATCCCGTCCGAGGTGGGGTAGAAGTCGTAGCTGAAGCCGCCAAAGTCGCTCACCGCCCACTGGTTGATGTACTTGGCGTCAGAGGGGTCGGCGTCGTTGAAGTTCCGCGATCATGTAGTTGAACGTCTTGGAGCTCGAGCTGGATGTTGATCCCCGCCGCCTTCTTGGCCTCGGAGGCGAAGGCCTCGGACTCCAGGCGCGCTCGACGGTGTCGTCGACGGCGGGATGTAGAACCAGGTGAACTTGAAGCGGCGTCCCGGCCGGGATGCCCGGCGCCGCACTCGTTGCTCGCCGTGCCGGCCCTGGCGCAGGTCGTCTGCCCGCCGGGCACCACGTTCCAGCCGTGGCGACTTGAGCAGCGAGACCGCCGCCGACGGGTTGAACGGGTACGGCGGGTTGCGTGGCGTTGGCCGGCGCGTAGGGCGACGGGCGGGACCGAGGGGACCGGTCCGTAGGCCTGCGACGCCCGCGTTCTTGAAGATCCCCTTGACGTAGGCGGGCTGGTCGATGAGATGGGCCAGCGCCTGACGGACGTAGAGCTGGCCGATGATCTTGTCGAAGTGGCCGGTCTTGTCCTTGAAGTTGATGATGGCTCCGAACCAGCCGAAGGGCGGATAGCCATAGACGCTGTAGCCCTGCGAGCGCAGGCTGTTGACCTGGCCGAGCTGGGAGAAGTCGAGCTGGGCGATGTCGAGGCTGCCGGTGCGCAGGGCGTTGAGCTGCGGGGTGATGCCGGTGTAGGTCTGCACCGAGAGCTGGGAGATATAGGGCTTCGGCGTCCCCCCGTAGCTCGGGTTGGGCACCAGCGTGTAGGAGCTGTTGGTCGGGCTGAAGGTCTTGAGCTGGAAGGGCCCGTCGACGTCCTTCCACAGCGGGTTGGTGGCGAAGCTGGCCACCTGGCCCCCAGCCTTGGCCAGGATAGTCATAGATCTTCTTGGCGTTGGCCGGCTGGGTGTAGTCGAGGTGCGCACCACCGGTCGAAGCAATGTTCCAGGCCGTGCTCGGCATGGGGATCAAGTAGTTGGTGACCTGAAGCTGGTTGTTGAGAAAGAAGCCGGGGTTGTAGGCCTTGTCCAAGTGCAGGACGACGGTGTACTTGCCGCTGGCGGTCGCGCTCGTGACGTTGGAGGGAAACTCGCCGGGGATGAACTGGCTCCAGTTGGCCGGGCTCTCGTTGATCGCCGCCTTGAGCAGGTCGATGGCGAAGATGAGGTCGTTGGCGTCCACCGGGGCGCCGTCGGCCCACTTATAGCCCGGCTTGATCGGGATGGTGACCGTCTTGTCCCCGTCGCTGAAGGTCGGCTTGTTGGCCAGGCTCTGGGAGTAATCGATCTCGGGTGTGGATCCGTTCGGGCCCACGTACAGGGGCAGGAACATGGGCGTGATGAGCCCGCCCGTGTAAGCCGATGCGTTGGCGGCAGGGATGATCGGGAGGATCCAGGTCGGCGTCGAACCCGAGAGCTGGCCGTAGGTGATCGTGCCGCCCTTCTTCGGCGTGCCGACCGGGGGCAGCGAGCCGTAGAGGCTCTTGCTGTTCGCCACCGGGGACGACGTGCCGGAGCTGCCGGACCCGCTTCCGCAGGCCGCTACCGAGAGGCCGAGAAGGGCGAGGGCGACCGCTGTCCGGAGGCCCCGACGAGGACGCCCGGTCAGGCAGGGGCGCCCGGGGGAAAGCGCCGCAGGCGCGTGGTGATCAAGCATGGAAATGCCGCCTTGCAGGGAGAAAGGGTCCGAGACGGCGCGTGATGTTCACAAGGGGGTGTGCCACTGTCAAGCGGCTGCCGCCACCTTGCAAACGACGCGCGGGGGTAATCTGAGCGTCCGTGCCCTCGTAGCTCAACGGATAGAGCACGCGCCTCCTAAGCGCGGGATGCAGGTTCGATTCCTGCCGGGGGCATCGGCAAGGCGTTCGCGGTGCATTAGTGGGATTTCGTTAACAAAAGCCTCATTCCTGCACGTGCTACCGTGCGCGCTTCCTCGTGTCCGAGAGCGCTCTGGAAGCCCCCCGGGCAGATCAGCCACCTGCGGGCGACGCCCTCGCCCCAGCCTCCCTCGAGCGTCGGAGTTTCGCGCGCCGGCACATCTGGTGGGGGGTGGCGGTCGCCCTTCTCGCCGTCGCCGTGGTCCTCATCCTGTGGGCCCGCACTCGGCCGAGCTATGACGCCTACGGCTGGCTGGTGTGGGGCTATCAGAGCGTGCACGGCGCTCTGGACCTCGGCGGTGCTCCGTCGTGGAAGCCGCTGCCCTTCCTGTTCACCGTCCCCTACGCCCTCTTCGGCCGGGCCGAGCTGTGGCTGTGGATGTTGACCGCCGTGACGCTGTCGCTGGCCGGAGCGGTGTTCGGCGCCCGGCTCGCCTACCGGCTCACGCTGACCGCTCCGCGCCTCGGCACTCCAGAGGCGTCGCTGGCCATCGAGGACGTGGCGCCGGTGCGGCGCTACGCCGCCCTCGCCGCCGCCGTATTCGCCGGCCTGGCCGTGCTCGGGCTCGAGGACTACATGCACTACATCCTCAGCGTGCAGTCAGATCCGATCATCGTCACGTGCACCCTGGGGGCGATCGACTGCCACCTCAACGGCCGCCGTCGTTGGGCCTTCGCCTTTGCGCTGCTGGCCTCGCTCGGGCGCCCCGAGGCGTGGCCGTGGCTGGGGCTGTACTCGCTATGGGCGTGGCGGCGCGTGCCCTCGATGCGCTGGTTGATCGTCGCCGGCATGGCGCTGCTGGCGTTCATGTGGTTCGGCATCCCCTGGATCACCAACGGCCGCCCCTTCGTCTCGGCCCAGCTCGCCTTCAACTCGCCCCGCGAGCTCAAGCAAAACCAGGTCTTCGGCACGATCGGCCGCTTCAAGGAACTGCAGTACGCGCCGGCCTGGATCGCGGCGCTGGTCTGCGTGGGCATCGCCTGGTGGCGGCGCAACTGGCTCGTGCTCAGCTTGGCCGCCGGCGCCGTCGGATGGGTGGTGGTGGAAATCGCCTTCGCCCTGCACGGCTGGCCGGGGCTGCCGCGCTACATGTTCGAGCCCGCCGCGGTGTCCGCCGTGCTGGCCGGCGTCGCGGTTGGTTGGGTGTTGCTCGAGGCGCCGCGGCTGACCGAGCGGTTGCCGCGACTGTCCGCGCGCACACTGCGCTGGGTCGGCGCGGCGGCCGTCGTGGTGCTCGTGGCGGCCATGATCCCCGGCGCGCTCGGACGGCTGCGCACCGAGCACCGAGACCTTCGCCACGAGCGGCACCGGGCCACCGAGATCGTCCTGCTCGGCCAAGCCATCGATCGCCTCGGGTGGCCAGAGTCGCATCCGCCACTGTGGCCAGCCGGTGGCCGATGTCGAATGGGTGAGCACGCTCGCCTGGCTGGTCAACATGGATGTGGGGCTGCTCGGCCATGAGCCGTCTGCCGACATGCGCAAGCACCGGCCGACCGTGCTGTTCTATCCCCTGGTGCGCGGCGGGTGGCGTGTGCTGCCGTGGCATCTGCACCACCACAACTACGCGTCCTGTCAGAGCCTGCGCTCCTACTACGTGCGCGCCCCCGGGCACACCAAGGGAGCGTTGATCCCCTACTGACCCCGGTCGGGGCGCTCGGGATAGACGTCGTCGATCGTGGTCAGGGCCACGAACGGCGCTCCTGCGGCCTCCTGCGATCGCCTCCGCGCCGCCGGCCAGGCGGTCGCAGATGGCCAGCACGCCGCACACGGCCAGCCCCGCCTCGCGCACCGCCTCGAGCGCGCGCACGGTGGAGCCGCCGGTGGTGACCACGTCCTCGACGAGCATGCAGCGGTCCTCGGGCCCGAGCAGGGGACCCTCGATCCGGCGGGAGAGACCGTGGGCCTTGGCCTCCTTGCGCACGAAGAAGGCCTTGACCTCGGCCCCGCCGGCCAGAGCCGCACAGGCGATCGGATCCGCGCCCATGGTCATGCCGCCCACGGCGGTGGCCTCCCAGGCCAGCGCCTGGCGCGGCCACCAGCTGCGCGAGCGCCGTGAACCCGGGCCGGCGCAGGATGGCCCGCTTGGCGTCGACGAGGTACTGCGCCGTGGCACCACTGGTCAGCGTCACTTCCCCGATGCACGAGCGCGTGCTCGCGCAGTTCCGCGATCAGGCGGGCGCGGGGACTGAGATCAGCGTCGAGAGCCATGGCGGCCGACTCATGCTAGTCGGGGGTCGGTCGATTAAGAGGACCGTGATTCACCGCACCCTCCGGACCGTGTCGATCGTCTGCTGCCTGCTCGTGGTGGTGTCCTTCGGCCTGTTCGCGCGCGATCAAGTGGCCGGAGCCTCGGCCCGCCAGCAGGGCATGCTGGCCAGCGGCGCACCCGTCGCCGCCTCGACGCCACCGGCCACGCATCGCACCGGCCAACCGCGGCGGTTCATCGACGGCGCCGCTGGCGAACTGACCGCGCCCTTCCGGACCATCGCGCAGGCCGACAACGTGTGGGTGTCCCACGGCGTGCCCGCACTCCTCGCCCTGCTCGTGTACGGAGTGGGCCTGGGCATGCTGGCCCGGTTCGCCGAAGGCCGGGAGTGACCGAGCCCCGGACCAGAGCGCTCTAGTAGTACACGTCGACGCCGTTGCCCATCTGCAGCCAGCCGTAGATGGAGATGGCGTCGGGAATCGGCACCCGCATGCAGCCGTGGCTGGCTGGGTAATCGGGGGCCGGGTCATAGCCGTGGATGGCGTAGCCGCCGTAGAAGAAGCTCGAGTAGTACATCCCGTCCGGGAGGTAACCCGGCGTCTTCTGATAGACCCGGAAGCGCCCGAGGACGGTCGGGGTCGACGGCTTCCCGGAGCTGATCGGGTAGATGGCCCGCACCTGGCCGCGATCGATCAAGGCCAGCAGCTGCAAGCCGAGGTTGCCCTCGGCGTGCTTGCCGTCGCCGGGATAGCGGATCGGGAATGAGCCCCAGCCGTTGAGCAGCCAGACCACCGTCTTGCGGTCGAGGCTCTGGTAGGTGCCCCAGTGCAGCAGCCGGTGGTAGGCGTCGAGCGCCCACGCCGGTGCCGGTGTCATAGACCCCGGTCTGCGGGATGTAGAAGTGCAGGGCGGCCAGTTTCTGCTGGAGCAGCTGGACGAAGCGGCCGGTGGCCCCGAAGCCGACCCGGTCGTCGAGCGCGGCGAAGGCCGTCCGGCCGCTCAGCGCGCCGAGCGCGGGGGTGGCGGCGTGACCGACCTTGACCACCACCTGCCCGGCGTTGGCGCTGGCCACCGAGGCCTCGAAGTAGCCGTAGCTTCCCCCCGACGAGCGGCGGATGCTCAACTGCTTGACCGCAAGCAGGTGGCGGCCCAGAAACGCGCGAACGGTGACGGTCTGGCCGGCGACGTAGGGCCGCACGACGCCCTTCACCCGCACCGAGCGGGCCGCCGCCGTGACCGGGCGCCTCTGCACCGAGAACGCCCCCACAAGCCGCAGCGTGAGGCGGCCCTGGGCCGGCGGGGCCGCGGTCGGAGCGCTGCCGGTGACCGCGCCGGCACTGGGCGCCAGGAGAACCATGGCCATCCCGATCGCGCTCAGGCAAACCGCTACGCGGCTTCGGATACCCCCGTGCATAAAGGCAGGATAACCATCGCTCAACTTCGCGGTGCGTTTTCGTGTCGCGCCGGGGCCAGTGCCGGCCCCTCCACGGCCCCGCGCCGGCGGCCGGCCAGCGGGGCGGTGATGGCCGCGATGACGGCCCCGGAGGCGAGCATGAGACCAAGGATGCCGGCCGCGCTCCAGTGCAGGTCATCGATGCCCAGAGCCAGGCAGTTGTTGACGCTGTGCAGGGCCATGCACGGATACAGGGAACCGGTGCGCCAGCGAAGCAGGCACAGGATGAAGCCCAGCAGCCCGAGGGGAATCAGGTACTGGGGGGAGGCCGAGCCGGTGTGGGCGAGGCCGAAGAGCAGACCGGTGAGCACGGCGGCCAGCCAAGTCCCGAGGTCGCGACCGGCCAGCGTGATCCGCAGCTGGCGCAGCGTGCTGAAGATGAAGCCGCGAAAGAAGAACTCCTCAGCAATCGGGGCCACCGCGCAGATGAAGACGGCGGCGCCGACGAGCGCCGCCGTGCTATGGGTGCCGCTCAGCTCGTTGGGGAGCTTGTCCTTACCGTGGAGGGCGAAGGCGGCGGCGTAGATGGCCGTGAGCACGTAGTAGCCGATGGCCGCGGTGAGAAAGGACGCCACGGCGAGCGGACGGACGGACCCGGCGGTAGCCGAAGTCAGCCGGCCGGGCCTGGCCCTGGTGGACGGTGAAGTAGAGGACGGCGAGCGACGAAGGAGGGATCGAAGACGAGGTCGAGGACGAGGCTGACGGCGGGAGTGGGATGGGTGATGCTCGTACCCGCTGCGTGGGCGCCGATCCCGACCACGATGCTGGCGAGCACCCACAGGCCGATGCCGAGCGCCAGGACGGCGGGCAGCATCCACAGATGCCACGGCGGAACGTCCGCCGCAGGCGCAGGCCGCGGGCCGGAGGGCATCCGGGGCGCGGCCGCGACGTCGTCGGAGGAAGGCGGGGGAACGCTCGGCATGGCTAGGAGGTTGGCAAACCGGCGAGTTGTGCCAGGCTGGCGATCGTCGTCACCCCCGGTGGGCGCCGGAGCTCCGTCGCGGCGTAACAGCACGGGCCGGACCCCGGCGGCGTGCGCCCCGGCGACATCCTCGTGCACCCGGTCGCCCACATGCAGGGCGCACTCGGGCCCGGCGCTCGGCGAGCTCCAGCGCCCGGATGAACATGGTCGGAGCGGGTTTGGGCTCCCCCACCTCGGCCGAGGTGATGACCCCGTCGAGGAGGGGCGAGAGCCCGCACGGGCGAGCACGTCGGGCAGCGAGCAGTCCCAGTTGCTGACCACCACGAGCCGCTGACCACGGCGCCGGGCGGCCTGCAACGCCGGCACGGCGTCGTCAAAGGCGACAAAGCGCAGCGAGCTCATGAGCGCATCGGTCATCTGCATCGCGGTGAGCGCGGCCAGTCGCGGTGAGGGCGGGAGGGCCGCGCGCAGCACCGCCGCGCAGTCGGAGCGCAACCGAGCCAGCGCCGAGGCGTCCGAACCTCTGTTCAAGTGGGCGCGGTAATAGGCCATCTCGGCGGCCACGGCGTCCTGCGCCTGCGCCGCCGTCACCGAGATGCCGAAACGCTGCGCCAGCTCCGCGCGCAGCCTGGGCGCGGGCGGTCGCAGCCGCACGAGCGTCCCCAGGGCGTCGAGGAGGATGACCGACGGATAGGAAGGGGTCACGGCACTGGTGTCGCGGCACTCAAAGCAGGACCGGGAGGCGGGAACCCGAATCATGGCCCCGGGTACACTTGAAGGTCCGGTCGCCGGCGTCAGCTGCGGGCCCGAAACGCTCGCCCCACCGCCCGGTCGCCACTGCCTCCATGAGCCGACGTGAACGAAAGAAGCGCCGCCTGCGCCACCGCGGCCACCCCGCCAAGCGTATCGCGCTGATGACGTTCGGGCTCGCGTCGTGCGCGCTCGTGGTCGGCCTTCTGGCCGCCGTGGGCTGGGTGGTGGCGGTGGCCGATTCAGCGCCCAACATCTCAGACCTCAAACCTCGCTCGCCGCATCCGCCCACGGCCATCTATGCCGCCGACGGCACCCTGCTGGGCTACGTCCACACCGACGTGCTCTCCGAGCCGGTGTCGGGCGCCCAGATCCCCCAGACGCTGAAGGACGCCACGGTGGCCATCGAGGACCGCCGCTTCTTCCAGCACGGCGCGCTCGATTACCAGGGCATCCTGCGCGCCGGGATCAAGGACGTCTTCGGCGGCGGCAGCAGCGTGCAGGGCGCCTCGACGCTGACCATGCAGCTCGTCGACAACGAGTACATCTCGCCGCAGATCCGGGCCGAGCGCAACCTCAAGTACAAGATCATCCAGGCCAAGCTGGCCGAGCAGCTCGAGAGCAAGCACAAGAAGATGTGGATCCTCAACAGCTACCTCAACGACGCGCCCTACGGCACCGTCAACGGCGAGACCGCGCGCGGCGTGGGGGCGGCATCGGAGATCTTCTTCAACGAGCCGGTCAACCAGCCTCGACCTGGCGCAGATGGCCCTGCTGGCCGGGCTGCCGCAGGCGCCGTCGGAGTACAACCCGTTCCTCGCCCCCCACCTCGCGCTGCGCCGCCGCCACGACGTCCTGGTGGCGATGATGCGGGCCCGCTACATCACCCGCCCCCAGGCGGTGCTGGCCGACCACCAGCCGCTTCAGGTCGCAGGGCAACGCCGCCTTCAGCGCCCGCCGCGAGCCCTACGTTTTCGACTACGTGCAGCAGCAGCTCGTCGACCACTTCGGCCTCGACGCGGTCGAGCACGGAGGGCTGAAGATCTACACGACGATCACCGCGAAGGATCAGCAGGCCGCCCGCACGGCGCTGTTCAACAATCAAAGCGGTGGTCCGGCGGAACATCGACGCCGCCCTGGCCAGCGTCGACCCGCGCACCGGCGACATCGTGGCCATGGCCTCCACCGGCCAACTACAACCAGACCAAGTTCGACTACCCCGTCCAGGCCCAGCGCCAGCCCGGTTCCGCCTTCAAGGTGTTCGTGCTCATGACCCTGATCAAGGACTACCACGGGGATCCGAACCAGACCTACTACACCTCGCGCCCGCTCGGCGAGCGGGCTGGGACCCGCAGCAGCCCACGTGGTCGGTCCACACGGCGGAGGACTCCTACCAGGGCACGATCAACATCACCAAGGCCACCGTCATGTCCGACAACACCGTGTTCGCCCAGCTCGACGTCGACCTGGGAGACGACAAGGTCGACCAGATCGCCCACCAGATGGGCATCACCTCCAGGCTCACCGGTAACCCGGCCGAGGCCATCGGCGGCCTCACCTACGGCGTCACGCCGCTGGAGATGGCCGACGCCTACGCCACCCTGGCCAACGGTGGCCAGCACGTGCCGGCGACCATCCTCAACCACGTCGTCTTTCCCGACGGCAGCTCGATCAACCTCGGCGCTCCCAAGAAGACGCGGGTGTTCACCGACGGTGAGGCCTACGCCGCCACCCAGGTTCTCAAGGGCGTGATCACCAGCGGCACGGGGACCGCGGCGGGCTACGGCTGCCCGGCCGCCGGGAAGACGGGCACGGCCGAGAACTACGAGAACGCCTGGTTCGTCGGCTACACGCCGCAGCTCTCCACCGCGGTCTGGGTCGGCTATCCCCAGGGCAACATCCCCATGGCCAACGGCTTCGGGGGCACGCTCGCCGCGCCCATCTGGCACGACTTCATGTCCTCGGCCAGCAACGGCTACTGCGGAGACTTCACCCAGCCCAACACTCCCTTCCAGGGAACCGCCTTCACCGGCCCGTACTCGTCGGGCGGGGGATCGTCCTCGAGCGGCGGCTCGGGCAGTGGCGGGGGCTACAACTACAACGGCTCAGGCTCGGGCTCTAACAACGGCGGCGCCACGGGCGGCGGTACCGGAGGCGGTGGCGGCGGCACGTCGAGCCCCTATAACAACCCGGCTCTCTACGCCCAGCCCCCGCAACCGCCCGCCGCGCCTGCGAACACCGGGGGCACCACCGGCGGGCGGACCGGCGGCGCCCCCACCGGCGGGGGCGGCGCGGGCGTCACGCACGGAGGCGGCGCCACAGCACCACTGAGCGCGGGCGCCGGACCGACTACAGTTGGGCGTATGCCCAAGGAAGAGAAGGTCGAGCTCGAAGGGGAAGTCGTCGAGGCCCTCCCCAACGCGATGTTCCGCGTCAAGCTCGACAACATGGACCGTACGGTGCTCGGCCACGTGGCCGGGCAAGATGCGCCGCTTCCGCATCCGCATCCTGCCGGGCGACCGCGTTCGCGTCGAGCTCTCGCCCTACGACCTCGACCGCGCCCGGATCGTCTACCGCCATCGCTGAGCTCGCGCTGCTCGAGCAGCTGCGAGCGGTCTTTGGTGATCGACTGCGACCGCGGGTGATCCGCCGGCATCGGCGACGACGCCGCCGTCGTGCGGGCGGACGCGTTTCGCCGTCATCTCGGTCGACACGATGGTCGACGGAGTGCACTTTCGCACCGCCCAGCTCCGCTGGCCGGAGATCGGTCAGCGGGCCCTGGCCGCTGCTCTGTCGGACCTCGCCGCCATGGCGGCCGCTCCGGGCGAGGCCTATCTGGCTCTTGGGGTGCCGTCGGGGACCGGTGCCGGCGAGGTCGCCGCGCTGGCCCGGGGAGCGGCGGAGCTCGCGGCTGAGCACGGAACGGCCATCGTCGGCGGCGATCTCAGCGCCGCGCCGGTGCTCATGGTGAGTGTGACCGTGGTCGGCTGGGTCTCGGAGGCCGGCGAGGTCATCGGCCGCGATGGCGCGCAGGTGGGGGACCGGGTGTGCCTGACCGGGGCACTCGGCGGCTCCGGGGCGGGCTTGGCGGTCCTGGACGGACGGGCGGGCGCCGGACTCGATGACCACGTGGCCGGGACGCTATGCGAGCGGTTCGCTCGCCCGCCGCCCCCGCTTTGCGGCTGGCCGAGCTCTGGCCGGGCACGGCGCCCGGGCGATGATCGATCTCTCCGACGGCCTCGCCTCCGACGCGGCGCGGATCGCGCAGCGCAGCGGCGTTCGCCTCGAGCTCTCCCTCGCCGCGCTGCCCCTGGCCGAGGGCGTGCCGGCGGTCGCGCGCGAGCTCGGGGCCGAGCCGGCGCCGTTCGCGGCCACGGCCGGAGAGGACTATGAACTGCTGCGTCTGTCTGCCGCGCCACGCCGGAGCCACCGGCCAGCGTCGCCGGCGTGCCGCTCTCCTGCGTCGGGTCCGTCGTCCCGGGCGAGCCCGGCGTCACCTTCGTGGACTACGACGGTGAGCTTGCCGGCTACGAGCACTCTTTCTGAGCGGTCGGGGCCGAACCGGCTCACCCGCCATCCGCCGCAGCATCGCCTCGGCCACAGCTTGGGGATCAACCCGGTACTCGCCCCGCTCGCATCTGCTCCCGCAGCCCTACCACGTGTGCCTCCCATCTGGCTTGCATGAACGTCAACGACTGCTTCGGCAGGGTGACGGGGCTTCTGCACGGGGCCGAGACCCCATTTTCACTTCGCCGCGGCCGCCGGCACGACCGACTTCAGGCGAGCGAAGACGATGATGCGCTGAGCCGCGCTGTAGAGCGGGTTACAGGCCGAGAGCACGAGCCGGTCAAAGCCGACGTTGTGGGTCACCCAGAGGGCGGTCGGGAGCACGATCTGGCGCTTGCCGACGACGTAGGTGAACCGTCCATATGGCATCTCGAGCACGATCGCATCGCCTCGGCGCAGCGGCGTCGATGTGACGAAACGGGGCCAGATAGGTGGTTCGATGGCCGGCGATGGCCACGGTCTTACCGAGGCCGGGAAAGGCGGTGGCGGGATAGTGGCCGGGACCCTTCTCCAGGTCGACGGTGTCGGTGCCCTGGATGACCTCGAAGCTGACGCCGAGCTTGGGGATGATGATGCGGCCGATGGCCTGCCCGGGTCTGGCTGCGTGCTGCTCGCGCCGGGCCAGGTAGGCGATCCGCCTGCGCACGCCCTTGAGATTGAGCAGCGCGCGGCGGTCGAGGCCGGTGAGCGGAGCGCTCAGCAGCCGCTGGTCGACCTCGCCGCGCCGAAGAAGGGCGATCGCCGCCGTGACCGGTTCCTGCCAGGCCAGCGTCACGCCGACGTCGACGATGAGCAGCAGCCCGGAGATGATGAGCACCGAGGAGACATCGCGCAGCAGTCGGCGCGCACGCCGCCGCCGCGGGCGCTCGGGCGGCACCGGGGACGGCGCACTCTCGGCGAGCGGTTGCTGAACGGTGTCGCTCATCGCCGGAGCGCCGACCCGGGGCCGCCAAGCGAGCCCGGACCGGCGTAGCTGAGCGGGCTGCCCACCGTCACCGCCGCCGGCTTCTCGGCGGTGGAGGCGCCCGGCCGGAGGGCCAGCGCGACCACGCAGGCCAGGCAGCCGAGCACCACGCACCAGAGCACGGCGTTGACGGTGCCGATCTCGCCGCCGGCGAGCATGAGCACGCCGTTCCAGATCACGCCGAGGGGCGAGAGCGCGGTCGCCTCGCCGTAATAGACCACCGCCGCGGCCGGGGCGGCGACCCCAAGCACGGCCACGGCAAGCTTGGCCGGACGGGGAAGGGCGACCGCGCCCGCGGTCGACCACATCCAGAGGTGCAGAGCCGGCACCAGGAGCAGGGCGGCATAGGGGTTGCGCCACCACATCACCAGCGCCACAGCGCACAGCACGAGGGTGATGGCGACCCCGGTGCCGGGCTCGCCGGGACCCGCATCCTCGCCCGGGCGACTTCGCCGCCGGCGCGGGCTCAGGCGGGGAAGCAGGATCAGGCCGACGATGACGGCCAGGGCAGCCACCACGAGCGTGGCCACCCCGGCGCCGTGCGGCGCTCCGGTGCCCGACGGGAGGGCGGCCGCGGGGGAGTCCGCGAGCGCCCCAACGACGTGTGCGACGGCGACCACGGCGGCGGCGAGCATGAAGGCCAGGGCGCTGGCCAGGACCCACACCAGTCCGGGCAGAACGGGATAGCGGCGGCGCAGCGCGCGAGCCAGACCATCGACGGCACAGAGAGCGACCGGGAGGATGAGCCCGAGCACGAGCACGCGCAGTGACCATTCGGGCAACACCTGGCCGCTGACCACCAGGTAGCCCGAGGGCGGGGGCATGGTCGGGGCCGCATCGAGCGCGTTGACGGAATCGAGGACGCTTTCCCCCACGGCGGTGATCTGACCCGCACTCACCGCTTCATGCGGGCTCGCAGGCCGTTCACCGGACAGCGAGAGGAGCACCGCTGGGGTGCCGCGGGAGTTGAATGGCGCCTGCTCGGTGGCGCTAACGGGGAAGGCCAGGCGCAGAAGCTGGCCAGTCAGTCCGTCGGTCTGTGAGGCCGCCCCCGCCTGGGCATAGAGCGCGCCCGCCACCGTGCGCCGGAGCGCGGGGGGGCAAGGACGCGGCCGCGGGCCCAGGGATCGACGAGCGGGCCCGACGGGCGGGCCGCGGCCAGATCTCCGAGCACGAGCACGGCGTCGACCGGGCCCGGGAGCCCCGAGGCCAGCCGCGCCGCTCCGACCGCTCCGGCCGAGCCGCTCGTGGACGCGAGCACGATCGTGTGGCGCACCGTCTCCCCCGCCAGGACGCGAGCCAGTTCGAGCAGCACGGCCGTGCCCGACAACTCGGCGGTGGCCGGAGAGCTCTGCGCGTCGCGATGAGCCACGACGACGATCGAGGCATTGCCGGAGCCGGGGAGGACGCCGAGGACGTTTTGCACCGTGCGCGTGCCCGCGGTCGTCCGGGCCGCAAAGCTCGAGCGGTGAACCTGGTAGCCGTAGCCGTGCAGCTTGGCCGCCACCGCGGTCGGCCATCTCCTCGTCGCCCGTGCCGCCCGGCCGGCGGTCCGGAAAGGCGCGGGCCAGAGAGGTCATGGTCGCGAAGGCGTTGGTGCCGTTGAACGCGAAAGGAGCCAGCGTGGTGCTGTACCCGCCGGGCTGGTTGCGAAGGGAGAAGGCGAAGACCATCGCCGCCACCACCACCGCGATCAGGCCGGTCCGGTAGAGCCGCAGATCCAGCATCGGGCCACAGGTTATCCCCCGCCCCACGCACTAACCTTAGCCGCAGAGGGAGACCGTGCCCGACCGCTCCGCGCGCATCTTGCTCGTCGACGATGAGCAGCCGATCCAGACCCTGCTCTCCTACCCACTGCGCAAGGAGGGCTACGAGGTCGTGCAGGCCACCGACGGGCAGCAGGCCCTCGAGCGCTTCGACGAGCAGCTGTTCGACCTCGTGGTGCTCGACCTCATGCTCCCCAAGGTCGATGGCCTCGAGGTGTGCCGGCGGCTGCGCAGCCGCAGCTCAGTGCCCATCATCATGCTGACCGCCAAATCAGAGGAGATCGACAAGGTCGTGGGGCTCGAGCTGGGCGCCGACGACTACATCACCAAGCCGTTCTCGCTGCGTGAGTTCTCGAGCCGGATCAAGGCTGCCCTGCGCCGGGCCGAGATGAGCCGACCCGCGCAGACCGCGCCCGACGAGGCGCCGCTCACCGTGCGGCGAGTCCGCATCGACTTCCCCAAGCGCAGCGTCCGCGTCCGCGGCGAGGAGGCCCAGCTGACCTTCGTGGAGTTCGAGATCCTCTCCGCCCTGGCCCGGGCCCCCGGACGGGTGTTCACCCGCGACATGCTGCTCTCGCGCATCTGGGGCGATGCCGCCTACCGCGATCCGCGCACGATCGATGTCCACATCCGGCATCTGCGCGAGAAGGTCGAACGCGATCCCAAGGACCCCGAGTACCTGTTCACCGTGCGCGGTGTCGGCTACCGCTTCCGCGATACCGAGCCCTAACCGGCTCGGGCCCGGGGCGCTGAGCCATGAGGCTGTCGCTGCGCAACCGGCTGGCGCTGTTCTTCTTCGCCATCACCGTGCTCGCCATCGGCGCGCTGTACACGTACGTCGCCCCGGGCCTGCAGAGCCGGCTCGTCCAGGAACGGCTCGACGAGCTGACCAGCGACGCCCAGCGAGGCTCGGATCGGATCGCCGGCACCGTGGGCACCTCGCTACCGCTGTCCACCGTCCGCGCGCGGGTCGATGCCGCGGGCTTGGATTCAGGCGATCGGGTCACGCTGCTGCTGGTCACCGAGACCCCCGGCGGTCTGCAGCTCTCCACGGTGGCCGACTCGAGCAAGCAGGGGGCGAGCGCGCAGCTGCGCTTCACCGTGGCGGCCGAGGCCGCCGCGTCCGGGCGGATCCGGACTGGCACCGAAGCCGCGGTCGGGGGGACCGTGGCCGAGGCGGCCGTGCCGGTGCCCTACCGCCACCGGATCGCCGCCGCCGTGGTGTTCTCCGCCCCGGTCTCGGACCTCGTCCACAGCGTGGCCGTCGTGCGCCATCAGATCCTCGTCGCCGGCGTCATCGCCATCGCCGTGGCTCTGATCGGCGGGCTACATCGTGGCGCGCGTGCTGGCGCGGCGAGTCAAGCGGCTCGAGCTGGCGGCGGAGCAGGTTGCGGCCGGCGACTTTCATCACCCCATTCCCGTCGACTCCCGCGACGAGCTGGGCCAGCTGGCGGGCGCCTTCAACGCCATGCAGCGCCAGCTCGAGCAGCTCGACCTGGCCCGCAAGAAGTTCATCGCCACCGCCTCCCACGAGCTGCGCACGCCGATCTTCTCCCTCGGTGGCTTCGTGGAGCTGCTCGAGGACGAGGAGCTCGACGCCGGAGACCCGCGCGCGCTTCCTGGAGCAGGTGCGCGAGCAGGTCGAGCGCTTGCGCAAGTTGTCGGTCGACCTGCTCGACCTCTCGCGGCTGGAGTCCGGTTCGCTCGAGCTTCGTCCCGAGCAGGTCGATCTCGGCGAGCTGACCCGCTCGGTGTCGGGGGAGTTCGAGCCCACGCTGGCCCAGCACGACTCCCACCTCGAGCTGCGCCTGGCCCGCCAGATGGAAGCTCAATGCGACCCGGTCCGGGTGGCGCAGATCATGCGCATCCTCATCGACAACGCCCTCACCCACACCGCGCCGGGCACACGGATCGTGGTCACCGCGGCCCGCTCCGACGGCTTCGTGCGCCTGGCCGTGCGCGATGACGGGCAGGGAATCGACCCGGGCGCCATGCCCCGGATCTTCGAGCCCTTCTTCACCGCCGACGACGCCCAGGGCTCGGGGCTCGGGCTGGCCATCGCCAGCGAGCTGGCCGAGCGGATGGCAGGGAGGCTGGCGGTGGCCTCGGGCCGGGCGCGACGACGTTCACCCTCGAGATCCCGGCCTAGGGCGGCACCAGCTCCGTACCTTCTACGGAGCGCTTCGCGCAGTTTGTCCGCGTTTGAGAGACGCGCGGGCTAGCCGATATCTGCCCACAGCATCACGAGTCGGAGAGGACGGACGTTGCCCCCGAAGGAGTCGGTATCTGTGTTGCCACTGCCGGTCGCCTCGCGCGAGGAGATCGAACGGCTCTGCATCGAGAACCTACTCACGGCCGCCGAAGAGCGGGTTTTCTTCAAGGACCTCGAGGGCCGCTACATCATGGCCAGCGCCGGCTGGCTGGCCGCCGAGGGGGGCGGTCGCCCGCTCGAGGGCGTGCTCGGCAAGACCGACTTCGACATCTTCACCACCCGTTATGCCGCCGACTGTCAGGCCGCTGAGCGGCGAGGTGATCACCAGCGGTCGGGCCGTGGTGGCCCGGCTCGAGCGCCAGACCTTCGACCGGCGGCCCCCGGCCTGGGTCTCCACCACGCGCGTCCCGCTGCGCGGTCGCGACGGCGCCGTCATCGGGACCTTCGGCACCACGCGTGACGTCACCGCCGAGGTGGCCGTGCACGATGCCTTGACCTATCAGACGCTGCACGACTCTCTCACCGGCCTGGCCAACCGGGTGGCCCTCATGGACCGTTTGGCCCAAGCCCTGGTCGCGCTCGAGCGCCGGCCGGGCTGGGTCGGCGTGCTCTTCATCGATCTCGACGCCTTCAAGCAGATCAACGACACCTACGGTCACGATGCCGGTGACAAGGTGCTGATCGAGGCCGCCGAGCGCCTGAGCACCACGGCCCGGCGCGTAGACACCGTCGCCCGGCTGGGTGGCGACGAGCTGGTCGTCCTGTGCAGCGAGCTGCGCACCGAGAGCTGTGTGCCCATTGTCGCCTCCCGGCTCTTGAGCGCCCTTTCCGAGCCGCCGCAGACGCCGATCGGCGAGCTCGGACTGGGCGGCCAGCATCGGCGCCACGTGCACCGACGACCCCGAGATCGAGCCGGCCGAGTTACTGCGCCGCGCCGATTTGGCCATGTACGCGGCCAAACGGGCGGGCGGAAGGCAGTTCGTCATCTACGACCCGGCCCTTCATGGCCGGCCCGCGCGGCGACGCCCGCGGCTGGGTGGAGGCGATCGAGCCGGTGCTGGCGTGAGGGTCAGCGCGAGCGAGCCGGAGTCCGCGGTGGCGGGCGCTCGCGCCAGCGCCGCCTGAGCCGTCGTCCACGCTTCCCCGGACCGCGGGCTCTCCACGCACGACGGCGGCGCTAAGTTCCCGGCGTGCCCGCCGCTTGCCGGCTCCGAGCACCGCCAGCTCGTGCTCGACCTCTCCCAGCACCTGCGCGAGCGCGTGGCCCCCGAGCTGGGCTCCCACGCCGGCCGCGCGCATACCGGCGACGCGGCCGGGGGCGACGTCACCTTCGCCGTGGACGAGCGTGGCCGAGGCCTCGCTGGCCGAGTTCCTGGCCCAACGGGCCCCGCGGATGGCCTTCTACTCCGAGGACCGCGGGCTGGCGGCGCCCGCCGACGCCACCGAGGTTCTGATCGTCGATCCGATCGATGGCACCCGCCCGGCCATGGCCGGACTGGAGTCGGCCTGCGTCGCGGTGGCGCTGGCCCCGCTCGGCGACGGGGAACCCGTGATGGCCGACGTCGAGCTCGGGTGCGTGGTCGAGATCAAGACCGGCGACTGGTATCTGGCCGAGCGGGGCCGGGGCGTCGACTCCTCGCGGGCGGTGGGGCTCAGCGCGGGCACGGACCTGCGACGGATGTTCTGGGGCTATGGCTTCCGGGGCCGGCCGGTCCGGCCGACGGTCGAGGTCCTCGGCGAGCTCATCGACGGCTCCTCGGTGGGCGGGGGGACCTTCGAGCTCGGCTCGCAGGCCTTCGCCATGACCCGGGTGGTCACCGGGCAGCTCGACGCGGTGATCGAGGTGGGCTCGCGGCTCATCGACGACGTGCCCGGGATGCTCGAGGAGTTCCGCCGCGTCGGCGGCGGACAGGTGCTCAACAACTCGCCCTATGACCTGGCCGCGCCGTGGTTGTGCCTGATCGAGGCCGGGGGCGTGGTCACCGACGGCTGGGGCCAGCCGCTCGACCACCACCGGCTGCTCGGCTCGGGGCACGAGTTTCAGATGTCGTCGATCTCCTCGGCCAACCCCGCCCTCCACGCCCAGCTCGTGCGCGCCGTCGATGCGGGCATCGACCGTCTGCGGGCGCTCTGGGGAGGGCGTCGATCACGCGCCGGAGTCGGGCGCGTGCGACCGGCCCCGGCGGGGCCGGACGCGTGCGACCGCGACGGGTATGGTCCCGGCTGGCCCGGGTAAAGCCCCATGCCGTGCCGACCGTCAACCATCCCGCTCTCGTTTCCGCCCCCCTGACGCGGGGCCTGGCGCGGTCGTTCGCTGATGGCGACTCGACGTCAAACCTGGTCCTGGTCTCCAACCGGGGCCCGGTGACCTTCGGGCCGGACGGTGAGATCAAGCGCGGCACCGGCGGGCTCGTCACCGCGCTCATCGGCCTGGCCTCCCACCGCGAGGTGACCTGGATCGCCTCGGCGATGAGCGACGAGGACGTCGAGCAGGCCGAGCGCAACGACGGACGGCCGTTTCCGGTCAGCACGCCCAACGGCGGCGAGTTCAAGGTCAAGCTCGTGGCCTCCGACCCGGGGGCCTACGACCGCTTCTACAACATCATCGCCAACCCGATGCTGTGGTTCATCCAGCACTACCTGTGGGACCTCTCCAATGCGCCGGACATCCGCCGCAACGAGACCGAGGCGTTCGAGTTCGGCTACAACGCCGTCAACGAGGACCTGGCCCGGGCCGTGCTGGAGGAGATCGAGGGCGTCGAGACCCGGTCGTGATGGTCAACGACTATCACCTCTACACCCTGCCGGGCCTCATCCGCCAGGAGCGGCCCGACGTCTTCCTGCACCACTTCGTGCACATCCCCTGGAGCCAGTCGGACTCCTGGCGCGTGCTGCCGTCGATGATGCGGCGCGAGATCTACAACGGCATCCTCGCCAACGACATCATCGGCTTTCACACCAGCTCCTACCGGCGCAACTTCCTCCAGTGCTGCCGCGACCTCATGGATCTCGAGGTCGACATGGAGCGGGGCATCATCCACTGCGACGGCCGCGAGGTGTGGGTGCGCGCCTATCCCCTCCCGATCGACGCCGGCGCCATCCAGGAGGTGGCTCGCCGCCCCCGGGTGCGCGAGTTCGAGGAGGAGCTGCTGCGCCGCCGCCGCGACCACCTCATCCTCCGCGTCGACCGGGCCGACCTGTCCAAGAACGTCCTGCGCGGGTTCGGCGCCTTCGACGTCTTCCTCGAGCAGCATCCCGAGTTCCGCGAGCGCGTCACCTTCATCGCCCAGCTCATGCCCTCCCGCCAGGACGTGGCCGAGTACGCCGAGTATCTCGAGCGGATCGAGGCCGTCGTGGCGGTCGTCAACCACCGCCACGGCTCCCCGGACTGGATGCCGATCCAGCTCAAGCTCCGCGACGACCTCGAGGAGGCCGTCGCCGCCTACAAGCACTACGACGTGCTCATGGTCAACGCCATGTTCGACGGCATGAACCTGGTGGCCAAGGAGGGGCCGATGGTCAACGAGCGCGCCGGCGTGTCGGTGCTCTCGGAGAACACCGGCGCCCACGAGGAGCTCGGCGAGTACGCGCTGTCGGTCAACCCGTTCGACATCCAGGAGCTGGCCGACTCGATCCACGCCGCGCTGACCATGCCCGAGGCGGAGCGCCGGCGCCGTCACGAGGGACTCAAGTCGATCATCTCCGCCCGCAACCCGGTGATTGGGTCGACGAGCAGCTCGCCGACATCCGGCGCAAGGGGAATGGGAGCTAGTGGGGTTTGCCGCCGGCTAGGGCGTTTGCCCGTTTGCCGGCGGCTAGAGCGTTTGCCGGCGACTAGAGCGTATTCCAGCGGCTCGAGCGTTCGTCCCCCGCCGAGGCGGACGATGTACCCCGCGATGCCGGCGGCCCCGACCTCGGCCGCTTGACCTTGTTCAGCCGAAAGAGGAACGCAAAGCGGCGCAAGCCCGTCAGCGTGGCGAAGAACGCCTGCGCCTCGGGGTGCGCGTCGAGGGCGGCCTGAAAATCCGCGGGCACGGCGACGCGACTCGGCGGCGCGTAGGCGTCCTCCCAGCGCCCGTCGGCCTTGGCCGCCTGGATCGGCGGCCAGGCCGGCCGGCGCATGCGCCCGGCCTCGATCAGCCGGGTGGCCGTCGCGCGGTTGATCTGCGACCACTTGCTCTTGCGCGCGCGCGGGGTGAAGCGGGGAGCTAGAACTGCTCGTCGAGCGCGCGACCTGGCCGTCGATCCAGCCGTGGGCACAGCGCCGTCTCGATCGGCCTCGGCGTAACGGACGGACGGGCGCGGCGGCTCTTCTTGGCCAGCTTCAGCCATATGCCGGCGCTGTTCGGCGTGGTGCGCGGCCAGCCAGTCCTCCCAGTCGGCCCGGTCGGGGCACAGGAGAATCGGGAGGTTCTGCTTGGCCCCCTGAGCGGTCCGCTCCGCCACGCCACGGACTCTACGCGCCCGCGGGGCCGGCGTGGGTTGCCGGCGCCCCGACGGGCGGTCATACCTTCCGGGGGACAGGGCTGAGGAGCCGATGGCAGCCAAGAGCACCGGCGGCGGCGCGATCGTCATTGTCGTGGCGGTTCTCGCTCTGGCGGGCGCTGGTCTTGTGGTTCTTCTATCGAGCAATCAGTCCTCGTCGAGCGGTGGGTCTTCGTCGAGCAGTCGGTCCTCATCCAGCGGTGGGTCTTCGTCGAGCAGCGCGTCTTCGCGGAGTGGTGGCTCCTCGGCGAGCTGTGGGTCCCACGTCGAACGGGAGCTCCCCGTCGAATGGGGGCTCTTCGTCCGGGACGCTGCCCTTCACGGACCAAACGGTTCCCGCCGGGAAGGCGAAGCAGATCACACAGACCTGGGACGGCCAGCTGAAGAGAGCCAATATCGCGTTGGTCACGCCGACCAGGCTCCGCGTCGGCACTCGACAGGCATCGTGGACCTGCTGCTGTCAATGCAGCTGCCCGCCGCTGTGTTGCGGTCCCAGTCGGCGCGCCGGGGGCCCAGGTCGGCGCCCAGATCCTCGCCTCGAACGCCATGCAGGCAACCCTCACCGGCACGCAGTTCAAAGATCCAGACTGAGTGTCACCCCACTCTTTGGCAAACAACTGGGGATGGATTGCCTGGCCTGGCCGGATTCCTCGCCTCCGGCCGTGGGGGCAGTGCGACGCCGGCGGCGGCCCACGCCGACCGATTCGGCTTCAGACGTAGGGCTTCACGGTGGCGATGACGCGCTTGCCCTGGTCCAGACGCCGAGTCAGGCCGACGGGCGCTCCCGAGACCCCACGCACTGACCTGCGGGGCGGAGCCCGTTTGCGTGGGCCAGGGGGCTCGAAGGGCCGTTGCTATAGTCGCCGCCGGTTTCCATGGCCGAGCACACACCCGCCTACGACCTCGTGCTGGTGCTCTCGAACACTGCCTCTGATGAGGAGCGCTCGAGCCTACTCAGCGATGTCGAATCCGCCATCGCCGGGGGTGAGGGCGAGGTCACTCGTCGCGATGACTGGGGTACGCGCCCGCTGACCTTCAAAATCAACCACGAGCGCGACGCGGATTATCACCTGCTCCAGTTCACCGGGCCGCCGGCGCTGCTCGAGACCCTCTCGCACAACCTTCACATTGCCGACCGGGTGCTGCGGTTTCGCATCATCAAGGTGAAACCCGGCACGCCGGCGGCTCCCTCTTCGCCGCCGCCGGTCGTCGGCGCGATCGCCGCCGCGGCCCCCGATGGTCGCTCCGCGGGGTCCGAGGGGCACTCCCCCGCGGACGACGCGATGCCGGACGAGTACTGATCCGAACGCGCGGTTCCACGCCGGCTCAAAAGTCGCGTTCGGGGGTCGTCCTCAGGGCTCGACTGTGACAAATTCGCTTCGATCGTCACGGCCCCGAAAAAAGTCGCCAGCGTTCCCGCCCATTTTCGGCGTACACGATTGGCTGCCGCCTCCACCGACCATAGACTCGTCGCCAGGCTTCAATTTGAACCCGCTGAAAGGAGCGGTGCCGCATTGCAGAAAACATTAACCGGGTAATCATCACCGGCAATCTCACCAAGGACCCGGAGCTGAGCTCCATTCCCGCAAGCGGCACGTCCGTGTGCACACTGCGCGTGGCTTGCAACGGACGGCGCCGGAACGGTGCGGGCCAGTGGGAGGACGCGCCGAACTTCTTCGACGTCACCGTCTGGGGCCAGCAGGGCGAGAACTGCGCCCAGTTTCTGCGCAAGGGACGTGGCGTGGCGGTCGACGGACGGCTGCGCTGGCGCGAGTGGGACGAACAACGACGGCCAGAAGCGCCAGGCAGTCGATATCATCGCTGAGTCCGTGCAGTTCCTCGGCGGCCGTGAAGACGCCGGTAACGGAAACGGCTTCTCCAGCAGCGTACGCGCGACGGAGAGCGATGTTCCGATCGACACCGGTGATTTCGAGGCTGCTCCGGTAGGCGC
>CAVZPU010000002.1:0-246090 GCA_963777185.1 uncultured Solirubrobacterales bacterium
AGATGTTGTTCCAATCGGCGCGAATGAATAACTGCGAGTTGCCCTATGTGGTTAGGTGCCTTGACCGCCTACCGAGGCGGGTCGGGCGCGGCCAAGCCACTCGATCTACCCGATCCCTCGAGCCTCGTCCTCTGTCCCCGCACTGTCTTCATGCACCTCAACTTTTGTTTAATCCTGCCCACCTGCCTTTTCAGCCTATCTTGACCAGTAACAGACGAGCTTATCATTTTCCTCTTTACTTTTCCCCTAAATAATATAAATTCAAGTTTATTATTTCTAATAGACGACACCTTTAAGCCTGCTCCAACTCACATCGACGTATCCACTCTCCTAGAGTCAGGGGATTGCGGTAGTGTTTACGAATTAAGGAGCTATGGCGGTGCCTACGGAACAACCATGCGGCACGCCGGTTATAAGAAGGGTGGACGCCGGTATCTCGCTGGTAGATCGCTAGAGATTAGTTTGTAATATAATCACCCCTTGTATTCTACCACCCTATCTAATATAGCTACGTTCTTAGCGAATAGAGAACCCTTACATAAAGAAGAGTTGAACAGCGCTGACTTTAAAGTTATTAACCTGATGAGCAACGACGAGGTGAGCGCCTTCTTTAGGACCCTGACAACTTGAGAGATTGATCTAAGTTGATAGGATGAAAGTTATCCCGAGGTAGATAAGGTCGATGAGTATGACGACGAAGAGATGGAGGTGGTGGTGAGCGCAATTATTTCACTCGAGCAACCGCAACCGGAGACGTTAACTTATTCGTGGCGCAGCATGGAACGGAGACTCTCCAAAATCTTCGTTAGATGACAGGCATACTGACAGCAGAAGACCGACAGGACTGGCTTGTATTATGAGGATATCGTAGGTCTGGATATTTGGCGCCATTTTATAAGTTGGAGTAGGAAAACTAGAAACACTGACTATCTGGAAGAGAAAATGGCGTGGTCACGCAAGGTCTCCTTGTGGCGATGAATCACTCTGCTTAATATAAGAACAAATGAATCGAAGAAGTTCAGAGGCTGGCGCAAAGTCATCAACATTGCCAACGGCAAGAACAGACTGAGGTCACAGGAAGGATGCAGCTAGCTCCGTGCGACAGGTGGGCTAAAGAGAACGCCGATGATGTCACCTTGGGGTACAGATGGCAGCCGCCCGACCCTCTGAAAACCGCTTGTTGAAGGAGTTCGTCCCAATCCCCGATGAAGTCGGAGCAGGCCAGAGGATGGTCCTGGGGTAGTATGGACGCGGGGAAATGTTGGGGAAAGCCTCAGACGTCAATTGCGATTTACAAGGGTTTGTTCGTGGGGCTTGACGATCTACCACCTCGTCAGGAGAAATATCCTGACGTGCAAGGTCTAGCGATGATCGCTTCTCGCCTCCCGTTACAACGAACGGCTTTGACCCAGATTTCCTTTTGACTCCAGAGATCCCATCATGATGTATATCAGAGGAGCGATGCGCGTCTGCAATCATCGACATTTTTCTTCACTCCATTTTCCCTTCGATCCTGGATTAGGACATACAGAGCTTCCACTTCAAGCAAGCAGTCCAAGTCTGCCAGTGTTCTTCGACTAAATTCTCGAAAATGCCTGAAAGTCCGTCGTATGACGTAGAGGCCATCACGGCTGAAAGGCGTATTGAAATTGCGCACAGGAAACGGTGGAAGTCGTTGTGGGGAAACAAAAAGCTAGTCTTCATCGCATTTTTTGCTTCGTAGGTTCTGACCCGATGTTCTGGTATATTACGGAGCTGACGACGCTGTAGATTCGGCGGATTCGAATATGGCTACCAACAGGGCGTTCTCGGCCAATCTCTGGTCATGTACCGCTTCAAGCACAATTTTCCAACCGTGATTTCCTCATCAACCGCCACGGGATGGCTCACTTCAGTTCTCCAAGTGGGTGGTATCATTGGATCCCTCACTGCCGGTATCTTGGGTGAAGTGTTTTCCAGGAAGTACACCATGTTCTCAGCTTGTTGTTGGGTCATCCTCGGAAGCTACCTGTATACAGGAGCCCGTGCCGGTATGCCTTCTCTGCTCTATGCCGGCAGGTTCTTCACCGGCCTAGGCGTTGGCACGTTCAGTGGTGTTGGCCCACTATATAACGCCGAACTTGCCGCTCCAGAGATGCGAGGGTTCCTTGTATCCTTCTACCAGCTTGCTACTATCATGGGCATCATGCTGTCGTTTTGGTGTGGGTACGGCTCCAATTACATCGGTGGGACAGGTGAAACTCAATCGAATCTTGCTTGGCGACTTCCGTCCATCATTCAAGGCATCCCAGCAATATGCCTTGCGATAGGCATCTGGTGGATGCCATTCTCGCCCCGCTGGCTCGTGAAGGCGGGTAAAGAGGAGAAAGCACTGAAGACCCTTGCGTGGTTGCGAAAACTGCCAGAACAGCATGAACTGGTACAAGTCGAGTTCCTGGAAATCAAAGCCGAAGCATTGTTCGAGGAAAGAGCGTTCGCGAGGAACTTCCCCAAACTCGCAGCTCGAGAGAAGCAGAGCGTTTGGATTCGTGAAGTGGCGCAGTATGTGAACTGTGTCAGAACTTGGGACAACTTCAAACGCGTCTATACCGCATGGCTTATCATGTTCTTCCAACAATGGAGCGGAATTGATTCGAGTACGTCGAGCCTAACCTTTTGGCCTTCCTTAGACATTATGCTTACAAGCTCCCAGTCATCTATTATGCGTCGAACGTCTTCGTCAGTTTGGGACTATCGGGCGGTACCAATGCCTTATTAGCGACAGGTGTGACCGGCGTCGTCTTCTTCGTTAGTACTTTGCCCGCCATGGCCGTCATCGATAAAGTGGGTCGAAAACCAATGCTGCTTGTCGGCTCAGTCGTAATGTTCTTGTCTATGGTCATAGTCGGGATCATTGTGGCGAAGGACCGGCACGATTGGCCTGCCCACGCTGCAGCAGGTAAGACAATAATATACTCTAGCAAGCCCTAGATCCTAACGCAATGCAGGTTGGACAGCAGTAGCCCTGATTTGGGTATATATCGCCGCATTCGGCGCTACGTGGGGACCCGCTTCATGGACTCTAATCTCAGAAATCTTCCCTCTTTCCATACGTGCAAAGGGTGCAGCTTTCGGAGCCTCCTCTAATTGGACCAACAACTTTGCGATCGCGTTCTTCGTACCGCCAATGTTTGCCGCATGGGCATGGGGAACCTACATCTTTTTTGCAGCCTTCCTATTCGCTGGAATCTTCTGGGTCTGGTTCTGTTTGCCAGAGACCAAGGTAAGCGGCATCAAACTCTTCTTGATGCGCTTGATTGACCCCTAGCAGAATGCAACTTTGGAAGACATGGACAGAGTCTTCAAAAGCCACACTGGCGAGGCCGATGCTCGGCTCTTGGCAGAAGCTCAGAAGGATGTCGGACTGATTGCTTTTCTTGAGAGAAATGCAGGCGCGAAAGATGACAGTACGCTTCGAGGAAGCCTGGACAAAACGGAAGAGAAGCAGGAACTTAAGTAAGCCAAGAATTATTATTTTTGGAGCCCGTTTTACGTCTGTCTAGCCGCACTAGGGGCCAGTGAAGACGATGCTCTCCCCAGAGCCCGCCCTCCCAAATTTCCTAAAGTAACTTTCATGCACTTGTTCCCCGCCTCGCTCTTCCTCACTCGTGTATTAATACTTCCTCCTACTCCGCTGCTTCTTCCTTCTCGATTTCCTCAATGTCACAGCTACAGAACTGCTGGCGCAGTTCTGTCTTTTGTATCATTCGGGCTGCCGATAAGCAGCCCCTTCGCGTGCCCAGGAGTGATCTCAACGTGCGCCGGGCTCTGTCCTTAAGCCCATCTTATAACCGGCGAGCCGCACACTTGATCCGTAGTCACCGCCGTTATTCCCTAACACTTTTCTTCTCCTACATACGATAAAACTCGCCCGGTCTTTAAACATAACTCCCTACACCAAGCTGAAACGGCAGAGTGCAGCGATAGACTAGGGACCGGCGGCATTTTGCGGTACGCGCGAGAGTCGTCAAAAGGGTCTCTCATCGAGGATGAGACAAATGGAATGGAAAGGGAGAATGAGGTGGAAGGTGTGGATCGAGAGGTGTGCAGGGGTCCATTTTCGACGTCATGGACAGGCTTGTGCGCGCATGGTGTCAAAGTGGCCAGGTGCCCGTGTGAGGAGGCATGAGAAAACCGCTGCTCCACGTGTTGAAATTCTGCCGGCCATCCCACTGTTATGCAGTGCTTGCCGCAGAACTGAATAGCCGTGAGTTGCCGCATGCGGGCAAGCGCCGCCCAGACCGCTGACCGCCTGCCCGGAGCGGCCTGGCGTCCGGCACCCGGGCTGATCTGCCAGCCTCCTCGCACCTCGTCTATAAAGGCGTCGTCCCCTCGCCGCTTTCACCACTTTCTCTCTCCTCCTTTCTTCTCGCATTCCTCGACGCCGTCCCCCTCGCCTGAAAGCCCTCGGTTTTGCGAACGGACCTCGAGCCTTCCGATTTCCTTCTTCCTTCCCCGTGCCCTAATGTACACGGTCTCTTTTTCTCGTCGATCGACGGTGTTATTAAAGCTGCGCCGTGTCACTCATAAACGCAGTTCCTCCGTCGGCCGCTCGCACCTACGTCCCTCGGTCAGCGCCTAATTTTATCTCAACGCGATCGCCTTTCGATATTTTACGCTCGAGCGGAATCCAGCAGCGCTATGCTGGTAGCAGCTACAACACCGTTAACTTGAACATCTCGGCTAATTGAGACCAATCAATCGGTACGGAGGGTGACGGCCAGGCGCGGCGAGAGACCGAGGCCCACGGGTGAGGATAGGCCGGGAAGATTATAATATCTTTATCGGCGAGGCAGACTTATTTAATATACGTACTATATAAAGTTTATTTGTGGTGAAAAGACCCACTTTTTTCCTTGGCATGCTGTGGAAATTTACGGTTAGCGTCGCCACACTGATTTGATCGGGATGTCTCCGGGCAGCAAATTCAACCGCAATTTGCGGTCGGCGCAACTTCGGTCGGAGATCAATCCGGCTCAGTCACCGCAAAATTTGTATGAGAGTCGCCCATTGCGGACTCCCCGTCAAACTACGTGGGAGGACCCCGTCAACCATCAAATGAAGCCGCGAATTTGTATGGGAATGCAGTTTTCCATCAAAACTTTGGTGTTTTGAAGCGGTCTGTTCACCGCCTGTCTTTCTGATGAGCGGTGAGCTCACCGCTTGGCCAGAGACGTTCTATTTGTATGAGGATTCCGCCCGGAGGTGGGTGTTCGAGTCCGTCACTCTGAGTAGTTCTCTCATCGTGCCTGGTATTCTGTCAGTCAGTCTATTATCTCTGTCAAATCTTGGTGTTTTGAACCCAGCTTGAAATTATGGCCTCCCCCAATATGCTTGCCCTGTCTATGTCCTCCTCTGGCCTCTGGAAGGCGAAGCCTAGTTGCCCTCCTAATGTTGCCACCCTTCTAGAGAAGAAGGTGAACTCTTTCCCTTCCGGCTGGGTTGAAGAACCAATTACCGGCGAAATATTCGATGATGTCGATCATGCTGAACGTCGCCTTCGGGCCTTCGCCCTTGCTGAGGGTTTCGATATTCGGAGAACTGGTGGCGGCCCTGTCACTAACCCTGGGGCTCGATTTCAATGTTATCAGTATGCGTTAAAGACTCGAAATTATCGTCGTCTCGAGGAATATGTCCAGCGTAATAAGGAAGGCGAAATTATCTCTCGTCGTAAGCGAGAGAATACTCATATTACAGGATCTGGCTGTAATTGGCAAGTTAACGTTAGCTTTAAAGATCTCGATCGACGAGGCAGCGGAAATAAAGCTTTTCAGCTTACCGTCAAATCATTGGACCACGTCGGACATCCTCTTCTTGCTAATCCGCTTAGCATTCAATCGCATAGAAAAGATCTGGAGGAGTTCCGAGCTGTCCAGGCTGCTGCGTCGCTGCATCGACAGGCTGTCATCCCGTTCAGCACTAGTCGGCGTATCTTTGAAGCTATGGATGAGTTTGGAGTGACACTTACCGCGAAGGAATACTATAATAGCCTGCGGTATACGCAGGTCGATAAGCGCAACGCTCATACTATTGCCGCAATTCAGGCTGCCCTCGAGGATACTGGCTTCCTTTCGTCATGTCGAGTCGCCGTTAGTGTCGCTGACGGGACAAGAAAGCTCGCTCAGATCTGGTTCAGTCATAGTGTTTTGCTAGAGGCAGCCGCTCGATTTGTATCTGACTTCCTACTGGTCATTGACGGCACCTTCAATACAAACAACTTGCGCATGCCTTTGCTGGTCGCTGTCGGTATTCTGAACTCGGGCGCGACGTTCCCCGTGGCATTCTCTTTCTGTCCAGCTGAAAACAGCGATTCTTATGACTTCTTTTGGAGATGTATGAAGGAATATGTCTTTAAAGGTAAGTGAAAATTGATGGTGATGACCCTGCGGATAGAATATGTCGTCGGGGTCGACGTCGACATTGAGTTCGCCGCTCACGTGACTCAAAAAGGACGACATCTACTAACTCTATCATCATAGATTCCCTCGACCCACTACTACCTACCCCTGTTCCTCCGCGGGTTATCCTTGGTGATCAAGCAGGGGCTATTCTATCGTCTGTTCCGCAGTCCTTCCCTAATACAATGGTTCAATTCTGCGATTGGCACGCTGAACAGGCGATGGAGCGATGGTTTCGAGAGAATGGGTATAAAAAAGAGCAAATAGATGATACCCTAGCGGAAGACAAGACGGTGCTTCGACTAGGGCTAAAGACTCTCGCTTGGAGCTATATTAAATCAATGACTGACGCTGAACTTCAAATTAATCGTCAAAAGCTTCTCGATACGCTACGTCCCGAAGATAGAAGTTATATCATTGATAACTGGAAGCCGAAGGAGTTTCGAACCATTCATCGATACACCAAAACCTATGCGAATCTAGGCAGCACTTCTAGTCAGCGCGTCGAGGGATATCATGATATTGTTCGCGAGATTACAAACGGCCAGCTTCCCCTTGAAGCTTCTATCCAAAAACTCTGTCAAAAAGTAAGATCTATCATACGAGATTTAGCGACCAGTCAAGAAGACTCTCGACAGTCTTTTCCTCGTCTAGCCGCAGCCCCTACTTTCAAATATTTAAGATTCAGTATCACTTCATACGCTTTAACGATGCTTCATATCGAATATAGCAAACTCTCGATGGAGAGAGTTCAACCGCAGCTCGACTGTCAATGTGAAATACTACTACGCTACGGGATTGCATGCAAGCATTATCTACTCCGCGTATACAGAGACGGACGGCCAATCCCTCGGTCCCTCGTTCATCCTAGATGGTGGATTGATGGCCCTGCCATCACGTTCACGCAGTGGCAGCCATTCTACGATGACTGGGATATTCCCAGCGCCTCTATCCCTTCTCTAGCCATACAACAGCAGTCGACCATGACTCGACTGGACCAAGTTCGACAAGAACTAAATCTAGAGGAGGTTGTTCGCGTTGAACAGGCTGAACAGCGTCTTATCCGGCAGGCTTCAACGCAGCTTCTCGATTTTGCCGAGAAGCGATTAGAGGAGCAGCGGCTTCCTATTGGCATGCCTGACCCTGTCCCTCGACGCAAGTTCATCCAAAAGAAGAAGCATGGCCCTGCTGATGCGCGAGTATTAACTGCTAACGAGGTGCTAATTCGACAGGAAAATATCAGAGAACAGAATGAACGACGACGTGCTAGGGAGGCCCAGGAGGTCAAAATGCAAGAAAACGCTGCAAGATTGGCTATGCCAGCCCCCTTCCCCCTTCCCTCGACGATACCACCCCCTTCCTCGGCACCTATCCCTCCTCCAGCAGCTCCACGGCCGAAAACACCACCTCCGCCGGCCCCTGCGTCATCACCAGCTCCTCCGGCAATTACCCTGGTGATGCGCACCCCAGAACGTCCACGCCCTCGTCGAGCACCAACCCCCGAACTCTCTCCGCCAGCCAACCAATCAGAAGACTGGATACTATCCTCTACAGCACCCCCGAAGATGACAGACCAATCAAGGCTAGGCAAACGAAAGAGGAACAGGACGCAGAGGATGGAGGAAGCCATTAAAGGGAAGCTGTTGTGACTGTGACCCTAGGGATAGCCCAAAATGGATAGATTGGTCCAAAACACCAAGAATCTCTATACAAACTGGCTTTCCATACAAATTCCCAGCTTCATTTGATGGCTGACGGGATCCCTCCCACGTAGTTTGACGGGGAGTCCGCAATGGGCGACTCTCATACAAATTTTGCGGTGACTGAGCCGGATTGATCTCCGACCGAAGTTGCGCCGACCGCAAATTGCGGTTGAATTTGCTGCCCGGAGACATCCCCGATTTGATATGGTTCGGCGATTCGCAAAGCACCGTCTGGTCGAAGAACTTTATCTAAATTCTGTCTAACTGTTTGCTTTTACGGGTATGGTTTACTAGACATCATTCCTGCATTCAATAAAATTAGACAATACGTGAGAACCGCTGCCTTAGCAAGGTCTTTCCAGTTGTAAGCGAGCAGTAGAGGAGGTGACTTTTACCACAGCGGTTTTGGAAACGCACGGTCTTTAGCAGAGATCACAGCGGAGGCATCGTTAGGCTACCAACTAGATTCTTCCTAGAAATGGACCTAACCAAATACCGGGAGACGGCACAGGAAGTGCAGTCCGAGAACATGGATCACACGTTCAACATCCAATTAGTTGCCAACCCTGCTCCTACGCGGAGGTATGGCAATGTCTTTCGACCGAAAATTAAAAACTCGGAGAATAACCCAGACCAAATGAAGGAATGGAAAAGCTGAAGCCACCCTAGCGTAACATCCAGTGCCATCCTTTCGCTTGGACTGAGTTCGCCTCGGCCCCCGTCTGTCGTCTTATTTGCTCCATCGTCATCAATTTGTGCCTCGCATTGCATGCTTCACCTCCTGATGTACTCAAGCACCAGGGAAAAAATTCCGAACACTGTGAGTTTTTGGCGTCAATCTCGCCCTAAACTGCTTCTCCTTCTTGACAATTTTAGTGGTCATCACTTGTTGATGGAGTACATTCCTGGCCCTTGGTACTCTGCACCGAATGACTCGCCTTTTCACCACGGCATTGTTCGCAGCTATGAGCAGTATGTTCGGCTGCCTTCTCACAACACAGCACCGTCATGCATGCGTGGTGACCACATTTCGGATGATGACATTGGGCTTCTGTGTGGTGACAATAACTGTGTTGCCCTTCGCACGTCTGAGGTACTGGTGCCCGAGCGCAGCAATAATTGCATGAATTGGACCTTGCTGCACAATGATGGTGATGACCATGAGCCCCGTGGCCATGAGGGTGAATTCCACAGTGGGGACAGTGATATCCACTATGGGAACCGTGTATTCCACAGTGGGAACCTTGGCATCGAGACGATCCAGCATCGATAAAGATGTTAATCGTGCCATTGAAATTCGGTGGCACCGTCTGCTGAACCACTTGATTGGCGGGCTCGCACGATTTGCAGTGATGGTGATGCGGTTTTTTCCCATGATCCTTCCCGCAAGAATGGCAACAGCAGCACCCACAGTCTCCACCATGACCAGATACTCCACCACCACCATGCATTCCAGGCGGCGCCCCAGTCGGATTACCCGGTATCAACCCGGCGTTCCCACCCAATCCATTTACCCTGGAGCTCAAAATGCCTACATATCTCAGCAAGACCGGATACCAGCGATCCGTGGTCGGCATATGCTCTAATCTGTACTTGAAGATCGCCAAAGTATCCATCTCAATCGGCAAGATATTTGCCGCCTTCGTGACAGGAATACTGAGCGAAAAAGATCCCACTACGTAACGCCAGTAGATCGGATCGTACGGAGAGGGCGGTATTGGCGGATTGGCCGGTGCTGGTGGACCAGCGATGAAGCCAGGCTGATTCGTTGCTGTTGAAACGGGGGTTGGACTTGGGGTAGAAAGAATTGGAGGATTTGGAGTTACAGATGGATGACCAATCTGAGGGACAACAGCTTGCGTGTAGGACTGCGTGGATAGACGCTTGACGACGATATTGAGTTGCTGGCCATCTGTAATTGTGGAAGGTAGGTCGACTGTGAACAAGCCTGCGAAGTTCTCGCCCGTTCTAGCTGGGATGGGGATCCAGGAGACTCCAGCGACGGTCTGGATACTAAATGTTTGGGGGTCAACTTGAGTTATGTAATTAGAGCCGTAAAGTTGACTGGCAAGAGAGATGACATCTGATGCATTGACCTGTGGCCAGTAAATACTGGCTGTGCTTCCTGGTGGCGTATTGCCCCAGTCAATGAGTAGCTCGTCGGGTCTGGCTAATTCAGGAGGAACATCAGTCCCTGTAACGACGGCGCTGGGTCTGAGGTCGAAGGTTTGAGGGACTAGTTTCGTGGCTGGGCCTGGGTTCTCGGCCCACGCAATTGAGAGATTGCGTTGAGCGAGTTGTGCACAGTTTTCTGGACTCGGAGTGTTTCCGTTGGAGGCAACAATGTAATCAACGTAAGAGATCTCTGCAAGTAGACAGTGGTGCGTTCCGACGCGAAGGAAGTTCACCGTGGGATCGTACACATTGAGGAAGCAGCCGAAGTACATCCACTGACTCTCTTTTCCTGCCTGGATGGTGATTGTCTTGCAATTTACCCCTTTCGTTGGCCCGTACTCGACATTATCTGTTTGGCTGAAATCTGGCTGGTTTGAAGTGGCAAAGAAAGGCACCGTGATAAGACCTGGACCAGCCAGAGGATATATCGGGGTACCAGTCGCATCAGTCGCACGGAGATAATAGGCGTTGATATTGTAGTCCGTGTCTGGGGTCTGGGTACCGCAGAGCGGAAGAAGACCCTCACATTATTGACTTGTGTGCCGGCAGGAGCTTCGAGTCGAACCCGTGCGATAGCAAAGTTGAAGTTCTGCCATTGGTCGGGGGCTACCCCATAGGTATACGGGAACACTGAAGAGTCGGCTGTGTACACATCAGTTTCGGGTAAGATTGATCCCGGATCCTGAAACGGATCAATCCAGGTGGGATCGCTGTATTCGGCGTTCATGTAGGTAAGTAGATCTTGAATATACTGGAATGCTTCAGGAAATGTTTGATTGTTGGGATCAAACGTCGGAGCGTTGGCAAAACGCTGGGTTCCGACGACAGGTTTGGAATTGATGCCGGGCGTCACCGTGAACACCCGAAGATCCTGGCTCAAGTAATAGGCGTTGAGGACCTCTTGTGTGACGGGGGCGTTGGCTGGCGTGATATTCGTGACATTGACGAAGTACGGGTCCGCACCCTTTCCGAACATCATCGGGAGCGATGCATTGAGTACACCAACGGTTGGAGTCGTAATCGACGCTGTCAGTATCAACGTTTCGGGAGGATCAATTGTCGGGAATTGGGCAATTGAGGCCTGAGTGAAGGTGACATTGTACGGAAAGATGATTTTCTGTGGAGCCAGAGTATCATTAGGGTTCTCATACTGAATCCCCGTGCTCGAGTCAAATGTAACCAGATTAGTATCAGGGGTGAAGCTTTGCGCGCTTCCTCCAATAGTAGGTGTTGGAAAAGGTAAGGACTGGTTCTTAGTCAATGTATAGATGCTGAACCCTGATAGCTCAACCAAAATGTCATCTCCCCATACTCCTCCTTGGGGAAGTTGATCAGACACCTCACTCTTCCCAAAGTTGTTCTTATGACTGATGAGCTCAATCTTAGCTAACGGGAAAGGATTGTCTTGGATGTCTGCAGGGGCAGTTGTACCAGGGGGATATACACTAGCCAGAAGAGCGCTGAAGGTTGGAAATGGATCACCATCATCCCCGGTAAGATTCTTGTAGAGGCCTACAAGATTTGGCGCCCCATACGTAACGATCTGAGGTGTCCGGAAGTTGAGCTGAGTGTTGAGGTAGTGCAAAAAGAGGACCCCACAAGCAACTCGGGCATCGGGGTTATTGTCATTATCAGTGTCGGGCAAATAGTTCGTGCGAGAAGTCGTAGATAGCCATATGTTACCAATGCCTTGATAATTGACGGTGACGCTTGCGAGCTGCCCGACTTGAATCATGTATTCCGTGGCTAGGTAACGTGACAAGGCCTCGCCCGGAGTGCCTTCATTGCCGTTGCTGCCGACGTTACCTCGTTGGGTACTGCCGCTAAACCATCCAATACCCTGATCGAGCATGAAAATTTCACTGACTTCCGCAACAACCAAGAAGATCAGCCACCATGGTGAGCTATTATCGTCTACCAGGACAGTAAAATCTGCATTCCATGTTGCATAGGGTGGTGGATTCGATAGAACAACAGGAATTGGCCAGGCGTATTGTAAGGTGCTGCCGGGGAACCAGCCAAGCATCGTGATGAAGGCATCGTCGAGACCATTTGGGCCAGTAGCAGTGGTGGTATTGTACAATGCCTGCGCGTTGGCTGCGGTACCATGCTGATCATACCGACCTTGAAATAACCCTTTGGGGTTACTCCGACATAGGTAACGCTCATCTTGGCCAAGACTGCAGAGTGTTATAAGGTTGCACTGACTTGGCGTTATTGTATTAGGAATGAAAGAGTTCTTATACTTGGCAGTTGACTTATGCAGGGAAAGTCTTTCCATGCAATACCCCAAGGTGAGATCATGAGAACCATCGTTCGTGAGCGAACCCGGTCAGCTGAAGAAGAAAACGAGCTCTATTGCTGCCTACAGTAATAGGCTGCCAGTCACAACAAGCTGAAAGCTCAGCTTTAGATTATGCGACCATCTCGCCGCTCTGATTAGTTGGAGGAAAGTCGGATACGATGAAGGGCTTGAATGGCTTGACTTGCATCCGAGGTCATGTGAATGGGCACTGCAGGGCATACGAGTATTCCCCACCCGCCACAAACCGATTTGTGAGATGGCCTCGGTCGAGGTACGTTGGTCAGGCATTTTTTCAACCATTACTGTCATAGAGCCGAACCAGGAAAGACGCGGTTGAAACTACATGGTCCTTCGTAGTTGTAAGTAGATTCTACGATTCTCCTTAGTCAAATATCATCAATTCCAGTTTGACTATCAGCATTAAAGTCGCGCTTAGACTTAGAATTAGCGGGAGATTGACAACAGAGCAAACGAGATATATATCGAGAAACCCTAAAGAGCGTAAAACCGTGGTAGATATCTGTCCTCTACATACATAAGAGATGAGTCACATCGAATATCTAGGAAGCTCGAAGTAGGAGACGATGAGTCAATCAGATCAGTCGTCAACGGTTGCCTTGATATATGGGGCTTGCTGCCTACTAGTCAGTACCGATATTCAGACAAGACGGAACAATCACCACACACCACAAACAAAGGCGTCCTCTCTCAAAATACTTTATCCAATCTACCTCATCACACATAAGTCGCCCTTTTAACATCACCCGACCACATCATGTCTTCCTCTCAGCCAGGAATCGCCATCATCGGCGGTGGTCCCGCCGGACTGACCGCCGGCCTCCTTCTCCGCAAGCGTGGCATCCCATTCACCATCTTCGAGCTTCAACAGAAGCCCACCGATGAGGAACTGGCTAAACCCTCCGGAATGCTCGATCTTCACGAAGAATCCGGTATCGCTGCCATAAAGGAGTGTGGCCTGTTTGACGAATTTCTCAAGCTCACCGGCGAATGCACCGAGACTTCTAAATTCGTAGACGCCGTTCTCTACACTAATAAGAATAGTAAAAGACAGCGATAAATCGATAATTAAAGCTATTTTAAAAGCTCGTAAAGTTTATCAAAACGACCTTTTATTAGGGATAACAGAAATGGAATAGGAAGAAAGGGTGAAATGAGAAAGATGAAAGGTACGGACTGGGAGAAGGGATCGGAGGTTTGATTTTCGCCGCCATGGATCCGCCATATCGGCAGGGGCGAGGGGATCCCTGAGCCCTGTCATGCTCGGGTCATGGCCGCCGCACCCTGGTGGGAGATCCGCCGGGCCCAGAACCTAAAGCCCGTCACCTACCGCTGCCCGCTCTGCGGGCACCAGCTGCCCGCGCTGAGCGAGCACGTGCTGCTGTTACCAGAAGGGCGGCCAACTGGGCGCCGCCATGCCCACACCGAGTGCGCCGTCCGGCCCGCCGGGCCGGTCGCCTGCCCTCGCGTGAGGTGGCGAGCCGGCGTGCGCAGCCCAGCGGCGGCGCCTCGAGGCGCGCCTGCGCCGCGATCGGCTGCGTGGCGGCGCCGCTGCCGCCGCGGCGCTTCGGGTAGGGTCGCGGCGATGGCACACGATCTGAAGCTGGGTCTCAGCCTCGGCTACTGGGCCGGCGGCCCGCCGCCGGGCGCTGCCGAGGCGGTCCGCGAAGCCGACCGGCTCGGCTTCGACTCGGTCTGGACGGCCGAGGCCTACGGCTCCGATGCGCTCACGCCGCTGGCCTGGTGGGGCGCCGGCACCGAGCGCATCCGGCTCGGCACCGCGATCATGCAGATCTCCGCCCGGACGCCGGCGGCCACCGCGATGGCCGCGATGACCCTGGACCACCTCTCCGGCGGCCGCTTCATCCTCGGCCTCGGCGTCTCCGGGCCGCAGGTCGTCGAGGGCTGGTACGGCCAGCCGTTCGCCAAGCCGCTGGCCCGGATGCGCGAGTACATCGGCATCCTTCGCGACATCTGGGCTCGCGAGGGGCCGGTGACGAACGACGGCCCGCACTACCCGCTGCCCTGCCCGACGGCACCGGCCTGGGCAAGCCGCTGAAGTCGAGCATTCGCCCGCTGCGCGAAGACATCCCCATCTTCCTGGCCGCCGAGGGCCCCAAGAACATCGCGCTGGCCGGCGAGCTGTGCGACGGCTGGCTGGCGCTCTTCTACTCGCCCTACCACGACGACTTCTACCGCGAGTCGCTGAGGAGGGCTTCGGCCGCCCGAGCGCGCGGCGCACCGCCGAGGAGTTCGAGGTGGCCGCCAACGTCCCGCTCATCATCACCGACGACGTCGAGGCGGCCGCCGACGCCCTGCGGCCCATGTACGCCCTGTACTTCGGCGGCATGGGGGCAAAGAAGGTCAACTTCCACGCCAACGTCGCCATTCGCATGGGCTACGAGGAGGAGGTGCGCAAGATCCAGGACCTCTACCTCTCCGGCCACAAGGAGGAGGCGGCCGCGGCCGTGCCCGACCAAGCTGATCGAGCAGCTGACCCTGATCGGCTCGCCGGAGAAGATCCGCCACGACCTCGAGGCCTGGCGGGAGTCGATCGTCACCACGCTGCTCATCGCCGGGGACGGGTCGACGCTGCGCACGGCGGCCGAGCTCGTCCTCGGATAACGGCGACGGGGGGGCTGGGCGAGGGCGGCCCGAAGGCCGCCCCCGCCCATGCCGTGCCCTCAAACGGCCGACGGTGCGCGGCTGCCCGGCCCGAGCGACGTCGGGAAGCACGCCTCCGGGGTAGCCCAGCGACGGCACGTCGGAGGGATAGACCTCGTGTCCGTGCTCGGCCACGTCGCCGATCTCCATGTTGCGCTCCGACATTCGCAGCGGCACGATCAGGCCCACGAGCTTGAGCAGGATGAACGTGCCCACCCCGGAGAACGCGATCACCCACACGGCGGTCAGGGCCTGCCACTTGAGCAGGGTCCAGTTGCCGTGGATGAGCCCGGTGGCCGAGCCGAAGGCGGCCAGCTTGCCGCCACCACTGCTCGTGTAGCTGAGCGCCATCTGCGGATCGGCGAAGACGCCGGTGAGCAGACCGCCGGCCAGGCCGGCGAAGCCGTGGGTATAGACCACGCCCAGCGTGTCGTCGACATTGCGGAAGGGCCGCATTCGGCTCAAGTAGTTGAGCGCGAAGTACACGACCGTCGCGGCGATGACGCCCAGGGCGATCGCGCCCCAGCCGTTGACGTAACCGGCCGCCGGGGTGATCGCCACGAGACCGGTGATCATCCCGTTGACCCCGCCGAGCATGCTCGGCTTGCGCCCGGTGATGTAGTCCCAGCCCACCCACATGAGGAAGGCCACCGCCGTGCACAGGTTGGTGTTCAGGATGGCCGCCGAGGCGGACATGTTGGCCGCGTACGGATCGCCGCCGTTGAAGCCGTTCCAGCCCAGCCACAGCAGACCGGCGCCCACGGCCACCATGGCCACGTTGTTGGGAGCGTCGATCTCGCGGTCGCGTTGCAGGCGCGGTCCGATCACCGCCGCGGCCACGAAGCCCGACACACCGGCGGAGAGGTGGATGACATAGCCGCCGGAGTAGTCGACGGCGCCGTGGTGAGCGAAGAACCCGCCGCCCCAGATGAGGAAGGCGTCAATCGTGTAGATGAACGTCGTCCACAGGGCGACGAACGGAATCCAGGCCTTGAAGTTGACCCGTCCCAGTACGGACCCCAGCATCAGGATCGGCGTGATCCCCGCGAAGACGAACTGGAAGTAGACGAGCGAGGACTGGGGGAAAGCGAACGACCCGATGAGCGGGATGTTGGCCTGGCCCTGCAGGGACTTGTGGCCCAGCACCGTGGCCGGCTTGCCCCAGAACGTCGAGAAGAAGCCGTGGCCATGGCCGATCGGCGACCCAAAGCCCATGTGGAAGGCCCACAGGACCCACACCACGAGCACGACCGCGAAGGCGGCGAACGTCAGCATCATGCTGTTGATCGACCAGCGCTTCTGCATGACCCCGCCGTACAGGACGACAAGGCCTGGAACGCTCATCAAGCCGACGAGCGTGGCGGCGGTCATCTGCCAGGCGTTGTCTCCAGAACTCAGCCATGAGGGGGCTTCAACTGGCATGTGTCTCCTTGTCCTTCGGGCACGTGCGCACGACACTGACGCACCCCGACGGAGCGCCCGCGACGGCCGATTTACCCGACGCATGCTGGCGGACCCCCGAGCGGCCTCAAATGGCCTTCAGTCCAGTGTTCCCCCCGGCCGTTTGTCCATTGGGCTAAACGCCCCAGGGAAGTCGCGGGAGATTTCTCCGCCTGACGCGGAGAAATCTCCCACACCCGAGCTCAGGAGGCGGGGAGGCCCGCCTTGCGACAGGCGGCGGCGACGGAGGTCGCGGCATCGCCGGTGAAGCCGCCCGGGCGCCGGAGGGAGCGGCACAGCGCGCGGGCGGCGTCGCCGCACTCGTAGACCTGCTCGGCGCCCACCGGACCGGCGTAGGTCGCCCGGACGCACCCCCGGGCCGTACCGGGTCCGGTGGCGACCAGCGAGACCACGACGGCCACGATGAGCAGGGCCGCGACGGCGGCCACCCCGCGCACGAGCACGCGCTCGCGCCGCGACAACCCCCGGCGCGGGCCTTCGTGGCCGGGCGGCAGGATCAGCACGAGGGGGAGTCTAGGGCGGCGGCCCGGCGCGTCAGAGCCGGGGCGGCTGGCCGACCGGCACGACGAGGACCGAGCCGCGGGCCGAGTTCAGGACAGCCCGCGCCGCTCCGCTGAGGTCGATGTGCCCCGGGGTCCCGCCGGTTCGAGAGGCGACGATGAGCAGATCGGCAGGCTGGTCGGCGCCGACGATCGCGGCGCCGAGCCTCTCGGCGACCACCTGGGCCGCCTCCTCGGCGGCCGGGTCGCCGGGAGGGGGCGAGACGGCGACGGTGCGCAGCCCGGCGTCGCCGAGGGTCCGCAGTCCGGCCGCGGCCACCGCGACCGCGACCGGGCCGCCCTCGAGCAGGACCTCGGCCGAGGTCCCGGGCTCCGCCCGCCCGGGGGAGGTGCGGTAGTCGGAGCCGAAGACGATCATCGACGCGCGCCTCGTCCTCGGCCAGGCGCAGGAGGCCGGCTGGAGTGGAGCGATCGAGGAGCACATGGCAGTCGGGCCGGTCGCCGTTGAAGACCTGGGCCCCGTGGGCGAGCATCTGCTCGGCGTCGTGCTGGGCGATCTCCTCCCGGCGGGGATCGGACTCGCGGTGGTGGCGGACGTAGGCCAGAGCCAGGTCCGCGCCGGCCTGGGCCAGCAGACGGCCGAGCACGAGGGCATCCTCGTCGTTGGCCGTGCCGTCGTAGGAGACGATGAGATCAGCGCCCATCGCGGCGGCAATGGTGCAGCAATGGCCTCATCGCCGCATTGGCCAGCGGGCCGAGGATTGACCCCGGGCTCTATCCATGTGGCGCAGGTGGCGCGTGGTCGTCCGGGGTCGACCCGGCCCGCCGCCTATGCCACATCACGCGATGGTGCGCGTCGGCGGCTTCCTTCAAGGCTGTGCTCGTCCTGGCGCTCGCCGTGCACCTGCACCACAAGTTCCACGGTCCGGCCATCGACTACTTCGGTCTCGCGGCGGCCGCGTTTGCCAGCTGGGTGGGGGTTCCGGGCCCGGGTGAGCCGGTTCTCATCGCCGGGGTCGATCTTCGCCGCCCGCCACGACCTCGACATCACCTCGGTGATCGTCGTGGCGTGGGCCGGCGCCACCGCTGGCGGATTGGCGGGGTGGATCGTGGGCCTCAAGGCGGGCCGCCGCGTGGTCATCGCCCCCGGGCCGTTGCAGCGCTTCCGGATGCGGGCGGTGCAGCGCGGCGAGGAGATGTTCTTGCCGTCACCCGGTGCTGGCGATCAACCTCACGCCCTCCTTGATCGCCGGCATCCACGGCGTCCCGCCCTCGCGCTACATCCCGATCAACGCGTTCTCGGCCGCCGTGCTGTGGGCGGTGCCGATCGGTCTCGGCGCCTACTTTGCCGGCCCGCCGATCATCGACTTCGTCAACGATGTCGGCTGGGTCATCATCGCCGGGCTCGTGCTCCTCGTGCTGAGCACGGTGAGCGGAGGTCTCCTCGGACGCCGGCTCCGGCGCGCCCGCCGTCCCCCGGAGCACGCCGACAGCGGGAATTAAGTTGGAGCCGAGCGGACTCCGCCCGCCCGCTCGGCTCCCGCCCCATGGTGCCCCCAGTCCAATACCCCCCTGTGCTGAAGTCGCGGCCCCCGTTTCGTTTCGCGTCCTTCTCACGCCGGGGACGATAAGCCTCTGACGTCGACTGCGCCTGCGACATTTCTCACATCGTGTCGCAGCGTTGTCAGAATGAGCACGTGTTGGGTGGGGTTTGGGCTGGCATGAGCAGCGGCGAGTTGCCGTTCCTGCGCCAGCTTGGCCGCGCGGAGGCCGACTCTCTGCTCGCTTTGGTCCGCCGGCGCCGGATCCCCCGCCACACGCCGGTGCTCCACGCCGGCTCGGCCAGCGAGGATCTGGCCCTGCTGATCAAGGGGCGGGTCAAGGTGGTGGCCTTCGGGGCCGAGCGGCGGGAGGTGGTCCTCGCCATCCGGGGTCCCGGCGAGCTCATCGGCGAGATCGCCGCGCTGGGCGCGCGGCGCCGCACGGCGACGGCGGTGGCCATCGACGACGTCGAGGTCGGCTTTCTGCGATCAGAGGAATTTCGCGCCTTCCTGGCCGCCCATCCCGACGCGGCCCTGATCCTCATCCGGATGCTCGTCCGCCGCCTGAGCGAGGCCACCGCGGAGGTGGTGGACCTGGCCACTCAGGACAGCGTGGGGCGCGTGGCCAAACGACTCCTCGAGCTCGCCACCGATCACGGGACGCCCGCCGGGGCGGGTACCCGCATCGACCTTTCCCTCACCCAGGACGAGCTGGCGAGCTGGACCGGCGCCACGCGCGAGACGGTCTCGCGCGCCCTGCGGGTGATGCGCCAGCTGGGCTGGATCGCCACCGATTACCGCTCCATCACCGTGCTCGACCAGGCGGCGATGCGAGAACGGTGTGGCGAGCCCGGCTCGGCTCTGTAGGGCAACTCCGCTCAGCCGGCGCTGAGCAATCGGTCACACATTGGCCCCGCGGAGAGCATGGCCAGCGGGCCAGGGGCGGGCGGCAGAGCGGCAGGACGGCGCCGGCCGCGGGTGATCCACCGGCGACAGCTGCTCGTACACGGCTGGGTGGTTGAGCAGCTCGAAGTGGTTGACGCCCTCGATTTCGCGGCCGTTGTCGACCTCGAAGGCCACGTGGCGTCCGGTGCCCGTTCCCCGCTCGGAGACGCTCGGCGCCCGGACGAGCAGATCGCCGACCAGGTGGCCGATCGCTCCCGGGCGCAACGCGGCGCCGACGAAGTAGTAGTGCGCATCGGCCAGGAAGGGAACCTCCTGGCAGCGATCGCGCAGGAACTCGTCCGGGTCGCGGTCGCGCCAGTCCTCCTCGAGGCAGGAGCCGTAGCGCAGATCCTTGATGCCGACGCTGCGCGCGTTGATGGCCGAGGCCAGCGCGCGTGTCTCGGGCAGCCGGCGCAGGGCCCAGGCGAGCACGTTGGCGCCCTTCTCGAGGTCGCGCCCAGGTGCGGGGTGCCGAGGCAGAAGACGTGGCGGACCGAGTCGGTGAAGCGCAACCCTTCGAGCTCGCCGTAGTGACAGGCGCTGCGGATGACCAGCCCGCCCATCGAGTGCCCGACGAGCACGATCTCCTCGACCCCCACCGGCCAACCGCGCGTCAGCCGCTCGAGCAGCCGGGCCAGCCCGCGGCCGTTGTCGGAGATGTGCAGGCCGCGTGTTGTAGCGCAGGTAGACGGGCGTGAAGCTGAGCTCGTCCTGCAGCCGCTGGCCGTAACTGCGGCGGTCGCTGCGCTCCGGGCCACCGGGAGCGATCCGCCAGGCCAGGTCGGTCTGGCACAGGCCGTGCACGAACACGACGATGCGCGAGGTGGCGTCGGGGAAGGCGGCCGCGCAGCGAGTCGGCGTCGAGCGCCACCGCCTGCCCGCGGCGGCGGATCTCCATGGTCGAAGGCGAGCTCCGGCGCGCGCTGCGGCCATGCGGTCGCCGTAGCAGGCCGTTGAGGGCGCCCAGGGCCAGCGACCCGCGGGGCCTGGCGCTGAGCGACGGCGCGTCGTCGTCGGCGCGGACGGGCGCCGGCGTGGGCGCCGGCCCGCGCGGCGCCGCGCAGCCCGCCGCGCACGGCGGTGTAGACGGCCCGTGAGATCCCGTCGTGGATCAGGCGCACGGGGGGCGGCGCGGGCGCATGAGTGAACGCTCGCTCCGCAATACCCAGATGCATCTGCTCGACAAGGGCACCGCCGCCCGCCAGTGCCTCCCCTGCCAGCTGACCGAGCGCTTGCATCTTCGTTCCTGCGCACTGAGGCCTCCGTTGCAACATCTCCACGTGAGTGTTGCACTGTACTCCGACGGTTGCCGGTTTCTCATACCACAGAGTGCCATGCTCGGGAATGATGGTCGTCTCCAAACCCGAGCCGGCGCATGCCCTGCGAGCTCGGCCGCCGCCGGTTCTTGGCCTGCGAGCGGATCGACATGAGCGCGGTGGCCGAGGAGCTCGGGGTCAACCGGGTCACCCTGTATCGCTGGTTCGGCTCGCGCGACCAGTTCCTGGTCGAGGTCGTGTGGTCGCTGACCCGCCACGTCCTGGACGAGATCGAGAGCTCGGTGGCCGAGCGAGGGCGCCCCGCGGGTGGTCGAGGTGGCCATGCGGCTGCTGCGGGCCGCCATCAACAGCCCGGCCATGCGCCGCTGGCTGGCCGAAGAGGGCGAGCACGCCATGCGCGTGCTCGGTCGCCACGAGACCGACTTCCAGCCCCGCCTGATCGCCGCCATCGAGACCGTGCTCTCCCGCGAGCAGGAGGCCGGGCGGCTCGAGCTGGCCGTCGACCTGCACGAGCTGGCCTACGTGATCGTTCGCCTGCTCGAGTCCTACGTCTACCTGGATCTGATCACCGGCGAGGAGCCGCGGGCCGAGCGGGCCGAGCCGATCCTGCGCATGCTCCTGCGGTGCTAGGCACGATGCCCCATATCCATAGAGACAGTGATACGGTTTGTGTCTCACTGTTTTCCGGAGGAGGACCGCCATGCCGAGCGCCGTCACCGAACAGATCTCCTACACCGACCTCTACTCCCGCTGGGAGCGGGGCAACTGGCGGGCCACCGAGCTCGACTTCTCGCCAGGACAAGCGTCGACTGGGCGGAGCGGCTGACCGAGACCCAGCGCCGCGGCGCCCTGTGGAGCTACTCGCTCTTCCTCCACGGCGAGGACTCGGTCGCCGACAACCTCTCGCCCTACATCGACGCCGCCCCGCTCGAGGAGCAGAAGTACTTCCTCGCCACCCAGCAGGTCGACGAGGCTCGCCACGCCGTCTTCTTCGCCCGCTTCATGCGCGAGGTCCTCGGCTTCGACGGCGACGGCATGCGCTCCTCGCTCGAGCGCACCCGCCCCGAGCTGACCTGGGGCTTTCGCCACCTCTTCGCGCTGCTGGACCGCACCGCCGATGAGCTCCGGGCCGACCGCTCCGCGCCCAAGCTGGCCGCCGCCATCACCCTCTACCACCTCGTGGTCGAGGCCACCGTGGCCCAGACCGGCCAGCACTTCATCGACGACTACCTCGAGCGCAGTACGACATCATGCCCGGCTTCCACGAGGGGATGGGCAACGTCGCCAACGACGAGCAGCGCCACATCGCCTTCGGCGTGAAGATCCTCTCCGACCTCGTCGCCGAGGATCCGGAGTGCAAGGACGCCGTCGCCGAGCTCCTGCGCGAGGCGCTGCGCTACGCGGTGGCCCTGTTCATCCCGCCCAACTGGGATCTGTCCTACATCGAGTGCTTCGGCTCCGCGCTCGAGGACCTCTACGAGGCCGGGCTGTCCTCGCTGCAGAGCAAGCTGCGGGCGGCGGGGCTCTCGCTCGAGGAGCATGCCCGGCGTGCTGCCGCTGCCGAGCGAGCTCACCCCGCGCGAGCAGGCCGAGCGCGCCATCCACCTGGCCCGGGCCGGCGTCCTGGGCGAGAAGAGCGGGCCGCCGGCCAGGATCCCGAGACGATGGCCCTCGTCTTCGAGGCCATCGGGCGCTCGATCGACCACCGCCGCGCCCCCGGTCGAACCGGTCACCATCCAGTGGGACTTCACCGACGCCCAGCCGTGGCGGCTGCGGATCGACAACGGCTCGACGAGCGTGGCCCCCGAGCGGCGCGCCGCACCCCGACCTGACCTTCCGCTGCCGCTGGGAGGACTGGGTCGACGTGGCCATGGGCCGCGAGGATCCGCGCCTGGCCCTGCTCAAGCAGAAGATGCGCCCGCGCGGCAGCGTGCGCGCTGCTGCTGCGGGTGCCGTCGATGTTCGCCCTGTAGGCGTTGGCGTGACGACCGTTTCCGCGAGTGCCGGCCTCGGCGGTCACCGAGGCCGGTGACGGCACCCGCGCCCGGATCATGCTCGCCGCCGTTGAGCAGTGCCAGGAGGTCGGCCTGCGGCGCGCCACGATGGAGGACGTGGCCCGCCGGGCCGGCCTCGGCCGGGCCACGCTCTACCGCCACTTTCAGAGCAAGGACGCGCTCGTGCGGGCCATCATCCTGGCCGAGGCCGAGCGCCTTCTTCGCCGCCCTGGACCGGGCCATCGCCGACTGCGGCCACCGACGAGGAGCGCCTGGTCGAGGGCTTCGCCTTCGCCCTGGAGTACGTCCGCGCCCACGCTCTGCTCGGCAAGCTGCTGCGCACCGAGCCCGAGACGCTGCTGCCCTACCTGATCGGCGGCGGCGAGCTCGTGCGCGTAGCCACGACCGGGGTGTGCGCGCGCGATCCACGGCGAGCCGACCAGCACAGGCCCGCGAGACGGCGGAGCTGCTCGTGCGCCTCGTGCTCTCGCTGGCCCTGACGCCCGGAGTCAGGCCTCGGGGTCGAGGATCGGGAGGGCGCGATCGCGCTTTGCCCGCCGCCACCTGGTCTCGAGCCTGCGGGGCTGCGGGTAGGCGGACACCACAGCCTGCACCCCTGCCCGTGGCGCGAGGGTGAAGGCCCGTCGCGGCCGCTCAGCTCGACGCGTAGGCGAAGGGGTGAAGAAAGACGTCGTACCGCGCGCGTCTGGTCGGGCACATCGACCGAGAAGGACTCTCCGGTGCGGGCGTCATTGACGGCCACCGAGAGCCGTCCGTCGGTGCTCGACCACAGCAGGCGCACGTGGAGGCCGTCAGTGAAGCGGCTATCGAGCTCCCGCAGTGATGTCTGATTGGTCTGAGTGGTATCCACGTGATCCTCCTTTTCTGCCTGGCTCGGGACGGACTTCCCATCACCTTAGCGGCGACGACGTCGCGGTATTCGGGCTGACTGGGCGCCGGTAACCTCATCGGCGCATGCATTCGAGCTTGACGAGGCCACCGAGCTTCTCCAGCGTACTGTGCGCGAGTTCGCCCAGGCCGAGGTCGCGCCGGTGGCCGAGCAACTCGATCGAGAGAAGCGCTTCCCCTACGAGATGGTCGAGAAGATGGCGGGACTGGGCTGGATGGGCATTCCCGTTCCCCGAGGAGGTGGGCGGCGCCGGCGGGTCGAGCCTGCAGTACGCGCTCGCCGTCGAGGAGCTCACCCGGGTGGACTCGAGCGTGGCCATCACCCTGTGTGCCCACACCTCGCTGGGCACGCAGCCGATCTACCTGTTCGGCTCCGACGAGCAGAAGGAGCGCTATCTGCCCGACCTGTGCGCGGGCCGCCGGCTGGGCGCCTTCGGGCTGACCGAACCCGAGGCGGGCAGCGACGCCGGCAACACGCGCACCCGCGCCGTGCTCGAGGACGGCGAGTGGGTGATCAACGGCGCCAAGCAGTTCATCACCAACGCCGGGACGTCCCTCTCGGGGCACGTGTCCATCACCGCGCGCACCGGCGAGGACGAGATCTCCAACCTGATCGTCGAGAACGGCACGCCGGGCTATGAGCAGGGCGAGCCGTACCGGAAGATGGGCTGGAACGCCTCCGACACCCGCCCGCTGTCAGCTTCACCGACTGCCGCGTGCCGGAGGAGAACCTGCTCGGCCCGCGCGGGGCGGGGTTCAAGCAGTTCCTCCACGTGCTCGACATCGGGCGGATCGGGGTGGCCGCCATGGGCGTCGGGCTGGCGCAGGGGGCGCTCGACCAGGCCCTGGCCTACGCGCGCGAGCGGCGGGCCTTCGGCCGGCCGATCTCCCGCTTTCAGGCCATCCAGATCAAGCTCGCCGACCTGGCCACCGAGATCGAGGCCGCCCGGCTGCTCACCTACAAGGCGGCCTGGCTGAAGGACGCAGGGCGGCCGTTCTCGCTGACCGCCGCCCAGGCCAAGCTCAAGACCGGGCGTCTGGCCGTGCGGGCGGCCGACGAGGCGGTCCAGATCCACGGCGGGATACGGCTACATCGAGGAGTACCCGGTGTGCCGGTTCTACCGTGACGCGAAGATCCTCACCATCGGCGAGGGCACCGACGAGATGCAGCAGATGGTGATCGCGCGGGCGCTCGGGGCCTGAGCCGCCGGCCGGCTCGGGGACCGGTTCACGCGCCAGACCCGCCGGGTACCTAGCACCGGCATGTCGACCCCCGACGCCCCCGCCACCGGCTTTCCCACCATGGGGGCCGGCCCGCCGGGCGACGGGCGCACCATGTTCCGCGTCTGGGCGCCCGGCGGCCAAGGCCCGTGGCCGTGGCCATCAACGGCGCCGCCCACGAGCTCCAACGCCGGCGAGGACGGCGTCTTGGAAGCCGAGCTCGCCGCGCCTCCCGGGCGAGGACTACGAGTTCATCCTCGACGGCGACGAGCGCCGGCCCGATCCCTGCTCGCGTGAGCAGCCCGAGGGCCTGCGCGGCCCCTCTCGCAGTCGTCGAGCTCACGGCGCCCGCGAGCGAGGCACCTGGCCCGGGCTCACCCTCGAGGACCTCGTCATCTACGAGCTCCACGTGGGGACCTTCTCGACCCCGGGCACCTTCGACGGGGTCATCCCGCGCTGGCCGCGCCTCGCCGAGCTGGGCATCACCGCGATCGAGATCATGCCCGTGGCCACCTTCGCCGGTAACCACGGTTGGGGCTACGACGGCGTCTACATCTCCGCCCCCCACCCCGCCTACGGCGGGCCCGACGGGCTCAAGCGGCTCGTCGACGCCGCCCACGAGCACGGCATCGGCGTGATCCTCGACGTGGTCTACAACCACATGGGCGCCGGCTCGGACGCGGTGACCGCCTTCGGCCCCTACCTGACCGACCGCGCCCAGACCATCTGGGGCGAGGCGATCGACTACTCCCAGCGGCCGGTGCGCGAGTGGGCGATCCAGAACGCCGAGATGTGGATTCGCGACTACGGCGTCGACGGGCTGCGGCTCGACGCCGTGCACTCGATCGTCGACGACTCTCCGACCGCACGTCATGGCCGAGCTGGCCGCAGCGGGTCAAGGCGCTCAACCCGCGTGCGCTGCTCATCGACGAGATGGAGATCGGCGATCTGCGCCCGATCCGCGAATGGGGTCACGACGCCCAGTGGGAGGACGCTCTGCACCACGCCGCTGCACGTCCTGCTCACCGGCGAGCGCGAGGGCTACTACGCCCAGTACGGCACGCTGGCCGACCTCGGCGCGAGCTGACCCGGCCCGAGGGGCGGCGGTTCATCGTCTGCGCCCAGAACCACGACCAGGTCGGCAACCGCGCCCTCGGCGATCGCCTGCGCGGTCGCGATCTGCGCCTGGCCGCCTTCTGCTCGATCCTCAGCCCCGGCACGCCGATGCTCTTCCAGGGCGAGGAGTACGACGAGTCGCATCCGTTCCAGTACTTCACCGACCACATCGACCCCGAGATCGCGCGCATGACCCGGGAGGGCCGCCGGCGCGAGTTCTCCGAGTTCTCCGACTTCGAGGCCGAGGACATCCCCGATCCCCAGGATCCCGAGACCTTCGAGCGCTCCAAGCTCGACCCCGAGCAGGGCGACCCCGAGCACCTGGAGTACTACCGCGAGCTGATCGCGCTGCGGCGTGAGCTCGGCGATACTCCCGGCGAAGTCGAGGTCGACGAGGAGCACAGGCTGCTGCGCATACGCCGTGGCGAGACCGAGCTGGTGGCCAACTTCTCCGATGAGGAGCGGACGGCGTGCCGGCCGCGCAGCGGCGAGATCCGGCGATGAGCGCCACCACCTCTCCGTGCGCCGGCGTCGCAGCCGGCCGCGTCACGACATCCTGCCCGGACGCCCGTTTCCGCAGGGCGCGACCTGGGACGGCTTGGGCACGAACTTCTCGCTGTGGTCAGAGAACGCCGACGCGCGTGCAGCTGTGCCTGTTCGACGAGGACGGAACCGAGCGGCGCATCGACGTCCTGCGACCAGACCGCCTTTCAGTGGCACGTCTACCTGCCCGGAATCGGTCCGGGTCAGCGCTACGGCTACCGGGTTCACGGGCCCTACGACCCCGGCGCCGGGCAGCGCTTCAACCCGGCCAAGCTCCTCATCGACCCCTACGCCAAGGCGATCGACGGCGCCGTGCACTGGGAGGCGGCCAGCACGCTGCCCTACGTGCCCGACGGCTCCGACGACGCCGACCTGACCATCGACGAATCGGACGACGCCGCCGCCATCCCCAAGAGCGTGGTCATCGACCACGAGCTTCCCGTGGGGCGAGGACCGGCCGCATCCACCGGCGCTGGAGCTCGCACGGTCATCTACGAGACCCACGTCAAGGGCTTCACGATGCGCCTGCCCGACATCCCCGAGAACCTCCGGGGCACGTACGCCGGGCTCGGCTCCGAGCCGGCCATCGACTACCTGCGCAGCCTCGGCGTCACCGCGGTGGAGCTCCTGCCCGTCCACCACATCGTCGACGAGAGCTTCCTCATCGACATGGGCCTCTCCAACTACTGGGGCTACAGCTCGATCGGCTACTTCGCCCCCCACGCCGGCTACAGCGCGTCGGGCACCCGCGGCGAGCAGGTGCGCGAGTTCAAGGCCATGGTCAAGGCGCTGCACGCGGCCGGCATCGAGGTGATCATCGATGTCGTCTTCAACCACACCGCCGAGGGCAATCACCTCGGCCCGATGCTCTCGTTCAAGGGCGTCGACAACCCGGGTTATTACCGCCTGAGCCCCGAGGACCCGCGCTACTACATGGACTTCACCGGCACGGGCAACAGCCTCAACTCGGTCAACCCGGCCGTGCTGCGGATGATCATGGACTCGTTGCGCTACTTCGTGCTCGAGTGTCACGTCGACGGCTTCCGCTTCGATCTCGCCGCTACGCTGGCCCGCGAGCTCTACGACGTCAACCGGCTTTCGTCCTTCTTCGACGTCATCCACCAGGACCCCTACCTGTCTCAGGTCAAGCTCATCGCCGAGCCGTGGGACGTCGGTCCGGGCGGATATCAGGTGGGCAACTTTCCCATCCTGTGGACGGAGTGGAACGGCGAGTACCGCGACGCGATGCGCGACTTCTGGCGCGGCGCACGCACCGGTGTCCGAGTTCGCCCAGCGCTTCACCGGCTCGGCCGACCTCTACCAGGACGACGGCCGCCAGCCCGTGGCCTCGATCAACTTCATCACCGCCCACGACGGCTTCACCCTGGCCGACCTCGTCTCCTACAACGAGAAGCACAACGAGGCCAACCAGGAGGGCAACCGCGACGGCACCGACGACAACCGCTCCTGGAACTGCGGCGTCGGAGGGACCAACCGACGACTCCGGGGTGCTCGCGCTGCGCGCCCGCCAGCAGCGCAACTTCCTCGCCACGCTGATGCTCTCCCAGGGCGTGCCGATGCTGCTGGGCGGCGACGAGTTCGGCCGCAGCCAGCAGGGCAACAACAACGCCTGGTGCCAGGACAACGAGCTGTCCTGGTTTGACTGGGAGCACGCCGATCCCGACCTGCAGGAGTTCACCCGCCGCATCATCCGCCTGCGCCTGAAGGAGCCGGTGTTCCGGCGCAACGACTTCTTCGTCGGCGACTCGGTCGTCGGCTCGGGGTTGCCCGACGTGGTGTGGCTGCGCCCCGACGGCGAGGAGATGGGCCAGGAGGACTGGGAGCGCGGCGACGGCCACGCCCTCGGCGTCTTTCTCAACGGCCAGGAGATCGCCACCCACGACCGCGACGGACGGCCGATCCGCGGCTCGTCGTTTCTCATCTTCTTCAACGCCCACTGGGAGCCCATCACCTTCACGGTGGCCGAGCAGCTGGGCGCGCGCTGGTGCGTCGAGATCTGCACGAGCGATGACGGGGCCACCGGCTTGCGCCACGAGCCGGGCGAGGAGATCGAGGTGCGGGATCGCTCCCTGATCGTGCTGCGCCGCGAGAGCGAGCCCCCGAGTACGTAGTTACCCTTGTCCGGTGCGTCGGCGCCGCGTGGGGTGGGCGGCGGGGGGCTTGCGGTTCAAGCTCGTGCCCGGCGAAACTGATCGCTTAGTTATCGACGGCCGGGCCGCATGCGGCCCGGCCCCGGCCGCGCATGCGCGGCCGGCGGGGGCGCGCATGCGCGCCCCCGAACCGCAATTATCGAGTCGTGAATTCCACGAGCTTGGCGCGCAGCGACTGGCGGATGAAGTGACCCGAGGCCGGGTCGCCCTTGAGCACCGCCTGGGCGAGCTCCTTGGCCTGGTCGAAGCTGATGTGCGGCGGCAGCGGCGGCACCTCGGGGTCGGTGACGAACTCGACCAGCGCGGGGCGGCCGGCCGCCAGGGCGGCATCGAGCGCCGGCCCGACGCCCTCGGGAGTGTCGACGCGCTCGCCATGGAGCCCGAGCAGGCGGGCGTAGCCGGCGTAGTCGAAGTCGGGTAGCACCTGTGAGGCGTCGAGCTTGGGATCGCCCGCCATCACCCGCTGCTCCCAGGTCACCTGGTTGAGGTCGCGATTGTTGAGCACGAGGATGACCACGCGCTTGTCCGGCCAGCGCTCGGCGTAGTGGGCGATGTCGATGAGGGCATTGATGCCGAGCATCTGCATGGCCCCGTCGCCGATCGAGGCGATGACCGGCTTGTCGGGATGCGCGAACTTGGCCGCCAGGGCGTAGGGCACGGCCGGGCACATCGTGGCCAACGTGCCCGACAGCGCGGCCTGCATGCCCTCCCGGACGCGCACATGGCGCGCCCACCAGTCGGTGGCCGAGCCCGAGTCGGAGGTGAGGATGGCCCCGTCGGGCAGCCGCGAGCTCAGCTCGTGGAAGATCAGCTGGGGATTGATCGGGTCGGCGGGCTGGTGGGCGCGCTCCTCGAGGATCTTCCACCAGCGCTCGACGCTGCTCTCGATCTCCTCGCGCCAGGAGCGGTCCTCCTTGCGGTGCAGGAGCGGGATGAGCGCCCGCAGCGTGTCGGCGGCGTCGCCGACGAGGTTGACCTCCATCGGATAGCGGTTGCCAATCAGCCGCGCGTCGATATCGATCTGGACGCCACGCGCCTTGCCGGGCTCGGGCAGCCACTCCGAGTAGGGGAAGTTCGAGCCGATCATGAGCAGCGTGTCGCAGCCCTCCATCAGCTCGTAGGAGGGCATGGTGCCAAGCAGGCCGATCGAACCGGTCACCCAGGGACGGTCGTCGGGCAGAACCGCCCGTCCGTTCAGGGCCCGGGCGGCGCCGGCGCCGAGTAGCTCGGCCACCTGCTCGACCTCGGCCAGGGCGTGCTTGGCCCCCTGCCCGACGAGGAGGGCCACCTTCTCGCCGGAGTTGAGGATCTCGGCCGCTTCCTGCAGGGCGATGTCGTCGGGGACCACGTGGGGCCGGCGGATGGCCGCGCTCGAGGACGGTACGGCGCCGTGGGCCCGCGGCGGCGCTGAGTAGGGCAGTTCCTGCACGTCGTTGGGGAAGATCAGGCACGTGGGCGAGCGCGTGGCCTTGGCCGTTCGCATGGCGCGATCGATGAGGTGGGGGGCCTGCTCGGGGACCATGCACACCTGAACGAACTCCGAGGCCACGTCCTTGAACAGGGTGACCAGGTCGACCTCCTGCTGGAACTCGGAGCCGAGCGACATGCGGGCCTGCTGACCGATGATGGCCACCACCGGCTGGTGGTCGAGCTTGGCGTCGTAGAGGCCGTTGAGCAGGTGGATGGCCCCGGGACCCGAGGTGGCCAGGCAGACGCCGACCTCACCGGTGAACTTGGCGTGGGCGCAGGCGGCGAAGGAAGCGATCTCCTCGTGGCGACACTGGATGAACTCGAGCCGGTCGCCGATGTGGTGAAAGCCGCCGATGATCCCGTTGATGCCGTCGCCGGGATAGCCGTAGATGCGCCGGATGCCCCAATCGTCGGCCAAGCGCTCCAGCACGAACTGCCCTGTGGTCTTTGCCATGGTCTTCCTTTTCGATCGCCGTCCCTGAGCCACTACCCCGCTCTGGGGTGGCCAAGCGGCGTTCTCGCGGGCCCCGGTTCGTGCACCGACCGCCGGGCGCGGACCGCGGGTTGGAGCCCGAGTCCGGGTGGGTACGAGAGAGCCGTGGCCGCCGTTGCCCGACCGCAGGCCCGGGAGAGGATCGATGTGCAAGCGCTGCAGCGCGTGCTGTCCGAGCGGGTGGACGGCGAGGTCCGCTTCGATCCGGGCAGCCGGGGCGCCTACGCCACCGACGCCTCGAACTTTCGCCAGATCCCGGTCGGCGTCGTCGTGCCGCGGACCGTCGAGGCAGCCGTGGAGACGGTGGCCGTGTGCCAGGAGCACGGGGCGCCCGTCCTCTCCCGGGGCGGGGGCACCAGCTTGGCCGGCCAGTGCACGAACGCCGCGGTGGTGATCGACTGGACCAAGTACTGCCACCGGCTGCATTCCGTCGACGTCGAGCGCCGGCGCTGCGTGGTCGAGCCGGGAATCGTCCTCGACGAGCTCAACCGCCAGCTCAGACCGACCGGGCTGCGCTACGGGCCCGAGCCCTCGACCCATCCCAACTGCACGCTCGGGGGGATGATCGGCAACAACTCCTGCGGCGCCACGGCCCAGCGCACGGGCAAGGTCGTCGATAACACCCCGCGCCTCGAGGTTCTCCTCTACGACGGGACCCGCTTCTGGGCGCAGCGCACCGACGACGACGCCTACGCCCGCATCGCGGCGGCGGGCGGCCGTGAAGGTGAGATCCTTCGTCGCCTGCGCGCGCTGGCCGAGACCTACGGAGAGGAGGTCCGCGCGCGCTTTCCCGACATCCCGCGCCGGGTCTCGGGCTACAACCTCGATTCGCTGCTGCCCGAGTACGGCTTTGACATCGCCGGGCTGCTCGTGGGCAGCGAGTCGACGCTCGTCACCGTGCTCCAGGCCGAGCTCGAGCTCGTGCCGATCGTCAAGGAGTACGCGCTTGTCGTGGCCGGCTTCTCGAGCGTGGCCGCGTCGGCCGATCGGGTGGCCGAGATCGTCGACTACGGGCCGATCGCGCTCGAGGGCCTCGATCGGCGGCTGGTTCGCGCCCAGGAGATCAAGGGCGAGCATGGCGACGCCATCGCCGAGCTCCCCGAGGGCGACGCCTGGCTGCTCATCCAGTTCGGCGGCGAGACCCGCGAAGAGGCCGGTGAGCAGGCCAAGCGCATGCTGCGCGAGCTGGACTTCGACGAGGACCGGGTGCGCTTCCTCGACGACCCCGCGGAAGAGGACCAGCTCTGGCAGGCCCGCGAGGCCGGCCTCGGGGCGACCGCCCACATCCCCGGCCGGCCGGACACCTGGGAGGGGTGGGAGGACTCCGCCGTGCCGCCCGAGCGGCTCGGTGACTACCTGCGCGACCTCGACGCGCTCTATGAGCGCTTCGGCTACGCGGACGACAGCATGCCTTCGCTCTACGGCCACTTCGGCCAGGGTTGCGTGCACACCCGCATTCCCTTTGACCTCTACAGCGAGCAGGGGGTGGCCGACTACCGCTCGTTCATGCACGAGGCGGCCGAGCTCGTGGCCCGCTATGGCGGGTCGCTGTCCGGCGAGCACGGCGATGGCCAGTCGCGCGGTGAGCTCTTGCCGCTCATGTTCGGCGAGCGCCTCGTCGAGGCCTTCCGGGAGGTCAAGACCATCTTCGACCCCGAGAACCGGATGAACCCGGGCAAGGTCGTCGAGCCCTATCCGGTCGACGCCAACCTGCGCCTCGGCGGCGACTGGAAGCCGGCCGACGTGGGGCCGCTGCACTTCTCCTTTCCCGACGACGGCGGCTCCTTTGCTCAGGTTGCCGTCCGCTGCGTGGGGGTGGGCAAGTGCCGGAAGCTGTCCACTGAGGACGGCACGGTCATGTGCCCCTCCTACCAGGCCACCCTGGAGGAGGAGCACTCCACCCGCGGACGGGCCCGGTTGCTCTTCGAGCTGCTCAACGGTCACGGGGACGGGCCGATCACAGACGGCTGGCGCTCAGACGCCGTGCACGACGCGCTCGATCTGTGTCTGGCCTGCAAGGGGTGTCGCAGCGACTGCCCGGTCAACGTCGACATGGCCACCTACAAGGCCGAGTTCCTCGCCCACTACTACGAGGGACGGCTGCGGCCCCGGGCCAGCTATGCCCTGGCCTACCTGCCCCTGGCCGCGCAGCTCACGGCCCGCACGGGGCTGGCTTCACTCGTCAATGGCGTCACCCAGCGTCCGCGCCTGCGCCGGCTGGCGACCGCGGCGGCTGGGCTCGAGCGCCGGCCTCTGCCCCGGTTCGCCACCGAGACGCTGCAGTCCTGGGCCGCCGGCCGGCCATCGGCGGACGGCCCCCGGGGCGAGGTGCTGCTCTGGCCCGACACCTTCACCAACACCATGCACCCGGAGGTCGGGCGGGCGGCCGTCCAGGTGCTCGAGCATGCGGGCTGGCGGGTCCGCGTCCCCCGCCAGCCGCTGTGCTGCGGGCTGACCTGGATCTCCACCGGACACCTGGCGGCGGCCAAGCGCGTGCTCGGCCGCACGGTGCGGGCGCTGCGCGACCACGTCGAGGGCGGCGGGCTCGTGGCCGTGCTCGAGCCGAGCTGTGCGGCGGTGTTTCGCAGCGACGCGCCCGAGCTGCTGCCCCGCGATCCCACCGTGCACACGCTGGCCGAGAAGACGGTTACCTTCGCGGAGCTCCTGACCGAGCACACCGACGGATGGGAGCCGCCCTCGCTGCAGGGGCGCAAGGCCATGGTCCAGGTCCACTGCCACCAGCACGCCATCCTCGGATGGGACGCCGACCAGGTGCTGCTGCGCAGCTGCGGAGTGCAGGCCGAGCGGCTGGGCAGTGGGTGCTGCGGGCTGGCGGGCAACTTCGGCTTCGAGCCCGGGCATCTCGATGTCAGCGTGGCCTGCGCGGAGCGGGTCATGCTCCCGGCCATCCGGGAGGCCGAGTCCGACACCGCGATCCTGGCCGACGGGTTCAGCTGCCGGACGCAGATCGAGCAGCTGGACAGCGGCGGCCGGCGGGCGCGCCACCTGGCCGAGCTCATCGCCGAGGGGCTTCCGGCATGACCTCGATTCCGCCTGTGGGATCTCAGCCAGCCGGTGGCCCACGACAGCCCGGCCTGCCTTCCCGGGTGCTGCTGGCCGGGTGTGGCGGGGCGTGGGCGCCGGGGGCGGGGCCGGAGTGTCTACCCCAGCTCGCCCACGAGATCGGCGACCGAGTCGACGATCCGCGACGCCCGGTAGGGATGCCGCTCGGCGTCCTCCAGGGTGGTCAGGCCGGTGAGCACGAGGATGGTCTCCATGCCCGCCTCCATCCCGGAGACCACGTCGGTGTCCATGCGGTCGCCGACCATGGCCGCGGTCTCGGAGTGGGCGTCGATGGCGTTCAGCGCCGAGCGCATCATCAGGGGGTTGGGCTTGCCCACGTAGTAAGGGTCACGGCCGGTGGCCCGACTGATGAGCGCCGCCACCGATCCGGTGGCGGGGAGGGGCCCGTCGACGCTCGGCCCGGTGGCGTCGGGGTTGGTGGCAATGAAGCGGGCGCCGCGCTCGATCAGCCGGATGGCTTGGGTGATGCGCTCGAAGCTGTAGGTCCGCGTCTCGCCGAGCACCACGTAATCGGGATGGAAGTCGGTCAGGGTGTAGCCCGCCTCGTGCAGGGACGTGGTCAGGCCGGCCTCTCCGATCACGAAGGCTGAGCCGCCGGGGCGCTGGTCGTCGAGAAAGCGCGCCGTGGCCAGGGCCGAGGTCCAGATGGCTTGCTCGGGCACGTCGAGCCCGCTCGTGCGCAGGCGCGCGGCGAGGTCGCGGCGCGTGTAGATGGAGTTGTTGGTGAGAACCAGAAACGGCCGCTCGAGCTCGCGCAGCCGGTTGATGAAGCGATCGGCGCCGGGAATGGCCTGCTGCTCGTGGACGAGCACCCCATCCATGTCCATGAGCCAGGACCTGATTTCGCGCTTGGACATGGGTTGCTCAAGCCTACGCCCGCCCACGGTGTCAGCGTTCTGCCCGTGCGTGGCGGTTCTCGCCAGCTCGGCGTTGGGTATTCGCGACCGGTCACCCCATCCAGGAGACCGTTGTGAGCACGTCCCCCCATCAGAGACAGTCCCCAGAAGCCGAGCAGGCAACCGACACCGAGCTCCGTGACGTCCTGGCCCAGGACCCCCAGCTGTCCCCCGAGACCAACGCGATGCTCACCGATGAGCTCCGTGACGTGGTCGAGGCCGAGCAGGTGCGCGTGCCCGTCGACCGGCCGCACGCCACCCGGGGGGAGTTCCGCGACAAGCAGAGCGCCGGGGCCTACCTGAGCGCCAACCGCTTCAACCTGCTCCGGGCCGGCGCCATCACGCTCACCTTTGGGGCCATCCTCGCGCTGATCACGGGCTACTGGTGGCTCCTGCCCGTGGCCGCGGGCGTGCATGCGCTGGGCACGATGACCGTCCTGTTCAGCATCGTCCGCCTGACCACGGAGTCAGAGCATCCCTCGCCCGAGGTCGCCGCCGCCATGGCCGAGGACGGCGTGCGCAACCCGGATGAGCGCTTCACCGAGTACGTCGAGGAGTTCAGCGCCACCGAGCGGCGGGGCGTGTCGGAGACCCTCGGGCCCGGCTTTAACGAACGCACCGCTTCGGCCCGAGACGACACGGCGACCGCGGCCGAGGAGCAGAGCTCCTCGATGACCCCCACCTCGGACCCCTCGCAGGTCGGCGGTCAGGGCGGCGAGCCGGACATGCTCATCTGGGCCACCGCCGGATCGCTGCTCGTGCTCAGCATCGTTCTGCCCGCCGTCGCGGGTGGCGGCTGGCTGTGGTTGCTGCCCGCCGTCATGCTGCCGCTCATCGGCGGCTGGGTCATGGTGCAGCGGCTGATGATCACCCACGAGGGCGACCTGCGCCACGCGGGCGTCAAGCCACTGGTCACCATCGCCGGGTGCACGGCGATCGCGGTGGCCGTGTTCTGCGCCCTGGTCGGTCTGGCCTTCAACCACTAGCGGGCCCACCGGGCCTGAGCGCGGGCGCGGCGCGCGTCGTGGGCGACGACGCGGGGTAGACGGCTTTCACCATGCGCAGGGGTTGCGCATTCCTCCTGATCCTCACCGCGGCCCTGCTGGGGGCGGCCGCCCCGGTCGCCGCGAGCCTGCTTGCGGTGGCCACCCCGCCTGCGCTGGGCGTGAGCCCCACCGGCCCGGCCGCGCTCCCGCCGCTCGATCTGACCTGCGAGCTGTCGCTCGTCCGCCTCGAGCCCAACACGTCGAACACGCTGCTGCTCGACACGGTGCCGTGTACTGGCTGGTCAGCTACCACGCCGTGCCCGGCACCGAGCTGCGCATCACCGGCCCAGTATCCCGCACGCCCGCTACATCTCCTGGAACCTCTACGACGCGGCCGCCCGCCCGGCGGACGCGCTCTCCGACGTGGAGATCGCGCCCGACCGCGGCAGCACGAACCCGTTCGTGCCGGGCGCCAGGCGCACCGTGCGCCGCCGCAGCTATACGGCTACGGTCGAGTTCACCGCCCGCCCCGCCCACCCGGCGCTGAACACCATGTACGCCGGGCACGCGGCGGCAACCTCAGCGGCACGCTCTGGTACCGCGTCTACGTGCCCGACCGCGGCCGCGGTATCGAAGGCGGCGTCGCACTGCCCCAGGTCCGCGCAAGTGATCGGTCCCGGCGGGCGCAGCGCTCGACGGGCGCCGCTGCCGCTCCCGGAGCCGCCCGACGGCCACCGGACCGGTGCGCGCGAGCTATCAGGCGCCCGCGCCCGCCGCAGCTACAGGAGGCGTTCGGAGCTCCAACGGCTGCCGCTGGCCGACCAGACCACCGCCGTCGGGCTACCCCGGCCGCAACCCCCCGAGCTGGCACCTGTTCGCCAACTTCTCGCTCGCCTTCACGCGACATCCTCACCGACAACGCCTACACCAGCCCGCGAACGCGGCCGCCCACGGCTGCCCAGGTCAACAACCCGTCCAATCCCGGCATCTTCGCCAACAAGGACAACGCCTACGTCTACGCCGCCACCAGCCAGGGCTTCGGGAAGGTGTTGATCATTCGCGCCAGAGCGCCGACGTTCGCCAGCACCGCGACGGCCACGCGCATGCCGGCCGGCGAGCAGGTGCGCTACTTCTCGATGTGCGAGTACGAGCCGGCGCCAGCATGCGCGTCATCGACTGCGCCCGCGACGATCAGACGGCCATCCGCCGCGGCATGGCCACCTACGTCATCTCAACGCCCCAGCAGCGGCCCGCCAACGCCACCGCCCGCTGCGGCGTGACCTGGATCGCCCAGGGCCCGCAACCCTACGGCCTGCTCATCCTGCGCAACCTCCTGGCCAGTCCCGCGTTCGCCCACGCGATCCAGCGGGTCGGCGCCCCCGGGACGCGAGCAGTCGGTGATCGGGCCGCTACTACCCGCGAGGCCGGTACTTCTCCGGTAAGCAGGCTTTCCAGCGGCTCGGCTGCCCGGTTCGCTAGCCGTGGTCCGCGGACGATCGGCACCCCGTATCCGACTCTGGCGGAGCAGGCCTCCGGGGATAGGAGCACACGCCCGGGCCAATTCACCAGGGTGCGTTCTCCTGTCCCCGTTATGCGGGGATCGCAGCACACACCGCCCCGAAATCTCCATCGAGTTGTGCCCTCATCCCCGGACCCACCCCCGTCGAGCCCCGGTTGACCCAGGCGCTCAGTCGATGAGCTCGTAGGCGATCAACGTCAAGAAGGCGGGAAAGTCCTCGCCCAGGGCAACCCGCTCGAACACGGCGCGGGTGTCGTCGGGACGCCCCTCCTCCCACACCTCGTCGCCGACCTCCTCGTGGATGCGCCGCATCTCCTCGTCGAGCACCTCGCCGACATGCTCGCGGGTGTACTTGCCGTGGCGGACCCACTGCCAGATCTGCGAGCGGGCGATCTCGGCCGTGGCCGCGTCCTCCATGAGGTTGTTGATGGTGGCCGCGCCCCGCCCGCCGAGCCAGAACGAGATGTACTGAAAGCCCACGCTCACGTCACCCCGGAGCCCGTCCTCGGTGATCTCGCCCGGGGTCGAGGCGGCGTCGAGCAGGTTCTCGGGGCCCACGGTCACGTCGTCGCGCTGGCGCTCGATCTGGTTGGGCTTCTCGCCCAGGACGTCGTCGAACTCCTTCATGGCCACCTCGACCACGTCGGGGTGCGCCACCCAGGTGCCGTCGAACCCGTCTGCAGCCTCCCGGTGCTTGTCTTCGCCGACCGACTCGATCGCGCGCTCGTTGGCCTCCTGATCGGTCCGCGACGGGACCAAAGCGGCCATCCCGCCCATGGCAAACGTCCCCCGGGCGTGGCAGGTCTTGACCAGCAGCTCGGTGTAGGCGCGCATGAACGGCACCGTCATCTTCACGTCGTTGCGGTCGGGGAGGACGTAGTCGGGGTCGTCGCGGAAGCACTTGATCATCGAGAAGATGTAGTCCCAGCGGCCGGCGTTGAGGCCGTAGGAGTGCTCGCGCAGCTCGTAGAGGATCTCGTCCATCTGAAAGGCCGCGGGCAGCGTCTCGATGAGCACGGTGGCCCGGATGGTGCCCCGCTCCAGCCCCAGCTCGTCCTCGGCGAAGGTGAAGACGTCGTTCCACAGCCGGGCCTCGAGGTGGTGCTCGAGCTTGGGCAGGTAGAGGTAGAGGCCCTTGCCGCGGTCGACGAGCCGCGGCGCGCAATGGAAGGCGAACAGGCCGAAGTCGACCAGGCTGCCGCTCACCTGCTCGCCGTCGACGGTGAAGTGCTTCTCGGGCAGGTGCCACCCGCGGGGGCGCACGAGGAGCACGGCCGGGTCCTCGACGAGCTCGTAGTGTCGGCCGTCGGCGCCCTCGTACTCGATCGTCCCCTCGATGGCGTCGATCAGGTTGACGTGGCCCTCGATCTGGTTGCGCCAGGTGGGGGAGTTGGCGTCCTCGAAGTCGGCCATGAACCCCTTGGCGCCCGAGTTGAGGGCGTTGATGACGAGCTTGCGGTCGGTCGGCCCGGTGATCTCGACGCGGCGATTCTCGTAGTCGGCGCGCACGGGCGCGCAGCGCCATTCGGTGTCCTCGCGGATCGAGCGCGTCTCCTCGAGAAATCCGCTCGGCGGATCGCGCCGCTCGCGCGCCTCCAGCAGCTCCGAGCGCCGCTGGCCGAAGCGCGTGTGGAGGCCTTCCACGAAGGCCAGGGCGTCCGCGGAGAGGATCTCCTCGGTGCGCTCGGCGGGGGGCGGGGCGGTCTGCAGGCTCATGGGCGGGTTCCTCGGATCGAATGGTCGAGCAGGGCCATGGGGTGATAGATCGGGCGATCCAGATAGGCGGCGATCTGCAGGGCGCACCCGGGATTGGCGGCGGCGATGGCCTCGGCGCCGGTGTCGCGGAGGTTGCTCCGCCTTGCGTTCGCCGAGCTCGGCCGCGGCGGCCGGCTGGATCAGGTTGTAGATGCCCGCCGACCCGCAGCACAGCTCCCATTCGGCGGGCTCGAGCAGCTCGAGCCCGGGGATCGCCGGTGAGCAACTCGCGGGGCTGGACGCGGACCCCCTGGGCGTGGGCGAGGTGACAGGCGTCGTGGTAGGCCACCTTGAGGCCAAGGGGCCGGCGCGGCGCCCGCGGCTCGACCTCGGCCAGGAACTCGAGCACGTCCTTGACCTTGCCGGAGAAGGCGGTCATCCGCTCGTCGTCCTCGAACATGTGGCCGTAGTCCTTCATCACCGAACCGCATCCGGCCACGTTGACGAGCACAACGTCGTAGCCCTCGTAGGCGTCGACGATCTGCCGGGCGAGCTCCCGGGCCGGGTCCTCCACGCCGGCGTGAAACTGCAGCGCGCCGCAGCAGCGCGGGCAGGCGGGGCGCGTGGACCTCGAATCCCTCGGCCGCCAGCACCCGCACCGTGGCGGCGTTGACATCCCCGAAGAGCACGCGCTGGATGCAGCCCTGCATGAAGGCCACCGTGCCGCGCTTCTGACCCTGGGCCGGGGTCACCTCGGGCAGCCGCGCGCACCGCGTCGCGCAGGCGCACGGGGGGCGACAGCTTGGCCAATGGCACCGCCTCGCCCACCCGCTCGCGCAGACCGAGCCGATCCGCGGCGGCCATAAACGGTACGAGGGCGCGCAGGCGACCGGGATGGGTCATGAGGGCGAAGATCGCCCCCCGCCAGGCCCGCATGCGCCGCGTGCGCGGCCCGTGGCGCTCGACCTGGGGCCGGGCCCGCTCGATGAGCCGGTCGTACTGCACGCCGGACGGGCAGGCGGTCACGCAGGCCATGCAGCCCAGGCAGCGATCGAGATGGGTGGTCATCGCCCCGGAGATCTCCTCGCCCTCCTCATGGCCCACGCGCATGAGCACGATGCGCCCACGCGGCGAGTCCATCTCCTCCTCAAAGACGGCATAGCTCGGGCACGTGGGCAGGCAGAAGCCGCAGTGCACGCAGTCGCGGATGAGCTCGGGCTCGGGAGGGCGGACCTCGTCGTAGGCGCCGGGCATCACAAACCTCCCACCATCACGCCGGGGCGGAACACGCCGGCTGGGTCAAACCGGGCCTTGATGCGCTCCATGACCCGCAGTGCCCCCGGGTCGGGCGCCGGCCAGGCCACATCGAGCGAGTGCCCGCCGTCGAGCACGGAGAGGGTGGCGTCGGGGAGCAGTCGGCGCAGGGAGGCCACCCGCTCGTCGAGGTCGTCGCCCGCAGGGAGGGTCACCCAGAAGAGCCCGACGCCGGCACGGCCGATGACGCCGGCGCCCAACGACTGGGCCGCCCGGAGCACGGCCTCGAGGTCGCTGATTACCGCGGCCACCTTGACCACCGCGCCGCGTGCGGCCCGCTGGCGCGCCCGCTGGCGCTCCCATAGCGGCTCGTCCTCCTCGACCACGGAGAGCTCTTCCAGGCGAAGCTCGGCCAACCGTCCCATGGCCATCTCGGCCCGGTCGGTCGCGGTGGCTCCGGCGAAGCGCACGAGTACTTCCCCATGGCCCTGCTCCCAGCCGACATCGAGGCAGTCAGCCTCGAGGGGGAGGGCGGCCAGCCGGGTGGCCGCCTTGGCCAGGCCGGCGGGATCGTCGCTGTGTCCCCGCGCCGTCGCCGTGGGCCCGACGATCGGGTGCAACCGAACCGAGACGGTGGCGATGAGGCCCAGCGTGCCCTGGGAGGCGGCGAACAGCTTGCCGAGGTCATAGCCGGCGACGTTCTTGATCACCCGACTCCCGGCCTTGGCCACCGTGCCATCGGAGAGCACGACGGTAATGCCCAGGATGAGATCGCGCACGCCGCCGTAGCGGTGGCGCAGCGGGCCGGAGTCACCACTGGCAAAGACGCCGCCCACGGTCGCCTGCCCCGACCCCTCGGCGTCGGTGAGCAGTGGATCCAGGGCGAGCATCTGGCCCGCCTTCGCGAACGTGGCCTGGGCGTCGGCCAGGGACGCGCCGGCTTGCAGAATGGCCGTGAAGTCGCCCTCGTTGTGCTCGAGGATTCGATTGAGCCCCGCCGTCTGCACCTGCACCGCGGGCGCCGGGTCGCTCGGACCCCAGTCGAGCTTGGTGCCGGCGCCGCGCAGGCGCACCGGCTGGCGCTCGGAGCCGAGGCGGCGCAGGAGCTCGGCCGCCTCCTCGATGGACGCCGGCCGATGGGCGACGGCGCCCGCCTGAGCCACCGGCCTCAGAACCGCTCCGCCAGGCCGGCAGCCTCGAGGGGGTGCTGGCGGTAGGGCCCGGGCACCTCGCCGCACAGCCGCGGCGTCGGCATCACCTTGCTCGGGTTGGCCAACCCGTGGGGGTCAAAGGCGCAGCGCAGGCGCTGAAAGCAGTCGAGGTCGGCCTCGTCGAACATCTTGGGCATGTGCTTCTTCTTGTCCACCCCGACCCCGTGCTCGCCGGTGATCGAGCCGCCCGACCTCGAGGCACACGTCGAGGATCTTGGCCGAGAGCTCCTCGGCCTGGCTCGGCCTGCCCCTCGATCTTGGAGTCGTAACAGACCAGCGGGTGCAGGTTGCCGTCGCCGGCGTGGAAGACGTTGCCGACGATGAGGCCGTACTCGCGCGCTGAGCTCCTCGATGCGGCCCAGCACCTCGGGCAGCTTGGTGCGGGGGATGACCCCGTCCTGCACGAAGTACTCAGGGCTGATCCGGCCCATGGCCGGAAAGGCGGCTTTGCGGGCCTTCCAGAACCGCTCGCGTTCAGCTTCGCTCTGCGGCCACCCGGACATCGTCGGAGCCGCACTGCTCACAGATCTCCACGATCTCGCCGAAGCGAGCCTCGCACTCGGTCTCCGCCCCGTCGAGCTCGACCAGCAGCGCCGCCTGGCGGCCAACCGGGAAGCCGGCCTGAGCCATCTGCTCGGACGCCTCGATCGTCTTCTCATCCATCATCTCGATCGCGGCGGGCACGATGCCGCGCTCGACGATCTGCAGAGACGGTCCGTCCGGCGTCGCCGGTGGAGTCAAAGAAGGCGACCAGCGTCTTGGTCGTCTCGGGAGCGGGGATGATGCGAAGCCACACCTTGGTGGCCACCCCCAGCGTCCCCTCCGAGCCGACGAAGGCCCCCAGCAGGTCATAGCCGGGCGGGTCGAACGTCTTACCGCCCAAGCGCACGATCTCGCCGTCGGGGAGGACGAGCTCGAGTCCGGTCACGTAGTTGGTCGTGAAGCCGTACTTGAAGCAGTGAGCGCCGCCCGAGTTCTCCGCCACGTTGCCGCCGATCGAGCACACGATCTGGCTCGAGGGATCGGGCGGATAGAAGAAGTCCGGCGCCACGGCGGCCGACACCGACGCGTTGGTCACGCCCGGCTCCACGCACACGCGCTGGTTGGCGAGGTCGATCTCCAGGATCCGCTTCATCCGCGAGAGCACGATCAGGATGCCGTGCTTGATGGGCAGCGCTCCGCCCGACAGGCCCGAGCCGGCGCCGCGGGCCACCCACGGGACGCCGGCGCGGGCGCAGGCCCGCACGACCCGGGAGACCTCTTCGGTGCAGCTCGGCAGCACGGCGGCGGCGGGCATCGCCGTGTAGTGCAGCAACCCGTCGGATTCGTAGGTACGCAGCTGATGCTCCTGCACGTACACCCACCGCTCGCCGGCGATGGCCCGCAGCTCCTCGATCAGCGAGCGCATCACCCGGGGGGAGGCGGCCGCGTCCGCCTGCGCCGGCGTGACCGCCGGCGGCTGCTGCACCGCCGCTACGGAACCATCCATGACAGCACTCCGGTCGATTGCAAGAGCACGATAACCGCCATGCACAGGATCAAGATCACGCTCCAGAGCACCACCTCCCGAAAGATGTCACCTTCCCGACCGCCCAGTCCGACCGCGGCGGCCCCGATGGCCAGGTTCTGGGGCGAGATCATCTTGGCCAGGACGCCGCCCGAGCTGTTGGCCCCGGCGAGGAGGACGGGGGAGAGCCCGGCGTGCTTGGCCGCCGTGACCTGCAGGGCGCCGAACAGGGAGTTGGTCGAGGTGTCTGAGCCGGTCACCGCCGTGCCGAACCAGCCGATGATCGGGCGAGAGGAAGGCGAAGAAGCTGCCGGCGCCGGCCGCCCAGGTCCCGAGCGTGATCGTCTGGCCCGACATGTTCATCACGTAGGCCAGTGCCAGCACCGCGCACACCGTGACGATGGGCCAGAGAAGCTCGCGCAGGGTGGTTAGGTACACGATCACCGCACGCCGCGGGTGGACGCGCAAGACGGCGGCGCTGAGCACACCGGCGACGAGTAGCTGGGTCCCGGCCGCCGTGAGCCAGTTGAGCTTGAACAGCTCGCTGCTCGGCGCTTTGCCCTTGCCGTTGATGACGTGCAGCCCCGACCAGCTGAAAGCTGTTGGTGGCCTTGTCGAGCTCCTTGGTGATCGCGCTCAGGCTGCAGACGCCGAGCACGACGATGATGATCACGTAGGGCGCGAAGGCGAGCACGGTGTCAAGGCGGCTCACGGGTCGTCCCTCGTCGGCGGCCTTGCGCCGCTCGAGGGCCGGGTCCGACGCCGCCGCCCCGGCGATCGCCGGCCGCGGCCCGGACCCGGTCGCCACGGCCGTGTCGGGCACCGAAGGCGACCACACCCGCAGGAAGGCCACGAGCGCCGCCGCGGAGGCCAGCGAGGCGAGGATGTCGGTCAGCTCGGGCGAGATGTAGTTCGAGGAGGCGAACTGCACGCCGGCGAAGACGCCGCCGGCCACGAGCGCCGCCGGCCACACCGCCTTGATGCCCCGGCGGCCGTCGACCATGGCCACCAGCAAGAGCGGCAGCACGAAGGCCAGGATCGGGCACTGGCGGCCGACCATCTGGCTGAGCAGGTGCTTGGGCAGGCCGGTGACCTGGGCCAGGGTGGTGATGGGGATGGCGATGGCCCCGAAGGCGACCGGTGCGGTGTCGGCGAGCAGGGCGACGGCGGCAGCCTTGACCGGCTTGAGCCCCAACGCCACGAGCATGACGCCGCAGATGGCGGCCGGCGTGCCGAATCCGGCCAGGGCCTCGAGCAGGGCGCCGAAGCAGAAGGCGATCATGATCACCTGCACCCGGATGTCGTCGGAGACGCGGCTGAAGGAGCGGCGCAGGACGGCGAAGTAACCGGTCTCGACTGTCAGGTTGTAGATCCACAGCGCGTTGATGACGATCCACATGATCGGGAAGAAGCCGAACGCCGCTCCCTCGGCGGCGGAGTCGAGGCTCTGTCCGACCGGCATCTTGTAGACGGCCAGCGCGACGATGATCGAGACGAGCAGAGGCGAGCAGCGATGCCCACTGGGCCTTGAGCCGGACCACGCCGAGCAGGACGAACAGCGTCAGCAGCGGCAGCAGGGCGAAGATCGACGAGAGTCCCAGCGAGTGGGACACCGGATCGAGGATCTGTCGGTACATCGGCGTGCTTCCTCCCGTCCGTCAGCGTACGCCGGGGCTCAGCCACCGTCAATCAACAGGTGATTGGCGCGCATCTACTCGCGGGTAACTTCGACGGCATGAACTTCTCGCTCCGCCGTACGGTCAAGAACACCATCTCACCGTTCGAGGCCTACCTGCGGATGGTGGCCGCCACCGGCGAGGACCTCGTGCAAGCGGTCACCTCGGACGGCCAGGGTGACCTGTTCGAGCTCCGCGATCCCAAGTACATCGAGGAAACGTTGCCGGCCTTGCGCGTCATGTCCAAGGCCTACTTCCGCGCCGAGGTCAAGGGCCTGGAGAACATCCCCACCTCCGGACCGGTGCTTCTGGTCGGTAATCACTCCGGTGGCACGTGGATCGCCGACACCTTCGTCTTCGCTCAGGACTTCTACGACCACTTCGGACCCGAGCGCCCGTTTCACCAGCTCGCCCACGACCTCGTGTTCAAGTTCGTCGGCCTGCGCACGCTGGCCCAGCGTTACGGCACGGTGCCGGCCTCGCCCGAGAACATGCATACGGCGCTGCAGCGCGACGCCGCCCTGCTCGTCTATCCGGGCGGCGATCACGAGACCTTCCGCCCGAGCTGGCAATCGGACAAGGTCGACTTCGGCGGGCGGACCGGATTCATCAAGCTGGCCCTCCAGGAGAACGTCCCGATCGTCCCGGTGGTGGCGATCGGCGGACAGGAGACGGCGCTGTTCCTGGGGCGCGGGCGGCGCATTGCCAAGGCCCTCGGCCTCGACAAGCGGCTGCGGCTCAAGGTGCTGCCCCCGGTGATCGGGCCGCCGGTCGGTCTGACCATCCTCGATCTGCCCATTCGCTTCCCGCTCCCGGCCAAGATCAAGATCGAGGTCCTCGAGCCGATCGATCTCAGCCAGCAGCTCGGCTCCGATCCGGACATCGAGGAGGGCTACGAGACGGTGACCTCGCGCATGCAGGAGACGCTGACCAAGCTGGGCGAGGAGCGCAACCTGCCCCTGGTCGGGTGACGCCGGGGCGGTGAGGCCGGGCCCTCGCCCGCTCGCCGGGCGCCCCGCTGCGGGGACTGGAAACCGACCGGCTCGATGCCGATACCCTGGCCGGGGTCCCTCGATGCGCCGCTCGTTCGTTCTGCCGTCCCTCGCCGCCTGCCTGCTCGCCCTGGCCGGCTGCGGGACCCAGGGCCACTCCGGCGTCGTGGCCCCTCCGCAGGCTCCGACGCCCACACCCACCGTGCCCCAGGGGCACCCGCAGGCCGTCGAGCCCTCCGCCGGCGTGCAGGCGACGGCCGGGTCGGGCGCGGCATCGACCACAGGCACTTCGGCGCCCGTGGGCGACCCCAACGCCCACGCCCCCTCGCTGGCCGAGGTCAAGCATGAGCTGACCATCCTCAACCGCTGCGGCGGGACGAACAGCCTCGCCGACGCGACGCCGGTGGCCTCCGCGCGCGGGCCCGGCTTCGTCCCCGATCCGGGGACCCAGCAGACCGAGGGCCAGCTCCCCATCCTCACCGCTCGACTCGACGCGCTGGGCAAGGCGCTCGGCGTCGTCATCTACGGGATCAGCGGCTACCGCACCCCGGCCCACAGCGTGGCGGTGGGCGGCTTTGCCGACGACCCGCACACCAGGGGCGAGGCCGAGGACATCGGTGTGGGCAGCCTGCTGCGCTCGAGTGCGGCGCAAATCAGCGAGGCCGAGCTGGCGCGGTTCGGCCTCTACCGGCCGTTTGATCCCAGCGACGATCCGAACAACACCGAGGTCAACCACATCCAGCTCATTCCGGCCGGCGGCCCGCTGTCCGTGGCCCAGGCCACGAGCACGTTCAACGCCGATCCGGCCTGCCAGTAGCCGCCTCCGTCTCCCGGCCTACCCGCCCCCGAGCACGGCGTGGACGAGATGCGGGGCGCCGAACACCTCCCACACCGCGGTGAGCACCAGCACCGGGACGGACAGCGTCGTCGTGACGGCCGTGGCCGCCAGCAGCTGGTCCCACTCGCCCCGCCGGCTGGCCACCAACCACGCCGCCAGCGGCAGGAACAGGGCCATGAGCTCAGGCAGAGCGTGGGGCGTCAAGACCAGGAGAAGGGCGAGGGGCGCCACGTGCAGGGCCGACGCGACGCCGGCGACTCCGCGTCCGAGCGTGTAGGCCTGCATGCTGAGCGAGAAGGTCGTGGCGGCGCCGACGAAGGCCAGCGCCACCCACCGGCCGCGCTCGTGCACCCAGCGCCGCAGCCCGCTTTGGTAGCGGGCCTGCAGGGGCAGTGAGCTTCCGGCGATGAATCCGGCCACGCAGGCCATGGCGTGCAGGGCGAGCACGAGCAGGTTGTGGCCGAGGACGCCGGCGACATCGCCCACGCCGCCCACCGTGAGCGGGGGCTGGTCGAGCACGACGACTGGAGGGCGAGCGGGCCAGAAGAGGGCGACGAGCGCGGTGGCGCCCAGCAGCAGGACGGCTGCCGCACCGCTGCCGACGATCCACCGGCGCAGGACCGGCGCCGGGCTCGCCCGCCAAGCCGCGAGCGTTCCGCGCGTGCGCCGCAGGCCGTGCGCGAAGGCATAGGCGGAGGGGTCCACGATCTGCTCATCGGCGACGCTCGTATCGGCGCTTGAGCGGACGTGGACGGCCCCGTGTGCGCGGGGGTACCGTTGCTCCATGGCCTCGCTTGCCTCCGCCGACACCGTCTCCCCGGCGGGCGAGCGCACGAAGTCGCTGGCCCTGCTCGCAGCCATCCTCGCCTCCACGATCGCCGCCGTCGATTCGTCGGCAGTCAACGTGGCCCTGCCGGCCATCGCCCGCGACCTGGGCGGCGGGTTCGCCGCCCAGCAGTGGATCTCGAACGCCTACCTGCTCACCCTCGAGCTCGCTCATCCTGCTGGCCGGATCGCTCACCGACCGTCTCGGCGAGCGGCGCGTGTTCACCCTCGGGCGTGGCCGGATTTGGGATCGGCTCGGCGCTGTGCGCGGCGGCTCCCACCGTGGGGGTGCTGATCGCGCGCCCGCGCCCTGCAGGGCGTCTCGGGAGCGATGCTCATGCCGGCCGCCCTGGCCATCATCGTGGCCGTGTTCCCCAAGGATCGAGCGGGGCGGGGCGATCGGGCGCTGGACGGCCTGGGGCGGCATCGGCATCCTGGCCGGACCGCTGCTCGGCGGGCAGATCGTCGATTCCGCCTCATGGCGCTGGATCTTCCTTCTCAACGTGCCCCTCGTGCTCGGTCGCCCTCGCGCTCTCCCGGGTTGCCGTGCCCGGGCGGGCGCGCCAGCGCCGGGGACCGCAGCGGATCGACTGGCTGGGCGCGCTCCTGGCCGCCCTGGGGCTGGCCGGGTTCTCCTTCGGGCTGATCGAGCAGCCGGTGCTCGGCTGGCGCGATCCGGCGGTCGTCGGAGCACTGGCCGGCGGCGCGGTTCTGTTCGCGGTGTTCGTCGTCTACGAGTCGCGCGCCGCGCAGCCCGATGCTGCCACTCGATCTGTTCGCCCGGCGCAACTTCGCCGTGGCCAACGCGCCAGACGCTCGCCATGTACGGCGGCATCGGCATCCTCGGCTTCTTCGTGACCATCTATCTCCAGCAGGTGGCCGGCTACAGCGCCTTCAAGTCCGGCGTCACCGGGCTCGTCCCCACCGGCGTGATGTTCTTGCTCTCGGCCCGGCTCGGCCGCCTCGCCGATCGTTTCGGTGCCCGGCCCTTCCTCATCGGGGGGCCGATGCTCGTCGCCTGCGGCTTCTTGCTCATGCGCCGGTACGGCACCTCGGTGTCGCTGCTCGGGGACGTCGTTCCGGCTCTGCTCGTGTTCTCGCTCGGCCTGGCCTGCACCGTGGCCCCGCTCACCGCCACGGTGCTGGCCGACGCGGGCGAGGCAGAGGCGGGAATCGCCTCGGCGGTCAACAACGCCATCGCCCGGACGGCCAGCCTGCTCGCCGTGGCGGCCGTCGGGCGCCGTCGTCTCGAGCTCCTACGGCGCCCTGCTCGACCAGCGCCTCGACCACCGGCTGCCGGCCTCGAGCGCCGCCGCGGTGACGGCGGCCAAGCGGGCCACGTTCGGGCGCATCGACCCGCGGGCGGTGCCGCCCGGAGAGCGGGTCTTCGCCGCCCGGTCCAGTGCTGAGGCGTCCAGTGAGGCTTTCCACCGGGGCGTGACCATCGCCGCCGGCCTGCTCGTCCTGGCCGGCCTGGGTGGCCTGGCGCTGCGTACCGAGCGCCGCAGCGCCGTGATCGCGGCCGACTGCCCAGCCGGGCAGGTCACCGGGCAGCCCAAGTGCGTGGGCCAGGAGCGTCCGGCAACGAGCTGACGCGGGCGCGCGCGGTCGAGGTGCGCAGCGCGGACCGCGGCCCGAAATACCATCTGGGAGAGACGGGATGGCTGTGTCGCCCTCAGAGATTTCAAGCCGGCCGGGAGCCCGAGTCGTCGTTGATCACGTCTCCCGGGCTTACGAGCAGGCGCTCGTTCTGTGCGATGTGAGCTTCGCCGTGGCCCCTGGTGAGCTGGTCGCGCTGAGCGGAGTCTCCGGATCGGGCAAGACCACCCTGCTGCAGCTCCTCGGGAGCCTGGACCGACCGACGCGCGGATCGATCCGGATCGACGACATCGCCGTCGAGAGGCTCGTGCATCCGGCCCATTTCCGGCGCGAGATGGTGGGCTTCGTCTTTCAGATGCACCATCTCCTGCCCACCCTGAGCGTGCAGCAGAACGTCGAGTTGCCGATGATCGCGGCCGGCGTGGCCCGCCGGGAGCGCGCCGCTCGCGCTCAACAGCTGCTCGAGGAAGTGGGGCTCGGCCATCGCGGCCAGAGCCGGCCGTCGGATCTCTCGGGCGGCGAGCGCCAACGGGTGGCCATCGCCCGCGCCCTGAGCGGCCAGCCGCGGCTCCTCCTCGCCGACGAACCGACTGGGTCGCTTGACTCGGTCGCTTCGGGACGGGTATGGCAACAGTTGCGTGAGGTGCGCGACCGGCGCGGCACAACCGTGATCGTGGCCTCCCATGACGCCACCCTGATCGAACATGCCGACCGGACGCTATGCCTGCACGACGGCCGCTTGGTGGGGCCCGGTGAGCAGGCGCGAGCGCATCAGGAGGTCGGGTGATCCCGGTCTCCTTGATCTTCTCCAGTCTGCGACACAGCCCCGCCCGCACGTTGCTGACTGCCCTGGGCACGGCGCTTGGCGTGGCCACCATCGTCGCCCTGCTCGCCGTGGGGCAGGGGGCCCAGCGCAGCGCCGGGCAGTTCCTGCACCTCGGAAGCTCTGACCTGGCCCTCTACCAGAGCGACGCCGCCGACCCGACGACCTCGATTCTCCCCACGGCGCTCATCGCCAAGCTCCTGCGCACCCCCGGCGTCGCGCAGGCCACGCCATTTCTGCTCCTCGTCGAGGATGTTCCTCGCCAGCCGAGCGCCATCGTCTTCGGCGCTGATCCGAGCGGCTTTCTCAGCCGTCGACTCGTGTTTGGCAGCGGGCGGATGTTTCGCTTCGCCAACGAGATCGTGGTCGGCGATGAGCTGGCCAGCCAGCTGCGTCTGAGCCCGGGCGACTCGCTCACCGTCGATCATCACGCCATGCGGGTGGCCGGCGTCTACCACATCGGGATCGCCTACCAGGACGGCGGTGCCTTTATCCCGCTGGCCACGGCGCAGGCCTTGACCGGGCACCAGGGCGAGGCCACGATCATCGGCCTCAAGCTTGCCGTGGGCACCCGTCTGGCCGCGGCGCGGCGAACGCTCCACGCCCGTTTCCCCGGCACAACGGTGATCTCCGACGCCGAGGAAGCGCCGCGCGCTGGGGCCAACGCCCAGCTGGTCGGCAAGGCCGCCCTGGTCATCGCCGTGCTCGCGCTGGTCATCGGCGGCATCGGCGTGGCCAACACCATGCTCATCTCGGTCGTCGAGCGCCGCAGCGAGTTCGCCCTGCTCTCGGCGGTGGGTTGGAGCGGGCCACAGATCGCCGCCCGGGTGCTGGTGGAGAGCGTGGCCACGACGCTGCTGGGGGCCGCGCTGGGCCTCATCGTCGGCGTCCTCGGCGCCCATGGGCTGGTCCGCGTGCTGGCGGCCCAGGAGTTCGTCTCACCGCAGTTCACCGCCTGGGGTCTCGGCCGGGCCGTCCTGGTGGGGGTTCTGCTCGGGGTGATCGGTGGCCTTTATCCGGCCTGGCGGGCCTCCCACGTCTCGCCGGCTCAGGTTCTGGCGCAACACTGAGGTCGCGGCGCGCGCCGCGGACCTCAGTGCTGACCGACGACCGGCCAGTCGAGCGTCACCGAACCGCCGGCCGAGTGCACCACGACCCGGAAGGTGAGCGGGACGCCGACCGATTGGGCCGGGAAGGTGACCTGGTCGACCAGTTTGCCGTTCTTGAGGGCGTGCGTGGGCGGGCTCTCCCGGCCCACCACGTGGCCGTTGAAGACGAACTCGGTGTCCGCCGTGCCGCTCAGAAGACGGTTGGCGGGGTCCGCGGCCAGGACCGTGTAGCTCCACAGCCGCCCGGTCTTGGGATTGTGATTCTCACCGTGCAGCCAGCCCCGCACCCGGCCCGACGCGGCGGAGACCCAGGGGGCGGGGAGACCGGGCGTCGGGGGCGTGCCCGCCGGAGGCGCGGTCGGCGAGCCCAGGCTCGACTGGGCCGGACCGCTCGTCGAGGTGGCGGCGTGCGTGCCCGTCGAGGTGCTGCTGCCACACGCCGTGACCGCAGCGCACGCCGCGACCGCCATCACGGCACAGATCGCCCGACGCAGACCAGAGCCACACTCCACCACGCGTGCATCATAAAACGGTCTCTCGCGCCCTGACGCACTCACGCAGCTCATTGAGGATTCCGTGGAGCTCGAGCTCGAGATCTCCATCGCGCAGCCGGCCGGTCGGCGCGAAGGCCTCGTCGGCCCCGGCCACCGGGAGCTCGCGGTCGATCACCCGGGCGCCCGCGGCCCCGAGCGCCTTGCGCAACTCGGCCTGCGACCAGACGGCCCCGAACATGCCGGTGCTGGCCCCGATGACGGCGACCGGTTTGTTGCGCAGCACCGCGGTTTGCGTGGGCCGGGAGGCCCAATCGATGGCGTTCTTCAGCTGGCCGGGAATCGAGGAGTTGTATTCCGGCGTGGCGAAGAGCACGGCGTCGGCGTCGTCGATGGCCGCGCGCCATAGGTCCACCGACTCCGGCGGCGCCTCCTCGTCATCCTCGTCGAAGGGCGCGATCTGCTTGAGCTCCTCGTATGCGCTGAACTGCGCTTCGGGCGGCAGCAGCGCGGCGGCCGCCCGGAGCAGTTGACGGTTATACGAGTCGCGCCGCAGCGAGCCGGCGACACCGAGCACCTTCATGGCCTACGCCTGGACGAGCTCGAGCTCGACGGTGAGCTTGACGTCGTTGGCCACCGCGAAGCCGCCCTTGGGCAGCGGTGCGTTCCAATTGAGACCGAACTGGGTGCGATCGACGATGGCGTCGAGGGTGATGCCGAGCTTGGTCACGTCACCGAGCGTGACGGCGGGACCGGAGACGATGCCCCGGGCCTCGACGGGGTGGGTCTGGCCCTTGATCGTGAGCTCCCCGTCCACGATGAGCTCGTCGCCCTCGCGCCGAAGAGCGCGGGAGTGAAAGCTGATCTGGGGATAGCGTTCGATATCGAAGAAGTCGGGCGAGCCGAGGTGCCCCTGCAGGTTGGGGTCCTTGACCACGATTGAGCTCGCGTCCACGGTGCCGAGGAGCTCGGCCGAGTTCTCATCCACGCTCAGCGTGGCGTCGAAGTTCTCAAACCGGCCCCGGAACGTGGCCACCGCCATGTGCTTGACGGCGAAGGAGGCGCTGGAGTGGGTGGGATCGAGCTGCCAGCTGCCGACGGGAAGCCCGGTGGTGCTGGTGGGTTGATCGGTGACGGACATGGCACTCCTTGTGGGTAGGGGAAGCGGACTATGGTCCGGATGTTCATGGTCAGTGTAACATGAAGCGGACTGTGGTCCGTTACGTTCTCGAGCCCCCGCCGTCCCCGTACGATGCCCCGGTGCCGGCACCCCTCGAACTGCCCCAGGCCGGGCTGGCCCGGGGCGAGCGCATCGACGCGGCCCGCAACCGCGCCGCCATCCTCGAGGCCGCGGAGCGGTTGCTTCGCGAGCAGGGTCCCGAGGCGATCACGATGGACCGGCTGGCGTGCGAGGCCGGAGTCGGCAAGGGCACCATCTTTCGCCGCTTCGGTGACCGGGCCAGCCTGTTTCACGCCCTGCTCGACGAGTCCGAGCGGCGTCTGCAGGAGGGCTTCATCCGCGGGCCGGCGCCGCTCGGCCCCGGGGCGCCGCCGGTCGAGCGCCTCATCGCCTTCGGCCACGCGCTGCTCGAGCTCACCGCCGAGCGCAGCGACATCCTGTTGGCCGCCGAGCCGCCCGATCCCGCCCTGCGCACCGTCTCGGCCGTCTACGGTGCCTACCGCGCCCACGTGCGCGCCCTCCTCGAGGCGGCGGGCATGGACCACGTCGATTATCTCGCCGACGCCCTCCTGGCCGCCCTCAGCCCTCGGGTCACCGTGCGCCAGCTCGAGCAGGGTCTCGACCTGGCCGAGTGCAAGCGAGCCTGGGCCCTGCTCGCGCGCCGGCTTCTGGGCTGACCGGCGGCCCTCCCGGCTCAGAGCTCGCCGACCAGCTCCGCCAGATGCCGCAGGAGCCGCTCGCTCTGGGCCGCTCGGCGGGTGCGAGTCGCTCGTAGAGCCGCCGCCGCACGGCGCACCGGTCGCGCCGCGCGAGCCCATCGCCGCCTGACCGCGCCGCGAGAGCGACACCATCAACGGGCCGGTGTCTCAGGGCGCCGGCCCGTTTTTCAGTGCGGGCGGACCGTGTCTGAGACCTGGCTGAGCAGACCGTTGCCGTCGCGGACGCTGACTCGCAGCGTCACCCGTTTGGCGCGGGCCAGGCTGGCCCCCTGGCGGGTCACCGCGATGCCCGGTGGGCGCACCGTCAGGCGCACAAGAGATGCCCCGGTGCGAAGCTTGATGTAGAGGTGGCCGTGCGAGACCGTGGCCGTGAACGCGAGACGGCCACCGCGGGCGCCGCGAAGCGAGATCGCCTTGAGAGCGGGGGTCACGAAGGCGAGCCCGCGCGGAAGGGCGATCGACAGCGTGCGCAGCGGCGCGCCGTCGGTGCCGGCGGACAGGGTGAGGGCGAGCGCGGGCCGTCCGCGGCCCATCCCGGACAGGGCGGTGGCCAAGGCTCGCGGCGGGGTGCTGACCGTCCACGCGAAGCGGGCGCTCACCGATGGGGCGTCGGGGGCCGTGGCCGTCACGGTGACCGTGTAGCGCCCGGCGGTGCTCGGCGTTCCCGAGATGCGCCCGATCGAGCCGGTGAGGTGCAGGCCGGGCGGCAGGCCCTGGGCGAGGTAGCTGACCGTCGCTCCGGTGCGGTCGCTGGCCAGCAACTGCAGGGTGGCCGCGCGCTTGACCTGCCCATACTGGGGTGGCGGCGGGTTGAGCGTCACCTGCCCACCCGGTGGGGTGGTCGAGGTGGTATTGCGGTTGGGTGGGAGCGTGGTGGAGGCGGCGGGGGCGAGCGTCCAGGTGAACTGCACGATGGAGGTCAGCCCCTGGCCGTCCTGGGCCTGCGCCGTCACCGTGTAGGAACCCGAGGCACTCGGGGTGCCCGAGATCACCCCCGTGGTCGTGTCCAGCGAGAGGCCGGGCGGGAGTCCGGTGGCGCTGTAGGTCACCGTCTGGCCGGAGGCATCGGCGGCCTGGAGCTGGAGGCTGACCGGGGTGCCGACGGTCCCGCTCTGCGAACCGGGGTTGACGAGCGTGAGGCCCTTGCCGCACAGGGCGGGGGCCAGCGTCGCGGCGTTCGGCGTGCCGAGGCCGGTGGCCTGGTCATAGCCGGTGCCGGCGGCGAACTGGCCGCCGTTGGTGGCGAGCCAGTCGTTGTTACCGGTCGTGACGTCGTGAAAGGTACCGGCGTAGTCGTTGGCGGCAATCTTGTACAGCAGGGGGTTGGCGAAGCCCACCGCGGCCCCGCCGCAGGCACTGGAGGCATCGGCGAGCGACATCAGCGCCGCCCACACCGGAGCGGAGCCCGAGGTGCCGCCGATCTCGGTCCAGGCCTGACTGTCGTCGGGGCTGCCGTTGCCGTTCCAATAGACGAGATAGCCCTGATTGGGATCGGCGTCGGCGGCCACATCGGGGACCTGCCGGCACAGCTGGCCCGACGGGGCGGCGCAGGGGACGCCCGATGACTGCGCGTTGGACACGTTCAGTGCGCTCGCCGCGGCCGACTGGTAGCTCGGCATGGTCCAGCCGGCGGAGTTGCCCCCGCCGCTGGCGCCCGAGCTGTCATTCCAGACCGACTCGGTGCGCGACTGGGTCACGGTTAGGGTCGTGCCTCCGACGCCGGTGACGTAGGGCTGAGAGGCGGGGTCGTCGACCGCGGCCCGATCCTGGTTTGAGTAGCTCTCGCCGTAGCAGTCCTCAGCACCGCTGTCGCCGGAGGCGGCGACGATGGTCTGACCCTGGACCGCGGCCTCTTGAAACAGGGTGCTCTCGGCTTGGGCGTCGCTTTGGGGCAGCTGCGGTTCGCACTGGCCCCAGGAGGTGGTGACGATCCGCGCCACGTCCTCGCTGACGATGGCGTTATAGGTGTCCAGCGGGCCACTGCCCGAGTCGGGCCCCTGATAGACCCGCACGCTGGCCTGGGGGGCCAGCGAGACGACGTTGTCGACGTCGAGATCGGTCTCCACGCCGTCGCCTTGGCTGGGGTTGTACTGGCCCGGGCCGCCGTCGACGGTCTCGTAGTTGACGGCGGCGCTCGTTCCGTAGCACTGCTGATAGGCGGAGATGTCACTCGCCTGGTTGGCCTCGAGCTCGTAGATGGCCACCGTCTCCCCGGAGCCCTTGTCGCCGTCGGCGTACAGGGGCGTGAACCCGTAGGTGGAGGCGATCTTGTCGGCGGTGTAGGAGCCGCGGTTGGCCGGACTCGAGGCGGCCGAGGTGGCCGAGGCGCAGGGCGTGGGGCCCGAGCTGCTCGAGGCGTCCGCGCGCGAGCTCGGCCCCGCGGCGCTTGTCGCGGCCGTGCGGGGCGCGCCGGCGCCGGCGCGGCGCACGTCGTCGAGCGGAGCCGGGTGATAGAGATTGCTGAGCCCGACGATGCCCGCCACCGCGCCAGCCACGCTGGCCGGGAGCTCTGGAGCGCTCGTGTTGACAAAGCCGCTCTGGCCGTCGGGCAGCGACAGTCGCTCAAAGGAGGTGGCGAAGGCGTGTCCGGCCTGGCCGGCGGTGGCGCTGACGCGCATCGTGAGCCGGTTGGCGCTCAGCGCCCCCGGAGAGAGCCCGCCGGCGTGCAAGGCCGCCCGGACGGCGCTGACCGTCCCCGGGTCAGGCGCGAACCGTTGCGCGAACTGGGCTACCGAGAGGTAGTGGTGAAAGAGGCTCGAACCGGGGGTGGAGACGGCAGACGCGTAGGCGGCCAGACCGCCCGGATCGCGCGGAGCCAGGGCCACGGTCAGGCGCAAGCGCGAGTCCGCGGCCAGGCCGCCCACGACCCGAGCTCCCGGGGGGCGGCGCGGGGCCGATCCGACCCTCGTTTTGGACTCGCTCGCTCCGGCGCCCGAGGCGGCCAGAAGCGCGATGAGGACTCCGACCGCCGCGAGGGCCGACTTCCGCCACCGCGCGTGCATCCCGCACACGGTAATCGCCCGGCCTAAGTCGAGTGTCAGCGGTCGTTTGGCGCCGGCCGTAACCAGCGCTACACGCCGGTCGTCGCGCCCGGAGACGGGGAGTACATTGGCCCGACAGACAACGCTCGAGAGGGGAGCGGAAGATGTATGAGTCCGATGGGGCGAAGTACTTCACTCGCCGGCCTTCGTACGCCCCGACGGCCAGCCGGTCAGCGCCGGCGAGCTCGACCGCTGGCTGCGCATGGCCCGCCTGGTGCGCATGAGCCTCGAGGTCAACGGCGGTATCTGCCGCTCGCTGCTGCGCGTCCGCCACGGCGTGGCGATCGACGACCCCGAAGAGGAGGAGATGGCCCGATGAAGGCAGCCCGGCTGCACGCCTATCACGAGGACCTGAAGGTCGAGGACGTCGACGAGCCGCAGGCCAGCGGTCCGCTCGACGTCGTCGTTCGCATCGGCGCCGCCGGTCTGTGCCGGACCGACCTGCACATCAAAGAGGGGCAGTGGGCGGAGAAGTCGCAGGTGGCCCTGCCCTACACGCCCGGGCACGAGAACGCCGGTTGGGTGCAGGAGGTGGGCTCGGCGGTGAGCAATGTCGCGCCGGGAGACACCGTCATCGTCCACCCCTTCATCTCCTGCGGGCTGTGCGGTCCCTGCCGGCGCGGCGACGACATGCATTGCCTGACCGGCTCGTTTCCGGGCCTCGACCGCGACGGGGGCTTTGCCGACTTTCTGCTCACCTCGGCCCGCTCGGTGGTCAAGCTCGACTCGGGTCTCGAACCGCAGGACATCGCCGCCCTGGCCGACGCCGGGCTGACCGCCATCCACGCCGTCAAGCGTGCCATCCCCGTGCTCTCGCCGGGTACGCGCGCCGTGGTCATCGGAGCCGGCGGGCTCGGGCACATCGGCATCCAGTGCCTGAAGGCCATGACGGCGGCGGAGATCATCGTCATCGACCCCGCGGAGAAGGCGCTCGAGCTGGCCACCAAGCTCGGTGCCGACCACACCGTCACCGTCGACGGCAGCCACGTCGACACGGTCAAGGAGCTGACCGACGGCTTCGGGGCCGAGGCCATCATCGACTTCGTGGGCGAGAAGGGCGCCATCGAGGACGGCATCGAGATGATCCGCGACGGTGGCTTTTACTACGTCATCGGCTACGGCGAGAACATCGATATCCCGACCATCGACGTCATCTCTCGCGAGATCTCGTTCATCGGCAATCTGGTCGGCACCTACGCCGACCTCGAGGAGCTGATGACGCTGACCGCCCAGGGCAAGGTCACGCTGCACACGAGCACCTACCCCCTCGACGCCATCAACGACGCCATGGCCGACCTGGACGGCGGCCGGCTCCAGGGCCGGGGCATTCTCATCCCCGCGGGCTCTTAGCTCCCGGCGCCAACGGGTAACTCGCCAGCGAGCGTTTCACCCCGACGGAGGGAAATCGCATGGCCAGCGGCGTCGTACCCAGCGGGACGAGCACCATCCCGGGCTCGCGCTTCTCGGGCGCTGTCACCGACTACCGCGGCGGAGCGTTTCGAACCCCGCGCAGCCTGGCCGAGACCGGCCACCTGAGCATGGGCACGCTCGTGGGCGAGGCCATGGCGTCCTTCTTGTTGCTGTTCATCGGCACGGGCTCGATCGTCATGTTCAAGATCCAGCAGGGTCCCAAGCCCGACGTGCTGCCGATCGCCATGGCCTGGGCCTTCGCCGTCGTGGTCATCGTCTACGCCTTCGGTCATGTCTCCGGTGCTCATGCCAACCCGGTGGTGACCCTCGGGCTTACGGTCACCCGCAAGTTCCCGTGGCGGGCGCGTCCCGGCGTACTGGCTGGCCCAGATCGTCGGCATGGCCCTGGCCTCGCTCGCCCTGTGGGCCGTCTACGGCGCCAAGGCCCGCGCGGCCACCGTCGCTCTGGGCGCGACCCTCCCCGGCAAGGGCTACAGCGAGCTGATCGTCATGCTCACCGAAGCGGTGAGCACGGCCGTGTTCCTGTGTGTGGTCATGGCCACGGCCACCGACGAGCGAGCCGAGACGCCCGCGGTCGGCCTCGGCGTGGGGCTGACCATCGGCGGCCTCATCCTCTGCACCGCCGCCATCACGTCGACGTGCCTCAATCCCTTCCGCACCCTCGTGCCCATGACCATCTCGGGTGTATGGCCGGATTGGCCGGCCTATGTGGTCGGACCGCTGGTCGGCGGAGTCCTCGGCGCGCTGCTCTACGAGCATCTCATCCGGTCGGGCAGCCCGCCCGAGCTCGCGGGGGCTCTGGAGGAGCACGAGCGGGGCGCGCTGTAGCGAGCGTTTCGGCTGGGTCGGGCGTCCGGGTCCGGGGTCGGGTCCGGCTCCGGTTTTGGGGTCGGGTCGGGCGTCGCGGGTGACGAGGCCCGCGCCGCCCACCCACGCTGCGATCGGGTGTTAGCTATCTGTTACGCCGACCCTCCCTTCGCCACTCGCCGCACCGCGCCGCGTCAACGCCATAGGGGCCAAACGGGCTCCACGGAACACCTGGCGAGTCGCCTGTGACCCGGCGGCGCGGGGAGGACTTCGCCCTCCGGCCCCGTAACCCCGGGAGCGGTGTCTACCCATGTGTGCGCGATACGCACGGTTGACCACAGTACGCACGTCGTTTAGTTTTTCCGACCGGACGGACCCGCCTTTCCCGGGGCGGTTGCGCCGGTGAACGATCAGAGGAAGATGGAGGTTCAGAGGATGCACCAGGTAACCGCGCCGCGGCGAGGACTCCGCCGCGCTTCGATTGCGGTCGTGCTCGTGGCCGCTCTCACGGCCGCCGCCTGTGGGAGCAGCTCGTCGAGCAGCTCGTCCGGCGGCTCGTCGAGCGCCAGCGGCGGCAGCTCAGGCGGGTCGATCTCGGCCTCGACGCTCTCCTCGCTCCAGGCCAACGTCACCGCCGCCGAGGCCGTGCCCAAGTTCACCGCGCCGGGCTCGCCGGTCAAAGCCTCGGTGCTGAAAGGCAAGTCGCTGCTCGTCTTCCCGATCAACAGCGAGATCGACGCCTGCCAGACCCAGGCCCAGGACTTCGCCGCGCTCGGTCGCTCGCTCGGAGCCAAGGTGACTCTGGTCTCCAACTCCGGCCAGCCCCAGCAGTGGCAGTCGGCAGTCGAAGACGGTGTCGGCGTCCACGACGCCGGCGTGGCCATGTTGTGCGGGGTCATTCCCGGCGCCATCGGTCCGCAGCTCACCGCGGCCCACAACGCCGGGGTGGCCATCGTCGACGGCAACTACAACGACACCAGCAATTACACCGGCCTCGGCGGTGAGACCGCCGTGCAGACGACCCAGAGCATGAAGAACGACGTCGATGACGCCCTGGTCACCCTCAAGGGCCAGCCCATTCATGCCCTGATCCTGTCCAGCGATTCGATCATCCAGGGTCCGGCCGCCGTCGCCGCCGCCCAGGGCGAGATCAAGAGGGTGTGTGCCTCGTCGTGCTCTTCGCAGGTGGTCAACGTTCCTATCCAGAACTGGGCCACGGCGATTCAGAGCGATGTCAGCTCGGCTCTGGTGGCCAACTCGAACATCAACGCGGTCATCATCGCCTTCGACGGCATGACGCAGTTCGCCCTGCCCGCCGTCGTCTCCTCGCACCACGCCGGCCTCAAGGTCTACACGTGGGGCGGCGGGCGCTCGGTCGAGAAGCTGATGCAGCAGTCGGGCAGCCCGGTGGTCGCCGATCCCGGTCCTGACGAGCAGTGGGACGCCTACGACGCCATGGACCAGCTCATCCGTCTCATCGGCAAGCAACCGGCGGCGTCGGTGAACAACGAGGTCGATCCCGACCGCTTCTGGGTGGCCTCGAACGTCTCCCAGTTCTTCGGACCCGGCGGCACCTACGGCAACGAGGGCTTCGGCGGTAACGCCTTCGTCAATGGGTTCAACAAGTTGTGGGGAGTCTCCTGACCCCGCTCTCGCTCGACGCCCGGGGCCTGGCCAAGCACTTTGGCCGGACCCGGGCGCTCGACGGCGTCGATCTGCAGATCGCTGCCGGCGAGGTGGTCGCCCTCCTGGGCGAGAATGGGTCGGGCAAGTCCACGCTGGTTAAGATCCTGGCCGGCTATCACGAGCCCGAGCCAGGCGGAGAGCTGTGGATGGCCGGTCACGAGGTTGCCCTCCCGGTTGCGCTGGCCGGATTCCGTGACGTCGGTCTGAGCTTCGTGTTTCAGGACCTGGGGCTGGCTCCCCAGCTGACCGTCGTCGAGAACCTCTTCGTCGGGCGTCGGGTCGGTGGTCGCGCGCGTGGACGGCAGCGGTTCATCCGCTGGCGGGCCGAGCGGCGCGCGGCCCAGTCGATGTTCGATCGCTATGGCGTCGACCTCGACCCGGGCGCCATCGTCGCCGGGCTGCGGCCCACTGCGCAGGCCCTTCTGGCCATCGTCCGGGCGGCCGAGGAACTGCGCGAGTTCCGGGCCGGCGCGGACGGCGGTGGCGTCCTCGTGCTCGACGAGCCGACCGTGTTCCTGCCCGAGAACGAGAAGGTGTTTCTCTTCGACCTCGTCCGCCGGGTGGCCGCCGACGGCACCGCCGTGCTCTTCGTCTCTCACGACATGACCGCCGTGCGCGAGATCTCCAACCGCGCCGTCGTGCTTCGCGACGGCCGCAAGGTCGGAGACGTGCTCATGAGCGAGGCCACGGACGCCGACCTCGTGCAGCTCGTCTCCGGGCACCGACTGCGGGAGGGTGGCCTGGCTCGGCCCGCTACCGCGACGGCTCCGGCCGCGGTCGCACCCACCGACGTGGTCCTGTCCGTCGAGGGACTGGCCGGGGGCCGGCTGCGGGGCGCTCGATTCGAGCTCCATGCCGGCGAGATCCTAGGCGTGGCTGGCCTCCTGGGTTCGGGCAGCGAAGATCTGCCCTACGCGCTGTTCGGCGCGCTGCCGGCTGCCGAGGGCCGCCTGCGCTGCGCGGAGTGGTCGGGCGACATCGCCGCGCTCACCCCGAGCCGGGCCCAGCACATCGGACTCGCCCTCGTGCCCGGCGACCGCAAGGCGCAGGGGACGGCGGCGGCGCTCTCGGTGGAGAAGAACTTGCTCTCGCTCGTCTACGGTCGCTACCTGCGCCGCGGCGCCCTCGCCCACAGTGCCATCCGCCGCACCGCCGGCGAGCGCTGTGCCACCTACGGCGTGCGACCGCCCGATCCGGCCCTCCCGCTCGGCGCGCTCAGCGGCGGCAACCAGCAGAAGGTCGTGCTCGCGCGCTGGCTCGAGCTCGGACCGCGCGTCCTCCTCCTCCACGAGCCCACGCAAGGCGTCGACGTGGCCACCCGCGCTGAGATCTACGGGTTCATGCGCGCGCGCTGCGCGCAGGGCGTGGCCATCCTCTGGGTCAGCACCGATTTCGACGAGCTGGCCACGATCGCCCACCGGATCCTCGTCTGCGCCGCCGGAGTCGTCGCCGGTGAGGTCCCCGGGCCGCCGTTCACCCGCGACCAGATCACGAGCGCGGTTTACCATTCCGTGGCCAGACAGGGCCACGCCGCTCACGTGGCGGTGCAGCGATGACAACGGGCGCGCAAGAGACCTCGACTGCAGCTCCTCCCGGGCCGGAGGGCGAAGGACCCAAGGCCGGTCCCCGCTCCTGGCTCTCGGGACGGGGGCGCCTGCTCGAGTCCACCACGCTGCCCATCGCCTGGGTGCTGGTGATCATCGGCTTTGGCCTGCATTCGCCGCATCAGTTCCTGACCGTCGCCAACTTCTCGAACATCTTTGGCTCTCAGGCCGTGCTGTTCGTGCTCACGATGGCCCTCCTGGTTCCCCTCACCAACGGTGACCTCGACCTCTCGGTCGGCTCGCTCTCGGGGCTCGTCTCCATGATCATCGCCGTGCTGAACGTTCAGCACGGAATGGCCATCGTCCCCTGCTGTCTCATCGGGTTGGCGGCCGGCACCCTGGCCGGGCTCATCAACGGGCTCATTGTCGTCCGCTTCGACGTCAACCCGTTCATCATCACGCTGGCCACCGGCACCGTGTTCGCCGGCATCAGCGAGTGGCTGTCCAAGGAGCAGACGGTCACCGGCGTCTCGCAGGAGCTCAGCAAGTGGACCTTCGTCAAAGAGATCTTCGGGATCCCGATCGAGTTCTACTACGGCCTGGTGATCATGCTCATCATGTGGTACGTCCTCTCCTTCACGCCCTTCGGCCAGCGGTCGCTGTTCGTCGGGCAGTCGCGCGAGGTCGCCCGCCTGAGCGGGTTCAAGGTCCACTCCCTGCGCCTGCGGGGCTTCGTGATCGCCGGCTTCGTGGCCGCCATCTCCGGCGTCCTGTTCGCAGGCACGAACGGATCGGCGAGCCCCGGCGGGGGCGGCAACCTCCTGCTCCCCGCCTACGCCGCCGCTTTCCTCGGCCTGACCACGATCCAGCCCGGCCGCTTCAACGCCATCGGCTCGGGCATCTCGGTGTACTTCCTGGCCACCGGCGTGGCCGGCCTCGAGCTCCTCGGCGCCCAGGATTACGTCCAGCAGCTCTTCTATGGGATCGTGCTCGTCGTGGCCGTGGTCTTCTCCCGGCTCGTCAACCGGCGCGGGCTAGGGATCGGGCTATAGCCGAGCACCCGGTCCCCTCCGAGCGCGCGCGCGAGGCGGTCCGCGGGGGCTTCGACCCCCACGTGCATGTGGCCCCCGACTTCGCCCGGCGGCGGATCTCCGATCTGGAGCTGGCGGCCCGCTGCGCGGAGGTTGGGCTGGCCGGCTTCGGGCTCAAATCGCATTACACCGCCACCACCGAGCGGGCGGCCGTGGTCTCGGCGGCCGTGGGCGGGGCGCGCGCCCTGGGCACCATCACCCTCAACCATGCCGTCGGCGGCCTCAACGCCACCGCCGTGGAGGTGGCGGCCCGTCAGGGAGCCCGGATCGTGTGGCTGCCCACGGTGAGTGCGATGGGGGAGTACGGCGAGGTGCAGGCCGCCGACCCCGACGGAAAGGTCCCGGTGTGGGTCCGCTTCGAGCTCGAGCTGCGTGCCGCCGGGGTTCGTCCCGGCCCGGTGCCGGTGCTCGACGAGGCGGGCGCGCCGCTGCCGGCACTGCGCGAGGTGCTCGAGGTGGTGGCCCACCACGGCATCGTCCTGGCCACCGGCCACCTCTCCCGGGACGAGATCTTTGCCGCCGTCGACGCCGCCGTGGCCGCGGGCGTGCAGACGATCGTGGTCACCCACCCCGAGTTTCCCTCCCAGCGCATCTCGCCCGAGGACCAGAGGGCGCTCGTGCAGCGCGGTGCGCTCATGGAGCGCGCCTTTACCACCCCCTACACCGGCAAATGCAGCTGGGAGCAGATCTTCGCCGCCACGCGGGCGGTCGGGGCCGAGAACACGGTGTGGGGCTCGGACCTCGGCCAGGTGTTCAACCCGCCGGTCGAGGACGGTCTGGCCATCATGGCCGACCGCTTCTTCGAGGCCGGCTTCAGCGAGGAGGAGGTGCGCGTGATGGCCGTGCACAACACCCGCCGCCTGGCCGGCGTATGAGCCGGCGCGTGCAGGTCATCGGCGCGCACTCGGCCGACTTCGTGTGGCGGGCCGGCGGCGCCGTCGCCAAGGCCGTCGCGCTGGGCGGCGAGGCCGAGGTCATCGCCCTCTCCTACGGCGAGCGCGGGGAGTCGGGCGAGCTGTGGAAGCAGGAGGGCCAGACGATCGAGAACGTCAAGCGCCTTCGCCATGCCGAGGCGCAGGCCGCCGCCGGCCACCTCGGCGCCACCTTTACTTGCTTGGACCTCGGCGACTATCCCCTCCAGATCGACGGACCAGCCCTGCTCGAGATCGCCGATCGCATCCGTGCCTTTGCCCCCGACGTCCTCATCACCCACACCGACACCGACCCCTTCAACCCCGACCACCCGGTGGCCTTCGCCGCCGTCGACCGGGCCCGGAGCCTGGCCGCGGGCGCCGGCGTCTCGAGCGCCTTTGCCACTGTCAAGCCGCCGCAGATGTTCCTGTTCGAGCCCCACCAGCCCGAGCTGTGCAACTTCACCCCCACCGTCCATGTCGACATCAGCGCCGTGTGGGAGCGCAAGCTCGCCGCCATGGCCGAGATGAAGGCCCAGCGCTACCTCCAGACCTACTACACCCAGCGCGGCGAGCAGCGGGGCAACCACGCCCGTCGCGCCTCCGGCGATCAAGCCGTCCGCTACGGCGAGTCCTTTCAGCGCGTGCTCCCTCAGGTCGTGGAGCAGCTATGAGCTATGTCACCGTCGCCTCGGAGCTGGGCCGGCTCGGCGCGGCCACCGTGTACGAGGCCTCCGGGCGCCAGGGCCTGATCGACGCCGACCTGCACCAGCTCATCCCTCGCTCCCGGGCCTGCGGGCCGGCCCGAACGGTCCGCTGCGGTCAGGACGACAACCTCATGGTCCATGCCGCCATGGCCCGGCTGCAGGCCGGCGAGGTGCTCGTGCTCACCATGCCCGAGCCCGCGCCGGTGGCCCTGATCGGGGACCTCCTGGCCACCCAGGCCCGCGCACGGGGGGCGGCGGGGGTGCTCGTCGACGCCGCCGTGCGCGACAGCGAGGAGCTCGTGGCCATGGCCCTGCCGATCTGGACGCGCTGGGTCCGCTCGCGCGGGGCTACCAAGGATGTTGTCGGCGAGCTCGATATCCCCGTCACCGTGGGCGGGGCGGAGATCCGGCCCGGCGACCTCGTCGTGCTCGACGCCGACGGTGGCACCGTCGTGGCCGCGCAGCGGGCCGACACGGTGCTCGAAGCCTCGCTGGCCCGCGAGGAGAAGGAGGCGCTCAAGCGGGCCAAGCTCGAGGCCGGCGAGCTCTCCTACGACCTCGACGGCCTCCGCGCCCAGGTCGAGGGGCCTTGAGCTTGATCGATCCGGCCGCTGAGGGCGCGGTGGTCAAGCGCGTCGAGCCCGTCCGCGGCGTCCCCGTGCCGCGGCTGGCCCATCTCGGCCCGGTCGAGCTTCTCACTCCCCGCGGTGAGGCGAGCTTGCAGTTCTTCGTGGAGGTCATGGGCATGGAGATCGAGGCCATCGACGGACCGTCGACCTACCTGCGCGGCTGGGGCGACTATCAGCGCTGGTCGCTCAAGCTCACGGCCTCGGACACCTCGGGGATGGGCGTGCTGGGCCTGCGGGCCTGGAGCCCCGAGGCGCTCGCGCAGACCGTGGCCCTCGTGCAGGCCGCCGGGCTGGGCGAGGGGTGGGCGGAGGGCGACCTCGGACGCGGCGACTCCTACCGCTTTCGCGATCCTGACGGCCACCGGTTCGAGCTCTACTACGAGTGCGAGCGCTACGAGCCGCCCGACCAACTGCGTCCGGCGCTGAAGAACGTGCCCGGTCGCTACACGGGGCGCGGCTGCGCCGTCAAGCGCCTCGACCACCTCAACCTGCTGGCCGCCGACGTGCGCAGCCAACCGTGACTTCTGCGTCGACGCGCTCGGCTACCGCCTCTACGAGCGGATCGAGCTCGATGACGGCAGCGAGGCCGGGGCGTGGATGAGCGTGACCATCGCTGCTCACGAGCTCATCTATACGCGTGACGCGCTTGGTGCCCACGGTCGCCTGCACCACGTCGCCTACTGGGTCGACACGCGCGAGGAGTGCCTGCGCGCGGCCGACATCTGGCTCGATGCCGGGATCGAGATCGAGGCGGCGCCGTCCAAGCACGCCATCGCCCAGGGGTTCTTCCTCTACGGCATCGAGCCGGGGGGAAACCGCGTCGAGGTGACCTCAGGAGGGCGTCTGCTCTACGCCCCCGACGAGCCGTGCGTGGTGTGGACGGAGGCCGAGCGAGCCAAGGGGCAGGCGTGGGGGGTCAAGACGGTGGAGAGCTTTCACACCTACGGCACGCCGCCGGTGCAGGCCCGGTAGCGGCGGTCACTCGAAGTCCGGCGACCACCACCCCGGCATGATGTCGGGCAGGCCGGCGCTGACCCGCTCGGGGAACTCCGGGGGACGCTTGTCCAGAAACGACGTGATGCCCTCGCTGGCATCGGCCGACTGACCGCGATGAAACATGGCCCGGGAGTCGGCCCGGTGGGCGATCATGGGATGCGGGGCACCGAGCATCCGCCACATCATTCGCCGGGCCAGAGCCACCGAGACGGGCGCGGTGTGCTCGGCCATCTCGGTGGCCAGCGCGCGGGCCACATCGAGCAGCTCGGCGGTGGGGTGCAGGCTGCGCACCAGCCCGCCGGCCAGTGCCTCCGCCGCCGAGAAGACGCGGCCCGTGGTCACCCACTCCATGGCCTGGCTGATCCCCACCACGCGGGGCAAGAACCAGCTCGAGCAGGCCTCGGGGACGATGCCGCGGCGGGCGAAGACGAAGCCGAATCGGGCGTCGTCCGCGGCCAGACGGATGTCCATGGGCAGGGTCATAGTGGCGCCGACGCCCACCGCGGGGCCGTTGATGGCGGCGATCACCGGCTTGGTCGATTCGAACACGCGGAGGGTGAACCGCCCGCCGTTGTCGCGGGGAACGGCGCCGGCGATGGCCTCGCGCGCACGCCAGTCGAAGGTCGCCTCGCGGGCCGACAGATCGGCCCCGGCGCAAAAGCCACGCCCAGCGCCGGTGACGATGATCGCGCGCACCTCATCGTCGGCGTCGGCGGCGTCGAAGGCGGAGATCAGCTCCTGTCCCATCTGCGCCGTCCAGGCGTTGAGCCGGTCGGGACGGTTGAGGGTGAGGGTCAGCACCCCGTCGCTGAGCGCGGTCGTGATCTGTTCGTAGTCCATCGAGCTCCTTTCGGGCGCACCGTCGGCCGCGGCTGCGGCCGCGCGTGCCGCCGGCGGACGGGTAGCCGCGCGTACCGCCGGCGCACGGGTCCATAACCCCCCAACGGAAAGCCCGCCCATCAGCGCCTCGGGGCCTTTTAGACCTGCCACGTGCATATGTCCCCAAGAGTGTCGCCGACGCCGGACCTTGGGGCTTTTGCCCCGGGATCGTGCCCGCCGGACCGCGGGACCGCCGGACCGCCGGACCGCCGACCGCCGAGCCGTACGGCCGGCACGAGGCCCACCACGTGAAACCGGCCGCCCCGGGGAGGGCGGCCGGCTTCGGCTTTGGGGGTCCTGCTCCTGGCCCTCGGGTACTCTGCGGTGCGCCCGAGAGCCCGGATTTGGGGGGCCGGCGTCGTGCTGCTAGCCGGATTCCTCCTCATCACCGGTCATGGTCGTGCCCTTGCCACTCCACACCACCGTGTTCGTGCCTGTCTTGGTGATCGTGAAGTTGACCGTGTCGACCTTGGTGTTGTCCCCTCCCTGAGAGGTGTCACCATGATCGCCGAGCTCGAGCTTGATCGAGTAGCCCGACTTTGCCGTGTTGGCGTTGGACCCGAAGTCACCCGACCCGGTACCTCCGAGACCGTTGTAGTGGGTTCCCGGAGCAAGCCCGAAGGGCCCGTTCTTGCACGCCGCGCTGCTCAGGCCGGTCAGCCGGAAGAACATCGTGCCCGTCCGGATGTCGAGGTGCTGCGGTGAGGTCAGGTTCGAGCTCACCGTGTTCTCGACGTTGACCGTCTGGCCACCGGAGGTGATCGTCGTCCCCTTGCCGCTGGTCAGCGTGCATCCCGTCGCGGCGATGACCGCCACCTTGCCCAGCGCCGCGATCGACAGGCCCGTGGAGAACACGGGGGTGTAATCGTCGCGTCCATCCGGCGCCACGAGCCGTCACCGTTCTGCTGGTTGAGCAGCAGGTCGACGACCTTGGCATACCAGTTGGTCGCATCGGTCAGGTTGGGCGCCGATGTAGCCGCCGAGGCCCTTGGTGAGTGGTGAACATCGAGTAATGGAAGCCACCATCGCCGTCGGTCGCCCAGTCACACGTCCCGGTGTTCGGCGTGCAGCTGCCGTCCTCGTTCTGGCCGGTGTGGTAGATCATCGTTCAGGCCACCCGGCCCGACGTTCGTCTTCATCAGCTCGTAGCTGTGCAGCGCGTCCTGGTCGAACTTGATCGACGCCTGCCACGTACGGGTCGCTGCTCGCCACGCCGTCGTCGGCGTAGCTGAACAGGTTCGTGCCCGAGTCGTTGGTGTTCGAGGCGAACCCATTCGGGTGGCTGGCGGCGTAGCCGGGCTGATAGGACCCACCGCCGTCGTTGCCTCCGGTGCCGCCGTTGGCGGGCAGCGTGAACGGATTGAGCGAGATCACCTGCACGTGGTGGTTCCAGTCGATGTTGTCCTGGATGAGCGTGGTGCCGTCGGACTGGCTCACGTGCGGCATGCCGCCCGTGAGCTGCAGGCCGGTGACGGCATAGCCCGTGTTGGACTCATCGGAGCGGCTGTCGTCGGAGTCGTAGTTCCACCCGCCGCACCAATCGGACGTCTGGGTACTGGGGTAGGCCGTGCTGCAGCCGTCATTGGTCGGTCCTTCGAACTCGTTGACCAGGAACTCCCGAGCGTTGCTGATCGCTGCCGGCACGCCCGCATTGACGGTCGTGAAGTAGCTCAGACCGGTGAGCGCCAGCCCGGTCTCATAGGTCGGTAGTAGCCGAGGCTCTGGATCTAGCCCACCGGGCTGTTGACCCCTGGCGGGTCGACGTCGTGTCCTGCTTGCCGAGTAGGAAGTTGATCGCGTTCTTCACGGCGGTCTGGTGCGACGATGAGAGGCTGGAGAAGTTGCCGTTGGCGAGCACGCCGTAGGAAGCGAGCGCGATGCCCGTTTCGGCCACCGAGCCGCCCCCGAAGCTGCCGTCTGCGTTCTGCTGGGTGCCGAGGTAGGCCACCCCGTTGGCGATCGCCGTATTGACCTGCGCCTGCGTCCAGCTGCCCGGACCAGCCGCCTGGGCGGCGGTGACGGGGATCAACGAGAGCCCCCAGGTGACGAGGGCGGCCAGAATCGTGCCGCGTATCGCCGCGGCGCGCCGCCGTGGCGGCGAAGTCGTGCGCCGCCGAGCAGCGGCGCGCGTGCGCGTCTCGCGCATAATCAACCCCTTCCTTCGGTTGCACCCCTTACGGAAATGCGCGCGGCAACGAGCAGCCGGAAATCGTCAAAGCACCCGGTTCCAAACCCGACCCGCTTGCGGGACCATTAATCTCACCGTTGACAGCCTTTGTCAAGGTTCTTTTGATAAACGGAGCAACGGCGTCGGGGCCAGAGCCGGCGAGGCGCGCAAGTGATAATCCGCGGGCTCGAAATGCCGCAGCAGGCGTCGAAACTGCCAGGTGTAACCAGGCCAGATCACCGAGCTCCCGCCGTCGGGGTCGAGATACCAGCTTCCGCACCCCCCGGAGGTCCACGTCGAGCCGCGCAGCCGCTGCCGCAATTCGCGGTTGTAGGCCTCCTGGCGATCCTCGCGGACCTCGGCCGAGGTAAGCCTATGCGAGTGGAGGTGGCGAAGGCATCTGAGAATGTACTTAATCTGTGCCTCGGCGTAGAGCAGCGCCGACGTATGGCCGGTGGCCGTGTTGGGACCCATGAGCATGAAGTAGTTGGGATAGCCCGCCACCGTCGTGCCGAGGTAGGCCTGGCGGCGTGTCGCCCAGCGCTCGGCCAGCGTCATCCCATCGGGGCCGATGAGCGGATCGGCGACCGCGATGGGATGAAACCCGGTGGCCAGGATGATGGTGTCGACATCATGGTGCCCCCCGTCTTCGGTCTCGACGGTGCCCGCGTGCACTTGGCGAATCGGGCTCGTGATGAGCTCGACGTTGGCCCGGGTCATCGTGCGGTGATAGTCGTCGGAGACGATGATCCGCTTGCAACCCATCCGGTAGGAGGGCTCGAGGCGCCGGCGCAGATCGGGATCGGGGACCTCATGGCGCAGGCGCAGACGCATGAGCGCCTCGATGACGCGGACCCGTGACGGCCGCTGGATGATGGCCCCGAGCAACTCCCGGTACCAGTACTGGCGGGCGCGCGCGAGGCGCTGGAGGAGGGGATAGCGCCGGTACGCGGCGCGCTCGGGCGCGGTGATGGCGCGGTTGAAGCGCGGAAAGGTCCACGGCGGCGTGCGCTGGAAGACTGAAAGCCGGCCGACGGCGGGTTGGATCGCGGGGATGATCTGCGCCGCGGAGGCACCGGTGCCGATCACGGCCACGCGCTCCCCCCGCAGGTCGTGGCCGTGGTCCCAAGCGGCCGAGTGAAACCAGGTGCCGGCGAACGCGTCCAGCCCCGGGATGGGCGGCACGGCACGCTCGCTCAGCGGCCCCATGGCGGAAATGAGAAAGCGCGCTCGCACCGGCCCGGCACTCGTGGTGATGTGCCAGCGGTGGTCGGACTCCTCCCAGACGGCCTCGAGCACGTCGTGCCCGTAGCGGACGTGGTCGCCGATGCCGAACCGTTCGCTGCAGCGCCGGATGTAGTCCCAGATCTCGGGTTGGGGGGAGTAGACGTGTGTCCACTCCGGGTTGGGAGCGAACGAGTACGAGTACAGATGCGACTGGACGTCGACCGCGCACCCGGGGTAACTGTTGTCGCGCCACGTCCCGCCCACGTCGCCGCTGCGTTCGAGGATCACGAAGTCTTCGAGTCCGGCCTGGCGCAGCCCGACGGCCATGCCGATGCCCGTGAAGCCGCCGCCCACGATGGCCACCTCAACGTGGCTCTCAGTGGAGTCCTGTCGTGCCGTCGACGGTGTGGCCATGCCCGGTCAGCGTAGGGGGGACCGCGACCCCCTGCAAGCGCGAGCGCACCGCGTCGCGCGCCCGGGAGACGGTGGGGATCTGAGGCCGGCCGGCGGGCCCCGCAACGGTGCGCGATAGCCGCGTGGTCGGGCGGAATCCGGCCTGTCGGCGGACCTGGTACCGTGGCGCGCAAATGGGCGCCGCAACGGGGGTTGCTCGGTGCGTGGAGGCGGCGTTATACCGAACCACAAGAGGAGAGCACATGCTGCGCACAACCGTTATGGCGCCGCCCGGTCCCAGGCGGTGGCGTCGACTACTACGGCCGGCGGGGGTCGCGGTGGCCGTGGCGGCCACCTTCGCGTTGCCGGCGGCGGCCTCGGCTGACGCGAGCCCGCAGAACCTCGTCTGCAACACGACGCCTACCAACCCCTACTACAGCGGCACCTACGGCAACGTCATCGTGCCGCCCAACGGCAATTGCCTGCTGAGCAACTCGACCGTCTACGGCAACGTGATCGTGCAGTCCAACGGCTCGATCGAGTTCGAGAACAACGGCATCGTCTACGGCAGCCTGCAGGTCGGCGACCAGGGCTTCCTCACCCAGGATGAGCCCGAAGGCAACCCGGGGTGGACCTTCGTGGGTCCGTTGGCGGCCAACAACGCCGGGCAGATCTCGATCGGCGCGACGACCCACGCGCTCGTGCTCAACAACGTCGGGTACGTGACGGCGCAATCGGCCAACATTCTCGGCAACTTCACGATCAACGGGGGCCAGGCCGCGGGCTTCATCACGTCCTCGCACATCGCCGGGCACCTGGTGATGAACGCGACGACGGGCGCGCCGCCCGGTCCGCTGGGTGCGAGCCCGTTCGAGATCGACGGCTCGCCGGGAGTGGCACCCCAGGACATCGACGGCAACGTTCTGCTGACCAACAACACGCAGCAGATCAACTTCGACTCAAACCATGTGCATCGCGCGCTCGTGTGCACCGGCAACAACCCACCGCCGGAGGCATCGGGTAACCAAGTCGACGGCGGCGCCTACGGCCAGTGCGCCAACGCCACCAATAGCTGAGGATGGCCTCGCGTCCGGCTCGGGCCTCGAGCTCGAGCCGGACGACCGGCCCCGGCGCGGGGCAAGCTCGCGCCGGAGGCCGGCGTCGGCCCCGACGGGGCCAAGGCTCGCGCCGGAGACCCGGCGCGGACCTAGATCACCGGGCTCCCACCTGGTCTTGATCCTTGACCGCAGTCGGGATCATCGGACCTTCTCCCGCCGGGTCGAGCACGCCTTCCTCAAACCAGTCGTAGCAGCCGCTCAGCACCTGTGACGCCGCCTCCCGGTTCTCGTCATCGTCGTTGGACCACAGGGCGTCAAACAGCGACTCTGTCCGGCGCATGGCCTGCCGGCAGAACAGCTCGGCCAGCTCGGCCGCCGACTCGCGCCGCTCGGGCTGCTCGCGACCGATCGTGTCCGCGTAGGCCACGGCGGACGCCATGGCGAAGAGCTCGGCGCCGATGTCCACGATCCGGCCCAGGAAGGCCTGGCGGTACTCGAGCTTGGCCTGCCAGCGGCTCATGGCGTAGAAGGTGGAGCGCGCCACTTTGCGCGAGGCTCGCTCGACGTAGCGGAGATAGTGCGCCAGGGGGCCGAACTCATCGAAGGAGCGGGGATTGAGCCCCGCGCCGACCACGAGCTGCGGGAGCCACTTGGAGTAGAAGGCGGCCGCCTTCGTGGCCGCCTGCGCCTTGACCTTCAGATCCGCGTCCGGGTCGAGGATGTCGCCCGCCACCTGCAGATGTTGGTCGACCGCCTCGCGGGCGATGAGCAGATGCATGATCTCGGTTGAGCCCTCGAAGGTGCGGTTGATCCGCATGTCGCGGAAGGCCTGCTCGACCGGCACCGCCTTCTCCCCCCGGGCCTTGAGCGACTCGGCCGTCTCAAATCCGCGCCCGCCGCGGATCTGCATGAGCTCGTCCACGACGCGCCAACCGAGCTCGGACCCGTAGAGCTTGGCCAGCGCGGCCTCGATCCGGATGTCGTTGGATTTGTCGTCGGCCAGTCGACTGGCCACGTCGAGCATGGCTTCGAGGCCAAAGGCGCTACCGGCGACGAAGGCGAGCTTCTGCGCGACGGCGTCGTGCTCGCCGATCTTGCGCCCCCACTGCTCGCGCTCATTGCACCACTGCCGCCCCACCTTGGTCGCCCACTTGGCCACGCCGACGCAGATGGCCGGAAGGGCGAGGCGGCCGGTGTTGAGCGTGCTCAAGGCGATCTTGAGCCCGTCGCCCTCGCGTCCGATCCGGTTCTCCTCGGGCACGAAGACGTTGTCCAGCAGCGTGACCGAGTTCTCGATGCCGCGCAGGCCCATGAACGCGTTGCGGTGCTCGACGCTCACGCCCTCGCTGTCGTACGGCAGCACGAAAGCGCTGATGCCGCCCCGGTGGCCGTCTGACTTGGGCACCTTGGCCATGACGACAACGATGTCGGCGATGGCGCCGTTGGTCGCCCACAGCTTGTGCCCGGTGAGCGAGTAACCGCCCTCCACCGGCTCGGCGGTGGCGGCCAGTCGCGCGGGATCTGAGCCGACGTCGGGTTCGGTGAGCAAGAACGCAGAGATGTGGTCCTTGGCCACCAGGGGCAGCCACGTGCGCTTCTGCTCCTCGGTCCCGAACATCCGCAGTGGCTCGGCCACGCCGATGGACTGGTGGGCGCTGAGCATGGTCGAGATGGAGGCGTGCCACACGCCCGCCATGGCCAGCGCCCGGTTGTAGTAGACCTGCGAGAGGCCGAGTCCGCCGTACTCCTCAGCGACCTTCATCCCCAGCGCTCCCAGCCCCTTGAGCCCGTCGATGACCCGCGGCGGGATCCTCGACTCCCGCTCGATCTCGAGCGGATCCACTTCGGACTCCAGGAACTCCCGCAGCTGAGCCAGGAAACGCTCACCCCTCTGCACCGCCTCGGCGTCGAGCTTGGGCTGCGGGTGGATGAGGTCGAAGCGGAAGTGGCCCAGGAAGAGCTCCTTGGCAAAGCTGGGCAGCTTCCACTCTGACTCACGCGCCTCTTCGGCGACCTCGCGGGCTTGTTTCTCTGAGACTTCGGTGGTCACGGCGACACGACTCCAAGGTGGTCAGGGGTGGTCACGGCGTTGTGTCCTCGGGCGAGGGCTCGATAGCGGGGGTCTACCCGGTGGCCGCCCGTGGCGCGCACGTCATTGCCGGTCCGAGGAGTGCTACGCCCGGCGCCGGCGGACCACCCTGCGCGTGATCAGGGCGGCGAGGACGATTCCGACCGCGATGGCGAAGTACGTGTCATACCGCGTGACGTCGTTGTAGATGGTGTCGATGTGGCTGCCCGAGAAGTAGCCCACGCTCGTCCACACCGCCACCCACAGGGCCGCCCCGAGGGCGTTGAAGGCCAAGAACCGGCGCCAGTGCATGCCGCTGATGCCGGCGATGATGCCGTTGGCCTGGCGCAGGCCCTCGACGAAGCGGGCGATGGCGACGACCTTGCCGCCGTGGCGCGCAAAGAAGTCGGTGGCCTTCTGGACCCGTTCCGGGGTGAGCAGGATGTAGCGCCCGAACCGCTCGACCAGCGGCCGCCCGCCGAAGTGGCCGATGGCATAGCCGATGTTGTCGCCCACGATGGCGGCGAGGACGGCGATCAGAGCCACCAGCCAGACGCTGAGACGTCCGGTACCGGCGTACACGGCGCCGAGGATGAGGATCGTCTCGCCGGGCAGCGGAACTCCGAAGTCCTCGAGCAGGACGAAACCGGCGACAGCCAGGTAGCCGTAGTGATCGAGCGGACCCTCGAGGTTGTGGAGCACTCCGGGGAGGTGCTGCGCGGCGGCGCCGCTCACGAGGTGCCCCCGTCGTCGCGCCGAGGCGGCAGCGTCCCGGTCAATCGCAGCATTCGCATTGGGTTAAAACGTGACAGGAGACTTTGATCCGTCCGAGCGCAGCAATAGGGTGCGCATGCTCGAAAGGCTTCGAAGGGGAGACGAAAGGAGTGCATATGAGGTTTCGGATGGGACTTATGGCCTGCGGGCTCGTCGTCACGGCGCTCGTGCTGGCGGCCTGCGGGTCCAGCAGCTCGAGCAGCGGCTCGGCCTCCGGCTCGAGCTCGAATACGGTCGACATCTATTCCAGCCTGCCCATGCAGGGCGCGTCGAGCGCCCAGACGGTCCCGCTGGTCAACGGGATCAAGCTCGCGCTCTCGGAGGCCGGCGGCAAAGCCGGCAAGTTCAAGGTCAACTACACGGTCCTCGACGACTCCACGGCTGCGGCCGGCAAGTGGGATCCGGGACAGACGGCTGCTAACGCCCGCAAGGTGGCGGCCGACCCCAAGGCGGTCTACTACATCGGCGAGTTCAACTCGGGCGCTTCCGAGGTCTCGGTTCCGATCCTCAATCAGGCCGGCATCCCCCAGGTCAGCCCCGCCAACACGTACGTGGGACTGACCACGAACCTTCCCGGCAGCGCTCCGGGCGAGCCGGAGAAGTACTTCCCCACCGGGAAGCGGACGTTCCTGCGGATCGTGCCGATCGACTCGATCCAGGCGGCGGCCGACCTCATGGCCATGAAGCAGGCGGGCTGCACCAAGGTGGCGGTGGCCAACGACAAGGAGGCCTACGGCCAGGGCTTGGCCACACTGCTCGAACTCGAGAAGGGCTTCTACGGCGTGACGATCGCCTCCAACACCGGAATCGATCCCACGGCGCCGAACTTCCGCTCTTACGCGGCGACGGTCAAGGGCGAGGGAGCGGACTGCTTCTTCTTCGCCGGCATCACCTCCAATGGCGCGGTACAGATCACCAAGGACGTCCACGCGGCCGTGCCCACCGCCAAGGTCTTTGGCGGGGACGGGGTCTGCACCGACTCCTACACGGCCGCGTCGAAGGGTGGCGTACCGGCGGCCATTACCCCGCTGATGCAGTGCACCGTGGCGACCCAGAACCTCACCGCCTACCCAGGTGGCAAGCAGTTCTTGTCCGCCTACAAGGCCAAATACGGCAGCGCCAACCCGGACCCCTATGCGATCTATGGCTACGAGGCGATGAAGCTCGGGCTCGACACGATCACCAGCCAGGGGGCGCAGGGCAACAGCAAGTCGGCCGTGCTCAAGGGGCTGTTCGCGACCACGTCTCGTAGCTCGGTGCTGGGGAACTACGGGTTCAACAAGAACGGCGACACGACGCTGAAGTCCTACGGCCTGTATAAGGTCGGCTCCAACGGCGAGCCGGTCTTCTTCAAGTCGCTCACCCCGAACAAGACGGTTTGAGCGTGACGGGGGAGGGGATGTGCACGCATCCCCTCCCCCGCCGATATCTCTCAGCGTGTAGCCTCGCGACATTGGGGCGCTCCTAGATGGAAGCCAGCTCGATAACGCCAAGGATTCCGGCACCGGCAGGGCGGCAGCTCGCTGTGCTGCGCGGGTATGTCGGGCGGTGGGGGCTGATCGTGCTCCTGGCCGCGCTGCCTCTCTTCTATCTCGTCCGGGACCTGGTCCACGGCTACCAGGCCGGGATCGTGCACGGGCACGTGATCGTCCACCACGACCTCAGCCGGATCGGGCTGAACGTCGTTCAAGGTCTCGCCAACGGCGGGATCTGGGCTCTGATCGCCATCGGCTACACGCTGGTCTACGGGCTCATCGAGCTGATCAACTTTGCGCACGGCGACGTTTTCATGATCGGCTCGTTCGTCTCCGTCGGGCTGTGGGCGACGTTCGGACTGACGGCCTCAACCGGGACCGTGGGCCTCGTCGCGGGCCTGTTGGCCACGCTGCTCATCGCGATGGCCGTCACGGGAACGCTCAACGTACTGATCGAACGCGTGGCGTATCGGCCGTTGCGGACCGCCCCGAAACTGGCCCCCCTGATCACCGCGGTCGGCTTCTCGTTCATCCTGCAGAACGTGGGGCTGCTGTGGCGGGGTGGCTCTCCGCAGAGCGTCAACGACCTGGTCCGCCAGGGTGACACCGTCTTCAACATCTCCGGGGTCCCCATCCAGCGCGGCTACATCCTCGCCCTGGCCACGATGATCCCGCTCGTGGTCGCGTTGGCCTGGTTTATCGCCAGCACACGGCTTGGGCGGGCCATGCGCGCGACCGCCCAGGACCCCGAGGCCGCCCGGCTGATGGGCATCAACGTCAACCAGACCATTTCGCTGACGTTCCTGCTCGGGGGCATGCTGGCCGGAGCGGCGGGGCTGGTGTACGCGCTCTACCAGACCAACATCTGGTACTTCCAGGGCTTCAAGGCCGGACTGATCGCGTTCACGGCGGCCGTCATGGGAGGCATCGGCAATGTCCGGGGAGCCGTTCTGGGCGGGCTCATCATCGGCGTCATCCAATCCTTCGCGGACAACCGACTGGCCGGCGGCGAGTGGACCGAGGTCGTCGTCTTCGGCTACCTGATCCTGATCATGGTCCTGCGCCCGCGCGGGCTGCTCGGCGAGGAGACGCGGGAGGCCGGCTGATGGACGAGCGCGGGGGGCCCTCGGGTTTCAGCGAGCTGCGCGCACAGCTCCGAGAATGGCGAGCTGCTCTGGACGGCGCCCTGCCGGCGTGGTCGGGGCGCGCCCTGGCCGTCGCCTTGATCGTGCTCGGCATCGTGTTGCCCTTCGCCTTTGCCTCGGACAGCGGGTTCATCGACGCCACGATCAAGGCTCTGTCGCTGTCCGTGATGGCGCTGGGGCTCAACATCGTGGTTGGGTTCGCCGGGCTCCTTGACCTGGGATACGTCGCCTTTTATGCGCTGGGGGCCTACTCGCTGGGCTGGTTCGGCTCGGACTTCTTCTTCAAGGCCAAGGTCCACGTGCTCGTCTCCGGCGTCGCGGCCATCGAGACCGGCATCCACTTGAACTTCCTGCTCGTCCTGGTGGCGGCGGCCATCGTCTGCGCGATCGCGGGCACGATCATCGGGTTGCCGACGCTCCGGCTGCGCGGCGACTACATCGCCATCGTCACGCTCGCCTTCGGAGAGATCATCGGCGAGGTAGCCGTCAACGGGACCGACATCCACCTGGGCGGGGGGATGACGCTGACGGCCGGCAACCTCGGCATCAGCGCCGTCGACTCGCCCTACTTCCCGGGCGTCGGACGCTTTGACCTGCTCCACCTCAGACCGTGGTACTGGCTCATCTTGGGGATCCTTTTCCTCGTCCTGTTCGTCAACCTACGCTTGCGCGACTCGCGGCTCGGACGGGCGTGGATCGCCCTGCGCGAGGACGAGGTGGCGGCGGTCTCGATGGGGATCCCGCTGGTCAAGACCAAGCTTCAGGCCTACGCCATCGGCGCCGCGTTCGGGGGCATGTCGGGCGCGTTCATCGGGACCTACTTCACGACGGTCAACGCGGGGCAGTTCGCCTTCGGGTTCTCGGTCCTCATCCTCTCGATGGTCATCATCGGAGGCATCGGTTCGATCTGGGGCGCCGTCGTCGGCGGGCTGCTGCTGGGCTACATCAACTACTGGCTGCTGCCCGACGTTCTCAACAACGCCCCCAGCAAGTTCGGGCTCAACTTCCAGCTGACCTCCGTGCAGTTCGGGATCTACGGCTTCCTGCTCGTGATCGTGATGATCCTGCGACCGCAGGGCCTCATCCCCGAACGCCGGCGCAAGCTCGAGATGACCGCGGCCATCGGCGCGCAGGACACTGAGCTGGCCGAGCCAACGGCCACCCCGGCGAGCGGGGTGATCCCGTGAGCACGACCGCCTCCGAGGGTGGAGCCGCGGGAGCCTCGTTCTCGGGCTCTCCCGCTGACGTCATGCTGCGTGCCGAACACCTGGTCAAGGAGTTCGGGGGACTGGTGGCCGTCGACGGCGTCTCGATCGAGATCCCCACCCACACCATCGTGTCGTTGATCGGACCCAACGGTGCCGGCAAGACGACGCTGTTCAACATGCTCACGGGTCTCTACAAGCCGACCTCGGGTCAGATCATCGTCGAGGGCCGCGACGTGACCCACATGCGCTCCGACCAGATCACCGGCCTCGGGGTGGCACGCACGTTTCAGAATATCCGTCTGTTCGGGGCCATGACCGCCGTCGAGAACGTGATCGTGGGCAGCCACGTCCGGATGCGCGCCGGGGTGTTCGGCGCCATCGTGCGGCCCCGCTGGGTGCGCCGGGAGGAGCGCGCCGTGGCCGAGCGCGCCCGTGAGCTGCTGCGGTACGTCGGGCTGCACGAGAGCGCCTTCGACCAGCTCGCGGCCCAGCTCTCCTACGGCGACCAGCGGCGCGTCGAGGTCGCCCGTGCCCTGGCCTCGAAGCCCAAGCTGCTCCTCCTCGACGAGCCGACGGCGGGGATGAACCCCCAGGAATCCGCCGCACTCACCGCGTTCATGCGCCGGCTGCGCGAGGAGCTCGACCTGACGATCCTCCTCATCGAGCACGACATGAAGGTCGTGATGGGGGTCTCAGAGCGCATCACCGTCCTCGATCACGGGACCAAGATCGCCGAGGGCCCGCCCGAGGTTGTGCGCAACGAGCCCCGCGTCATCGAGGCCTACCTCGGGGCGGCCCCGGCGTGAGCCCTCTGCTCGAGGTCACCGACGTCCGCACCCGGTATGGGGCGATCGAGGCGCTCAAGGGGGTCTCCCTGGCCGTCGAGCCCGGCGAGGTGGTCACGCTGATCGGCTCCAACGGAGCCGGCAAGTCAACCACGCTGCGCTCGATCTCTGGGCTCACGCCGCCGAGCTCGGGGAGGGTCACCTTCGACGGAGAGGACATCACCGGCGTGGCTCCTCACGACGTGGTCGGGCGCGGGGTGGCCCTGGCTCCGGAGGGTCGGCACTGCTTTCCGCGGATGACCGTGCGCGAGAATCTCGAGCTGGGCGCCTATTTGCGCCGGGGCGGGCCCCAGGACGAGGACTTCGACAAGATCTATGAGCTGTTCCCGCGGCTCAAGGAGCGGGCCAAGCAGAAGGCGGGCACGATGTCGGGCGGGGAGCAGCAGATGCTGGCCATCGGCCGGGCGCTGATGGCCCAGCCGAAGCTGCTGATGCTCGACGAGCCGTCGATGGGGCTCGCGCCGATCCTCGTCCAGCGCATCTATCAGACGATCGGCGAGATCAACCGGTCCGGGGTGGCCATCCTGCTCGTGGAGCAGAACGCCAACTACGCCTTGGAGGCGGCCAAGCGTGGTTACGTGCTTGAGACCGGGCGCGTCGTGCTCAGGGGCGACTCCGCGAAGCTGCGTGGTGATCCTGAGGTGCAGCGGGCCTACCTGGGGACATGAAGGAGCGGGCATGCTCGTCCTAGCCGCAATTGGCGTCAAGGCGCTCTACTTTCTCTTCATCTGGCTCGTGTCCGCCGCCGCGGCAGCGTGGCTGGCCGAGCGCAAGGGCTATGGCGAGCGCGTCGGGCTGACCTTCGGTCTGATTCTGTCCGCCGTCGGACTGCTCATCGTGTTGTTGCTCCCCGGGCGCCCCGGCTCGAAATTCCGCGAAGAAGGCTGGTTGCCGCGCCGACGTCGGCGCGTGGGCTGACTTCCGTACTTCGGCGGTGGGGCGACTCCGCGCTCCAGCCCGGTGGGCCACTCCGCGCTCCAGCCCAGTGGGCCACTCCGCGCTCCAGCCCGCCGGCCTGGGTGCCGATCTCCCGGCTGTGTCCGAGGGCCCGCCCCGCTCGCCCGTCGCCGTCGCGCCACGGCCCACCGCACCACCGGTCGGTCGCCCGGTGCGCCGCCGCGTCGCGGTTCCCCTGCTTCTCGTGGCCGGCGTCGTGGTCGCGGCGGGGCTGGCGATCCTGCACCGCGACGTCACCTACTACCGCGTCACCTCGGGGTCCATGGAGCCCACCCTGACCGTGGGCGCCCGTCTGGCCATCGAGAGTGGGGTGGCCCTCAGGCCCGGGGAGATCGTCGTCTTTCATCCCCCGGAGGGAGCGGTGGCCACGACGCCGCAGTGCGCCAGCGGTGAGCAGGGCCTCGGCTTCGCCCAGCCGTGCGGTCTGGCCACCCCAGAGTCGCCGCGGACCGTGATGGTCAAGCGGATCGTCGCCGGGCCGGGGGATCTGATCAGCGTCCGGGGCGGCCAAGCGATCGTCAACCGGGCGGCCCGGCCCGAACCGTTCGCCATCCAGTGCGGCGAGGGTCCGGATTGCGATCTTCCCACCCCGGTACGCGTGCCCCCCGGTCAATACTTCCTGCTCGGCGACAATCGCGGCGCCTCCGATGACAGCCGCTTCTGGGGTCCGGTGCCCGCGAGCTGGATCGTCGGGGTGGCCGTGCAGTGCCGGCCGTTGCAGACGGCCTGCCGGCCGCTTGGCTAGCGCCTCCCCGGCCCTCGCCCGGGTAGGGTATGCCGGCCGTGGCCGGTACTTCCACAAGCGACACTGAGACTGATGCGGCCAGCGCCGTTGACCGCTTCATGCACGGTCTCGTGCGCCGCAACCCCGGGGAGGAGGAGTTTCATCAGGCGGTCAAGGAGGTGGTCGACTCGGTCATGCCGTTCGTGCTCGAGCACCCCGAGTATCAGGAGGCGCAGATCCTCGAGCGCATGACCGAGCCGGATCGGATCGTCATCTTCCGGGTGCCGTGGGAGGACGATGAGGGCAATGTCCGCGTCAACCGGGCATGGCGGGTCCAGTTCAACAACTCGATTGGCCCCTACAAGGGTGGCCTGCGCTTTGACCGGTCGGTGAACCAGAGCATCCTCAAGTTCCTGGGTTTCGAGCAGTGCTTCAAGAACGCACTGACGGGACTGCCGATGGGTGGCGCCAAGGGCGGCGCCAACTTCAACCCCAAAGGCAAATCCGATCGCGAGGTCATGCGCTTCTGTCAGTCACTCATGGTCGAGCTGCACCGCCACATCGGCGCGGACACCGACGTGCCCGCCGGTGACATCGGGGTGGGAGCACGCGAGATCAGTTACCTCTTCGGCCAGTACAAGCGCATGGTCAACCGCTTCACGGGCGTGTTGACGGGAAAGGGAGTCGCTTTCGGCGGCAGCCTCATCCGCACCGAGGCCACCGGTTACGGAGTCGTCTACTTCGCTCAGAAGATGCTCGAGCACATCGACGACAGCCTCGAGGGCAAGCGCTGCGCGATTTCGGGGTCGGGCAACGTGGCCCTGGCCACAGCCGAGAAGGCCACCGAGTTGGGGGCCCAGGTCATCACGATGTCGGACTCGTCGGGGACGATCTGCGACGCCGAGGGCATCGACGCCGAGAAGCAGAAGTTCATCAAGGAGCTCAAGCTCGAGCGTCGTGGGCGTCTGGCCGAGTACGCCGAGCACTACGAGTGCGAGTACCTCGACGGCCAGCGGCCCTGGAATGTGGCCTGCGACCTGGCCTTCCCATGCGCGACGCAGAACGAGATCGAGCGCGAGGACGCGGAAGCGCTCAGCGATGGCGGCTGCCTGGGTGTCGTTGAGGGCGCCAACATGCCCACCACGCCCGACGCAGCCCATCTTCTGCTCGAGCGCGGGGTCCTCTTCGGTCCCGGCAAGGCGGCCAACGCCGGCGGGGTGGCCGTCTCGGGTCTCGAGCAGACGCAGAACTCGCTGCGCCTGTCCTGGACCGGTGAACAGGTGGACGAGAAGCTGCACGAGATCATGGACTGGATCCACGAGCAGTGTGTCGACGCGGGCACCGTGGACGAGACCGTCAATTACGTCAAGGGTGCCAACCTGGCCGGCTTCAAGCGCGTCGCCGACGCGATGCTCGCCTACGGCACCGTGTGAGCCTCGCGCCGCGCTGAAGGTGTAGGGTCGGCCGGTGCGGAGAATCGCCCTGCTCACCGTCATCCTGAGCGCGGCATGGGCGCCGCCGGCCTGGGCGGCGGCATGGTCGGTGCAGACCACGCCCAACGCACCGGGAGCGACGAGCAGCGCCCTTACCTCCGTGTCCTGCGGCTCTGACAGCAGCTGTCTGGCCGTGGGATCCTTCACCGACTCCGGCGCCAAGCAGCATGCCCTCGCCGAGCGCTGGAACGGCACCACGTGGTCGCTTCAGTCGCTTCCCGCCGTGGCCGGGGCGCGGCAAACCGCCTTCGCCGGCATCTCCTGCCCGTCGGCCACATGGTGTACCGCGGTCGGCGTTCGCACCACTCAGACCGGCCGCACGCTGACCTTGGCCGAGCACTGGGACGGAACGCACTGGACGGTCCAGTCGACCCCGAACCCCACGCCGAATTTACCGGCCCATGTCCTGAGCGCGATCTCCTGTAGCTCGGCCCACAGCTGTGTCGCTGTGGGCGAGTTCGGCCGCGAGCGCTTTCACCCGTTCTACACCGCCACCTATCACGGCCTCATCGAAAGATGGGACGGCCATCACTGGAACGTGCAGCAGGTGATCCACGCGCCGAGCGGGACCATCGACCACCTCGAGGCCGTCTCCTGCGCGCGGGCCTCGGCCTGTCTCGCGGTGGGCGACTCGTCCTCCAACGATCTCAACGGGCCGCTGGCCTGGCGCTGGAATGGTCACCGGTGGAAGGACCTGCATCCCCCCGATCACGCGGGCACGGCCGGACTACTGGGCGTCTCCTGCAGTGCGCCGCGCGCGTGCATGGCCGTCGGCCACTTCTTCGTCAGCCGCGACCAGAAGAACCTCACCGAGGCCTGGGACGGGCGCCACTGGAAGGTCAAGACGCCGCCGAGGCCCGCGTTCACCGGGGGCGCGGCGCTGAGCGGGGTCGCCTGCCTCTCGGCGTCGCGCTGCGTCGCCGTCGGCGGCGCCGGCCCCGCTGACCCCACCGGCGGACAGTCGCTTCTGTGGGATGGGGTGCATTGGACGCTTGAGCCCACTCCGGGAGGCGACGGCTGGCCGCTGGAACAGGTGGCGTGTCGCCCGGCCTTCTGCGTCTCCGTCGGCTTCCACGGCAACTTCACCCTCGCCGAGCGCTACAGCTGAGCGCGAGCCCGACGAGTCAGGGCCGCCCGGCGTGGGGCGCAGGTTGGTCGGGCGCAACGAGCAGTTGGCCGGTCCGTCCCGGCCCTTCCTGCATGGCCGTCTCCATACCCCGCCACCGGGCCACGCCCACGAACAGCGTCCGTCCGTCTTCGCCGCCCAGCATGCACGCAAAGCAGCCACTGTCGGCGGAGACGGCCCCCAGTACCTCCCCGCCCTCTCGTACCCGCACGCAGCACTGACCGGGAACGCTGGCGACCCAGATCGCACCGTCTGCGTCCGCGCAGATCCCGTCGGGCGCGTGCTCGAGCTCGGCCCACACGCGAGCGCCGGACAGCGAGGCATCGTCGTAGACGTCGAAGGCGACGAGCTGCCCGGCGTGCGAGTCGGCGACCACGAGCGTTTCACCGTCGTCGAGGAGGGCCATGCCGTTTGGCCACTTCAGGCCCTCGGCCACCACGCGCACCGCGCCGTTCGGCGCGACGCAGACGACGATCCCGTGCCCGCCGTTGACATACGCGTTGCCCGCGGCGTCGACGACGAGCTCGTTGAACGGTGCGGAGCCGAGGCCGGTGAGATCCGCAACGGTCGCCAGGGCCCCATCGGGCTCTTGGCGGCGCAGCAGCCGGCAGGGCCCGTCGATCACGAGCAGCCGCCCGTCGGGCAGCCAGTCGACGCTGAACGGGAGGGTCTGTGGTGCCAGCCGCGCCATCACCTCTCGCTCGCCACCGGGGCTCACGGCGAGGACCTCGCCGGCGCCCCAGTCACACAGCCAGGCCCGGCCCTGGTGCCAGCGCACCGACTCGGGAAAGCCCAGCCCGCCGAGAATCACCTCTGCGCTCGTCATCATGGCTCGGGCTGGTAGGTGGCGATGATCACGCCGGTGCTCGTCGCGACGCTCTCGACGAGCCTGAGCTTGGCCGCGTCGTGGCCCCGCTCGAACAGCCGCTGGCCCGAGCCGAGGAGGAGCGGATGGATCAGCAGTAGGTACTCGTCGATCAATCCGAGGGGGAGCAGCAGCGAGCGAATCAGCAGGCCGCTGCCCATGATCACCAAGTCGCCCGTCAGCGTCCGCTTGAGCTCGGCCACCGCAGCGGGAATGTCGCCGTGCAGGAGGGTCGAGTTCGGCCATTGCAGTTTCGTCGTCGCCTGTGTCGAGGCCACGTACTTGGGCGCGTGGTTGAGGGCATCCTTGAACGGCCCGCCCCGGCGGTTCCAGGCGCCGAGCATCTCCTCGTAGCTGCGGCGACCGAGCAGAAGCGCGCCATCGGGCCTGCCCATCCGCTCGCCGAGCGCGCGGCCCATCACGTCGTCGCCGCCCGCATTCGCCCAGCCGCCGTGGCGAAAGCCGTCCCTGGTGTCCTCGTCGGGACGGCCGGGGCCCTGCATCACGCCGTCCACCGTGATGTGGTTGATGACGACCACTCGCATGCGAACCTCCTGAAACGATCGCGAAAACTAGACGGTATAGTACCCATATAGAACTGGACTGTCTAGTACGCTAGTCCTCGTGAAGACCACGTTGGCCGGCGAGAACGAGTTCGAGGACGGAGGCCGATCCGCGCGCAAGCGCCGGGCGATCCTCCAAGCGGCCACGACGGTGTTCCTGAGCAACGGCTATCTGGGCACGAGCATGGACGAGATCGCCGCGCTCGCCCGCGTTTCTAAGCAGACGGTCTACAAGCACTTTGCCGATAAGGAGCGCCTCTTCGTCGAGATCGTGACCACCACGGTCAACGAGATCAGCGATCCCGTGTACGCCGAAGTCCGCGACCTCGCCGATAGCGGGGACATCGCCGCCGATTTGCGCGACCTCGGGCGCCGGCTGCTCGACGGCGTGATGCAGACACGGCTCCTGCAGCTGCGAAGGCTCGTCATCGGGGAGGCCAATCGCTTTCCGGCGCTGGGGCGCACGTTCTATGAGCGCGGCCCCGGGCGCACGATCGCGGCTCTGGCCACCGCCTTCGAGCGCCTCGCCGCCCGCGAGGTGCTGCGTCTCGACGACCCCGCGCTCGCAGCGGCCCACTTCAACTGGCTCATCATGTCCGCCCCCCTCAACGAGGCGATGCTGGCCGGCAGCGACGAGCCGCTCCCGCCGGCTCGACTCGAGGACCACGTCGAGGGCGCAGTGCGCGTCTTCCTCGCCGCCTACGGCCGCTCCTGAGCGGTCCGCTCATCGGGGTGACCCGCCGCCGTCGAGCTCGGTCATCCCAATCAAAGAAGCCGGTTGGCGACCAACCGATGGGTTTCAGCGGCCGCCGGGCGGGGAACAGGGGGTCGGGCCTCGTTGGGTCACGGACCGCGCCATGGCTAGTGCTCCGTTGAGCCGGCGGGGTCCTTTCGCGCTGTTTGCCCCGACGTATGCAGCGGGAGGGCTCGGAACGAGATCAGATCGTGCGCGACCGTCGGCGAGCGCCACGCCGCCTACGAGGCCTCGCGCGCGCGCCACGGCTGGAGCGCTGAGCTAGCGGACCGAGCGGCGTCGCACCCGCGGCGCCGCTCGAGTCGTGGATGGGCACGGCTGGGCTCGGACAGCGACCTCAGCGCTCCACCAGCGGCCGAACCTCGACCTTACCCCCCAACCGTGCCGACGGCACCCGCGCGGCCAACTCGATCGCCTCATCCAGATTGGAGGCGTCGAACACGTAGTAGCCGCCGAACACCTCCTTGGTGTCCGCGAAGGGTCCGTCCGTGGTCAGCGCGCGGCCCTCTTCCACGCGTACCGTGGTGGCGCTGCTCACCGGCTGCAGCTGAGCCCCACCGACACAACGAGAATCCTCGCTCAGCGCGAAGTACTCCCGGTACACGGCGTCACGCTCCTCGTCTGAAAGCGCCTCATGCGAGCCAGGCTTGTCGTAGATCAACAGTGCGTACTTCATCTTGGACCTCCAGCTGGAGTATGGGATTGATCATCCCCAAGACGAACGAAGACCTCACCAGGGGACACCCACCAACCACATTGCTCTCGTCGGCGTTTGGAGGTAGCGCGGAGTCAGCTCACGCGGTCGTGGGCTGCCCGCGATGCTTGCCAAATCGCAGCCCATGTGGGGTCGCGTCCGGGTGATACCGGCAGCCCTCGTCCTGGCGGAACATCGACACCACGCCGTTGGTCTCGAGGATCGCGGTGAACACCTCGCTGAGCTCGGCGAACCCCTGTCGCCGCGCGATCGCCCGCAGTTCGGGCAAGGAGATCTGCTCGCGTCGCAGCGCGCGCCGGTCAATCTGGCCCTCCGAGATGAGTGTGCTGGGACTGCCCTCCAGCACCCAACTCATCCATGGAACTCGGAAGGCCGCACGGGCAAACGCCGCATTCATGCCAAACAGAACCATGGCGCCGATGACAGCTCCGGTCACCGAGACGTCATTGCCGATGATTCCGTTTTGCACCGCATTGGCCACGAGCACGAGGACGGCGAGGTCCAGGGTGCTGGCCTGCCCGAGCTCACGCTTGCCGAACAGACGAAAGGCGACGAGCAAGAAGAGGTAGATCAGCACGCTGCGGATGACCTTCTCACCTACGCTCACGCCCAGCCCGAAGATGTTGTGCCACATGAGTTCTCCCCTTGCCCGTCGATGACCGTTGCGGGCCATGGTCTAGCACGGTGCTGGAACGCCGCGGTCGAAGATGAGCACGCTCTTGAAAAAAAACCATCAACAACAACGGCCCCGTCCAGAACCCGGACTCCACTGAAAACCAGGGCGGATCAAGGTGTCCACCAAAGCGGGGAAAACCAGTTTGGCCTCGGACGCCGGTTATCGCGTCGGTGAGCGTCCCGAATCTCGAAAGACATCGACGTGGGAAGTTGAAGGCCGGCTAGGCGGTTCCTCCCTGGACGTCGCGATGCGGGTCTGGGCTCGGGGCTCGAGCGGCGTCCGACACCGCCCAAGACAGCCGGTCGCTGAACTGGGCTCGAAAGTGGTCGGAGTCGAAATCGGCGTCCGTGACGCGCTCGTCCCAAGCCGTCGCTCCGTTGTCGTCGATTATCAGCACGCGTGGCATATGGCTGTAGTTCCTATCTGCATTTGACGGGTTGGGACCGCGCTCGGGTCAGCGGGGCGCGGGTCGATCGGCTGTGCTCCCTGCCCCGAAGCCGGGGTCAGTGGTGTGGGGACTTGCGACCGCGCATGCGGTCACAGCGCGCTCCTGTACTCATCGGCGAGGGGAAGCATCGACGCGTCCTCTACCTCAGATAAGGGCTTGCGCTCAGCCCGTCGAAGGGCCTCCTGCCGGTCGACGGCTGCTTTCGACCGCTAGAGCCGTGGGAGGCACGGCGACGCACGCGCACTTGAGCGGCCTCGATGGGGCAGGTCGCGCTGACATTAGGGCTCTCAGACCTCCGTTTTCCGGCTGGGCTTGAAAAACGCGACCAGGGTCTGGGGCAGCGCGCAGACTTCAACCTACGGCCGTGATACTAGCCGACTCGTGCCCGACGTCAACCCGCGTGGTTGCGTTGTCTCAGCGCTCTGAGCTCCTGCGCCGCGCGTCGATTTCGAGGAGCGCGTCGTCGTCAAGGCGACCGTCGATGAGCTCCTCGGCGAGGTGGGTGAGCCGAGTGTTGTGTTCGCGCGCGTAGCCACGCATCCGCGTAAACGCCTCGTCCATGCTGAGCTGCAGACGTTCGGCGAGCAGGCCCTTGGCCTGCTCGATCACGACCCGGCTTTGCAGCGCACGCTGTAGCTGGCCGACGGTGTCGTACGTCTCGCGGGCTCGTCGCTCGTTCAGCAAGCCGATCGCGGCGACATCAGCCATGCCCTGCGAGACCGGCACATCGGGCTCGGCAAGCCGTCCGGAATGTGAACGGAACAAGTTCATTGCCCCGATCGTCTTGCCGTGCGCTCGCATCGGAACCGCATGCATCGACGCGAACCCAGCGCGCGTGGCCTCTGGCGCAAACACGGGCCAGCGGCCAGCGTCGGCGGCGAGGTCCTCGCTGTGCACCGACCGGCCCTGCTGATAGCACTCATAACACGGTCCCTCGGCATTCTGGGCCTGCAGGAGCTCAAGCGCGTCGGTCCGCTCGCTTGAAGAGGCCATCACCCGCAGCGCGCCCGTGGCGTCGGCGACCAGCACTCCAGCCTCGACGCAATCGAGCAGCTCGACACACCGCACCGTGACCCTATGCAAAAACTCAACCACATCGAAATCCGCAATCAGGGTGTCGGCGAACTCAACGAATGTCTCGACGATCGTCTGTTCTCGCGTCTCCACGGTGTACCTGCCTTTCACTTCCACGCGACGTCGACGTCGCTCTCACTGAATCGTGCCACGAGGACGCGTGCGCATTGCCCGATCATCACGACGGCTCCAGGCGCAGACGCCGCGCAGTCACGTCACCAGCGATGTCGCGTAGTGCGCGAGCGTCTGCGAACGAGGCCGCCCGCAGCCGAACGAATGCCTCATCCAAAGACACGCCAAGTTGAGCGGAGATCATCCCCGTGGCCTGATGCACCTCCGCCCAGTACCCAGGCTGCTCAGCCAACAGCTCATGCAGCGTGTCCGGGGCAGCGCCCGCCTGAAGCCCGAGAACGACATGCACCGCCACATCGGCGAGCACCAGCCCGCCTTCAAACTCATCGCCGCTAAGCGCTCCAGGACGAGCGCGATATAACGCCAGCACCCCGATCATGATCGAGCCGACCCGGAGCGGAAACGCAAACACGCCTCGGACCCCTATCTCGACCGCCGCCTGCGTAAACGCGGGCCAGCGCACCAGCTCCGGTTCGGCCAGATCAGGCTCGGTGGTCGGCTCTCGCAACGCCCAGGCGTCAACACATGGCCCCTGCCCCAACGAGAGCTGCAGCTCCTGGATCCGTTCAACCCCCGGCCCCGTCACTCCCGCGGTCCCCCGCAGCTCCCCGTCGACCATCAACGAGAGTCCAGCCCCATCCATCGCGAGCATCCGCGTTGCCGCCACGCACACTCGATCGATCACGGAATGTGCCTCGCCGTCGACCGACGCCATCGCCGCCAGCACCTGACTCAACCGATCAGCCATCGCCCACAACACTACGCCTCGCTCGACAGATGCACAGAGACCCGTCCGCCTCAACATCCGTGGATGCCAAGGTTGGCATGACTGAGCTGACGGTCAATCCCCGCTGAAGGTCCGTTGGGCCTCTGGGCGCAGGACGGGGTGGCTGGCGATCGCCGTTCAATCTCCAGAGAAGGCCGGGCGGGCTCCCCGACGGCGCCCACCCGGCTTCTCCGTCCCTCTCCCCTACTACGCCCCTCTTATGCCCCCACCGACTGCGGCCCCCAGCCGCTGAGATCGAAAGATTGAGCCCTCACGCTCGAAGCCCGACGGGATCACCCTCTGTAGGAACTCAGTGGGGCGGACCGCGGGGACTTTGTGCGACGCTGTCGCCCGCGCGCCCCGCGACGCTGTCGCCCGCGCGCCCCGGCTGCTCGCTCGCGCCCCCGCGAGCAGCCGAGGCGCGCTCTCGGGCCCCGCGTCAACCCCCAGCCCGGCTATGCACACCTGGACCTCAGCCAGCGGCACGCGCTCGACGACCAGGCACTCGACCGCATGCTTGGCGTTGTGGTCGATCACGTGCCCAACTCGCTCCGGAGCGAGCTATCCACCGCTCCGTCGGACATTTCCGGGGTCAAGAGCGTCTCGAATTTCACTGCGACGCGGCGGCGGGCCAGGCACCGGGGACAATGCCGCGGGGTGAGAGCCAGCACACGCGGCCTGATCACTAACCTGCACGCCGGGCAGCGCAGCGCCTGACACGCGGGCTGCTGGACGGCGGAAACGCGCTCAGCGCCGCCCATTGCCTGCGCCTCGGCTGAACGACTCCTCACCAACGCCAGCACGAACAGGCCGGCGCCCGGATGCCAGTGCTCCGCGAGCCGACGATCTGCGAAACGCGCTGCGCTGGAACTCGGCCTTGCACGGCTGCAGGCAAGGCATGCGACGCTCCGTCGGCCGCGGTGAAACGTAGCTTCGGGGTGGCTGCGCGCAATCGGTCCCGCGCTCGGGACACGCAGCGGATCCAACGCGCTTGCCGGCCAGACCGCAGATGAATAGTGCAGAACGAATGCTCTCAGACCTCGGGCTTCCATGGAAGGAAGCGCCGCCGGGGTCTGGGGCAACGCCGAGCTTTCCAGCTCGCTAAATCATATTGAAGCTTGGCGGGCGCGAATAGTCAAATCGAATGTTGGACCCGTCCAACGGTCGTGGCGTCGTCGCGCTCGGGCGCGGGGTAGGCGTCGGCTATGTACTTGTCGCCGCGAAGCGCGCTCGTCACCTTGGCGGCGAAGAGCCTGACCGGATTTCGTGGCTTCAGCGCCAGCTCGCCTCGCCGATGATGCCAGCAGCCGGCGCGCTGTCGTCGGCGACGCGAACGGACTCCGGCATCATCGCCAGCGGCGGCGGTCGATCTGTCTGGTGGGTGGCGGTCATGAGGGCACGAGCTCTCCATTAGGGGACGTTGGGGATGGGCTTGGCGGGGTGGGAAGCTCGCGGGCGGTTTTGCTTTCGCGTTCCAGGAAGGCTCCGAGTTCGGCGATCATGGCTGGGGTCACGGTGCGTTCTTTCCCGGCAGGCCGTGCCCGCACTCTGGGCAGACCCGGTCCATGATCGGGTGGTTTGAGCGGTCGTCATCGAGCTCGAAGTACACGCGGTGGCGTCCGACCCCGGACACGCGCAGGGCGTGACCGCACTCCGGGCAGTTATAGGTCCGGGTTGATTTCGGCTCAGATGCCGGCGCCACGGGGTCAGGCGGCCTGACCAGCGTCCCGCTGGTCATCGGGTCACCGGTGCGGGCGAACTGACCGGCGTGCTGCGAGTCTTGGAGAGCACCTTGACCTCCTCAGGAGGGTGGGGCGAGCGCGAGGGGATCTTCAGTCAGGGTCCTCTCGAGGAATAAATGCTCACCATAGCATGAAAACTTAGGCTAGAAATGTTAGTCTAAGGTGGATGGCTCAGAACACCGCGCCCAGCTGGGCGTTTTTGACCAACCACGCCCAGGTGCTGGTGTGCATCGCTCGCGACCCCGGCATCCGCCTGCGCGAGATCGGCGAGCGGGTCGGGATCACCGAGCGCGCCGCGCACCGGATCGTGGTCGAGCTCGCCGACGCCGGCTACATCACCCGCGAGAGAAACGGCCGACGCAACCATTACGCGATCAACGCGCACTACCCACTTCCTGACCCGGTCGTCCGCGAGCAGAACGTCGGCGAACTGCTGGCGGTCCTCACCGGCTCGCCACAGACCAAGCGGGCCGCTCGCGGGGGGACGGCCGAATGATCGCCCGCCTGCTGCTCGCGGACGGCTGCGCGCTGGGCGGCGCGTTGGTGTGCTGTCAAGCAGCGCGGCGAAGTCGATTGTCGGCGCGAGGCTGTCGGGTAGCCGTTACCGGCGCCCGACCTCCTCGCGCCTTCGAAGTGCTCGGCCGGGCGAACCTAATGCCCTAGAGGCGAGCGCTCCGCCGAGACAAGTACCCAGCTCAGGAGCCGTAACTCCGGCATCGACAGAAGCCCGACCAGGCTGCCGCGGCAGGGGTATCGCGAGGTCCCGGTGCCGGCCATCGCGGCGAAGCTATTCGACAAGCTCGCGCTTGGACTCCGGCCGCGCTAAACCGGAGCGATGCGGAACGTGGAGCGTCCGTTGCCTCGCTTCCAGGGCGCCGGCCAGGCGTGCCGTTCGGGCGCTAAGTTGGCGGGGGGCGCGAGTCGGGTCAGGTGCTTGCGGGGCTTGTGCGAACGCGTCGTCGTCTGAGCGCACGCGGGGTGCGGCGCAGCCGTGGGCGTGGGTAGGAGTCGCCGCACGAGCGCCCTTCCGCGTCCGAGAACTACTGCGGTGATCCGTCGAGCACGTAGATCTCGGAGGCGAGGTCAGGGTCGACGTGGTTGGCGCTCATGAAGGCGATGACGTTGCGTCCGGTGAGCTCGGCCACTTTGGCGCTGCTCTCCTCGCGCATCGCTTCCTGGTACTCGTGGCGCAGCGCCAGCACCTGTGCGATGCGGCCTTGCTTGACCAGGACTTGCTCGCCCTTGGTCAGCGTCTGTTCGAGCATCACCAGCACGACGTTGTCGCGGATGGAGGTCCGTGCCTTCGTTGGGCCGCGCCCGGTGTATTCGTGAAGAAACCCGACGATCGCGTTGGAAAGAGCTACGTGTAGGGAGTTACCCGGAGAATTCTCTGGTTCGGCTTGGGCGGCCATGACCGTCCCGTTTCTCGCCTTTCCCTATGGTGTGATCCGACGCTGGGAAGAGGGAAAGACGGCGGACCGCCGAAGCGCAAGACGCCTTCGCCGCACGAATCGCCCAGCGAGGGCCTGAACACAGTATGGCAGGTCTGCTACGCACCCTTTGAAGTCTCAGCCCTGAGGCTGATAACATTCGTTTCGGGTCGAACGAGCGGGGTCTCGTTAGATCCATGAAGACTGGGACGCGGTCAGACGCTACGTCGGGAGCGGTCTCTCCCCTCCACCACATCGAAGCTACGTGGAGGTGACCCATGACCGTCGATACCCAGACGGACTTCGAGGTGTTCCTCGCTGGCTTGTCGATCGTCTTCAGCCAACAGGGTGCCTGCACCACGCTCGCATTCGATGGCGAATGGGATCTCGCCCAGCGAGAAACGACGCGCGACGCCTTTCAGAGTGCCCTCGCGCGCCAGCCGGAGCGAGTGATGCTTGATCTCAGTCGGCTGACCTTCATGGACTCAAGCGGCGTTCACGGCGTCCTCGAACTCGCTCGCCGCGCTGCACGGCTGAAAATCGACCTCGTGGTCATTCCCGGGCCCCGACCGGTCCGGCGAATGTTTGAGCTCTGCCAACTCTCGGAGTTCCTCACGTTCGTAGACGCCGAATAGCCAAGAGCCGCGAGACCCCCCAGCGCGCCCGCCCCCGCGCTGCGGGATCTGGCGGCCCTCCCCTCCCGCCAGATCACACGCCTGGCCGCCGGAATCGCCCCCTCCGGCGGCCAGGCCCCATACCCTGGATCCTACCGGCGATCGATCCCCGCCATCCCTGCCGAGCAGCACGCGTAACTGCCCACGTCAGCACGCGGTCGCGCGCGAATCCAGCCCTGAGCAAGCGCTTTCGACTCCACGAACTGAGGTACGTTGGCCCCCCAGCCGCTCTGCGCGGAGTGCCGGATGTAGCCACAGGAGTGGCCTGCTCCACCAGCGCGACTGGCTGCGCTGGATCGCACAACGTTGCAGCCCGGCGGCGTCACACGAGAATCGGATTGGCCCAGCGCAGCAGTAACGAGATGGAGGCAAGCGGGCTCATCTTCGTGTTACTTCCAGGCCCGCTCTGGTTCGGCTCGGCCGGCCAGCGGCTGCTAGCCGGGAGCAGCGGCGGAATGGGAGTTGATGCGGGCCCGCGGATCCGGGGCCGCGAGTGTTTGAAGCTCAATCGCAACGCGCTGGCGCGCGATGCAGCGTGGACAATGTCGCGGGAGAAAGTGCGGCAGGCGCGGCGCTATCACGAGCTTGCAGCGCGGACACTTCACAGCGGGGTGGTTTGCCCTTAGCGTCATTGCTGAGGATCACCGACAGGCCACGCCAACCCGCCGGCTGTCTCGCGAGCGGGTCGAGGGTGGGCGGTGGGCGCGGCGGGGTTCATGCCGCCGCGGCGAGTTTCAGGCTGGATCCGCTCACCGGCCGCGTGCTCTGTCTTGAGCACGCGGCCGGCGGGGCCGGAGTGATCAGAGAGCGGCTGATCGTCCGTGCGCGGTACCGCCCCGTAGCGCGCACGGCTCGATCCTGTCCGTGCCCTCGGCAATAGCTGACCGCGTGGTCCAGGCGCCCCGCCCCGAGCACTGTCACATACAGCGAAGATGAGCTCGCCAGCGTCCCGTCGATCAGAAACCGCCCCGTTTCTGGCCGCCGCACCGCGAGCCCTTCCATCGTGAACGCTCCGGAGAGCGCCTGTGAGCTGTGCATCCGTGGACTCCCTTGGCCAAATAAGCCAACCGATTGCCACGGACCAAGAGCCGGGCGACCAACGTGTGACCGCCTACCCGTTCCGCTCTCTGACGCGCAGCCCAGCGAACAATCAGTGAACGCTCGTGAACCGCGATGCCCGACGAACTCTAGCAGCGACGATGGCTGCACAGGCCACCCGCCCGGGTTTTCTTCGGGGTCGGTCGCATGACGCTTGGCCGACGCCGGCGAATGTGTCCGACCGGGAAAGTCGACGCTACGCTTGACCCCGGTCTCGGTTGGGGTGCGGGGGCGCCACAACCTGGGCACGCACAACAATCCCTTGGATTGGCGAGGTCTTCGCGGGCCGCGCCGAAGACAGGAGGACGAAATGGAAGTACCTCTCGCTGGCGATCGACACGCCGTTCTCGCGGGCGGCCAACTGCTCGCGGCTATCTCAACCCGCATCGTCGCGATTCTGCGCGAAGGCTACGGTCGCGGACCCATGAAGGCCAAGACCTACGCACTGGACGACATCATCGTCGTCGTCATGCGCGGCAGCGGCTTCACCTCGCTGGAGCAGACGATCATGGAAAGCGGCGAACCCGACCGTATCGTCGCGATGCGACACGACTTCCAGGGCATGATGAGCAAGCGCTTCAAAGAGACGATCGAGGAGCTCACCGGTCGCAACGTCGTCGCGTTCCTCTCCCAAGCCCACGTCGAGCCCGACATCACGATCGAGATGTTCTTCGTCGACGGACCACTCGAAGGCGTCGGCGCAGTCGAAGTCACCGAGACCGAATAGAGCCCGGCGCAGCTCATCCGCGCCTACGCGCCGGCGAGCTCTGCAACCACCACAGCGCGCCGGCTCCAGCGCAGGCGCCGAAGCCGTCAAGCGATTCGCCCGACGCGCTTGTGCGCAGGGAGCCGGCCGAGAACCACTTCGCCCCGGCCGCTCGGGCCCTTTGCGCAAAGAGCGGCCTTTTCACCGGGTCGCGCCCACCGCCCCCGCGCCCCGCGGGCCATCATGGAGTAGCGTCGCTATGTCTGTGACCTTTGCGCTGTCATGCGGCGGTGTGGAGGATTGCCCTTGACTGACCAGACGCGCCGACAGACCCACGCTGGCTGTCCCTACGCGGCTCGCGGGTTCGGCACGATCGAAGACTGGATTGAAGATCAACCGATCGACGGCGACTCCAAAGCCGCACTATGGCTGGTGGCCTGGTCAGAGCAACCGCGCGCGCAACGCCGAGAAATGGTGGCGCCGGGGCGAGACCGGGTCCGGTAGCACGCCCGGAGCGATCCCGGACCGCCCAACCAGGGTGCGAGCGCCGCGCTCTCGATTCTCGTTGATGCCACGGCGCCCGTCAGCGCCACGGCGACGCAGACGGCAAGGTTCGGCAACCAGCAGGTCAGCCTCACTATTACGCCCTCCGCGTCTGTGTGCGGGCCAGCGGGCGGAAAGCTCTCGATCTCGCTCGTCTCGACGAAGCTGGCGCGGGGGACCGCGCTGCGGTTCTCAGGCGCCACGTTCTACCTCGATAAGGGCGTCAAGCACACCCGCAAGGAAAGGATCAGGCGCCACGGCAAGCCAGGCATCCAGACGGTGACCGTCACGACCTACACCGCGAACGCCAGGGCGACTAGACTCCCCGCGAGTAAGGGGCTGCCGCTGAAGGGCCTGAAGTCAGGCTTGCACACGCTGACGGTCAAGATCTCCTACAAGGAAACGAAGACGATTCGGACCAAACGACGCGGCAAGATGGTCAAGAACACGAAGGTCGTCATCGTCTCCCGAACGCTCCGGGCCAAGTTCACGGTCTGCTAGGGCAGTTCCGGACCCCACTCATGTCCTCGAGCTCGACAATGCTGTTGTCGGCGAGGCGGGTCGTCTGGCTCAGGCGCTCGCGGTACGCCTGCAGGCGGGTTGGCGTCTGGCTAGGGGTGATACTGGCCGTGTGCTCTGCCGGCGGGTCCTCGGTGGCGTTCGCCGCCACGGTGATCACCGTGTCGAGCACGGCCGATGCGCTTGGTGGTGCGGCGGCAGGCGGGTGCACTTTGCGCGATGCGCTCGTGGTGTCAGACGAGCCATCCAATCGGGCGCTGGGGACGCGGGCCGAGCCGGGCGGCCGGCGCGCGTCCCGGGATTGCGCGGGCAGGGTGAGAGGGAGCGGCGCTCCGTACACGATCAAGCTCGCCGCTGACGCCCTTTACAGCCTCAGCCGGGTTGACAACCATTGGTTTGGGCCGGACGGACTGCCACCCGTCTCCGCCGCCGTGACGATCGCGGGCAACGGCGCGAGGATCGAGCGGGCAAGTCCCGCTGGCACGCCCACGTTCCGCTTCTTCTATGTCTCGGGCGGTCTGTCGGGCATTCCCGTCGGGAGTCTGACGTTGCAGAACCTGACGCTCTCGAACGGCGTGGCGCGGGGCGGCAGCTCGAACGGGAGCGGCGGGGGCGCCGGGATGGGCGGAGCGGTCTTTGACCAGGGAAAGCTGACGCTCGAACGGGTGACCCTGAGCGCAAATGTCGCGCAGGGCGGAAGCGCGAATAACGCGACGGCCGGCAGTGGCGGCGGCGGCATCGGCCAGGCCTCATCTGCCTCGACTGACGACGGCGGCGGCTTCGGCGGAGCGGCTCCGGGTGCCCATGGTGGCGCCGGCGCCGGCGCTGGGGGCGTCGGCAGCGGCAAGGCTGGCGGCGGCGGCGGTTTCCTCCCGGGCGCCAATGGCGTGGTTGGTCGCAAGGGTGGCTTCGGCGGCGGCAAGGGCGGCTTCGGCAGCGGCCGGGGCGACGGGGGCGATGGCGGATTTGGCGACGATGACAGCGGAGCCGGAGGCGGGTTTGGCCAGGGCGGAATCGCCGCCTCGGTCTACGGCGGCGGCGACGGCGTCGGGGGTGGCGGGGGCGGCGGCGTCGGTGGCGGTGGCGGAGCCACCGGCGGGATGGAGGGCGGCGGCGGCGGGTTCGGCGGTGGTGGCGCGGGCATCGTGAGCGCCAGCGGCGAGTCCGGCGGCGATGGTGGATTCGGTGGCGGGGCTGGCGGCGGAGGCTCACCCGGGTTTGGCGGCGGCGAGGCCGCCGCGGACGCCTCAGCCGGGTTCAGCGGCGGCGGCGGGGCGGGGATGGGCGGGGCGGTGTTCTCGCTCCTCGGGGTGGTGAAGGTGTTCGACTCGACGTTGTCGGCCAACAGCGCAATCGGTGGCGTGGGCGCCACGAACGGTGACGTACCGGGTAACGCCGGCAATGGGCTCGGCGGCGCTGTGTTCAGCGTTGACGGGTCGCTCTCGTTGAGCGGGTCGACGATCGCCGAGAACGTCGCCACGGGTGGGGCGCCGGCGGGCGGCGGGGTCTACAGCCTCGCGTTCGGCAACACGATCACGGGCGGCCGTGCGGCGAGCGCGCTGGTGCTGCTGGCCGGGTCGATCCTGTACGGCAACACCGACGCCGGCGAGAGCGATCTCGCATTGAGCCGGATCAGAGGCAGGCACGCGAATACGAGCACCAGCAGGCTCGTGAGCGCGAGCATCATCGGAACCACCCGTACCTCCCACGGCGCCCGCGCTTCGGGAACACCGATCACCACCAACCCGCTACTCGGCCCGTTGCAGAATAACGGCGGTTCGCTGCAGACGATTAGGCCCGCCGCGGGCAGCGCCGCGCTCCGCGCCGGCAACTCCTGCGACCCGCGCGATGAGCTCGGAACCCCGCGTCCTCCGAATCGATGCGATCTGGGTGCCCTGGAGCAGACCGTGGCCGCGGCGCGCGCATAGATACACGGAGGACACTCACCTAAACCTCGTCTTCGAGCAACCGCGGCAGCTCTGCGCGGGAGCTGCTTCCCAGCTTGCGGTAGGCGTTGGTCAGGTGCATCTCGGCCGTCTTGATCGTGACGAACAGCGTCTCGGCGACCTGCTGGTTGCTCAGGCCGCTCTAAGCGAGGCGGGCTACGCGCAGCTCGCCCACGGTCAACGCTGCCGCCCCGGTCAGCCACGGGTTGCGGGGCCGGCCATCGGCGGCGCGCAGCTCATCGCCGGCGAGCTCGATCAGCGGCTCAGCCGCGCAGCGATGCGCGAGCTCGAGGCGCGCGGCGTAGGAAGTGGCGGGCGTCGCTCCGGCGCCCGCCCCGGCGAAGATGCCCGCCCAGGTCGATCAGCGCACGCGCTAGCTCGAGCCGCGCCGGGCTGGCCTCCAGCACCGCGACCGCGTCACGCAGGGTTACCTCGCGGACCGCGCCGTGCTCGCCCGCGGCGCGGGCGCGCAGCGCGACGCCTACCGCCCGCGGCAGTGCCACGGCCCGGGCGCCGGCGAGCTCGCTTTTCGCTAGCTCGCGCGCCCGTTCCGGATCCTCGGCGCCGGGATGGAATGAACAATCCGGACGTCCTCCCTTGGCGCTCGGAGCTAGCGCACCTGATCGACAGGCGAGCGACGGCTCGTCGGCCCAGTGGGCGTCGTCAGGTCGCTGCCATGTGCCCGCCATACCCGCAGCCCCATTCGCTCGCCGAGCACGCCAGCTTGGCCAAGGAGCGCGGTCTTGCCCTCACCGGGCGCTCCTACTACCGCGGCCAATGTCCCTCGGCCCTCGAGCGCCGCGGCGATGAGTTCTTTCAGCTGGCGGCAGGGCTCTTCCCGCTCCAGTAACGCTGCGTGGGAGTCGCCGGCGTCCACGCCTCCAAGTGGGTCCATCCGAGGAACATTCTAAGCGCGCCCACAGGGACATCTACACAACCGGCTGCTGGCCACCAGCGCCGGCGGAGCAGTCAAGGGCATGGACGCGACGTTCCGTACCAAGGCCCTGACCGCCTTCGCCGGTATCTCCACCGGCGGCGGCAGGGGGCAACGAGCCGAACGGTGCGGGTTTGGTGGACAGCCTGCTCGGCGCCCATCGATGGCAAGATGATCGCCCACGGTGCTCGCTCGCTCTGAGCCTGGCCAGCCGCCGGCAGGCACTCACAGGCTGACCGATCACCACCGGCCGGGCCGACCAGGCACTGGCCAACATCACAAAACGCCAGAGCCTCCATCAAACCCAGGGCGATTCACTACGGGCTGCAGCGTTGGGCTGGCGCGGGTCTGCGGTGACGTATGGGTGTGGGACGGGTGAGTGCGAAAATGTCCGGCAGCCTGTGCGACGCGTCGTCAGGGCTGATGATTACGGGCAGCGCCCGCTGCCGCGAGCGTCCGGTGGTGGATCGCCAGCGGCCGGAGTAGAGTGTGAGAGGCCGTTTCCCTCGGCTGGGTGCCGCGCTCTCGCATTCTTCCTGTGGGCGATCTTCTAGTGGAGCGATGAGGAGTGCAGCGCTATGCCGAAGCAGATTCAAGAACCGGGCCCGGGCCGGTCGACAGCCGCGGCGGCCTTCGACGACGTTCGTAAGCAGATCGCGCAGCGCAACGAGCAGGCCCACCAGAAGGCTCGTAAGCTTCGAGCCGAACGGGAGCGGGAGCAGATCCTCGCGCGTCGTCAGCGGGACCTCTAGAAACGCGGATCGCGACTGCTGTCATGACGGCGCCGACTGGCGATGGACACGCCAGTTCGGCCGAGCGAGCAGGTCTGTCGTGTCGGCTGATTCCCGGCCGACCTAGGCGCGCCGGCTGCCGCTAGACTGCTCTGTAGTCGAGCGTCCGCTCGGCGAAGCAGTGCCCAGCGTTTCCGCAGTTGTTGCGTCTAGCACCCTCCGCGGTTTTCGCGGTGCACAGACCACCCGGAGGGAGGAAGATGGCAACAGGTAGCGTGAAGTGGTTCAGCGACGACAAGGGTTACGGATTCATCACCCCCGATGATTCCGGCAAGGATCTGTTCGTGCATCACAGCGCGATCCTGGCCAACGGCTTTAAGTCGTTGGCTGAGGGCGCGAAGGTGAGCTACGACGTGGAGCAGGGTCCCAAGGGCCCAGCCGCCGCGAACGTCCAGAGGCTGTAAAGCCACACACTGCGACCAGGAACGCGGGTATACGGAGGTCCGTCGCTCGCTCCGGTCGCCATCGAAAATCGCCGCGCTGGCGCGGCGCACGGGTGCGCAGCGTTGTGCAGCGACGGGACCGCCAGAGATCCCCAGCGCCGGCTCGACGCCAGCTCGGGCGGGTCTTCACCTCATGGCCCGCGCGTGCGGGCGACACGCTCTCCAGATTCCAATCGCAGGAGGACACGTATGGCATCGAGCGGGAAGAAGAAGACCACGATGGCCAAGCTCAACCGTGAACGTAAGCTTCGCGAGCGCCGGCTCGACAAGCAGGCCAAGAAGGACGCAAGGAAGCAGACCTCGGCCCAGCAACAAGGGCTAGCGCGCGACGTGCTGACGAGCGCGGGCGATCACTCGATCCCAACGGCCACCCGACAGCCCGTTCTTGCGCCCGGCAGTCCTTCGCTCGGCGACGTCTGATTCCGGATCGCGCACACCGGCAGAAATCGCGTGGAGCTCGGCTGCGCCGTGCGCAGGCCGGGTCAGTTCGAGAGCACCCGAGCTTTCCTGCGGTCGCCACGGGCGGGGCAACCATCATCGGCAATATCTCCTGGCGCGTCGGGCGAATCCTCGATCGACCCACCCGACACGATGCCAAACGGGGGCTGTGTTTTGCACCCGCGATGCGAGCGCGAGACACCGCTCGTTGTGCAGTTCGAGCTGCCCGCCAAAGGCGGCGGCGACCGCGGTCGTGTCGACTTCGGCCGCGTTGACCCGGTCGGCCAGCGAGGCGAGCATCCCCGGCTACCACCCGCGCACCGCGCCCCAAAACAACGGGGCTGGCGTTACTAGGCACCCGCCGAGGACGGAAGAGATCGTCGCGGTCATGCTGCAGGCGGGCGACAACCCGGACCGGTTGAGCCTGCGCCACGCTGATCATGCTGCTGTGGCGTGGGCCGGCGGTCGGCGAGGTCCCAGCGGCTCCTCGTGGCACGGGAAACCAGCGGGGCGTGCGGAGAGCGAGTGGCTAGCCTTCGCGCTCGGGCTCGGTGGTGTCGTAGTGCGGGTCTCGCTGAGATGACGCTTGCTCGCGCTCAACTTCGGCCTGCTCTCTCTGCCCCGCGGCTCGCTCACGCTCCTCCTGTTGCCGGGCCCGTTCACGACGCTCGATCTCACGCGCCTCAGCGGTGCCTTCGCGCTCGTCGGTGCGCCGTTCCCGCCGATTGGCGACCTCCTCGCGGGTGGTGGCTTCGCGCTCTCGCTCGTCTGCGAGCCTGTCGCGAGCCTCCGCCCCCGATTCGCGTAGCCACACACCGCGCTCTCGCGCCTGCATCTCTGTATCGCGCATCTCCGCCTCGATCTTGCGCGCCTCGGCCTCGGCGTCCCGCCCTTCCAGAGCCGCAGAATCCGAGAACTGCTCTCCGCCCCGCACGGCCACCTCGCCGGGGCCTTCGCAGGCGATCAGGTCCGCCCAGCGCCGTTCCAACGCCGCGCCAGCACGCTCGTGCGCAGCCCCGTCTCGGTGCAAGTCCCTCCGCGCGCGATCGCCCCGCTGCTCCCAGAACGCCGCCGCTCGCTCATGCGTGTCCGCAGCCCTCTCATGATGAGCTGCTGCCTCCTCGTGGCGGCGCGACGATTCAGCCATCCGTGGATTATCGCGCGCGAACGGCCGCGACTTCTGCGGCCATCAGCTGAGGCTGAGCCCGCACTGCCTCGACCGCAGGGCCACGGGCGCGCCCGGTCGATGCGCCGGATCTTGCCTGCTGCGGTCACGAGCAGTCGGGTGCTGCTTTCGCCCTCCGCCAAAGGGACCTAACGGGAGCTGCGCTCGGACAAGCGGCGCTCGCGTTCGGCGACTTCGCGGTCTCGCTGGGCGGTGGCCCGCACACGCTGTGCCTGCTCCCGGCTGCGATGAGCATCGCCTACCGTCTCGCTGATCTGCTCTGCCACGTCCGCGTGGCGTTCATGTTCGTCGGCAGCCTTCTCGTGAGCCTGAGCCGTTCGCTCGGCGGCGCTCATGGCGCGCAAGCTGGACTCCCGCACCCGCTTGCGGGGCTGATCCTCATCCATAGCGCGTCACTACCCGCGCATCCATTCGCCCACGCTCACAATGCGCGGCACGACGCGACACACCGGCCAGCGGCTACAAGTCGACGGCCAGACGTGGTGTCCCGCGTTGCTCCCAAGCGCATCTTGGCGCCAGCCCCGGCTCACCTGATTCGCGCGGACGACCAGGGCTATCCGGCGGAGCAACTGCGCTCAGCTCCTCGCCGGACGACGCGCCGCCGGTGGCTCCTGCGGCCTACGCAGCTACACTGGCTCCAAGATCGGGCAACGCTGCTCGACGAAAGTAGTGCCCGCGTTCGTAGTTGTTGCGTTCAGCACCTCCCGCGTTTGCGAAGCACAAAATCTCCCGGGAGGGAACACATGGCAACTGGAACCGTCAAGTGGTTCAGCGACGACAAGGGCTTTGGCTTCATTACGCCCGATGACCAGGGCAAGGATCTCTTCGTGCATCACTCGTCGATCGCCGGGAGCGGCTTCAAGTCGCTCGCGGAGGGCGTGAAGGTGTCCTACGACGCCGAGCAAGGGCCCAAGGGCCCGGCCGCGGCGAACGTTCAGACGACGTAGACACACGAGTAGCAACTGCGGACGGCTCGCGATCGCGCGGGCCGTCTCTGCGTCAAGCTGAAACCGGACCGCCATCGCCCACAGGCGGGCTTCCCGAGTAAGTTCGCCGCGCACTTGAAAAGCGCGGACACCAAGGGGAGCCCTGAGATAGGTGAGAACCTTCCTTGCGGCACCGACCATCCGGTTCAGATAGCAGCGCACTGTCAACATCCGATCGAGGGAGGATTCATGGAATCCGCGCTGCTGGACGCCGCCGGTCATCGCCGGTCGCCCGCCACCATGCCCGGCTATGAAGCGGTGCTGGCGTCAGGTCCAGTTGCTCGGCGTCTCTGAGGGCACGACATCCGCGTGCCACGTCGTGGTTGCGACGCCGCCTGAGCTGGAGCGTTAGCTCGGATCGCGCGGGCTGTCGGCGGTGGTGCGAGCGCGCTCCTGGGCCTGAGCGGCGCGTAGGCGTGCTTCTGCCTGTTCACAGGCTCGTTGGAGTTCGCGCATGCGTGCGGGGCTCGTGAGCCGCTGCCCGTAGGCCCTGGCCTTATACAGGTCGTAACGCTGGCGGGCATACTGGGCCTGGGCTCGCAGATCATCAAGATGCCTCGTGGACATGGGTTCGAGTTTAGAGCTGGCGGTCTGGAGCCTCGCTGGCTCGCTGTGGTGTGGGCATCGATGCCGTGCCGGCGATGACGAGGCCGAAGGCGGTGACTCGTCCGACGACGGCTGGCGCGCCGATCCCAACCGGGTCGCGGAAGAGGAGAATGCCGCCAATGATCGCCGCGAGCTGATCGAGCGACAGATGGGAGGCTCGATCGGCTAGCAACCCCACCGGCCACCGGCCTCGAGGCGATTTCTGTGAGCTTTGCCGCGGTCAGGCATCGCGCTGTCTCGTGTAGCGCGCGTGCGCGTCCTCGACGAGCTTGACCATCTGCCAGTAGGCGATGAGATCCCGCTCGGCGTCCGTCGTGTTGGCGAAGAACCGGCGGGCGATCGTCAGCTCGCCCCGATCGGGTCCCGCCGCCTGCTCGGCGATCCAAGCGCGGTCGATCCGCCTTTGAGCAATCAAATGGATCGCGGACTCGATCTCCGAGCCGGTGCAATCACCGAGTCGCTTGAACACGCCGGGACTGATCTCGAGCTGCTCCTCTGGATCGACCTCGCCCATCACCACATGAGACTCTCCCACCCGGATGCATTGGTAAACCGCAGGCTGATCGCCGCCACCGCATCCAGATGACACGCGCTCGCGCCCAGGGGGATGCTCTCGGTACACCGCCGACCCCGGCACTTGATCCAGCGGAAGACTCGCCAGCGCGGGCAGGGTGGTCAAGCCTGATGGTTGTGCCGCTGACGTGATGATGGCCGACCCGCTGGCCCTGCAGCTGCGCAAACCTGCAGACGATGGTCGAGATTGGTGTCGCTAAGAACTCGACGATCATGTTCGCGCCCCGCTGGTGAGCACGATCGGGGAGATCGGCGGCTTCTTGAGCGCGAAGCGGCAGCCGCCGTCCCGGGCCCTTCGCCGGCGGCCGTCATTTCCGCCTCGGTGGGGGCGAGCCGGCGCAGCCAGCGGGCATGGCACAGCCCAACGGCGAGCTCGTCGCGAGCTGATCGCGAGTCGTTGATCGCATCCTGCGGCAGTGGGAACGACTCGGATGCGCAACTCCGACACGGGCTTTGACGACCCGATCGCGGCTTATGGCCGGTCGCGCGGCGCGTTCAGCCGCGGCAACGTGCTTCGAGAATTTGCGTCGGTACGAGGGCACGGTGGCGGCCGACGATCAGACGCCGGCCGGCGGAGCGCCAGCGGTCGAGCTCCCGAGCTCGCGAGTCCCGCCCGCAGGATCGCCGCGCCGCGACGGGGTCGACGCGCGGTCTATGTTAAGTTTGCGGCTCGCTCACACAGGCGCTCAGATAGGAGTACTGTCGGGAGGTGAGCTGGCCCTGCGGCCAGCATCCTCAGCCCTAGCCCGAAAGCCACCGACGGCGCGAACGCGCTGCGAGGCGGGGAGCGGGGGCCACTGGTTGCGACTGCGGGGCCGGTCCACTACTTCTACGGGCGCGCCCCTCGGCTCGCGGTAGCTCCTGCATCATCTGTGATCGCCAGCTGGGCATTTGCCCTCTTCCGGCCGTGCGACTCCAATCGAGGGACGGGAAGCTGAGGACCATGACCAGCACGAAACGCGACGCCATGACCGGCACGAAACGCGACGAGGTGGCGCGCAAGCGCGGCGAACTGAGTCACGATGGGGTCGGCCGCCGGCTGTCGCCGGCGATCGATGCCCGACGGCGGCTGAACGCCCATCGAGGTGGTGTAAGCGGGATCAGCGCAGGCCGCTTCGGTCCGCGGGATCCGCGCTACGACTACCTCACCCAGCCGCACGACTAGAAACGACCTCGGGGCGAACATCGGACCCCAGTGGTGTGAAGCGCTGCCGCGGCGCGACGCATTTCGCTGTCGCGGGCAGTGGCAGGCGGGCCGGCAGCGCGTCCGGTCCCAGCTCGCGGCATCCTCCTCGAGCGTCAGCGCGTGCGGATCGATGGCACGATAATTCCGAGTCCGCGGGTCGGAATATGGTAGGCTCGGTTGTGCGCTCAGCGAGCCGCTAGCCCTTCTCGCTTTCCGGGCGACGCGTTCGGTCAGAGGGGCAGAGAGGCGGTTGGCGATGGCCACCGCAACAAAGAAGTCGCGGGCCGCTGGTCAGCTCGCGCGTCGTGCCGGTGGCGTGCGCGAGCCCGAGTCGATGGAGTTCGTGATATTCGCGGACAACGGCGGCGCCTACCGCTGGAGGATCGTCGCCGGCGATGGCGCAACCCTCGCGCAGTCGGGATCCTTCGCCTCCTTCCATCGCGCCGAGCAGGCGGCGCGGCGCGTCCGGGACGGGGCCGCCTCGGCGCGCTTTGGCGAGGTTGGTCCGGTCGATCTCGCGGCCCGCCGCGATCGGCCGAGTGATGAGTTGGACGCCGAGCGTTGGTTGGATGAGGGCGGCAGCTTCAGCAGCGCGGCGGTGGCGAGATGGCCAGCGCAACGCTGATCGCCCCATCCGAGCCGCATACCCCGGCACGCCGACCCGATCCACGCAGGAGCTACAGCTGCCCCGAGTGCGACACGTTCTGCGTGTGTCCGGCCTCGGCCGACACCGGCTGTACTTCGACCGACCAAACACCCTTGTGATGAACCGGGTCTGTCCCGTCTGTGGCCACGGCCTGCCGCCCAAGAACGCGAAGGGATCACGCCCATGACCCACCTCTGCTGCCCACCCTGCCGGCTGCGGTTCACCCCCGCCGTGGGGGCGTACCTGGTGGCTTGCCCAGAATGCGGCGAGCCGCCTGAACCGATCGCGGGCCTCGAGCGCACGTTCGGCTTTCGACTCGTCGGACCCGAGGACCTGCCACACGAGCTGCCCCACGCACTCGCGGCCTCGCTTCCGGTTCCCGAGCCAGGTGGAGCACGATCGTGAGCGACCTGCACCTGCGCATCCTGCGCCTGGTGGCGCGCCGGACCCAGCGCGCGCTCGACGAGCACGACGCCGGCGACCACGTCAGCGACGCGGCATCCACCGCCCGGCACCAAGACCTCGCGCGAACAGCGACGCGCGCCCGCGCACGAGTCGCTGACGCTCAAGCCCGACGGCGCTACCACCGGCCCGAGAGCGCGTCCTGACCGCGAGCACAAGCGAGATGACCGCTCGCCCGTGCCGAAGCGATCGCGTTCGCTGCCCCCTGCTTCGCCTCGCCGGCTAGACCGCGGTCGGCGGCAAGCAGCGCGCGGCAGCGCCCGTCCAGCGGCCAGAGCAGCCGATCGCGGTCAGAGGAGTCCGCTGCGTCCGCCAAGGTTCGCAGGCGTCGGTTCCGGACCATCGAGCGCCTGAACGACGCCGACGAGTAGCCCCTCGTAGAGGATGGCTTGTGGGTCAATGGCACCCCCAATTGCACCTCGGGCCGGATCAGCCCCAGAGAGCTGCCAACGGTGACATCGAGTCGGCCAGCAAAGATGCCGATTCGTGATGGGCACGGCTGGGCTCGAACCAGCGACCTCTCGCGTGTGAAAAAAGAAGACCGCTCGCGTAGATCGTCCCTAATTCATAGGAGAAACAGGCGGTTTCGAGCTCTCGGCCCGATCAGGAATGTGGCTGGATCACGGTGGATCGGCGGCGATAGCGGCAGAAAGCCAGCCGTTGTGCCACTTGGTCCGGCGCGACCCCGGAGGTCCCAGAGGGTCCCGATCATCCTTCGGCCTGGCTATCGGTCGCCTGACCGAGGATCCAGCCGATCGTTGCGACGAACGCCTCGAAGGCCGACGGCTCGGCGAGGACCGGGACGGCAAGGCTGGGATACTTCTCCAGCTTGTCATCCCCGACCCTGGCGTCGGGAAGAATCTCGTTCAGCCGGCGCTGGATCTCCCGGCGTGCCTCGGGCCGATCGAAGGGCGGCGTCTTGGCAAACGCCGCGAAGGGCATCTCGACGGAGCCGGCGTTGTACCCCGGAAAGATGGTGAAGAGCGTCACCACGCCGTCCGCCGCGACTTTGACGCCCGCGCCGGGAGCGCTGCCGAACGTGACCGCGAGCGGCGGGTGCTGCTCGTCGGCCCATTTGCCCTGCCGCGCAGCCTGCGTCTCGCCGACGAGCACGGGCACAAGCGTCTGGTGCTCCTGGTTCGCGTCCTTGTACTGGCGTATCTCAAGCGCCAGCACACGTCCACCTGAGTCATGTGCTCGTTGATGACTCGACAATCGCGCGCAACTCGCTCGGGATGACGTCGGCCACGAACATCAGCCGAATCCTGCCGGCAGACAGATTCGTCGCGACCTGGCAAGCGTCGGGGTTGACGTCACCGCCGAGGGCAGCGGCGAGCGCGACATCGGGCGCCCCGCCCGCCAGGGTGGCCTCGAAACGTGCCTTGATCCGGCGCTCCAGTGGGAGAGTGCGTTTGCCACGTAGTCGAGCATCTGTCCAACGACCTCGCGGCGGATGCGCGTGTCGGTGCTCCGCTTGACCTCCACCAAGGTCGGGACCGCCTAATCGTCGATTAATAAGTGGTCGACGCTCCAACGATCGGACCCATCAGTCTCCGAATCCTCCTTCACGGCCGGGGACTCGAGAAACCGGACACCACGGAACCGGGGGAAGACCAAAGCCTCCGTGAAACCCGGCCTTGGCTCACTTGAAGCCGCGACGGTCGGGGTGCGACGTACGGGTGGTTTGGGCTTTGTGGACCCTTCTGGTACGTTTTCGCCGGCGTCCTAGCGCTGGCTTGTGGGAGTGTCGACTTGTGGGGTTGGCGATCGAGCGAGGGGTGGTGGGTGTGTGAAGCGTGGGTGGCGGCTCGCATCGCGCGTGCTCGTGATGGCGGGCGCGGCGCTCTTGGGGTTGGTGGGGGTGGCGACGGCGGGGGTCCCCGGTCCGTCTTTCAAAGCGCTTGGCGCCAGCGAGCTGCAGACGGCGCGCGAGGGAGCCGTGGCGGCGCCGCTGCCCGGCGGGACGGTGCTGATCGCCGGCGGCTTGGATGGCAGCAACTTCCTGCAGAGCGCGGAGCTGTTCGACCCCTCGGGGGATACCTTCACCGCGCTGCCGGCGTCTGGCGTCAGCGAGCTGCAGACGGCGCGCGAGGGTGCCGTGGCGGCGCCGCTGCCCGGCGGGACGGTGCTGATCGCCGGCGGCTTGGATGGCAACAACTTCCTGCAGAGCGCGGAGCTGTTCGACCCCTCGACGGACACCTTTACGGCGCTCGCGGCGTCTGGCGCCACGGAGCTGCAGACGGCACGCGAGGGTGCCGTGGCGGCGCCGCTGCCCGGCGGGAAGGTGCTGATCGCCGGCGGCGCGAACTCGGGCGGCGCCTTGCAGAGCGCAGAGCTGTTCGATCCGACGACGGATGCCTTCACCGCGCTGCCGGGGTCTGGCGCCAGCGAGCTGCAGACGGCGCGCGAGGGTGCCGTGGCCGCGTCGCTGCCGGGCGGGAAGGTGCTGATCGCCGGCGGCTTTGACGGCAGCCACTACCTGCAGAGTGCGGAGCTGTTCGACCCCTCGACGGATACCTTCACCGCGCTGCCGGGGTCGGGCAGCAGCGAGCTGCAGACGGCGCGCGAGGGTGCCGTGGCCGTGCCGCTTGCCGATGGGAAGGGGTTGATCGCCGGCGGCTTTGACGGCAGCAACTACCTGCAGAGCGCAGAGCTGTTCGACCCCTCGAACAACCTCTTTACGGCGCTGGCGGCGTCTGGCAGCAGCGAGCTGCAGAGCGCCCGCGCGGGCGCCGAGGCGGCGCCGCTGCCGGATGCGAAGGGGTTGATCGCCGGTGGCCTGGATGGCAACAGCTTCCTGCAGAGCGCGGAGTTGATGCTGCCTGCAGTCCCCAGCGCATCGATCTCGGTGCCGACGTCTGGCGGGACGTATGCCGTCGGACAGCCGGTGGCGACGAGCTTCTCGTGCGCTGAGGGCGTCGGTGGCCCGGGGCTGTCCTCCTGCGATGACAGCACCGGCAGCAGCACGAACAGCGGCGGATCCGGGCATCTGGACACCTCCACCCCCGGCCAGCACACCTACACGGTCACCGCCGCCAGCCGCGACGGGGAGACCGCGGGCGCGCAGGACAGCTACACCGTCGCCGCCGCCCCAGCGGCCTCGATCACGGCGCCCGGGTCTGGCGGGACGTATACCGTCGGACAGCCGGTGGCGACGAGTTTCGCGTGCGCTGAGGGCGTCGGTGGCCCGGGGCTGTCCTCCTGCGATGACAGCACCGGCACCAGCACGAACAGCGGCGGATCCGGGCATCTGGACACCTCCGCCCCGGGCCAGCACACCTACACGGTCACCGCCGTCAGCCGCGACGGGCAGACCGCGAGCGCGCAGGTCAGCTACACGGTCGCCGCCCCAGCGGCCTCGATTTCTCCGCGACCACCGTCGGCGTCGGTCATCGCGCCCGGTTCGGGCGGGACCTATACGGTGGGGCAGTCGGTGGCGACGAGGTTCTCGTGCGCTGAGGGCACCGGCGGCCCGGGGCTGTCCTCCTGCAATGACAGCACCGGGACCAGCACGAACAGTGGCGGATCCGGGCATCTGGACACCTCCGCCCCGGGCCAGCACACCTACACGGTCACCGCCGCCAGCCGCGACGGGCAGACCGCGAGCGCGCGGATCACATATACCGTTAAGCGACCGACGCCTCGGCTGAGCGGACTCAAGCTGACCCCGCGCGTGTTCCTGGCCGCGACCAACGGTCCGACGATCTCCACCCGCACGGACGCAGGCGTCAGAATCCGCTACCGGGACACCCTTGCGGCCCACAGCACCTTCACCGTGCTGCGCTGCGCGGGGGTGCGCGCCCGCTGCCTCAAGCCGAAGGTCATCGGCACCTTCTCCCACCACGATCGCCCGGGCAGCAACAGCCTGCGCTTCACCGGCCGTCTGCACCGCCACGCCCTTCGACCCGGTCGCTACGTGCTCAAGGTCACCAGCACCCTCGCAGGGCAGCGAAGCCACGCCATCACGTCCCGCTTCGTGATCCTCACTCCCCCGGCCGCTTGCCAGGACCCCGATCACGACGGCGACTGCGACCCGACGGCGCAAACGGCAGCCACATCATCGTGCGGTGCGAGCTGTACCGACTTCTCCAGCGGCCTGTATGGCGCCGCGAGCAACCCCGCGTTCGTCCTCGCCAACGTGCCGCAAACCCAGAACATCGGTCAGCCACTAACGCTGGCCGGCGCCAGCAACACCGATGCTGGAGAAGACTTCACCGTCTCGACTCAGGGTACGGTCTCCGACTTCATCGCGGCCGGGCTCATAGCGCCCGGCATGTCGCCCTATGGCTCGCTTGCGGCGTACGAGTTCGAGTACTCGCCGTCAGGCGTGCAGACAGGCCTCTGCGTCGGCGTCGGCGCCACTCCCGCCGACGGCACTGGGGTTGCCCTCGAACCATGCGGAACATCCGCCAAGACGGTCTGGATCCCGGACACTCAGCTCGCAGGTTCCGACCACCCGCTGATCAATGGCGCGACCAACACCAACTTCTCCAACCCCTTCGTGCTGAGCGCGCTGGGGCCGGGCTTCCCGCTGTTCACCTCGACGCTGCACAAGTCGAGCGGTAACACCGCGTTCACAAACCAGCTATGGGGCGAGAAGACCGGCGTTCTGTAGTAGCCGGTAGAAACCGAACGTGACCGCTCGCGCCGGATCAGAGCACGATCACACCTACTGGCGGGCACAGCGGCGACTACAGAGCACGCTGCGGCTGCTGGCTGGTGTAGATTCGCCAACCTGTCGCGACGCTCTGCTGCCTCGCAGCGTCATAGGCGTGGATGTACACGCGCTGGGTCGTTCCCACCTTTGAATGGCCTAGTCGTGCGCTGATCTCTTCGATGTCCCAGCCGGGCGCGATCACTGCCGAGCCGTGAGAGTGGCGCAGGCTGTGGAAGGTCGGCGCGGGGAGGACGGTCTTTGCATCGCTTGTCCGTCGGGGGCTGTGGCCCAGAAGCGTTCTTGTCGTCCGGCCCGAATCTCATCACTGACAGCCACCGGCTCATGGGGAGTGGCCAAACCGGCGGCCTTGGCGGAATACGCCGCGGCACGAGCGCGTGCACAATCGATCAGAAGCAGGGACCGCGCGAACTACAAGAGATCCCTGCAACTGGTGATGATGATGGGCACGGCTGGGCTCGAACCAGCGACCTCTCGCGTGTGAAGCGAGGGCCGGACCATCACGAGAAGGCGCCTATTTGCAGGGATTTCGAGCCAAGAATGGGACCCGCCCTGGGATAAAACCGAGCTCGCATTTGCAGGGGTTTTCCGTGGAGTTGGGCCACGGAAGCGCTACTGGCCCAGGAAAAACTCGCGGTCGAACGCGATGCCGACGTCGTATCCGCGCTAAGCGCGTCTGCGAACGACGGCGCCGAGATACCCGTGCGACAAGAAGAGCAGGTCGCCGCGAGCCATGGTCATGAGGCTTCGGTCTGACTGCTTCACGCCTGAAGCGGATACGACTAGGCAGCTTCTCCGTCCAGGCGAATGCGGCAGCGCCCGCGCGACGCCAGCCGTATTCCCGGTTGCACGGAACAGGGGTCACCTCGACGCCGCATCCCTGGCGGCTCGTCGCGGGAGGGGCGCGTCCTTCACGTTCACGGTAGAGCTGACCGCTCGCTCGACGGATCTCCCTGTCACCTATTCAGGCCGCCGGAGGCCTGCGCATCAGCCACAGCCGCGGCCCGGCGTCGGGTAGGTCTAACGTCTCGATGTGCACGAAGCCGAGCCGCCCATAGAGCGCCGCGCTCCGCTCAGTGCTGGCCTCGATGTACGCGGGCAACCCGGCGGAATCGGCTCTCTCCAGCGTTGGTCGCATCAACGCTGATCCAAGGCCCCGTCCCTGCCGTGCGGTACGCACTCCGACGGTTCGGACATAGAAGTGAGGCTCAAGAAGGTGCCGCTCGGCCATCGCGTGCTGCACCCTTATCGCGCGCGGCAAGCGGTGGCCGAACGCGCTTAGCCACTCGAGCGCTTCCCCGCCGGTCACCGACTTCGGCATCTCCCAGGCGCCGGGTGGCAACTCGTTCACCGCCCCGTCATAAGCGGATGTCGTCCACACGGTCCCCTTGGGCAGGACGTACTGGCGCAACTCGACCGCAAATGCCCTCCGAAGTCGCGCCTGCGGCCGCAGACCGCCGGGGACAAGCCACGTGAACAGCGGGTCTTGCGTGAACGCGTCGGCCAACGCCGCCGCCACTTTTGGTACGGCGTCTGCAGTCGCCGTTCGGACTTCGACCGGTGTCATGGGGTGACCGTATGGCACAGCGCACTCGGCCCGGCGGCAAAGCCGTCGACGCACTGCTGCAACGAGGCACGAAGGAGTAGCGGCACGACGCCGCCGCATCCAGGCGAAAGCGGCAGTTTCGGAGCGGATCGCCGTTTGTTGGCTCGCGCCCGCTTCTGAGATGGACGCCTGTGTCAAGGGCTGAGTGAGAGTGTTCTTGTTGGCTGTTCATGGTGGTGGGTTGCTGGGGTCTGGCGACCGGCGTGAGGCTGTCGACGACTGTCACTCTGAGATGCGCGGGTCGGGACCGCAGGACAGTGTCCGGTCGTGAGCTGCCTCGAACTAGAGTCGCGAGTCGGGATCGCATAGAAGCGTCGAGGGTCCTCCGGGCTTCGGCGCCGGTCGCCAGACCCCCAGCAAGTGGGTTGGGTTCTTCAGGCGGCGAGGGTCTCCTGGCGTGCGGGTTGGTCGGTCATCTCGGCCCACAGGAACGCCGCGAGTTCGCGCGCGATGGCGATGGTCACGACGGTCGAGCGTTTGCCCTGCTGGGTGAGGTGGTGGTGTCGGTGCCAGAGCCGGAGCTGAGCCTGCCAGGCGCGGTTGCTGGGGTCGGGCCCGCGCGCGGGTCGCCGCGGAGCGTGTCGGTAGTGCCAGGCGGCCTCGACGAGCAGGCGGCGGGCGTGACGGTTGCCGCTCTTTGTGATGTGCCCGCGATGCTGCTGCTCGCCGGAGGAGTACTCGCTGGGGGTGATCCCGAGCCAGGACGCGAGCTCGCGCGGGTGCTGGAAGCGGGCGAAGTCGCCGATCTCGGCGATCAGCCCGAGCGCGGTCAGCGTCGAGATTCCGCGGAAGGCACGCAGCCGCTCGACCTGCCATGCCCACCGCTCATCGCGTGCGATCTGCTCCAGGCGGGCGTCGAGTGTGGCGAGCTGGCGGTCGATCGCCTCGAGGTGGATGAGCATCTGCTCGAGCGCCGCGTGCGCCAGCGGATCATCGAGCCGCTGTCGGTGCACCCACGCGAGGTGCGTCTTGGTCCAGGACTTCTTGCCCTCCCGGAAAACGAGCCCGTGGCGCAGCAGCTGCTTGCTGACGCGATGCCGCGCGGCGGTTCGAGCGCAACGCAGATCATCGCGGCAGCGCAGCAGGTCTCTGAGCCCCTCAGTCTCCGGGGTCGGCGGCGCCACGAACCGCAACAGGCCAGCCCGGAAGAGGGCCACGAGCTTCTTCGCGTCGCGCCGGTCGGTCTTGACCCGATCGCCGGCACGCACCGGCACCAGCGACGGCGCGACCACGTCGCACGCCACTCCCATCGACGTGAGCAGCCGCCAGAGCGCAAACCCGCCCGGGCCGGCCTCGTAACAGACCGCCAGGCCGTCGGGACCGCCCAGCTTCGTGATCAACCGGCGGATCGCCTTCTCGGTCGTCTCGATCCGCATCAGCTCCGGCTGGCCACCCGCTGGCGGCAACGTCGCCGCGACGATCGAGAGCTTATGCACGTCGAGCGCGACAAACAGACGCGCATCGGCAGGCGCGAGCGAGATAACGTCAGGCATGGCTGGTCCTCCACAAGTCGTATGCGGCTCTGGCCTTGGCGGCCCTTGAACAACCGCGATTGTCCAACCCGCGAAAGATGCGACGCGCGAGGACCAGCCTCATGCGTCCATGCTGACTAGCCCGCAAGAACAACATATAGCGACAGGCCCGAACTGTTGCTTTTGGCGGCGCGGTGCTTGCTGACACCCGCCCTTTAGCTAACGCTGTGCGATTCGGCGGCGTCTGCCCCGGCTCCCTCCCTTCCGCGCAAGGGGGAACCGCCTGCCGTTGGGCTGACAGGCGCGTCGCGGCATCAAAGCGGGTTCCGGACGCTGATCGGTGGCGATGCGATCGTGAGAGCTTGGGTGCGATCGGCGACGGTGGCGCTGGCCATGCCTGAGAGACGGTTACCTGCCGTTCGCCGGGCTACCGCGCGTCGGGGTCGTGGTGTCCGGGAGTCACGATTCCGGTTTCGTAGGCGAGTACGACGGCGTGGATGCGATCTGTGAGGTCGAGCTTGGAGAGCACGCGCTTGACGTGCGTCTTGACGGTCGCCTGGCTCAGGGTGAGGGTTGAGGCGATCTCTCCGTTGGAGAGCCCGCGGCCGATGAGCGTGAAGATCTCGAACTCTCGGGGGGTGAGCGCGGCGAACCGGTCGGGCGCCAGTCGAGGCGGTGCGGTGCGGGAGAACTGCTCGATCAGGCGCTTGGTGATCGTTGGCGCGATGAGTGCGTCGCCGGCGGCGACGACTCTCACGGCGGCGATCAGCTGCTCGGGCGGCACGTCTTTGAGCAGGAAGCCGCTGGCACCCGCTCGCAGGGCGTCGTAGACGTACTCGTTGAGGTCGAAGGTCGTCAGCATCAAGACTGCGATCGGCTGCTCGGGGTCGACCTCGGCAAGGATGCGACGTGCCGCCTGGATCCCGTCGATGTCGGGCATCTGGATATCCATGAGCACGACTTTGGGCTGGCGGCGTTGGGCGAGGTCGATGGCGGCGCGTCCGTCGGCGGCTTCGCCGATGACCTGGATCCCGGGCTGCTCGTCGAGGATCGCGCGAAAGCCGGCTCGCACGAGCGCTTGATCGTCGGCGATGAGCACCGTGACGGTGTCATCGGCAGCTAGGGCGGTGTCGCTCATTGCCACCACCGTAATCGCTTGAGATCAGTCCGCGCATCATCCCGTGGTGGCATGCCGGGATCCCTCCGCGGGGTGATGGCGCCCGCAGAGGGCCGGGTTAGGCTGGCGCGGTGTACGGCGTACCGGTCGGGAATTATGATCGGCGGGTGGACAGGCTCGGACCGGGAGCCCTGCTCGGGTTAGATGTCGCGATCTGCGTCATGTTGCTGGCGTTCGGGGTCAAGGTCACCATGCGGGCCGATCTCGCCAACGGGACGGTGCTGGACACGGTGTTGCTTCCGCTCGTCGTCGTTCCGGTGCTCCTGCGGCGCCGGTGGCCGTTGGCGGCGTGTGAAGCGCTGCTGATCGGATCGGTGCTCAGCGCGATCCCGACCTTCGATCAGTTCCGACTCGGGCTGGCGATCCCAGCAGGCTTACTGATCCTCTTCCCAGCGGCCGCGCGACTGCCGCTGCGTCAGGCGGTAGAGGGCCTCGGGCTCGTCCTGGCCGCGATGGTGTTCGTCGGTTTGACCGACCGGGTTTTGAAGGGCGGCAACGGCGGTGTGGGGGCAATGATCGTCTTCTCGTTTCCGCTATGCCTCGGTAGCTGGGGCGCGGGCCGTGCCGCTTGGTCACGCGAGCAGATGGCCGACGAGTTGGCGTTGCGCTCCGAGCGCCTGCGAGATCAGCGCGAGCGGACGGCAGCGCTCGCGGTCGAGACCGAGCGCGAGAAGCTGGCCACTGACCTGGACGCGGCGGTCCGAGACCGTTTGCGGCAGATCATCTCGCTTGCCGAACGCGACGAAACGTGGCTGACCGACCAGCCAGGGCGGAAGAGTGACAAGTTCGGTCACATCGAGCAGCTGGGGCGGGCATCGCTGAACGAGATGCGCGGGTTGCTCGGCTCGCTCCGCTCGGACGAGCGAGGATCCACAGAGCCGCGCCCCACACTCGCCGAGATCGAAACCGTGCTGGAGCGCGCACGCCAGGACGGGAGCGCCGTGCAACTGGCGTTACGAGGCCATCAGCGACCGCTACCGGCCGGGATCGAGCTCGCTGCGTACCGGGCGGTGCAGCACGCGCTGGCGTCGATCGCCTCTCCCGCCGATCGTCCCGCGGTGATCGAGCTGGAATACCTGCCCGAGGAGCTGCGGCTCGAGGTTCGGGGCACGGCACAGCGGGGCGTCGCCGCACGCGCGGCGGTGGACGCCGCACGCGAGCGGATCACTGCCCAGGGCGGAGTGTTCAGCCACGACGTGAAGCAAGGCGCCCGGGTTCTCCGGGCGATGCTTCCTCTGAGCCCCGACCATGCGTAGCCTCCTTCGACTTCCGCGGCGGCGGCCGCGTGATCGGACGATCGCCGCAGTCGTGGCGATCGTCTTTGCGTTCGAGTTGGTCTCGAGGGCACCGGGCCAGTCACCGGCCCTCTTGATCGGGTGCGCATGCGTGCTCAGCGCTCCGCTGCTCATGCTGCGCCGGCATCCAGCGGCGGCCGCTCTCTGCGAAGCGGCTGCGCTGATGCTCATCGCCGTTTCCTCCCACGCGCTGCCGGCCCCCAACGACGGGATTGGCTCGCTGATCGTCTGTTTGCTCGCATATTTCTGCGGCGCGCGCGCGTCGCTGCGTACCGGCACGATCGCGGTGCTGGCGTTGATCGCCGCCAGCCAGATCTCAATCGGCTTCTCGGAGTTCCCGAACGTCGAGATCACGTTCGTCACGCTGGTGCCACTGTGGGTCGGTTATCAGGTCGGTCTGCGAAACGGTCTGGTCGACCGCCTCGCCGCGACCGCGCGGGAGCTCGCCGAGGAAGAGGACGCGTTCTCGCAGCTCTCGGTGCGCCGTGAGCGCGCGCGCATCGCCCGCGAGCTGCACGACATCGTCGCCCATCACCTTGCGGTCATCGTCGTTCAGGCGGGCGCCGGACGAATGACAACGGCCGCCTTCGATGAGCGCGCCGGCGAGCGACTGGCCACGATCAGTGTCGCCGGCCGCCAAGCTCTGGACGACATGGCGCGGCTCGTCGATCTCCTCAGCGACAACGAGCACGGCGACACCGAAACGCGGTGGCGAGATCTTCTGACGTCCGCCAGCGCAGGCGGTCTCACGGTCACGACCGGCGAGCTGCCGCCGCGTCTGAGCCTACCGGCGGCTGTCGAGCAGACCGCATACCGCGTCGTGCGCGAGGTGCTGACCAACGCCATCAAATATGCCCCCGGCGCGCAGGTGCAGCTCCAGATGACCATGAGTGAGGGTCGCGTCGAGATTGATGTTCTGGACAGCGGTCCAGCACACGCTTTGGCCCTCGGCGGCACCGGCGGCGGCCTTGGGTTGGCCGGCATCCGGGATCGGGTGCTGGCGACCGGCGGAAGCTTCACTGCCGCACCAGCCGCGCGGGGTTGGCGTGTGCATGCGACCTTCCCAGCGGATCTTGCGGATGCGCCGCCAGCGGTATCACCACCCTCGATCTACCCCTCCGGGATGACACAAGCTTCGTCCCACGGTACGACGACACACGAGCTCTCTATCGATTGAGTACAGGCTCCACCAACTCATCGACTGAGGAGTCGCAAATGCTCAAGAAGCGTCTTGCCCCAATCGTCTGCTGTGCGGCAGCAGTCGCCGCCGTCCCCGCCCTCGCCGGCGCCGTGTCCAGTCGGCCGAGCGCCACACCTCTCGGCGGCCCACACCCAGACGCTGCACGTCTACGACGTCCCGGAGAGGGTCGTCCTCACTGGCCCCAACGGAAAGGTCATCACGGACCCGTCCAAGGCACCTGGCCCCGGCGATGTCCTCGACGTCTACTCACTTGATTACGTCGGTAACCATCTCCACCACGCGGCGCACTCGACCGATAGCTCTCACACGCACTGCGTGATCGGCCACGGCGCGCCGACCTGTGACGGCACAACCGCCATCGGCGGATCTCTGCTCGTCTTTCACGGCAACACACTCGTCGGCGGAACGGGTCCCTATGTGAGAGCTACCGGCCGAATTCTCAGCAACAAGACAATCGGCATGACCGGCGACGCTGACATCGTCGCGCGCATCACCACCCACTGATCAGCTCTCGGATTCGTTCCTTGGCCGCGGTGCCCAGCGGGCACCGCGGCCGCTGACCGCTCCCTGACGCTCACCGCCTGGAGCGCCGCCGAGGTGACCCTCGCGTCCGAGCATTGTTGGGATTAATCCCAATCGACCTTGAGTCGTCCCGATCGGTGCCGGAGACCAGGCGCTTCGCTCGCATTCCGACGGCGGCTACCGCCCCGCAGTGACCCGGCGCGATGCCCGCGGCGTCACAAACGCAGGGCGGGATCGCATCCGAGACCCCGTCCTGAGATTCGCCAGGAGCGCGACCGGCGACTCGAGTACGCCGGAAGCGCCGCCCCGCGCCCACCTGGCCGCGCAAACCGAGGCTCCCGGCGCGTCGCCGGTGATCCTCTTCCGCGGACGAAAGCGGAGCGGCCGGCGCAGAGCAAGAGCCGTCGGGTTTGAGCCGTCGGAAGCAACAGCGCCCCAGCAAGCCCAGGTTCCGGTCCGCGTGCGCGCACGCCCCATGGCAACAGGGGATGGATGCGACTGAAGCTTCAAAGAGCCGCTGGAGGAGGGCGAGCGCGGCGGGCGGAGCTCAGACATACGCCTCAAGACCTCCCAGTCCGTGAGAGCCATCATCAAGCCGGGCGGGTCACATGACGGGCGAACCAGCGTGCGACGAAGATGTCCGCAGCAATCGACAATCTTGATGGATGGCGGCACAAGCGCTCCTATTGACGGCAGCCATCTTGGTCGGGGTTGCGAAGGTGGGGGATGCGCTCGGTTTGGTGTCGCGCATAGCTCGCATCGGGATCGGGGCCGACGTGGCACCCGACACCGTGACCCTCGGCGATATCGATTCCCCGCTCTTCGAATTGAGTCGTCGGTTTGGTCGCCGGCGTCAAAAGGCATTCAACTTGGCGTTTCGCGCTCCGACGATCGTTCTCTTTCAGACCATGACGGTCTTTATCGGGCACGCATATCCGTCTCTCCGTCTGACTGCTGCGGCGTTTGACGTTCTGGCTGCACTGAATATCGTTGTCGTGTTCCTCGTAGCTGCTTTGGTGCAGCGTTATAGAGGTGGCGATCTCTCCGGCGTCGCTGGTCTTTTCTTCGACCGCGTAAGCACGGCAAGCCGCGTTCTCTAACCCTCAGTCCGATCCTCGTCATACCAATGACTGCGGCGTCCCTTGCGCTGGGGTTCTCGGCGCTCTATCACGCGATCTTTGTGATCAATCCCCATTCATTCGCGACGCTCGGCGGCTCATTTGGGGTGATCCCCTGCGTGTATTTCAGCATCGTTACGTCGGCGACCGTCGGCTACGGGGACATACGCCCTGTGTCATCGGGTGCGCAGCTGGCCGTGACGGCACAGATTGTTGCCACAGCATCGGGCCTAGCATTCTTCGTCAGCTACTTGCTGGCGGACCGGGGCACCGCGGAAACCGGAACGTCGCGCCGGTAAACCCCTGTGCTCGGCGCACGAATCGTCAACGACGATCAGCTGCGGGCGGGCCAGGATCCTCTTCTTCGACCTCTCGCACTTCGACGCCGAGGAGGACGCCGGTGTGTTTGATGTGGCCCTCGTCTTCGCCGCCAATCGTCATGGAGACGCCCATTGTGACCGCTAGCACGCGTTCGATCCCGTCGTCGGTTGGCGGCGGGCCCGGACTTGGGTTCTCGCGCTTGATCCGCTCGAGGTGCTCGTCCCAGAGGGCCTCGCTTTCGCGGCCGAGCTCGATCGCGGCGACGGCGGCGAGGGTGATGTCGAGCTCGCGCTCGCCAAAGCTGACCACGACGTTGTCGCAGGTCCAGCGTAGGTGGAGCATGGGGGCGGCGCGGCCCTCGAACTTGACGTGCTTTCTCGGGCTGTCGAGCAGGTATTCGTCGAGGTGCTCGTAGAAGTCGCGCAGCTCCTTGGCCGTCGGGGCGCTGGCATTGAACTTCGTACGGGCCTCGTGCAGCCGCGGATCCTGGACATGTTTGGCGAAGACGTCGTGGAACAGCACCACGCGCCTAATCGAGAGCGCGAGGAAGTAGACGTCGGCGTGCAGCCGGCTCTCGGCGCCGGGATTGTCCTGCTGCTCTTTCTCATTCGGGCTGTTGTGAAGCCGGAGGGCGTAGTTGGCTTCGCGCACCCGCTCGAGCTGCAACTCGACGGCGCGTGTCCACAGCCCGACGCCGGCCCCCGGGCGCTTCTCGATGTCGAAGAGATCTTCGTAGGCCACGACCTGCATGCTGAGAAGGGTACGCGCGGCTGCAGCTGGCTTTGCGTCCTCCACAACGCCGGGCTAAGACGGAGGGGCAACTCCGGGATGGGGTGCGACACGTGGTCTCGGTGGGATCCGCCGCGTCGATGTGCAAGATGCTTGTGTGAAAGCAAAGGCAGAACGCGGCCAGTCTGACCGAGTCCGCCGTGCTCGTCGCCAGGAGCACGCCGCGTCACAGCACGGCTCCGGCCCGGTCCTACCGTTAGGCGCCGGTTCCTGCAGTCCGCGCACAGCAGGGCCGTCGTCGACGGCGAGGTCGCGGAGCCGTTCGGTGGCGAGAGCAGGTCGTCGCGGGTGCCGATGAGGACCAGAGTGCGATGGTCGTCGTGGAGCAGACGCGCACGAGGTGCATAGCGACAGCCCCAACAGCCGGGCACGTTTTAGCCGTTGTCGGACATGCGGGCGGGGTCCACGCGCCCTAGGCGTTGTTTGCTGCGGCGGGTTGGGCGCGCCCGACTCGTCTAGAGCGTGCCAGTCGACGGCGACGAGATTACCGCTGGCGTCGATCCCGGCGAATCAGCGCTGTGTCGACTGTTGCTGTTCCTCGCGAGCGGGGGTGTCTTCGCTGAGACCGCCGCGCCGCTCTGCGCGGGCCGCTCTCGGGCGCGCTACGCAGTGTCGAGCGCGGCAGCGCCCGCCGGCTGGCGGTCATTCGACGGGTCCGAGGTCCACGGCTGGTCTGCGTAGTCATTGCAGTGTTCCCGGAAGGACCGTGGGACGTCTCGCGATTGGGGTTGTTGTCGCTTCGTCTTACGGCACGTTTGCGAAAGCGGCCGCGAGGGACGGGTTAGCTCGGCACGTCGCGGCCGGTGAGGTGAGGTCGCGCTTGTCGTGCGATGGCGGCCGGGTGTGGATGCCCGCCGCCGTCTCGTTGCTCAGTTGATCGTGACCTGTTGGCGGCTGCTCGTCCGTCGCGAGCCGTGGCTGCTCGTGAGCGTGAGCGTGTAGCGTCCGCGGGGGAGTGTTCGCGCGGGCGCAGCCACGTCCTCAACTTGCCGTGGGTGCGGCGCGCGTAGCCGGTTGCGTACACCAGCCCACCGCGGGACATAGACGCGCGGTCGTCCGTGTGGCCGACGGTGAACTTGACCGGCCCGTTGACGAGCTTCGTGGCGCACACCTGCTTGGTCACATGGATCTTCTTGTGCTTGCGCTTGGTCGTGGTCGTGACCGTCTTGCAGGTGACCAGCTGCACCTCGCCGGCGGGTCCCCGCGGCCCGATCGGCCCTGTCGCGCCGGTCCGCCCGGTTGCGGCGGTGGCCCCCGCCGCGCCGGTTGGCCCCTGCGAGCTCACGGCGTACGGCGTGATCGTGACCGAGGCGGGGACGCTCGTCGACGGCGCAGCCCCAAATATCGCGCCGACCGGCCCGAGCTCGAGCCCCCGCCGCCACCACCGGGATTGTCGCTGCCGCCACCCCCGCCCCACCAGCCGCCGCCCCCACCCCCGCCGTTAATGCTGGGGCCGTCGAAGCGACCGTTGCCGCCGGACCCGGCCGTGCCGGGAGTACCGGGGACGGCGCCGCCCGCGGGGCTGGCACCACCCTGCGTTTGCGATCCGCCGTCACCGCCGTCCTCGCCGTTGCCGCCCTGGTAGCCGCCGTCACCACCGTCGCCGGAGCTGGAGGTGCTGGCGCCCGCTCCGCCACCGCCGGCAACGACCAGCCGCGGGTCGGAGCTGGGGTTGCCGGTCAGCGTGCACGGCGGTTAGGGCCGCTTGGGAAGAGCAGTCAGCACATCCGATGCGCGCGCCGCCCTCGGGGGTGCCGCCGCCGACGTCGACCTCGACATACAGCGTGCTGGTGCCGGCCACCAGCTCGACGTCCGTCCACACCGTCCCACCGACCCCACCGGGGGCGGTGCCTGGGCACAGGTGCTCCCGTTGCCGAAATGTGCACAGTCTCGGTCCCAGCGGGCACCGCTGGCAGCTCTCGCCGGTGGACGAGAACACGCTCTCCACGCCTGGCGAACCAACGGCGCAGCCCGCGGCGCGTGCCACCCCCGCGGCGCCGAACCCGAGGGCCACCTGCGCCGCCGCCGAGACGACCAGCCAGCCCCGCCACATATGTCCCATCTCACCCACCCCCGAGTCGCTGTACACCGACGCTACCACGGGACTGGCCCCGCATAAAGCACCCCGGGCCACATGCCCGGGCAGGGCGTGCGTCGAGTGCACAAGGTTCATAGAAGCTCGAGTGGCGGTACTGCCGCCTAGTCTCCGCTCCGGTTAGATGCTCCGTGGCCATCAAACCCAGGTCCGAGAGGACAGCAGGTACCGCCATGCGGGTCTCCGGTCCGAAGGTCGGCTCGACCCCGGAGGCGCTGGAGAGCCCGGCGCCCGCGAGAGCCAACAGACGCTCGCCAACCTCGTCGGCGCAGCGAAAGAGGGATTGCTCGCGCTGAGCGTGAGCGTTGGGCTCGAGGTCGTGCATGAGCTGACCCAGCGCGAGGTCGAGGAAGTCGTGAGCCCGAAGCACGAGCAGAAACCTTGAGTGGACCGCGAAGCGACACGGCCAGGCGGCCCGTGGCACAAACGCGACTCGAACGTCGGCGAGCCGCCGAGGCAGTTGGGCATCCGGACCTTCGGGCTTGACGAGGGGAGCAGCTGTCAGCCCTCGGCGTATCCGCGGCTGGCCCGGGCGGTCTGCCGAGCCCTCTCAACGCTCCCACATCGTCGCCCACGTTGCACTCTTGGCGAGCTGTCGCTGTCCGCACGACTCAGCAGGGACAACCGGCCGAGGATGTGCTGTTCGGAAGGAGGGCTGAGGAGCCAGCGCCACGATCGACCCGCTTGTCGCCTCAGTGAGAAGCTGGGCGGCGGTCGGTGCCGTCCGGCTGGTCGGTTTGGCTCTCGGTCGGTGGCGGGCTGACTCTCTTTGTCGCTGTCGACCGGTGGTCTGACCGGCTTTGGCTGTGTCGCCCGTCACCGACCGAGGACCGCCGGCGTGACTTGATAGATGGCATGTGCAGCGGGGCCGTCCGGGTCGGGCGGTAGGTCTGCTGTCGTCCGCGCGCGGCGTTGGGCTGCGCGAGCCTGGCGAGCGAGGAGGCCGTGCCATGACGATCGTGATGGGCCTTGACCAGCACCGCGCGCAGATCACTGCGGAGTGGATCGACACCGAGACCGGCGAGATCACGCGGTCGCGGATCACGCCGGCGCACCGCCAAGGGGTGCGGCAGTTCTGTGAGAAGTTCCGCGGCCAACAGCTCGAGGTCGGCGTTGGAGGCAACGACCGGCTGGCGGTTCGTGGCCGATGAGCTGGCGCAGGTCGGCGCGGTCGTGCACCTGGCCGAGCCGGCGGAGACCGCCGCGAGGCGGGGCAACAAGAAGCGCGCCAAGAGCGACCGCGCTGACGCCCGGCACATCCGCGAGCTGATGATGATCGGGCGGTTGCCGGAGTCGTGGATCCCGCCCGAGCATCTGCTCGATCTCCGCGCCCAGGTCCGGCTGCGGCACACGCTCTCGCATCAGCGCGGCGAGTGGCAGCAGCGCATCCAGGCCGTCCTGTATCACCACGGCTGCCCGCAGCACGGCGAGCTGCTGACACTCGCCGGGCGCACCTGGCTGGCCGCGCAGCCGCTGCCGGCTGCGGCGCGCGAGCAGATCACGGTCGCGCTGGCGATCATCGACGCGCTCGAGATCCAGCTCGCTCCGCTGGACGCGCGTCTGCGCGCGTTCGCGCGCCACCAGCCGGGCTGCAAGGCGCTGCTGTCGCAGTTCGGGGTCGGGGAGCTGACCGCGGTGACGATCCTGGCCGAGCTCGGCGACGCCCGCCGGTTCTCATCCTCCAGTGACGCGGTCCGGTTCGCCGGCCTGGACATCACCGTCCATCAGTCCGATCAGCGCCGCGCGCCTGGGCATCTCTCGCGCCAGGGCCCGCCGGCGCTGCGCTGGGCGCTGTTTGAAGCGTCGATGTGCGCCGCGCGCAAATGCAGCCCGGACTATGACTATTACTCCCAGGCCGCCGAGCGCATCGGCTCTAACCGCGCGCGGCTGTCGGTCGCGCGCAAGATCCTCAAGCGCAGCTATCACCTGCTGCGAGAACTCGGCGACGAGGCGATCGCCCCGATCTGACCCAGGGTCGGTGCGCGTCACGCTCTCTGTCACCCAGATGCACCGCGGCCAGCTCCACGCCCGCTCCTGCCGCCACGACCAGCTCGTGGACGGCCCTTATAGACCGAGCGGCCGCACCGCATACCCCAGCGGGATCACCCCACCAACCATCATGTCGCCGACCCGGAGCCATCCCGGGCCGAGCACCGAGATAAGGCTGAGCGCCCGCGCGCACCCGACCACCACCACCCACCCCGCCCACGCCCCGCCACCGGTCACCAACCCATGGGCTTGCGATGACTATGCGGCACAGATAAGGAGCGTGGCAGCGCCCCGACTGAGCGGTGTCCGCCGGAGGTCCGCTTCGTCGGCCACCAACGAAGGGACGCGGCACATGATCGTGATTGGGGCAGACACCCACAAGCGCAACCACACGCTGGTCGCGCTGGATGGGCAGACCGGCGCGCTGCGCGGGCAGCTCGGCGATCGCGGCCAGCGACGAGGGGCGCTGGACGCGTTGCGGTTCGCCGCCGGGCTGGACGCTGAGCGGGTGTGGGCGATCGAGGACTGCCGGCACGTGTCCGCGCGGCTGGAGAGCGCGTTGATGGCGGCCGGGGAACGGGTGATCCGGGTGCCGGCCGCGATGACCGGTCAGACCCGCAAGGTCTCACGGCGGACGCGGGGAAGTCTGATCCGATCGACGCGCGCGCGATCGCCTGGGCCGTGGTCGGAGACGGGATCGACAGCTCCGGTGGCGTTCTGTGACGAGCAGGCGATGGAGATCCGCGTCCTGAGCGACTACCGCGATCAGATCGATCATCGAGCGCATCCGGATGATCAACCGGCTGCGCTGGCATCTGGTCGCAGATCGCCCCCGAGCTCGAGGCCAGATCCGGCCCGCCGCGCTGATCAGGCCCCCGGGTCTGCGCGAAGCTCACCCGCGGGCTCGCCCGGCTGCCCCGCAGCCCGCAGGCTGCGGGTCGCCAAGCGGATGCTCAAGCGGATCAGCGAGATCGGCCGCGAGGAACGCGAGCTGCTCGCCGAGCTCACCGCGCTGATCGAAGCCCACGCCCCGCAGCTGCTCGACCCAGCCCGGCTGCGGCACCGTGACCGCCGCGATCATCATCGGCCACACCGCCGGCGCGCAAGCGCTTCCCGACCGACGGGCACTTCGCCCGCCACGCCGGCACCGCCCCGATCCCCGCCGCAGCGGGCAAGACCCAACGCCACCGCCTGCACCGCGGCGGCGACCGCCAACTCAACCGCGCCATCCACATCATCGCGCTCTCCCGCGCCCGCACCGACCCCGCGACCCGCGCCTACCTCGCCCGCAAACACGCCGAGGGCAAGACCAAGCGCGAAGCCATCCGCTGCCTCAAACGCCACCTCGCCCGCCGCATCTGGCGCCTGCTCTACGCCACCCAGACCGCAGCTCCGGCGCCGTCGCCGCTACCGACCGTGCCACCTCCACCGCCGCCAAGACCACCGGTCAGCACCATCGTCGGCGCGGCCCCGGGACTCATGCCATGCGCACGCTGAAACCCGCAAATAGCGACACGCCTTGCCATAGGAGAGGCAAGAGCAGGAGGGCCAAGACTCAGGAGTCCCATCCGCTTGCCATATCCACGAGCAGGCGCGTCGAACCGTGATCCAAACGTCTCTTGCCGGATCCCACCAACTGTCGCCGCTCCACCGTCAGGTTGTCCTCACTGCCGCTCCCGATGAGGCTCACCGGATCAGGCCGGCCACCGCCCGCCGCCAGAGCTGGAACTCGGTGTGTGGCCGACTACCCGAACGACCAACGTGGAGGGCGGGTAGTCGGCCACACACGCGACGTAAGAACCCCATGGCGGCGGGCGATGCGCGCTTGCGAGTCCCGCGCTGGGCGCGGGACCTAACGCGGGACTGAGCGCGGGACCTCGTGCCCAATCGACGTCGTCCTCGTCGGTCGTTGAGAGACCCACGAACACGGCTCGCCGGTGGGCGCCAGACGCTGCGGAAGCTCAGCGCTGCGAGGAGCTGCCGCTGCCGTTGTCCCGAGTCTCGCCCACCATGGGGCTCGGCCGGATCGGCTGGGGCTGCGGCTGGGGTGCGGGCTTGTCGGCCATCGACGACATTCTAGGACTGGTTGATCAGGACGATGACCCACGCAATCACTTCGGCCACGAGCAGCACGGCGCCGATGCGGAATGCGCCGGTGAGCCAGCGAAGCTGCTCCCGATTGAGAGCCGCGCTGTTGCCCATATGGAGCGCCAAGTCGCGGTGAATGCTCGGCAGGTCGAGCGGCTCGGCATCGACCGGCTCGATGTAGGTGTCGATGAACTGGGCAGGGGATAGGTTGAACTCCCAGTCTCGTCGTGGCCACAGGATCACCAAAACGGCGATGCTGAGGGCGACGAAGCAGGCGACGGCGATCCAGCTCATCGTGTGGAGCTCGTGCCGCAGCGCTTGTCCGCCGAAGAACGAGGTCGTGATCGCCGCTCCCGCGATCAGCTGACCAGCTCGGCTCCGCAACTCGAAGACCGCCCGCTCCTGCTCATCCAGCGCCCTCTTGGCCTCCTCGTAGGCCAACAGGTACGCCGCCGGGTCGATCTCTGCTGGAGCCATCACCACGATGATGTCGATTACGACGGACGCCTTCGGCGCCCCGCCAGCCCGCCGCCGAGACAGGAAGTGACCCTGCGGCCGACTACCCGAACGACCTCGTGGAGGGCGGGTAGTCGGCCGCACACGCACAGTAATCGCTACGGCGGCGGGCGATTTGGGACATCGAGTGCATCCCGACCGGATGCACTTTCGGATGGACTTACTCAGGACTACACTGGAACCGGAATCCGCGGCTACACCGACGATCGTCATCGACGGCCGCCCCCGGACGTAGACTCGGCAACCGATGGAGAAGCGGGTACACGGTCAGATCCGGACGCACGAGCGGCGGGATGGGAAGATTACCTATAGCCTGCGGGTCCGCGCCTACGGGCGGCGCGAGGTCGTCACGCTCGGAACCGACGCCGACGGCTGGACACTGCGCAAGGCTGAACGCAGGCTCGAGCAGATCCTCGCCGAGATCCAGGTCGGCTTGTGGCGGCCGCCGAGCATGTCTCCTGGTGGCGAAGACCCGACGTTTCATGTCTTCGCGTCGCGGTGGTGGTGCGCTCGGAAGTCGGAACTGAGGCCCACGACGCAGGCCGACTACGAGTGGCGGCTGCGGAAGCACCTTCTCCCATTCTTCGCCGACACTAAGGTCTCTGTCATCACGATCGCGCTCGTCGACGAGTACCGCAGCGAGAAGGTCATCGAGCGCGAGCGGATCAAGGCCGCGGCCGCGGTCGGACGGCCGATTCGTGACAAGCGAGGCCAGCGACGCGTGGCGCTGAGCAACGAGTCGATCAACAAGACTCTCGTCCTCCTGGCGAACATCCTCGATACCGCCGTCGAGCACGGACTGCTTGCGAGTAACCCAGCGCGGGGCAGGCGACGGCGGCTGAAGGCAGATCGCCCGACCCGCCGGTTCCTCGAAGCTGATGAGCTCGCCGAGCTCCTCGCGGTCGCCAACGAGGTTGATCGCGCGGCGAGGTCGGATCAACGCATCGGTCGGCGACCGCTGATCGCGGTGATGGCGAAGTCGGGGCTCCGGGTGGGGGAGGTCTGCGCGCTTCGGTGGCGGTCTGTCGACACAGCCCACCAGCGCCTCGTGGTCGAGCAGGCCAAGACCGCAGTCGGTGTCCGCGAAGTCGATCTGAGCCTCGACCTCGTCGAGGAACTGAACGCCTGGCGTGCGGAACGCAAGCCCGACAGCGTCGACGAGTTCGTATTCGCGACCGACAGCGGTCGCCCGCGCGATAAGGACAGCGTCCGTGAGCGGGTCCTGGCGCCTGTCGTCAATTGTGTCAACGAGATCCGCGCTGAGCGTGGGATCATGCCTCTTCCGAAGATCACGCCGCACGCTCTCCGGCGCACGTACATCAGCCTCATGCTCGAAGCCGGCGCGCCGCTCCCGTATGTGATGGACCAGGTCGGCCACGCCGACTCGAAGACGACGCTCGAGATCTACGCCCAGGTTCAGAAGCGCGTCTCGCGCAGGAACGTTCACGCCGCGTTCGACCGGCTGCTCAACGGCGCGGACAGCGATGTTGCCGCCGGCCGCCACTGACGGCCGTCAGCCGCAGCCGGGAGCGTCGCTAAGCACGTCGAACTTGGCACTTTTGGCCTGGTTAGGCCATGTTTGCTAGGCCACCGAACCGCCTCCTGGGCCACGGTCTGGGCCACGGAGGCCACTCGACGGAGCGTGGGAAGCCAGGCCAACTACAAGAAATACCTGCAAATGCGATGGGCACGGCTGGGCTCGAACCAGCGACCTCTCGCGTGTGAAGCGAGCGCTCTCCCACTGAGCTACGCGCCCTGAGGGACCGATTCTACGTCGTCGTCTCGCCAGTTCAGATGGTGCTTCTGAATGCCGTCCGACCCGACGCAATTTTCCCCACCTGAACCTCACCATGCGAGAGGATCCTCCGGACCGGGCCGCAGCGGGATCGCCTCCACGACGGACCAGAGGAGGAACGCGGGTTTTATGGACAAACTCAAGGGGACGGCCATGCAGGCGGTCAATCCGGCCGGCATGGCCGGGCAGCGAGACAAGATCATGCGCCTCAACAAGGTCGGCGTGCTCAGACCCGCGGTCGTCAACTCGATGCAGGAAACCGGCACCCAGCCCGGCGGCGGCCGTCAGATCGAATTCGATCTCACCGTCCAGCCACAGGAGCGCGAGCGCTACCAGGTGCACGTCTCGCAATCACTGCACGACGCGACGCTTCAGGGCGTGGCCGTGGGGGCGAGGATCAACGTCAACGTCGATCCCGAGGATCCGCAGTCGGTCCTCGTCTGGGAGCGGCCGCCTGATCGACGTTCATAACGTCTCACTCGACCCGCTCTGCGAGCCGAGATGGACAAACCGGCCCCTGGAGGGCCGCCCGGTCGCACTCGGGCGATGAGAGGGCTCGAGTGCGACGCTGTGAACGGGGCAGCGGCCCTGGCCGGCGTCCACGACCCCGGTCGGGGGACCGGCCGCTTGGTCGAAAGGCGCGGGACCGCTAGGATCCATAGCGGACCGTGCTAGGCGGGGTGCTAGCGGTGCCCTGTACCCGCAATCCGCTCTAGTGGGGCTGAATCCCCTCCCAAGGGGCTCAGGCCCCGGGGTCAGCGCTTCGAGTTGTGGTGTTGATGGTTCGGTCCCGTGGCGATGGAGGCCCGTGAACCAGGTCAGGTCCGGAAGGAAGCAGCCTTAAGCGGTGACCTTCAGGCGCGACGGGAGCGCCGGCCGGAATCGCGACTCGCTGGCAGCGCCCCGGGTACCGGCCACGACGGAGGGTGCACGGTCCACCTATAACCCCCGCTCGTCGGGGGGTCTAACGCTGTCTCCCACGGGGCGCAAGACGCCGAGTCGGCCTGTCCCGCGCCCGGTATGCCGGTGGTACAGTCCCCCGGCTTGGCGCGGCGGTTGGGGCGAACCTCTGGGGAGCGCTCGGGCAGCCGCCGCGCGAGCGTGCAACACAATCAGATGGTAGGAAGTGATGAAGCGAGTGAGGCTTGCATTGGGAGCGGCCGCCCTGGCTGTCCTCGTGGCGGCAGCTGTGGCCTCGGCCGCGACGAGCTCTGGTTCAACGATCCGGATCTTTGTCAGTGGCTCCGGCAGCGTGCACCAGAAGATCCTGATCGTCGGCGCCATCGGCGACTACGGTACGGGCACCTCCATCGACCCGAATGGCAAGGCGGATCCCAACGGCTCCTTCGAGCGGCTCAGCCTTAAGAAGGGGACGATCACAGTCGACGCGACCAAGTTCAACGCCGTGAGCAACTCCGCCAAGCCGACCGTGAACTCCGCCAAGACCTGTTCGCTGATGGTGACCTGGAGTGGCCCGGCCACGATCGTCAGCGGGACCGGCGCGTATAAGAAGCTGACCGGCAGCCTCAAGCTGACGGGCACGTTCGCCGGCATCTCGCCGCGCTTTGAGAGCGGGCCGCACAAGGGTCAGTGCGAGAACGGGAACACCGTGCAGCCAACGGTGCTCTACCTCTCCGTCGTCGGCGTCGGCAAGGTCAAGATCGGCTAGACGCCCCCCGACCGGGTTGGGCCACGACTTCAGCGTGGCCCAACCCGCTGGGGACCGGACCCAGGACTAGACTCGAATCTCCGTGTCCTCCGGTCCTTCGCTCTATCGCCGCCATCGCCCGCGCACCTTCGCCGAGGTCGTGGGCCAGGAGCATGTGGTCCGCACGCTGCGCAATGCCGTGGAGCGCGGCCAGGTCCATCATGCCTACCTGTTCGTCGGCTCTCGCGGGACGGGCAAGACGAGCATGGCCAAGATCCTCGCCGCCTGCCTGAATTGCGAGAACGGGCCCACGACGAGCCCGTGCGGCACGTGTGAGTCCTGTCGGGCCATCGCGGGTGCCACCTCGCTCGATGTCATCGAGATGGACGCGGCGTCCAACAACTCGGTGGACGACATCCGGGACCTGCGCGAAAAGGTGGCCTACGCGCCGGTCTCCGGCCGGCACAAGGTCTACATCCTCGACGAGGCGCACATGCTCTCCTCGCAGGCCTGGAACGCCTTCCTCAAGACGCTGGAGGAGCCGCCGCCGCGCACGATCTTCGTGCTGGCCACGACCGAGGCCCAGAAGGTGCTGCCCACGGTCGTCGACCGCTGCCACCGCTTCGACTTCGGGCGGCCCTCGGCCGAGCAGGTGAGCCACGTGCTCGGGCGGGTGGCCACGCAGGAGGGGATCGACATCGACCCCGGCGCGGTGGCCCTCATCGCCCGTCACGCCACCGGCAGCTTCCGCGACGCCCTCGGCACCCTCGAGCAGCTCGTTACCTACGCCGGTGAGCGCCGAATCGAGGCTGCGGACGTCCTGGCCGTGCTTGGCGTGGCCGATGCCGAGCTGCTGTTCGCGGCCGTCGACGCCATCGTCGCCCGGGATCCGGCGGCGGCGCTGCGGGCCGCGGCCCGCCTGGCCGACTCGGGTCGTGACGCCGGGCAGGTACTCCGCGACCTCGAGATCCATGGCCGCGAGCTGCTCACCGTGCAGCTCCTCGACGCGGTGCCGCCCGAGATCCGGGTCACCCCGGAGCGCGACCGCCGGCTGGTCGCACAGGCCGCCGCTCTCTCCGGCGCCGACACCGTTCGGCTGCTCGACCTCGTCTCGGCCGCCATCGAGGCGACCACGAACGGGGCGCAGGCCCGGATTCAGCTCGAGCTGCTTCTGGCCAAGGCCGCCGCGCCGGAGATCGACCCGTCCGTGGGCGCCCTGATGGCGCGGATCGAGCGCCTCGAAGCCGGCCTCCCAGCGGCCTCGGTCGCGGGGCCCCCGGCCCCGGCCCCGACCCCGACCGCCGCGCCGACGCCGGCCCCCACCCCGACCCCGACCCCGACCCCGACCGCGGCCGCGACCCCGACCCCGGCCCCGACCGCGGCCCGGCCCCGGCCCCGACCGCGACCCCGACCCCAACCGCCGGGGACGACATCCCGACCGTGGTCCCGCCGGCACCCGGCCCGACCCCGCCGGCCCCCGCCCCGCCAGGGCCCGGACCGGCGCCCGATCCAACCCCGGGGCCCGCGACGCCCCCGGCCCCTGGCCCCGAGCCGAGTCCCCCCACGCCGCCCGCGCCCGGCCCGGACCCGGGGCCACCGACCCCCCGGCCCGGCTTCGCCCGCCACAGCGGTGCCTTCACGCTGGCCGCGGCCACCACCGCCTGGCCGGCCGTGATCGACCTCGTCCGGGGCCAGAATGCGATGGTGGCCGCCGCTCTGGAGGCGGCCACTCCGGTCGCAGTCAGCGAGCGCGAGCTCACGCTCGCCTTCCCGCCCGGGGCCGACTTCCTCAAGCGCAAGGCCGAGCAGGACGAGCACCGCCGCGTCGCCGCCGACGCGATGCGCACGACCACGGGCCAGAGCCTGTCGCTGCGCTATGAGCTCCGGGAGGAGCCTTCCGCTCCGGCGTCCGCCGGCGCCGCCGTCCTCGACGGCGAGGAGCTCGTGCGCCGGTTCCTGGAGGAGTTCGACGGCGAGGAGATCTTCGAAGACGAAACCCACCAAGCGGAGGCCGGCTGATGCCCCAACCGAACATGCAGCAACTGATGAAGCAGGCCCAGAAGATGCAGCAGGAGATGCTCGCCGCCCAGGAGTCCCTCAAGGATGAGGTGGTCGAGGCCTCGGCCGGTGGGGGCATGGTCACGGTCCAGGTGACCGGCGAGCTCGCCATCAAGTCGATCACGATCTCCCCTGATGCCGTCGATCCCGAGGATGTCGAGCTTCTGCAGGACATGGTCCTGGCGGCCGTCAACGAGGGCCTGCGCTCGGCGCAGGAGCTGGCCAACTCCAAGCTCGGCAACATCGCCGGCGGGCTCGGCAACCTGGGCCTCCCGGGCTTTTAGTGGCTCCTCCGGCAATGTTTCACCGGAATCGCACGTCGCGGATGACCGCCATGCGGCGTCCTCGAAGCCTCGCGCAGCGCTGCTGCGCCACGGCTTCTGCGTCCTCGCCTGGCGGCCCCCGGACCGCGCGCTTCCAGGCGATACCTTCCGGTGCGACCCACTAGCCGTCGGTGTACGCCCCGCCCGTCCAGCGTCTCATCACCGAGCTCTCCCGCCTCCCCGGCGTTGGGGGCCGGACCGCCCAGCGCCTGGCCTTCCACCTCCTGCGCGCCAGCGAGGAGGAGGCTCTGGCCCTGGCCGAGGCCATCCGCGAGGTCAAGGAGCGGATCGGCCTCTGCGAGGTGTGCTTCAACCTGGCCGACGGCCCCCGCTGCCGGATCTGCACCGACGAGCGGCGCGATCCCGAGGTGATCTGCGTGGTCGAGGAGCCCTCCGATGTGATCTCGATTGAACGCACGCACGAGTTCCGCGGCCGTTACCACGTCCTCGGCGGGGCCCTGTCGCCGATCGACGGCGTCGACCCCGAGCACCTGAAGATCGCCGAGCTGTTCGAGCGGGTGGCCGACACCGGCGTGCGGGAGGTGGTCATCGCCACCAACCCGACCACGAGCGGTGAGGCGACCGCGCTGCATATCGCCGAAGGCCTGCGTGAGCGCGTCCCCGAGCTCAGCGTCACGCGGCTGGCCAGCGGCCTGCCGGTGGGCGCGGATCTCGAGTACGCCGACGAGCTCACGCTGGGGCGCGCCCTGGCCGGCCGCCGCGCGGTCTGAGCGCTCCCTACTGTTCAGGGCCGTGTCAGCCGTCCTCGAGACCGAGACCGTGGTCATGAAGTTCGGCGGCACCTCGGTGGCCGACGCCGAGCGGATCAAGCGCGCCGCCCAGCGCATCGTCGCCCGCCGGGAGGCCGGCACTCGCGTCGTCGCCGTGCTCAGCGCCCGAGGGAAGACGACCGACGAGCTCATCGCCATGGCCGAGGAGGTCTCGCCCCTTCCCGATCCCCGGGAGATGGACATGCTCCTCTCCACCGGGGAGCGCATGTCCTGCGCCCTGTGCGCGATGGCCATCAACGACCTTGGCCACAAGGCGATCTCGCTCACCGGTTCCCAGGCCGGCATCGTCACCGACACCTCCCATACCAAGGCCAAGATCATCGACGTCCGGGCCGAGCGCATCCGCGACGCCCTGGGGGAGGACAAGATCGTCCTCGTCGCCGGCTTTCAGGGCGTCTCCACCTCGCGGGATGTGACCACCCTCGGCCGGGGCGGCTCGGACACCACCGCGGTCGCCCTGGCCGCCGCCATCGGCGCCGAGGTGTGCGAGATCTACACCGATGTGGCCGGCGTGTTCACCGCCGATCCCCGCATCGTCCCCACTGCCCGCAAGCTGTCGATGGTCTCCTTCGAGGAGATGCTCGAGATGGCGGCCTCGGGGGCCAAGGTCCTGCAGCTGCGCTCGGTCGAGTACGCCCGCACCCACGGCGTGCGCATCCACTGCCGCTCGAGCTTCGCGGACGGCCCCGGTACCTTAGTAGTCGGAGAAGATGTGACGATGGAACAACCGCTGGTCACCGCAGTCACCCACTCGACCGAAGAGGCGCGGATCACCCTGTGCGGCGTGCCCGACCGCCCCGGCGCGGCCGCCGCCATCTTCGAGGGCCTCGCCGTGGCCGGGTGCAACGTCGACACGATCATCCAGAACGAGCCGCTCACGGCCGGGCGGGCGGCCGAGGTGTCCTTCACCATCTCCAGCGAGGATCTGCGCGCCGCCGAGCGGGCGCTCGAGCCGATCGCCGCCGAGCTCGGCATCGAGCACGTCGACACCGACCGTGAGATCGGCAAGGTCTCGATCGTCGGCGCCGGGATGCGCTCGCACCCCGGGGTGGCCGCCAAGGTGTTCAAGGTCCTGGCCGACGAGGAGATCAACATCGAGATGATCTCCACCTCGCCGATCAAGATCTCCTGCGTGATCCGCTCTGGGCACGTGCCCCAAGCCGTGCGGGCTTTGCACGATGCCTTCGGTCTCGGGGACGACGGCGTGGGGCCGGAGCCGTTCAACCGGGGCCCCCGCTGATGGCCCCCTCCCGGAGCAAGCACTGATGCGCGTCGCCGTCGTCGGCGCCACCGGCGTCGTGGGCACGACCATGCTCGAGCTGCTGCGCAGCCGCCGCTTCCCGGCCGAGGAGATCGTCCCCTTCGCCAGCGCCCGCTCGGCCGGCCGCCAGCTCGACGACGGCCTGACCGTCCGCGCGCTCGAGCCCGACGCCGACATCGAGGGGTTCGACATCGCCCTGTTCTCGGCCGGCGCGGGCGTCTCGCGGGAGTGGGCGCCTCGGTTCGTCGCTGCCGGCGCCACCGTGGTCGACAACTCGTCCGCCTTTCGCCGTGATCCCGACATCCCGCTCGTCGTCTCCGAGGTCAACCCGCACGCCCTGCACGGCCACGCCGGTCTGATCGCCAACCCGAACTGCTCGACCATGCAGCTCATGGTCGCCCTGGCTCCGATCCATCGGGCCGTCGGCATCGAGCGGCTGATCGTGGCCACCTACCAGTCGGTCTCCGGCACGGGCAAGAAGGCGCTTGACGAGCTCGAGCGCCAGACCCGGGCCGACCTGGCCGGGGAGCCGGTCGCCGCGCCGACCATTTACCCGGAGCCGATCGCCTTCAACGTCATCGGCGCGGCCGGCAACTTCCCCCCCGGCGATGACCACACCGACGAAGAGCGCAAGATGATGTTCGAGACGCGCAAGATCCTCGAGGACGAGTCGATCGGGGTCGCCGTGACCTGCGTCCGGGTCCCCGTGCGCATCAGCCACTCAGAGGCGGTCAACGTCCAGACGCGCGCGCCCATCGCGGTCGACGAGGTCCGCCGGTTGCTCGCGCGGCGCGCCCGGCGTCCAGCTCGACGACGTGCCCACGCCGCTGAGCGCGACCGGCCGCGACGAGGTGTTCGTGGGCCGCCTGCGCAACGACGAGTCCCACCCCCGCGCTTTCAGCATGTGGGTGGTCTCCGACAACCTGCGCAAGGGCGCGGCGACCAATGCCGTTCAGATCGCCGAGGAGCTTCTCTCGCGGGGGCTTACCGGCGCGCCCGCAGCTCGCGGCGCGTCCTGACCCCGAGCTTGCGGTAGATCCGCCGGGCGTGACTGCGCACGGTCTCCGTGCTCACCTGTAAGAGTTCGGCGATCTCGGCGTTGGCGCGGCCGCCCTGGAGGAGCTCCAGCACCTCGGCTTCTCGCGGCGTCAGGAGATCAGGGCCTCCGCCCTCTTCGCCGTACCGGCTGGCCGGGGGGAGGACGTGCATGCCGCGCGAGGCCAGGTGGATGGCGTGCAGGACGTCGCGGGCCTCGGTGCTCTTGGCCAAGCATGCCGTGGCCCCGAAGGCGAGCATCTGCCGGCATTCGGACGGCGTGGGGTGGTTGGCGAGCACGACGATGCGAGTGTCCGGATGCTCGCGGTGCAGGTCGCGCAGCAGCGAGGCGGTGGTCAGCGAGCCGAAGTTGAGCAGGACGACATTCGGCCGGCAGCGGCCCAGGGCCTCGCGCAACTCGTGCATGTCGATGCCATCGGACACGAGCTCGAGGCCCTCGTCATCGGTGATCAGCGCACGAAGTCCGTGGGCGACGATGTCCTCGAATCGCCCCACGGCAACGCGGACGGCAGTGTGGGAAACCATGGGCCTGACCAGCGCGTCGGTCCCGCGCGCGCCTGGAGTTTAGCTGCCCGATGTACAAAACGGTGAAACGGGTATCCCCCTTTTGGAGTGCCGGACGTCACCCCAAGTTCCCCCGCACCAGGGGATGACGCCTGAGACCCAAAATGCCAGCATCCGGTGCAGTCCCCCGGGTTGCGGGAACCCCCAGAGCTTCCATCGGGCGGACGACAGGGGTATGACCGAAAAGCGAGGCGACGGAGCCTCGCTTTTCGGATTTAAGGGTCTGTGCTGCGCCCGCCGGCCGCCTCTCAGGCGGCCGCGGCCACGACCGAGTTCGACCAGTCGATGACCGAGGTCGGCTTGACGATGTGCTTGCTCATGCCGAGCTCCTTGGGCGAGAGCCCGAAGGCCAGGCCGAGAAGCTGGGGCAGATGGAGCACCGGCAGCCCGAGGTCGCGGCCGACCTGCTTGGCGGCGAGTGGCTGTTGCAGGTCGAGGTTGAGATGGCACAGCGGGCAGGGCACCACCAGGCAATCGGCCTGGGCGTCGATGGCATCGCCGAGATGCCGGCCCGCCTGGGCCAGGGAGACTTCCTTATTCATGGTGATGATCGGAAAGCCACAGCACTTATAGACGCCCGCGTAATCGATCACCGTGCCGCCCAGGGCCTCGATCAACCAGTGCAGGTAGCGGTCGCGCGGGCGCTCCTCGTCGATGCCCAGCCGGTCGACCGGGCGCACGATGTAGCAGCCGTAGAACGGCCCAACCTTGAGGTCCTTCAGCGGGCGCTTGACCCGGGCCTGGACGGCGTCGAGCCCGATGTCCTCCACGAGTAGCCAGAGCAGGTTCTTGTTCTGGATGCCCTTCTCGTAGCGCAGGCCCTCCTCGGTGAGGTTGCCGTTGACGTGCTCGCGGTAGTCGGTGTTGGCATCGAGCCGCTCCTGGCACTCGGACTGCGAGCCCTGGCACGTCGAGCAGATGTTCATCATCAGGTGGCCGTCGGTCTGCTGGGCCAGGGCGAACGTGCGCGCGTTGAGGGTGTCGGCCAGCTCCTGGTTGTGCTCGGCGATCACGCCCGCGCCGCAGCACGAGGCGCGGTCGAGCTCGATCAGCTCGATGTCAAGCAGGGGCGCGACCTTGGCCATCGCGCCGTGGAGCTCCGGCGTGAAGCCGCGGCTCACGCAGCCGGGCCAGTAGGCGACTTTCATTCCTTCTCCGTTTCCGTCGACGACTCGTCCCCGGACGTCCCGGCCTCCGAACCCTCGTCGGGTGGCTTGCGCTCCTGCGCGCCACCCTCCTCCGGCTCGCCCTGATCCTTGGCGCCACCCGACTGGGTCTCCTTGGCCTCCGTCTCCTCATCCTCGTAGCCCGAGACGTAGAGGTTGAGCTCCACCCGCTCATCCCGGCCCTCGACGAGCTCGAAGATGCGCTTGACCTCCTTAGGGGCCTTATGGGGGTGCAACAGGGCGTTCTTGGGCGTTACCTTGCCTCGCGCCACCGCGCGCGTGACCACGGGAAGGGAGCTGATCAGCTCCGGCACGGCGCGGGGGTGGAACTTGCCGCCGTAGGAGTCCGGCAGCAGGTCCGCCTCGTGGAGCAGGCCGTTCTTCTGGATGTTCTCCACGAAGGCGTGCTCGTGGCGGTAGCCGTTGTTGCGGTCTTCGATGTCGAAGTCCGAGCCGGAACGGCGGCGCAGGCGCATGATCTGGCTCATTGGGTCGACACCCTTGGGGCAGGCGTCGATGCAGTTGAAGCAGTGCGTGCAGTCGTAGATGCCGTGCTCGTCCTCGGCGAGGTCCTGGAGACGCTCGAAGTGCTGGGCATCGCGCGGGTCGCCGACGAACCGGTAGGCCTTGGCCGAGGCGGCGGGGCCCACGAACAGGGGGTCGAGCTCCATCGAGAGGCAATCCGAGACGCAGGCGCCGCATTGAATGCAGGCCATGCTCTGGGTGACATCGACCATGTTGTCGTGGGGGACGATGTACTCGCGCTCGGGAACCGGCTCCTTGTTGATGAGCCACGGGGTGACGCGCTGGATCTTCTTCCAGTGCACGGCGTCCATGTCGACGATGAGATCGCGGATGACGGGCATGTTGCCCATCGGCTCGACTTCGATGACGTGGGTGTGCTGGCTCTCCTGAGGAGGATTCCACCCGGTGCCAAAGCCACGCTGGGCCGCCTCGCGCAGGTGGGTGTTGCAGGCCAGCCCGGGCTTGCCGTTCATGCGCACTGCGCAGGAGCCGCAGATGGCCTGCTGGCAGGAGCAGCGGATGCCGATCGAGGCGTCGACGTCGTCCTTGATCTGCAGGATGGCGTCGAGCACCGACTGCGTCTCGGGCATATCGACGGTGTGCTCATCCCAGTGGGCGGCCTCGCCCGAGTTGGGATCGAAGCGGCGGATGCGCACCGTGAACTCGGGCATCAGTACTTCCTTTCCTCAGGCTCCCACTGCGTGAAGGTGATCGGCGAGTAGGAGACCTGTGGCTCCCCGCCATCCAGCGAGATGTCGATGTGCTTGAGCCACTCATCGTCGTTGCGATCTGGGAAGTCCGTCCGCGACTGCGCCCCGCGCGATTCCTTGCGCTCCTCCGCTCCCACGATGATCGCCTCGGCCACATCGAGCATGTACCCCAATTCGATGGCGGCGATGATGTCCTGGTTGAAAACGCTGCCCTTGTCGTCGATGGCCGCCTTCGGCGCCTCCTCCTTGAGCCGGCGCACGACCTCGTGGGCCTCGGCCAGGCCCTCGGCCTCGCGGTAGACGGCGACGTACTGGTTCATGGTCTCGCCGAGCTCGCGCTTGATGGCCGCGACCCGGCGGCCGCCGGTGGCCCGGTTCATGATCGTGTCGATGTAGCGCTCGGTGTCGGCCACCTTGGCGGCATGCGTGCCCGGCATGGACATGTGCAGCGCCCGCTTGGCGGCGTGCTCGCCAGAGCGGCGGCCGAACACCAGCGTGTCGAGCAGCGAGTTGGCGCCCAGTCGGTTGCCGCCGTGAACGGAGACGCAGGCCACCTCGCCGGCGGCATAGAGGCCCGGCACCGAGGTCTCGCCGTCCACGTTGGTCTTGACCCCGCCCATGATGTAGTGCTGGCCCGGGCGGATGCGGATGGGCTCGCGCGTGATGTCGACGCCGGCGAAGTCGCGGCCGATGTTGACGATCTCGCGCAAGCGCCTCGAGCGTGCGCTTGCGCGGGACCTTGGTGATGTCGAGGGCCAGGCCGCCGTCCTCAAAGCCGCGGCCCTCGTTGATCTCGGTCTGCTCGGCCTGCGAGACGACATCGCGGGAGGCCAGCTCGAGCTTGTTGGGCGCGTAGTTCTCCATGAACCGATCGCCCTCGGCGTTGAAGAGCTGCGCGCCCTCGCCGCGGGCACCCTCGGTGATGAGCAGTCCGTTGCCGACCAGGGTGGTCGGGTGGTACTGGACCATCTCCATGTCCATCAGCTTGGCGCCGATGCGGTAGGCCTGGGCGATGCCGTCGCCGGTGACGATCAGCCCGTTGGTGGTGGGGCGGTAGACCTGACCCGCCCCGCCCGAGGCCAGGATGGTGGCCTTGGCGTTGAAGACCTCGAGGTGCCCGTCGCGAAGGTTGCGACAGATGGCGCCGACGCAGCGGCCGTCCTCGTCCTGGAGGAGATCGGTCGTGAACCACTCCTCGTAGCGATCGACCGTGGTCGAGTGCTTCATCAGCTGCTCGTAGAGCACGTGCAGGATGGCGTGGCCGGTGATGTCAGCCACGTAGTAGGTGCGGGCCGCCGAAGCGCCGCCGAAGGCCCGGGTGCCCAGGTTTCCGTTCTCGTTGCGGTGAAAGGTGACCCCGGCGTGCTCGAGCCAGAGGATCTCGTCCGGCGCCTCCCGGCACATGACCTCGATGGCGTCCTGGTCGCCGAGGTAGTCCGAGCCCTTGACGGTGTCGAAGGCGTGTGACTCCCAGGAGTCCTCGGGGTTCAGCGCGGCGTTGATGCCGCCCGCGGCCGCCACCGAATGGGACCGGACGGGGTGAACCTTGGAGATGATGGCCACGCTTGCCCCGGCCTGGGCGGCGGCCAGTGCGGCACGCTGCCCGGCCAGGCCGGCCCCGATGATCAAGACATCATGTGAGGGCACGGCTCGATTCTATGAGAGCCATGGCCGGTGATGCGTTGCCGGGGTGGGGGGCGTCTGTGGTCGGACAAGGCCGGCGAGGTCCGCGGTGGTGTTGGCGCTTCGCCGCGCCGACGGCCGCTCGGTCGCCGACCGTGGCCTGTTCAAAAGGCCCCAAGCTCTCCAGCCCCCGCAGACCTTGGTGACATATGCACCTCCCCGGTGCGAAACGCCCCACGGCGCGAGCCTCGCGCTTTGGTTTGGGGGGTTTTGCACCCCGGGGCGAGGCTCGTGCACCCTGAGAGGCCGAGGGCCGGGTTCCGAGGCTGGCCTCGCGCCTCGGTGCCAAGCCGGGGGACGGGTCGCTCGGATGCGAGGATGGGAGCACAGGCGCCGGGGGCTCCGAAGAGGTGTGTGCTGCTGTCCCCGCCAGGCGGGGGCAGGACCACGCACATTTACAAATCAGATCGCGTGTGTGCTGCTCTCCCCGTTTTTCGCCGGTCGACCACCCGGAGCGCGCGGTCCCTGCGCCGTCCTGGGACTCGCCCCGCCCAGCAGGCCCCGCCCCGCCCGCCGCCAATCAGCTCGGTGGCGCGGGCGGCCCGACCTGGACCTGGGCCAGCTGCACGCTCCAGCGCTCGAGCTGGATGCGCTGACACGTGGCGCAGGTGCCCACGTGGCGGTTGTGACCACAGGGCCGACCCGACGGAACACCGCGAGGCGGGGCGGAAACGGAAACTCGGCTTGGCACGGGGCTCCTCCTGCTCATCCTCTCCTTAACCGCGTTTATCGCCATTACCGGGGGGAGGACGAGTCGTGGGTCATACGTAGTCCAATTCAGTAGTTGACCCGGACCCTACGCCGGGCGGCGGACGATACGAGACGCCCCGGCGGCAGGGCGAACACGAACTCCGGTTCGAGAGGCGAACTCCGGTTCGAGAGGATAGGGCGCCGAGTGGGTCGGCACCGGCTAGGTCGCCGGCGAGCTCAAGACCGCCTGCAGCGCGCGCCGCACTTGTCCGGCCGTCACCACGCCCCGCAGCGTGCCCTCCCGGTCGACGGCCATCACCGCCCCGAGCCGGCCCAGCGACTCAGAGGCCAGGACCTCGGAGATGGGTCGGTCCTCCTCGACGCGCAGCCCCGTCGCTGCTTCGCTCTCGAGCGCCGAGCCGACGGTCAACCAGCCCTGGCCGGATTCGACCAGGCCTTGCAGCCGCTCGTGGCGGACGATGCCGAGGAACCGCCCCTCCTCGTCGACGACCGGAAACCACGGCCAGCCGTAGCGCAAGAAGAACTCCTCCTCGGCCTGGCCTATGGGGGTCGGCTCGGGGATGGCCACGGGCCGCGTATCCATGATGTCGACCACCCGCACGCGCTCGATTCGAGCCGACATGGCGCTCTGCAGCAGCGCCGCCCGCGCGGACTGGCCAAGCAGGAAGGCCACGGCAATCAGCCACAAGCCCGTGAACGCCCCCGAGCGGACGGTCAGCCAGAGGCCCACGCCGCCCAGCGCGACGGCGAAGCCCTGGCCGAGCTGGGCCGCGATCCGGGTCCCGCGGACCTTGCTGGCCGTGAGGCGCCACACCGCCGAGCGGGCGATCCGGCCCCCGTCGAGGGGAAAGGCGGGCACGAGGTTGAAGGCCAGCAGCAGCACGTTCCAGACCAGCAGCCAGCTCAAAGCGAGCAGGACGGGGGTGATCCGCACGGTGGCGTCGAGCTCGGCCGCGTGCAGGAGACGGTGGGGCCCGACGACGAGCAGGTCGACGACCAGGCAGAGGACGACGAAGGCCAGCGTGGCCGCAGGACCCGCCACGGCGATGCGGAAGTCCTCCCCTGGGGTGGCGGCGTCGCGGCTCATCTCCGTGACGCCGCCGAAGAGCAGCAGGTCGATCCGCGTAACGGTGATCCCTTCGCGGCGGGCCACCAGGGCATGGCCGAGCTCGTGGACGATGAGCGAGGCAAAGAGGGCCAGTGCCGTGCCCACCGCGGTGAGGTAGGCCACCCCGTCGGAGGAATGCAGCTGATCGCGGAAGTCCCCCGACAACCAGAAGATCATCAAGAAGAGAATGAGAAACCAGCTCGCATCCACGCCGATGCGGAAGCCGAACAGGTGGGCGAGCTTGATCGAGCTGCGACGCCTGATCACATAGCAATCCTCGCACAGGCACGCGCGCGGTCAGTTTGCTTGCATACGCCGGGGGTGGCGAGTTTGCTTGCATAGGCGGGGGGCTGAGAGGATGCCCCACTGATCATGGGCAATGCGGTAAACCAGCTGCGAGCGAGCCTGGCCGAGGTCAACGACCTGTGGCGGGCTGCCCATCTGCTCGAGTGGGACCAGCAGACGATGATGCCCCCGCGGGGCGCGGCCGCCCGGGCCGAGACCCTGGCCACGCTCGGCCGGGTCAGTCACGAGCGTTTCATCGCCGATGAGATCGGGCGGCGCCTCGAGGCCGCCGCCCGGGAGGTCCGCGGCGCCGACCCCGATTCCGACGAGGCCCGGCTCGTCGCCGTGGTGCGCCGCCGGTGGGAGAAGGCCCGCCGGGTCCCCTCAGAACTGGCCTCCGAGCTGGCCCGCGCGGGGTCGGTCGGCCAGGTGGCCTGGGTGGCGGCGCGGGCGCGCTCTGACTTCGACGCCTTTGCCCCCTACCTGGCCCGCAACTTCGAGCTGGCCCGGCGCTACGTCGAGTACCTGCCGGAGTTCACCGATCCCTATGACGCCTTGCTCGACGACTACGAGCCCGGCATGCGCAGTGCCGAAGTGAGCCGCATCTTCGAGGAACTCAAAGCCGAGCTCCTGCCGCTCATCGCCGTGATCACCAGCGCCGACGGCGTCGACGACTCCTGCCTGCATGGTCACTTCCCGGTGGCCCAGCAGCGCGAGCTGGTGGCGCGAGTGCTGAAGCGGATGGGCTTTGATCGCGAGGGCTGGCGCCTCGATGAGGCCGCCCATCCCTTCGCCACCTCGTTCGGGCGCGACGACGTCCGCCTGACCACCCGCTGGGACCCCACCTATTTCCCAGCCGGCCTCTACGGGGCCATGCACGAGTGCGGCCATGGCCTCTACGAAGCCGGCATCGCCAAAAGCCTCCAGCGCACGCCCCTCGGTGTCGCCGAGTCGCTCGGCATCCACGAGTCCCAGAGCCGGCTGTGGGAGAACATGGTCGGCCGGGGGCGGGCATTCTGCTCGGTGCTCAGCACGCTGGCCGGCGAGCAGTTCGGGGTCGAGCTCGGGGCGGCCGGGCTCTACCGCGCCGTCAACCGGGTCCAGCCATCCTTCATCCGGGTGGAGGCCGACGAGGCCACCTACGGCATGCACGTGATCCTGCGCTACGAGCTCGAGCGCGAGCTCATCGACGGGAGCCTCACTGTGGCCGATCTGCCCGAGGCCTGGAACGCGCGCTTCGCCGAGTATCTCGGGCTCGAGGTCAGCGATCCCGCGAACGGGGTCCTTCAGGACGTGCACTGGTCCGGCGGCTCGATCGGCTATTTCCCCACCTACGCGCTCGGCAACCTGATCGCCGGTCATCTGTGGGAGCGCCTGCATGCCGACCTGCCCGATATCGACGCCCAGATCGAGGCCGGCGAGCTCGCCGGCCTGCGCCTCTGGCTGGGTGAGCACGTTCACCGCCATGGCGCCAAGTTCTCCATGCCCGAGCTGGTGCAGCGCATCACGGGCGGTCCGCTGTCGGTGCGCCCGTTCATGTCTTATCTCAAAGGCAAGCTTGCCGAGGTCTACCGGGTCGACCTTGGGTACACCTCCAGTACGTCATGAAGCCGCCCCCTCGTGGCCGCCACGCACCTGCCTGCGGCCACTCGACTCCAAGGAGAGACCAAAAGTGAGTGACACACCTGTACGCGTAGCGGTCACCGGCGCGGCGGGTCAGATCGGCTACGCCCTGCTCTTCCGCATCGCCAGCGGCCATCTGCTCGGTCCCGACACCCCCGTGCATCTGCACCTACTCGAGATTCCCGACGCGGTGAAGGCGGCCGAGGGCACGGCCATGGAGCTCGACGACTGTGCCTTTCCCCTGCTCGCCGACATCGACATCTTCGACGACTCCAAGCAGGCCTTCGAAGGCGTGAGCGTCGCCCTGCTCGTGGGCGCCAAGCCGCGCCAGAAGGGAATGGAGCGCAGTGACCTCCTGGAGGCCAACGGCGGGATCTTCAAACCCCAGGGCGAGGCGCTCAACGAGCACGCCGCCGATGACATCAAGGTGCTCGTGGTCGGCAACCCGGCCAACACAAACTGCCTGATCGCCCAGAGCAACGCGCCTGATATTCCCTCCGCGCGCTTCACCGCGATGACGCGTCTCGACCACAACCGTGCGATCGCTCAGCTGGCCCGCAAGACGGGCACCACGGTCAAGGACATCACCAACATGATCGTGTGGGGCAATCACTCGGCCACCCAGTACCCCGACATCATGCATGCCAAGGTCCAGGGCCAGAACGCCGCCGAGCTTGTGGACGATCAAGACTGGATCGAGAACGACTTCATCCCCACCGTGCAGCAGCGGGGGGCGGCCATCATCGACGCCCGCGGTATGTCAAGCGCCGCCTCGGCGGCCAACGCCGCCATCGACCACATCCACGACTGGGTGCTGGGCACGTCGGAGGGCGACTGGGTGTCCATGTCAATCCCGAGCGATGGCTCCTACGGAGTGACGGAGGGGATCATCTCCAGCTTCCCGGTCACGTGCCAGGACGGCACCTACGAGATCGTGCAGGGACTCGAGATCGACGACTTCTCGCAGTCGCGCATCGACGCCACCGTCAAGGAGCTCGAGGAGGAGCGCGAGGCGGTCAGGCAGGCCGAGCTGGTCTAACCCGCGGCGCCGGTCAGTCACGGCTCCCGGCTGTGGTGGCCGGGAGCCGGTAGTTACTCAGCCGGATGCCACCCCTGCCCGTCACGCCGGACCCTGCCCTCGCCGGCCAAGCGCGGCAGCACGCGGTACAGGTAGTTGGGCTCGATGCTCATCTCCTCAGCGATCTGGGGAATGGTGATGCCCGGCTGGCTGCGTACCAACTCGAGCGCCTGCGTCGCGCGGGTGTTACCACTGCGACGGCCCCCCGTGGGCCCGCTCGTCGTAGCTCGGCGGCTGCGGCGCTGGCCGCCGTTGCTGCGCCGCGTGCGTGCGCCGCTGCCGATCAGGGCCGCGCGCGCCGCCTCCAGCTTCTCGACCTCGGCCCGCAGCTCCCTGATGCGGGCATCGATCTCCGACACCGTGCTGTCAACAAACCCAGCCATGAGGCTCCCCTCTAAAGGTAAGCGTTAACGGTGTCAAACGATAACCGCCCGGCACCGCCGGTGCAATTCACTCTCGCTCCAGCAACTCCTTGAGGCGAGCGAGGGAGTTGTGCGCTTCCCGCTCAGAGGCGGCGCCAACCACGAAGCGGCTGGCCATGTTGCCCAGACGGCCACCGGGGGCGTTGAACTCGTTGGTGTACTCGAAGACCGTCGGAGCGCCGTCGCCTTCTGAGAGCCGGTAGCAGATCGTGGCCCGCGACCCGGCGGGCCCGCGCCCATCCCAGTCGGCGCGGTGGGGCCGGTTCACGTCTTGCAGCTGCCACTTGACGTGAAAGGGCACCCCGTGCATGCGCAGCGTCTGCTCCATGGTCGCGCCGCTGGTGAGTGGCTTGTCCGAGACCGCGTCCACGCTGCGATGGATGGTCACCCAATCACCGAGCCGGTCGGGGTCCATGATGGCGTCCCACACGCGCTCGATAGGCGCGTTGATCTCGATCTTCGTCTGCACCCGGCTCATCGCCGGCACAACCCTAACGTGACGGCGCTCACCGCGCCGCCAGCGGCTCCTCGCGCTCCCATTCGCGCAGTGCATGTTCGATGGCCGCGCTGAGCGAGTGGACCCGAACGCCGAGGATCTCCGCCGCCCGTTGATCACGCGGCAGCAGGTCCTCGTTGAGGCTCTCCATCAGGGGCTCGAACAACTCGGATTGCTCGCCGGCGATCACCGCGGCGACGCGGCTGGCGATCGGCGTCACGGTGAGCCGCCCGAGGGGCAGGATCGGCCGATCGATGAGCATGACGTCGCGGATGCGCTCGAGCAGCTCGCAGTAACTGACAACGTCCGGGCCTCCCACGTCGAGCGTTTGTCCGGTCACGCCCTCGTGGGCAGCGGCCCGCACGAGGAAGGCAACCATGTCGCGCTCGTCGATGGGGCTCGTGCGGTGCGTGCGCCAGGCCGGCAGGGCCAGGACCGGCATCCGTTCGACGAGCCTCACCAGGAAGCGAAACGGCCGCGAGTGGGCTCCGATGACGATCGAGGCGCGCAGAGCCACCGTGCCGGGAACCTGTTCGCGGAGGATCTCTTCGACGGCGAAGCGGCTCGCCAGGTGGGGCGAGGCGGGGCCGCCCGCGGGCAGCAAGCCGCCGAGGTAGACGATTCGCTGCACGCCGGCGCGGGCGGCGGCGCGGCCGAAGTTGGTCGCCGCCCGGCGCTCGCGCTGGCTGAACGGGCCATCCGCCGAGGGCTCCATCGAGTGGATGAGAAAGTAGGCCACCTCGGCCCCCGCGAGGGCCTCGTCGAGGCCATCGCCGCTGACGGCATCGCCTCCAAACATCCGCACCCCAGGCGGAGCGTCGCCCGCCCGCCGGCTGAACCCGCGAACGGTATGACCCGCGCGCGCGAGCGCGGGCGCGAGCCGAGATCCGATGTAGCCGCTGATGCCCGTGAGCAGGACCTCCATGTCGGCGGCCTACCCGGGCAAAAGCCCCCCAAAATGCGGGCGGTTCGGCGCCGACACCGTCGTTTTACGGCCATTTGCAGGGATAAAACTCCCGGGCGGGAAGTTCCTGCGTTTTCCGAGAATCGAGTTTGCAGGCGGGGGGAGAAGTCGCTTTGATGCTCCCGTCGGCAAGGATCACACGGTCAAGGGAGAGGGCGCACGCATGGCAAATGGACGTACCGGGCTGGGCACGGCGAGCTGCGAGGACTGCTACTTCAAAGCCAACCTGCTTTGTGCCGTGAGCCGCGGTGGGCCGTGCGCGACCTATCGGCCCGATCGCCCAGGGGGGCTGCGTCCTCCGAGCCAGTTGCGCTTCGTCTTTCGCCAGGAGCGGCAGATGAACGTGGCCTGGGCCTTCCCGAGCCCACACGAGCAGGTCGCCCTGCACGCCTGAGAAAGGCGGTCTGGCGGCGCGGTCAGATAATGTTCGGCGCCATGTTCTGGCCCCTGATCGGCGCCTTCATCGCCTTCGTCCTGTTCGCCGTGCTCATGGGCTGGATCATGGACGCTCCGAACCGCCGTCCGCGGCGCTGAGCTCCCGGTCGCCGCTGCGCGCGGCGATCCATTGCGCTCCCGCGGCGTCGCTCATGCCGTGCACGACGATGGAGCTGAACACGGCCAGGGCGGCCAGGTTGAAAATCCGCTGTCCCGAGCGGATACCTTCGCTGAGCACGAGGAGCGAGAAGGTCATCGTGGCCACGCCCTTGGGGCCGAACCAGGCCATGAAGCCCCGGGTGGCAGCGTCGGTGGGTGTGCCGATGAGCGCCGCGAACACGGCGACCGGTCGCGCCACGAGCAGCGTGACGGCGACCACCCCCACGGCGGCCAGACCGTCGTAAAAGAGGGCGGAGAGCGTGAGCAGCGACCCGAACACGGCGAACACGCCGAGCTTGATGAGGTCGACGATGTCGAGCGACTGGCGCTCGAAGTACGCCCCCAGGTCGGGCCGGCGGATGCCGAGCGTGATCGCCGCGACGTAGACGGCGATGAGCCCGTTCCCCGGCGAGATGAGCACCGCCACGCCATAGGCCACAAACGCAGTTCCGAGCGCGTAGAGGGCTTTCTGGTGGGCGGGGGTGCGCGCGCCGAGCCCGTGCTCACGGGGCATGAGCCAGCCGGCCGCGAAGCCGACGACGAGCCCGGCGCCCAGTCCGATGCCCACGTTTTCGAGCACGAAGCGCCACCACACGAAGTGGTGCGAGCCGACCGCGAGGGCGGCGCTCAGCGCCAGCACGGGCGGAAGGGCAAGGCCGTCGTTGAGGCCTGACTCGAGGTTGAGCGAGTGGCGCACGAGGCGGGGCACGCGTGGGTTGGTCACCACGCTCGAGGAGAGCACGGGGTCGGTCGGAGCCAGAAGCGCGCCGAGCAGAAACGACTCCGTCCAGCCCAGGCCGACCAGAAAGCGCGTGGCCAGCGCCACGAGCACGGCGGTGATCGGCATGGCCAGCACCAGCTTGCGCAGAGGAAGGTGCCAGTGGCTCTGGAGCATCTCGCCCTCCACTTCGAGTCCGTCGCGAAACAGCAGCACGATGAGGGCCACGGCGGCCAGATCGGCGACGAACGGCGAGCTTGCCCTGAAGCTGAGCACTCCGAGCGCTCCCGGCCCGAGCAGGAACCCCGCGAGCACGAACAGAGCCGGCAGCGGCAGCAGGGTGGCCCGTCGAGAACCCGACCACAGCGCCCCGACCAGGAGCAGGCCGCCGAAGACGAGCACGCCGACTTGAAAGACATGCGGGGAGGCGACGGCGAGGAGAAGCGAATGGGTCGCCACGCGGTTAGAGTGCCAGACGGGGTCCGAGGGCGCCCGGCCTTTGCGGCGTCGAGTCAGAGAGGAGCGACGTGCTGATCACCGTGCTGGGAAAGTCGCCTTCCTGGCCGGATGTCGGCGGTGCGTGCAGCGGTTACCTGATCCAGGAGGACGGCTTTAACCTGCTGCTCGACTGCGGCAGCGGTGTGTTCGGAAAGCTGCGCCGGGTGATCGATTACCTGCGTATCGATGCCGTTCTCATCTCGCATCTGCACTCTGACCACTTCTTTGACCTCGTCCCCTTCAGCTACGCGTTGCTGTACTCCCCCCGCCGCCCGGTGCAGACCTCGCCGCCGCCGCTCTACGCCCCGCCTGCGGCCCGGGACGCTCTTCGAGGCATGGTGGGCGCGTGGGGAAGCGAGGAGCTGGTCGAGACCGCCTTCTCGCTGCACGAGTACGAACCGAAGACGGAGCTCGCGGTGGGACCGCTGCGCGCCCGCTTCGCCGAGGTTCCGCACTTCACCCGCGCCTTTGCCGTCGATCTGCGCGGCCCGATCTCGCGGCTGACCTTCGGCGCCGATTGCGGCCCCAACGACGCCCTGGTCACGCTCGCCCGCGACACCGATCTGCTGCTCATCGAGGCCACCCTGACCGAGCCCGAGTCCGACGGCGCCCGCGGCCACCTCACAGCGCACGAGGCCGGGGAGCATGGACGCCGGGCCGGCGCTCGCCGGGTTCTCATCACCCACTTCTCCGACGAGCTCGACGCCGAGCAGATGGCCGCGTCGGCAGCGGCGGGGTTCGGTGCACCGGTGGATCTGGCCCGAGAGGGCGCCACGTATGCGGTCTAACCTTGGGCTGCCATGCCCGACCGAGACCTGTTTGCCAACTTCGATCGCATGCGCCGAGAGATGGATGAGCTCTTCGGCGACGTCTTCGAGCGCAGCCGGCTGTCGCGCCGGCACTCCGGCTTCTCACCCGCCGTCGATGTCCTCTACACCTCCGATCCGCCGCGGGCGATCGTCACCGCCGAGCTGGCGGGCGTCTCGCTCGAACAGCTCGAGGTCGAGATCCAGGGACGCCAGTTGATCCTCTCCGGCCTGCGCGTGCCGGCCGAGGCCGAGGGTGAGCTCTACCAGCAGATCGAGATCGAACGGGGTCCCTTCCGCCGTGTCGTCGAGCTCGACACCGAGGTGCGCGGCGAAGAGGCCAAAGCCAGCTACGAGGACGGGATGCTGCGCGTGGAGGTACCGCTGGCGCGCGCCGGGCGCGTGCGGGCGGTGCCGATCGAGAGCTCGGACGAGCCGTGATCGAGGTTGGTAGCCCCAGCACCGGCCCGCGGGAGATCACCGTGGACGGGACCCGCACGCTGCCCCAGCGCGTCGGCGTGCTGCCGTTGCGCGACACCGTGACCTTCCCGGAGATGCTGATCCCACTCAACGTGGGCCAGCCCCGCAGCGTCGAGCTCATCAACGACGTCCTGCGCGGTGACCGCTCGATCGCCATGGTGGCCAGCCGCAACCCCGAGGCCGAGGCGCCCGAGGCCGACGATCTGTACCCGGTCGGCGTGCTCGGCGTGGTGGCCCGCATGATCCGTGTGCCCGACGGAACCCTGCGCGTCCTGATCCAGGGTGGGCAGCGCGTGCGCATCGAGGAGTGGGTCCAGGCCGAGCCTTACCTGGTTGCCGTGGTCAGCGACGCCCCGGACCACGTCGACCACACCCCAGAGCTCGTCGCGCTCATGCGCAACGTCCAGCAGACGTTCTCCGACATCGTCCACGAGGTTCCCTACCTCCCCGAAGAGCTCCAGATCATGGTGGCCAACGTGGAGGAGCCCAGCACCCTCTCGCACCTGATCGCCGGCGCGCTGCGGCTCAAGACCGAGGAGAAGCAGCAGCTGCTCGAGGAGGTCGACGTCGGCCGGCGCCTGCGCCGTCTCTCCGAGCTCCTGGCCCGCGAGCTCGAGGTCGTGGCCATCGGATCGAGGATCCAGTCCCAAGTTCAGTCCGAGCTCGAGAAGGGACAGCGCGAGTACTTCCTGCGCCAGCAGCTCAAGGCCATCCAGGAGGAGCTCGGCGAGGCCGATGAGATCCAGGCCGAGGTCAACGAGCTGCGCGAGCAGCTCGCCGCCATCGCCTTGCCCGAGGAGGTCAAGAAGCAGGTCGACCGCGAGCTGGCGCGCCTCGAGCGTCTGCAGCCGGCCATGGCCGAGTACGGCGTCGTGCGCGGCTATCTCGAGTGGATCGCCGCCCTGCCGTGGGATCGGTCCACCGAGGACAACCTCGACCTCGGCCACGCGCGCGAGATCCTCGACGCCGACCACTACGACATCGAGCAGGTTAAGGACCGCATCCTCGAGTTCCTCGCCGTCCGCCGGCTCAAGCCGGATGCGCGTGGCTCGATCCTCTGCTTCCTCGGCCCGCCGGGCGTGGGCAAGACCTCGCTGGGGCGCTCGATCGCCCGGGCGCTGGGCCGCGAGTTCGAGCGCATCAGCGTGGGGGGCGTCCGTGACGAGGCGGAGATCCGGGGCCACCGCCGCACCTATATCGGGGCCATGCCCGGGGTCATCGTCCGCGCCCTGCGCGACGCCGGGGCCAACAACCCGCTGCTGATGATCGACGAGATCGACAAGATGGGCGCCGACTTTCGCGGCGATCCATCCAGCGCCATGCTCGAGGTCCTCGACCCCGAGCAGAACGCCAGCTTCCGCGATCACTACCTCGATCTGCCCTTCGACTTGTCAAACGCGATGTTCGTCACCACCGCCAACACGCTCGATCCCATCCCGGGACCCCTGCGCGACCGCATGGAGGTCATCCAGCTCTCGGGCTACAGCGAGGCCGAGAAGCTCGAGATCTCCAAGCGCTACCTGGTGCCGCGCCAGATCGAGCGCAACGGCCTGACCAAGAGCCGCATCGCCTTCAGCGACCCGGCCCTGCGCGTGGTCATCTCCGATTACACGCGCGAGTCGGGTGTCCGCCAGCTCGAGCGCGAGATCGGCAGCGTGTGTCGCAAGGTGGCCCGCCGGGTGGCCGAGGGGACGGCGAAGAGCCGGGTGACCGTGACCGAGCCGCGAGTGCGCGAGCTCCTGGGCAAGCGCCGTTTTCATTCCGAGGCGCGCCGGCGGACGGCCCGGCCCGGCGTGGCCACCGGTCTGGCCTGGACGCCGGTGGGCGGCGAGGTCCTCTTCGTGGAGGCCACGGCGATGCCTGGAAAGGGAGCGCTGACTCTCACCGGCCAGCTCGGCGAGGTCATGAAGGAGTCGGCCCAGGCGGCCCTCTCCTTCGTGCGCAGCAACGCCGACGTGATCGTGCCCGGCGTCGACCCCGGCTGGTTCGCCGCCCACGACGTCCACCTCCACGTTCCGGCCGGGGCCACGCCCAAGGACGGGCCGAGCGCCGGTGTGACCATGGTGAGCGCCCTGGCCTCCCTGCTCTCGGGCCGGGCCGTACGCAGCGATGTGGCCATGACCGGCGAGATCACCCTGACCGGTCAGGTGCTTCCCATCGGCGGGCTCAAGGAGAAGGCCCTGGCCGCGCAGCGCGGCGGCATCCGGCTCGTCATCGCGCCCGAGCTCAACCGCCAGGACGCCGACGAGGTCCCCGAGCACCTGCGCCGCTCCCTGGCCTTCGAGTTCGTCTCCGAGATCGGCCAGGTGCTCGAACTGGCCCTGCAGCGGCGGGCAGCCCGGCGGGGGACGGCCCTCAGCTCGGCCTAGGGCGGGCTTCCACCTGCTTCAAACGCCGCGTGGGTGGGCAGAACGGTCCCGCGCGACCCCGCATATCGCTTATCCTCCACCTTTCGAGCCCACGCAGCGAGGGAGATCCATGGCATCAGCAAAGAAGAAGGCTGCAAAGGCGGTGCCGAGCGCCGCTCAAGTCGCCTCCGCGGTCAAAGACAATCCGTACATCCAGCGCCTGATCGACGACGCCGATCTGCGCGACAGCGTCCGCAACGCGATCGACTCCGGCAAGAGCGCCTACGGGCGGCTCATGAACGGCAAGGCGCCGCACAAGGCGCTGCTCGAGGACAAGAAGCTCCAGCGCGAGCTGCGCCAGACCTATGACGCGGCCCGCGAGGCCGTCGAGCGGATCCAGCGTGGCCCCAAGAAGCGCAAGGGTCTGCGGATCGGCCGCGTGGTCGTGCTCGCCGGTGTCGGCGGGGCCGCCGCGCTCGCGGGCAGCGAGAAGCTGCGCTCCAAGGTCCTCGACACGCTCTTCGGGGCCGAGGAGGAGTTCCAGTACACGCCGCCCTCCAGCGGCGGCGGTGCCGCCACGCCCAGCGCTCCGGTCAGCGCCGCCTAGCCGCGTAGCGCGCGTCACGCTCGACGTCCCGAAGGCGCCGTTGGGCGCCTTCGGTCGTTGTGGGCCAGGGCCGGCGGCGGGGCGCGACACTAGAATGGCCCGCCATGGAAGCGGTCACCGCGCCACAGGCCTCCCGCTCTGAGCTGGCCAGCGACAGGGCGACTCAGATCGTCGAGGCCATGCGCGCAAGCGTGGCCACCCGCGGCATCGCCGCCTCCACCTTCGACCACGTGGCCCGGGAGGCGGGCGTCTCCCGCGGGCTCATGCACTACTACTTTCAGACCAAGGAGAAGCTCCTGGTCGAGGTCGTGCGCCGCGAGTGCGACGTGCGCGAGCGCCAGCTCGAGGACGCGATTTCCGCAGCGCAGAGTGCCGAGGAGGTCCTCGGGGCGCTCGTCCAGGCCTTCGAGGAGATCCTCGGCGAGGGCCCGGCGGCGCCGGTCATGATGTTCGAGATGCTCACGCTGGCCCAGCGCCACGAGCGAGATCGCCGCCGAGCTGGCCGAGCTCGGCCGCCGCACGCGCGAGGCCTTCGCCGCCGCGCTCGAAGCCAAGGCGCAGGACGGCGTCCTCTCTCTGCGTGACCGCCCGGACACCGTGGCCGCGTTTCTGTTCGCGCTCGCCGACGGCATCCTGATCCGCCGCCTGAGCGAGCCGGCCCTCGACATCACCGCGCTCATGATCCACAGCGCGGCGGCGGCACGGGCGCTGCTGAGCTGACGGCCTCGGGGGAGGCGGCGTGCGACGGATCGCGCTCATCGTGGTGGTCCTTCTGGCCGTGCTCGTGCTGGGCGTCGGCCAGCTCGTGCTGCCCGGCATCGCCGCCCACCAGCTCCGCGACCGCCTAAGTCAGTACGGCACGGTCGGCGCGGTCCACGTCCACGCCTTTCCGGCCATCAAGCTGCTCTGGCACCACGCCGACCGGGTGGACATCGCGCTGGCCTCCTATCACTCCGATTCGGGCCGGGCGGGCTCTTTTCTCGGTTCATCCGGCCAGGTCGGGACGCTGAACGTCACGGTGGCGTCGGTCCAGATCGGTCTGCTGCGCCTGCGCGCCGCCACCCTGACCAAGCGCGGCCAGAACCTGTCGGCCAGCGCCAAGGTGAGCGAGTCCGACCTCACCTCGGCGGTCCCCTTCCTGCAGGACGTCCGCCCGGTGGCCTCGGGCCGTGGCGCGCTGACCTTTCAGGGGACGGTGGGCGCCTTCGGGCTGGGGGTGACCGCCGATGCCACCGTCGCCGTGCAGGATGGCGCGCTCGTCGTCACGCCCGACCTGCCGCTCGGGGGGCTGGCCCCCATCACGCTGTTCTCAAACCCGCAGGTCACGGTGCAGTCGGTGTCCGCCTCCCAGCTTCTGGGCGGGTTCAGCGTCTCGGCGCACGGCCGGCTGTCGTAACGGTTACGCGACGAGCTTGGGCGAGCGCCACGGGGCCCGCAACCGGCGCTCGAACTCGTCGGCCAGCACGTCGATGGGCAGCCGTTCCTGCCGGAGGCTGTCGCGATCGCGCACGGTGACCGTGCGGTCCTGCAGCGACTGGTGGTCGACGGTGACCGCCCACGGCGTGCCGATCTCATCCTGGCGGCGGTAGCGACGGCCGATGGCCCCGCCCTCGTCGTACTCGGCCTGAAGGCGTTCGCGCAGCGAGCGGTAGATCTCCCCGGCCAGCTCCGGCTGCCCGTCCTTTTTCACCAGGGGCAGGACGGCCACCTTGACCGGGGCCAGCTGCGGATGCAGCCGCAGCACGGTGCGCCGCTCGCCCTCGATCTCGTCCTCGTCGTAGGCGTCGGCCATGAAGGCGAGCACAGCCCGGTCGGCGCCGGCGGCCGGCTCGATGACGTGGGGGACGTAGCGCTCGCCCGTCCCGCCGTCGACGTACTCGAGCTTCTGCCCCGACGCCTCGGCGTGGGCGCGCAGATCGAAGTCGCCGCGGTTGGCGATGCCCTCGAGCTCTTGGAAGCCGATGGGAAAGTTGTATTCGATATCGCTCGTCGCGCTCGAGTAGTGGCTGAGCTCCTCGGTCTCGTGCGCGCGCAGACGCAGGTGGTCGGGGCGGACGCCCAGCTCGGTGTACCAGTTCATGCGCTGCTCGAGCCAGTGTTCGTACCACTGCCCCGCTTCGGCGGGGGGCACGAAGAACTCCATCTCCATCTGCTCGAACTCCCGGGTACGGAAGATGAAGTTCCCGGTCGTGATCTCGTTGCGAAAGCTCTTGCCGATCTGGGCGATCCCGAAGGGCGGCTTCTTGCGCGAGAACTGGAGGTAGTGCTTGAAGTTGAGAAAGATGCCCTGGGCCGTCTCGGGCCGCAGATAGACGGCCGAGCCCTCCTCCTTGACCGGACCGACGGTGGTTTGGAACATGAGGTTGAAGTCACGTGCCTCGGTGAGATCGCACTCCGAGGTCTCGCCGGGGTGCTTGGAGGGCTTGCGCCCGCACTGGCTCTCCTCGAGCTTGTCGGCCCGGAAGCGCAGCTTGCACGTCCGGCAATCGACGAGCGGGTCGGTGAAGCTGGCCAGATGGCCGCTCGCCCGCCAGGTCGCGGGGTGCTGGATGATGGCCGAGTCGAGCGCGACGACGTCGTCGCGCTGCTGGAGCATGGCCCGCCACCACTGCGCCTTGACGTTGTTCTTGAGCAGGACGCCGTAGTGGCCATAGTCGTAGCTCGACCCCAGCCCGCCGTAGATCTCGCTGGAGAGGAAGATGAAGCCCCGCCGCTTGCACAGCGAGACGATCTTGTCCATGGTCACCACGTCGACGGCCATCCGGCGCCTGATGCTATCCGGCGCGGTGCCGGCAACCGGGTGCCGCCTGGTGTCCACAACGTCGCACTCGGCCTCGTTCTCAGGCCCAGTGCGACCACCTGGCCCCTGGAGGGCCGTTCTGTCGCACTCGGCCCTCGGGAGGCCTCGAGTGCGACGCTGCGGACACATCCGCGGGTGCGCTGCCGGCTCGTGTCTCAGCTCTCGCGCGCCTGGGTAACCCTGAGCGCACAGACGCCCATGCATCGAAAAGCTCACCGCACATCCCTCCTCGCCCTCGCCGCCGCCGTCGTCCTGGCCCTCGCGGCCTGCGGCTCGCAGGTCTCCTTCTCCAGCTCGAGCGAGAACGGCGCCGTGCAAAAGACGACGACCAACGGCCAGGTCACCCTGGCCAAGACCAAGTTCGTCCTCCATGCCGGCCTGGCCTTCGGCGCCTTTCACCACTTCATCTGGAAGCCGTTCAAGCGCGGCGATCTCAGCCATCCGCTCAGCCACAAGCTGACGGCGGTCAAGGCCGGCTTGGCCGTCGGCTTCGTCTACCACGAGCTGCGCCTGGCTCTGCACGACGCCCAGTCGAGCAAGACGCTGTCCCGGCTCGTGGCGCCCATCACCTCCCTGGACAACCGCTTCCACGGCCTCGGCGGTCAGCTCAAGCAGGGGCAGGGGGCCGAAGGGGCGATCACCCAAGACGACAACTCGGTGGGCTCGATCGAGCAGATCGCCCGCGGCGCCGGGCAGCCGATCACCGAGCAGACGCCCTCGAACGTGTGACGAAGAATCGCTTGGCACTCTCGCGTTGAGAGTGCCAAGCCCCCGAGCTAAAATCGGGGCCGATGCCGATCTACGAGTACCGCTGCGAGCAGGGCCACACCTTTGAGGTCATGCAGCGCATGAGCGACGACCCCGTGGCCACCTGCCAAACGTGCGCCGCACCGGTACAGCGCGTCTTTCATCCCGTCGCCGTGCACTTCAAAGGGTCGGGCTTTTACAACACCGACTACGGGACCCGGAAGCGGGCGCGCGAGAAGGACGAGAGCAGCTCGAGCACCGACTCCTCCACGGCCAAGGGCGAGCCGGCCAAGGGCGACTCGGCCAAGGGCGACTCGGCCAAGAGCGATTCGGCCAAGACCGAGACGTCGAAGACGCCGGCCAAGCCCGCCGCCGGCGACTAGCTCCGCCCGCCCCCGGGGCGGTCTAACCGTTGAGCAGCTTGGCGACCGCCGCGTGCACGGCGTCCGGCGAGACGGTGAGCGCGTCTCCGTAGCCGGGCAGGGACTCCGCGCCGGTTGGCTTGAGGACCGCCGGCGACGCCGAGCCGCCCATCTCCGAGGCCACGAAGAAGCTAAGCAGCGTGGGGGCGCCCATGTCGGTGCGGAGCACCTTGGGCGCATCCCAGGAGGCCCACGGCAGGTGGATGAAGGCGTGCAGGGAGAAGAGGCTGCTCTTGACCCCGTTGAGGATCTGCTGCTGGTAGCCCTCGCGCGTGAGGTCGTTGGCGGCCGGGTCGCACTTGTTCTCGCGCGTGCGGGCGAGGGTGAGGGCCTGGATGCCGTTCAGGTGGTGGGTGCCGGGGCTCAGATAGAGCGAGAAGCCGCCATTCTTCGTCCCCCCGCTGATGTCGGAGCACACGCGCCCCGTCGTCACGTCGACGCCGCCGACGGCGTCGATGAACGGCGGGAAGGCGCCGAGGTTGACGATGATGACGTGGTTGATGGGGATGCCGGTGAAGTGCTCGACGGTCTTGATGGCCAGGGCCGGGCCGCCGAGCGCGTAGCCGGCGTTGATCTTGCCCAGTCCGTGGCCGGGGATGTCGGCCACCGTGTCACGCGGGATCGAGAGCCGGCGCGAGGTGCCCGCCCCGATCCGCCACAACATGATCGTGTCCGAGTTGGCGCCCTGGTCTGAGTAGTTGGAGCCGGGCTCCTTGGAGCCGGGGCCGGTCTTCGGCCGCTGGTCGGTGCCGAGGATGAGCACCGTGTCGGTCGAGGTGACCATGTTGCCCCCCGAGGCCAGGGCGGCCGAGGCGTCAGCGGGGACGCTGCTGGCGTCGCTGCCCGAGCTGATCATGAACAGGATGAGCGAGAGCACGAGCCAGAAGACGATGAAGCCGACGATGGCCGCCAGTACGCGCTTCCACGTGACCCGCCGGTGCAATCGCCGCTCGCCACCACCGCTGCCGCCGCCGAAGGGCTCGAAGTCATCGTCACCGCGCAGGCGGGACCGAAATCCGCGCGGGGCGGACCGATAGAGCTTGTAGGGGCGTTCTTCTAGCTCGCTCGGCATCTGTGCTTATAGTGACGCCATGCCAGGCCGGCGCATCATCGGCGTCGACGTGGGCGGAACCAAGCTGCTTGCCGGTGCGGTCGACACCGACTTCTCCGTCCACCGCCGTGTGCAGCGTAGCGTGCTCGGCCTCGATCAGTCGAGCCTGGTCGATCTCGTGCTCGGCGCCGTGCAGGAGGCCGGCGCACTCGCCGGGGGTCACGTCGACGCGGTCGGCATCGGCATTCCCAGTCTCATCGACCGTCGCACCGGCCACTCGCTGTTCTCGGTGCACCAGCCGCTGCTCGACATGCCCTTCGCCGACGTGATGGCCGAGCGGCTGGGGTTGCCCGTGTTCGTCGACAACGACGCCAACCTGGCCGCGCTGGCCGAGCACAGAGCCGGGGCCGCCCGCGGTTATGACCACGTCGTCCTGCTCACGCTGGGCACGGGCATCGGCGGCGGGCTGATCCTGGGCGGCGAGCTCTACCGGGGCGCCTTCGGTGCCGGGGCCGAGCTCGGCCACGTGACCATCGACATGGACGGTCCCCCCTGCAACGGCAACTGCCCGAACCGGGGCTGCCTGGAGAGCCTGGCCGCCGGGACCGCCCTGTCGCGGGAGGCGGTCCGGCTGGCCGGCGAGCGCCGCGATTCCGCGCTGGCCCGTGCGCTCGCCGACGGCCACGAGCTGACCGGCTCGCTGGTCACCGAGCTGGCCTACGACGGCGACGCGGGCGCCCTGGAGACACTGGCCCTCATCGGCACGCGGCTCGGGGTGGGGATCGCCAGCCTCATCAACATCTTCAACCCCGAGATCGTGGTCGTCGGCGGCGGCGTCATCGGGGCGGGGGAGTTCCTGCTCGCGCCGGCACGGGCCGAGGTGGCCCGCCGCGCGCTTCCCCCCTCCCGCGAGGGGGTCCTGATCGTTCCCGCCCGCTTCGGCGTGGAGGCCGGCATGGTGGGCGCGGCGGCGCTGGCCCTGGACGGGCTGATGGCCGGAGGCAGCCGGTGAGCGGCCGCCTCATCGTCTGCCCGACGCCGATCGGCAACCTCGAGGACGTCACCCTGCGGGTGCTGGCCGCCCTGCGCGAGGCCGACCTGGTCGCCTGCGAGGACACCCGCCGCACGCGAATCCTGCTCGACCGCTACGGCGTCAGCGGCCGCCTGGTCAGCTACCACGAGCACAACGAGTCCGAACGGGCGGCGGAGCTGGTGGCGCGCATGCGCGAGGGCGCCGTGGTCGCGCTGGTCTCCGATGCCGGCATGCCGCTCGTCTCCGATCCCGGGTTCGAGCTCGTGCGCGCCTGCGTGGCCGCCGGGCTGGCCGTCGAGGTCCTGCCCGGTCCCTCGGCTGCTCTGGCCGCGCTTGTGGCCAGCGCCCTGCCCGCGCAGCGCTGGCGCTTTATCGGCTTTCTGCCCCGCAAGCGCTCCGAGCTCGAGCCGGTGTTCGCCTCGGCCGAGACCGTCGTGGCCTTCGAGTCTCCTCGCCGGCTGGGCGCGTCCCTGGCCGCCCTGGCCGCGCTGGATCCCGAGCGCCCGGTGGCCGTCTGCCGCGAGCTGACCAAGGCCCACGAGGAGGTGGTCCGGGGCACTGCGGCCGAGCTGGCCGAGCGCTATCGGGCCCAGCCGCCCCGCGGCGAGGTCGCCCTCGTCATCGGCGCCGCGCCGCCCGGCGCGCCCGAAATGGACCGGGCCGTGAGCGCGGTGCGCCGGCTCGTCGACGCCGGGGCCAAGCCCCGGGCCGCCGCGGGCGTGGTCGCGGAGCTCACCGGCGCCAGCGCCAACGCGCTCTATCGCGCTTTGACCAGGTAGGCCGGGCTGCATGCAGCCCGGCCCCCGGCGGCGCATGCGCCGCCGGGCGGGGGCGCGCATGCGCGCCCCCGGAACACAGATAGCCTTGCCAACCAGCCGTGACCTTCTACATCACCACCGCGATCTCCTACGTCAACGGCGTCCCCCACATGGGCCACGCCTACGAGGCCATCGCCACCGACGTACTCGCCCGGCACATGCGCCAGCGCGGGGAGGACGTGTTCTTTCTCACCGGCACCGACGAGCACGGCGAGCCGGTGGCCGACGCCGCCCACGACCTCGGCGTCGCCCCGCAGGAGCTGGCCGACCAGAACGCGGCCCGCTTTCAGGCCATGATGCCCCAGCTGGCCATCTCCAACGACTTCTTCATCCGCACCACCGACGAGGAGCACAAGCGCCGCGTCCAGGAGGTGCTCCAGTGCGTCTACGACAACGGGCACGTCTACAAGGGCCTCTACGAGGGCTGGTACTGCCCGCGCTGCGCCGACTTCAAGGTCGAGAACGAGATCCTCGAGGGCAACCGCTGCCCGATCCACTTCATCGAGCTCACGCGCGAGACGGAGGAGAACTGGTTCTTTCGCCTCTCGGACTTCCAAGAGCGGCTCGAGCGCCTGTTCGCCGAGCAGCCCGACTTCGTCATGCCGCCCCATCACTTCAACGAGGCCCGCTCCTTCGTGGCCCAGGGGCTCCAGGACGTCTCGCTCTCGCGCGCCCGTCTGGGCTGGGGGGTGACCGTGCCCTGGGACCCCAGCCACGTCTTCTACGTGTGGTTCGACGCGCTGCTCAACTACTACACCGCCCTCGGCTACGCCCGCCCCGGCGAGGACCTCACCGACCGCTACTGGCCGGCGACCTACCACATCATCGGCAAGGACATCCTCAAGTTCCACACCATCTTCTGGCCCGCCCTGCTCATGGCCGCCGAGCTGCCGGTGCCCCACCACGTCTTCGTGCACGGCTTCCTGCTCGGCTCCGACGGGCGCAAGATGAGCAAGTCGCTGGGCAACGTGCTCGACCCCTTCGAGGTCATGGCCCAGTACGGCACCGACGCCCTGCGCTTCTACCTGCTGCGCGACGTGGCCTTCGGCTCAGACGGCGCCGTGGGCATGGATGCGGTCAAGGCCCGCTACGAGTCCGAGCTTGCCAACGAGTACGGCAACCTGGCCAGCCGCACGGTGGCCATGATCCGCCGCTACCGCGAGGGCACCCTGGAGGCGGCGGACACCGATCCGGCCCTGCGCGCCGACTTCGAGGGTCTGCCCGCCGAGGTGGCGGGACTGCTCGACCGGGCCGAGCCGACCCAGGCCCTGGAGGCCATCTGGCAGCGCGTGCGGCGCTGCAACCGCTACGTGGAGGAGCGGGCGCCGTGGAAGCTCGCCCGCGACCCCGCGGCGGCGCCCGAGCTCGACCGCACGCTGGCCTCGCTGGGCGAGGCCGTCCGCGCCCTCAGCGTCCTTCTGCATCCCTTCATGCCCGCGAGCACCGCGCGTCTGCTCGAGGCGATCGGCGGTGACCCCACCGACTTCAGCGCCGGCGCGTTCGCGCAGCGCAGCGGCGAGGTCCGCGTCGACGAGCTCGAGCCGCTCTTTCCCAAGCGGTGATCGATAGCCACACGCACCTCGAGCTGTGCGAGCCGCCGGCGGCCGAGCTCGTGGCCGCGGCCGAAGCCGCCGGCGTGACCCGGATGGTCACCGTGGGCACGACCGGAGCCTCGTGCCGGGCCGCGCTGGCCACCAGCGAGGATTTCCCCCAGGTCTACGCCGCCATTGGGCGCCATCCCAACGAGGCCACGGGTTTCGATGACGCCGACTTCGCCGAGCTCGAGGCGCTGGCCGCCCACCCGCGCTGCGTGGCCATCGGCGAGACGGGCCTCGACTACTACCGCGAGGGCGCGCCCGCCGAGGACCAGCGCCGGGCCTTCGAAGCCCACGTCGAGCTCGCCCGAGCCACCGGCAAGCCGCTCGTCATCCACACGCGCGCGGCCGAGGACGACACGCTGGCCGTGTTGAGCGAGCGCGCGGCCGACATCCGGGTCATCCTGCACTGCTTCTCGATGGCCGATCGGGTCCAGGAGTGCCTGGCCCATCCCGACTGGTGGTTCTCCTTCGCGGGCAACGTCACCTTCCCCAAGGCCGATGCGCTGCGCACGGCCATGCTCCGCGTGCCGGTGGCGCGCCTGCTGGTCGAGACCGACGCGCCCTATCTGGCTCCGCAGGTCGTGCGCGGGCGGCCCAACCAGCCCGCCCATGTCGTTCACACCGCCCAGGCCATGGCCATCGAGCGGAGGATCGCCTACGCGGAGCTCGAGGCGGCGGTGCAGCGCAGCGCCGCCGAGGTGTTCGGGTGGTGAGCGCGCCCCGGCGCGCGAGCGCGCGGACCCGGGAGCTCGGTCAGAACTTTCTCGTCGATCGCAACATCCTCGAGGTCATCGTGCGCCTGGCCGAGCTCGATCGGACCGATGTCGTGCTCGAGATCGGAGGTGGCCCCGGGGTGCTCTCCGAGCGCCTGGCCGCGGCCGTGGCTCATGTGCACGTGGTCGAGGTCGACCCCCGGCTCGAAGCGGGGCTGCGCTCGGTGCTCGCCCCGTTTGCGAACGCATCGCTGCACATGGGCGACGCGCTCGAGCTCGACCTCGCCGTGCTCGAGCCGGCGCCCGGCAAGGTGGTGGCCAACCTGCCCTACGGGATCGCGGCCACGGTCATCCTGCGCACGGTGTTCGAGCTCGCCTCGGCGCAGCGCTGGGTGGTCATGGTCCAGCGCGAGGTGGGTGAGCGCCTGGCGGCCGCCCCCGGCACCGCGGCCTACGGCGTGCCCTCGGTCCTGGCCCAGCTGGCCTGCGAGGTCAAGGTGCTGCGCCCCGTGGCCCGCACCGTCTTTCGCCCCATCCCCAACGTCGACTCGGTCCTGGTCGGCCTGCGCCGCGTCGCCACGGCGCCCGATCGCGCCGTGCGCGCCCTCGTCCAGGACGCCTTCGCCCACCGGCGCAAGGCCCTGGCCGGCTCGCTCGCCCTCGCCCCCGGGGCGCCGCCGGGCATCCGCGAGCGGGCCCGGAGCGCGCTGATCGAGCTCGGCCATCCGCCCCAGGAGCGAGCCGAACGGCTCAGTCCGGCGGAATTCGCGGCCCTCGCCGTCCGGCTGGCCCGGTGAGGATCCCGCGCCGGCACCGGCCGGATCGCTGGCGCGCGCTCGCCCCCGGCAAGGTCAACCTCTGCCTGTTCCTCGGCAAGCTGCGGCCCGACGGCCGTCACGAGCTCGTCACCCTGTTTCAGTCCGTCTCGCTGGCCGACGAGCTCGAGCTCACGGTGCTCGCCGAGGGCAGCGACGAGGTGATCTGCCCCGGCATCGAGGAGCCGAACCTCGTCTCCGCGGCTTTGGCCGGCCTGCGCGCCGAGGGGTGGGCCGGGCCGCCGGTCCGGATCGAGGTGGCCAAATGGATCCCGGTGGCCGGCGGGATGGGGGGCGGCTCGGCCGACGCCGCCGCCGCCATCCGCCTCGCCGGCGCCGTGGCCTCGGTGCCCGGCGAGATCGCCCAGCCCCTCGCGGGCCGGCTGGGCGCCGACGTCCCCAGCCAGCTCGCCCCGGGCGTCGTCCTCGGCACCGGGGCCGGGGACGATGTCGAGCCGGCCCCGGCACTGGCCGAGCACGCCTACGTGATCGTGCCCCTGCCGGTGGCGCTCGCCACCGCCGATGTGTACGGGGAGGCCGACCGGCTCGGCCTGGGGCGGGAGGCCGGCGAGCTCGCGCGCTGCGCCCAGGGGCTGCGGGGCGCCCTGTCGCCGGGGGCCCGGCTGGCCAACGCGCTCCTGGTCAACGACCTCGAGCCGGCCGCCATATCGCTGTGCCCGCAGATCGAGCCCGCGCTGCAGGCGGCGCACGAGACCGGCGCCGATCACGTCCTCGTCTCGGGATCCGGTCCGACGGTGGCGGCGCTGTTCTGGGGGCCGGACGCCCGCGAGCGCTCCGTCGACGCCGAGACCGAGCTCGCCGGCCGTTACCCTGAGGCCTACGCGGCCGAGCCGGTGGAGGGCGCGTTCGCGGCGCCCCAGCCGGCCTAGCCGGTCGGGAGCGGTCCGGGCGACGCCCGCTTTTCCGTCGAGTGGCTCGGCGACAATCACACCGTGAGTAACGATTCGATCACCTACCTCGTGGGCTCCTGCCTCGGCGTGTTCGGCCTGGCCGCCTTCTTTACGCTGGTGATCGTGCCCGCCGTGGCCAGCTACCGGCGCCCCTTCGAGCGCGTCCTGGCCGCCGTGCTCTCGGTGTGGGTCCTGGCCGCGTTGATCGGGGTGGGCGTGCTGGTCGGCGCGTTCATCGTGGTCGAGTGGCCGCGGGTGTTCTGAGCGTGGCTGAGAGCACCGCGGCGAGCTCTCCCGACCTGGCCGCTCTGGCCGCGATCACCGATGCCGTCGAGGCCGGAGCGGGCCTCCCGGAGATCCTGCGCGCGGCGTCCCGCGCGCTCGACGCCAGCCTGATCCTCATCGATCGCTCGGCCACCGTGCTGGCCGTGGCCGCGCGCTCGCCGGCCGACGAGCGCTCGCTCATGCGCAACACCGAGGACGTCACCACGGTCGAGCTCAAGGTCGCCGACGCGCCCGTCGGCCGCCTGCGCATGCGTACCCGGGAGCGGGCACCCGACGGAGCGCTGCTGCGGCTCGTGACCACGCTCATCGCCTCCGAGGTCGAGCGTGTCCGCGCTCCCGAGCGGGCTTCGGAGGAGGCCGTGGACGAGTTCTTGCGCGCGGTGCTCCAGGGCTCGATCGCCGATCGCGAGGACCTCGTGGCCCGGGGCAAGGAGCTCGGCACCGATCTGAGCTCCGGCGCCTCGGTGGTCATCGCCCGGGCTCATCCCCGCGTTCCCATCGAGGACGACTGGCGCCGCCGCCTGCTCGCGGTCGTGCGCCGCGGCGCCCGCTCGGTCGCCCCCGGCGCGATCGCCACGCCCACGGCGCAGGACGCCGGCGAGGTGGCCCTGCTCATTCCCGACGGCGACGGCGAGGTGAGCCGGCGGGTGTGCGGGGCGCTACTGCGCGAGCTCGAGTCGGGGCTCCCGGGCTTCGCCTTTGCCATCGGCCGCAGCCGCCACGCCTCGGACCCGGTCCTGCTCGGCCGCAGCCGGGGCGAGGCGCTGCTCGCCGCCAACGTCGTGGAAGGCGATCCCGAGCGGATGGAGCTCGGCTTCGAGCAGTCGGGGACCTACCAGCTGCTGTTGCCCTACATGAGCGACCCTATGGAGTTGCGGCGCTTCTACGACGAGACCGTCCGCCCGCTCGTGGCCTACGACGAGCAATACGAGACCGACCTGGTCGGCACCCTGGCCACGTTCCTGGACTGCGACGCCAACGTCAACGCCACCGCGGCGCGGCTCATCACCCACCGCCACACGATCCGCTACCGGTTCGAGCGCGTGCGCGAGCTGACCGGGCTCGACGTGTCCTCCACCGACGGGCGAGAAAAGCTCTCCCTGGGGCTGAAGGCCATGCGCGTCCTCGGCATCGCGCCGCCGCGCGGTCCGGCCACCGAGCCCGGGGCGGGCGGCGGCCGGGTGCCGCGCTAGGTCGAGACGTCGAGGCCGAGCTCGCGCGCGGCGGCCTGGGCACACAGCTCGCCGGCCACCTCGAGAGCCTCGGGACTGCGCTGGGCCCGGGCGAGCACGAAAGCGCCCTCGAGGGCGCAGAGCATGGCCACGGTCAGCCGCCGCGCGGTGGCAGCGTCGGCTCCGGCCGCCTGAAAGCGCGCGGAACCGGCGGCGATCCAGCGCTCGAAGACGTCGGCACAGGCGTGGCGCATGAGCTCGCTGGTGCTCGAGACCTCGAGGGCCACGGTGGCGATCGGGCATGCGTCCTCATAGCCGGTGTCCAGAAGGTGGGCGGCCGCCCCGGCGAAGAAGGCGCGGATGCCGGAGATCACGTCCGGGGCGGGGTCGAACACGGCCGGGATCAGCAGCTCGTAGAGGGCGCCCGAGGTGGTGATCGCTTCGGCCCCCAGCTGCTCCTTGCCGCCGGGGAAGAAGTGGTAGATCGAGCCGAACGGCGCCTTGGCCTGCATGACGATCTGCTTGATGCCGGTCGCCGTGTAGCCCTGACGCCGGAAGAGCTCGGCGCTCGTGGTGACGATGCGCTCGCGCGTGCTGGACATGACGGCGATTATCGCCTACGCTGTGCTCTAGAGCGATCGATCTAGCGAACGCGGAGGTGCCCGATGCTCTCCTGGCTGGCAGGCAAGATGATCGGCTACGTGCTGGCGCAAAACCGGGCCGGGAACATCAGGCCGATGCTGTGGCTCGCCGCTCCCGATGTGACCCTCACCTTTCCCGGCGACAACTCCTGGTCGGGGGTCTACCGCGGCCGGGACACGGTGCGGCGCTGGATGGAGCGGACCATCGCGCGTCGGTCTGCAGGCCTATCCCGAAGAGGTGGTGGCCAAAGGGTTCCCGTGGCGGATGACGCTGTGCCTGCGCGCCATCGATCACGTGCGCTCGCCTGAGGGCGAGCTCGTCTACGAGAACCGTTTCGTGATCTGGGGTCACATGCGATGGGGGAGGCTCATCGACTACGAGGTCTACGAGGACACCATCGCTCCCCGCGCTCTGGACGCCTATGTGCAACGGGCGGCGCCGGAGCTGGCCGTCGGGGTGGCCACGGGGTAATCGGCACCGCCGGCAGGGGCTTGGCGCCGGCGAACACGAGCACCGACGGTCCGGGCAGCGGCGGTCCGGGCACCGGTTAGCATCGCGGCCATGCCGGTCGGGGTCATCACCGGCTCGGGAACCTATGCCCTGCCGGGCTTTGAGGATGCCGAGCGGCTCACCGTGGAGACGCCCTTCGGTCCGACCGAAGTCACGCGGGGAGGCTTCGCGGGCGTGGAGACGCTGCACCTCTCCCGCCACGGCGAGGGGCACGTGCGGCTCTCAAACCACGTCACCCACCGGGCCAATATCTGGGCGCTGGCCGAGCTCGGCGCCCGCGCGGTGATCGGCTGCACGGCCTGTGGCGCCGTGGACCCGACGCTGAGCCCGGGTTCGCTCGTGGTCTTCGACGATCTGCATTTCGCCTCCAACCGCCTGCCCGACGGTTCTCTGTGCACGTTCTTCTCCGAACCCGGTGATCCCCGCCGCGGCCACTGGATCCTGCACGGTGGACCGTTCTCGTCCGAGGTGCGCGAGGCGCTGCTCGCGGCGGCCGGCTCCTCGGGGATTTCGCTTCGCGATGGCGGGGCCTACGGACATGTGGACGGTCCGCGCTTTAACACTCCCACCGAGATCGCCCAGCTCGGCCGCTGCGGCGTGGTGGCGGTCAGCCAGACGGGCGGACCCGAGACGGTCCTCTGCGGCGAGCTTGAGCTGCCCTTCGCCCTCATCGGCTTTGTCACCGATTACGCCAACGAGGTGCGGCCGGGCGCCACGACGCCGGTGCCCGAGCTGATCGCGCTCATGGCGGCCAGCCCGGCCGCGTTCGCCGGCGTTCTCGCCGAGGCATTGCCGGTGCTCGCCGCGGGCCCGGCCACGGCGGCGGGCACGGTGTACCGGTTCGGCGCCGCCTAGTCCCCGAGGGCGGCCCGGTACCCGCGTACCGGTTCGGCGCCGGTAGGGCCCGGGGCGGCCCAGTACCCGCGTACGGTTCGGCGTGGGTAGACCCGGCCACCGTCAGACCTCCCCGGCTTGAGCTCGGGCGGCAGCACTCAACCACTTGTCCAGTTGCGCCCCGCGCGCTGCATGACGCGAGGGCCGGTGCCGAGGACACGGTGCAGATCCGTACGCCGGTCCCAAGCAACCGTGCCTCTTCGTGGCCAACATCCCGACCCTGTGATCCCCGCCCCCGGCGGGGCGGAGCGGCGGCGGGCGGGGCAGGAGCACGGCTTCACGCTGATCGAGATCGTCGTCAGCGCGCTGATCGTCGTCCTCATCGCCACGGCGGTGGGGCAGGCCCTGATCTCGGGCGGTCACATGAGCGGCTACCAGCTCGCGCGCTCCCAGGCCGATCAGCTGGCCCAGCAGGACCAAGAGCGTTTGCGTGGACTCTCGGCCAAACAGCTCGAGGGTCTGTCCACCGTGCAGACCAACTACGCCACGGTCGGCGGCACCAAGTACACGGTCACCTCTCAGGCCACGCTGCTCAGCACCGGGGGTACGAACAGCTGCACCACGAGCGGCACCTCGGCGGTCGCCTACTTCCACACCGTCTCCACCGTCGCCTGGAGCGACACCAACGGCAGTCACAGCCTCAACGAGGACAGCCTCATCACCCCGCCAGCCGGCGGCGCCCTCCTCGCCCAGGTCCAGGACCAAACCGGGTCTGCTCTCTCGGGCATCAGCGTGACGGCCACGGGTCAATCAACGGGCGGCGATTCGGAGGGCGCGACCACGGATGCCAGCGGCTGCGTGATCTTCACCGGACTGGCCACCGACACCTACAACCTGTCCTTCTCGGGCGTGAGCGGGACCTACGTCGACAAAGACGGCAACACCCCGGTGACCGACACGGCTACGGTGAGCGAGAGCGGCACGGCTAACCCGACCGGCAATCCCGAAGTGATGGGACTGGCCGGGTTGGTGACGGCCAACTTCGCCACGCAGGCGTACACGAGTAACACCGGGACGACCGTGGGCACCGTGGCCGGCCAGTACGCCGACGGCCTGTCCTGGTATGGCGCCGGGAACACCCGGTCGATGTCTGCCTTCAAGGATGTCACTGCGTCGGGCACCGGCGCCTCGAGCCTCTCCACCAGCGCTCTGTTCCCCTTCGCCTTCACGGGGCCGCCGGTCAGCTACGCCAGCAACTATCACGTGTGGGCGGGCCGCTGCCTGGGGGAGGAAGCACCCTCGGGGTATGACACCGTAAGCGTCTCGCCCGGATCGACGCCGACGGCGACGGTGGCCGAGCCGGCCCTCAATCTCGTCGTCGAGTACAACGGGAGCCGGGTTGCACCGAGCGATGTTCACATCACATGGAACAACACCAGCGGGACGAGCTGCAGCGATGACTGGGCCGAGACGATCAGCGGCGCAGCCTCGAGCAGTACGAATGGCGTCCTAGCCTACCCCGGCGTCCCGTATGCCTCCACCACCACGTCCGGCGCCACGGCGAGCGCCTCCGGCGTGTCGGGCACGCTGACGGCGTGCGCTGACTACTACGTCAGCGCGGGGAGAAGCGGAACCTACTACGAGACGTCATCCGCGCCCACCGGGGTGACCAATATGACCGCTCCAACCGCGCTCACACTGAACATCACCACCGGCCGCCGCGGGACCGCGACAACAGGTCAGTGCACATGACCGCGGCCGCGATCATCCGACACATCAGTCGCGGAGCCAGCGAGGAGTCGGGATTCACCCTCATCGAGCTCCTCGTGGTGCTGGTCTCGGCGGTGGTCATCACCGGGGCGCTATTCACGATGCTCGACGTCACGCTGCACCAGAGCACCCGCACGTTTAGCAAGGTGAGTGCGGCCCAGGCCGCCCGCACCGGGATGGCCGATATCGAGAACGAACTTCACTCCGCCTGTCTCACCGCCGACACCAACCCGATCGTGGCGGGCAGCGACGCCAACGACCTCGTCTTCGTCAGCCAGTACGGGAACACCACTTCGGCGGCAAGCGCCGCCGTACCCACACCGGTCGAGCACAAGATCACCTTCTCCTCGACCACCAACACCCTGACCGACTCCGTCTACGCCGTCAACGGCGGCACGTCGCCCGACTGGACGTTCAATACCACTCCGACTTCGACGGTCACGCTCATGAGCAACGTAACGGCGGTCGGGAGCACGCCGGTGTTCCAGTACTTCGAGTACTCCCCGCCTATGAACGGCGCAACGCCCTACACGGACTCTGCCGGCAACACCTACATGATGATCCAGGACGGCCTCAACTACGTGCCCGGGACGACCATTCAGCCCGCCGCGGCACCGCTCACCACGCCGATCAGCACGACCGATGCGGAGAACGCGGCGGAGGTGCTCGTGACCCTGTCGGTGGGACCAGCGGGCGGCACGATGCTCGAGTCAAACCTCGGCAACGTCTCCACCCAGCTCCAGGACCAGGTCGTCCTGCGCCTGACGCCGCCGGCCAACCACGCCGGTGGCGGGGCCACCTTCCTTCCCTGCGCCTGATATGAGCTCGACCACCCCGAACACCTCCGGCGTGCACCGCCGCCCGCCCCTCGAGGGTCTTCTTGCTCGGCTCCGGCGCCGCGTGGCCGCCGAGACCGGCTTCACGATGATCATTGCCATGGGTGTGCTCTTCGTGACAAGCCTCATCCTCACGGCCACGTTTGTGGCCCTGGATGGCGGCACGCACCTCACCCAGAGCGATCTCAACGGCAAGCGCGCCTACTACGCCGCCCAGGCCGGCGTCAACGCCTATCTCTACCAGCTCAACCAGAACTCCAACTACTGGTCAACGTGCACCAACGACACCACGAGCGGATGGGTGGCCGTCCCGGGTAACACGTCCGGTGAGCAGTATGAATACTCGGCCGTGCCGGCGAACGGCAACACGAGCTGTAACACCAACAACATCGTCGGGTCGATGATCGACGCCTCGTCGGGCGAGCTGACGATGCAGTTCTCGGGACAGGCCGGGAGCGGAGACCTCTCCAGGACGCGCACCATCATCGCCAGTTTCAAGCGCAAGAGCCCGCTTGACTACGTCTGGTACACGGTCTATGAGTCGGACGACTCGAGCATCTCCGGCTACAGCGACTGCGCCATCTTCTACCGGTCGGGCCGCAACGACTACTGCAACATCAACTGGATCACCGGCGACACGGTGAACGGCCCCATGTACACGCAAGACCAGCTCTACATCGGCGCTGGCCAGTCGCCGGTGTTCGGCCGCGACTCCACGGACGTCATCGCCACCGAGGCCGACAACAGCGTCTGCGCCAACGGATGCGGTAGCGCCGTGTTCAACGGCGCGCAGCAGACCAACGTGGACGTGCCCGAGCCCACGAGCAACGCGGCCTTGCTGACCGACGCTCAAAACCACGGCAAGGTGTTCACGGGTACGACGTCGATCCAGCTGAGCGGCTCGAATGCCGTGGTCACAAACTGCCCCTCATCGTGCACCACGACCACAGTCCCGCTCGCGACCTACCCCATCATCTACGTTCAGAACGGCTCGGGCTGCACGCCGGCGACGTACACGCCGTTTGGGCCAGGTGACCCGACGACCGGGTGCACGGGCGACGTGTATGTGTATGGCAACTACACCTCATCGTTGACCATCGCCGCAGCCAACAACATCATCGTCACCAACAACATCACCACCACCGGGTCGGGGACCACCCTGACCGGGAATGCTGCGCTTGGTCTCATCGCCAACCAGTTCGTGCGTGTCGAGCACAATGTCGCCTCGCGTCAGTCGTGCTCGTCCACCACCAACAGCTACGCCATCTCCAACCTCACCATCGACGCCTCGATCCTGTCCCTGGCCCACTCGTTCATCGTCGACAACTACGACTGCGGACCAACCATGGGCACCCTGACCGTGGTTGGTGCCATCGTGCAGAAGTTCCGCGGCGCGGTCGGCACGCTGGGCAACAACGGCCAGCCTGCCACCGGGTATCTCAAGAGTTACAACTACGACGACCGCCTGGCCTCGCTGACGCCGCCGTACCTCTACGACATTCTCACCTCGGGCTGGCGGATGGTGCGCCAGAACCTCTGCTCGGCAAGCGAGACGTCGAATACGAACACCGAGTGTTAGCGAGCTGGGGGGCAGGGACTCGAACCCCGATTTCCGGGACCAAAACCCGGCGTCGCTGCCAGTTGGACCACCCCCCAAGGGTTATCTGAGGCGTCGCGGCTGGGCCGCGAATCTAGCATCGAGGTGCCTGCGCTTTCGATTTCGTCCGCCCCTGGTGCGAACATAGGTTCGTGCCGAGATATACCAAGTCACAAGCCAGAGAGGCGGTGGCCTCGTCGCGGTGCTAGTGACCCGACCACCGGACCGCCGAGTGACCTGACCAGCGGACCGCCGAGCGACCTGACCAGCGGACCGCCGAGCGGCGGGGAGGTGGTGTGATTGGCCTAGGATCAGCGCCATGAACGGGCCTCTCGTCCTCATCCTTGCCGCCGGCGAAGGCACGCGGATGCGCTCGGCTACACCGAAGCTGCTCCACCCGCTCTGCGGGCGACCCATGATCGCCTGGCCGGTGATCGCGGCGCTGGACTCTGGCGCGGAGCGCGTGGTGGTCGTCGACGGGGCAGCCCGCCGGCTCGCCGGTGTGCTGGAGACGATGAGTGACGGCAGGGTGACGACGTGCGTGCAGGAGCAGCCGCGGGGTACGGCCGATGCCGTGAGGGCGGCCAGCGACGAGTTCCACGCCGCCGAAACAGTCCTGGTGCTCAGCGGGGACGTGCCCCTCATCCGGCCTGAGACCATTCGGGCGCTCGCTGAGGCCCACGCCGCGAGCGGCGCCGCTGCGACGATGGCGACGATCGTGCTCGATGACCCGTCCGGCTACGGGCGGGTGGTACGGGCGCCCGATGGCTCAGTGGAGCGGGTGGTGGAGACGAAGGCGCCGGGAGACGCCACCGACGCGGAGCTAGCGCTTCGCGAGGTCAACACCGGCATCTACGCCTTTCGCGGGCCGTTGCTGGCCGCTGCCCTTGAGCGGGTCCGGGCCGACAACGCCCAAGGTGAGCTGTACCTGCCCGACGTGCTGCCCATCCTGCGCGACGAGGGTCACACGGTGGCTGCCCACGAGATCGAGGACGCCGCGGAGCTGCTGGGCATCAATGACCGCGTGGCGCTGGGGCTGGCGCGCCGGGTGGCTCAGCAGCGGATCCACGAGCGCCATCTCCGGGCGGGCACGACGATCGTCGACCCTGCCACCACGGTGATCGATGTGACCGTCGAGGTGGGCCAAGACGCCGTCATCGCTCCGTTCTCGAGCCTCCATGGCGCAACCCGTATTGATCCGGAGGCGCGTGTCGGGCCGCTGACCACGTTGATCGATACCCGCGTGGGCCCGGGCGCGAGCGTCGTCCATTCCTACGCCCAGGGTGCCGATATCGGTCCCCGGGTGAGCGTCGGCCCCTTCGCCTACCTGCGGCCGGGGGCGGTCTTGCGGGAGGGGGCGAAGGCGGGCACGTTCGTCGAAATCAAGAACTCCGAGGTCGGCCCCGGGGCCAAGGTGCCGCATCTCTCTTACATCGGCGACGCCGATATCGGTGAGCGCACGAATGTCGGCGCAGGCACGATCACGGCCAACTACGACGGCACCAACAAGCACCGGACGACGATCGGGGCCGAGGTCTTCGTGGGCGTCGACACCATGCTCGTCGCTCCCGTCACCCTGGGGGACGGCGCCTATACCGGCGGAGGCTCGGTCATCACCAAGGACGTTCCTCCCGGGGGGCTCGGCGTGGCCCGGGCGCGCCAGCAGAACATCGAGGGCTACCAGGAGCGGCGGCGCCGCCGCGCGGAGGCCGAGCGGGCGGCCCCTGACAGCTCGCCCCAGACCGACGCCGGAGCGCCCGCCCCCAATGAGGGGCCCTCCCCAGGTGAGCGGCCCGCCGCCGCCCCGCGCCCCGGGGATGAAGCCGTCTGAGCGACGACGGGCAGCTGGAGAGGCCGCCCTTGCCCGACATGACATGACGCCTGGCCGGCTGCGCCCGGCCCCACGGTAGGGACGCGACAGGCCGGCTGTGCAGCTTCGCCCGGCCGCCCGTTCCGGAGACGACAGGCCGGCCGCATCGCGTCATCGCCCGCGCGTACACTCCCTCGGGCGATGAGCCTGCTGGAGCGGACCGCCGTCCCTGGCCTCGAGCGGATGCTCGAGCTGAACTACAGCAAGCGGCTCATGCTCGTCTCGGGTCGTGCCAATCCGCGCCTCGCCCACCGGATCGGGGAGAAGCTCGGTGTCGAGGTCAGCGGCGTCACGCTCAAGACCTTCTCCAACGGCGAGGTCTACTGTCGCTACGAGGAGTCGGTGCGAGGCGCGGATGTGTTCATCGTGCAGCCGATCTGCGGCAATCCCTACACGGGCCTGAGCGCCAACGACGCACTCATGGAGCTGATGTTCATGGTCGACGCCGCGGTCGGCGGCTCGGCTCACCGGGTGATCGCCGTCACCCCGTGGTACGGCTACTCCCGCCAGGACAAGAAGTCGGCTCCGCGCGAACCGATCAGCGCCCGCCTCGTGGCCAGGATGCTCGAATCGGCCGGCATCGACCGGATCCTCACCATGGACCTGCATTCCGGCCAGATCCAGGGCTTCTTCCAGAAGCCCTGCGACCACATGACCGCGCTGTTCATGCTCACGCAGTACTTCGCCGACCTGCGGCTCGAGGATCTCGTCGTGGTCGCCCCGGATGCGGGCCGGGTCAAGCTGAACACGAAGTTCGCCAAGGAGCTCGGCGCCGATCTGGCCATCCTCAACAAGGAGCGCCCGGCTCAGCAGGTCGCGGAGATCCTCTACGTCATCGGCGACGTAGCCGGCAAGACCGCCCTTATCGTCGATGACATCATCGGCACCGCCGGCACGCTGAAGGCGGCCGCCCAGGCGGTCCGCGATGCCGGGGCCCGGCGCCTCTACGCCGCCGCCACTCACGGCAACTTTTCCGGCGATGCCTGGCAGAACCTGGCCGCCGCCGACTTCGAGCAGATCGTGGTCACTGACACGATTCCGCTTCCGCGGGGCGCGCCCGACAACGTCACCGTGCTCTCGTGCGCCGACCTGCTCACCAACTCGATCCGCCAGATCTTCACCGACGGGTCGGTGAGTGACGTGTTCGGCGGCGAGAACCAGCTCTTCTAGCTCGCGCCGTGGCCGGCGAGCCGGGCCAGCGTCAACTCCAGAGCGCGCGGGCCGCTCGCCTCATGGACCTGCTGGGCCTCGACGAGGACGAGCTGTGCACGGTGCTGACCGTCGACCCGCTCACGCTCCTGTCCGGCCAGATCGAACATCGCGGCGAGCTGACCATCCTGCTTGCCCTTCTCGACGAGGCGTCCCAAGCCGCCGCGCCAGCGCTGCTGCGGCGCTGGGTGCGAGCGCGCGGGCCCCACGGTCGCCCCGTCGATGCGCTCCTGACCCGCGACTTCGCCGCCTTCGAGGATGCCCTGGCGCAGCTGGCCGACCGGGGGTTCGTGCTGCGCTCCGGCGGCGCGCCGTGAGCGAGCGCCCCGCCGGTCCCCTCCGCCACGAGGCGGGCGAGCCTGCCGTCGGCCCCGACCGCGATCACCCGAGCGAGCACCCCGTCGGCCCTCTCCGCCACGACGTGCGCGTCCGCTACGCCGAGTGCGACCAGCAAGGCGTGGTCTTCAACGCCCACTACCTGGCCTGGTTTGACGTCAACATGACCGAGCTCTGGCGCGCCGCCTTCGGCAGCTACCAGACCGCCGTCGAGCGCGGCATTGACATTGTCGTCGCGGCCGCCGAGCTGACCTTCCGCGCCGCCGCCCGCTTCGAGGAGGTGGTCACGCTCGAGGTGTCCGTCGCCCACCTGGGCACCACGAGCATCATCACCCGACACGCGGTCACCCGGTCCGGCGAGGTGCTCGTGCAGGGCAGTCTTCGACATGTCACCGTCGACCCGCGGACGCTGACCAAGACGTCGATGCCCGCCTGGGTGCGTGACGGTCTGTCGGCGTGGGCGCTGCCGGGCGACGCGCCGGTAGGCCTCGATATCCCCGGCGACCCAGTGCGCGACGGCACCCCGGTGAGCCGCGATCCGGTTGGCGAAGTTGGAGGCGACGGCAGGGCCGACGGTCCGCCCGAGGGCTACTCGGGCTGAGGATCCTCGCCGGGCCAGGCCCCGGTCAGATGGTGAAAGATGCGCGCGCTGATCCGATCGGCCGCCGCTCCCACACCGGCCATCGTCGCCGCCTCCAGCGCTCGCGCGCTCACCACCTTGGGCAGCGAGGCACTCGGCGCCGTCGGCTCGGGAGGCCCTGAGTCGTCGACGCGCGCCCACAGCGCGGTGAAGATGCTCTGGCCGATGCGGGCGGCGATGGCCGCGAAGATGGCGCCAAACGGCTTGTAGAGGAGCTTCATGGCGCCCCGAGCCTACCCATCTCGGTCGCGGTCAACCGATCTCGGTCGTGTAACCCGGTACACCAGGACACTTTCCCTCGCGCGCCCGACGGTTTCGCACTCGACGGCCATGCCCAGCCGCGCGGCCAGCCGCTGGGACGGGCCGTTGCCGGGCTGGATGAGAGCGATGAGGCTGGGCGCTCCGACGCGCCCGAACGCCTCGGCGCGCACCGCGCATGCTCCCTCGAAGGCCAGCCCCCGTCCCCATGCCGCCGGATCGAGCCACCAGCCGATCTCGAAATCGTCCTTGGCCACACCCGGAGTGCCAATGCGCCACCATCCTTGCCATCACTTCCGCCAGCCGGACCTCGGTCCAGGTTTGTCCGTCTCCCACGTAACGGACCATGGCGGGATTGGCACTCAACCGGCGCAGCAGCGCCTCGGCCGCGTCCGTCCAGGCCGGAAGCCATAGCCGTGGGGTCTCCAGCGGCGGAGCAGTCATCTCTCAGCCGGTGATAGCGGATCGCCCTAGGCGCCGGATGGCGAGTCGAGCCGCCGGCCACGCGCCTCGCCGCGGAGCATTCGCGGCCCGCTCCAGGCCAGATTGTCACCGGACCTGGCGCGCCGCGACCGAGAATTGGGTACATATGCGGAGAAGTACGTCGATTCACGCGAGGCAGCCCATGCGCGAACAGGATTCCCGCTCTCCGGATGAAGCAGGTGAGGATCTCCTCCGGCGAGCGCTGCTCGACGAGTCGTCCTCGGTGGCGGTCTCGCTCAAGGTCTCCGGCCTGCCGCTGAGCGACTCGGTGACCGTGATCTTTCACGGGCGCCGCGATCTCGGCACGCTGCAGACCTACGTGGCTCGGGGGAGCCGGGGCGCGGGCTCGACCGTGTCGGCCCGCGAGCTCCTGAGGGTCCCGTGCGACCTCGACCTGGCCGACGCCGAGGATCGGGCGGAGGCCGAGCGTCTGTACCTCGAACAGGCCACGGCGATGCGGGATGCCCTCGTAGGCGCCGATGTGGTCCTTGACTGCTGGCGCGAGTCGCTGCCCCGTCTCGTCTCGAGCACGGTCGAGATCAACCACTCGATCGACCTTTCTGTGCGTCTCCCCGCGCCCCGACTGTTGCCGACCGCCCTCGTGGCGCCCGAGACGCAGCTCATCGTCACCCCGGTCTGCGGCGCCCGGACCCTGGCCGAGGGTAAGCCGCCGATGGGCATCGCCTGCGCCCAGCAGGACGTCACCCGGGTCTATCCGCTGGCCGATGACCCCGAGCGCTGCGTCGAGGACTTCTTCCTGCTGGCGGCCGAGCACGCCCGTGTCGTAGCCGAACGGCTCGACCACCAGGAGGCATCGGTCGAGCGCTTCCTCGAGCTGAGCGGCGACGACTTTCCCGACGCGGGCTGACGCGCCGGTCCCCGCCTGGCGGGCCGCGCCGGCCCACGCCCCCGGCGGGCCACGCCCACTAGCCTGCGCCGGTGCGCCGCTCCTCCGTGATCGCCCTCATCCTCACCGGCATCGTCGCCTTCCTCATCGTCAGCGCGCTGCTGGCCCGGGCCTTCAGCGCCAGCAGCGCCGAGCAAGCAGCCATCACCGCCGTCGTGCAGGCCCAGGCCAGTAGCGACGAGAACCAGGTCCTCGACGACATCAGCGGCTGCCGGGCAAGCCCGGCCTGCCGGTCACGCGTGACCGCCAACATCGCGGCGCTGCGCCATCCGGGCCGGGTCTCGATCATCCAGCTTCAGCCCTCGACGAGCTTCTCCCTCGGCCCGACCCAGGGCACGGCACGCGTGGCCTGGAGCGTGGGCGGCTCGCCGCCGATCGTTCAGTGTCTGCGCGTGCGCCACGTCGGCAACGTCTTCACCGGCCTGCGCGTGGAGCTGCTCGAACTGAGCGCGCGCATCCCCAGTGACGCCGACTGCCCGGCGCGCTTCTGAACCGATGGATGTGCTCAGGCCGGCCGGCGATCCGGCTCGCGCACCGGTTCGCGCGCGGGCCGGCGCTCGGGCTTCGCAAGACGGTCGGCGAGCCGGCCGTGTTCGCGCAGACGCACCCGGGCGGGTACGGCGTCGGGGAGCGGCAACCCGCCGCTCGGCGCGGTCGGCGGGAGGCGTGGCGGGCGCTCCGGGCCCCGGCCGCCCCCATCATCGGAGTCTGACCCGGTGGCCGGAGGAGAGCCCCAGCCCTCACGCAGGGCCGGAATCATCAGCACCGCCACGGCAGCGAAGCCGAAAACGTGAACTCCGCCGATGATGAAAAGCAACCCGATGTCCCCCGACATGAGTAAAGCCTAGCGCGGCCGCGGGCGCGCGTGAAGGGGGTTGGTCGGGCCGTAAACAGGCTCTCACCGGCACCCCCGGAACGGGCCCCCGGTCCGCCGAGCCCGGCTCTCACCGGCACCCCCGAACGCACCGTAACCAGACCCTCCGTGGCCCGCCCGGTGCGCAGGCGCCCACGCCGCTACCATCGTCCGCTGGCATGGCCACGACCACCGAATCAACCTCCCTCGAGGTCCAGCGCCGCGAGGCCGAGGGCTCCCGCGCCGCTCGGCGCCTGCGCCGCACCGGCCACGTGCCCGGCGTCCTCTACGGCGGCGGTGAGGAGCCGGTGGCGTTCACCGTCGACGCCCGCATCCTGCGCCACACGCTGTCCCATGCCGGCGCCGTGCTCGAGATCAACCTCGACGATAGCTCGACCCCCGCGGTGGTCAAAGAGGCCGCGCGGCACCCGGTCAACGGCGAGATCCTTCACGTCGACCTCATGCGCGTGCGCATGGATGTGCGCATCCAGGCCTCCGTGGTCATCGACCTCGTCGGCGTCGAGGAGGCGCCGGGCATCCGCGAGGGCGGTGTGCTCGAGCAGGTCGCCCGCGAAGTGACGATCGAGGCGCTGCCGGGCGACATCCCCGACGCCGTCCAGCACGACGCCTCCGGCCTCGAGACCGGGGCCACGCTCACGCTGGCCGAGCTGCGCCCGCCCCGCGGCGTCACCTTCGTCGACGACCCCGAAACCGTGGTGGCGAGCATCACCGCTCCGCGCATGCAGCTCGAGGACACCAACGAGATCGAGCAGGAGACCGAGGTCATCGGCGAGGGCGCCGTGGCTTCCGAAGACGAGGTCGTCGACGGCGAAGGCCCGGTACCACCCGGCGCCACCGAAGTCGTCGAGGGATGAGCTGCCTACTCCCGTCGACTGGCTGATCGTCGGTCTCGGCAACCCCGGTCGCGAGTACGCCGGGACGCCGCACAACATCGGGTTCGAGGTGGCAGGGGCACTGGCCCGGCGCTGGCAGCTCCCCCGGCCCACGACCCGGTACCGAGGTCTGCTCACCGAGGGTCGCACCGGCCCAGGCGGGCCGCGCGTGGCCGTCCTCATGCCCCAGACCTACATGAACGACGCCGGGCGATCCGTCGGACCCGCCCGCGGCGCCTTCAAGGCCGATCTCGACCACGTCCTGGTCATCCACGATGAGATCGATCTGCCCTTCGGCGAGATCCGCACCCGGATCGGGGGAGGGCTGGCCGGCCACAACGGCTTGAAGTCGCTGAAGGCAAACCTCGGCTCGGCGGACTTCGCGCGGGTGCGCATCGGCGTGGACCGGCCGCCCAGCACCGATCCCGATCAGGTGGCCGCCTATGTCCTCGGTCGCTTTCGCCAGTCCCCGGAGGAGGTTGAGCGCCTCATCGAGCGGGCGGCCGATGCGACTGAGAGCCTCGTGGCGCCCACCTAGGCGAGCCCTCCGCGTTTGCTGGCGCGAGCTCGCGCTCGTCAGTGACCCACCTAGACTCGAAGGGACCCGACGATGCTCCGGACCCTCCTCAGCCACGCCGACGATGACGCCCAGACGGCAACCCTGGCGCGCGCCGGCGGACGGGCCTTCGTATCGCAGTCGCTGCGTCCTTATCTGATCGCCGCCCTGCTCGACCGCCAGTCCGGCACGCCGGCCATCGTCGTGGCCGGCGACGACCGCGCGGCCCGGGACCTGGCCGCGGGCCTGCGGGCCTGGCTGGAGCCGCGCCCGGTCCGCTACTACCCGAGCCGCGGGGTGAGCTACGAGTCCCACCTGGCTCCGCCGCCCCACCTCGTCGGCCTGCGCATCGCCGCCCTGGACGCCCTGCTGGAGGAGAACGGCGAGGCGACCGCTCCCATCATCGTCGTGAGCGCCGTCGCCCTGTCCGAGAAGGTCCCCGACCCGACGCTCCGGCCCCGCGGCTTCGCGCTGCACACGGGCGAGTTGCTCGACCTCGACGAGACGGCACAAGACCTCGTGGCCGCCGGCTACGAGCGCGTGGACCAGGTCGAGGACCGCGGTCAGTTCGCCATCCGCGGCGGACTGCTGGATCTCTTCCCGGCCACCGAGGACCGGGCCGTGCGCGTCGACCTGTTCGGCGATGAGATCGAGTCGCTGCGCTGGTTTTCCACCTTCACCCAGCGCTCGCTCGGCGAGGCCGAGACGGTCGAGGTCGCCCCGGCGGCCGAGCTGGCCGAGGAATACCGGGAGCTGGCCGAAATCGCCGCCCTGGAAGAAGCCCAGGACCGCCCGGACATCGCCGAGCTGCTCCCGGTTGAGGACTTCCACTCCTTCCTCGAGCTGGCCCCGGCCGGCGCCCAGGTCCTCATCGCCGCCGAGGAAGAGCTCGAGCCCGCCCTGGCCGACCACTGGCAAGACGTGTGCGCCGCCTTCCACGACGAGGACGCCCACCACCTCTACGTCCCGCCCGCGACGATCAGCGCCGCCCTGGACGAGCGCGCCCACATTCGCCTGTCGAGCATCGACCAGGACCAGCCACTGGCCTTCCGCGGCCAGGCGGCGGAGATCGCCGCGAAGGGCATCCGCGACGCCGAGCCCGAGCTCGAGAAGCTGGCGCGCTCGGGCTACCGCACCGTGGTCGCCTTCGCCCGCCACGGCGAGGGGGAGCGGGCCGCCTACAACCTCGGGCGCCTCAAGGTGGGCTGGCTCGAGGAGGGGGCAAACGGCGACGGGCGCGGCCATCTGACCTTCGCCCACGCCCGCCTGCAGCACGGCTTCATCGCGCCCCAGTTCCACCTCGCGGTCATCCCCGAGCATCGCCTGTTCCGCCGCCGCCGGGCCCCCGAGCGGCCCGAGACCGGACGCCGCCGGGGCGTCTTGCGGTCCTTCGCCGACCTGCGCACCGGCGACATCGTCGTCCACGAGGACCACGGCATCGCCCGTTTCGCCGGCTTTGACACCAAGACGGTGGCCGGCGTCACCCGCGATTACCTCTACCTCGAGTACGCGGGCTCGGACCGCGTCTTCGTGCCCGTCGACCAGCTGGCCAAGATCAGCCGCTACGTCGGCGCCGGCGGCGCGCACCCGCCGCTGTCCAAGCTCGGCGGCAACCGCTGGGACACGATGAAGGCGCGCGCTCGCCGGGCCGCCCAGGAGCTGGCCGGCGAGTTGCTCAACCTCTACGCGGAGCGCAAGCGCCGCGAGGGATTTGCCTTCGGACCCGACAGCGACTGGCAGCGCGAGTTCGAGGACGCCTTTCCCTACACCGAGACGCCCGATCAGCGCGACGCCATCGACTTCGTCAAGGGCGACATGGAGGCGGCCCGGCCCATGGACCGCTTGATCTGCGGCGATGTCGGCTACGGCAAGACGGAGGTCGCTCTACGCGCCGCCTTCAAGGCCGTCCAGGACGGCAAGCAGGTCATGCTGCTCGTGCCCACCACGATCCTGGCCCAGCAGCATTACGGCACCTTCTCCGAGCGGCTCAAGGACTACCCGGTGACCATCGAGCACGTGTCCCGATTCCGCCCGGCCGCCGACCAGCGCGAGGCGATCGCCCGCTTCGCCCGGGGCGAGGTCGACATCCTCGTCGGCACCCATCGCCTCCTCTCGCGCGATGTCCGGGCCAAGGATCTCGGTCTGCTCATCGTCGATGAGGAGCAGCGCTTCGGCGTCAAGCAAAAGGAGCTGCTGCGCCAGCTCAAGCTCCGGGTCGACGTCATCGCCATGAGCGCCACCCCGATCCCCCGCACGCTGCAGATGTCACTGGCCGGCGTGCGGGACATCAGCGTCATCGAGACCCCGCCCGAGGGCCGCCGGCCGGTCAAGACCTGGGTCGGGGAGTACGACGAGGAGCTGGTCAAGCAGGCGCTGCAGCGTGAGCACCGCCGCGGCGGGCAGGCTTTCTTTCTCCACAACCGGGTCGAGACCATCGAGGAGACCGCGGTGCGGTTGCGCGGCCTGTGCCCCGAGATGCGCTTCGAGGTCGCCCACGGGCAGATGGACGAACGCGAGCTCGAGCGCAAGATGCTCACCTTCCTGCGCGGCGACGCCGACGTGCTCGTGTGCACGAGCATCATCGAGGCGGGCATCGACATCCCCCAGGCCAATACCTTGATCGTGGAGCGGGCCGATGCCTTCGGTCTCTCCCAGCTCTACCAGATCCGCGGGCGGGTCGGGCGAAGCCGCGACCGCGCCTACGCCTACCTGCTCTATCCGAGTGCCGCCGCGCTGACCGCGGAGGCCGCCAACCGGCTGAGCGCCCTGTCCGATTACACCGAGCTGGGCGCCGGCTTCAAGATCGCCATGCGCGACCTCGAGCTGCGCGGAGCGGGGAACCTGCTCGGCGACGAGCAGTCCGGCCACGTGGCCGCGCTCGGCTTCGAGCTCTACATGCAGATGCTCGACGAGGCTGTCACCGCCGCCTCGGCGGAGGACGCCGAATCCGGGGAGGAGTGGGAGCCGGTGCGTCTGGACGTCAACGTCGATGCCTACGTGCCGGCCGACTACATCCCCTACGAGCAGGCCAAGGTCGACGTTCACCGGCGCATCGCCGCCGCGCGCGAAGTGGCCGACCTCGCCCTCCTCAAGGAAGAGCTCGAGGATCGCTTTGGCGAGCCGCCCGAGCCGCTGCGCAACCTCATCGCCCTGCAGCAGGCCCGGATCAAGCTCGGCCAGGCGGGTGCCCGGGCGGTCAGCTTCCGGGGCGGGCGCCTGGCCGTGACCCCCGTCGAGCTGGACTCGGTGCGGGCCAAGCGCATCCGCCAGGAGATTCCCGAGGCCCTGTACGAATCCGGCAAGTCTCAGCTCTCCCTGCGCGTCCCCGATGACCCCGCTCGCCGCTTCCCGGCGGTGGTTAAGGCCGCCGACGTGCTCCTCGCGGTGACGCGTGAGGCCGCCTAGCGCGGAGTGCGTTTCGCGAATTCTTACCCCCGCTTGACCCTCGCCCGGTAGTCAACCCCGCTACCATCACCCGCCGCATGAAGTGGAAGAGGTCAGTGGCGGCGCTTGGCGCCTTTTTTATGGTCGTGATCGGCGTGGCCGCGTGCGGAAGCGGCGTACCCGGCAACTCGGTGGCCAGCGTGGGCGGCAACCCGATCACCACCGAGGCGTTCAATCACTGGATGTATGTGGCGGCCAAGAGCCAGGCCGCGCAGTCTCCGGGCCAGCCGGTGATCGTGCCCAACGATCCGCCCAACTTCGCCAACTGCGTTAGCAACGTGCGCAAGCAGATCCCCTCGCTCGCCAAGACGGGCACGTCCACGCTGCGCTCGGACTGCAAGAACCTCTTCAACTCGCTCTCCTCGCAGGTGATGGACTTCCTCATCAAGTCCTACTGGTACCAGGCCGAGGCCGCCCGTCAGCACATCAACGTCTCTGACAAGCAGGTCATGCAGGCCTTCAACGTGGCCAAGACCCAGCAGTTCCAGACGCCGGCCCAGTACCAGTCCTTCCTGTCCTCGACGGGCCAGACCCAGCAGGACATCCTCTTCCGCTTCCGGATCAACCAGCTCTACACCAAGCTGCTGGCCAAGCAGAACACCAAGGTCACCCCGGCCGCGATCGCCGCCTACTACAACAGCCACAAGTCGCAGTTCGGCAGCCCGCAGACGCGCGATCTGCGCATCGTTCTGACCAAAACCGCCGCTGACGCCAACGCGGCCAAGACGGCCCTGGCGCACGGCCAGAACTGGGACGCCGTGGCCAAGAAGTACTCGATCGACACGGCGACGAAGAACAAGGGCGGCCAGCTCACCGGCGTGATCAAGGGCGAGGAGGACGCCGCCCTCGACAACGCGGCCTTCTCGGCGCCCCTCAACCAGGTTCAAGGTCCCGTCAAGGGTCAGTTCGGCTACTACGTGGTCGAGGTGACCAAGATCACGGCGGCCACTCAGCAGTCGCTGGCCAAGGCGACGCCGCAGATCACCCAGACCCTGACCAGCCAGAAGCAGAGCACCGCCCAGTCCTCGCTCGATGCAACGGCCAAGAAGCACTGGGGGTCACAGACCGTGTGCCGGAGCGACTACGCGATCGCCGATTGCAGTAACTACAAGGCGTCCTCGAGCTCCTCCAGCTCGAGCTCCAGTTCGGGCGCCGCCCCCAGCACAGGTGCCGCCCCCAGCACGGGCGGGGGCTCCAGCTCCGGCGCAGGCTCAGGCGCGGCCAGCTCCAGCGGGTGACCCCCGACCGCGGGCAGGACGGCGTCCGGGCGCTCACCCGCCTCGACGCCACCACCCGGCGCCTGCGCGCCGAGTGCCCGTGGGATCGCGAGCAGGACGAGCGCACGATCGTTCCCCACACGCTCGAGGAGGCCTACGAGCTGGCCGACGCCGCCCACCGGCGCGATGACGCCAAGCTGCTCGACGAACTGGGCGACGTCCTCTTCCAGGTCCATTTCCTCGCCCTCCTGCTCGAGGAGCGCGGGGCGGGCAGCCTGGCCGAAGTGGCCGAGCACTGCACCGACAAGCTCGTCCGCCGCCATCCCCACGTCTTCGGCGACACGGAGGTGAAGAACGCTCGCGATGTCCTGCGCAACTGGGACCGGATCAAGTCAGCCGAGGCGGGACGCGAGCCGGGCATCTTCGGCGAGGTGCCCGAGAACCTCCCCGCGCCGCTCTACGCGCGCAAGGTGCAGCGCCGGGCCGCCTCGAGCGGCTTCGATTTTCCCGGCCTGGAGGGACCGCTTCAGTCGGTGCGCGACGAGCTGGCCGAGCTCGAGGCCGCCGCCGAGCCCGACGAGCGCTTTCACGAGCTGGGTGACCTTCTCTTTGCCGTGGTCAACGTGGCCCGCAAGCTCCACGTCGATCCCGAGCTCGCCCTGCGCGCGGCCGCCGAGCGGTTTCGCGGGCGGGTGCAGAGCGGCGAGCGCCTGGCCGCATCACAAGGCCGAAACTGGAACGATCTCCCCCCCGACGAGCAGCTCCTCTTCTACGCCCGCGCGCGCCTGGAGGAGGAAGGAGAGCGATGAGTCAGATCGAGCACCTGCATGCCCGCCAGATCCTCGATAGCCGCGGCAACCCCACGGTCGAGGTCGAGCTCAGCCTGCGCTCGGGGGCCTGGGGCCGGGCCGCCGTGCCCTCGGGCGCCTCCACCGGCGAGTTCGAGGCGACCGAACTGCGCGACGGCGGCGAGCGGTGGATGGGCAAGGGCGTCCAGCGGGCGGTCGAGAACGTCAACGGCGAGATCGCGGGCGCGCTTCGCGGCCAGGACGCCTCCAATCAGGCCGCGCTGGACCGCATGCTCATCGGCCTCGACGGAACGCCGAACAAGTCGCGGCTCGGGGCCAATGCCATCCTGGCCGTGTCGCTGGCCGCCGCGCACGCCGCGGCGGCCGAGGAGCGCCTACCGCTGTGGCGCTACCTCGGCGGGGAGACCGCGCATGTGCTGCCCGTACCGATGATGAACGTGCTCAACGGCGGCGCTCACGCCGATAACAGCGTCGATTTCCAGGAGTTCATGATCGTCCCCGTCGGCGCCGGCTCGTTCCACGAAGCGCTCCGCATGGGGGCCGAGGTCTTCCACGCCCTCAAGCGGACCCTGGCCGACCAGGGCATGTCGACGGCGGTGGGTGACGAGGGCGGCTTCGCGCCGAATCTCAGCTCCAACGAGCACGCCCTGCAGGTGTTGATGGCGGGGATCCAGGCGGCCGGCTTCGCGCCCGGAGACGAGGTGGCGATCGCCCTGGATCCAGCCGTCTCAGAACTGTTCGACGGGGGCGCTTACCGCCTCGCCCACGAGGGCCGTTCCCTGGGCGCCCTGGAGCTGGCCGACTACTGGGGCGACCTGTCCGAGCGCTATCCGATCGTCTCCATCGAGGACGGCATGGATGAGGACGACTGGGACGGCTGGCGGATGCTGACCGAGCGCCTGGGCAGCCGCCTGCAGCTCGTCGGCGATGACCTCTTCGTGACCAACACCGAGCGCCTGCGCCGGGGCATCGAGGCGGGGGTGGCCAACTCCATTCTCGTCAAGGTCAATCAGATCGGCACGCTGACCGAGACCTTGGCCGCCGTGCGCATGGCCCGCGAAGCGGGATACACGGCGGTCATGTCGCACCGCTCCGGCGAGACCGAGGACGTGACCATCGCCGATCTGGCCGTGGCCACTGGGTGCGGGCAGATCAAGACCGGTGCCCCGTCGCGCAGCGACCGTGTGGCCAAGTACAACCAGTTGCTGCGCATCGAGGAGGCGCTCGGCGCCGAGGCGAGCTACCCGGGGCGCGCGGCATTTCGCAATTGACGTTGCGAAAGGAAGGAGCCTGCGCGCGTCGAAAGAAGCGCATAGGCGATGCCGTCCGCCCGCTCTGCTGCAGCCTCCGGCCGTACCGCCGCCCCGCGCGTGGGAGGTCGGAGCGCCCCTCCGCGCCGGCGTGCCTCGGCGCCCCAACGGGTCGTGGTGCCCCGACGGCTGGTGGGGGCCCGCGTGCGCTGGGACCGGGTCGGACGGGTGGCGCTGCTCATCGTGCTCGCCGTCGTCGGTGCCCTCTACCTCCAGCATGCCGTCGGGTATCTCTCGGCTCGCAGCCAGTACGACAGCCAGCGGGCGGTGGTGCTCCGGCTCGAGCACGACAACGCCCGGCTCGTCGGGCAGGAGAAGCAGCTCCAGGACCCGGCGACGATCATCCAGGACGCCCGCCGGCTGGGCATGGTCAAGCCCGGCGAGCGCCCGTACGTCGTCCTCGGCGCGCCCTCGCAGTAGCGTCTGCGAACCCCGCGCGCTAGCCGTGTCCTCTCGCGAGGTCATCGGGCTCTGGCGCGAGGGTGAACGCCGCCTGAACCAGGCGGAGGGACGCGCGCGCCTGGCTCTGGAGCGGGTGGTCGACGAGATCGTCAGCGAGCTGCGCCGGCGCCTCGGGGGGCCGTTCACCGCGGACGAACTGGTCGCTCTCTACCTCCGCGAGGGCACCGACTGGTGCTTTGACGTCGCCACCCGGTCCGCGCCGGGGGACCCGGCGGCTTGGGACATGAGCACGGTCGCCGGCGCCGCCTTCGCGCGCTACCTCCGCCAGGCCAGCGATTTCGGCGGCGGCCGCCGCATCGAGGCCGACGAGTAGGCCGGGGCTACTCCTCGGCTTCGGGCTCAGTCGCCGCCCGGCGGATCACGATCTGATCCTCTTCGAGCGTGACCTCCACCGCCCGGTGACCGGCCCAGTACTCCGCGTAGACGGGATCGTCCTGCACGGCGGGGTCGAGCCACAGGCCATATCCCTCCTCGCCGTGATCGAACGTGGCCTCGAGCGACGGTCTTCTTGCGGGTGCGTCCGGTTCGCCCGCCCCGGCGACCGCGGCGCCGGGGCGCCTTGGCTTCCTCGTCGCTCTCACCGCCCTCCTCCTCTGAAGCGGAGGCACGGGCCGCTTCGGCGGCATCGAGTTCAGCGGCGATCAGGGCGTCGTCCTCGGCCCGCAGATCGATCTCGTCGTCGAAGTCGAGCCCGGCCGAGACCGGCTCACCGTCCTCGCGGCGGTCGAGGCCCTGCTCGCGACGGAAGTTTTGAATTTGCTGTTCGGTGACCTCGAGCTGGAAGGCAATCCAGGCGTCGGTACGCCCCTGCTGCACCCAAGCGCGGATGCGGTTGAGCTCTGGTCTCAGTGATCGTCTCGCCATGGCCGTTCGGAGACTAGTACAGCGCTCGGCGGGAGAGTCGGCGCCCCCCGCATGCGCAATGCGCTCTACACCTGTTCAAAATGTGCCAGCCTTGCTCCGATCGGACCCCAGCCGCTATGCTCGCCGGGGCGGGCCGGATGCTTGTCGCTCGGAGGGTGTCCGGCGTCGCCCTGTTCCGACTAGGCAAGCAGGGAGGCAATTCCACAAATGTTGGTCCTCACCCGGAAGTCCAACCAGAGCATCATGATTGGGGATGACATTGAGGTCTCCGTGCTGGCCATCATGGGCGAGAAGGTCCGCATCGGTATCCAGGCACCACGCGACGTGCCCGTCTTTCGCAAAGAGGTGTACCTGGAAATCCAGGAAGAGCAGGTGGGTGGCAAAGGGGCGCGCCAAGAGGTCGATGCCGCGTTGCGCGGCATGAGCGACACCAAGAAGTAATCACTTCCGCGGGGGCGGCGGCGAGGGGCCTCGGCGCTCAGCCGAGTAACGCGGCCAGGGTCGCAAACATGGCCACCGTCACCGCGACCGCCGTGGCCACCAGCGAGAGGACGAGCACCCAGAAGCGCATCGAACTGCGTCGCCTGCGCCGCTCGTAACTGCGCCGCCGCGAGCGGATCATCGCCTGCTTGCGCAGCCTCTCGCGGCGGTTGCGATCCATACGCATCTCCTCGCGGAACTCTTCTTCGAGCTCCGCGAGGCTCTGACGCATCCGCAAGGCCATATCAGTATCCCGTCCGGCGCACCTAAGCTACTTCTTGGCGCTCGTAGACCTGCACGTAGTGAAGGTAGTTCTCGGCAATCTGAGCGGCGGCGTCCTCGCGCTCGATGCTGCCGTCGAGGAAGCCCTTCAGGGAATCCCACCAGATTGAGCGACCGATGGCAAAGCCGATGAACCCGTCGACGGGCGCGGCGATGCGCAACCAGTGCTCAACCTGGTCCTGGGAGGCGCCACGACCGAGGAGCACGCAGACCACGTTCTCCCGGCCTTGGCCCGTGCGCGTCTGCTCGGCCAGCATGGCGGCGTCCTCGCTCTCCTCGACGCCTTCGATCTTCCAGATGTCGACCTCGATGCCGGCGTTCTGGATCTCCTCGATGGCCCGGCGCATCAGCTCCGGTCGCAGCTCGCAGTCATAGCGATGGGTGTCCTCGTCGACCTGGGAGAGCTGCTCGTCGGTGGCGGGCACGAGCAGCTCGAAGAGGAACTTCCGGTCGTGCTCATGCAGCCAGTCGGAGAGGCGCTTGAGGCGCTCGAGCTGGCGCTTGTTCATGTCCTGGTCGGCGTCGGGGTTGTAGCGGACGAGCACCTTGGAGAAGTCGGGGTCGAAGCGCTCGATGTGCTCGCCGAAATCGTCGCCGTACTCGAAGTCGAACTCCTCCTGGCCGGACTTCTCGACCGGCATGGCCAGCTTCAGGCCGTCCTTCGGAGCCTGCTCGGGGATGTCGGATCCGAACTGCTCGTCGACGAGAACACCGGTGGCGCCGGCCTCAGCGCCACGGTTCACCGCCTCCTCCATGCCCTCGAAGATCAGATGCTTGGCGTCGGCGATGGTCTCGGTCTGCTCGTCGGTCGGATCGCCCTCGATCCCGAACATCTTCTTCTGGAATGACCCGCGGTGGTCGAACGCGAGGATGTACAGCTTTCCGTCATATCCCAGGGCCATCTGACCTTCCTTTATCCCGAATTTTCTCGCCTGAGTCTAGGAGACTCTGCCCATTTTTTTCAGGCGCCAGCCCGCCTGAGCGGCCGTTACCCTGCCGCCCCGTGGATCACAACTTCACGGGACCGGCATACACGGTCGGCATCGAGGAGGAGCTGATGATCCTCGATGCCGAGTCGCTCGAGCTCGTCAACGCCATCGAGCGCCTGCTCGAGCCCGCGGCAGCGGGGGAGATCAAGCCCGAGTTGATGGAGTCGGTGCTCGAGGTCTCCACCGATCCGTGCCCGAACCTGGCCGAGGCCGGTCAGCAGCTGCGTGCGCTGCGCCGCCAGGTCAGTCAGACCGCCGCCGCCCACGACCTGGCCATCGGCTCCGCCGGCACCCATCCCTTCGCCATGTGGGAGGACCAGCGCATCGTGGCGCGACCCCGCTACCGCGACCTGATTGCCGCCCTGCGCTTCGTCGCGCGCCAGGAGCTCATCTTCGGGATGCACGTCCACGTGGGCATCGACGATCCCGAGAAGGCCGTCCACATCGCCAACGGGATGCGGGTGCACATGCCCATCCTCCTCGCCCTGTCGGCCAACTCGCCCTTCTGGCGCGCCGATCACACGGGGCTGGCCTCGACCCGCACGCCGATCTTCCGGGCCTTTCCGCGCGTCGGCGTGCCCCCGACATACAAGGGCTGGGACGACTACGAGCGACGGATCGAGTTCATGGTGCAGGCCCGGGTGATCGAGGACTACACCTACCTGTGGTACGACGTTCGCCCCCATCCCCGCTTCGGAACGGTCGAGGTGCGGGTGATGGACTCGCAAAGCAACGTCGAGCACACCCTCGGCCTGGCCGCGCTGACTCAAGGGTTGATCAAGGAGCTGGCCGAGCACTTCGAGTCCGGACAGGAGCTCTCGAGCTATCCCTTCGAGATGCTCGACGAGAACAAGTGGCTCGCGGCCCGCCACGGGCTGGACGGCGAGCTGGTCGATCTGCCGAGCTCGGACCGCGTGTCCACTCGGGCCCTCGGCCGCCGGCTCATCGACCGCATGCACGACCACTGCGCCGATCTCGGCTGCGCGCAGGAGCTCGAAGCCGTCGAGGACCTCCTGGATCGCGGCAACGGGGCCATGCGCCAGCTCGTCGTCTACGACGCCAATCGCGACCTGCACGAGGTCATGGCCGAGATCGTCGCCGCCACCGCGGTCTGAAGGGCCCGCGCCGAGGCCCGCTCCGGACCTCCGCGCCGTTCCTTTCCCGGCGGCCCAAAAACAGGTGCCCGCACCCCGTCAGCACCCTACAATCGAGAGGGCATGAGCACGGGTGGCCCCGATCTGTTCGTCGTCTGCAAGAGCTGCGGGTCGGAAGTGAGCCCCTATATCACCGAGTGCCCGTACTGCGGCAACCGGCTGCGCAAGCGCGCCCCCAAGATCGACCGCGAGGGCCGGGTGGCCGAGCGCCGGCGCCGCCGCCCGCCCGCGCCGGCGCTGCCCCGGCTGCGCCGCGGCGAGATTCCCGGCATCCGCGGCGAGAGCCACCCGCGGGCGACCCTCCTGCTCGTTGTGCTCGGCATGGTCGGCTGCCTGCTCTGGCGCACCAGCCTGGTCAGCCTCGAGGACGTGGCCATCGTGGGCAAGCCGGGCCCGCACTGGTGGCGGCTGTTCACCGCCGCCTTCACCTACACGAACACCGGCTACGCCTTCGTCACCCTGTCGGCGATCGGCCTCTACGGCTGGCTGCTCGAGCGCCGCCACGGGGCGCTGCCCGTCCTCTCGCTCTTCGCGGTCGGAGGCGTCGGCGGCATCCTGGCCGGCGTGGCCACGTATCCGGCACCGCTCGTGTGGGGCGCCAGCGGCGCCGCGCTCGCCCTGATCGTCGCCTGGGCCCTTCCCGACCTGCTCGATCTGCGGGGTGGCCGCGAGATCGAGGGTGATCTCATCGGCACGGCGGTGTTCGCCGCGGTGGTGGCGCTCATGCCCCTGGCCGATGTGGGGGCGAGCTGGCCTGCCGACGTCGTCGGGGTGCTGGCCGGGCTCGCCATCGGGCTGCCGCTCGTGCGCGCCGCCCGGTAGGTCGGGCGACGGCCGGCGGCGGGGCGCCGCCGGTGGCGGCCGGACGGCGAACTCTGGCGTTTTTCTGCGCCTATGCGATAGCGGATGCACGAAGTTCGTCGCTGCCCGCCCCGGCGCCCGGGCAGGCTCAGAGCACGGTGATCGCCCCCGGCGCCCCGTCCACGAGCCGCCCGATCACCACCCCCGGCAACCCCGCGGCGCCACCGGCCGGCACCGCGGCCAGCAGCCCACCCGAGGTCATGGCGTCGCAGACCAGCCAGCGCAGTGCCTCGGGCACCGTCTCGGCGAAGCGCGCGAACTCCTCGGCGTAGTCGCGGTTGCGCCGCGTCCCGCCGGCCACCGCGCGCGCCTGCGGATCGGCCAGAAGCTCGATCACGCCGTCGATGGCGGGGACCGAAGCGGCCTCGAGCTCGGCCGCCACCCCGCTGGCCAGGGTCAGCTCGTGCAGGTGACCGAGCAGACCGAAGCCGGTCACATCGGTCAGGGCGTGGACTCCCACCCGCTGGGCCGCCTCGGCCGCCTCGCGGTTGAGCGTGGTCATGACCGCGACGGCCGCCCCCAGCTCCACGCCATCGACCCCTCGCTTGAGCGCCGTCGAGACGGCCCCCGCGCCCAGCGGCTTGGTGAGCACGAGCACGTCGCCGGCGCGCCCGCCGGCGTTGGTCAGGACCGCGTCGGGATGCACCGTTCCGGTCACCGCGAGCCCGAACTTCGGCTCGGCGTCCTCGATCGAGTGGCCGCCGAGGATGGCCACACCGGCTTGCGCGGCCACCTCACCCGCCCCCCGGAGGATGTCCAGGAGGACCTCGCCGCCGAGCTCCTGGAGCGAGAAGGCGACCAGGTTCAGGGCCGTGACCGGCGTGGCGCCCATGGCGTAGACGTCGGAGAGGGCGTTGGTGGCGGCGATGCGGCCGAAGTCGAAGGGGTCGTCGACGATCGGGGTGAAGAAGTCGACCGTTTGCACGAGGGCGAGGTCGTCGCGCAGGCGATAGACGCCGGCGTCGTCACTCGTCTCAAAGCCGACGAGCAGATTGGGGTCCGCCGGAGGCGCCCCCAGGGTGGCGAGCAGGGGGCCGATGGCCGCGGCGGGGAGCTTGCAGCCGCAGCCGGCGCCGTGGGAGAGGGAGGTCAGTGGAACGGGCACGCTTCGTATGATCCTGCCACGGGTGCTCGACCGTTCCTTCACCGACGCGGAGCTCGACGCGGCGATCGATGAGATCTCCGATCCCGGGCGGCTGCGCGAGGCCCAGAACCTGGTGGCCCGCACGGCGCCCGCGCTCCAGCGCGTGCTGGCGGCCGCGCTGGCCGACGGGGGCTGGTTCGACGCCGCCCACGAGCAGGCGGTCCAGGAGGCCTCCGCTCAGGTGGACGAGACCCTCCGCGCACAGGCGGTGCGGACGCTGCTGGCCGAGGAGACCCGTCTCGGCATGCTCGTTGGCGTCGCGGTCGGGTTCGAGCTGGCCCAGGAACTGGCCCGCACCGCCGCAATCATTCCCAACCCGCAGGAGGACTGACAGACCATGGACATCCGCTTCCTCGGCCATGCCGCCTTCGAGCTCACAGAGGGCGAGACCACCGTGCTCGTCGATCCGTTCTTGAGCGGTAATCCCAAGGCCGCCATCGCTGCTGAGGAGGCGCAGGCGAGCGCGATCCTCCTCACGCACGGCCACGGCGATCACCTCGGGGACACGGTCGACATCGCCAAGCGCACCGGCGCGCCGGTCGTGGCCATCGTCGAGCTGGCCAACGAACTGGGCGAGGAAGGTCTCGACGTCTTTGACCCCAACCTGGGCGGAACGGTGAAGTTCGACTGGGGCTGGGTCAAGCTCGTCCCGGCCTGGCACACCTCCACCACGCCAAAGGGCACCGTCAACACGCCGGCCGGCCTGCTCATCTCCCTCGGCGGCAAGCTCGTCTACCACCTCGGCGACACCTGCCTGTTCTCCGATCTCTCGCTCGTCTCGCGCCCGACGCCGATCGATGTCGCACTGATGCCGATCGGCGGCCACTACACGATGGATCGCCTCGACGCCGTGGAGGCGGCCCGCATGATCGGCGCGCGGACGGTCATTCCCTGTCACTACGACACCTTCCCCCCGATCGAGACCGACGCCCAGGCCTTCAAGGCCGACGTCGAAGAGCTCAAGATCGCCGACGTCGTGGTCCTCGACCCGGGCCAGAGCCACAGCGTGTGACCCACGCCATCGTCCTCATCCAAGCCGGGCGCGAGGCCCTGGCCACGCTGGGCGGGGAACTCGCCGACATCGACGGGGTGGCCGAGGCCTACTCGCTGACCGGGGAATGGGACTTCGCGGCCATCCTGCGCCTGCGCGAGCCCGAGCAGCTCGCGCAGGTCGTCACTGGAGCGATCTCCCAGCTCGACGGGGTGGTGCGCACGCATACCATGGTCGCCTTCGAGGTCTTCTCCCGCCACGACCTCGAGGCGCTGTTCTCCGTCGGTCAGTGACGGCGGGCGCGGGCGATGGCCAGCGCCCGGGAAAAGGCGTCGGTCATGGCGGCAATGGTGTAGGGCGCGACGGCCTCGCGCCCGGCCGTCGCCCAGCCGCGCGCGCAGGGCCGGGTCGCCGACTAACCGCCCGATCGCCTGCGCCAGCGCCGGCGCATCCCCGGGTGCCACCACCCAGCCCGTCTCGCCGTGGCGCACGAGCCCGCCGGCCACGGCCCCGACCGCGCTGGTGGCGAGCACCGGACACCCTTGATGCAGGGCCTCATTGCAGACCAGCCCCCACGGCTCGCGGAAGCGGGGGGTGGGGATCGAGGGCAGAACGGCAAGCGCCGCGCTCGCGTAGGCCACTGGCAGCTCGGCCCGGGGCAGGGGGCCGATCAGCCGGGAGCGGGGCAGGCCCTCGAAGCGCCCCGGCCAGGGGCCCGTCGCCGATGGCCACGAGCGTCGCGGGCAGGCCGGCCCGCCGCCAGGCCTCGATCAAGACCGCCGTCCCCTTCTCGGCCACGAGCCGCCCCACGTAGAGGACGAGGGCCTCGTCGCCGAGGCCGTGACGGGCCCGAAAGGCACCTTGCTCCTCGGGGGTGACCGGCGGGGCGAAGAGGTCGGGCTCCACGGCCTGGGGGGCGACGATGACGTCGTCGTCGTGGCCGCGGATGCCGGCGACGAAGCGGCGCACGTGCTCGCCGTAGGCCACCACGGCGTCGGCGTGGCGGTAGATGCGCCGCGTCATCGGCAGGGCCACCGCGTGGGCGAGCGAGCGCGGCTGAGCCCACACCGAGGCCCAGAGGACGAACGGCCGGCCGTAGCGGTGGGCGCCGAGGTAGGCGGCGGGCAGGATGGCTCCGCCGGCGAAGGGGGCGATGACCACGTCATAGCGCTGCCCCACGCGCAGGGCCTCGGACCGCCCGGCCAGGCGGCGGGCGGGGAACGGGGCGCGGGCCAGCTGGGCGTCGAGGTCGCTGAACCACGGCGGTGCGTAGCGCTCGCCGCCGCCGTAGCAGAGCACCTCGATGTCCTCGCGCTCGGCGAGGGCCGCATAGAGGGGCACGCGGTAGTCGGAGAGGTAGGTGGTGAGCAGGGCGCCGGCCATGCCGGGACAGTGCCAGACCGGGGTGCCCGGCGGGCGGCGCTGGGGCGGCTGGGGGTGCACGCGGCTCAGGGGCGCAGCATGTGCTCGCGCTTGAACCACATCGAGCGGTCCTTCCAGTCATGGAGCATGAGCACGCCGCCGGCGGCGAGGGCGAGGATCGAGGGCTTGCGCGCGACGCGTCCCGCCGACGGACGCGGGCTATGCAAAAGGCCCCGGCAGGCGATGGCCGCCACCAGCAAGCCGGTGGCGCCGTGGTGGCAGCGCTGGCCGAAGATCCACACCCGGTGGTGCAGGGGGTCGTATTCGAAGACCCGGAGGCAATGGGCGACGTCGGCTGGCATCTGACACTCTCACACTGTCGAGGTAATCGACACCCGGGATCTGACTTTGAGGCGACTGGCACTAGGCTTCACGCTCGCAGCACTGACCGCGGCCGGTTGCGGAAGCGAGCACTCGAGCAAAACCGCCTCCACGTCGGGTGCGCCGGACGGCAACGGGCTGGCCACGAGGACGGCCACCTTGCCGCTGCAGAAGTCGACGCCGTCCGGGGGCGCCCGCCCGGTCGGGCCCGGCCACGGCGCGCCGAGCCCCGGCTCGACGGCCGGGAGCGACGTGCGCGTGCCGGCGACGTTCACCATCGGCGCCCACGACACCTTCACACCCCCGAGCGTCGCCGCACCGTCGTCGACGCCCATCGCCTTGACCGTGATCTCGCGCGACGGCAAGGCGCACGACATCGTCGTGCGCAGCGCCCCGGCTCGTTCCCTGCGCGTCCCGGCCGGCGGGCGCGCATCGCTGCTTTTGACCGGTCTGCGCGACGGTACCTATACGGTCACCGCCGATGGCGGGGCGGGGGAAGCGGCGCTCGTGGTCGGCGCCGAGCCCGGGCCCTGACCGGCTCTCAGGCGATGCGATCGCCGACCGAGGCCGGCCGGTCGGGGCGCAGGAGCACCACTCCGAGCTCATCGTCGAGGGCGCCGAGCACGAGCACCTCGGAGGTAAACGGGCCGATACGCCGGGGCGGGAAGTTGACCACGGCCACGACGAGCGTGTCGGCAAGCTCCTCGCGCGCGTAGTTGGTGATCCGGGCCGAGGAACGCTTTACGCCGACCTCGCGACCGAAGTCGATGGTCAGCTTCCAGGCCGGGATGCGGGCCTCGGGGAAATCCTCGACCGCCAGCACCCGGCCGACGCGCATGTCAACGGCCTGGAAGTGCTCGAGGTCGATCGGGTCGGTCAGGAGCCGGGCGCGACGTCGCTCGGCGGGTCGGCGCTGCCGTCGGTGGCGGGCGTTGTCTGGGTGCCGGCGGACGTACCGGAGTCCGAGGACTGCCCACCGCTGCTCGTCGACGTCGGATCGGACGCGCTCGACGGTGGGCTGGTGGAGGAGCTACCGGAGCCGGTGGTCGTCGTGTCACCGCTCGTCGGGGCGGTGGTGGGGCTCGACCCGCTCGTCGTCGGGTTCGAGCTGTTGAGCTGACCGTCCGAGCCGCTCGCGGTCGGGCTCAGCACGGTGGGTACCGATTCGCTCTGCGTCGTCCCGGCCGGCGGGGCCGCTGCGGCGGCCGGCGTCGTGGCTGCGTGCTTGACGGTCGCGCTGGCCTTGGGGTCGGGCTTCGTGGCGGTTGCGGGGTCAGTCGTCTTGGCCGGCGTGGCCTTGGCCACGGTCTTGACCGTCGCGGTTGAGGTCGCCTTGGCGGGCTGGGCGGCCTGGGCGGGCTCAGGTGAAAGATCGGCTCGATGGCGGCGATCCGGCGCGTGAGGGTGGCAGGGCGTGGTGGTCTCGGGCAGGAACAGCCCGGTCGTGTCGTGCTCGGTGGACACGGTGGCACGGGAGCGGGCATGGCGACCGGTGTGGGTGAGGTCGACGGCTCCGGCGGTGAACAGCGCGGCGGCGGCCAGCCCCGCCGCGGCCTTGGTGGCCATGGCGCCCAGGCCGAGGGGAACCAAGCCGCCGGCACCGGGCCACCGGCGCCGCCGCCGGCCCGCCCGCGCCCACTGCGGCGCCCGTCCCGGCCGCCCGCGCCCGAGGCGCTCGAGCCCGCGCCGGCCGACTGGCCGATGTGGGCGAAGGCGAGCTGCTTGATCAGGGCCAGGGGACCGAGGGGGAGAAAGGCGGCCAGCGCCTTGCTCGTGCGCTTGAGCTCGGTCTGGAAGGCGCCGCAGCGCTTGCAGGAGCGCAGGTGGCGGCGCACCGGCGCGCTGGCCTTGGGCAGCAGGCCCTCGGCCACCTCGGCCAGCTCGATCCGAACCTGCTCGCAGGAGAGCAACCGGGCCTCGGAGGCCTCGGCGAGCGAGAGACGAGCGCGGACGAGCAGCGACTTGATGCTCGGCACCGTGGTCTCCATGGCCTCGGCGATCTGGTCGTAGGAGAGGGCGTCCATCTCGCGCAGTACTAGAGCCGTACGCTGAGTCTCAGGTAGACCTTGAATGTCGCCGACGAGGAGCCGGAATTCCTCGGCCATGTGAACCTTGTCGGCGGTGGTGGCCCCAAAGTCGGACAGGTGCACGTCCATCGAGTCCACGCCCACCGCCTGAACACGGCGAAGATGGTTCAGGCACCGGTTGCGGGCGATGCGATAGAGCCAGGGGCGGACGTTGATCGGCCGCTCGTCGGCGACCATGGCGTGGAAGGCCGCGGTCAGGACCTCCTGGAGGACGTCCTCGGCATCCTCCTTGGAGCCGAGCAGGTGCCGGCAGAAGGCCAGCAGCCGCGCCTGGTAGCGGGAGACGAGGACCTCGAAGGCGGCAGGATTGCCCGCGCCGGACCAGCGTGATCAGCCGCTCGTCGGACTGCAGACGCAGCAGGGGCGAGCGTCCGTGCAGCCCAATCCCTCCGGAGTATCTGAGCGCTGAGACTTCCATACGAAAGCGGGCCCCTCAGCCCTCAAGGACACCGTAGCAGCGGCGGAGTTGCGCCGAGGGAGTGGACTTGTGTCTCGCGCGCGAGAAACAACGGGCGCGAAATCGGCGGGGGTGGATGACTTTTTGCCCGCTATACGGCAACAAACTCATCCACGTCGGTCGGCAGTGTGAAGCACCGTAACTCTCGAGAACGCTAGCCAATGGCGAAGCGATTGGCCATGCCCGGGGAGGGACTCGAACCCTCATGCCGATAGGCAATCGTTCTTAAGACGATCGTGTCTGACCAATTCCACCACCCGGGCGGGCGGGGCCCAATCTACCGGCCCCGGGACCCGCACACGACCCGCTCCACCCCCTTTTGGCCCACCGCGATGCATCAACCGGCGCGCGCGGCGGCGGCTTGTCGTATTTTTCGCCTCGACCTTCGAGATCCCCCGTGCTGGCAGGGATTGCGCGGTCGGTTCCAAATTGACGTGACGATAAAGGCCTTGCTAGCGTCGCCGGCGGATTGCGTCTGCGAGCGCTTTGGCCGGGCAGGAGGAGAGCAGTGAGCAGGTCGCGGCGGTGCGAAACTCAAGTGTGATCGGCCGAGTCGCCGCCGTGGCGGCGGTGGTTGTCGCGATCGTTGCGGTCGCGATCATCGTGCTGTCCGGTGGCAAGACCTACCAGGTCTACGCGATCTTCCAGAACGCGGGCCAGATCGTCTCCGGCGACCAGGTGGAGGTGGCCGGCAACGCCGTCGGCTCGGTGACCAGCGTGGCCGTGACGGCCACCGGCCAGGCTCAGCTCGGCCTCCAGATCAAGACGCCGTACTACCAGCCCCTGCACCAGGGCACCGAGGCGACCGTCCGCCTCGTCTCCCTGTCGGGCATCGCCAACCGCTACGTCGATCTGCGCCTTGGTGCCTCGAGCGCGCCGACGATCTCCAACAACGGGTACATCGGCACGCAGAACACGACCACCGCGGTCGACCTCGACGAGCTCTTCAACACCCTCAACGCGCCCACCCGCCTCGGGCTGCAGAACGTCATCCAGGGCACCGCTGCCTCGTTGGCCGGCCAAGGTCAGAAGATCCACAACGCGCTCGCCTACCTCAATCCGGCCATCGCCTCCACGAGCGTCCTGTTCAGCGAGATCAACCGCGACACGAACAAGTTCACCCGCTACCTCACCGCCTCCTCGGGCCTGGTCACCGACCTGGCGACAAGGAGCAGCCAGATCAGCGGGCTGATCCAGAACCTCGGCACCACGACCAACGCGCTGGCTAACCAGTCACGGGCGCTCGGTTCCTCGATCCAGCAGCTGCCGGGCTTCATGGCCCTGGCCGACACCACCTTCGTCAACCTGCGCAGCGCGCTCGACGACCTCACCCCTCTGGTCAACGCGACCAAACCGGTCGCCCCCAAGCTTCAGGTCTTCCTCGACCAGCTCAAGCCGCTGGCCGAGCAATCCGTGCCCACGATCAAAGACCTGGCCAACGTCATCTGCTCCAAGAGCTCCGGCTGCACGCCCTCCAGCCCCGGCAACGACGACCTCATCCAGTTGACCGGCCTGCAGCCCGGCTTGGCGCTCGTCGCCTGCGGCCAGGGGGAGCGCCGGCAGCTGCAACAGCCGGGTGCCGGCCAACCAGGGCGGCAATGGGAAGTCGCGGCTGGCGTCCTTCCCGCAGTCGACGATCGCGCTGAACGACTTCACCCCCGAGCTGGCCGTCGCCCGGCCCTACGCCCCCGATCTCACCGGCTGGTTCGAGGGCTTCAGCCACATCGGTATCCAGGACGCCAACGGGGCCCACAGCCGCATCGCCGCCATCCTCGCGGGTGGTCTGCTCACGAGCACGAGCGCTGAGAACATCCTCGAGAACGTCCTCCCCGGCCTGCCCGCCTCCCAGCAGGCCACGGCCCTGCTCGGTCAGCTTCAGAGCGCGAACATCACCACGGAGCAGGGCGACCGCTGCCCGGGCTCGATGGAGCGCGGCGGGGTCTATTACCCGGAGTCCGGCTTCCCGTGCACCCCGAGCGAGACGCCGACCGGCCCATGAGACGGATCCTCGCCAGCACCATCCTGCTCGCCGCCGTGGCCGGCTTCGTGGTCTTCGCCCTCGGCTCGACCTCGGGCTTCACCGAGAAGGGCACCCAGTACAAGATCATCCTCGACAACGCCTTCGGCCTCGTGAAGGGCGCGAACTTCGAGGTCGCCGGCGTCCCGGCGGGCAGGATCAGCCAAGATCGACCTCCTGCCCGGCTGCAAGGACGGGCAGGCGAGCGCCTGCTACGCGGAGATCACGGTGTCGGTCAACCAGGGCGGGTTCGGCTACTTCCATACCGACGCCTTCTGCCAGTCGCGGCCGCAGTCGCTCATCGGCGAGTACTTCATCGACTGCCAGCCCGGGAGCAAGGGCCCGGTGATCCACCCCGGCGGGACGATCCCGGTCACCGACACCCAGTCGACGATCCCCGCCGACGTCCTGCTCGACGTCATGCGGATGCCCTACCGCGAGCGGCTGACCTTCATCATCAACGAGCTCGGGGCGGCGGTGGCCGGGCGCTCCGATGACCTGCGCGCGGCCCTGCAACGGGCGGTGCCGGCCCTGACCGAGACCGACAACCTGCTCCAGCTCCTCGGCAACGACTCCCAGAACCTGCAGCAGCTGACGGTCAACGCGGACTCCGTCGTCACTTCGCTGGCCAACAACTCGACCACGGTCCAGAACTTCATCGACGACGCCAACAGGGTCGTCGGTCACCTCCGCCACCCAGCAGGCCAACATCGCCAGCACGATCAACAAGCTGCCCGGCTTCCTGGAGCAGCTCAAGCCGACGATGGCCCAGCTCGGCGGCGCCACCGACGCCAACCTGCCGGCGGTGCGAGAGCTCAACGCGGCCTCCGGCCAGCTCGACCCAGTTCCTCAATGAGCTGCCCGGCTTCGTGCACTCGGCCAAGCCGGCGGTCAACGCCCTCGCCCAGGCATCGGTCACCGGCAAGGTGGCGGTCAAAGCCGCCCAACCGCACGGTCCAGCACCTGAACACGTTCGCCAAGCCGACGCCCGAGCTGGCCCAGAACCTGGCCATCGTCCTGCACGACCTCGACGACCGCAGCCGGGCGGTGGAGACCGACGCCACGAGCCCCGGAGGCAAGGGATATACGGGTCTGGAGGCCCTGCTCCAGTACGCGTTCAACCAGGCGCTGGTCACCAACACGATCGGGCCGCTCGGCCACATCTTCAACGTCGACATCTATCTACGACACGATCTGCAGCCCGTACGCCAGCCCCCAGACAGTGGCCTCCAATCTGGCCACCTACGGCGCCCAGGCCCGCCGCTGCTACTCGTGGCTGGGTCCCAACCAGCCCGGCGTCAACGAGGCCGACCCCACCAACCCGGGGGCGCTGTGTGCCCGATCCCGGCGGCGCGCCGCCCGGCGACGCGGGCCCGAGCCCGACCGCCTGCAAGCTCCAGCCGAGCGGCCAGACAACCGGCCTCGCTCTGGCCAAGGACCAGCCGAAGGCCAAGGCGGCCTCGGCTTCGCACAAGACCGCCACGGCAACGGCGGCGCGCTCGCCTTCCTCCCAGGCCGCAGGGGGCGGTGGGCAAACCGCGAGTAGTAGCCAAGGCGCAGGCGCCTCCGGCGGGCAGCCCTCAGCGACGGCCTCGGGATCCACCCCGAGCTCGGGCACTGGGGCGCAGTCCGGTTCCGCCGGCGCGGGAACGCAGGCCCAACAGCTCCTCAACTACCTCATGGCCCCATGAGACGTCCACCTCCCGCCGCTTTCGCCAGCCCCGTGCTCATCGGTGCGCTCACCATCCTGGTGACGATCGTGGCCGTGTTCTTGGCCTATAACGCCGACCAAGGGCTGCCGTTCGTGCCCACCCGCGAGCTCAAGGTCGACATCGGCGATGGCGCTCAACTCGTGCCCGGCAATGACGTGCGCGAGGGCGGTTTCATGGTCGGCCTGGTCACCCAGGAGCGGCCGATCCAGCTGGCCTCCGGTCAGGTCGCCGCCCAGCTCATCCTCCAGCTGACCAAGAAGTACGCCGACGTTCCCGTCGACTCGACGGCGACCATCTCCCCGGTCTCGCTGCTGGGCGTGAAGTTCCTCGACCTCCACCGGGGCAAGTCGACCAAGCAGATCGTCGACGGCGGCACGCTGCCCTTCACGCAGACCTCGGTCCCGGTCCAGTTCGAGGACATCTTCAAGACCTTCGATTACAAGACGCGCATCGCCGTCCAAAAGGATCTGGTCGGCTTCGGCGACGCGCTCGCCGCTCGCGGGGGCGACACCAACGACACGATCGCCGCCCTGCCGCGGCTGCTGAGCAGCCTCCAGCCCGTCGCTACCTACCTCTCGGATCCCAACACCGAGCTGACTCGGTTCGTCGACGCGCTCAACCAGCTCACCGGGGCGCTGGCGCCCGTCTCCCAGACGACGGTCAACCTCTTCCGCGACGCGGGCACGACCTTCGCGGCGCTGGACCGCAGCCCGCCCGCCCTCGAGGCCACGATCGCGGAGTCGCCGCCGACGCTGGCCACGGGAACCGACTCGCTGGCCAACCAGCACACCTTCCTGGCCGATCTGACCACGCTTGGCCACAACCTCACACCAGCGGCCGTCTCCCTGCGCCAGGCCCTGCCCCAGATCAACCCGGCCATCGCCGAGGGCACTCGCGTCCTGCGGACAACCCCACCGCTGGACCGCGAGATCCAGCACGTGATGACGTCGCTCAAGAACCTGGCCCAGGCGCCGGGCACGAACGTGGCCCTCAACGGCCTCACGTCCACCGTGAACATGCTCAACCCCATGGTCCGCTATCTCGGTCCCTTCCAGACCGTGTGCGACTACTGGGACTACTGGTGGACCTACCTGGCCGACGATATGTCCGCGCGGACCAACTACGGCTACGCCCAGCGGGTCATGCTCCAGCTCACCGATCCGTCGGGCAACGGCGTTGGCGCCCAGGGGGCCACGGCGCCGGCCAACGGCGAGGTCCCGCCCTTCGGTCCCATCTTCGGCGGCACCGAGTACCTGCACGGCCAGTCCTACGGGGCGGCGATCGACAACAGCGGCAACGCCGACTGTGAATCCGGCCAGCGCGGCTTCCCCAAGAAGCTCAACAACTTCGACCCGCTCGGCCGCGACCTCGCCATCGACCCCCACACCCCCGGTGACCAGGGCCCGACCTACCACGGTCGCACCCGGGTGCCCGCCGGCGAGACCTACACCCGCGAGCCGCAGACCGGGCCGCAGCTCACGCCCGACCCGAAGGATCCATGAGGCTGAACCCGTTCAAGAAGAAGTCGAACCGGGGCGGGATGTCCAAGTTCAAGGCCGGCTCGATCGCGATCGCCGTGATCGTCATCTTCACCTACCTCGGGTTCACCAAGTTCAAGATCCCCTTCGTCCACGGCTACCAGGCGTACGCCGTCTTCTCCAACGCCAACCAGCTCCGGCCCGGGTCCTTCATCCGCGAGGACGGAATCAACGTCGGACAGGTCAAGCAGATCAACCCGGTCTCGAGCTGCTCGGGCGTGCAGCCCTGCTCGGCGGCCGACGTGACCATGGACATCTTCTCCAACGGCCTGCCCATCCACAAGGACGCCACCTTCAACATCCGGCCACGCATCTTCCTGGAGGGCAACTTCTTCATCGATCTCCATCCGGGCAGCCCGTCCGCTCCCGTCGCCCCGAGCGGCTACACGTTCCCGATCCAGGCAGGCACCGAGCCGGTCCAGTTCGACCAGGTGCTCACCTCGCTGCAGTCCGACACCCGCCACAACCTCCAGGTCCTGCTCGAGCAGTACGGCACAGCGTCCAAGAAGTCGGCGTCCTCGCTCAACCGCGGCGTGCAGTACATGCAGCCCGCCTTCCAGTACACGTCCGCGGTCAGCCATGACGCGCTCGGCCTCCAGCAGCACGATCTCTCCGGCTACATCGATCAGGGCGGCACGGTGGCGGCCGCGACCGACCAGAAGCCCGCGCTCGAGAACCTCGTCACCGACTTCAATACCACCGCCCACGCATTGGCCATCCAGCAGGCCAACCTCCAGAGTGCCGTGGCCGAGCTGCCGCACACCCTTTCGGTGGCCATCCCCGCCTTCAACGCGCTGAACGCCGCCTTCCCGCCCGTGCGGGAGCTGGCGCGCAAGCTCGTGCCCGGCGTCGTCTCGACCGGCCAGATGATTCCCGTCACGCTGCCGCTTATCGGCCAGCTGCGCCAGCTCGTCCAACCCTCCGAGCTCCAGGGGCTGAGCAACGATCTGCGGTTCACGATCCCGGCGCTGGCCAAGCTGACCAAGCAGACGATTCCGCTCCTGCGCAACCAGGTGCGCCCCGCCTCGAGCTGCTCGGCCAACATCATCTATCCCTGGAGCCAGCTCACCATCCCCGACGCGCACTTCAATGCCGCCAACGGCTTCCCGAATCGCAAGGTGTTCCAGGAGCAGGTGGACTTCCTGCCCGGCCTGGCCGGCGAGTCGCGCAACTTCGACGCCAACGGTCCTTACGTCCGCGTCGGGATCAGCGCCGGTGCCTCGCTGACCTACTCGCTCTCCAACGGCTTCTTCGGGCAGACGCTCGAGCCCCTCGAGGGCGCGCAGCCCTCGCTGCCGCCGGGCGGCAACCGGCCGCCGATCGCCGGCGGCGACATCCCCAATTATCCGTGCGAGACGCAGGCCCCGATCAGCACCCTGGCCGCGCCGGAGACGACGGGCCCCAAGCCCTCTCCGAACATCCTGCCCGGGGGCACGCTGACCAACCCGCTCGGGCTCACGCTCTCGAAGTCGCCGAGTAGCTCCTCCGCGAAGAGCTCGAACTCAGCCTCCGCGAAGAGCTCGAACGCCGCCGCTGCGAAGAGCTCGAACGCCAGCACCGCGAAGAGCTCGAACGCCACCGCCTCGAAGACCTCGAGCACGGGTGCCAGCAAGCCGTGAAGCGCGCGATCAGAGAACATCGCAACGACTTCATCGCCATCCTCGGCCTGCTCGTGCTGTCGGTCATCGTCTCGGTCTACATCCTCGACCACGAGCGCCTGCACTTCCCGTTCGTCAACAGCCCGGAGACGATCAACGCCGAGTTCTCCACCGCCCAAGCGGTCGAGCCGGGCCAGGGCCAGTACGTCACGATCTCGGGCGTCCAGATCGGCCTCATCGGCAAGATCCAGGTCCAGAGCGGCCTGGCCGTCGTGCAGCTGCAGATCCAGCCCAAGTACAAGAACACCATCCACACCAACGCCACCGCGCTGTTGCGGCCCCGGACCGGCCTCAAGGACATGTTCGTCGAGATCGATCCCGGGACGAGCAACTACCCGGTGGTCAAGCCCGGCTTCACCATTCCGATCTCGAACACCAACCCTGACGTCAACACGGACGAGATCCTCTCCTCGCTGGACGCCAACACCCGGGCTTACCTGGATCTGCTCGTCAACGGCGCCGGCAACGGCCTGGACAACAAGGGCGACCAGCTCGCCCAGGTGCTCGAGCGCTTCGAGCCCACCGATCGCGACCTGGGCCGGCTCAACGGCGCCGTCGCCGCCCGCGGCTCGCACCTGCGCACACTGGTCAACTCGCTGCGCCGGCTCAACACCGCCCTGGCCCAGAAGCAGACGCAGATCGTCTCGCTGATCGACGCCAGCCAGAAGGTGTTCAGCGCCTTCGCGTCCCAGAACGCCGACCTCAGCCGGGCGGTGGCCGACCTCCCGGGCACCCTCACGCAAACGAGCGCCACGCTGGCCAAGGTGCAGACCTTCGCCGAGGCGCTGGGGCCGGCTGCTCACAACCTCATCCCGGCCGCCGACGCGCTGCCCAGCGCCAACCAGGCGCTCATCACCCTGGCCAATCCCAATGGCTCAACCTGCGGTTCAGGTTCCACCTGCTCGGAGGTGCGCGACCAGATACGGCCGTTCGTGCGCCAGGCCCAGCCGCTCGTGCGCAACCTCCGTCCGACCTCCATCAACCTGGCCAAGTCGACCCCGAACCTGAGCCGCACCTTCACGGTGCTCAACCACCTGTTCAACATCCTCGGCTACAACCCCGGCGACAGCCCGAGCGGGGGCCAGCATGGCTACCTGTGGTGGCTGGCCTGGCTCGGCCACAACGCCCGCACCCTGTTCTCGGTGCAGGACGCCAACGGCATCTTCCGCCCGCTGTTCGTGCAGCTGAGCTGCCAGCAGCTCGGCTTGCTCACCCAGCAGCCGCCGAGCTCGCCGCTCTCCCCGCTCACCACGCTGGTTTCGAGCAGTTCGCTGTTCAACCTCAGCCCCTCCGATGCCGCCTGCCAGCTCGCCGGGCTGGGTGGCACGAACCCGAACCCGGGCCTCTCGGCTCTGCTGCCGCCGCAGGTGACCTCGATCGTCTCCGGGCTCGGGCTCTCGAAGGACAGCCAGCAACAGCGTCAAGCGAAGGCGAGCAAGTCGGCCAAGACGGCCGGCTCACAGACGTCATCCGCAAAGGCTAAGAAGAAGAGCTGAATGGAAACCCAGACTCCCTCAATAGCCAAGGTCCTGACGATGGCGCTGTTCTCGCTCTCGTGCTTGGGGTTGATGCTGTTCATGTGGCTGTCGTTTGGGGGGACCTTGCCGTTCAAGGCCCAGGGGTATCGCTTTGAGGTGGCGTTTACCAATGCGCAGCAGTTGGCCGACGATGCCGATGTGCGGATCGCGGGAGTCAATGTGGGCAAGGTGGTGGCCAAGAAGCTTGATCCGACGGGGGACCGGACGTTGGCCACGGTTGAGTTGCAGCCGCAGTTTTCGCCCATTCGCAAGGACGCCAAGGCCATTTTGCGCATCAAGACGTTGCTGGGCGAGACCTACGTCGATTTGACGCCAGGGACGCCGACCGCCCCGCCGCTGCCCGACGATGGCCGGCTCAACGACGGCCTCGTGCAGCATGCCGTGCAGCTCCCCGAGATCTTTAACTCACTCGATCCCCAGACCCGGAACGCGTTCCAGGTCTGGCAGCAGCAGCTGTCCACGGCGGTGAGCGGCAACGACCAGAACCTCAACAACGCGCTCGGCAATCTGCCCGCCTTCGCCGGCGATGCCTCTGACATCCTCAACGTGCTCAACGTGGAGCACTCCGCGGTGGTCAACCTGGTCCGCAACGGGGGCACCGTGTTCACCGCCATCGGTGGCAACCAGACGGCGCTGCGCAACCTGATCACCACCAGTGAGACGGTGTTCAACACCACGGCGGCCAACAACGCGAAGCTGAGCGAGACGATCGCGGTGTTCCCGACCTTCCTGAACGAGAGCCGGTTGACATTCGCGCGGCTCAAGACGTTTGCGCTCAACACCGATCCGGTGCTCCGTGAGCTCGTGCCGGTAGCCCAGAAGCTCGGGCCGACGCTGCGTGCCACCGCGCAGCTCTCCCCGTATCTGCGCAAGCTGTTTGACAACCTCACGCCGCTCATCCAGGTGTCAAAGACGGGGCTGCCGGCTCTGCAGCGGACGGTCACCGGCGCCACGCCGCTGCTCGGAGCGGTCGGGCCGTTTCTCGAGCAGCTCAACCCCATCATCAACTGGCTGCAGCTCCATCAGCAGCTGACCTCGGACTTCATCGACCAGGGCCCGGCCGGCCTGGCCTCCGAGACGACGGCCTTCGGCGGCAACCACTCCTGCAACGGCGTGCCCTGCGGTCACGTCCTCGGGCAGATCGCCCCCAACGGCCCCGAGACCTCCACCTACCAGGCGACGCGCGATCCCAACAACCGCGGCAATACCTATCCGCCGCCGCTGTGGCTCGCCGACCCCAAGGACTTCGCGGCCGGGGGGAGCTACCCCGGGAACTTCGCGATCCCGGCCTGGGACTGCGGGCCCGGAGGCGGTGGCTCGCGGCCCGCCAGCGGCAGCGGTCAGACCGGCAGCCCGGCCTGTTACCTGGCCCCCAACGTCGGCGCCCTCATCGGAGAACCGAACAGCCGCTACGCCCGGGTCACCCCGGCTACCTACTCGAACCGGTAACCGCCCCGCCCTCCGCCGGGGGGGCGAGCAGGTCGTCACCGCGCGGACGCGGACACCCGCCGCCGGGGCGGCGGGGGCTCCGCCGCACCGGCGCTGACGGGACGATGACGGTTAGGCGGCTTCCCGGTGGCGGCGCACGCCGCGGGTGGGCGCGGCGGCGAGCGTGTCGAGCAGCCCCTGGACGAGGTCGCCGTCGCCTGAGATCTCGAGGCCCTCGCGGTCGTGAGCGGGAGCGAAGGCGGCGATCCAGGCGGCCGCCGGGCCACTGACGGTCGCGTCGGGCCGCTCCGCGGCGTGCTCGAAGACATCGACGCGATCGCGGCTGGTGCTCACGGTGTACCGGACGTCGGTGTCGGTGATCACGAGCTCGACGGTCTGGGGCTGATCGGAGGGCTCGAGCAGGCCGGGGGCAAGGCGGAAGATGGCGCCGACGTCGACGGACTCCGATCCGCGGGGCTCGCCCCAGGTCCATTCGTAGCCCCAGCGGGCCAGGGCTCCGAGCACCGGCATCAGCTCGCGGGCGCGCTCGGTGAGCTCGTAATCGACGCGTGGCGGCACCTCGCGGTAGCGCTTGCGGGTCAGCATGCCGTCGGCCACCATGCGATTCAGCCGCGAGCGCAGCTGCTCGGTGGAGATGCCGGGCAACACGCGCTGGAGCTCGACGAATCGACGGGGACCGCTGGCCAGATCGCGGACGATCAGCAGGGTCCACTTATCGCCGACGAGATCGAGCGCCCGGGTGTCCGGGGACCATTGATCGTAGGGGTGGCGCTTGGGGGCAGGAACGTGAGAGATGACAGTCTCCCTGTAAATGGACGGTTTCCTACAGTTTCAGTCTATCCCTGGGCCGGACCTTGCAATCCGACTGTGGACAATTTGGCGACAGTTTTGGCCCGTGCGGTCGTTAATGAAGACATGGGCATGCTCATCGACCTCACGGAGCGTCTGGCCGACCGCGCCCGGGTGGACGAGCACAGCCGGGTGGTGGCGCAGGACACCGGAGTCGCCTTCTACTTCGATCTGGCCTGCCCCTTCTCCTACCTGGCCGCCGAGCGGGTGGAGCGAGCGCTGTCCCACGTCGAGTGGGTACCCACGGCGCCGCTGGCCGGCCAGGCCGCCGCGGACCAGTCCGCCGTCGCCGCCGAGCGCACGGAAGCCGAACGCCAGGCCTTCGCCCTGCGCCTGCCGCTCGTCTGGCCCGAGGCGCCGCTGCACTTTCCGCGCGCGCTGCGCGCCGCCGCCTATGCGGCCGAGATCGGCCGCTCGGGCTCCTTCGCCCTGGCCGCCAGCCGGCTCGCCTTCTGCGGCGGCTTCGATCTCGAAGATCCCGAAATCCTCGCCGAAGCCGCCTCGGCCGCCGGGATCGCCCCGGCCGATTGCCTCGAGGCCGCCGGCGACGCCGCCTGGGACGAGGAGCTCCAGGCCACGGCGGAGGCCCTGCAGGCGTGGGGGGTCACCGAGCTTCCCGCCGTCAGCGTCGGGCCGCACTGGCGCTACGGCAAGCGCGCGCTCGCCGAAGCGGCGGCCATCGTGCGGGCGGCGAGCGAACGCTCGCGCGTGATCAGCAGGGGCTGACAAGACCGGCCAAGATCTGCTCGTCGAGGGACGAGTCATCCCCCTCACGTGCGTCGGGGCCCATCGGCGCCTCGGGCGCCGGCGGGGGAAGCTCGGGCAGCCGCTCCCAGTCCTCGACGCCAGCGCACATCGCGTCGAAGCGCGCGTGGTCCTGCGTGGGGGTGTGGATGTCCATCGTCCTCCGGGGGGTGGTGTATTGGATGCCTCGTCGGTCCTTAACGCCGTGTTACGTTCCAGGTTGGTGGCTAACGCGCCGGAATTGACGGAAACGCTTCACGGAGGCCGTTTGGTCGCCCGGCGGCTGCGTGCGCAGGGGGTCACGACGCTGTTCACGCTCTCGGGCGGGCACCTGTTCTCGATCTATGACGGCTGCCGGGCCGAGGGCATCGAGCTGATCGACGTCCGCCACGAGCAGTCGGCCGCCTTCGCCGCCGAGGGGTGGGCCAAGGTCACGCGGACGCCCGGCGTCTGCGCCCTCACGGCGGGGCCCGGGGTGACCAACGGGATGAGCGCGCTGGCCTCGGCGGCGCAGAACCACTCTCCCATGCTCGTGCTCGGCGGCCGGGCACCCGCCTTTCGCTGGGGCCAGGGCACGCTGCAGGAGATCGACCATGTGCCGTTCGTGCGGCCGCTGACCAAGTGCGCGGCCACCGTCGAGGCGACGGCCGAGATCCCCGACCTCCTCGACGAAGCGCTCAGCGCGGCGATGCAGGCGCCGAGCGGTCCGGCCTTCGTCGACTTCCCGCTCGACCACGTGTTCATGGAAGCCGCGACGGCCGGTGAGCCGACGCCGCTGCCCGAGCCCTGGCGGGGACCGGCCGCGGCCGGCGCGGACCTCGAGCGAGCGATCGACCTGCTCGCCGACGCGGAGCGGCCTGTGATCATGGCCGGGACCAACCTCTACTGGGGCCATGGGGAGGATGCGCTTCGGGCCCTGGTCGAGGAGCTGCGTATCCCCGTGTTCCTCAACGGGCTGGCGCGCGGGTGCCTGCCCGCCGACCATCCGTGCGCCTTCGCGCGGGCCCGCGCCGACGGCCTGCGCGGCGCCGACGTGGCCCTCGTCGTCGGGGTGCCACTCGATTTCCGCCTCGGGTTTGGTCAGGCCTTCGCCCCTGAGGCGGAGATCATCGCCATCAACGTGGCCGAACCGGATCGCGAGCCTCCCCGACCGGTGGCCGCTGAGCTCTACGGCGCCTTGCCGGCCACCCTCGGCGCCCTGCGCGAGGGGGCGGGTGCCGGGCGGCTCCGCGACGGGGCCGGCAGCGAGCGCGAGCGGTGGCTGAGCCGCCTGCGCGAGATCGAGACCGAAAAGCGGGCGGCCGAACACGAAGAGCTCGCCGACGGCCGGGCGCCTCTGCACCCGCTGCGGATCTACGGGGAGCTCGCCCCCCGGCTCGATCGCGACGCCATCGTCATCGGTGACGGGGGGGACTTCGTCTCCTACGCCGGTCGCGTGGTCGACTCCTACGCCCCGGGTTGCTGGCTTGACCCCGGACCCTACGGATGCCTTGGCTCGGGGCCGGGCTACGCCCTGGCCGCCAAGCTGGCCGCACCCGAGCGCCAGGTCGTCCTCCTTCTCGGCGACGGCGCCTTCGGCTTTGCCGGCATGGACTTCGACTCCCTCGCCCGTCACCGCGTCGCGGTCGTGGCCATCGTGGCCAACAACGGCATCTGGGGACTCGAAAAACACCCGATGGAGGCCATGTACGGCTACTCGGTGGTGGCTGACCTGCGGCCCGGGACGCGCTATGACCAGGTGGCCGAGGCGCTCGGCTGTCACGGGGAATTCGTGCAGACTCCGGCCGAGCTCGGCCCCGCGCTGGATCGCGCCTTCGCCTGCGGCGGGCCGGCTGTGGTCAACGTGCTCACCGATCCGGCCGTCGCCTACCCCCGCCGGTCCAGCCTGGCCTAGCCGCCCCGGGGCCCCCGCGCCCGATCGCGCCGGGTCTTTCGTCCGCCGGGTCTCAAATCGAAAACCGCCCGCTGGTTGGGCGGGCGGCTTCCGATCCAGGTTTGGCCCAATCGGGACGGGCAGGGGTACGTGCCAGATAGGGCCAGTTCGTGTGGCTCGGACGGCGGGAGGCGCCGATGTCTGCGGCTTCGCCCGAGCCTATGTTGGGCCCCCGACCAAGGCCAGACGCCCGACCGCAATCTTGAATCGTCCACCAACGGACAGCAATCGAACATTCGTCCAGTTTTAGTTTAGAACGTCCGCACGGAGCGGACTTCCTACTACTCCCGCGTGAGACCGACCGCGGCCCCGCGCAGGATGTCGTGCTCGGACACCTCGACCTCATCCAAGCCGAACAGCTCGAGGGACTCGAGCAGGATGGCCACGCCGGCCACGATGGTGGGGGCACGATCGGGGTGCAGGCCCTTGACCTCGCGCCGCTGCGCCAGGGGGACCGCGGCCAGGCGGGCGAGGATTTCCTCGCACTCCCCCCGGCTCAGGACGTAGCCGTGGGTCTTCGCGGGGTCGAAGGGGTCGAGCTCCTGAGCGATGGCCGCGAGTGAGGTGGCGGTTCCGGCCACCGCGATGCCCTGCTGGACCGCGCGCCGGCATTCCGCGGGCACGCCCTCGGCAAAGATCCGGCGCACGTCGTCCTTGAGCGCCTCGACCTCCTCGTCCTTCGGCGGGTCGGTGTGAATGTGGCGCTCGGTCTGGCGCACCACGCCGGCGTTGTTGGAGGCGTGGAAGTCCGGTTCCTGGCCGGGAATGCCGATCACCGTCTCGGTCGAGCCGCCGCCGATATCGATGACCAGGGTGGGGGCGCCGTCGTCGGAGGCCCGCTCGTTCGTGGCCCCGAGGAAGGTGAGCCGGCCCTCGTCCTCGCCGGTCAGGATGTGGGGCTCGAAACCGAATCGCTCGGCCACCTGGTCGGCGAACTCCTGGCCGTTGGCGGCGTCGCGCACGGCGCTGGTGAGCACCGCGATGGCCTGTTCGACGCCGTGCTCGTCGACCCGCGAGCGGTAGTCCTCGAGGGTCGAGAAGACGCGGTCCATGCTCTCTTGGCTGAGCGAGCCATCGGCGTCGACCCCGCGCCCCAGGCGCGTGACGATGCTCTCGCGCTCGAGCTCGTCGGTGACGTGGCCGTTCTCGAGCGTGGCGACCAGGAGGCGGGTGGAGTTCGTGCCGATGTCGATGATGGCGACGTTCATGATGAGACCGGGTGGGGCAGGGGGCGCCCTGCGAGACCGGCCAGCAGGTTATCGACCGCCCGCGCGGCCATCTGCTCGCGAGCGGTGCGGGTGGCCGAGCCGATGTGCGGCGCCACGATGAGATTCGGGGTGCTCAGCACCGGATCGCCGGGCGACGGCGGTTCGGGGTCGGTTACGTCGAGGGCCGCCCCCGCGATCTGGCCGGCGGCCAGCGCCCGGAGCAGCGCGGCCTGGTCGACCACCGGCCCGCGTGCGGTATTGATGAGAATGGCGCTCGGGCGCATGAGCGCGAGGGCGCGGTCGCCGATCAGCCCGCGGGTGGCCGGGGTCAGCGGGCAGTGCAGGGAGACGAAATCCGAGTGCGCGAGGAGCTCGTCGAGGCGCTCTCCGCCCCGGGCGCTGGAGTGGATGACCTCCATGTCAAAGCCGCGGGCACGCGCGGCCACGGCTCGGCCGATGCGCCCAAGCCCGACGATGCCCAGGGTGGCGCCGTACACCGACGCCCCCAGGTAACGGGCCGGCTCCCAGGTCAGCCACTGACCGGCCCGGGCGTCGGCCAGGGCTTCGGGCAGCTTGCGCGCCGCCGCCATGAGCAGCGCGAAGGTCAGATCCGCCGTGGCCTCGGTGAGGACGTCGGGCGTGTGGCCGACCGCAATCCCCCGGACCGCGGCGGCGGCCAGGTCGATGTTGTCCACGCCGGCGGCGTAGTTGGAGATGATGCGCAGATGCGGGCAGGCCTCGAGGAGGGCAGCGTCGATGCGGTCGGTGAGCAGGCTGAGCAGGCCCTCGGCCGTGGCGGCGCGATCGTGCAGCTCGGCGGGGGTGGGCGGGAGCCGCTGGGGCCAGACCTCGACCTCGTGCTCGGTGGCCAGTCGCTGCAGCGCCGCGCCGGGGAGCTGGCGGGTGACAAAGCAGCGGGCCATGGGCGCCGCTAAGCCGTTACCGTCGCCGAAGGCTCCGTGAACTGGCTGGCGTGCAGCCGCGCGTACAGCCCCTCACGCGCCAGGAGCTCCTCGTGTCTGCCCCGCTCGACGACGGCGCCGCCGTCGAGCACGATGATGACGTCGGCGGCCATGACCGTGGACAGGCGGTGGGCGATGACCAGGGAAGTCCGGTCCACCAGGAGGCGGCTGAGCGCAGCCTGGATGAGCCGCTCGGAGACGTTGTCGAGGTGCGCCGTGGCCTCGTCGAGGAGCAGGATCCGGGGGTCCTTGAGCATGACCCGGGCGATGGCCACCCGCTGCTTCTCCCCGCCGCTGAGGCGGTGCCCGCGTTCGCCCACCGTCGTCTCGAGCCCCTGGGGCAGTGCGCCGACCACGTCGGCCAGGTGGGCATCCTCGATCGCTGTCCAGATCTCTTCCTCGGTCGCCTCGGGCCGTCCGTAGACGAGGTTCTCGCGCAGCGTCGTGTGAAACAGGAAGGGATCCTGAAAGACGACGCCGATCTGGCGGTGCAGCGACTGCAGCGAGACGTCGCGCAGGTCGTGGCCGTCGAGGATGACCCGTCCGTGCTGGGGATCGATAAAGCGCGTGGCCAGGGCGCTGAAGGTCGTCTTACCGGCGCCACTGGGGCCGACGAGGGCCACGAGCTCGCCGGCGTTGATCTCGACGTTGACCTCACGCAGCGCAGGCCGGCTACCACGCGGATAGGTGAAGGTGACGTCGTCGAAGCGCAGCTCTCCGCGAACCGTTTCGAGCGTCACCGCGCCCGGCCGGTCGCGCAGCTCAGGTGTCTCCTCGAGCATGGCGAAGATTCGCTGCCACATGGCCAGCGAGCCCGCGACTGCCAACGCTGCGTTGCCCATCTGCTGAATGCTGCCGGCGAACTGGCCGACGATCACGGTGGCGAAGGCCAGCAGGGTCCCCAGGCCCGTTTTGCCCTGGGTGACGAAGAGACCGCCCACGAACAGCATCACCATCGGTGCCGCGAGCTGCAAGATGCTCATGCCCGCCCCGAACCACCGTGCGGTCATGGCGGCCTGGAGCTGACGGCGCCGGAGCTCCGTGTTGAGTCCGGAGAAGCGCAGCCGTTCCGAGGGCTGGCGGGCGAAGGCCTTGACCAGCATCGCCCCGGACAGGCCGAGCATCTCCTGCAGGTAGGCGGTGACCTCCATGAGCTGCTCCTGCACCCGCGCGCGCGAGCGGTACATCGCCCGACCGGCGAAGCGCAGCGGACCGAGAACGAGGGGGACGAGGATGACGGTGAGCACCGCCAGGCGCCAGTCGAGCACGAGCATCAGCACGAGCAGGGCAGCGAACATGCAGCTGCTGCGGATGACGACGAGCATCGACTGGGTGAGCGTGTTCTCGATCCCGTTGACGTCGTTGATGACCGTGGAGAGGATCTCGCCGCTGCGCCGGCGAGTGAAATAGCCGATCGACTGCTCGAGCAGGCGGTCAAACAGCGCTCGGCGCAGGTCGAAGACGATGTTCTCGCTGATCCGGGCCGAGAAGTAATTGGCCGCCACGGCGACCACCGCCCCGGTCACCAGGGCCGCCGCGCCGTAGCCGAGGACGACGACCACCCCGGAGTACTGCGGGTGCGGGCGGGTGAGCCGGTCCACCAGCGCACGCAGGACCAGCACCGGAGTCAGGCTCAGAACGGCCTGGACCATCACGCAGGCACCGGCCAGCACGGTCAGCCCCCGGTGGGGCGTCAAGAAGCTGAGCACCTGACGAATCAGCGCGAGCTGTCGACGCGCGTTGCCTCCGACCGGGGCGATTCGACGCGGGAGGGAAAGGCGCATGCGCGGGCAGGCGGCGCGGGGTCAGGCCCGGGTCAGGACGGCGTCGGAGCGGTGGCCGCCGACCAGCTGGGCCACCGCGGACACGCTGGCGTCCAGCGTCTCCCAGTCGGGGCGCCGGCGCAGCACGTAGGTCCGCAGCCCGATCAGATCGAGCAGGGTGTGGGGGTCAGACGGCCAGCCGACATCCTCGTGCAACGCGATCAGGCACTCCATGGCCGCGCGGCGGCCAAGAGGCACGAGCTCGCACGGAGCGTCGGACCATTCGAGGTAGATGAGCCCGGCCATGGTGTGCTCGGCAGCGATGGCCGGCAGGCTGATGCGGCGCCGGGGGCTGGCCGGGCGGACGCTCTGCGCGGGCCCGAAGCGGTCAGACTCAGGGCGGAGATCGATGCACCGCGGTCCCGCCATGACCCGGTCGCCGTGCAGCACCAGCGTGTCATCACACACCACTGGTGTGCCCTGCCGGGCCAGCGCGGCCAGAAGCGTGCTCTTGCCCGCCGTCTTGGCCCCGATCAGCGCCCAGGCTCCGTGGCGGCCGGCGACCGCGCCGCCGTGCAACGAGTCTCCGCCTCGGGCCCGGGCGAAGGCGGCGCCGACACGGGCGAGCCCCGGATGGACGACCTCGCTGTGGGCCAGGGTCGCCTCGACGAGGACCTTGGAGGCGTGGACGTCGATGCGCACCCCGCCGGGTGCCGGGCCGGCGCCTGCGCGAACGAGCACGACACCTCGGGCCAGTGCTCGGCACCGGACAGCGCCAGCCAGCTCGCGCTGGCCAGGCCGCGAAGCCGAACGCCGTAGGCGGCGGTCGCTGTGGTGGCCGCGCCGGCGTCGGGCCCGCTCGCCCTCGTACTCATGCCGCCAGCGCCTGCGCCGCGCGCCCGTGGTCGTGTAACCAGGCGGCCTGGAGCAAGATCCCGGTCCGGCCATCGGGACGGGCCGAGAGCCACTCGGTGCGCAGCGCCTTGGCGTCGATGAGCTCGGGATCCAGCCCGCCGCCCGACCACCGGGCGGCGAAGGTGCGGCTCGGGCCGGCGAAGAAGACGCGGTTGAAGGTGGCCTTGCTGCGCCGTGCGAGCACCTCGCCCGGAAGCAGGTCGGCGGCCAACGCCTGCATGGCGGCGGTGCGCGTGGGCCAGCCGCCGGCGCCTCCGGCGTGGGCCCAGGTGGCGACGAAGGCGTCGTCGAGCAGGGGAGCGAGGAGCTCATACCCGGAGTCGCGGGCCAGCCGCTGCGAGGTCTGCAGGGGAATGCGCACGTCTCGCCGCGCCGCGGTGTGGCGCACGGCCGAACGCCAGCGCACCGGCTCCTCCATGTCGATCCGCATGCGACGATCGACCGCCCGCCGGGCGGTGGGCGTCAGCCAGTGCAGGCGGTCGAGAAAGTCGGACGCCGGACGCCGGACGCGGCCGCGCAGCGGGCGGGGCAGCGCGGCGCCGGCGAACTGGCGCAGCTCCCCGCGCCGCGGGCGCCGGCGCCGACCGAGCACGTCGTGCACAGAGCGCCATTGCAGCGGCGTGAAGAGCTCGTCACCGCCCACGCCGACCAGCACGGGCCGGTGCCCGGCGGCCTCGAGCACCGGCATGAACGAGTGGGCGTTGCCCGGGCAGAGGGGACCCTCGCGGAGCAGATGAGGGCGGGCATAGGGGCCAATGAAGTCGAGCTCGGCGTCGATCTCCAGGCGCTGCCAGGCCTCGAGGCCGAGGTGCTCGAGGACGCGTTTTTGCCACTCACGCTCCTCGGCCTCGGCGCCGCCGCCGCGGAACTCCAGGGTGATGGCCAGCGGCGGCTCGGCGCCCGCCCGGCGGCAGACGTGCGCCGCGAGAGCCAGCACGAGCGAGGAATCGCGCCCCCCGGAGAAGGCCACCGCCACGGGACCCCGTTCAAGCGCGCCGGCGATGGCCGCCTCGAGCGCCTGGCGCGGCGAAGGCGTTGCCAGGCGGCGCGGTGCGGTGGAGCCGGTGCGCCCGCCCAGAGGAAAGCCGGCGGCCGTCTCGAGCGCCGTCAGGCCGACGGGAGTGCGCAACGACGCCTAGGAATAGTTCTCGTTGGTCCCGTTATGGAGGTCGAGGTTCGTATGCGTCTTACTCTGAGTCAGCTTGGTCAGCTGGCCGAGGACCTCGATGCGGGGGCTCTCATAGGGAGCTCTGGGGTCTTGCGGTGATGTGTTCATGATCCTCCGGGGCTAGGTCGTTACTGCGGTCAAGGTGGTTGGCGCGATGTCGGTCTGCGCCTGCTGCTCGCGCAGCCAGGCGTACTGGAGCAACCCGCCCGTGCGAGCATCGGGCCGGGGGCTGAGCCAGGTTTGACGCAGCGCTTGGACGTCGATGAGCTCGGTGTCGAAACCCTCACCGCTCCAGTTGGCGGCGAACGCGCGCGAGCGCTCGCCGAAGAGCAGGGGATTGCGATCCGCGCCGGGGCGCCCGGCCAATGAACCGGGCGGCAGCAGGTGCCCGGCGAAACGCTTGAGCGTCTCCTGCCGGTTGCCAAAGCCACGCCACCCGCCGGCCCGGGCCACCGCGGCCAGGGTCTCGTACTCATAGAGCGGAGAGATGACCGATGTGCCGAGGGCGTGGCCGATGGCCTGAAAGGAGGCGTAGCCGCCGGAGAAGCAGCGGTGGGTGATCTCCGTCATCACGGCCCGGTCAAAGCGGATCGGCACGCTGGCCCGCCGGCCCGTAAACGATTCCAGCGCGCGACGCTCGGCGTGCGGGCGCATCCACGGCATGGGCGCCGGGATGCCGCGCCGGCGGGCCAGCCACGCCCTGATCGGCACGGGCATCACCGTGGCCAGGGCGAGGGCGAAGTCCTGCGCCGTCGGGCGCCGGTGCCCGGCCAGCACGCCGGCGAGTGGAGCCCAGCGCCAGAAGGAGAAGAAGTCCATGATCCCGGTGTGCAGCACGAAGGTGCTGCCCTTGGCCTGCTCGAACAGCGGGGCCATGGTGTAGGCGGCAAAGGGCCAGAACACCCCCACCTGGCGCAGCAACGGCGCGGCCATGGGGCCGATGAGATCGAGCTCCTCGCTGCTGGGCACCCGGACCCAGTCGTGGACGCCGAGGTGGGCGATGATCCGCTCCTGAGCCTCGAGATCGTCGGCGGTGTCGAGGGCCGGGTGGCGCAGGGTCACCGGGACCGGGTCGGCGAGACCATGGCGGCGGGCGTAATCGACACAGAAGGCCAGCGCCACCGCCGACTCCCGTCCGCCGGAGAAGCCCACGAAGAGGGTGCTCCCGCCGGCGTAGAGGCGCTCGATCGCCCGTTCGAAGATGCGGTCAAAGGGCACCGGGGCCACCCGCGGGAGCGGTGCGGCGGGCGTGAACCCGAGCGGCACGCCGCAGGCCAGGTCCAGCGCGGTCATGCCGGCCGGATTGCCCACCCCAGTAAGAGCGCCCCTGTCCATGGGAAGCGATTGTTCTAGCACAGTTTTGTAGAGATTTGAACCCCTGCCGTGGCCCCGCGGACGACGATAGCGCCCAGGCGCGGCAATACCCTCGACTGGATGCTCTACGTCGCCCTCACGGTGCTGGTGGCCACCGCGGCCGGGGTGGCGTGCGAGCGCCGTACGGCGCTGGCCCAGCGGCTGGCCCGCGCGGCGCTCGCGCTCATGCTCTACCTGCTCGTTCCCTTCGTCTCCTTCGTGAACTTCGCCCACCTGCGCCTGTCGGCCGGCGGCGGCGTGGGGATCCTCCTCGGCTACGCGGCGCTCATCCTCGCCGGGTGCACGGCCTGGTGGGTTGCCCGCTCCTACCTGCACCTCCCGGCCCCCGGAGTGGGCGCCGTGATGTGCACGACGGTGCTCGTCAACACCGGCTATCTGGGCACGCCGCTGACCTTCGCCGTGCTCGGCGCTCGCCAGCTGCCCAACGCCATCGCTTATGACCAGCTCATCAGCGGCCCCATGCTGTTCATCGTCGGCTTCGCCATCGGCGCCGTCTTCGGCACCCGCGGGGGCGACACCGCCGGTGCGCGTCTGCGGTCCTTCCTCGTGCGCAACCCGCCGCTCCTGGCCGTCGTGGCCGGCCTGCTCACGCCGGCCTCGGTCGTCCCCGGATCCCTGCTCACCGCGTCGCACGCGGTGGTGGCGGCGCTGCTCCCGCTCGGGTTCTTGGTCGTCGGGGTCAACCTGTCCGCCGAGCGCCGCGAGGACTCGGCGCCGCTGCTCGAGCGCCCCGACCGCCGGGTGCTGACCGCGGTGAGCCTGCGGCTGCTCCCCGCGCCCCTGCTGCTCCTGGCCGTCTCGGGGGCGGTGATCCGCCTTCCGGACGCCTACCTGCTCCAGGCCGCCATGCCCACGGGCATCAACTCGCTGATCGTCGGCCACGCCTACGGGCTCGACCAGCGCCTGATCGCCACGGTGATCGTGTGGAGCACGATGTGCGTGCTCGTGGTTGGGTTGCTGGCCGGTGTGGTCTGAGCGGTGTCCTGCGCCCGCTCTTAATCCCACACCGTTCCCTCCCGGCCGGGCCTGGGATCTGGAGCGGGTAGAGGCGGTTCCGTATCCCACACCGTCCGCGCCCGGCCGGGTTTGGGATCTGGAGCCGGTATAGGCGGTTCCGTATCCCACACCGTCCGCGCCCGGCCGGATTTGGGATCTGGAGCCGGTATAGGCGGTTCTTTCACCCACACCGCCGGGGTGTGGGATGAAGAGCCGGTTCAGGCGCTCTCGGCCGCGACGGCAGCCCGCGCCCCGGCCCGCGGGCGCACCCGCGGCAGGGCGAAGACGGCGAGCACCAAACCCACGGCGGCGATGAGCGCGGTCAGGCCGAAGGCAAAGGCGAAGCCGCTGGTCAGCGCGGCGTGCAGCGCCGCGGTGGCGTGGCCGGCGTGGCGCAGGTCGTCGTTGGTGCGTGCGGTGGCCAGGGCGGCGAGCACGGCCAGCCCGAGCGCGCCGCCGAACAGCCGCGAGGTGTTGACCAGGCCCGAGGCCAAGCCCGCCTCCTGCGGGGCCACGCCGGCGACGGCCGAGATCGTCACCGGGACGAAGGAGAGCCCGATGCCGATGGCCACGAGCAGCGAGGGCAAGAGGACCTGCATGAAGTAGTTGCCGTCCGGCGTGAGCCCGGAGTAGAGAGTGAGCCCGGCGCCCAGGCAGAGCAGGCCGGCCACGAGCAGCGGCTTGGTGCCCACGCGCGTGACCGCCCGCGAGGCGAAGGTCGACCCGCCAACGATGCACAGGGTCATGGGCAGGAAGGCCAGCCCGGTGCGGATGGCCGAGTAGCCGCGCACCTGCTGCAGATAGAGCGAGAGGAAGAACCACATGGCGAAGGTGGCCGCGCCGATGGCCAGCACGACGATGTTCGAGGCGCTCAGGGTGCGCGAGCGGTAGATGCGCAGGGGCATGAGGGGGTGGTCGGCGAAGCGGGCCTCGATGGCCACGAAGACGCCGAGCAGGGCCAGGCCGGCGGCCATGATCCCAAGCGACTGGACCGAACCCCAGCCGGTGACATCGGTGCGCACGATGCCCAGGACGAGCAGGGAGAGGCCGATCGTGGCCGAGAGCGCTCCAGAGAAATCAAAGCTCCGGGCCCGGCTGCGGTCGCGGCCTTCGAGCAGCAGGCGGGCTGCCGCCGTGGCGGCGAGCAGGCCGATGGGCACGTTGATGAAGAGGATCCAGCGCCAGCCGAGGTACTGGGTGAGCACGCCACCGAGCAGGACGCCGGCGGCGCCGCCGGCCCCGCCCATGGCCCCCCAGATGCCGACAGCGCGGTTGCGGGGCGCCCCTTCCTCGAAGGTCGTGGTCAGGATGGACAGCGAGGCCGGGGCGATGATGGCCCCGCCGAGGCCCTGGATGGCCCGGGCGACGATGAGCTCGAGCTGGTTGGTGGCCAGGCCCCCGCCGAGCGAGGCCAGCCCGAAGAGGATGAGGCCGGAGACGAACACGCGACGGCGTCCGAGCAGGTCGGCGGCGCGGCCGCCGAGGAGCAGGAAGCCGGCGAAGGTGACCGTGTAGGCGTTGACCACCCACTGGAGATCCTGCTCGGAGAAGTGCAGCGCCGTGTGGATCGAGGGCAGCGCCACGTTGACCACCGAGACGTCGAGGATGACCATGAACTGGGCCAGGCAGCCGAGGAAGAGCGTCCAGCCGAGATGCGGCCGCTGGGAAGTGGTCAAGCTATCGGTCACGTTCCTCCTTAGAAATTGACGGTACGATGATCGTCGTAGTACCCTAGCATCCAGTTCGAGAGCTGTCGTACAAGCAGGGGAGAGTCATGGGAGCCAGCAGCGCCGAAGTGCCGGAAGCACAGTCCACAGCCGCCGTCGAGCCGCTGGCCCACCCCGAGCCGCACGAGATCGAGCTGAGCGCTGTGCTCCACGCTCTCAGCGATCCCATGCGCCTGCAGATCGTTCGCATCCTGGCCGGCGGCGGCGAGTACACGTGCAAGAGCATCGATCTCCCCGTGACCAAATCGACGTGCACCCATCACTTCCGCGTCCTGCGCGAGGCGGGGGTGATCCGCCAGCGGGTCGAGGGCACGACGCGGATGAACGCAGTGCGCCGGGAGGAGCTCGAAGGACGTTTCCCCGGGCTCTTCGACGCTGTGCTGAAGGCAGCGACCAGCGATTAGTTTCGCGATGGCCCGCCGTCTAAGGTGGGACTATGGGCGTAACTGGGATTGATACGGGGCCGGCGGCGACGCGCGCCGGTGAGGTCGAGGCCTCCATCGTCGTCCGCGATCTGCACAAGTCCTTTGGCGACGTGCAGGCCTTGACCGGCGTCGATCTCGAGGCCCGGCCGGGCACCGTGCTGGGCTTGCTGGGACCCAACGGCGCGGGCAAGACGACCATCGTGCGCATCCTCACCACCCTGCTCAAGCCCGACCGCGGCGAGGCCATCGTGGCCGGCTACGACGCCGTGGCCCAGGCCGCGGAGCTGCGCACCAAGATCGGCCTCGCCGGCCAGTACGCGGCGGTGGACGAGAACCTCACCGGCCGCGAGAACCTGACCATGGTCGGCCGTCTCTACGGCGCCTCGCGCCGGGACGCCAACCGGCGCAGCGACGCCCTGCTCGAGCGCTTCGATCTCGTCGACGCCGGCCGCCGGCCGGTCAAGACCTACTCCGGCGGCATGCGCCGGCGCCTCGATTTGGCCGCCGCGCTCGTGGCCGAGCCCCCGGTGCTCTTCCTCGACGAGCCCACGACCGGCCTCGATCCCCGCAGCCGCCTGTCGCTGTGGGAGACGATCGAGGACCTCGTCGCTGGCGGCACCACGGTGCTCTTGACCACCCAGTACCTCGACGAGGCCGACCGTCTGGCCGACGACATCGCCGTCATCGACCACGGCCGGGTCATCGCCCGCGGCACCTCCGACCAGCTCAAGGACCAGGTCGGCGGCGAGCGCGTCGAGGTCCACCTCGAGGACGGCGCCGATGCGCAGGCCGGCGTCCGCGCGCTGGCCGGCATGTCCGACGAGCCGCCCGCGGTCGACGGACTGGTCGTCGCCGTGCGCGTGCGCGAGCGCACCGGAGCCATCGTGGAGGCGGTCAACCGGCTCAACCGCGCCGGGGTGGCCGTCGAGGACCTCGCGGTCAAGCGCCCGACCCTCGACGACGTGTTTCTGGCCTTGACCGGTCACGTGGCCGAAGAGCCCCAGCCGCCGGACAGCGAATGAGACGGCTGGTCTCCGACACCCTCATCATCGCCGAGCGCAACCTCGTGCGCCTGCCCCGCGCGCCCGATCTGCTGCTCGCCTTCACCGTGCAGCCGATCATGTTCGTGCTGCTGTTTCGCTACGTGTTCGGCGGCGCCATCAGCACCCCCGGGGTGCCCTACGTCGACTACCTCATTCCCGGGATCATCGTGCAGAACATCGCCTTCGGCGGCTTTGTCACCGCCCTGGGCCTCAACGAGGATCTGCACAAGGGGCTCATCGACCGCTTCCGCTCGCTGCCGATGGCCCGGCCAGCCGTTCTGGCCGGGCGCACGTTCGCCGACATCGCCACCAACGCGCTGTCGATCACGATCCTCCTGGTCACCGGGGTGATCATCGGCTTCAGCTTTGACTCCACGGTGGGCAAGGTCGTGCTCGGGATCGTCCTGCTGCTGGTGTTCGGCTACGCCTTCTCGTGGGTGTTTGCCTTCCTCGGGCTCATCGTCTCCTCGCCCGAGTCGGCCAACTCGGTCGGCTTCATTGCCGTCTTTCCCCTTACCTTCATCTCCTCGGCCTTCGTCCCCGTGGCCTCGATGCCCGAGCCGCTCAAGGCCTTTGCCCAGGTCAACCCGATCTCGATCGTCGTCAACGCCATGCGCTCGCTGTGGGTCGGCTTCCCAGCCGGGAATAACGTCTGGGGGGCGTTTGTGTGGTGCGCGGTGATCTTCGCCGTCTTCGCGCCGATCGCGGTGAGCCCGCTACCGGCGCGCGGCGGGCAGGTAGAGGGTGGCGTTGCGGTCGGCGCGGGTGCCGGCGAAGCCGCCGGGGCGCCCGCCCTGGGCGTCGAGGTAGGCCAGCTGTCTGGAGATGGGGCCGAGGTCAGTGGGGGTGACGTGGTCGAGCATCCAGGTGTGGATCGCCACCGCGTTGGCGGTTTCGACGATCTGCAGGGCGCGGGCCTGCTGGGGGAAGTCGATGAGCGAGGCGGTTTCGATCATCCAGTAGCGGCCCCGCGGGGTGATGCGGTTGCGGTGGGTGTGGCCGGCGAGGGTGGCGATGGTGCGCGGGTGGCGGTCCAGGAGACTCAGGATTTCATCGCCGCCCTCGGCGCCGGGGAGTGGCTGGTGGCTGGCCACGATGACCCAGCGCTCTCCTGCCCCAGCGAGCTGGCTGGCTAGCCAGCCAGGCTGTTCGGGGCGGACCAGGCCACCGGAGCCGCCGGCGCGGCGGGCGAGGTCGAGGACGATGAGCCTGACTCTGGGCCCGAGATCGACGGCGTAGTCGAGGGTGGGTCTCCGGTGTGCGCCGAGAGCGCCGATCACCTCTGTGACTTCGAGTTCTCGGCGACCGGCGTGGGCGGGCACGGTCGCTCTTTGGCCCCCGCAGGGCCTCGTCGATGAACTGGCTGACGAGCCCGGGCACGGGTGGGCCATCGGGCGAGCCAGTGGTGGTGAGGGTCGCGCCCGGCGGCACCGTGAGGTGGGGCGGAAGCTCCCACAACGCCTCGGTGCCCGTGGCCAGAGCCTGGGTGGTCGGGTTGGGCGGGACCTCCCCGGCCACGAGGATGTCGTGGTCGCCGAGGACCGGGTACCACGGCGTCTTCTTCAGGCCCTTCGCGGTGAAGGGTCTCGTCGCCTGGTGCAGGAGGCCGGGATGGCGCGGGGCGTCGAGGTCGGGGCGGTAGTAGAAGGGGTCGGCGTCCCGGGCTGACTGCACGCCGACGTAGGGCTCGAAGCGGACCGGGCCGCCGTTGAGCACGGCCAGGGCGCGGGCGAGCTCGTTGGCCTGGTCGTTGTCGATGAGGTCACCGCCCTGGATGACCGCATCGGGGTGCAGGGCGTCGATGGCGGCCACGGCGCCGGCGAGGACCTGGGCGGTAAGCGTCTCCTGGGGGCGGAAGGTGGATTGAAAGGGCGAGCCGAGCCGGCGCAGGAAGGGGACGCGGGCGGGGGAGGCGGCGTCGAGGACGTGGGCGTCGGTGACGTGGGCCAAGGTGGCCAGGACCCGGGTGTTTTGTGCGGCCGGGGCGAGATCGGTTCTCTTGATGAGCGGTTCCCCGTCAGCGGTGGTCAGGGTGCCCGCGCCCGTCGGGTCGCGCCACGTGCTCACGAGGGTGGAACCGAGCCCTCCCGGATTTGGCCCGACCTTGGTGTGCGCGCTTCCCCGGCCGCTCCCACAGCCCCCGGCCAGGGCGGCGGCCGCCGCCGTGAGCAGGGCGTCTCTGCGCGTAAAGCCGCTCACGTCGTGCGCAGCCCTTCGATGACGGGCTGGCGCGTCGTCTGCCGGGCCACCCAGCTGACCGCTACGGCGGTGCACACGAGCAAGCCGGCGAGAAGGGCGGCGATGTCTCGTGGGTCGGCGCTGAGCGACAGCGTGGCGTAGCTCGCGGCCAGGCGGGCGAGGGCGGGGCCAAGCAGGAAGCGCTCGAGCAGGATGCCGACGATGGCGGCCGGGAGCACGAGCGCGACCAGCGACCCGGCGAGCAAGCGGCGCACCGCCGACCCCTCGGCCCCGAAGGCCCGTAGGACGCTGATGGTCCGGCGGCGCTCGAGCACGGTGAGGGCGCAGGTCTGGATGAGCGCGTAGAGGCAGACGAGGGCGTCGACGATGGCTACGGCGCGCAGGATCGAGCGCAGGACGCTGACCAGGGGCGCGCCCTTGGCGGTGGCGCCCGCGGCGGGGGTGGCGGCCGGTCCCAGGGCCGCTTGGACGTTGGCCGGGTTGGCGGACGGGGTGAGGCGGATGGCGAGCTGCTCGCTCGGATTGGGGTCCGCTTCGAGCAAGGCTCCCGCGGGGACGTAGGCCACCCGGCCGTCGTGGTCGAAGGAGCCGACGACGCCGCTCACGGTGAGACGGAGCTCTTGGCCGGTGGCGAGCTGGACGGCGAGCGTGGAGCCGGGCGAGAGTCCGAGGTCGTCGGCCAGGCCGGCGCCCACCTCCGCCTGCCTCTGGCCGCGCAGCCGGCGACCCGCGGTGAGGGGCGGAGCCTCGAACTGCGTGTGGTCGCCGGGGTAGGCGATGACGTCGATCGTCTCGTGCAGGGCGAAGGAGTCAACGGCCTGGTCCTCGTAGCGGGGGGTGACGGCCTGGACACCGGGGATGCTCTTTGTGTTCTGCGCGGCCGACGGGGGGAGGTTGGCCACGAGCTGGTAGCGCTTTCCCAGCGCGCCCGGGTCGGTCTCCAGCGAGGTGAGCGCGGAGGCGAGGGCGAGCATGAGCAGGATGAAGGCGCACGACATGCCCAGCGCGGCGGTGCCGGCGAGCAGGCGGGCGCGGCGGGCGGTGGCCAGGCGGGCGCCCAGGGTGGTCAGGCCCGCCCGCGTCGTCTGTCGCTTGGTGCGCGGCGCCGTTGTGCGCATCTCCGCGCCCGAGAGCAGCTCGATGGCCGGCCGCCCCGCCGCGCGCCACGCCGGCCAGCCGGAGGCGAGGGCGGGGATGGCGATGGCCGCGACCCAGGCCGCTATCAGCGGGAGGATGAGGGCGGCGCCCGGTGGCGGTTCGTTGAGGAGTGTGAGAAGCCGGCCGGTGGCCGAGTAGGTGGCCAGCGTGCCGGCGGCGACGCCCAGGGTGGCCGCGGGGGCGGCGATGAGGACGGCCTCGAGGGCCTGGGTCTGGGTCAGGTGGCCGCGCGAGGCCCCGATGGCCTGGCGGATGCCGATGGCTCTGAGGCGGCGCTGGACCTCGGCCCGGGCTGAGGCGGCGAGCATGACCGAGGCGGTGACCAGGGCGATGACCGAGAGGGCGACGAGGAGGTCGATGACGATGCCGGCCGCCTGATCGAGGAGGATGTGGACGCCGGAGCGGGTGACGAAGCGAAGCCCGGTGACGCCATAGCTCGTGGCCCGGGCCTGGACGAGGACCTCGTCGAGGTTGGCGGGGTCGCGCAGCCAGATCTCGGCCATGTCGACCCTCCCGTCCGCCCTCCGTCCCGAGATGTACACCCGGGCGACGGCGAGGGGGTAGGCGACGTTGTCAGGGCTCTCGGAGAGACCGACGATGCGCTGCGGTGGCAGGCCGGCGATATCGATTTCGCTGCCGACGCTGAGATGCCAGGCGTCGGCGAGGCCCTTCTCCACCACGACCTCGTTCGGGCGGTTGCTGACGTCGTGGCCGGCGACGATGGCGTAGCCGTTTTTTCCGTTGCCGACCACCTCCACCGAGGCGTTCTGTGTGCTGTGGCCGGCGGCGGCGAGGGGGATGTTGGTGACCTCGTTGCGCAGCGAGAAGGCGGCAATGTCGGGCAGGGCTTTGATCCGCTGCGCGATCTTGGCCGCGTCCGTGGGATCGAAGCGGACGATGATGTCGGCCAGGTGGGCCTTCTTGGCCGCTCGGTTGAAGCCCTCGCCGAGGCCGTCGGCCACGACGAGCGCGGCGGAGAGCATGGCCGCGGCCAGGGCGATGCCAAGCGCGGTGAGCACAGAGCGCCGGCGCCGGCGGCGAAGGCCCCGGCGCGCGTCGGCGAGGGCGTGCCTCACACCGGCTCCGTGAGGAGGTCTCGCTCCGCGCGCAGTCGCCCGTCTGTGAGGTGCAGGACGCGGTCGGCAATCGCCGCCGCCTCTTGTTCGTGGGTGACGAGGACGACGGCGCGGGCGCCCAGGGTGCGCAGGAGGGAGAGCACGGTGGCGCCGTTGTCCTGGTCGAGGTTGCCCGTGGGTTCGTCGGCGAGGACGAGCTGGGGGTCATTGACCAGGGCGCGGGCGATGGCGAAGCGTTGCTGCTCGCCGCCGGAGAGCTCGTGGGGTCGGCGGTGGGCGATGTCTTCGAGGCCGAGGTTTTTGATGAGGCGTTGCGCGCGGGTGTGGCCGCCTTTGGGCGCGCCCGGGAGCCGCGCGGGGAGCAGGACGTTCTCCTCGGCGCTCAGCTCCTCGATGAGCTGAAAGGACTGAAAAACGAAGCCGACGTGTTGCAGGCGGGTTCTCGCCAGGGCCTTCGGCTTTTGCGTCGTGATCGTGCGCCCGGCGATGGCGATCTGGCCGGCGTCGGGGTGGTCGAGGCCGCCGAGCAGGTTGAGCAGGGTCGACTTGCCGCTCCCCGAGCGGCCGAGGACGGCGACGACCTCGCCGGCCTCGACGGTGATGCTCACGTCATCGAGGAGCCTGCGGGCGGCGCGTGCCGCACCGACCGTCTTGATGATCCCGCGCGCCTCGAGTACGGGCACCGGGTTGACGGTAGCGATTTGGCTGGCCGCGCCGATGACTTTCCCGCCGGGCCTCCGTCTAGGGAGGCATGAGCGAGGTCATCTGTCACATCTCCATGTCCCTTGACGGCTTCGTGGCCGGCCCTCGGCAGTCGGCGTCGAATCCGATCGGCGAGAGCGGGTTGCGGCTCCACGAGTGGGTGTTCGCCACGGCCTCGTGGCAGGCCATGCACACGGAGTCGGGCCGCGGAGAGGCGGGCGTCGACTCCGCCGTGGCCTCGCGCCAGGGGGAAGGGGTCGGGGCCTACATCATGGGCCGGAACATGTTCGATCCCGGGCGGGGCGAGTGGGATCCCTCGTGGCGCGGGTGGTGGGGTGAGGATCCGCCCTACCACGTGCCGGTGTTCGTGCTCACGCACTACGAGCGCGAGCCGCTGGTCATGGACGGTGCAACGACGTTCTTCTTTGTCACCGGCGGGGCGTCCGAGGCGCTGGCTTTGGCGCGCGAGGCCGCCGGCGGTGCCCGCGTGGCGGTGGCCGGAGGGGCGCGGACGATCCAGCAGTACTTGGCCTCAGGCCTGCTTGACGAGCTGCACCTGCACGTGGCGCCGGTCGTGCTCGGGGTGGGCGAGCGGCTCCTCGCGAACGTCGGCGATCCGGTTCTCGAGCCCTTCGGGGCGGTGCTGGGGGAGCGCGCGACGCACCTGAGCTTCCGGGTGGTGCGGTGAGGCCCTCCGGCAGCCGAGCGCGCTCGCGCCTCAGCCGGCTGTTGGGGCGAGGGCGAGCACCCGGCTCGGACTGCCGGTCCCGCCGACCAGCTTCAGCGGCGCCACGACGAGCAGCGCTCCCGTGGTCGGCAGCCGTTCGAGGTTGGCCAGCTGGGTCAGCCCCAGGCGCCCGGCGCCGAGGAGGAAGCTGTGGAGGGGAAAGGGCGGATCGAAGCTGTGCGCCGCGCCGGCATCGATGCCCACCGTTTCCACGCCGAAGCCGGCGATCGCCCGCTCGTAGGCCAGCCAGCGCGAGGCCTCCACGTCGGGCCCGGGGGTCTGAGGGCCGTTCGCGCCGGCGTTGAGAAAGGCCTCCTGGTCCTGGGCGCGGGCGCCCCAGCCGGTCCTCAGCAGCACCCACGCGCCGTCAGGGATGCGGCCGTTGTCCTGCTCCCACGCGGTCAGGTCCGCCACGGTGAGGAGGTAGCCCGGGTCGCCTTCCGTTTCCGCCGTCTTATCGATCACGCACGCCGGACCGACGAGGCGTTGAGGGCTGATCGAGGCCACGTCGTCGCCGTCCTTGCCCGTGATCCAGTGGATGGGTGCGTCGAGGTGGGTGCCGACGTGCTCGCCAACGGTCAGCGTGTACCACGCCCAGGCGGGGCCACGGTCGTCGTAGTGGCTGATCTCCTCGCGGGTCAGGCCGGGGGTGTTCGCGAAGGGCGGCGGGAGCTGGATGACCGGCGTGGACTCGCTGAGCGGTTGGGTGAGATCGATAATCTCGACCCGGCCTGAGGCGATCGCGTCAAGCAGGGTGGCGAGGTGCGAGGTGTCCGTGCTGGCCATGTCTGCCTCCTGGTCGTTCGGTGTCGCGCTCGGGGGCGGCGCTTAGTTTCGGAACGCCTCCGCGAGCCATTCCGCGCAGATCTTCGGGTTGACCTTGGCGTCGAGGACGAGGGGTCCGTGCGGGTTGACGAGCCACTCCTCGACGATGCGCAGATCGTCCACGCTGCGGACCGTGGCCGCCTTCGCCCCGGCGGCGCGCGCGATCGCCGCCAGGTCGGCGTCGGGGAAGCGGACGTTCGAGACGTCGTGGCCCATCGGCTCGAAGTGGTGGACCTCGGCGCCGTAGGCGGCGTCGTCGTAGATGACGACGAGGAGCATGAGCTTCAGCCGGGCCGCCGTCTCGAGCTCGGGGAGGGCCATGAAGGCGCCCCCGTCCCCGACGGCGAGGACGGTCGGCCGGTCGGGCTCAGCGATCGAGGCGCCGATGCCGTTCCCGAGGCCAAGACCGACGGCTTGGAAGTGGTTGACGAACAGGAAGGAGCGGGCGTCGGGGACATCGAGGTACATGGCCGGATAGCCGCTGAAGGCGCCCGAGTCGATGACCACGGCGCGGTTGCGGGGCAGCAGGCGGTTCAGCGCGATGGTCAGGGTGCGCGGGTCGATCCACTCGTCGGTGCCGGCGTCCTCGTAGGGCTCCCGTTCCCAGCGCCCGGCGTTTATGCGTTCGGCCGTGTGCGGGGTGCGAAAGCCGGTCTTCTCGTGGCCCAATGACGCCAGCGTTTCTGTCAGCTGCTCGGCCGCGGCTCTGACGTCTCCGATGACCGCCAGGTCGACCGGCCGGTTGCGGCCGATCGCCGTCGCTTCCACGTCGACGTGGATGACCTTCGCGTGCTCGCCGATCAGCGCGCCGCTCTTCGTCGTCCAATGGTTGGCCGAGGCGCCGGCGATGAGGACGACATCGGCCTGCGGCAGGAGCTCCTGGGCCAGCGGGGTGGCGAAGCCGCCGGAGATCCCGAGGGCGTAGGGCAGGCCGGCGAACAGGCCGTTGGCCGGGGCCGAGGTGGCCAGGACCGCGCCGATGCGCGCGCCGAGCGCCTCGAGCGCCGCGCCGGCGTCGGCGAGGACCGCGCCACGGCCGGCGATGATCGCGGGCCTCTGCGCCGTGGCCAGCAGCGTCGCCGCGTCGGCGATCGCGGCCGGTGAAGGCACGGGCGGCTCGAGCGCCGGCATGACTGGCCGTGACGGCGCCGTCCGCGCCGAAGGCTGCGCCTGCACGTCGATCGGCATCATCAGCACCACCGGCCGCCGCTCGGTCCGCGCCCGCTCGTAGGCGCGCAGCGCGTCGTCGGCGGCCGTGTCGGGGCTGTGGACCCGCTCGGCGATGGCGCCGACCGCTTCGACGAGGCCATGCTGGTCAATTCTGAAGTTGGAAGTGAGCGCCGCCGCGGGCGTGTCGCCGGCGAGCACCACGACGGGCGCGCGGCTCTTCGCCGCCTCCGCCAGCCCGGTTATCGCGTTCGTCAGTCCTGGACCCTGGTGCACGCTGGCAATCCCCACGCGCCCACAGACGCGCGAGTAGCCATCGGCTGCACAGATGGCGCCCGCCTCATGCCGCGTGTGGTGAAAGACCGCACCACGGCTGGTCAGAGCATTGGTGGCCACCAGGTTTCCCGAGCCCAGCACGCCGAAGACGTCGTGGATGCCGAGGTCGGCGATCGTCTCGCCGACGACATCGGCAACGGTCTTCGTGCGTGTGGCAGTGGCGGCCGTGGTGCTCCTCCCGAGAGGCAGGCGTCGCCCGCCCAGGGCGGCTCATCCTACCCGTGGGGCGGGCTGTGGGCCCGAGGTTCGGCCGGCTGAACGCTCGGGCCCACTGGGTCAGTCCTCCTCCTCGCCATCGATGACCTCGTCGTCTGTGAGGGCGTTCGGGTAGTCGTCGATGTCCACGACGAGGGCGACCTTCTGCTCCTCCCAGAGCAGGCGAATGCATTCGTGCCCGTACTCGATGTCGTCGGGCATCGGCAGCCCCGAGGTCTCCAGCAGCTCTCGAACCTCCTGCTCAGCAGCCCTTTTCTGTTTGAGTGTCGCCATGGCGACAGGATCGCCGAGGGCGCCTGCAACGGATCTAGACGCGGTCGTGCCAATCCGGCTTCGGCTCTGTGACGAATCTGCTTCATGCGGTCAGGCCGGGGCGGCCAGAAAACCTGCTTGTTCCGGCCGGTTGAGCTATAATCAATGGTCCGCCGCGGGGTGGAGCAGTCTGGTAGCTCGTCGGGCTCATAACCCGAAGGTCGCGGGTTCGAATCCCGCCCCCGCTACTACAAAACCGCTGGGAGATCGAGGCCTCCGAGAGATCGGAGGTTTCGTCGTTGTACGGGCCGTTCAGGTTTGACGCCGTTTGACCAGCGCCGACGATAATCGCTCCGCCGGGGGGCGATTCGAAGCCGCAGCGGCCTCTTAAGAGCGCGAAATCCCGCAGCCACCGACGGTCATCTCTAGCCCTTCGTGCTCGAGCGCGTTCCGACTGGATCGTTCCTGGGCGATCTCGTCTTGCCCTTGCCCACGAGTTTCCTCGCGAGGCCTGTCCCGGAGAGGACCCGGAGGCGGTAGTGATTGAGATGGTGTGCGGGACGGTCGCCACCGTCCTCTCATCGTCGAGGCAAAATGCTGGTCCGCGCGGGAGGACTCATCGACATGTCGCGCGCGAGTGCTCGAGCATCTGCGGCTGGCATACGAGCAGTCACGTGGCGGGCGTAATGGAAGCGACTGCCCGGCGCTAGCGGTGGCCGGGGGGCGCCGCTCTGCGCGGCCGGTGAGTTGGCTCGCTCGGGTCTCGGTGCCCGCAGTTTTGACGGGAGGAGACGCTACTGTCCGGGTGTGTCAGCCGATGCGTTGATCGAGGAGATCGGTCGCCGTCTCGCCGAGGCAACCCCTCCGTACTCACGGGTCGTTCTGTTCGGCTCCCACGCTCGGGGCCACGCGCACACACGATCTGACGTCGATGTTCTCGTTATAGAGCCATCAGTAGACGATCCGATCCAGGAATCCGTGCGACTCAGGCGACTGCTTCGGGGTCTTGGCGTTCCGATCGATGTCGTCGTCGTCGCCCAACGTGAAGCCGACCGGCGTTCGACCGTCCGCGGAACATTGGTCGAGCGGGCGATGCGGGAGGGGCGGGTTCTCGTTGACGCCTGAGGAAGCGGAGGAGGCAGAACGGCTGTTCAGCGCCGCCCGCTCGGGTCTTCGCGCGGCAAAGCTTCTCGTTGCTGATCCTGGGCAGGCGAACGACGTGATCGGGTTCCATGCCCAGCAGGCGGTGGAAAAAGCGATGAAAGCTGTGTTGGTCGAGAGCGGGGTTGAGATCCCCTTCACCCACGATCTAGGTTTGCTCCTGGACATCTTGGTGGAACAGGCCATCGAGAGCCCGCAAGCAGTCCGGGAGGCGGATTGGCTCACCCCCTGGGCCGTGGCCGCCCGGTACGGAGCCTCCGATGCCCGGCTCGACCGAGACGCTGCGCTGGCTGCGGCCGACCAAGCGGTCGACTGGGCGTCGAGGATCGTCAGACCTGAGAGGGAGTAGTGCATCGCGCTATCCAGGAGCCGCGATGTTCGGGCTCATAACCCGAAGGTCGCGGGTTCGAATCCCGCCCCCGCTACTCAAGAAAAGCCTGGAAATCGCGGCAAAAGAAGAGCCCCGGAAGTCCGGGGCTCTCGTCGTTTTCGGGCTTTGTCAAACGAATGTCAAACGGACGGGGGCGGACCATCGATCATCGCGGCGACCTGGGCGGCAGCCTCGGCCTGCATGCCCGGGGATCACGTGGGCGTACTGCTTGAGCGTGAACGCCGGCGACTCGTGGCCGAGGCGCTCGCTGATCACCTTGACCGGGACGCCGGCCTTCAGCGCCAGCGTGGCGTGCGTATGGCGGAGGTCGTGTAGCCGGATCGTCCGCAGGCCAGCCTTCTCGATCAGCCGCTCGAACGCCTGGCTGAACGTGTGCGGGTGGATCGGCTCGCCGTTCTCCTTGGCCACGACGAGATCCTGGTCCTGGTAGTCGGCGCCCCACTCCGCCCGCTCCTCGTCCTGCCGCTGCGCGATGCGCCCGGAGCTGGTTGACCGTCTCGGCGTCGAGGTCGATCACTCGGGCGCTGTGGCTCTTCGGCGTCGAGTGGACGACCTCGTAGCCGACGGCGACGAGCGCCTGGCGGACCGACAGCCGCGCCCGGTCCAGATCGAGGTCGCACCAGCGCAGGCCGAGGATCTCGCCGCGTCGCATGCCGGTCATCGCCGAGAGCCGCCAGATCGCCTCCAGCCGAGTCCCGCGGACGGCTTGGAGGAAGCGCGCCAGCTCATCCGGCTCCCACGCCTGGATCCCGCCCGTGGCGCGGCGGTTCGGCCGGGGCGGCTTGGCTGCAGCCGCCACGTTCTTGACGAGCAGGCCGGCATCGACCGCGTCCGAGAGGACCTTGTGCAGCGTCGAGTGGATGTAGCTGATCGTCTTGGCGCTGAGCCCCTTCCGCTCGTCGGTGTCCTGCGCCAGCCGCCCGTAGAGCCCGGTCAGCATCGGCGGCGTGAGCTGCTGGAGCCGCTTCTGACCGAGCACGGGAATGACGTGGAGCTCCAGGTTCTGCCTGTACGAGTGGAACGTCGTCGGCTTGACCCGCGGCTCGGTCATCGGCAGCCAGCTGTCCCGGATCCATTCGGCGAGCGTGGTGCGGCCCGGGATCACGTACGCGCCGTTGTTCACGTCGGTGACGAGCTGGGCCCGCGCCGCCTCGGCCTCCCGGCGGGTGCGGAAGCCGCCGTGCCACTTCTGCCGCCGGCGGCCGTCGTCGCCGAAGCCGAGGTCGAGGACGACGTACCAGCGAACGGTCTCCTTGCCGTGGCGGTCCGTGCGGACGCGCTTGTGGATATGGCCCTGCATCACGCCGCTCCCAGCCACTCGAGCAGGGCAGGGACGGGGACGAGCAGCCGGCGACCGAGCCGCCGCGTCGGCAGCTCGCCACGCCGAGCGGCGTCATAGGCGGCGGTCCGCCCGAGGCCGAGCAGCTTGCGCGGTCTGCTCGATGGTGATCGTCGCCTTGCCCGCGAGTTCGTCGAGGGGCGACGGAATACTCTGCTGCATGTCGGGACCTCCTTCGTAGGTTCCGGCCAGGCCCCGGGGTGTTGGCAGCACCGCCGGGGCCATCTGTTTGTATTGAGCTTATTCTAGATCGCCGCGTCGGACGGATCCGGACCCGGGGATACGCTCGCGTCACGTGACGCCACTGGTCGACACCAAGACCTGATCGACGCTCGCGGCGTCGCCGAGATCCTCGGCCTCTCGCACCCGAACAACGTGAGCGTCTACCAGCACCGGTATGCCGACATGCCGCGCCCGGTGGTCACCCTCGGCCGCGGACGCTGCATGCTCTGGCTCCGCCCCGAGATCGAGCAATGGGCGACGGACCTAGCCGCGAGCGGGCGCACAAGGCCGAGCAGACGCGCCTCTCGCTGATCGAGCGTTCGTGGCACGATCGACCGAGCGCGAGCCAGAAAAGGATTTGAGATTCCTGTTCCAGCGATTCCCTCCGACCCGCCGTTCATAGACCTCCGATTTGGCGACGGTCTTGGAAGACCGTCGTCAAATCGGAGGTACCCCCGCTGGAGGCGGCGTTGGAAGCGCGGATGCGCCTCGCGAACCACTGCAGCCGTCGACCCGCTTGCCGGCCGGATGAGGGCCTCGATCACCGTCTCGGAGATGACAATCCTTCCGCCGCGATCAATGCCTCCCAAGCCCGGCACCGGGTCCGGCTTCTCCGGCCGCACATCGCCCACGTTGCAATGAGCTTGGGCAGCGCCATCCGCCATCGCGAGAGAGGCCGACTGAACGCTCCCAAAGTCGTCTTCCGATCGGACCCCGTGGAAGCGGGCGATCGCGTTCGTGGCATAGCACTCGCGCGATATCGCCGGCTGCGTGATCGAGGCGTCTCCTCCGTCGCCATTGCGCTCGTCCGCTCGGCGCCGGCCCGAGCAGTAAAGCACTAGTGCCGAGCGGCTGGCCGGGTTTGCTCTTTGCCAACGAGTGCGGACGTGCCGCGAGGGTCGGGAGCTCCTCGGAGTACAGATCGGAACTTTGTTCGTCAAAGTGAGCATTTGCCATCTCAATGCCCGCGCGCCATCCGCAGAATCCGCCGGTACACCCGCTTGCGAGGCTGAGGGCTGAGCTGCTCCCGGATCCCATCCAGCGTGAGCACCGGATCGCTGCGACCAGGCGGGCTACGAAACTGAGCTCCAGGCGTTCGTCTCCGTCCAGTTCGCCGAACTCGGTGGAACGGGCCGCGCGCGAATGGCTACGCGCGAACTCGGCCGCGCGAACGCCACGGTCTAGCCCCCTAGGTCGGAGCAGAGCACGGCGGGCGAGTCGCAGGCCTATTCAAGGACCTCCGATGCCCGCGTTAGTATCTCGAGTTCGTAGATCTCCGGGCAAATCCGATGCCGACCATTCCTCCTCTCGACCCGTGGACGCTGCCTACCGCAGGTCTGGAGGTTTACGCCAATCGGAACGAGATCAAAGGCATCTTCGAGCGCCTCTACTCGCGTGTGGTTGGAGAGAGGGCGATAGTCGCAATCACTGGACCGCCGGGTGTTGGAAAGACGGTGCTCTCGGACCACCTGACTGGGAGCGGCCTTTTAAAGAGCATTATCAGCCTCCCGGCCAATCCCGAGGGCTCGAACGTGCAACGCGACACGTGAAGCGCCTTCGGCTCTTGATGCGAACAGTGCCTGGCCAGGGGCCATATCGGATCTCGAGCCTAGAAGACCTGTTCTATGCGAAGAAACCTGTCGCTGGCGTCGTTCATCAAACCGAACGAATGCATTTTCTACACTTCGGCAGAGCCTTGCGCGGCAACAATTAGAGAACGAGCTTGACCTAGAGGAATTTCGTGCGCTCCAGCGCGAGAACGAGATTAACTACCTTCGAGCAACGTTGACCTACGTTCGTGGCGCGATGCAGCGTCACCGTAAGCCGTTTTGGATCGTGATCGCGGTCAACAAACTCGATCTGTTCGCAGACGACGCTAGTCTCCAGGCAGCTCAGGAGCATTATGCAAACCGCAAGGGTGAATTCTTAGGCGTGGTCGACGAGTTTGCGGACCAGGTTGGCGAAGACAACCTCGAATGGGAAGTCTGTCCGCTGTCGGTCTTTTCGGAAGCATTCACCTGGCGTTCAACAACGGTGACGCCAAAGCTTGATCGCAGTCAACAGTTAACCGCCCTGTTCGCAAAGCTTGTGGAGCAGTTTGGTGCCTCAAAGAGCTAACGACGGAAGCGACGACAAGCAGCAGCAGCAAGTCGACGACGAACTCCACCCGCAATCAGCGGCAGGGGAACTGACGAGGTGAAATCGGAAAGGCAATCGACACCAACTTCGGAGCACAATCGATCGAAGAGGACACCCAGCCACAGCAAATTGGCGAGGCCGACGAAGCCGGAGCAGCGCAATCACAGAACGCAGCCTCAGACGGAAGAGGAACTGCGACGGTTACTCGACCTCGCGAGGATTCAGGCGACGTACGAGCCGAACGCGAGGCGACTCGCCCTCGACCCACTAATGGTGACGGTGATTCTGGTGGGCGTAATCATCGCGATTGTCGTGGCTTTTGTTGCCACAAAGGGCTCCTCTCGGTGGGTGATCATCGCCGCTAGCGGCGGTGCGGCGTTCAGGCCGACATCTGGCCTTGAGATGCTGGGGTCAGCGAGAAGGGCACGGGACCGTGATGCTCGGCGTGTTCTTCCCGGCGAGGTCCTTGACATCGCACAGGAGGTCGAGCAGACACTGGCGGTGACCGGAAAGTTGTCACCCCTTGAGCGAGCAGAGATGCGTATCAGATTATCGCGTGTCGGTCCGATTGACCAAACGTCGCCCCTCCTGTCTGCGCGGATCTGAGAGACCCTGCCATCCGAAACCTCACACGAGTTTAGGTCGGCGATACGTCAGGCGGGGGAGTCTCCGCCGTCACAGACGCCAGTCGCACCCCACGGGCGGAAAGCGAAGTGCTGGTGTAACTCTTGCGCCAGCATGCGGTCGAGTTGTCGCGTCCTACCTCACGCGCCCGCCGACGTGGAGCCCGGGCAGTCTCCCGGCGTCGATCCATATTCATTGCACATGCGAGCCGCTTCGTGGCATAGCACTGGCGCGATATCGCCGGCCGCGATCGAGGCGTCGCCCAATGCGATCGCCGCCAGACCAGGAAGACGGACGACGAAAGCATTGGCCCATGCTCGACCCGGACGGCGCTTTTCGCCCAAAGGAGAGAGGAGGCGACTACCTCGAGACTCGCCTCGCTGCCTACGCAAAAGCCGATGTGAGGTCGCCCGCGCTGTCGTCTCGTGGCGCCGCGCGGCCGGCGATCCCGATCGCGGCAAACCACTGGCGCCGGTCTGCTGCAGCTTTATCATCGTCGGGGATGGCGGTGCGATCGTTTGCGGGACGATCGCTCTCCATTCAATGCCATCGTCCTGAGGTCCGCTAACGGCGTCGGCGCAAGCGGCGAGGCCGGACTAGCGGTCAACTCGCTCGCTGGGTCGCGGGAAAGCTGGTATCGCGGAATACTCCGCTGTCAGCAACCGTCCGCGCCGTCAGCGAACATATGTTCGTACCGTGACCGACCTGAATCCAAAGCCGCATACGAGAAAGCGAAGATCCGGCGCGGTAGCGCAGCTTCGTCGTCTCGGTGCATTGCTCGTGAGAGCACGGCTTCTGCTGAGCTCGTACGTAGGACTTGATCTCATTCTCGTCGCGCGGCTTCACCCAATCTGGCCTAGGGTGGCTTGCTGCGTCCTTGCCGCGGTCGGGATCCTGGATGCTGGCCACCTCTGCCGGCTTGCGCGATCGAACGCGGGCCGTTCCTCGACATGTTGAGCAGGTATCTGACGCGGGTGGGGAAGTCACGGCCTACCTCGCTGACTTACCTGCTTCCGCTGATGCGGCGCACTGTCTCCTTCGGCTGGCGACCTGGTTGCCTACGGGATTTACGGGGTTATTGTTGCGGGTGTCGCTGCGGTCGGATCTCCTCCAGGTCAACCCCACGCTTTATCTGCTTGGTCGACGTGTTTCTAGCGTCACTTTCGCCGATGGAGGCAGCGCCTACGTCGTCTCTTCAACCCGCATCAGGCCGGGTAAGCCGATACGTGTCACGCGACTCGCCGGCGTCCTGGTTAGTCAGTAGATTTCTGCCTATGTGCACCGGATGGGCGGAGCTTGTCGTCGGCCCCGGCCTCAGGCTCGTCCTGGGCTGGCGGGATGCTGACTCCGGTGGGCTCGACGGTCTCCCGGTAGACCTGGCTGATGACATTGCCGAGACGCTGCTTGATACTTGCAAGCACACACTAGAACTGATGCGCGAGCGTGACGGCAAGCCGTACTCCAACTCCGGAACATCGATGAGGACGAATTCCTAGCACTCGACATCCGCGAGCCGGAAACCGGTAGAACCGGCGCTGAGGCTATGGTGCTGGGGAGGAATTGTTAGGTGCCGCGGACATCGTCGGGCTGTCGAGGGGTAATTCCCAAGACGAGTTTCTGGGACGCGACGACCTGGCTGAAGGTGGCTGGATCTTCTACGCAGTGGTCGCAGAAGTTCAGGGTGAAGATCATCCGGTCGCTTTCGTGCGCCAGTACAACCCTCAGCGCGGATTTGGCACGGGTAAGCTGCTGAGCTTCTACAGCGACAAGCTCGAGAAGGCCGAAGACCCGATCTTCCTGTTTGATCTGAAATTCGAACTGAATCGTCGCCGCGGACGAAGTCGCAGTTTTATCCGCGACTGCGTTCCAGAGGTTATTTGCCGACGCCGGCGTGATCGAATCCGAGGTTCCGATTCACGCTCGCGAGTCTGATCGGCGGTTTGGAGGTCAAACTCAGCGCGGCTTCTACGGAGGTGCTCGTATCCGCGTGCTCGGAGAGACGCCGACTGGCAGCTCGGCTGCGGAAGCTCGCTCGCGCACCGACAGCCACCTTGTAACGCATGACTCGCTCCGAGCAGCGCTCGGGAAAGCATGGTCTCCCACCCGACCGCTTCGGCGCAGGCACGGCGTTGGCGGTCAGTAACGTCGCGGACGTACGGCAACTACTCGATGTCCTTGAAAAGCGTTATTACGAGGAAGACTTCACCGGCGACCACATGCGTGCGGACAACGCTTCTCCGTTAACGTGAGGCTTGCGCGGGGTGGGCTAGAGTGGATACGCGTGGGGCGTCTAAAAATTGACGCCATCGTCTGCGTGCGCTCTGTCGGCTGGCCGGTGTCGTCGATGCTCGTCTGGTCGCATTCCAGTCATCCGCAAGATGGTTCGGCTGCTCAGCGTTGTCTGCTCGCCATAGGCAGGCGAGTCGGCTCCCGCGTTACGACCGTTCTCGCGGCTAAGCGGCCGTCACCTCGTTCGACGGCCGACGATCGGATCGGCGCGAGGCTGTCGTGCAAAAGCCGCTGGGTCGTGAGCGGCTTGCAATCGGCTCATGCGGCGCAGCCGGACCGACCGTGATTCCGCTGAGTCTTGGGGCGAGACACGTGCCTATATGGCGCGTTTTCGCGCACACCCCGGCGCAGCCTGTGACCTGACCACAACAAACTGCCCGGCGCGATCCTGTGCGCGACCGTATCGCCGCAAAGCGAACCGAGCCACAACGGTGCCCCTTGCTCAGGCCGGTTCCGAAGCATTTGCAGCATCCATTTTGGGTTGGCGTCGGGCCGGTGAGATCCGTAGGGCGAGTCCGAGGAGCTCCCTTGAACCGCGACGCAAATCTGATAACCGATGCTTCAAAACGGGTTAGCGATTAGGTCGTCCAAAACGCGAGGCGACGACGAACGAGAGCGCCTGTAAAGGTCGTAATACCAGGGATTTTCTTCTTCGCAGACGCGCCAGGCCTTTCCGAGGAACAGGTGTTCGCTAATGACACTAGACTCAGCTGTGGCACTAAAGGGTCGGTTCTAAGAAATAAAATCCCCGCTAATCGGGCAAAACGAGGAGATGATCATTCTGTATATCAAACGTGGCTTGCTTGCCACGGTAAGCTTCGACAGAGAGGAAGTCCTACCGGGAGTAGACGACTGGAGCCAACCAACGCGGACGGATTGACCCTCTTGCGGGCGCTCGTCGCACTGCAGATAGCTGACCGCCAAGAGCGAGTCTCGGATGCGCCGGCACGGCCGGTCGAGGTCGTGCTCGCTGATGCCGGGCTCGGCTTGGCCGAGATCGCGGCGCTGACCGGGGCGCAAGTACGAGACCGTCAAGACGACGATCCGGCGGGCGCGTATGGCAGAACAAACGCAGAAGCCCAAGCGCAAGTCGAAGGCCGTCAGTAAGAATGCGGCGGCCACGACTGAGGAGGACTGAAGGTGCCAGCAGCACGTCGCAGCGAACTCGAGCCGCGGGATGAGATCAGCCGCTTGCTAGCCACCCAGATTCGGCTGAGTCTGCCCAACCAGACAGCCGCAATCCTCGAACTGGGCCGGGCCGGGATCAGCCCGTCGCGGATCGCCGAGCTTCTCGGTACGAGCCCGGCGACCGCCAAGGTGACGATCGCGAAAGCCAAGAAGAAAGGCCCTGACCAATGACCGGCCCCGCGGTCGAACGCCTCGATCAGATCCTCGCGGTGCTGAAGCTCTCCAACCGGGAGGCTCTCGGGTCCGCTGCGAAGGAGCTCCGAGCTGAGCCGGCCAAGGTGGCGGTGTTGGAAGCATGCGCCGATGACTGGGTCGGCGCGGGCGAACTCACCAAGCTGGCGATGGAAAGGACCAAGCTCGGTAACAGCAGGTCCGGGGCCACATCGGGGAGCTGGTCGAGGCGGGCGCGTTGGCTCCTCAGGGCGGGGGCCGAGCGACGCGGTACAAGTCCACGGGAGTCATCTGATGGCAGATGCCGCTTCCTACGGCGAGAAGGTCGCTAAGGCAAACATGCTGCTGATGCTCGAACAGCGCAGCGATGAGCAGCGCAACGAGATCCGCGACGAGATCCTGCTGCAGCCGTGCCGGCTTCGAGATCGCGGAAATCGCGGAGATCCTGGGCAAGAACGCGCCGGCGGTTCGTATGGCGATCTCCCGTGCGAAGAAAGGATGACGCATGTCTGAAACTGATGAACTGTTCGGCGAGGTCGGAGCCATCCGCGATGAGATCGAAGAGCAGGGTGCGATGATGAACGCGCTCGTCCGTGCGAACACAAAGAGCTCAAGCAGACACTGCTTGAGAACTTCGCCGCCGACGAGGCGCCCGCTTGAGATCTACAGGCGTATCGATGGCACACGCACGCAGAGACAAATTGTCGAGTAGTTCAAAGCACTCAATCTCAAGGGCGCCTCACAGGCGGGCGTGTCGCGTAGGATCGAGACGCTGCTCGGGGAGGGCCTGATTGCGCGAGTTGGACGCTCGAAGGACGGGGTGGTCGACAAGAAGAGTCGGCTCGACGCTGCCCTCGGGATGCAGCCGCGCGCTGAGATCAAGTCAAGTGCGGCCCCGATCTCCAAGAAGGCTGGCGTCAGGCTCATCCTTGACGGCTGGCGCTCGCAGAACTGGACCGACACGGCAACCGCTGCTGCAGTACTGGTCGACGCCCACGCCAATGGCCAGCCGCTCGCGGCCGCGGTCCCAGACGCGTTCTGTGCCCAAACGGCCGCACCGCGACCGGGCCGCCACCGTGGCGGCGAGCTACCTCCAAGGCGCCGAGATCAAGCGCGCTCCCAACGAGTTGCCGACACCACCTATCCAGAGGACATCGAGTCGTTTGTTCGGATCAAAGAGGTCAGCCCTCAGGATGTGGCCAAGATCGCAAGGCCACCGCCGATCTCTGAGATCCAAGTCAAGCGCCTGCTGCTTCACATCATTGGCGAACCCGAGGTGCCGGGCGATTGGGGGGGGCGGTCGTTTGATGCGTCCACCACCAATGTGGTGCTCAACGGCCAGCGCATCGCTACCAAGCTTCCGTGCTCAAAGGCCCGGAGCAAGGCTGGCGAAGCTTTCCCCGGCTGACTTCGGCAAGAACTGGGGACCAGATCGAGCACAAATCTTCACCGCAGCCCGCATCGCTCCATGTCATCCAGAACAATGCATCCCGGACCTCGGCCGTCCATGTAGCTCGCCACCGGTTCTGTGCTGAACGCTCGCCGCTCGCGCCCGGACGCCGTCGCAAGCGTCTGGGACGCGACCGATACGGCCCGCATTCTCGAGCTGCTACGAGAAGATCGATCCCGCGCACGGGAGCGCGCCCGGGCTAAGCCGACCCGCCAACCCTCAGTCGTCCGGTCGTGGGCGCATCATTAGTGGGTGGCTAGTACGGTTACCGTGTTGGAGCTTGAACGCCTTGGCGCGACGCGACGACTTGGCGGTTCGGAGTTCCAGAGCTCGGTTCGCGTCCGACCATCGGGATGGCGCGATGTCACGGAGCCGCGCTCGCAATGGTCGGCCGCCGAGGAAAGGCGGAGGCTGCGCGAGCGCTCGATCGGTCGCCGCGGCGGCCCCCAGCGACTTCATGGCCGTCAACGCGGTGTCACGAGCGCAGCTGACCCGATCGCTTGAAGCGCTCGCAGAGCGGACCGGCGGCTAACGCTTCAAGCCTGGGCTCGCTAAGATTTCCGGGCTCGCTGAATCGACTTCGCGATGGCGCCTGCGCTCTCTGCCTATCAGCGGCGAAATCTCGTCAACGGAAATCAGCCGGCGTCAGCGTAGGCAACAAGAACCTCGGGTCTTACGGCGGCGTCCGCCTCATTTGCGGTTCGAGCCTGACGCTCCGCGACCATTCAGCGCCAGGATTCCGCTCAGCGCAGCTTCCAGGCGCAATGGCTCCGGCGCGGTCCTCTTGGTCGGTGGCACGTCTACATCTCCTTTCGTCGACAATGCGGGCCATGCCCGGGATGCCGGGCACGCCGAAATTCAATCAGGGGCCGCCGACTGCTCTGGGCTGATGAGAAATCCCGCACGCGCCGCCAATTCGGCTGAGCAGCAAGCGAGCGCACGGCGATGACCGGCTATCGGCGGCTTCCAGCGAGTTTCCGCCAAGCGGCGACTGTCGACCCGATGCCGTCCAATGGTTTCGATGACCGGATGCCGGTGGTGGACAGCCAGTGCGACCCGTCTCAGTTCCCTCACCGAGGCGTCTTCCTGCCGATGGCGCCATGTCATCGTCGCGTTCGACGAGTAGGCGTGCGGCCGGGGGCTCCGGGTGAGGTCGTCGAACGTTGAAAGACCGCTCGGAAGGGATCTTCGTTCAAGTCAACGCGGTTGGGGCGTCCCTCAGCGCACCGCCGCGCCCGCGGATCCGACGTGGACACGCGGTTCCGCCCGATGGATGCTCTGCCGCGAAAGCACTCGCGGGGTCGAGAACGCCCGCAGGCAATGGCGACGACTCGATCACGCCGGCCGACGTCGTGGCGCGAGCGCTTCGCCGGATCGGGATCGCCGGCCGCGCGGCGCCACGAGACGGCAGCGCGGCGACCTCCATCGGCTTTTGCGTAGGCAGCGAGGCGAGTCTCAGGGTCGTCGCCTCCTCTCTCCTTTCGGCGAGAAGCGCCGTCCGGGTCGAGCATCGGCCATTGCTTTCGTCGTCCGTCTTCCTGGTTCCGCGTGATCGCATTGGGCGACGCCTCGATCACGCAGCCGGCGATATCGCGCGAGTGCTATTCACAAACGCGATCGCCCGCTTCCACGGGGTCCGATCGGAAGACGACTTTGGGAGCGTTCAGTCGGCCTCTCGCGCGATGGCGGATGGCGCTGCCCAGGATCATTCAACGTGGGCGATGTGCGGCCGGAGAAGCCGGACCCGGTGCCGGGCTTGGGAGGCATTGATCGGCGGAAGGATTGTCACTCCAGACGGTTAGCGAGGCCCTCATCCGGCCGGCAAGAGGGTCGGCGGCTGCGGTGGTTCGCGAGGCGCAGGCGCGCTTCCAACGCCGCGCCCCCGGGGACACCTCCGATTTGATGATGGCCTTCCAGGACCGTCGCCAAATTAGAGGTCTATGCACGACGGGTCGGAGGGCTCGCTGAAATACTGCGAGAGACATCCCGTCTCAGTGTCGATCAGCGAATCTGCCCTGCCCCGGATTAGTCGCAATAGTCGTCCTCCTCCGGGATCGTCGTCGACTAGGAACGTTAAGCCGAGGTCCATCAACACGGCCGGTAGGCTTCAGCTCCTCGTCAGAGAGCCCGTCGCAGTCTCGCTCGGCGAGGGCACCTTGCCTCTTGTTTATAGGCGAGAGCGGCAAATTTCCGCGCCCGTTTGAACCCGCGTAGTGTCCGGTTCCCAGCCTACGCTCCGACCATGAGAAGTGCACGCATGCTCGGGAGCGACTGCCGGCGAGATGACGACGCCTTCTGCGTCGATCTTGGAGGATCTTCAGCCGGCAGTGCGTGTCCGTGGCGTAGTCCCTGAGCAGTCGGTCGAGGTCGTCCAGGTGGCTGGCAAGGGCCGGCCCGTCGACGCTGACCTACTGGATGGACGACGGCCGGACCGACCATCAGGTGAGAATCGCTCTGATGAGCCTCGGCTCAGGTCCAGCCGGGCGGGCCGGCGTGGACGTTGACGCTGTCGGGGGCCTGGCTGCGGACGAGTTTGGACCGGATCCCGCTCGGCAAGACCGCACGTCCGTTGAGCGGGACCTATGGTTTCCTTCGCCGGAGATGACGACCTATTCGAGCGCCTCGGTCCGCCAGGCCCAGGTCATAGGGCCCTCCGAGCTCGCTTCAAAGGCGGCGGAGCAGAGCAAGAATCTGCCCGCGGACGCTCCCGGGGCCAATCTGGGGGGAGGGCTACGTTGGTTGGGCATGTGCTGGTGAGGAATAGAAGAGGTTG
>CAVZPU010000003.1:0-175639 GCA_963777185.1 uncultured Solirubrobacterales bacterium
GCTCTGTTGGCGTACCTGAACCATTGTATTGCTGGTCGATCTTGCCCTCGAGGAAGTCGAGGAAGATCGGCGAGTGGTTGAGCCGCCATTTTCGTCGCCGGCCGTCGGCGAAGGCGGCGCGGAACAGCGCCGGGTCTCCTCGACCCCGGGGAAGTGCTCCTGATCGGGGGCACGCTCATAGGCGTAGGCGGGCGAGATCATCATCTGGTCGACGCCGAGATCGTCGTTGAGGTAGTCGAGCACCTCACGGACGGTCTGCGGGCTGTCGTCGGAGAAGAACGTCGTGTTCGTGGTCACCCGGAAGCCACGCCGCTTGGCCTCGCCGATCGCCTCGACGGCCTTGTCGAAGACGCCCTCGCGGCACACCGACTTGTCGTGGCGCTCACGCAGTCCGTCGACGTGGACGGCCCACGCGAAGTACGGCGACGGCGTGAACAGATCCATCTTCTTCTCGAGCAGCAGCGCGTTCGTGCACAGGTAGACGAACTTCTTGCGCGCGTCAGCTCCTTGACGATCGTGTCGATCTCCGGGTGGATGAGCGGCTCGCCGCCGGCGATGGAGACGACGGGCGCGCCGCACTCGAGGACGGCGCCGACAGCGTCGTCGACCGACATGCGCTTGCGCAGGATGTGGTCGGGGTGCTGGATCTTGCCGCATCCGGCGCAGGCGAGATTGCATTGGTAGAGCGGCTCGAGCTCGAGCACGAGGGCGTACTTCTCCCGCCGCCGCAGCCGCTGGGCCACGATGTAGGCGCCGACTTTCACACTTTGTCTCAGGGGTACGGCCATGCGTCATCCTCTCACTTCGCGGCGGCAGGGTGAAATGCATCGTCTCGGTGGCCACGGTGAGCTCGTCGATCTCGAGCTCCCCGAGGACCGTCAGAGCTCGCCGAGCATCGTCTGGACGATCCGCTCGGGACTCGACGCCCCGGCGGTCACGCCGACGGTCGGAGACGTCCGGCGAACCAGTCGGGATCGATCTCTGCGTCCGTCGTCGACGAGCACGGCCCGGCAGCCTGGCGCTCGGCGACCTCGACGAGCCGGTTGGAGTTCGACGAGTTGCGCGAGCCGACGACGAGCACGAGCTCGCAGCTCGCGGCCAGCGTCCTGACCGCGTCCTGGCGGTTCTGGGTCGCGTAGCAGATGTCATCCGAGCGGGGCCCGGCGAGCGCCGGGAAGCGCTCGCGCAGACGGGCGATGACGTCCGAGGTCTCATCGACGGCCAGCGTCGTCTGGGTGAGGAAGGCGACCCGGTCGGGATCGGCGACCTCGAGGTCGTCGACCTCGTCCGCGCGCGGCGATCAGGCGCAGCTCGCCGGCGACCTCGCCCGAGGTGCCCTCGACCTCCTCGTGGCCCTCGTGGCCGACGAGCACGACGGTGTAGCCGTCGCTCGTCGAACCGGCGGGCCTCGGCGTGGACCTTGCTGACCAGGGGGCAGGTGGCGTCGATGACGGTGAGTCGCTTGCGCTGGGCCTCGGCCCGGACCTGCGGCGAGACGCCGTGGGCGGAGAAGATCACCGTCGCCTCATCGGGCACCTCGTCGAGATCGTCGACGCAGACGGCCCCGCGGCGCTCGAGCTCGGCGACGACATGGCGGTTGTGGACGATCTGCTTGCGCATGTAGACCGGAGCGCCGTAGTGGTCAAGGGCCCGCTCGACGATCTCGACGGCCCGCTCGACCCCGGCGCAGGCGGCGCGGGGGGCGGCCAGACGCAGGCCGCGCGGCCGGACCGCCGGCGCCCACTCCTCGCTCGAGCACAGCGGCCGCGGCGCTCAGCGCGCAGGTCGCCGCGCGCAGGCCGCGAGCGGTCGCGGCGGGCGCCAGAGCTCGTGCGCGGCCGTGTCGAGCACCGCCCGGAGCACGACCAGCGGGCGGCCGGCCGCCCCCGGTGCCAGCCAGCGCGACTCCATGTCGACGGCGAGCGCGCCGGTCCGCCGCAGCTCGGCCCGCGCCGCCCGGTCGCCGGGGCTCCGCACGGAGATGACCGGCCGACGCGCGCCGCGAGGCCGTGGCGGCGCAGCAGCCCGGCGAGCGAGCCGGCGCCCGGACACTCGGCCACGCTCGGGCCCTCCGCGACGGTCGAGCACCGCGTCGGCGACCACGATCTCGCCGGGCGCGCAGGTCGGCGGCGAGCGCCCCGGCGAAGCCGGCGATGGCGATCGCCGGCGCTCGGGCGCCGGCGCGCGATGGCACTGCGCTCAGCGGCCCGGCGGGCGCGCCGCGGGCCCATGCCGGTCCGCAGCACTCGCGCCTCGGGCGCACCCCGGCGCAGGGCCCGCGCCTCGGTGCGCGTCGGCGCGAGCATCAGGAGCTCGCTCATCGCGGCGCACCCGCATCGGCGCCCGCTCGCGGCCCGAGCGCGCCGAGCAGGACCTGCGCGGCCGCGTGCCCGGAGCGCACGGCGCCCTCCATCGTGGCCGGCCAGCCCGTGTCGGTCGAAGGCGCCGGCGAGCGCGAGCCCGTCGAGCCCCGTCCGCGGGCCGGGGCGCAGCGGCTCGGGTCCCCGGGGCGAGGCGGAAGGTCGCGGCATGCTCCCGCGTGACGACGAACCGCTCGACCCGGGCCGCGCGGGCAGCGGGCAGGAGCTCCGCCAGCGCGGGAAGGAAGCGCGCGCGGAGCGCCTCGACATGCTATGCTGGGCCTCCTCCTCGGCGGCCGACAGCGAGACGGCCAGGCACTGTCCGGCGGTGAGGCCCGGACGACTGCGGTGCGGTCAAAGACGTACTGCACCGGCGAGCCGACGGCGGCGGCGAAATCGAGCTCGAGCACCGGGCGGTCAAGACGATGTGGAGGTTGACGATCGGCGAGCTTCCAAGGCCCGGGAGAGCGTCGGGGTCGCGCACGGCGCCCTCGGGCAGGAGCGGTGCCACCCGGTCGTGCGGGCACGGCCAGCACCACGGCGCCCGCCTCGAGCGTCGCTCGCCGCCTCCGAGGATGACCAGACCCGGCCGTCCGGGCCCCGCTCCACGCGCTCGGCGCGCCAGCCCAGACGGACCTGGACCCCGGCCTCGGTCGAGCGCCGACAGAGCGGCGTCGCCGTGGACGCGCTGCAGCGGGGCCCGGCGTAACCGACGTCGCCCGCGTCGGCGTCGCGGAGCAGGCCGACCCGGAAGACGAAGGCCGCCGCGGCGAGCGACGCCTCGTCGGCGCGCAGGTTGATGGTCGGGCGGCCGATCAGATCCCACAGCACCTCGATCGCCCGCGGGGCTCTGTCCGTGCGCGCGCAGCCAGCGGCCAAAGCTCTGGCGGTCGGCGGCCGGATCGTCGGGGTCGACCCGGGCCAGCGCGAGCGCCGCGCGGGCGGCGATGATGCGGTCGGGCAGGCCGAGATGGCGGTAGCCGAGCAGCGAGCGGGAGAGGTGCAGCGGTGCGGGCAGCGAGCCGCGGCGCAGCCAGGCGGTCGGCCGGCCCGGCGCCAGCACGGGGATGGCCAGCCGGGGCTGCAGCATCGTCTGCGCCGGCCGTACCCAGCCGGTCGAGGAGCTCCCGGTAGGCGCGTGCAACAGCGCAGGAAGACGTGCTGGCCGTTGTCGAGCCACAGCCCATCGCGCTCGAAGGAGTACGCCGCCCCGCCGAGCCGCGGGCGCACCTCGACCAGGGTGACCGCCGCCCCGCGCTCGGCACAGTCCAGCGCGGCGGTGATGCCGGCCAGCCCGCCGCCAATGACGATCACACGCGCGGTCGGCTCATCGCGGCGCCCCGGCCAGGCTGCGCAGCGCCACCCACGTCTTCTCCCAGGGAGCGAGCGAGAGCCGCTTGCGCATGACGGTCCCGGGCGTCGCGGTCGATGCGCTCGAGCAGGACGCGGTAGATGCCCGTCATGGCGGCCACGCAGGCCCGCGCTGCGCCCGTCGATGAGCGAGCTCGAGCTGCAGTCCGCGCTCGAACCAGCGCGCGGGCGCGATCGGCCTCGAAGGAGATGAGCCGGGCGAACTGGTCCGGCGCGGCCGAGCGCAGGTCCTCGCAGCCGAAGCGTCGGAGGTCCTCGGCCGGGAGGTAGACGCGGCCGTTATCGAGGTCCTCCCGGACGTCGCGCAGGATGTTGGTGAGCTGCATGGCCACGCCGAGGTCGTCGGCCAGAGGATCGGCGGCGGCCCTCTTCTCGCTGCCGAAGATGGCCAGGCACAGCCGCCCGATCGAGCCCGCGACCCGCCGGCAGTAGAGGACAAGGTCGTCGAAGGTCTCATAGCGTGCGCCGTAGACATCCATCTCCACACCGGCGATGAGATCGGTGAGGGCGTCCCGGGGCAGCGCGAAGCGCCGCTCGGCGTCAGCCAGGGCGACGCGCATCGGCTCGCCGCCCTCCTCCTCGAGCTCGGACCGGGCCGCGGCGAGCAGGGCGAGCTTGCGCTCGGCCGGAGCCTCGCCGTCGCCGATGTCGTCGATGCGGCGCGCGAACGCGTACACGGCGGACATGGCGCGCCGCTTGGGCGCCGGCAGCAACCGGATGCCGTAGTAGAAGTTGGCCGCCCGCTGACGCGTGAGCGCCTCGCAGGACCTGTATGCCTCCTGGACCGTCCGGTCCCCGGCGGGGCTGTTGATCACCGCCACCATGCTCTCGCAATCGTCGCACCGAGCTCGGTCGCCCGAAGCGCCGGCGTGGCCCGGACGCTCGTCCCGGTGACGTTGTAACCGGCTCGCCCCATGGCCCGCAGCGCGGAGCGCCCGCCGGCCACGAAGCCCGCCACGGCGACGGCCGGCCGGCCGCGCAGGGTCCGGATGAGCGCCGCCCCTTCGTCGAGCAGCGTCCGCGCACGGGCCGCTTCGAAGGCGACGAGCGAGCGCAGCGCGGGGACTGGCCGGTCCGGCGCCGGAGATCGGGCTCCCCCACCCCGAAGCGCTCGCGGTCCTCGGCGGGAAGATAGATGCGCCCCGCGCCGTAATCCTCGGCGACGTCCTGGAGGTGCTCGACGATCTGCAGCGCCGTGCACACCTTGTCCGAGAGCGCGAGGCGCTCGGGCGTGGCCAGGCCGAACACCCGCAGGACGAGCTCGCCCACGGGGTTGGCGGACAGGGCGCAGTAGTCCAGCAGCTCCTCCCACGTCGCGTAGCGGTGCACGACCTGGTCGCGCCGGTTGGCCTCGATCAGCTTGCGGAACGGCTCGACGGGCAGACCGCAGGCGGCCACCGTGGGCTGCAGGCGGGCGAGCAGGGGGCATCTGCGGGCGTGCCTGCCCACACCCTGGCCAGATCGGCCTCGATCTCGTCGAGCAGAGCCGAGCGGTCGCCGGGCGCCTCGTCGCCGATGTCGTCGACCAGGCGGGCGAACCCGTACAGGGCCAGCAGATGGCCGCGCAGCGCGGCGCGGCAGGACGAGGCTGGCCACCGAGAAGTTCTCACGCCCGGCCTGGCTCATCACCGCCCGGGCGTCGGGCGCAGCGAGAGCCGCGCTCGGATCGGGGCCGGCAGAGACGGCGCCGCCGGCGTGGCCGAGGACCGAAGCGGCGCTCAGCGTGCCTGCTCCTCGGTCGAGAACGCGGCCGAGCGCCATCACCGGGAACACCAGCCGGTACAGGTGATAGTTGATGTAGAAGTCACCCGGGAAGCCCGTGCCCGTGAACTGCGGCTCATCCCAGCTGCCGTCCTCGCGCTGGCTGGCACAGAGCCACTCCACCCCGCGCCAACCGGCCGCGCAGTCGCTGGCGCCGGCGGCGTGCAGGGCCAGCAGCGCCCAGGCGGTCTGGGAGGCCGTGCTCTCGCCGCGGCCGATCCAGGCCGGATCCTCGTAGGAGCGGCAGTCCTCCCCCCAGCCGCCGTCGGGGTTCTGATGCTCGAACAGCCAGCGCACGGCCGCCTGCACCCGCGCGTCAGCCATATCCATGCCGGCGCCCGCGAGCGCACACAGGGCCGACCAGGTGCCGTAGACGTGGTTGACCCCCCAGCGGCCAAACCACGACCCGTCGGCTTCCTGAGCCTCGAGGAGCCACTCGAGTCCCTGGGCGGCCGCTGCCTGAGCGTCGGCTCGGCTCTCGCGGGCCAGCATCTCGACCGCGTGCGCGGTGACATCGGCGCTCGGCGGGTCGATGACCTCGCCGAAGTCGCAGAAGGGCAGCTCGCCCACGAGGCGGCGGCAGTTGTCGGCGTCGAAGGCGCCCCAGCCTCCGTTGCCGCTCTGCATACCGATGACCCAGTCAGCGGCCACGATCCAGCGCGTGGCTGAGACGGCTCACGTCGGGGTGGGCGACGCAGCGCAGCGCGAGCGCGCACACCGCGGTGTCGTCGATGTCGGGGTAGTTGACGTTGGCGTACTCAAACGACCAGCCGCCGGGGGCCAGGGCGGGGCGGCGCACGGCCCAATCGCCGGCCACCTCGGTGACCTGACGATCGAGCAGCCAATCGGCCGCCCGGATGAGCGCCGCATCGTCCGGGGCCACCCCGGCGTCGGCCAGCGCCTGGAGGGCGAGCATGGTGTCCCAGAGCGGCGACTGGCAGGCCTCCAGCCACACGTGTCCGTCCTCCTTGACCGTGAAGGCCTCCAACCCGGCCAGCCCGGCCTGGATGACCGGGTGCTCGAGCGGATAGCCCTGGAGATGCAGGGCCATGAGCGAGTACACCCAGGGCGGCTGGATCCCGCCCCACCCGCCGTCGGCTTCCTGGCGCTGCACGACCCAGGCCTCGGCCACGCGCAGCGCCGCCGTTCGCAGCGGGCGCAGCGGCCGTCGCTCGTAGCGGCGCAACACCGTGTCGAGCAGGCTTAGCACCTTGCCGGCGCGCGACATGGTGGCCGGGGGGTCCGCCGGCGCACCGGGGCCGAGCTCGTCCAGGGTGAAGCCGAGCCGGCGCACCGGCCGGTGGGCGCGCACGATGGTCAGGGCGACGATCGTCTGGCGGGCCCAGCAGGCGAAGTCATAGACGTTGAGTGGAACCCAGCGGCGGGAGGAACATCAACTCCGGCGGCAGGGCCGGGACCTCGTCCCAGGGCCACAGGCCGAAGGCGGCCATCCAGATGTGGGTGAAGACCCGCGCTCGCCGGGGTCCGCCGCGTGCCCGCACCCAGGCGGCGGCCCGGAGCATGTGCTCGGTCGAGGGCGCATCGCCGGCCACGCGCAGGGCCCAGTAGGCCTCAATGGTCGTCGAGAGGTCGCCGTCGGCGCCGTGGTAGTTGCCCCAGCTCCCATCGGCTGCCTGCTGGGAGCGGATCCAGGCCGCCGAGGCCCGGAGTCGCTCCTCCCCGGTGATGGCCGAAGAACACGCGCAGCAGGATGTCCTCGGCGTCCATGGTCACGTTGGTCTGGAGCACCGCCCGCCAGTGGCCGTCGGCGTGCTGGCGCGAGAGCAGGTGGTCGCGCGAGAGCGCCAGTGTCTCCTCAGCCATCTCGCGCAGGGCTGCGGGGGGGCCGCTCGGGTCCGCCCCCGTGGTCGCCAGTCCTCGATTCACGTCGGCGTGCTCCTGAGCTTGGAGAAGGTCATGGGGCTACTCTCACCCACCACATCTTCCGCTCTGACACGGACGGATCCGAATTGGGGCACACCGCGCAATATAAGGCCGTCCTGCGGCGGGTGCGCGGTGGAGGGCGACGCGGTACGTGCGGTTACTGCGCCCCGGGACGGCCGGTTAGACCACCGAGGAGACGACCCGGCGATGCTCGCGCATCGTCTGCATGCCGTCCTGACCCGGCTGGCGTCCGAACCCGCAGTACATGGCCACCCCGAAGTCGTCGAGGTAGCGCGAGGCCGTGGCGTGCCGGCGCCTGAGACCCGGAATGCCGTCAAGGGGAAGGACGATGCCTAGGAACACGCGGGCGGAACCGGGCTCGAGGTCGACGAGCGGCCGGAAGAAGTTCTTGTCCTCGCTGCGCAGGTAGCGCGGGCCGGCCAGATGAAGCCAGTCGACCGGTCGGCCTGAATGGGCGACGGCGTAGTTGGCCATCCGCACGAGCACGGCGTAATCGCGGGCCTCGTACATCGGCCACTCGGGGAAGGTGCCGTAGCAGAGGTGATAGCCGACCAGGACCCCATCGGGGATCAGGGGCGTCAGCCGGCGCACCGGACCCGCGAAGCGCTCCCAGGCACCCTCGTCGGTCCAAGCCAGCACGTTCTCGATGTCCTGAGTCTCGTAGGCGCAGTCCCACTGGATGGCCAGATCCTCGGGCGGTATGACCTCGAGCAGCCGTCGCAGCTCCCGGGCCACAAGCTCCTCGTAGGCCCGGGCAGCGATCGGATAGTGGGCCGTGAAGTCCGCCTTGAACGCGTTCATGGCACTGGAGGGGAAGGGCAGGCCGATCTGAAAGCGCGTGTGGTGCGGGATCGCACCCTCAGCGCGCAGGCCTCGGAACTGGTGGTAGGAGTCGATGGCATCATCGATCCGGGGCCAGGAGTCGAAGTGCAGCTCGCTCACGCCCGGGCGGACGGCGAACACCGGCGTCTCGTAGGCGTGGCGCGGTATCCCGGTCGGGGAGTCGGTCTCCTCCACCACGACGACGTCCGGATGAGACCGCGTGAGTCGCTCGCGCTCGTAGCCCACCCAGGCGGCCCTCGGCCCCGTCTCGCCGTCGGGCAGGGCGAAGACGAGATCGCCGAACAGCTCCGCGCCCGCCCGGAAGGCGGCCTCGGTCGATCGGGCCGGCAGGCTTCCCACCAACAGCAGTGGACTGTGCACGCGTCGATGCATCGTTTCTCCTCGTTGTTCGCGGTCAGCCCCGGGCCAGGAGCTCGCGCAGGGCGAAGAGCTCCTCGGCCGTTGGCTCGGGCGTGGTCTGAACGGGCGCGGCGACACGCAGCTCCCACCCCGTCGCCGCCTGCACCTGCTCCACGGTTACGCCGGGGTGGCGCATGGTCAGCGTGAGCTCCCCGCCCGAGGGCTCGAGCACGCCCAGGTCGGTGATCACCTGGGTGGTGCGCACGCCGGTGGTGGTCAGAAAGTCAAGGTGTTCGACGAAGGTGCGCGGCGTGTGCGGGGCGATGACCACGACCTCGTGGCAGCCGGTGGCGATCTCCGGCGCCCCTCCGGCACCCGGAAGCCTGGTCCGCGGGTGCTCGTAGTCGCCGATCACCGTGCTGTTGAGGTTGGCGTAGCGGTCGACCTGCGCCGCGCCCAGAAAGGCCACCTCGATACGCCCGCCCTGGATCCAGTAGTTGAACATCTCGGGCACCGAGACGACGGCATCCGCGGTCTCGGCCAGCTCGCCGTCGCCGATCGAGAGGGGGATGTGAAAGGGCTTGGCTCCGATGGTGCCCGACTCGTAGACGAGAACGAGCTCGGGATTGTGGATCTCCCGAGCCAGGATCGCCGCCGTGCTCGGCCGGCCCACGCCGATGAAGCAGGATCGCTTACCGATCAGCGAGCGAGCGGCCACGATGGTCTGCAGTTCCCCGTTGGTGGCCGGAGGGGTGAGGTCGAGAGCGGTCATGGCTTAGAAATCCTCCCTCGCCGGCAGGCCGGCGTAGTTTTCGGCCAGGCTCTTGGCGGCCGCCTCGGAGCGTTCGAGGTACTCGAGGCGGGCCAGTTGCAGCTTGCGCTCAAAGGGACCGCGGTCGAGGTCGTGCAGCAGGTGGGTCATGTAGCTCGAGAAATCCTGCGCGCGCCACACCCGGCGCAGGGCGGTGGTCGAATAGTTGCGCAGGCCGGTGTCGGAGCCGTCGTCGTAGTAACGGCGCAGCGCGTCGGCCAGGAGCCGGGCATCGTTGACGGCCAGGTTGAGGCCCTTGGCCCCCGTGGGCGGGACGATGTGGGCGCAGTCGCCGACGAGGAAGAGACGGCCGTACTGCATGGGCTCGCATACGAAGGACCGCATCGGGGTGATGCCCTTATCGAAGATGAGGCCCTCGTTGACCGACCACTCCTCGGTGCCCAGCCGCCGCTGGAGCTCGGCCCAGATCGCCTCGTCGCTCCAGTTCTCGAGCTGCTCGTGGGCCGGGACCTGGAGGTAGAGGCGGCTGACCGTCGAGGAGCGCATCGAGTAGAGCGCGAAGCCGTTCTCGTGCCAGGCGTAGATGAGCTCGTCGGTGGCCGGAGCCGCCTCGGCCAGGATGCCCAGCCAGGCGAAGGGATAGGTGAACTCGTGCTCGGTCAGGACCCCGGCCGGGATCGAGGGACGGCATATGCCATGGAAGCCGTCGCAGCCGGCGATGAACTCGCAACGCAGGGTGTGCTCGGCTCCATCGCTGGTGTAGGTGACCCGCGGCTGCGCGCCGCCGCAGTCGTGGATGGCGAGGTCGGAGACCTCGAAGTCGATGTGCCCGTCTCGCTCGAGCAGGGCGGCGAGCATGTCCTTGACCACTTCCTGCTGGGCATAGATGGTCACGTGGCGCCCGGTGAGCTCGGTGATGGGGATGTGCTGGGTGCACCCCTGGCGGCGCAGATAGATGCCGTCGTGCCGAAGGCCCTCGCGGTCCAGCCGGTCGCCGACGTCGAGTTCGTGCATGAGATCGACGGTGTTGTGCTCGAGCAGCCCGGCCCGGACCCGCCGCTCGATGTAGTCACGATCGCGGCTCTCGAGCACGACGCAGGCGATCCCGGCCCGCTGGAGCAGCAGAGCGAGGGCGAGGCCGGCCGGCCCGGCGCCGACGATGGCGACCTGGGTGTCCATCTATAGGCCCAATAGTGGCGCGGCGTTGTCACCCCGAGACGTGCAGAAGTCCACGATCAGGCTCATGGAATAATTATTCTAATTCGAAATTGCTCCCAGGTCCAGCCCTCCGGGGTCGCGGGGGCGTGACGCCGCTAGACCGCGCCGAGCGTCCGAGCCGGCGTGGGCCGCTAGACGACGCCGAGCATCCGAGCGGACTGGAGCGTGTCGCCGAGGATCTGCAGGCGCTTGACCTGATCTCCCTCCCAGCGCCAGACGTGCACCACCGGAGTCTTGGCGGACTGGTCGCCTTTCTTGACTTCGGTGTGACCGAGGACGACGACGGTGTCCCCGTCCTCGAAGAACTCGTCCGCCGAGAGCTTGAACTCGTCCCATGTCCCGACCACTTGCTGCAGGATCTGGAGCGCCTCCTCCTTGCCCTTGTGTTCTCCTCCGCCGGGGATCTCCGTGGAGCTCCCCCCATCCCAGACGAAGTCCTCGGCCCATTCCTGGGTCGCGCCTTTGACGTCGCCCTTGATGAACGTCTCGTAGCGCTCGCGCATCAGGTCGATGTGTCCCGCCATTGCCTCTCCTCTCGTGGCCCGATCGTCGTGGGCGAGCCTAACTCGCGGCGGTCTTCGTGGGGGGTTTTACGTCTAGGCCACGTAACAGCCCCCAGGAGACCCACTCGACTTCGCCACGCGCTCGCCAGGCCCCCGACGATCGCCGTCCCCTCTCTAGTATTGGGCGCGAGGAGAGGGCCACGACCGCCACCACCGCACCGCTGTTTGCCCCACCCCGGGTGCATATGGAAAGCCGCGCCGACGGCACCGTGTTCCTGCGCTGCGCCGAGGCGCTCGGCGAGTACGCACCGAGCCTCGCCCGCAGCTTCCGCGAGCAGGCGCAGCGGCGCCCTGACCAGGTCCTCGCGGCGCAGCGCGGCGGCGAGACCTGGGAGACCCTCACCTGGGGCCGGGCGCGCACCGCCGCCGACGCGCTCGCCCAAGCGCTCCTGGATCGCGGCCTCGGCCCCGACCGCCCGCTGATGATCCTGTCGGCCAACTCGCGCGCGCATCTGCTCCTGACCCTGGGCGCCTACACCGCCGGCGTGCCCGTCCTGCCGATCAGCACCGCGTACTCGCTGCTCAGCCACGATCACGCCCGCATCAAGGCCATCGCCGAGCTGTGCCGGCCGGGCCTGGTCTTCGCCGAGGAGGGCGAGCGCTACGGGCGCGCCCTCGACGCGCTCAAAGCACTCGTCCCCCAGCAGGTCGTCCGCGACAGCCCGCCCGCCGGAGCCGAGCTCGTCGATGACCTGGCCCGCACGCCGCCGACCCCCGCCGTCGATGCCGCCCTCGACGCCATCGGCCCCGATTCACTGGCCAAGATCCTCTTCACCTCGGGCTCCACCGGGAGCCCCAAAGGTGTCATGAACACCCACCGCATGCTCTGCTCCAACCAGACCGCCGAAGGCCAGGTGTGGCCGTTTTTGCACGCCGAGCCCCCGGTGCTCGTCGACTGGCTGCCGTGGAGCCACACCTTCGCCGGTAACCACAACCTCGGCCAGGTCCTCACCTTCGGCGGCACCCTGTACATCGACGACGGCAAGCCCACGCCACAGCTATTCGAGCGCACGCTCGAGGCGCTGAGACAGATCTCGCCCACCATCTACTACGACGTCCCCGCCGGCTGGGCCCTCCTCGCCCCCCGGCTCGCGGCCGACCGCGACCTCGCTCGGACCTTCTTCGCCCGCCTGCGGATCATGTCCTACGCCGGCGCCGCGCTCCCCGAAGCGCTCTCCAACCAACTCCATGCCCTCGCCGAGGAGCTGGCCGACCATCCCGTCGCGCTCACCTCGTCCTGGGGTGCGACCGAGACGGCACCCGGGGCGACGACCACCCACTTCACGCCTGCCCGCCCGGGCTGCATCGGGGTCCCGATTCCCGGCGTGAGCATCAAGCTCGCCCCCGCCGGCGCCAAGCACGAGATCCGCGTCCGCGGTCCGAACGTCACGCCGGGGTACTTCGGCGACGAAGCCGCCACGGCGGCCGCCTTCGACGAGGAGGGCTATTACCGCACTGGCGACGCCGCCCGGCTCGTCGATCCCGAAGACCCCAACCAGGGCCTCATGTTCGATGGCCGGCTGGCCGAGGACTTCAAGCTCATCACTGGCACCTGGGTCCACGTCGGTCACCTGCGCACGGCCTTGCTCAGCGAGGCGGGCGGACTGCTGAGCGACGCCGTCATCGCCGGCCACGACCGCGAGTACACGGCCGCACTGGCCTGGGTCAACCAGACCGAGGCCCGTCGCCAATGCGAGGCCACGACCGACGTCGCCCTCGACGATGCCCGCCTGCGTGGCCTGCTCGTCGACGCGCTGCGCCGCCTCAACCAGGGGGCGGGCTCGGCCCTGCGCATCCAGCGCCTGTTGCTGCTCACCGAGCCGCCCGACATCGACGCCGGAGAGATCACCGACAAGGGCTACATCAACCAGCGCGCCGTGCTGGAGACCCGCATCTCCACGGTGCAGACGTTGTTCGCCGAGCCGCCCCCGCCCGCGGTGCTCAGCGGCGGGTAAGACCCTGTCGTGGTGGTCAAGCTCGACGGACGGGTCATCGAATACGAGGACATCGCCGGCGACTCGTCGCGCCCCGCGCTCGTGTTCCTGCATGAGGGCCTGGGTTCGGTGGGACTGTGGCAGGACTTTCCGGGCCGGGTGGCGGCGAGCACCGGCCGGCGCGCGCTCGTGTACTCGAGGTGGGGAAACGGGGCCTCGGATCCGCCCCCCGCGCCCCGCACGCCCGCCTTCATGCACGAAGAGGCTCGTTATGTGCTGCCGGCCCTGCTCAGTGCTTGGGAGGTCGAGCGCCCCGTGCTCATCGGCCACAGCGACGGGGCGTCGATCGCCCTCATCTACGCTGCCGAGCATCCGGTCACCGCGCTCGTGGCCATTGCCCCCCATGTCTTCGTCGAGGACGAGTGCCTGACCGAGATCCGGCGCGCCAAGGTGACCTACGAAGAGCAGGGGCGGCGCGAGCGAATGACCGAGCATCACCGGGACCCCGACGCGGCCTTCTACGGCTGGAATGACGTCTGGCTGGACCCCGCCTTCGCGGACTGGAACATCGAGGAGCTGGTGGCGCGGATCGAGGCCCCGGTGCTTGTCATCCAGGGTGACGAGGACCCGTACGGCACGCTGGCCCAGATCGATTCCGTGGCCGCCCGGGTCCGGGGTCCGGTGCAGCGAGTGGTCCTGCCCTGCCGGCACGCTCCCCACGTCCAGGCCCCAGAACCGACGCTGGCGGCGGTGAGCGCGTTCGTCGCCCCTGCGCCCACGGAAGCGGGCGCCCCGGTCAGAGCAGGTAGTCCGCCACCGCGCGGCTGAGCTCGTGGACGAGCTCCTCGTCGCTGATCTGGTAGGCCGACTCGAAGGTGGGGCCGTGGGTGATGCGCCTGGCGATGGCGCAGTAGACCATCCGGTAGGCGATGTCGACGGCCAGCTCCGGGTTGGGGTGCTTGATCTCGTCGTAGACCGTGAGCATGGCGGAGTGAAACTGGCCGGCCGTCTCCTGGGAGTTGTCCGCCCCCCGGCGCCAGATCTCCGGATCCATCGGCGCCTGACGCATGAACACACGCAGCGTCGAGGCGTTGCCGAGCATGATCTCGGCCATGCCGGCCGTCAGCCGCTCGACGAGCTCGCGCGCGGTCAGGCCCTCCAGTCGGGAAACGCGCTCGAATTGCTCCTCCTGTTCCAGGATCCATTCCATGGCCCGCTCATAGATGGCCAGGATGAGCGCCTCGCGGCTCGGTACGCGGGCGTAGATGGAGCCGATGGACACGCCCGCGCGGCGGCTCACCTCCTGCAGCGTGAAGCCCTCGAACCCGACCTCCTGCAAAAGCTCGAGGCCGGCCTGCAGTACGCGTTCGAGTGACTCCTGGCTACGGCGCTGCAGCGGAGGACGGATCAGGGGCTCGGACGAGGACACGGATTCAAGCTTAGGCCCGAATCGCGCCACCGTCTAGACACACGAACCAGAATTCGCATTACTATCGTTAGCGGCTAGACACGAATAGCCGTTCTTGTTTGCCCCACAGCGGCGGCTACGCTGGCGCAGCGGTTGAGAGGAGAGAAGATGGGCCTGTCTCATGCCGATGTGGTCGGCTCGCTGCTGGCAGCACCTGAGCTGGCGGAGGTGATGTCCTACGCCCCCCCGGCGCCGGATTTCCCCCGAGGAGCTCCGCGCGCTGCAGGACGGCGCCATCGACGCGGCGCTGGCCTGGCGCCCCTGGACGGCGCCCAGCAGGAGGCCAAGCTCCGGCTCGTGGCGGACGTGGCCCGGACGGTATGGAAGGAGGCAACGGTATGACAGACGGGCTGGGACGCGCCGCTCGACCGGCAGGCCAAGGTGGCCATCGAGCGCGACGAGGCATCGGCCGCCCATCCTTCTCCCAGAGACGTCGGGCCGCCCTTCACGGGCCTGCCCGATCAGCGCAGCCTGGAGCGAGGCGGCCACCCGCTCGACGGCCTCGACCCGGAGGCGGCGCGGCGGACGATCAGCGCACTGCGGGGCCTCGACCCCGAAGCGTGGACGGCGGCCTGGGGCGGGCTGGCCGACGAGTTCGCCGAGCGGGCCGAGAGCGGCGGGGTCCACATCACTTTTACCGCGGAGTGGCAGCACAAGTCACGCCACGCCTCCTCGTATCTGATGGACCTCATGAACGCGCGGGCGCGCCTGTTCGGCGGCACGACCTTCGAGGACTATGTCGCCCGGTGCCCCGAGCTCTCGCTGCTGGACCAGGGGCTCCTCGACCAGCCCTCGGCGCCCCTGCTGCTGGTCAACGGCCGCCACGACCTGCAGAACTCGATCGACGACATCTATCTGAGCCTCGATCACGGTGACCCCAAGGCGGCCCCCGGCTGTTCGACGGCGGCCACATGGGCGAAGGTCCCATGGTGCCGACGATCGGCGCGTGGGTGAGCCGCCAGCTCGGCTAGCGCAGTTTGAGCAGCTTGGCCGCGTTCTCCTTGAGCACGAGGGGGCGCACCTCATCCTTGATGGACAGGGCCGCGAAGTCGCGCAGCCAGCGGTCGGGCGTGATCAGCGGGTAGTCGGAGCCGAACAGCATCTTGTGGCGCAGCATTGTGTTCGTGTAGCGGATCAGGTTCTCGGGGAAGTACTTCGGCGACCAGCCGGACAGATCGATGTAGACGTTGGGCTTGTGCACGGCGATGGCCAGCGCCTCGTCCTGCCACGGGAAGGAAGGGTGGGCGAGGATGATGTCCAGCTCGGGGAAGTCGGCGGCCACGTCATCGACGTACATGGGGTTTGAGTACTTCAGGCGCACGCCGCCCCCGCCGGGCATGCCCGCGCCGATGCCCGTCGTGCCGGAGTGAAACAGGGCGATGAGACCGGCCTCGGCGAGGGCCTCGTAGAACGGGTAAAAGGTGCGCTCGTTGGGATAGAAGGCCTGGATGTTGGGGTGAAACTTGAACCCCCGCACGCCGGCCTCGATGAGCTCGCGGGCCTCGCGCACGGCGAGCTTGCCCTTGTGGGGATCGACGCTGGCGAACGGGATGACGACGTCGGGGTTGTCTCGCGCCGCCTGCAGCACCTCGTCGTTGCCGAGCCGCCGGCGACCCATGCCGGCCTCGTCGTCGACGTTGAAGACGACCGCCACCATGTTGCGCTCGCGGTAGTAATCGGCCACCTCCTGCGCCGTCGGCTGGTCGGGGCTACCGCCGAAGTAGCGCGCGGCCGCCTCCAGCACCTCCTCGGTAACGGGATCCTGGACCTCGCCTTCGTTGCGCTCGGCGTGGACATGCACGTCGATCGCGGCCAGGGCGTCTACGTCGATGGTCATGTCGCTGGAGCAGCTTAGGTGTTCAAAACACCGCAGACAACCGGCGGCTGGGCCGACGTTGGTGGGATAGGCACCTGTCAGGTGCGAAACGCCCCACGGCCCGCTGCGCGTGGGCTCGTTGGGGTGTTCTGCACCCTCGCCGGGGGGTGGTCCGCCGGACGGCGGCGGCTCAGTGCACGGCCGCTTCGCCCAACGCCGGCTGCGGGCCCGCTTGCGCCCGTGACCCGCGGCGGAAGAAGGCCATGGCCAGGGCGGGCACGAAGGCGGCGGCCAGAAGGACGATCGCCCACACGAAGGTGGAGGCGAAGGCGCTGGCCAAGGGACCGGCGATGAGAGCGTGCTGGGCACCCGAAAGCCGCTGCAGCGAGGCCAGCCCTCCGCTCGAGCCGGCGCCGGCGTGTCCGGCGAAGCGCGCGGTGATCGCCGAGGCCAGGATGACCGAGAGGATGGCGGTGCCGATCGAGGCGCCGGCCTGGCGGATGATGTTCATGGCCGTGCTCGTGCGGGCAATCGCCGCGGGAGGCACGGCCTGCATCGCCGCCGTCATCGTCGGCATCATCGAGAGCCCCATGCCCAGCCCGGCCACGGCGCTGAAGCCACACAGCAGTCCATACGGGGTGTGCGCGGTGACGAAGGCAAAGGGCGCAAGCCCGATGACGAGCAGGGGAATCCCGGCCGCGGGCAGGTAGGTGGGCCCGTACTTGTCGGTCAGGCGTCCGGCCAGGGGCATCGTCACCATCGCCCCCAGCCCCTGAGGAGCGAGCAGCAGGCCGGCCTGGAGCGCGGAGGCCCCGCGCACGGACTGGTAATAGAGCGGAATGAGCAGCAGGGAGCCGAACATGGCGATGGCGAAGAGGAGGAACACGCCCGCCGACGCGCCCGCTCGGGTGTGGGTGAACAGGCGGATGTCGATGAGCGGCGCCTGCGCCCGCCAGCTGTGGGCGAAGAAGGCGGCGATGAGCAGCGCGCCCGCGACGGCGGGCCCCCAGGCGCCGACGGCTCCAAACCCGTGGGTCGATGACTGCGCCAACCCATAGATGAGCAGCGTCAGTCCCGGCGAGAGCAGGACCATGCCCAGCCAGTCGAGCCGGTGCGTTGGCTGCGACTGGTCGGGGTCGAGCACGAGCTGGGCGAGGATCAGGGCCAGGATCCCGATGGGCAGGTTGATGAAGAAGATCCAGCGCCAGGAGACATCGTCGACGAGCCAGCCGCCCAGGATCGGTCCCAGGATCGGCGCGATGAGCATGGGCACGCCCAGCACGCCCATCACCCGGCCCATGCGCTGCGGGCCGGCCTTCTGGGTCATGATGGTCATGACCGACGGCATGATCATGCCGCCGCCGATGCCCTGCAGGACGCGGAAGAGGATGAGCGAAGCGGCGCTCCAGGCCAGGCCTGACATGACCGAGCCGAGCGTGAAGAGGATGAGCGAGCCCATGTAGATCCGCTTGGTGCCGAAGCGATCGGCCGCCCAGCCGGTGAGCGGGATCACGGCGGCCAGGGCCAGCGTGTAGCCGGTGATGACCCACTGAATCGTCGTCAGGCGCGCGCGGAAGGCGACGGCCAGGTGGTCGATGGCGACGTTGACCACGGTGGTGTCGAGAATCGACATGACCGCGCCCAGCATCACCACGCTGGCCACGATCCAGATCTCGCGATCCAGACCTTCCGGCTGGGCCGAGGGGGACGCGGACCCGGTGCTCACCAACCTGATGCTAGTCGTCCTGTCATGTTCGCCCGTCGGGCGGGTAGTGATGTGCCGCCACCATGCAGGCGACGGTGAAAGGGATGGCTGCCCTGAAGCGCGACGTCCGCGACGGGGTCATGGAGGTGATCCACCCGGGCCGCCCACGGCTGTCGGGGGAGGACCTCGAGCGGCTCGGGCGGGTCTCGGTGACCTTCGTCATCGTGGTCACCAACCTGCTCGGGGCCGTCAGCGTGTTCCTGCTCTGCCTGATCGTGGTGCCGCTGCCGGACATCCGCCACGCCGCGCGGGTGCGCACCGTCAATACGGAGCTGGCGGCGGGGTACGTCGTGGCGGCCGTCGTCGTGGGAGTTCTGATCGGCATCCGCGGCCTGCGCCGGATGCGGGACTGGCTGCAGACCGAGCGCACCCCGTCGCTGGCCGACGCCCGCACCGTGCTGCTGGCCCCCCTGCGCCTGTTCCTGCTCCAGTTCACGCTCTGGTGCCTCGCCGCGGCCCTCTTTGGCGCCGTCAACTTCGGCTACTCGAGCGCGCTGGGCATCGAAGTCGGGATCGTGGTGCTCATCACCGGTCTGGTCACGGCCTCGTGCGCGTACCTGCTCACCGAGCTCATCCTGCGCCCGGCCGCCGCCCGGGCTTTGGCGCGGGGCGCCCCGGGGCGGCTGGCCGTGCCCGGCGTAGCCACCCGGTCGGTGCTGGCCTGGGCCATGGGCACGGGCTTGCCACTGGTCGGTGTCGTCGGCATCGGCATCCGGGCCCTGGTCAACCCGAGCAGCGCCACCGGCCGCGGACTCGCGGTGGCCATGACCGTGCTCGGCGGCGCCGGCCTCGCCGTCGGCCTGCTCGCGGTCACCGCGGCCGCCCGCGCCACCGCGGACCCCGTCAACTCGGTGCGCCGGGCGCTGGCCACCGTCCGTCAGGGCGAGTTCGATGTCCGCGTGCCCGTGTACGACGGCAGCGAGATCGGCCAGCTCCAGCTCGGCTTCAACGACATGGTCCAAGGTCTGGCCGAGCGCGAGCGGATCCGCGAGGTCTTCGGCACCTACGTCGATCCGGAGGTCGCCCGCCATGTGCTCGACGAGGGCCAGTCGCTCGACGGCGAGGAGGTCGAGGTCACGGTCATGTTCGTCGACATCCGCGACTTCACCGGCTTTGCCGAGCACAAGGCCGCCTCCGAGGTCATCGCGGCCATCAACCGCCTCTTCGAGCAGGTCCTCCCGATCATCCACGACCACGCCGGCCGCGTGGACAAGTTCGTCGGCGACGGCCTCCTGGCCGTCTTCGGCGCCCCGCGCCGTCAGCCTGACCATGCCGATCAGGCGCTGTCGGCCGCGCTGGCGATCATGCAGGCGGTGCGCCGCAGCGACACCGAGCTGTGCATCGGCATCGGCATCAACTCAGGCACCGTGGTCGCCGGTAACGTGGGCGGCGCGGGACGGTTCGAGTTCAGCGTGATCGGCGACGCCGTCAACGTGGCCTCCCGCATCGAAGAGGCGACGCGGGAGACCGGCGATGACATCCTCCTGGCCGAGGCGACCGTCGAGTTGCTGCAGGACGGGAGCGTCCGGATGGCCAAGCGTGCCGACGTCCCCCTGCGAGGCCGCCAGGAGCCGGTGCAGCTCTACGCGCCGGACGGGGACGGGTCCTCTCAGTCGGGCATGTAGTCGAAGGTGTCGGGGTTGCCGCCGATGCGCCCCTCCTCGCCCTTGTCGAGGCCGGCGATCTTCTCCACGTCCTCGTCGTCGAGCTCGAAGTCGAAGAGCGCGAAGTTCTCCTCGATCCGCGACGGCGTCGTGGACTTGGGAAAGACGATGTTCCCGCGCTCGATGTGCCAGCGCAGGACAACCTGGGCCGGCGTGCGATCGACTCGTTCGGCGATCTCGGTGATGGCCCCGGCCTCGAGCACTTCGCCCTGGGCGATCGGCGACCACGCCTCGGTGGCGATGTCGTGCTCCTCGCCGTAGCGGCGGACCTCGTCGTTGACGAAGTACGGATGGAGCTCGATCTGGTTGACGGCGGGCGTCACGTCGGTCTCGGCGGCCAGGCGCTCGAGATGGGCGACCTGGAAGTTCGAGACCCCGATCGACCGCGCCCGGCCCTGCTCCTGGAATTCCTCGAGCACTTTCCAGGTCGAGACGAAGTCGCCGTCGTAGAGGGTGGGCAAAGGCCAGTGGATGAGAAAGAGGTCGACGTAGTCGAACCCGAGCTCAGAGAGCGTGCGCTCGAAGTACTCGCGGGCGTCGTCGGGGCGATGAGCGCCGTTGTGCAGCTTGCTGGTGATAAAGACGTCGTCGCGATCGAGGCCGGCGCTGCGAATCGCCTCGCCCACCCCGCGCTCGTTGCCGTACATCTCGGCCGTATCGATGTGCCGGTAGCCGATCTCCAGCGCCGTGCCCACCGCCTCCGCGGTTTCCTCGGGCGGAATCTGAAAGACCCCGAAGCCGAGCTGCGGGATCTCGCGGCCGTCGTTGAGCTTGACCGTGGGGATCGTCTGCTGGGTGGCCATGGGTTTCGCTCCTTCGTCGAATCAGTGTCTCCACTTCTCCTACCCGCCCGACACGGCCTCTCCCAGCCCTCGTCCCCATGCATAAAACGCCGGGACAGCGGGCAGTCCTGCCGCTAAGCCCGAGTCGCAACGCTGTACCGGACCGGGCCGACAACGATCGAATGGAGGCGATTCACATGGGTTGGGGCACATCTATCTTCCTCATCGCCCTCGGCGCGATTTTGCGCTTCGCGGTGACGGTCACGACGAGCGGGTTCAACGTCCATACAGTTGGCGTGATCCTCATGGTCGTGGGCGTGATCGGCTTTGTCATCTCGCTGCTCTTCATGACCATGTGGGCCGACCGCGGCCGCGCCGTCGCCGTGCGCCGGCGCGAGGTCCCCGTCATGCGCGAGAGCGAATACCTCTGAGTCAGGACGGTCGCACCTGAGCCGGAGCGTGGCCGGCTCAGGTCCGCCCCCGCCAGGGGACCGGGGTCCGGGCCGCCGGGGCACGGGGCGCCACCCGCCTGCGCACCCGCACCCACGCGCGCCCCCGCACCCGCACCCCTCGCACGCGCACGAAAGTCCCCAAATTCCCGCGTCCGCGACGACCGTGGGGACATGTGCACCCACCAGGTCCACAAAGCCCCAACCCGCGGGCGCAAGCGTGTGGTTGGGGGGTTTTGCACCCTGTCCGGATGAGAAGCGCGTGCTAGAACCCCGGCCACGGTGCCGGAGGCGGTGATCTTCGATCTCGACGGGGTGCTGCTCGACTCCGAGCAGCTCTGGAACCGGGCCAAGGAGGAACTCGTCCGCGAGGCCGGTGGCCACTGGCGCGAGGACGCACCCCGGGCGATGATGGGCATGAGCTCGATCGAGTGGTCGGCCTACATCCGCGACACGCTGGGCGTCGATCGTGATGCGGCGAAGATCGACCACGATGTCGTGAGACGGATGGAGGCGCTCTACCGCGACGCGCTGCCCCTGCTGCCCGGGGCGGTGCAGGCGGTGCGGGAGTTGCACGCGCGCTGGCCCCTCGGATTGGCCTCCTCGTCGAACCGGGAGATCATCGACCTGGCCCTCGAGCTGGCTGGACTGAGCGACGCTTTCGCGGCCACCGTGTCCTCCGAGGAGGTGGCGCAGGGCAAGCCCGCCCCGGACGTCTATGCGGAGACGGCGCGACGGATGGGCGTCGACCCCAGCGGCTGCGTCGCCGTGGAGGACTCGAGCAACGGGCTGCGTTCGGCCGCGGCGGCGGGAATGTCGGTCATCGCCGTGCCCAATCCTCACTACCCGCCCGACGACGGTGCTCTGGGCCTCGCGGCCGCGAGGCTCGAGACGCTCCGCGAGCTCACCCCGTCGCTCGTCGAGGCTGTGAGCGCCCCGGGCGCGTGACGTCGAGCGCCGCCATCGTCGCCTTCCTCCGGGCGGAGGGGGCCGGCGAGCAGCGCCACGGCGGCGGGCGAAGCCTCCTGGCCCACCTCGAGGAGACGGCCGCCATCGTCGAGCGCTGGGAGCAGCCGCCGTGGCTGGTCCACGCCGCCCTGATCCACAGTGTCTATGGCACCGACGCCTACCGCCACCAGCTTGTGCCCCAGTCCCGGCGGGCCGAGGTCGCGGAGGTCGCCGGGGAGCGAGCCGAGCTCCTGGCCCACCGCTTCTCGGTCACACCGCGCACGCCCCTGCTCTCCGGGCGGTCCGAGACGGAGGACCGCGACGCCCTCATCCTCCTGCACATGGCCAACCTGGCCGAGCAGGCCCGGGCCCCCGATGGGTCACCGGGACGGTGGCTCGTGCGGCTGCGCGAGCTCGCCGAGCTGCTGCTCGAAAGCACGTTGGTCCGCTTGCCGCTCTTTCTGGCCGAGCTGGCCACGTTCACCGAGGCTGACGAGGCACAGACCGCGCGGGCCTACGGTGCCGGCATCCGACGCGGCGATGACCCGCCGGGCGCGGCCAGCCGGCTCGCCCTGGCGGCGGCGCTCTGTCCGGTGGTGGGCGAGCCGTGCGTCTGGCAGGCCTATCTGGCTCGGTGCCGGGGCGACGTCGATTCGGCCCGCCGGTGGGCGGCCAGTGCGCGCCGGCGGCTGCTGGCGCTGGGAACGGCGTGGGACAAGCGCCTCACCTTCGCCGAGTGGCTCGAGCTCAGCGGCGCGCTGGCACGCGCCGAGGATGTGGCCTGCGGCGACGCGGTTATCTCCGACCCCCGTCGCCTGTTCGAGGCCACCACGGCTACGGCGGCCCGCGTCCCGAGACGAGCGAGCGGCCCCGAGCGCTTTCATCGCTACGTCGAGACCTTCGGGGACGCCGTGCTCGGAGGCACCTATCCCGACCTCCCCAGTCAGCCTTGGTACGACGCCCGGGAGTTTGCCCTCGTGGGCTACCTCGAGGCTCACTACGAGTCCATCCGGGCCGAGGTCACCGCCCTCGAGGGCTTTCGCTTTCACTCAGAGAGCGAGCGCATCCCCCGCTCGGGCGCCTGGGACGTGGCCTTCTTCTACGAGCGCGGGCGCCGCCACGCCGAGATCTGCCAGGCCTGTCCGGTGATCACCCGGGGGATCGAGTCGTACGAGACGGTGCGGACCATGGCCGGCCTCATCTACGTCTCGCGCCTGCGCGGTCGCACCCACATCGCGGCCCACCGGGGGCCGACGAACCTGCGCCTGCGCTGCCATCTGGGCATCGAGGTGCCCGACGGCGACTGTGCCATCCGGGTGGGCGAGGAGACGCGGCGCTGGCAGGAGGGCCACTGCCTGGTCTTCGACGACTCCTTCGAGCACGAGGCGTGGAATCACACGGAGTCTGACCGCATCGTCCTCATCGTCGATCTGTGGCACCCGGAGCTCTCGGCGGCGGAGGTGCGGCGGCTCGAAGGCCTGCATGCCTACACCGGCGCCCACGCGCGACGGCTGAGCCGGTACTGGGAGGCGAACGCCGCCGCTCGCCGCGGACGCCCAGGCGACTACCAGTCGCCCCCGTCGCCTCCGTCGCCCCAGCCACCGTCACCGTCCCCGCCGTCCCCCCAGCCGCCGCCGCCATCGCCGCCATCGCCCCAGCCGCCGTCTCCATCGCCGTCGCCGCCGAACAGGCCGCCCACCAGGTCTTCGCCCAGCCCCAGCCCCGCGCCGAGCGCCGAGCCCATCAGCAGCGTCGAGAACAGGCCGCCGCCGCCGAACCCGTTGAAGTAGCCACCCGCCCACGGGCCGTAGTGACGGGGAGCGTTCCAGTACTCGGTCGGCCGGCCGTTGACCACGACCTGGCGGCCGTGGGGCGTAAACCCCTCTTTGATCCGCAGCGCGTCGGCGGCGCAGGCGGGAACCGGTCGCGACGCGCCCCCCGGCGGCGCCCACTCGACGTCCTCGGTCGAGGGGCCGTGCCGGGGATCGAAGAAACAGGGTGCCCGACGTTGCGGCGGCGGGCGGCCCTCGAGCAGCGCCTTGGCATACGACATGGCAAAGCGGCCCTCCTCGAGCGTCTCGCTGACCGGAGCGAGATCCGCGGGCGCCTTGGCCCGGTCAAAGACCTGGCTGGCTCGCTGGTAGGCCTCAAGGGCTTGCTCGTAGCGCTGCTTGGCCTCCGTCGAGACGCCCGGCATCTGAATGTCGACATCGAGGGAGCGGATGTCGTCGCCCAGGGCCACCAGGTCCTCCTGGGCCGATTCGCGCACCTCTTCCCACTCGCGCTCGTGCCGCGTCTTATGTCCGAAGAAGGGCACCAGCGGCAACGATACCCGGCGACCACGGCGCGACCCGGCCGGCGCGACCCGGCCGGCGCGACCCAGGCCGGCGCGACCCGGCCGGCGCGCACCCGGATCAGGCGGCGGGCGTCACGGAGTCACAGCGGCTCGCCGACCCGGTCCGCTCGCCGAGCTCGATCGCGCGCACCGCCCGCAGGTGCCGGGCGAGCGCCGGGCCCGACACGGGCCCGGCGGGAAGCTCGACCACGAACGCCGTCGTGCCGGGAAAGGTGTGGTTTGACCATGACGTCGCTTCGCCCGAGAGGGAGGTCAGGCACGTCGGCTCGAGGCCGGCCAGCTGGGCGTAGCGGCGGGCCACACCCCGGTCTCCGCCCGACAGGTCGACGAGGTCCATGTGCTGGTGGTACCAGATGGTCACCGCCGGGTGCAGCCGCCGGATGAACCGCATCGCCGCTCGGGTCTCGGGTTCGGAGGCGGCAAACGGCCCCGAGTCGTAGGTGGGGTCGCTGATCGGCTGCCACTGGTAGGGAAAGTTCCGGTTGAGGTCAATCCCGTGGGCGTTCTGCCGGGTATCGGCGGCTGTCCCGTCAGGATTCATCTCGGGTACCAGCCAGAGCTGAACTCCGCGAGGAACATGCCTCCGGCGCAGGGCGGTGGTGATGGCCAGGCCGGCGCACTCATTGCCATGGATGCAGCCGACGATGAGGATCTTCCGACGGGCCTGAGCCGGCCCGAAGCTCCAAGCGACGATGGGGCGACCCTGCACGGAGCGGCCGATGACCAGGCGCTTGGCCAGCGCGGCCGGCGCCCCCACAAGGCCCAGAACGGCACCCAGCGCGATGGCGCGCCGCGCCCTCACCACGGCCCCAGGGATCTCGCGGCGAGGCCCCTCACCTCCTCGTGAACCTGATCGCGCACTGTGGCGGCGCCGTAGCGGACTTCCGATGCGGGACCGACCAGGGTGAGGGGAAAGCTGGCGGTGAACTTGTGCAGGAGATCGGCATACACGGCCACGACGCGATGCGTCCCGGGGGCGATGTCCGATGTCGGCAGCGCGTAGGCCGCCGTGGCGGTGGCGCCGTCACGAGTGGCCAGCGGCGCGGAGGCGCCGAGCAGCGTGCCGGGCGCCGGGCGATCGAGGTAGAACATGACCCGGCCCGTCGCCGCGGGCATGAGCTCCGTTGGGGTGAAGGACCCGCGGGGAACGCTGACCGTGCCGGTGACCGAGGGGTCCTCGGTGGGGGCCGGGTTGGCGGGCAGGGCCGGGGTCGTCGCCCCGCAGGCGGACAGCCACTCCGAGGCGGGGAGAAGATCACGGGCGGGCAGGCTGGGCGGCACGGGGTGGTGGGTCAGCACGTCGTAGGCCGGACGCGGCGATCCATCGGCGGAGGCGAACAAGCTGCTGTCCACCGGCCCCCACTCCAGCAGTGGAGGTTGGCCACCTCGGGCGTGTAGTAGAAGAGCCCGTCGATGCGGGGGTCGACGGAGGGCAGAGTGAGAAACGTCCGTGCCGAGGCGATCTGCGCCTGCCGGGTGGCCGCGATCCCCGCCGGCGCGCCCGACCGGGCGGCGGGCAGCGCGCTCGTGTTGGCACACTGGGGCCAGTGGTCGAGCCGGACCCCGAGCTCGGTCAGCCAGACATGCCGGACCGTCGCCGCGCCCATGACGGCATCGATGTGACTAAGGAAGTCCGAGGTCACCGTCGTGCTCGCGCACTGCACGTCGTAGTAGGGATGCAGGGCCCACACGCTCGGCGCCGGCGTGGCGCCCAGGCCGGCGTGGAGCGCCTGGGCGTACTGGTAGGGGTACCAGCCCGGACCGGATCCCCCGCCGTTGCCCGCGGAGCCGTTGACCATCCCGAACTCACCGGCCACGATCGTCTCGCCGGCGGGGATCCCGTAGCGGGCGGGGTGAGCAGCCATCGCCTCGGCGTCGATCCACAGCCGCGCGGCGAGCGACGGTCCGCCGCCGGAGGCGTTGGTCACCACCGCGGCATCCTCGGGTTCGTTCTGGGGCGACCACACGCGGATGCCGGGGTAGGCGGTCATCAACCGCTTCAGCGAGGAGCGTAGGTAGGCCTCGGTGTCGCCCCGGTGACCGCACGGGTCGGTGTCGTGGCAGGTCAGGACGACATACAGGTTGCCCTGACCCAGGCCGAGCGGAGCCATCGCGGCCAGGTTGCCGGCGATGATCGCCTTCGCGGGCACGCAGTCCGCGCCGCAGTAGGGCACCACGGTCCGGATCTCCGTGGCGTGGTAGCCCGAGGCGGCGAAGAGGGGACTGCCGGGCGGATGGGGGAAGTTCCACGTCGTCACGGCGAGGCCCCAGCGCACGGCGCCCTGCGCCGGCGCCGCGCCAACGGCCACGACCACGGTCGCGGCCAGGATTGCCACCAGGTGTCTCATTGGTGTGCGCCGATTGCGATGCCCTCGTGGCCCCCCGCCGATCCGGGCCCAACCATAGCGCCGCCGCTGTGCCATGATCGCGGCCGTCAGCACCGCAATACCGCGGCCGACGACGGGAAGGGACCGGCGATGAAACTGATCGGAGCGGGGCTGCCTCGGACGGGAACGCTCTCCCAGAAGGTGGCGCTCGAGATGGTGGGCCTTGGCCCTTGTTACCACATGGTCAACGTCCTCGGTGACCTCAGCCAGGTGGACACCTGGCGTGCCGCCTTTACGGGCGGCGTTGACTTCCGACAGGTGTTCGGCGGCTTTCAGTCGACCGTGGACTGGCCCGGCGCCTACTTCTACCGCGAGCTCATGGACGCCTTCCCAGAGGCCAAGGTCCTCTTGAGCATCCGCGACGGTGAGGCCTGGGAGCGGAGCATGCGCGAGACCATCTGGGGCGTGCTCTACGGCGATCAGCTCATGACCGATATGTCGCAGGCCCGGTGCCGCGTCGATGCGAGCTGGCGGGGCTACATGGAGCTGATGGAGGAGATGTGGCAGCGCAGCGGCCTGCTCGGCACCGGCAAGGCGGCCGGGGCCGGCGAGCTCGCCGAGGCCATGGAGCGCTACAACACCCAAGTCATCGCCGACGTCCCCCCCGAGCGCCTGCTCGTCTGGTCGGTGAAGGACGGCTGGGGACCGCTGTGCGCCTTCCTGGGCCTCGATGTGCCGGCGGCGCCGTTTCCCCGCCTCAACGACAGCGAGGAGTTCCGGGGCCGGATCATCGACGGAGCGCTCATCGAGCTGCGCCAGTGGCGCGAGCGGGTCACGGCCGGCGAGCCGGCGGTCGAGACAGCGCCCCGGGTGCCGCTGGCCGAGTAGCCGAAGCCACGACGGAGTGAGTTAGGGCGCGTCGCTCATCTCGGGGCGTGGACGTACCCGGACGGCTCGCTCGCCGATCGAGAAGCTGGGTGGAGTGGGCCTCTTGACGGCGGCCCGACAGAACTCGCGGTTGCGCCGAGTCTGCTCCCGGTAGGCCGTGGGCAGGCCATTCATTCGCAGCAGGCGGTCGCAGGCGGTCAGAGCCGCGGCCGGGTCACCGACGTAGTAGGCCGCGATCGAGTACTCGAACAGCGCGCCCCAGCGGTAGATCCACGGCTCGAACGAAGAGGATGTCGGCAGGTACGGGCCGGTCCAGCGACGGAGCACAAACAGGTGGCCGGCCTCGTGGGCCTCGCGCTCGCGGTATCCGAGGGCCAGGTGGTAAAGCGGTTCGATCCGCGCGGGCCGGTAGTTCCACGCCTCGAGCAACGCGGGCACTGCTTGCGTCCAGTTGCCGAGCTTCGCCGAGAAGTACGCCCACCTGGTGCAGCGAGTAGAAGACCTCCTCGTCCCAGCCGCCGAGCGCCGCCGCTGCCGGTAGCTCTCGATGGCACGCTCGGTCTGGCCGAGGTCGCGGTACGTCTGCGCCAGGTAGAACCGGTCGCGGGCGTTCTCGGGCTCGCGCTCGAGGGCCTGCTCGAGCAGTTCGGCGTCGCGCTGCCAGCGCCGCGCCCGTCCCACGCCGCCGTCGGCCCAGTTGGTGATGAACGCTGCCTCGAGCGTCCGTTCGGTGGACGGCCCCGCGCCGGTGGCGGCGTTGACTGGAAAGCCGCCGTAGTGGACGTTGCCCTTGCTATCTGTGGCTGTCACCGTGAACGGGATCTGCCGCCCCGAGGCCAGCGTCGCGGTACAGGTGAACACCGCGCCCTTCCTGGCCGTAACACCCTTGGGGCACTGCACGATCGAGAGCTCGTGCTTCTGCTGGGCGATGCTCACCGCGATCGCGGTCTGGAGGTTGCCCTGATCGATCGTGGTGGTCTTACTGTCACCACAACCGCCGAGCGCGGTGGCAGCGATTGCTGCCACCAGCGCCAGCTTACCTTTCAGCATCGTCCCCCTGACGCACAGTCGCTACGGGGTGGCGCACACCACGTATGCGGTGACCTGCTCTGGCTGGGTGTCCGTGTTGTGAATGGTCACCTCCCACGAAACGGTCGGGAGACTAGCGCCCGGCCCAGGGGGCTCTGGCTGCGGCCCATCTCCCTCCGTGGTGAACAGCAGCGGGACGAACGTGCCAGGAGGAGCACCAGGTGGGAGAACCTCGTATCCGCCGCCGGTGAGGGCGGTGCCGCCCGGACAGGTGGCGGTGGCGGGGGGTCCGACTTGACCCGGATTTACGATGACTGGGGACCCCGCCGTGGTGTTCGTGGTCACCGGGACGGCAGGACCGGTTGGGCCCGTAGCTCCCGTCGCGCCGGTGGGTCCGGTAGGCCCCGTTGCGCCGGTCGCCCCAGCAGGCCCCGTCGCACCGGTCGCCCCGGCAGGCCCCGTCGCACCGGTCGCCCCAGTAGGGCCGGTGGCTCCGTTGGGACCGCTCGCGCCGGTGGGACCACTCGCGCCGCTCGCACCGGTGGCGCCGGTCGGGCCGGTGTCACCGGTTACGCCCTGCGGACCCGGCGCCCCGGTCGCGCCCGCGGGACCCGCCGGGCCTGTCGGACCAGTGGCACCAGTTACGCCCTGCGGGCCAGTGGCCCCGGTCGCGCCTGTGGGTCCGGTGGCGCCTGTGGCACCCGTCGCGCCGGTCGCGCCCGTCTGGCCAGTCGCGCCTGTCGGACCGGCAGGCCCAGTTGGCCCCGTGGCCCCCGTCGGCCCCGCAGGGCCGGCCGGGCCGGTGGCGCCCCGTGGACCGGTCGGGCCGGGAGGTCCGGCCGGACCAGTCTGCCCCTGGACGTTCCATGAGATAGGTCGTTCGCCGTAGCGACAGTCCCGCGGCGAGTTGACCACACGCACATAGCCGTCGTCCCCCACGCACCCGTAGATGACGCCGTTGCTTGGGCCGCCGTACCCTCCGTACCCGCCGTACCCGCCGCCACCGCCGTCCGCGACCGCGACCGGCGGCAGGAGGAACCCGGCGCCCAACGGCGCCGCCAGTGCCAAGGCCGAGGCCTTGAGGAGAATCGACCCCTCTGGGATGCCCCTATAGGAACGCCCGCTCATAGTCCCTCCCCCCGATTGGGTTATGGCGTCTGCGCCGAGACAGCCGTTAGGGCGAACCTACCGGTGTGCCGCCCTCGGTGTCAACCAAATTTTTAGGTCGTTGAGCGGCCCCCTCAGGCCGCCCACCCGTGCATCTCATCGTGGCCGCTGGCCCCGGCCCCGAGCACGGGGTGGGACTCGAGGGCCGGTGAGTAGCGGCTGGCCGGCGTCACCCGCCCGAGAGCCTCGGCCATCGCGCGCACGTGGTGAGGGGCGCCGCCGCAGCAGACGCCCACGTAGTTGATCCCCGCGGCCGCGGCCCAGCGGGCGAAGTCGGCCATCTCGAACCTCGTGCAGGCGAAGGGCTCGAGCTCAAGCGGGAACGCGTGGGCGCCCTCGCGGGTCGTGAGGGACTCAAAGGCCGGGCTGGCCGCCGTGGTCCGGTAGGGGACGGGTTGCGCGGCCACCGCGCAGTCGACCCCGGCCCGGATCTCGCTCAGCAGCGGCTGCATCGTCTCCGGTCCGCGTGAGCAGTTGAGGCCGACGATCGTCGCCCCCGCATCGGCCAGCCGCCGGCAGGCCTCGACGTAGGGATAGCCGTCGTAGGTCATGGCCGGCTGCACGGTGGCGAAGGTGACCATCGCCGGCAAGGCCGAGGCTCGCGCGACACCTCCAGGCCGATCAGCGCCTCGCCGAGGTAGTCGTTGGTCTCGGCGATGACGAAGTCCACGCCCTCCTGCACCGCCCAGCCCAGCTGCTCCTCGTACTGGGCGCGGACGATGGCGCCGGTGCGCCGCGCGTCGGCGGGGTCATAGGACCACGTGTTGGAGATGTTGGCCGCGACCAGGGCGCCGCCCTCGCGGGCCACCTGGTTGGCCAGGCGCACCGCGGTGCGGTTCATCTCCTCGAGATCGCCCTCGCGGCCCACCGCCTGGAGCTTGTCGCGGTGGGCGTAGTAGGTGAGCGCCACCATAACGTCGGCGCCGGCGCGCAGGAACTCGCGATGGAGCTGCAGCGACGGCCTCCGGGCGCGTCGAGGATGACCTCGGGTACGAACGGGCCGGCCTTGATGTAGCCGCGGCGCTCGAGCTCGAACACGTAGCCCTCGGCGCCGACAACGACGCCCTCAGAAAGGCGCTGGCGCAGCGTCCGCGGACGAGGGACGATCCGGCATCGCGGGACTCCTTTCATGAACCGGGCCGGGTCGAAGCGGCCGATGTCGTAGACCGTGCCCCGCTGCAGCGCGAGCTCGGCGAGCACGCGGCCGACCCAGGGCGCGAACTTGTAGCCCGTACCGCGCCAGCCGACGCCAACGTGCGCGCCCGGAAAGTCGGGCACGGGTCCGAGGACGAACTCGTCGTCGGCGACCAGGTCGTAGTCGCAGCCGTCGTAGTCGGCGCACCGGCTCGCTGCGGGCGTCGCGCAGGCCGGGCAGGCAGTGCTCGACGAACGCGGCGACGCTGTCGATCGCGGTGGTCGAGCGGGGCAGGTCGGGCGGGTGGTAGTAGCCGATCTTGACCTTATCGACGAGGCCCTCGACGATCGGGTGGCAGTAGATGCCGGCGTCGAGATAGGCGATGACGGGCATGGCCGCGGAGCGTGAACTGGGGGCGCGGCGCCTCCGGCGGCGTGAAGTACCGCGCCTCGAGCGGACGGTCGCGGGTGATCGGCACGTGGAGGCGTGAGCCCTCGAGGCGGCCAGTACGTCGTTGGTGCCGTGGCCGGCGGTGATGACCAGCGAGCGCGCCGTGAGCTCCTCCGGCGTCGGGTGATGACGCGGATGAGCGCGCCGGTCGCGCACGGGCAGCCTGCACCGTGACCTCCTCGACGATCCGCACCCCCCGCTCGCTCAGCGTGCGGAGCAGGGCCGCCGTGACCGCGGGGAGGTTGACCACGCCGCCGTCGAGGTCGACGTGCGCGAGGTCCGCGTCGAGGTAGGGGTAGCGCTCGCGCAGCGCGGCGGCGTCGTAAGACACCGACGGGCAGGCCCAGCTGATCGAGCACGCCCTGGGCAGCTCGGCGTAGGTGGTCTCAAGATCCGGGGTCACCGAGCGCTTGGCGATGTTCATGCAGCCGCAGCGCTCGAGCACTTCGGTCCCGGTTCGTGGCCTCGAAGTCCCGCCACAGCCGCAGGGCCTCACGCGCCAGGCGGGCGTAGCCGGGATCGAGGTAGTCGCTGCGGTAGGAGCGGGTACGGCCGAACGAGGCGGTCATCGGGTCGCCCAATGCGCCCGCGCTCGAGCACGGCGATGCGCTGAAGCGCCCCGAGGCGTGATAGGCGGTGAACAGACCCATCACGCCGCCGCCGATGATGACCAGGTCTTCGGTCATGCCGCCATGAGCTCCAGCGGCCGCAGCTCGTCGGCGTAGGAGACCGAGACGCGGTGCAGCGCGCCGTCGTCGTCGACCGTGTACTGCCCAGGCGCCACAGGGGGGCCGAGTAGGCGTGGATGGAGACCGCGCAGCTCGACCTCGCAGACCAGGCGGTGGATGCGGCGAGGGGTCGAACGAGAAGCGCTCACCCGCTGCGGTACTTCTGCCGCCGCTCGGGGGCGCCGAGGCGCAGCTCGCTACTCGACCAGCGCGCCCTCGACGACGCGGACGGCGCCGCTGGAGGTGTCGTGGTCGTGCCAGCCGGTGTCGTTGCCCGGCCGCCAGAAGATCGCCCACACGTCGACCTGTGCATCGCGGTGCAGCGACGCGTACATGCGCTCGGTGGCGGCGCGGTCGATGTGGGGCTCCCACAGCTCGGGGCGAGCGGCCACGTGGCTGACCACGCGCTCGAGCGCCGCCCGCGTCAGGGTGTCGCTGGTGATACGGTCAGGTCTTCAAGCAGGGAGTCAAACAGGGCCTCCTTCATAGTCGGCGCGAGAAGGCGCGCGGGGTTGCGGAATTCGAAGGCGTGGCGCGCGGCGGGGTCGAGCGCCAGCGGCGGCGGGCTCCGCGTACGGCCGGTCCGAGCCGTGGCAGATGACGTCGACGCCGAGCACGCGCAGCACGGCGTCGACGGCCTGGGTGCCGTAGGAGGAGGTCTCCACGAAGGTGAGCGGATCGACGGGCACGTCAGCGACCGCCGCGGGCCCGGTGGCGCTCGCCGTGCAGCGGGACCTAGGCCGGCCAGCGCGGCGAAGCAGACCGGCAGCCGGGGAAAGCGGGCGCGCCCGCGGTCCGCCCAGGCCCACCAGGCGCCGTGCAGCTGGTTGACGTAGGAGACCGTCGGCGTCCACCAGGCAGGGCGGCGGGCCTCCTGGCCGGCGGTCGGGCCGGGGTGGACGAGCACCGGCCGCTCGCCGAGCGCGTCGAACAGGGGCGCCAGCCGGTCCAGGCCGTCCGGTGCCGCCAACGTATCGGCGGCCACCTCGAGTCCGACCGCGCCCCGATCGAGGGCGCTGACCAGCGTGGCAGGATCGGGCTCGAGCACGCCGGCCGTGGCCCAGGGCCGAAACGGTTCCCCCAGCCCCACGACGCCCTCCAGCCACGCCTCGGCCAGCTCGCGCGCCTCCTCGGGCGCGAGGCGGTCGATGCCCGAGAGCCGCCGAGGGGGCGAGGCAGATCAGATCGTGCCCGATGGCCCGAACTTCGGGGTCGTGCAGGGCGGGGTCGATCTCGTAGCGGTCACCGCCGTAGAGCTCGAGCGTCCAGCCCTCGAGGCGTGGCGGGCGGCGCCGGGCGCGCAGAGCCTCGACAAAGGGGGACGGCCATAGGTGTTGATGGACGTCGATGGGCATCCTGAAACGGTTCACTGAACCGTTTCAGGAAAGCACAGACTTGGGCCGGCGATGCAATTGGCCACTCAGAGAGGAGCGACGCGGTACGGTTGGCCCGATGGCCCCGCGCAGACGCGTCACCATCAAGGACGTGGCCACCGCGACCGGGCTGTCCCCGGCTGCCGTCTCCTACGCCCTGCGCGGCGTGCAGACCTCGCCCGAGACCCAGGAGCGGGTCCGCCTCGCGGCCGAGGAGCTCGGCTACACCGGCAACGCCGTCGCTCGCGCCCTGGCCCAGGGCCGGACCGGGCTCGTCGGCGTGCTCGCGGGCTCGCTGCAGGACCTCGGCGAGCAGCGCTTCGTGCAGTCGGTCGGGCAGGCGCTGGAGGCCAAGGACCTGCACATGGTGCTGATCGACTCCGACGGCGATCCCGGCCGAGAGCAGGCCCTGGCCCGCCAGCTCGCCGACCAGCTCGTCGACGGCCTCGTCGTCTCGCCGCTCGATCCCTCCGGCTGCCGTGTGGGAGGACATCGGTCTCGACGCTGCCGGTGGTCTCGGTCGGCGACGCGCTGTCCGGTCCGACGGTCGGCGAGGTCCTATTCGACAACCGCGCCGGCGTGTCCATGGTGCTCGAGCACCTCCACGCGCTCGGCCACCGGCACGTCGCCGTGCTGACGCCCAGCCGGCCGGACGACGCCCGCCCGGCCGGCGGAGACAGTCGTGCGCGAGGTGGCCGCCGCCGCTCGGGACTCGAGGCCACCACGGTCAACTCCCGGCATTCGATCGAGGCCGCGACCGAGACCGCCCTGGCGCTCCTGGCCCAGGAGCCACGCCCGACGGCGGTGTTCTGCCTGTCGGACTCGATCGCCTGCGGCGTCTACGCGGCGGCCGCACGCGCTCGGGCTCTCGATCCCCGACGACCTGAGCGTCGCCGGCTACGACGACCACCCGATCGCCCAGGTCGTCTCCCCGGCTTGACCTCGGTGGGCTGGGGGATGACCGACGTCGCCGTGCACGCCAGCAAGCTGCTCGCCGCCGCTGTCGAGGCCGGCCCCGGAGGGGCGCCCGGGCAAAGGTTTATGTCAGCCCCGAGCTCGTGCGCCGGGCCTCGACGGCGGCGCTGGTTTGAGGGTTGACAAGAAGCATGCGGGACCGCATGCTCGCGGCACGCAGCGGCCCCTACCGGCCAGCGGGCGCTGACCCGCCGTCACCACCGAAGCTCGCCATGCCGGAGAGAGCGGGCTGCTGTCCCGTTGCCGGTGGCTCAGCGCGAGCGGCCGGCTGACCCGTAGCCGACGGCGCCGGTTCGTCGTGTCCGAAGCGGTCGCTGCCCGGCGCAGCCGGTGCGAAAGAGCCGGCGTCTCCCGAGTTCAGGTCCCGTTGACGGCAGCTGGTCAGCGCCAGGGCGAGGGCGAAGACGATCAGGCCGGCGAGCTGCTGGCGGGCCAGTCCGGCGCGACCCCGGATGCCGAAGGTGGGCCGGCGGTTGGCGGCGGTGTTGGCCACCGCGGTGAGCGCGAGGGCGGTGGCGCTGGCCGCGCCGGAGCCGGAGACCGGGGCCAGAGCAAGAAAGAGCAGCGCGTAGGCCAGCGTTGACGCCATCCCGACAAGCAGGAAGCGCGTGATGGGAGCGACCAGGGCCAGCCTCCCCACTCCCCGCAGGTCGGCCAGGGCGGTGGAGACGATGTCCACCCGCGAGTCGAGATCGTCGACCCAGTCCACCGGCACCTCGTGTATCCGCAGGCCACGCCGTTGCGCGAGCATGAGCAGCTCGGTGTCGAAGAACCAGCCCTCGTCGCGCACGCCCGTGAGCAGCTCCGGCAGGACGTCGGCGCGCACGGCCTTGAACCCGCACTGGGCGTCGGTGAACCGGGCCCGCAAGGTGGCGCGCAGCAGCCGGTTGTAGGAGCGCGAGATGAGCTCGCGCTTGGCGCCCCGGGTGACGCGAGCTCCATGGGCCAGCCGGGAGCCGATGGCCACTTCGCTATGGCCGGAGAGCAGGGGCGAGAGCAGTGGCAGGACGGCCTTGAGGTCGGTGGAGAGGTCGACGTCCATGTAGGCGACGACGCGAGCTCGACTCGCCGACCAGGCGGCGCGCAGAGCTCGCCCGCGGCCCTTGCGCTCGAGACGCAGGAGGCGAACGCGGGGCAGCTCACCGGCCAGCGCCTCGGCGATCGCGGATGTGACATCGGTGCTGGCGTTGTCGGCGATCGTGATCTGCCAGGTAAACGGGAGATGGGCGGCCAGGTAGTTGTGCAGGCGGTAGATGGACGCGGCGAGCGCACGCTCCTCGTTGAAAACCGGAATGACGATCTCGACGTCGGGCGCCCCGGCGGCGCCGCGCGATGGCGCCCCGGCCCGGACCGGGAGACGTGTGAGTGAGGGGGCTGTCTGCATCTGCGCTCTCCGTGTCGGGATGGCTGACACGAAGAGCGTCGAGGACGTCAGTGGGAACGCCGTGAGACGGAGCTAAGGAATTCGCAAGGCCGCTCAGTCAGCGCGCCTCGGGCTCAAGCGGGCTGCTGAGCTGCCGATGCTACGGAGGCGGCCGAAGCGAGAAGCAAAGGATGTTCCCTTGAAACGCATCTTCGCCGGCGTCTGCGCATTGGCCTGCGCGGTCGCTTTTCCAACGTTGTCATCAGCCGCCAGCACCGGGTACGCGGTGATGGCCCGAGCCGCGACGGTGGGCAAGGTGACCGCCTTTGACGGCTCATCGCTGACCATCCAGACGCCCGGGCGCAGCTCGGGGGTGGTCAACGGGCTGGTGGGCGCCGCGAATGCCGTCACCCGGGCCGATTACCCCTACGTGTGGGGAGGCGGTCACGGCCAGGCGGGCGTCGCCAGCATCGGCTCACCTGGCCCCGGCTACAGCGGCCACACCGTCGGATATGACTGCTCGGGTTCCGTGGCCGCGGTTCTGGCCGGCGGCGGGCTGTGGCCGGCCGGCAGCGGCGTGCCCAACGACGCGGGGATCATCAGCACCTTGCGCGCAGAGGGGCTGATCGTGCCCGGGGTGGGCACCGGCTCGGTCTCGGTCACCCTCTACGACGATCCCGGCATCCACATCTTCATGAACATCGACGGCCACTTCTTCGGCACCTCCGACGGGCGGGGCGGCAACCCCAGCCAGCGCAGGGGCGGCGCCGGTTGGCTCAACGACGGGGCGCCCGACGCGTCCAGCGGGGCCTTTAGGGCCTACCACTTCATTGCCTCAGCGCTCCGGGCCGGCACCGGGTCCAGCCACAGCCTCACGTTCCAGGTCGGTCAGCTCACCGGGCCCCTCAGCGGGTTCGTGGCGGGCGAGCGGGTGAAGGTCAGCTACGCGGAGGTGAGCACGGGGAGCATGTTCGCGACCTCGATCACACTCCTGGGTGCCACGACAACCGGTGGCAACGTGATCTCGGTGGGAGCCAAGCGCAAGTCGTTCGTGCTGCAGACGGTCGCCGGCAAGCGGCTGACCCTCCGGGTGACCAAGGCCGTGGCGCGCGGGCTGCAGCCCGGTGACGGGGTCGCCCTGACCTACACCACGAATGGGAAGGCCAAGATCGTCCGCGCGCTCAGGGTCACGTCGACGCCGGGGGCGGTGAATGCAGGCGGCTCCTCGCCGTCGAGCAGCGCCCCCGCGTCAGGTTCGGGTGGCAGCGCGGGGGGCAGCGGATCGAGCGGTGCCGGTGGGTCCAGCGGGTCGAGCGGGAGCGGCGGATCGAGCGGCGGCGATGGCTCGAGCGGCGATGGCTCGAACGGCAGCTCGGGCAACGACGGCACCGGCAGTGGCGGTGACGGCGGCGGCTACGTTGGTTACGGCGACGGTGGTCCGGGCGGAAACGGCGGTGGTGGCGGCTACGGCGGTGGTGGTGGCGGCGACGGCGGCAACGGGGGCGGTGGCTACGGCGGTCAAGGGGTCCAGTTCGGTGGCTGAATCGCTCGGCCTCCGGTGTGGGGCGTCAAACGGGAAAATACGGCCGGTTTTGCGCCCCACCCCCCGGTAGAAGCACCGAGGCGCTCAGCTGAGCACGACGCCGATCCCGAGGGACCGAGCGGTCTCCAGGCACTGGCGGCGACCGCGGAGGCCGAGGGCTCGGCAGAGCAGCCGGCCGTCGGGCCCGAGGAGCGACCACCCGTCGTCGCTGGGGACAAGGCGGCAGTGGTGCAGCACCTCACCGGCCCCGGCCGAGCAACGCCCGTTCTGAAGTTGAATGGCGGTAAGCGATCTCATGGGTGAGACGATGGACCGCGGTTGTGAGAAAACCGGCAACGCGCGCTAAGCGCAGCGGAAAATTTGCGCCACTTCTCGGCCTTCGTCTAGCTATCAGCGCTTGTGCGAGGCGCGTGGGCCGCCTCCCACAGGCGGTGCTTGTCGGCAAGCGGTAGCAGCCGCCAGCGCCGGCCGCTCTGTTGCCAGACGTAGACGCTCACGTCGACGACGCTGCGCACGTCACTCAGAGCGCGAACGACCTCGCGCAGGCTGGCGCCGTCGGCGAGCGACTCCTGCGTCATCACATCGACGACCTTGAACCGGCGGGGCGCGCGTGGCACGGGCGCTTCGGTCTCGGTGGGGCGCTGGGGTGAGCGGGGCACGCGCACGGGCTCGGGAGTGACGGGACGCTTTGTCACGCTTTCGAGCGGCACCATCTGCGCTCCGGTGCCCTTGGTCTCCGTATGAAGAATCCAGGTCTTGCCCATACCTCCACGATAGACCCCGTCCCGACTAAGGCCTGGGCGCTGCGGCGAGCGGTCGGCGTGGCCTTGGGCGGCGTTCGCGCAGGCCGCCGAGCCAGCGTGCCGCGATCGCCTAGCGAGATCGGCCCGGCGTGGCTGAACGCTGTCCTGTGCCGGGATACGCCCGGGGCCCAGGTCCGGGCGGTCACCACCGTCGGCGCCAGCGCCGGCACCACGACGCGCCGGGCCATCGAGGTGACCTACAACGAGGCCGGCTTCGACGCCGGGCTTCCCACCCGTCTCTTTCTCAAGGGCACGGTCACGCTGGCCCAGCGGCTGATGCTCGGGCTGGGCGGATTCATCGCCGGCGAGCCCGGGTTCTACGTCCACGTCCGTCCCGAGCTCGAGATCGAGGCCCCGGCCGGCTACTTCGGCGCCGTCGAGCCCCACTCCTGGCGGTCGCTCGTGGTCATGGACGACGTCACGGCCACGCGCGGCGCGCACTTTTGGCAACCGTCACACCGGGTCACCCGCGCGGAGATCGAGGACCTGCTGCGCACGGTGGCCACCTGGCACGGCGCGCTGTGGGACAGCCCCAGGCTGACCGGATGGCGCTGGCTGAGAACCCCGGCCGCGCAGATGGACCTGATCGACAGCCTGATCGGCCTCGCCGACCGCCGGGCGATTGGAGCCGAGCGGGCGCGCGCCGTGATCCCCCACCCCCTGCGAGGACGCCAAGCCGACCTCTATGCCGGCATGCGCCGCTCCATGCACATCGCCAGCCGGGGTCCCCAGACGTACGTGCATGGCGACCTGCACGTGGCCAACACTTATCGCACCGCTCTGGGGCGAATCGGGGTCAGCGACTGGCAGACCAGCCTCAGGGGGTCGTGGGCCTTGGACTACGCCTACCTCCTCGCCACGGCGTTGACCGTCGGGGATCGCCGAGCCTGGGAAGGCGAGCTTCTCGACCTCTACCTCGACAAGCTCTCAGCCGCCGGAGGCGCGGCGATCCCTCGGGCCGAGGCGTGGCTCGCCTACCGCCAGGCCACTTTCTATCCCTACTTCGCCTGGATTTACACCATCGGTCGCTCCCGCTTGCAGCCCAGCTTCCAGCCCGATGCGGTGAGCTTGACCATGGTGGAGCGGATCGGCGCGACCATCGATGATCTCGACTCGCTCGGCGCCGTGGGGCTGTGACACGGCTCTAAAGTGAGCGGATGGCGAAGCTCCTGAGCCCCGGCCAGCGCCCCTCGCTGCGGGAACTCGTCGCCGGAGACGAGGTGATCCTGGCCCCGGGGTGCTACGACGCGCTCGGGGCCCGTCTCGTCGAGGAGGCGGGCTTCCCCGCCGCGTACATGACCGGCTTTGGCAGCGCCGCCTCGCGGCTCGGACGACCGGATGTCGGGCTCATGAGCTTGCCGGAAATGGTCGACAACGCCCACCGCATCGCGCACGCGGTGGGCATCCCGGTCATCGCCGACGCCGATACCGGCTATGGCAACGCCATCAACGTCATCCACACGGTCCAGGAATACGAGGCCGCCGGCGTGGCCGCCATTCACATCGAGGACCAGGTCATGCCCAAGAAGTGTGGCCACATGGAGGGCAAGCAGCTGATCGAGGCTGGCGAGATGGCCGCCAAGGTCGCGGCGGCGGTGGCGGCCCGCAGCTCGCCCGACTTTCTCATCATCGCCCGCACCGACGCGCGGGCCGCCGAGGGCCTGCCCGCCGCGCTCGAGCGGGCGCGGCGCTACCGGCACGCCGGCGCGGACATGCTGTTCGTGGAGGCGCCGCAGTCCGAGGCGGAGATCGAGACCATCGCCCGCACCCTCGCCGACGTGCCTCTGCTGTTCAACTACGCCGAAGGCGGCAAGACCCCGCCCGTCGCCTACGACGCGTTGCGAGGCCTCGGTTTCAAGGTCGTCATCTTCCCCCTAAGCGCGCTGCTCGCCACGACCGTGGCCGTGCGTGACGTCCTGGCCCGCATCAAAGCGGATGGAACCCCGATCGACGCTCTGCCGTCCATGCTCGGCTTCGGCGAGTTCCTCGATTTCATCGGCCTGCCCGAGGTCGAGGAGCTCGACCGCCGCTTCGCGGCCGGCGCCGACGGACGATGACTTCGGCCCGGGGGCGGCGTCTACACCTTCGAGAGCCGACACGGAGGAAGACATGGGAGAGATTCACGTACACGAGTTCATGACCCTCGACGGCGTGATCGACACACCGACGTGGACGTTCGAGTTTGGCTTTGACCCGCAGATGGGCGAGGCCATCGGGGCGATCACGAGCCATTGTCGCGCCATCCTGCTCGGGCGCACCACCTACGAGATGTTCGAGCCCGCCTGGTCGAGACGCACCGCCGATGATGACCCCGGCGCGCCATTCTTCAATGACACGGCCAAGTACGTCGTGTCGGGCACGCTCGCCGAGGCGACCTGGAAGAACTCGACCATCCTCGGCCCCTATGCCCCGGACACGATCGGCGACCTGAAGGCGTCAGTCGACGGCGACCTCTACGTGAGCGGCAGCGGCACCCTGGTCCGCGCGCTGCTCGCCGACGGGCTCGTCGACGCGCTGCATCTGTTCGTCTTCCCGCTCACGCGGGGGGCAGGGCCGCGACTCTTCGAGGCCGGCGGCCCGTCGCTGAAGCTTGATCGAGCTGCCTGCCGGGCCTACGAGAACGGCGTCGTCTATCTGGCCTACCGGCCGGGCTCACCCGCTTCCTGACGCGGGCTACATTCCCTCGGTGATGGAGCACCGTCGTTTCGGGCGCACGGAATGGTTGGTGCCAGTCGTCGGCCTCGGCACCTGGCAGACCTTCGATGTCGCGCCGGAGGCCGAGGGTCGCGCCCGTGAGGTCGTCGACACGGTATGGGCGGAGGGGACGCGACTGTTTGACTCCTCGCCAATGTACGGACGGGCCGAGGGCGTGCTCGGCCGGGCGTTGCGCGAGCATCGAGCCGACGCGTTCGTGGCCACGAAGATCTGGACGCGGTCGCGGTCCGAGGCACGAGGTCAGTTCGAGGATCAGCTCGCCTTCTTCGGCGGCCGGGTCGACCTCGAGCAGGTGCACAACCTCGTGTCCTGGCGCGAACACCTGGACTGGCTGGAGGAGCAACGCGACGCGGGACGGGTCGGCTACCTCGGCGCTACGCACTACTCGCCGAGCGCCTTCGGCGAGCTCGAACAGGTCATGCGCTCGGGGCGCATCGATGCCATCCAGGTGCCCTACAACCCGCGCGAGCGCGAGGCCGAGCGCCGCATCCTGCCCCTCGCTGCCGAGCTCGATCTGGGCGTCATCGCCATGCGGCCGCTCGGCGGCGGCTCGCTGGCCCGGCGCTTTGACGCCGGCGAGTTGCTCAAGTGGACACTGGCCGACGAGCGCGTCCACGTCGCCATCCCCGCCACCTCGAGTCCGGCTCATGCCCGCGCCAACACTGCCGCGGGAGCGCCGCCGTGGCCGGCGCCGGAGGAGCGCCGGCGGTTGCTCAGGACGGCGGGAGGCTGAGCGAGGCGCTATGGCGCGCGTGCCGGAACTGGGTTAGCGCATGGAGCCCATCGCGGGCATGGCGGGCTGCCCGCCGCGCGGGACCGCCAGCCCCGGCACCGCCCGGGGCACGGCGATCACCCCGACCGCCAGAACGATCAGCAGACCGGCCGTTGACCACGTCGCCACCCGGCGCCACGGAAGCGTCTTCTCGAGGGCGATGAGGGCGGCGATGAAGGCCATCCAGGTGACGCTCATGATCCCGAGCGCGAACAGGCCCGCCATGAGCGCCCAGCAGCAACCAAGGCACCACGCGCCGTGCCGCGAGCCCATCTCCAGCGCCCCGCGGTTGCCGTCGCGCCAGGCCCCGAGCAGGAAGCCCAGCGGGCTGCGGCACTTGCCCAGGCAGACATCCTTCAAGGGCGTGAGCTCATAGAGGGCGGCAAGGAGAAGGATGCCGCCCGCGAACCATCGCCCTCCGCTGCGCCACGCCAACTCGTCGCCGAGGATGCTCCGCCCAGCCGCGAACAAGGCGTAGGCGACGAGTCCAGCCGCCGCCCAGATGAGCAGATAGCCGGCCGTGAAGAGCAGCGGCCGGCTCCAGCCACGCTGCCGGGTCATGCGCGCGTAGAGCGCGGTGGTCGGGGCCAGCGAGGGGAACATCATGGCGGCCATCATCACCACCCACACCCCCAAGAACCATCCCAGCGCCCCGAGATCCGTGCCCGGGCCGGCGTCCATGCCCGCCATGCGGTCGACCGTCGAGATCCACGCCAGCGCGGCCAGGAGAAGCAGCAGTGTGACCAGACCAACGCGGCCACGCACGGCGGCGAACGCGGCCGAGAGCTCGCCTTGCTTGGCCGAACCGTCGGCCAAGGAGGCGGTCGAGCTCAATTCGACCATTCGAAATGCGACGTGGAGAAGGCGGAGTTGCCCTCGTAGCGGACACCGAACGCGTCGATGCGCGACCGCGTCGCATGGGCGACGGTCAGCTCGGAGCCCGCCGGATGAAAGACACCGGTCAACCGCACCGGCGTATCCGTGTCGGCGCCGAAGGGCACCACGTCCTCGACTTCGAAGTCGACCGCGTCGCCGATCCGGACCGAGTGGCGGAGCCCATCCTCGCGCACCTCGATCGGCGCCCGCTCGACCCCGAGGTTTTCCCCGATCAGACCTCCCAACGCCTCCATGGGACCGCCCAGAGCACCGGAGAAGACGCCGCCGAGCTTGTCGGCCTGCTCCTCGGACGCGGCGGCATCGATGAAGACGCCCAGGCGCCAGTTGCCCTCGCTCATGATCTTGGGCGTGTCGGCGACCGCGGCGACGGTGAGGCCGCTCACGTCGGTGCCCTCCACATCACCCTGCTCGACGTGGAAGACGAGCGTGACCCGGCAGCGGTCGTAGGTGGCGCCGAGGGCCAGCGACGCCGTACACGGGCAGACCACGTGGCAGGAGCACGTCTCGAAGTAGGACCCTTCCAACTTCCACGACATCCGAGCCCTCCTCTCTCTGACCAGCTGATTATCTCCGGGCGCGCGTGCGGGGTCAACCGGGCGCCGCCACCCAGGCCGCCATGCCACCCACGAGAGTGGCGACCGGGGGCCGGCCGCGACCGCGGATCAGGCTGGCGGCAAGCGCGGAGCGATAGCCGCTGGCGCAGTAGACGACGAGCCTGTCATCGAGGGGGAGCTCATGCAGGCGCCGGGGCAGTTGCAGGAGCGGCAGGTTCACCGCCCCATCGATGTGTCCCTCGTCCCACTCGCGCGCCGTCCGAACGTCGAGCACGAGCGGCCGGGGGTGATACGCGAGCTGTTCGGCCAGGGAACCGGCCGTGATTCGCTCGGTGCGCTCGACGAGATCTGCGTGACCATCGAGCTGCTGCATCCCGCCGGCGAGGTACCCGGCGACGGTGTCAAAGCCGATCCGCCCTAGCCGCGTCGCCGCCTCGACCTCACGGCCCGGGTCGCAGACCAGGACGACCGGTCGGCCTTGATCCAGGATCGATCCGCACCAGGTCGCGAACGAGCCGCCCAGACCGATGTTCACAGCGCCACCGAGGTGAGCGCCCTCGAAGTCCGCCTGATCGCGCGTGTCGAGCAGTTGGGCTCCGCGCCCGACGAGCTCGAGCAGCTCGCCCAGGGACAGAGGCCGCAGCTCACGAGCGAGCGCCGCGGCGAGGGTTGGGTGCTCCTGAGCGTTGAGAACCGCGTCGTAGGTGAAGTAGGCCGGCGTATCGGGCTGGTCCGTGGTCACGATCTCGACGAAGCGCTCGGGACTCATCGGCGCGAGCGCGTAGTTGTACTGACGCTGCACGCCGATCGTGGAGACCGTGTCGGTGGAGAGGTTGCGCCCGCAGAGCCGGCCCCGTGGGCCGGGTACACAAGCGTGTCGTCGGGCAGGGCGAGAAGCTTGTCTCGCAGGGAGCCATAGAGCAGGGCGGCAAGCTCCTCTGCGCTCCAGCCCAGCGACGCGCGCAGGTCAGGCCGGCCGACATCGCCGATGAAGAGGGTGTCGCCGGTCAGCACGGCGTAGGGGCGAGCGTCGTCGTGCTCGGGATCGAAGACGAGGATCGAGATCGACTCGGGCGAGTGACCAGGCGTCTCGAGCACCGAGAGCCGCACCCGCCCGAGGTGCAGCTCGTCGCCGTCGGTCATCGGTGTGAACGGGTACTGGGCCGTTGCCCTGGCGCCCAGGTGGATCGTCGCCCCCACCCGGTCGCGGAGCTCGAGGTGGCCGGCGATGAAGTCGGCGTGCAGATGGGTCAGGAAGACGTGGCCGATCGCGCAATCGATTTGCGCGGCGTCATCGACGTACTGCTCGATGTCTCGTTGCGGGTCGACCACGGCCGCGCGCCCTGCCTCTGGTTCGGCGATCAGATAGGAAGCATGGGCCAGGCAGCCGAGGTAGTACGGCTTGAGAATCATGACGCCGGCACGGGGCCGAGCCTATCCCCCTCCCGTGCCGGCGTCTACCGCGGCTCGGACGCAAACGGCTCAGAGCGGCCGGCGCGTCGGCCAGCACCTCGTTGCCGCCCACGAAGCCCGCGAGGACGGGCACGATGGCGCCGGGTCGCGACGTTGTGGTTCTGGCCCGGCAGCTCCTGCAGCCTGGCGTTCGGGAGCACGTCGGCGAGCGACCTTGAGGCATGCTTGAGGACGGGATAGGTCTTGGCGCCGTACGGGACCAGCGTCGGGCAGGTGACGGTGGCCCATTCCTCGGCCCGCAGCGGCTTCCCCTGCATGTTGGCGTCGCCGAGGGCGGCGTAGTCGAAGGTCAGCGTCAGGCCGTTGGCGGCGAACTTCCGGAACATCGGCAGCAGCCCCATCGCGGCCACGAACGGGCCGGGCATGCCGATGCCGTTGCGCATGAAGTGCTTGGCGGCGCGCATGCGGGTTGCCCTCGGCGACGATCCGGGCAAGCTGCTCGCCGTAGTCGTCGGTCGGGTACTTGGCCTCGGGGTCGGTCTTGAACGGCGTCTCGTAGACGACGAGCCTCTCGACGCGCACGCCAGCGGCCGCCGCGCGCAGGGCGAGCGCGCCGCCTGAGGACCAGCCCCACAGCGACGCGCGCCCGCCGACGGCGTCGATGAGAGCGGCGATGTCCTCGACCTCGTGCTGGACCGAGACCGGCCCCGCTTCGCCGCTGTCGCCGCGACCGCGGCGGTCGTAGTTGATCACCGTGCAGTGCTCGGACAGCGCACTGGCGATCTGCTCGAACTTCTTGAATTTGCGGTAACCCATGGCGCCGTTGACCATGATCAGCGCCGGGCCCTCGCCGTAGCGGTCGTAGGCGATCCGCGTGCCGTCAGCTGAGGTGATTGTGTACATGCCGTCCTCCCTGTGACCGTGTGTGTCTCGGCCTCTAAGACCAAGCGGTCTTTGAAAATTCATCGGTTGGGCTGGAGTGCGCCTGCCTGCATGAACCAATGAGCAACGGGGCAAAACGAGAGGCGCAATGGCGGTGACACGGGGAAGGCGCGAACCGTCAGCCGGCGACGGGTTGCGCGTGTTCGTCATGACGACGTTTTTGCTGCTCGCCGTCGGCGTCGTGGCCGTGGGCTTCGCCGTGCTCAGCGGAGCTGCCGGATGGTGGGCGCTGGCCGCGGCATCGTTTCTCGTCGGCGGCCTGGGCGGCTGGCGGGCGGCGCACGAGCGACGCCGGCTCCGGGCCACGAGCCCGGAGCATGACCTCTCGCGACGTCAAGTCGCGCTGTACGGGGCGTTGGCGCTCGGCCTCGTGCTCCTTGCTCTGGCCATCCGCGGCATTGGCGCGCTGGTGGCCTGACGCCCCCGGTTTGCGCTCTACCTGCGAGGGGCCGGGTGCGGTCGTCCGCGCCGGCGGGAAAATGCCCACGTCGAGGTCCATCACGACCCGGCCAAGGTGGCGAGTGCCGTTACCCCGGCGCGCTTGAAGCTTGCTGCCAGGGTCCAAAACGCCCCAACCAGCGCACCCGCATCGCGTGTTGGGGCGTTTCGCACCTGACAGGCGCATAAGTCACCGAGGTCGTCCTGGCCGGCGACCGTTGGGGACTTTTGAAGCCTCGGATGGTGGGCGCCCCGCCGTCCCGACGCCGGTTGGCCGGTGGCCGCGCTACATGCCGACAATCTTCGCCTTCTGCGCCGCACTCGTCGTCGGTCAACACGCCGCGGTCGTGCAACTCGGCGAGCTTGGTGAGCTGCTCGGCCGGATCGGGAGCCGCTTGGTCCCGCCCTGGGTCATCATGTCCTGCAGGCTCTGCCCGCCGATCATGACCGCTCGACGAGGTCATCCTTGTCCTCGTCGCGGTGCCGTTGCTCATGAGGGAAGCGACCAAGGACGGGAACTCCAAGAGCGGGAGCGACGGGACTCGAACCCGCGACCTCCGGCGTGACAGGCCGGCGCTCTAACCAACTGAGCTACGCCCCCGAGTGGGGCTCTGAGTATGGCAGGAGATATTTCGGCGCCGCTTGGCGCAACTTTGGCGGCGGCCGGCGGGTTTGTAGCGGGCGAATCGAGCTTCCCGGAGGACGCGCCCAACCCGGCCGTGGGCGCGCGATGGGGATCGGCGGCGGGGACCCGATCGGGGTCCCCGTCGTGCGTTAAGCGCTCGGCGCGGCGCCGGGGCCACGGCGATCCCCGTGGTCGAGAGCGGCGCATCGTCGCACTGAATCTACACTAATTCGATCATGTATGATGGATTTCATGACGACGGCCCTTCGCGTCGACGTCCACCAGCACGTCTGGACCGCCCCGCTGCTCGCCGCCCTGGCCGAGCGGCGCCGGCTGCCCTTCGTCCGCCGCAGCCGCGGCCTGACCGTCCTGCACTGCGCCGGCGAGCGCCCGTACGTGATCGACGTCGAGCGGCGAGCGCCCGGCACGCCGCGCGAAGCTCGTCGTCCAGGACCGCCTGGATCTCGCCCTGGTCGCGCTCTCCAGCCCGATCGGCATCGAGGTGCCTGCCCCGGGCCGAGGCCCAGCCGCTCATCGACGGCCTACCTGACCGGGCGTGGCCGAGCTCGGCCCGGCCTTCCGCGCCTGGGGGCCGCTGGCCCTCGATCGCGCCCGACCCCGACGACGTCGATGAGCTGCTCGCCCGCGGCTGCGTCGGCGATCTCGCTGCCCGCCGCCGCGCTCACCGGTGCCGGAGGCGCTCGGGCGCATCGGCCCCGTCCTCGAGCGGCTCGGCGACGCATGGCGCCCCGCTGTTCGTGCACCCCGGTCCCGCGATCGGCGAGCCCTGCGCCTGGAGGATCCCCTGTGGTGGCCGGCCCTCACCGACTACGTGGCCCAGATGCAGGCGGCCTGGCTGAGCTTCGCCGCCCTCGGCTCGCCGCGAGCACCCGGAGCTCACCGTCGTCTTCGCCATGCTGGCCGGCGGCGCCCCGCTGCTCAGCGAGCGCCTCGAAGCCCGCGGCGGTCCGCCCATCGACATTCGCGACCGCGCACGTCTTCTACGAGACCTCGAGCTACGGCCCGGCGGCGATCGAGGCGATGGCCCGCCGCGTGGGGCCCGACCAGCTCGTCTACGGCTCGGACCGGCCGGTCGTCGAGCCGATCGCGAGCGGGCGCGAGGTCCTGCTGCAGCGCAACGGCGTTCGCCTCATCCAGACGGGCATGGCGGCCGAGATGGAGCTCACGGTATGAGTCTCGATGCACCGAACAGCTCGAGGGCTTCGTCCGCGACCTCGCGGCGCGCCCGCAGCTCTGGCGCCACCACGTGCGCCGACGACCGCCGCGGGCGCGTCTACGAGCTGATCTGGGACGACGCCGAGGTCAACGCCTGGCTCATCTGCTGGAGCGAGGACCCGGACACCGGCTTCCACGACCACGACCACTCGGCCGCCGCGATCGCCGTCATCGAGGCGCCATCCTCGAGGAGCGGCTGTGCGTCGGGGGCGACCGCGCGCAGCCGCTCCACCGCGCCGGGGCCGACCGTCACGCGTCCCGGCGACCGCCATCCACCGCGTCCTGCACGCCGGAGGCGCCCCGGCGGTCTCGATCCACGCCTACTCGCCGCCGCTGGTGCGCACCGGCGCCTACCGCGTCTCGGACGACGGCCTGCTCGAGCGCGAGGCCCAGGGCGTCGAGGCGGAGCTGCAAGGGAGCGCCGGCAGCGGCAGTATCGTAGGCGGGCATGGAGCCCGAGCCCGCTCACGCGCCAACCTGCTACCAGCTCACCCGGCTGCGGCGGTCAACGCCTACCTGGTGCGCGAGGACGACGGCTTCACGCTCGTGGACACGATGATCCCCGGCAGCGCCAGCCGGATCCTCGACGCCGCCCGGCGCGCCGGCGGGGAGATCCGCCGCATGGCCCTCACCCACGGCCACAGCGACCACGTCGGCTCGCTCGACGCCCTGAAGGAGACCCTCGGGAGCTCGGCGGAGGTGCTCATCCCCGAGACCGACGCCCGCATCCTCGCCGGCGAGAAGGTGGTCGACGGCAAGCTCCCCGGCTCCTGGCCCACGGTCGAAGACCACGCCCGACGTGCGCCTGCAGCCCGGCGACCGGGTCGGCAGCCTCGAGGTCGTCCCCGCGCCCGGGCACACCCCCGGCCACGTGGCCTTCCTGGACACCCGCGACCGCAGCGTGATCGCCGGCGACGTGTTCGTCACCGATCGGCGGCCTCGCCGTCACCAACCACTTCCACCTCCGCTTCCCGCTGGCCTCCATGGCCACGTGGGACAAGAGCAGGACCTCGAGTCGGCCAGGCGCATTCGCGAGCTCGACCCCTCGCTCCTCGTCGTCGGCCACGGGGCCCCGCGCACGAGCCGGGCCCCGCCCTCGACAAGGCGATCGCCGCCGCCGGCTGATCCGCGGCCGTGGCCACGACGCACGTCACGGTCAACCACGACGGCGGCATCGACGAGGTGGCCGTCGAGGAGCCCCTGGAGATCCGCGTCGACGGCGCGCCGCTGGCCGTGACCATGCGCACCCCCGGCCACGACGAGGAGCTGGCGCTCGGCTTCCTCTACGGCGAGGGCCTCATCGACGGACCCCGCGCGACCGGCCTGACCGCCGACTTCGCCGCCAACACCATCGAGGTGACGGGCCCGCTCGTCCGCGAGCCGGGCGCGCGGCGCTTCTACACCACCTCGTCCTGCGGTGTGTGCGGCAAGGGCGCCCTGGAGGAGGTCGCCGTGCTCAGCGCGCCGCTGCCAGAGGGACCGCGAGTCGAGCGCGCGCTGCTGGCCGCCCTTCCCGACCGGCTCGAGCAGCCCGGCTTTGAGCGCACCGGCGGCCTGCACGCCACCGGCCTGTTCACCGCCGAGGGCACGCTGCTCAGCACCCGCGAGGACGTCGGGCGCCATAACGCCATGGACAAGGTCATCGGCCGGGCCCTGCTCGACGGCCGTGTTGCACTGCACGGGCACATCCTGTGCGTGAGCGGGCGGCTCTCCTTCGAGCTCGTCCAGAAGGCCGCCGTGGCCGGCGCCCCGATCCTCGTCGGCGTCGGCGCCCCGAGCTCGCTGGCCGTCGCGCTGGCCGACGAGCGCGGCATGACCCTGTGCGGCTTTGCCCGCCGCGGACGGGTCAACGTCTACACCCACCCGGCGCGCGTCGGCTCAGTCTAAGCAGCGGCGAAGCTCGACGAGCCGCTCGATGTCCTGCTCCGAGGACCACGCCCCGACCGAGGCCCGCACCAGGCCAAAGGCGGGAATGCTCCGCACCACGATCCCCTCGGCGGCCAGGCGCTCCACGACGGCCTGAGCGTCGCCGGCCTCCCAGGAGACGAGCGTCGAGGCGCCCCGCGGCCACACGGTCAGGCCGCGCTCGCTCAAGCGCTGGACCAGCAGCTCGGCCAAGCCGGCCGCGCGCGCGTGGACCCACGTCCAGCCCGCCTGCTCGAAGACCTCGAGCGAGGCGAGCGCGTAGACGCTGCGCAAGCCAGCCGGATAGCCGTGATCAAAGCGCGCCGCCCCGTCGGCGGGCTCGAACTCGAGCGCCCGGTGCGGGTCGGCCAGCGAGCCGTAGCCCGGCCACGGCACGAGCAGGTCGTCGAGGCGCTCCTCGCGGACGTAGAGGCAGCCGCTGCCCTCCGGCCCGCACAGCCACTTCTGGCCCGAGCCGGCGTAGAAGTCGCAGCCGAAGGCACGGACGTCGACGGGCACGGCGCCGATGCTCTGGGCGCCGTCGAGCAGAAGCGACACCCCTGTGGCCGTGATGGCCGCGACGTCGACCACCCGGCCGCTGACCCAGGAGACGTGCGAGCAGGCGACGAGCCGCGTCGCCTCGGTGACGGCGCCGGCGATCTCGGCGAAGGGAACGACGCGGACGTTCACGCCGCGAGCCCGCTTGGCCCGGCCGAGGGGAGCCAGCAGGCCGGGGTGCTCCTCGTCGCTGGTGATGATCTCATCGCCCTCGCGCAGGTCGAGCCCACCGAGGACGGTGTTGCACCCGTCGGTCGTCGAGCCGGTCAGTGCCACCTCCGCGGGCGCGCATCCGAGTAAGTCGGCATAGCTGGCGCGCAGCCGCCCGGCCAGGGCTTGGGTCTCCTCGAAGTAGCTGCGACCACAACGGCCGACCTGCGCCTCCGCCTCGGCGCGCTCCTTGACCGCGGTGGCCGCGTGCTCGGGCACGGGACCCTCGGTGCCGGCGTTCAGATAGACAAGCCGCTCGAAGACGGGGAACTGCGAGCGAAACGCCTGCGCGTCTCCGGGTGCGTCCACGGAGCGCTACTGGGCCGGCTGCTCGACGGCGCGCTCGGCCAGCTCGCGCTTGAGCACCTTGCCGGTCTGGTTGCGAGGGAGCTCGTCGACGAAGACGATCTCGCGCGGGACCTTGTAGTTGGCCAGGTTCTCCTTGACGTAGCCCTTGATGTCGTCCTCGCTGAGGTGGGCCCCGTCGCGCAGGACGACGAAGGCCCGCAGCCGCTGGCCGAACTGCTCATCGTGCACGCCGAGGGCCGCCGCCTCCTGGATTGACTCGTGACTGGCCAGGAGCTCCTCGATCTCGGCCGGGAAGACGTTCTCCCCGCCCGAGACGATCATCTCGTCGTCGCGACCGTCGATGAACAGCCGGCCCTCCTCGTCGAAGTGGCCGACGTCGCCGGAGGCCATGAGCCCGGACATGAGCTCCTTGTTGCCGCCGCCCGTGTAGCCCTCGAACTGGGAGATGTTGCCGACGAAGATGCGCCCGCTCTGACCGCCGGCGACCTCCTGGCCGTCCTCGCCGAAGATCTTGACCACCGAGCCGCGCACGACCTTGCCCGCCGTCCCGGGTTCGACCTCGAGGTCCTCCGGCGTGGCGATCGTGGCGTAGGCGACCTCGGTGGAGCCGTAGAGGTTGTAGATGACCGGCCCGAGGAGCTCCAGGGACCGCCTGGCCAGATCAGCCCCGAGGGCCGAGCCGCTGACGAAGATGATGCGCAGCGCCGAGAGGTCGTGGCCCTTGATGCTGCTCCTCGCCCAGGTCGACGATCCGTCGAAGCATGACCGGCACGACGACGAGCGCGGTGGCACCGTGCTCCTCCATGCTCGCGAGCGGTCTGCTCGGGATCAAAGCGCCGGCGCACGACGAGCGTCGAGCCAAGCCCGATGGCCACCATGGCCTGGGCGAAGCCGAGGGCGTGGAACATGGGCACGGCCATCTCGGTCACCTCGCGGGCGCGGAAGGGGACCTTGCTGAGCAGGCCCCCGAACAGCCCCAGCGAGCGCGGCTCGGAGCGCGGCGCTCCCTTCGGCGTACCGGTCGTCCCGCTGGTCAGGATGATGATGCGCGGGGTCGTCCCGGGGCGCGGCGGCGTCTTGCGTCGACCCGACCTCGGCGAGCGCGTCGAGCGTGTCCTCGCCCGGCTCCTCGGCCCAGGCGCGATAGCGGCCGCGGGTGGGCTCGACGCCCTCGAGCATCTCCGCATACTCATCGTCGTAGACGAGCAGGTCGGTTTCCTCGCGCGTGGCCACGTCGCGGATCTGGGGCCCGGCGAACGAGGTGTTGAGAAGGATGATCCGCGCGCCGCACTTCGCGGCGGCGAAGATCGCCTCGAGGAAGCCGCGGTGGTTGCGCACGAGCACGGCGACGCCTTCGCCGGGCTGCAGACCACGCTCGCGCCAGGCGTTGGCGATGGCGTTCGTGCGCTCGTCGAGCTCCTTGTAGCTGAGCTCGCCGCGCTCGTCGATGATCGCGAGCTGGTTGCCGTGGCGGATAGCGCCCGCCGAGATGGCCCCGCCGATCATGCCGAAGCGCTCGAAGGCGAGCAGCATCTGGGCCACGCGGTGTGGCAGTTCCGGACCGACCATCCCGCTGCGGATGCACAGCGCGGCGAAGTAGGCCTCATCTCCGAAGCGCTCCACCAGCTTGGCGGTGCCGGCCAGAAGTGACTTGGGGTCTAGGTCAGGGATCGGACTCTCCTCCAGTGATCAGCCTATGGCATCACGGCCCATCCCGGCCGTGTCAACGGATGGCGCGGGGCAGTACCTGACCATCCTGCCCTCTGGCATGAATTATGAACTGGTGGGTAGAACGTGCAGGCGATGATCGGCCAGCTCATCACCCTGCCCGTACGGGCGTCCGCGCGCGGTGCCCGCATGGCCGCCCAGGTGGCCGAGGGTGCCGCCGGCGATGCGGTGACCAGCACGCTGCGGCTGGTCGGATTGCTCGAGAACCTGCGTCCAGGCGCAGGGCGCCGACCTTCCACGCCGGCGGCGGCCCGGCCGCAGGGCGACCCGACGGGCGCCCGGAGCGAAACCCCGCCGCGTCCGCCGGCGACCACGTCCCGTGAAGGCAGGCGCAGGACCTCGCGAGCCAAGAGCGAGCCGGCCGAGACCCGCGCGCAGCAGGCGCAGCCGGCGGCCCAGGGCGCAGCCGAGGCCGACGAAGCCCAAGAGACTCCAGCGGCGCAGGAGGACCAGAGCGCATCCACTGCACAGGCGGGCGTCCCCAGCGATCCGCGGCGGGCGGAGCGACAGCGAGCCACAACCTGCTTCGCCCAACAACGGAGGGCATGAGGAACTGGCCAGCGAGCGCCTCGCCCGTGAGGACGTCCCCGCCGCTCGCCCTCGAGGCCGAGGACATCGAGCCGGCCCACGTGTCAGAAGACGCCCGTGCTCGTCCGCGAGAGCGCCGAGCCCGGCGCCGAGGACGGTGCCGGCGCCTCGGTCACCGTGGCCGAGCCATGGGAGGGCTACAGCGGGATGAACGCCCGCGAGGTCGTCGCTCGGCTCAGCACGCGCTTCAGCCGCTGAGCTCGCCGCCGTGCAGCTCTACGAGAGCGCCGCTCGCAGCCGCCAGATGGTGCTCCAGGCGGTCGAGCGCGAGCTCAGAACCGCCGACCGCGGCCGCTAAGCCCCAACCCGACCAAGGAGCCAGAACCAATGCCCGAAGACGGACTGAATCAACGCGACGCCAAGCTCATCCAGTGGCTGAACGAGGCCTACGCCAAGGAGGCCGAGCTCGAAGCCGACCTCACCGCCCACATCACGCTCACCCAGAAGGACACCTACAAGAAGCGGCTGCGCAAGCACCTGAGCGAGACCAAGGACCACAAGAAGCAGGTCGGCAGCCCGCATCAAGAAGCTGGGCGGCGACCCCGCCGGCGGCCCGCAGAACTTTCCGGGCGTACCCGGCGCCGTGGGCGAGATCGCCGGCAAGGCGGTGGCCGCGGTCAAGGGCCAGGTGGGCACAGCGCGCGCGGCGGTGACCAGCCAGGCCGAGACGCACCTGCGCAACGCCCAGGAGGAGCTGCGCGAGGAGCACGTCGAGATCGCCATCTATCGGCGCATCGAGACCTTCGCCACCGAGGTCGGCGACCGCGAGACCGCGCAGCTGGCCAAGCGGATCATCCGCGACGAGGAGCGGATGGCCAAGTTCCTCGACGCCGAGCTCGACGCGGCTCGTCAAGGAGGTCGTCCGCAGCGACGTGCCCAAGGACCAGCGCGACACCGGCCGGCGATCCTCGAGCCGGAGCTCGAGCCGCTCGAGCAGCAGCCGCAGCCGGAGTTCGTCGAGCTCGCGCAGCAGCGGGTCCCGGAGCCGTAGCGGCTCCGCGGAGCAGCCAGCAGCCGGAGGCAGCTCGAGCCGGCAGCCGCGGGTCGAGCAACGGCGGCTCGGGCAGCCGCTCACGGTCGCTCGTCGCGCTCCTGAAGCGGCCGAACAAAGACAAGCAGTGTTTAGCGGTCGCGGTCGGCCGGGCATAAGCAGAGCACACAGTCAAGGAACTGCGCCCCCACTTCCTTGACCTCTCCGGGAGGACTCAGATGGATCTGGGTCCTCCCGGAGCCGACTTTAACGGGCCGTTTCGGGGCCTGCGTCGCCCGCCGCTCTGGCGTCCGAGCCGTCGTGCACCATGGCCGACCCGTGCCCACGCCCCGGAGCCTCGACCGCCGCCTCTGCCCTGCGCCCCTGGCAGCGCCAGGCGCTCGCGGAGATGGCCAGCTGGAGCGGCGGCTCCTTTCTGATCTCGGCCGCCCCGGGCGCCGGCAAGACCCGGCCCGCGCTCGAGCTGACCCGCGCGAGAGCTCGAGGCGGGACGCCTCGTCGGTCGTGGTCGCCTGCCCGACCGCCCCGCTGACCCGCCAGTGGGCCCGGGCGGCGAGCGAGCTCGGGCTCGACCTGGCGCCCGACACCGACTCGCCGCGGCCTCCGCGCGGCTTTCACGGCGTCGCGGTGACCTACGCCCGCATCGCGCAGGCGCCGACGCGCTGGCGCCAGGCGGTCTCCCGCAGGCACGCTGGTCATCGCCGACGAGGCCCACCACCTCGGGGAGGACCTCGCCTGGGGCGAGGGCTTCGCCACCGCCTTCGCTCCTGCCCGCGCTGGCTGCTGCTCTCCGGGCACGCCGTTTCGCTCCGACGCCACGCCGATCCCCGGCGTGCGCTACGACAACGACGGCCTGGCCGAACCCGACGTCTCCTACACCTACGCCGACGCGGTGGCCGACGGCATCTGCCGCCCGGTCTGCTTCGTGGCCTACGACGGCACCCTGTCCTGGCAGAGCGGCGACGACGTCATCGAGTCGAGCTTTGACACCGTGCTCTCGAGCCGCGAGGCCAGCCGCCGCTACCGCACCGCCATCTCGACCGAGCTTCCGGACGGGCTGCCGCGCATCCTGCGCGAGGCCGATGCGCGGCTGCGGGAGCTGCGCCGCGGTCGCGCACCCCGACGCGGGCGGGCTGGTCATCGCCGCCGACTCGGACCACGCCCGGCGCATCGCCCGGCTCCTGCGGGAGGCCACCGGCCGCGCGCCGGTCGTCGTGCTGCACGCCGAGGCGGGGGCGGCCCGCAAGCTCGCCGCCTTCACCCACTCCCGCGACCCGTGGATCGTGGCCGTGAACATGGTCTCCGAGGGGGTCGACATCCCCCGCCTGCGCGTCGGCGTCTACGCGACTGCGGCCAAGACGCCGCTCGTGTTCCGCCAGATCGTCGGCCGCTTCGTGCGAACGCTGCCCGGCCAGGCGGTCGAGCCGAGCTGGCTCTACATCCCCGCCGACCCGGTGCTGCGCGACCACGCCGCCTCCGTCGAGGATGAGCTGCGCTGCGCGCTGCGCACGCCGGGCGAGGAGGGCACGGATGAGCGCGAAGACGTCGAGCGACGCGAGACCGAACGGTCCGAGGAGCTGGCCTTCGTGCCCCTCAGTGCCGACGTGGCGCCGCAGATGACCCTGTTCGGCCCCGCCCCGGCCCCCAGCCCAGCCGCGTGGCCGCCGCCGCCGGCCCCGGGCTCCCTGTCGCCCGCGCCGGCGGGCGCACCCGGCGCTTTTGAGCTGCCGGCCTTCGAGCGACGGGCCCTGCTTCGCAACGAGCGTCACCGCCTGGTCTCCGAGGTGCGGCGCCGCGACGGCATGAGCCATCGCGAGATCAACGCCTGGCTGAACCGCCGGCTGGGCATCACCAGCGTCGAGAAGGCGACGCTGGAGGAGCTCGAGCGCTCGGTCGAGCTGCTGGTGAGCCGGCTAACCACCAAGCGCTGAGATTGCCGCCCGGTGCTCGGGGTGGAGCACCGAGAACCGCAAAGCGGAGCTCTCGCTCGGGTCGGCGATCGTCGCCGAGGAGTGGGTCGCCGCCCACGACCTCCTCGGCCGCAACCGGCCGCAAGCGTCGTAATGATGCTCGGCGCCCGCCGAGGTTAGAAGCGGCGCCTCGGCGCGCCGGGGTGGGTGAGGGTCCCGCCCCGCGAGCGCCGGATGAGGTAGACGATCAGCGTCGAGCAGGCCACGGAGATCACGATCCCGGGGGCGGTGTGCCGCCAGACGAGCCAGACGATGATTCCGGCGATGAAGTTGCCGGCCAGGCCAACGAGCATGGTCTCGAAGAGAGACATGGGGTCGGGCCCGGGCAGGGCGAGCCGGGCGAGGGCGCCGACGATCAGCCCGGAGACGGCGAGGATGATCAGGTAGAGGATGAGGCTCATGGCACGTCAAGGAGGTTGTACAGGGAGCACCGCGAACGTTACCCCACCGGTCTTGGCAAGAAAACGAGGACGTCACAACCCATAGGTACCGGAGGGCGCAGATGCTGAAGGACTTCAAGGAGTTCCTGCTGCGGGGCAACGTCGTCGACCTGGCCGTCGCCGTGGTCGTCGGAGCGGCCTTCGGCGCGGTGGTCACCGCGCTCGTGCGCGACCTCATCACGCCGATCATCGCCCTCATCATCGGCAAGCCGAATTTCGCCAACCTGTCCTTCACGATTCACCACAGCCGGTTCCTCTACGGCGACTTCATCAACTTCCTCATCTCCTTCCTCTCCATCGCCGCGGCCGTCTTCTTCTTCGTCGTCCAGCCGGTCAACGCGCTCATGCGCCACCGCAAGACGCAGCCCGACGTCGAGTCCGAGACGCGCAAGTGCACCGAGTGCCTGAGCGAAATCCCGCGCGAGGCCCGGCGATGCGCCTTCTGCGGCTCCGCGCAGCAGCCAGTGTGAAAATGACCTAACCGATTGTCGACCGCGTCCGCACGGGTACGTGGCAGGTATGGCCCAGATCGAGAGCCCGCCCCGCACCGCCGCCCTCCTTGACCTCGACCCGGACCTGGGCTCGTTCATCGTCCCCGAGGACCACGAGGAGGCGCGCAAGCGGTCGGTCGTGCGCGTGGCCGAGATCGAGGGACCGAAATGGGATCCGGCTGCCATCGTGCGCGCGGCCGAGCCGGGCTGGCTCGGACTGTTCGTCGTCGAGGGACTCCTGGTCCGCCGGGTGAGCGTCGCCGGCAGGATGGCCTGCGAGATGTTCGGCGTGGGCGACATCGTGCGCCCGTGGGATGAGGACGGCGAATATGAGCCTCTCTCGATCACCGTCGACTGGCTGGTGCTCAAGCCCACGCGCCTGGCGCTCCTGGATCGCAACTTCGCCCTGCGCATGGCCCGCTGGCCGAGCCTCACGGCCCGGCTCCTGCAGCGCGTCGCCAGCCGGGCGCGGTACCTCGCCCTCACCCAGGCCGTGACCCATCTTCCCCGCACCCATTCGCGGCTGCTGCTGCTCTTCTGGCTTTTGGCCGAGCGCTGGGGCAAGGTCAACCCTGATGGTGTCGTGGTCAAGCTTCCGCTCACGCACCAAGTCCTGGCCATGCTCGTGGGAAGCCACCGCCCGACGGTGACCATCGCGCTTCAGAAGCTCGCCCGCCGCGAGCTCCTCGTCCGCCAGTCGACCAACCGGTGGCTGCTCACCAATCGCGCCATCGAGTGCCTGCACGAGCCCTCGAGCCTCTCCCTGCTGGGCAGCGACGACGATCTGGACGCCTTCGGCGAGGATCAGCTGCCCGCCCTGACCCGCTAGACGCGCCGCAACGGCCAGCCCGTCTAGAAGGGGCCCGGGCCCCGCTCAGGCGCGCGCGAGCTCCTCGCGGTCCTGGCTGAGGCGCCGCAGCCAGGCCAGGAAGGGCAGGCTGCCAAAGGCCGCCGCCGCGCACACGATCCACATGGCCTGAAAACCCTGGGTGCTCGAGAAGACGCTTCCCTTGGTGAGCTCGACGGCCACCCCGGCGAGAACCGGCCCGAGGACGATCCCGACCCCGCGTGACGTGCTGTAGTAACCGGTGAGCGCGCCGTGCTCGTCCTCGGGCATCAGCGGCATCAGGACCGCATAGGCCAGGGTCATGAGCGTGCCGCCGCCGATGGCCACGAACGGGATGGCCGCCGCCAGCACGGGCCGGCTGGTGGTGAACACGAGGGCGAGGTAGCCGAGGCCATAGAGCCACACCGCCACCCACACCACACGTAGATGCCCGAAGCGGTCGCCCAGCTTTCCGGCCGCCGCCGCGCCGACCAAGATGACGGCGGCCACACCGCCGATGAACAGGGAGGCCGTGGTTAGCTTGTAGTGCAGACCGATGGTGAGGTAGAGGACGATGAAGGCCTTCAGCGCCGCCAGCGCCATCTCCCACAAGGCGTTGGCCACGAAGTAGGCGCGCAGGGCCGCATGGCAGCGCACAAACGCCCACATGTGCGCGGCCACCGTGCCGATCCCGTTTGCCACCTCGCGCAGGTGCGGGCGACCGTGCCGGTCCTGCTGGCCGCCGAGGACCCGGCGCACGATCAACAGCACAAAGGCCAGCACGGCGCCCACGAGCACCACGCCGGCCACGAAGAAGGGCAGCGGCCGGGCCACGCTCAGCAGCAAGCCGCCGCCGAGCAGAGCCGACCCGGTGCCCAGGCCCCGCGCGATGGCCTGGGTGCTCTGCGCGCGCCCGCCCACCTCCTCGGCGTCGACGAGGTCGGGATACATGGCCCGGTACGGCTCGTAGGCCACGAAGTAGAAGGCGAAGAACACCGCCGTGACGAGGGCGACGAGCCCGAGGGAGTGCAGAAAGCCGATGAGGGCCATGGCCACCGCGGCCGGGATGGCGCCGGCGATGACGAAGGGCAACCGGCCGCCGAGCCGCGACTGCGCCCGGTCTGACCAGCTGCCGGCGATCATCGGAACCCACAGGGCCATGACGCCCTCGCCGCCGATGATGGCGCCGATCACCGCCGTGTCCTGGGTGTAGCGGCGCGTGACCTCGCCGAGATAGGTCGAGACGATCGTGATCGAGAAGGCGAGCGCGTACGTGGGCAGCGCGAGGATGCCCAAGCGGGCCTTCTCGTCAGAGCGAAGCGAGCGCTCCTCGTGATGCGTGCTGGTGACCGCCACGCCGGTCAGCTACCCGAGGTCCCCGCGCCGGCGGCCGGGCCTGTCCGTGCTCGGACCGGCCCGAGGACGACAGGTTTGCAAGCCGGGTACGCCGGTGGGTGATGCTGCAGGACACCGATTTCCCGAGCCCGGGCACCGAGGGCAAGAGGGTCGCGCCGGCGCGGCCGAGCGGTTACCTCCCGATCGGCGCCTACGCGGCCATCGGCGACGGCCACACCGTGGCCCTGGTGGGCACGGACGGCTCGATCGACTGGATGTGCCTGCCCGAGCTCGACGCCCCGAGCGTCTTCGGCCGCCTACTCGACCCCGGCCAAGGAGGCAGCTTCGTCCTGCAGCCCGCCGCCCCATTCACCTCCACCCGTCGCTATCTCGAGCGGACCAACGTGCTCGAGACCACGTTCGAAACGCAGGACGGCGCGGTGCGGGTCACCGAGGCCATCAGCCTCGACGACGGGCTGGCCGCCCCGTGGCGCGAGCTCATACGGCTCATCGAGGGCCTCTCCGGCGCCGTGCCCATGCGCTGGCGGTTCGAGCCTCGTTACGAGTACGGCCAGCACGCGGCCCAGTTCGAGTCTCGCTCCGGGTTCTACGTCAGCCGACACGGCCCGCTCCAAATCGCCTTGCAGTGCTGGGACGCCGGCGCGCCGTCGGTGAGCGCCGGGGCCGTGGCCGGCGAGTTCACGGCCCGGGCGGGCGAGCAGGCAACGCTCGCGCTCCAGGCCACAGCCGGCTCGCCGCTGCCCTTGCCGGGGCGCCCGAGCGTGCACCGCCGCCTCGAGGCCACTGAGCGGGTGTGGCGATCGTGGGTCTCTCGCCACACCTACCAAGGGCCGTGGACGCAAGCCGTCGAGCGCAGCTTGCTCGCCATCCGTCTGCTCTGCGACGCGCGCCAGGGCGCCATCACCGCCGCCGCCACGACCTCCCTGCCCGAGACCCTGCACGGCGAGCGCAACTATGACTATCGCTTCGCCTGGATCCGCGACCTCTCCTTCACGCTCGACGCGCTGATGGCCGTCGGCATGGACGAACTCGCGCATCTCTCGATCGACTGGCTGCTCGGTGCCACGACGCATACCCACCCGCGTGTCGACCCCGTCTACACGCTGGACGGAGGCGTTCTGCGCTCGCAGCGCGTGCTGGCGCTGGCCGGCTACCGCGCCACCCAGCCCGTCCACGAGGGCAACAAAGCCGGGGCCCAGCTGCAACTCGGCGGCTGGGGGGACCTCATGGAGACCATGTGGATCTATGTCCGTGAGGGCCACCTGCTCAACCTCCAGACCGGCGAGCGGCTGGCTGATATGGCCGACCACTTGGGCGCGCTGTGGGGCAGCGAGGACGCCGGATTGTGGGAGCTCGGCCAGTACGCCCACTACACCACCTCCAAGCTCAGCTGCTGGACGGCCTTTTGCCGGGTGCTCGAGCTCGTCGAGTGCGGCGCCGTACCCGCCCGTCACGTGGGGCGCTGGACGCGCCACCGCGACGAGGTGGCCGACTTCATCGAGACCCGCCTGTACTCCGAGCAGCGGCGCAGCTACGTCATGGCGGCGGGCAGCGAGGCCCTCGACTGTGGCGTGTTGCTGGCCGCCCGGCGGGGCTACGGCGATCCGCGTGGAGCGCGTATGCAATCCACGATCGACGCCATACAGGCCGAGTTGCACGCCGGAGGACCGCTGTACTACCGCTACACCGGCATGCGCGAGCAGGAGAACGCCTTCGTGGCCTGTTCGTTCTGGATGGTCGAGGCCCTCGCCCTGGCCGGTCGCGTCGAGGAGGCGGCCGAGCTCATGGACGGAGCGGTCGGGCTCACCGGCGAGATCGGCCTGCTCTCTGAGGAGATCGAGCCCGGCACTGGCGAGCTGCGCGGAAACCTGCCCCAGGCGCTCTCGCACCTGGCCCTGATCAACGCCGCGGCCACGCTCGCCCGCGTGGCGCGCTGACTGCGGCTCCTACACTCGACGACGATGGCCGGCCCGCTCACTCGTTCTGTCGCGCATGTACTCGGCCACACCGGGGCTCTCAAGAAGGTGCCGGTGGCCCGGCTGCTGGTCGCGGCGGAGGTGGCCGTGCTCGCCCGCGACCACCTGCGCGAGCGGCTCACCCCCGACGAGCGCCATCGAATCATCGAGCTCGTTCGGATTGCCCACGGACGCCCCCGCAACCTGCGCCCGGCCGAACGCGACGAGCTCGCGGCTCTCGTGGCCAAGGCGCAGCCCCGGCGGCTCGCCGGCGAGGCGGTCGAGACCCTCTCGCCGTTCCCCCTGCCGCACCGGCTCATTTACGGCCGGCGCCGCACACGCTGAGCTTGCTCGTCGCCGTGACCGATCACGCCGCCGAGCGGTTTCGCCAGCGCGTACGCGGGACGCTCGAGGCTAAGCAGGAGGTGGCCCGACGGGTGGCCCGGGCCTACGCCGGCGGCCGCTTCCAGGACGGCGAGCGCGGTGCGATCCTGGTCCGAGACGTGGACCGCCGCGATCTCGTCTATGTCTGCCGCCGCGAGGCCGACGAATTGGTGGTTATCACCCTGTGGGAGGAAGGCGAGGGCGCCGCCGTGCCCCGCCGCTTCACCGACGCCCTCCGGCCCGATGAGCCTAGGCCCCGCTCTCCTCGATGAGCCCACGCAGCTCGGTCATGTCCCCTGCGCTTGGACGCCAGCGCGCGGCGGCCACGTTGGAGCGAATCTGATCGGGCTTGGTCGCCCCGGCGATCACGGAGGCCACCGCCGGCTGGTCGAGAAGTGACCCGATGGCCACGTCGGTGAGCGTGAGCTCACGCGCCTCGCGCGTAGTCGATCAACGACTCGATGAGCTCGAACTGGTCATCGCTGGCGATCTGCTCACGCTCGCTCAGCCGGGCGCCGGCCGGAGCCTGGGCCCCGCGCCGGTACTTGCCGGTGAGAAGACCTGAGGCGAGCGGGAAGTAGGGCACGAAGGCGATGCCAAGCCGCTCGCAGGCGGGCAGCACGTCGGCCTCGGCGTCGCGCACGAGCAGGCTGTACTCGTTCTGCACCGCGGTGAACCGCGTGAAGTTGTGCTCGCGGGCGACCTGGTCGGCCTCCTGCAGCTGCTCGGCCGAGAAGTTCGAGGCGCCGATGGCCCGCACCGTGCCGGCCTCGACGAGACCGTGCAGCGCCTCGAGCGTCTCGGAAAAGGGGGTGACGCCGTCGGGGCGGTGATACCAGTAAAGGTCGATGACGTCGGTGCCCAGCCGCTTCAAGGACGCCTCGACGGCCTTGGCGATGTAGGCGGCCGAGCCGCGCGCGGTCTCGCCGTCGCCCATGTCCATGCCGAACTTGGTCGCCAACGTGACCTGATCCCAACGTCCTTTCAGCACCTGGCCAAGGAGCTCCTCGCTCTGGCCCCGCCCGTAGATGTCGGCGGTATCCAAGAAGGTGATGCCGTGGTCGAGGGCTGCCTCGACGACCTCGCGGGTCCCCTCGAGGTCGAGGCGGCGACCGAAGTTGTTGCAGCCGAGACCGATCTCTGAGACCTCGAGGCCGCTGTGGCCGAGCGCACGGGTGGCGACGGTGGTGCTGGACATGTCAGACGAGGGTGGCGTCGAGGGTCATTTCCTTGACGCCGGCGAGCGCGCGAGAGATCGGGCAGTCTTCCTTGGCCTGGTTGGCGTAACCGTCGAACTCGCTCTGATCGATGCCGGGGACGTCCCCCTGAGTGACCAGGGTGATCTTGTTGAGGGTGGGCTTGCCATCGACGTTGCCCAGCTCGACGTTCGCCGTGGTCTTGACCGACCTGGGTTTGTGACCGGCCTCGGCGAGGATGTTGCTCAGCGCCATCGAGAAGCAGGCCGCGTGGGCGGCGGCGACGAGCTCCTCGGGGTTGGTCCCGGGCTCGTTCTCGAAGCGGGTGCGAAACGAGTAGTTGCCGTCGAACAGGCCGCTGGCCACTTTCACGGCGCCCATGCCGCCCTTGAGATCGCCTTTCCACTCAGCCGTTCCGCTGCGCGTCGCCATGCTGCCTCCGGGTTTGAGGTTGGTCGCGGTTCGCGCTGACCATACCCGGCGGGCCTGGCCTTGAAGAGCCCGTCATAGTTCGGGTGTCCGCTCAGCGACTCGCCTCGAGGGAGGAACCCATGCCATCGTCTCGCCTGCTGGTTGCGCTCACCAGCATCACGCTCGCCGTCTCCGCGCCCGTCGCGGCCGCCGCGGTCTCCCACGCCAAGCTCTGGCAGAACAAGAAGCAGACCGTTGACTGCGGGATCAAGATCCACCCGGCCACCAAGCCGGCCAGTCAGCTGCTCTGCAGCGCCGTCGGGCTCCCGCACCCCACGAAGGGCTTCATCGGCGATCCGTTCGTTCAAATCAGCGCGCACGGCAAGCCGCACATCGTGCCCATCAGCCAGAACTCCTTTGTCAGCGACAAGCTGGTGACCCTGAAGAACGGGCAGAAGTGGCAAGGCGTCGGCGTGTCCTGCGTCGCCCAGGCCAAGACGGTCAAGTGCACGAACCAGTCCGGTCACGGCTTCAAGATCGGGCACGACCTCTACAAGAAGTTCTGAGATGGAGCAAGGGGTCTCGGTTTCACGGCTCGACCCGGAGTGCGGAGAGCGATTCCTGCCCCTGCGCCGGCAGCTCGGGGTGTCCTCATTCGGCATGAACCAGATCGTGCTGGCGCCCGGGCAGCGGGGGCGGGTCCATCGCCACCGCCGTCAGGAGGAGGTCTATCTCGTCTGGGAGGGATGGCTGACCCTGTTCGTCGAGGGCGAGGAGCACGGCTCGCTCGGTCCGGGCGAGGTCGCCCGCGTGGGCCCCGAGGTGCGCCGCCAGCTCGTCAACTTCGGGCCGGATCGGGTGGTCCTGGTGGCCCTCGGCGGGGCGGGCGAGCACGAGGGCCGCGACGGGGAGGCGTTTGCCTCCTGGGAGGAGACCGAGCCGGCGCCGCCCCAGGAGGTGCCCAATCCAGACGACCTGGACCCGTCCGAGCTGCGGTCGGGGTAGGCCCTCCCTCGGTCGCCGGGGGCGGCCGGGGGGCGGCCCGGGGCGGCCAGGGGGGCGGCCCGTGTGGGGCGGCCCGGACGCTGCCCCGCGGGCGGCCCGGGCGTTCGTAGCGTGTCACTCGACCCCGCTCAGGCGCCGAGTGTCACCAGGTGCTCGCTATAGGGGGTGGTTTGTCCATCTCGGCCTCTCGGGGGGCGCCGAGTGACACGGTACGGACCTCCAGACGGGCTACCGCGCCGCGGCCAGCCCCGGGCGCAGCAGCCGCGACGGCGCCACGAGCCCCGCCTCCCGGACGTGGGGATTGACCGGCTCGCTCAAAGGCGCCGCCCCGTAGCTCGCCGCCACCCGCTCGGGCGGGGCATCGGCGTAGAGCGTGGTCCTCTGTCGGGGCCGGCCCCCGGAACTCCGGATGAGGGCCTCCATCTGCTCGGGCGCCATCTCCTGGCCGAACTCGGCCCCGGCGGCGCGGGAGATCGACTCGTTCATGAGCGTCCCGCCCAGGTCGTTGACTCCGGCCCCCAGGGCCGCCGCCACCCCGTCGGGGCCGAGCTTGGGCCACGAGGCCTGGATGTTGGTGATCCACGGGTGCAGCGCGAGCCGTCCGACGGCGTGGATGAGGAGCGCTTCGCCGAAGGTCGGGCCCGAGCGGGCTCGGCCGCGCAGGGCGATCGGCGCCTCCATGTGGACGAAGGGCAGGGGCACGAACTCGGTGAAGCCGCCACTGCGGCGCTGCTGCTCGCGGGCTCGGAGGAGGTGGCGGGCCCAGTGCACGGGGCGCTCGACGTGGCCGTACATCATGGTCACGTTCGAGCGCAGGCCGGCCCGGTGCGCCGCATCGTGCACGGCGAGCCACTGGTCGGTCGTGATCTTGTCGGGACAGATGACGCGCCGGACCTCGTCGTCGAGAATCTCCGCCGCCGTCCCGGGCAGGGAGGCCAACCCGTGAGAGCGCAGCCGCGCGAGATACTCGTCGAGCCCGAGCTCCAGGGTCGCGGCGCCCTGCCACACCTCGAGAGCCGAGAAGGCGTGAACATGAATGTCCGGTACGGCGTCCTTGATCGCCCGCACCACCGAGACGTAGTAGTCGCCGGTGAAGGCGGGGTGGATGCCGCCCTGCAGGCAGACCTCGCTCGCCCCCCGCTCCCACGCTTCGACGACGCGCCGGACGATCTCCTCGTGGGGGACGAGGTAGGGACGGCCGCGGAGGTTGGCCGCCAGCTTGCCCTTGGAGAAGGCGCAGAACCCGCAGCGGAAGTAGCACACGTTGGTGTATTGGATGTTGCGGGTCACCACGTAGCTGACCTCATCGCCGCACACCTCGCGCCGGAGCTGATCGGCCGCCGCCAGCACCCGCGCCCGCTGCTCACCCCGGGTGCTCAGAAGCCGCACGATGTCTGACTCGTCGAGCTCCTCGCCGCTGTCGAGGGGAAGCGCCCCCGCATCGTCGCGCGCCCCGGTCGCGCCGCCGGTCGCACCCCCGGTCGCGCCGTCGGCCGCGCCGCCGCGCGCCCCGAAGCCGCCGCCCGCAGCTCGACCGGCACCGGCCGCGACTCCCCCGGCGCCCAGTCATGCTCGCGGGCCAGCCCGAGCGCGTCCGAAGCCCGGAACACGGCCGGCATGACCCGCGGGTCGATCCACTCCTCAGCGATCCACTCGGGGTAGACCGCGAGCCGGGGGGCCAGCTCGAAACCCCGGGAGCGCGTGGCCTCGTGCAGGCGCTCGAGCTCGGGCCACGGCGCCTCGGGGTTGACGTGATCGATGGTGAGCGGCGAGACGCCGCCCCAGTCGTCGATGCCGGCGTCGAGCAGGCGGGCGAAGTCGCCGGTCAGGTTCGGCGGGGCCTGGATGTGGCGGTCGGGACCGAGCAGGACCCGGGCCGCCGCCAGCGTCCACAGATGCTCCTCCACCGTCGGCTCGGCGGCGTCGGCCATCTTCGTGCCCGGCTTGGCCCGGAAGTTCTGGACGATGACCTCCTGGATGTGGCCGTGGCGACGGTCGAGCTCCCGGATGTGCAGCAGCGCCGCGAGGCGCTCGGCGCGCGTTTCGCCGATACCGATGAGGATGCCGGTGGTGAAGGGGACGCGAGCCTGCCCGGCCCGATCCAGGGCCTCGAGGCGCACGGAAGGCACCTTGTCGGGGGAGCCGAAGTGCGGGCCGCCCCGCTCCGAGAGCCGCTCGGAGGCCGTCTCGAGCATCATCCCCATCGAAGCCGAGACGGGGCGCAGCGCGGCCAGCTCCTGCGCGCTCAGGACCCCGGGGTTGACGTGCGGCAGCAAGCCGGTCTCCTAGAGCACCGTCTCGGCCGCCCGGGCCAGGTACTCGACGGTCGTCTCACAGCCGAGCGCGGCCAGCTCCTCACGGGCCGCCCGGTAGCGGAGCTCGGGCTTGTCGCCCAGGGTGAACAGGGCCTCGCGACACCCCGCAGCCGCGCCGGCCCGAGCGAGCTCGAGCACCTCGTCAAGCGACATGTAGGCCCGCTCACCGCGCCGGGGCGGATGGGCAAAGGTGCAGTAGTGACAGACGTCTCGGCACAGCTTGGTCAGGGGGATGAACAGCTTGGGCGAGAAGGTGATCAGCCGCTCGCCGCGCAGCCGGCAAGCCTCGGCAAGCAGCTCGTCGAGCGGGGCATCGAGGACATCGCGGGCCTCGGCGGGGAGCGTCGTGGTCATCCACCGTCACGATACGCCCCGGCGCGCGGACGGCCCGGTAGGGTGGCCGGCATGCCCGAAACCAGCCGTGAGATCCGGCTCGCCGGCCGCCCGGAAGGCGCGCCCGGCCCCGAGCACTTCGAGCTCGCCGAGGTGGCGCGTCCCGAGCCGGGCCCGGGGGAGCTGCTCGTGCGCAACCTGTGGATGTCGGTCGACCCCTATATGCGCGGGCGGATGCTCGACCGTCCCTCCTATGTACCGCCCTTTCAGATCGGGCAGCCGCTGCAAGGCGGCGCCATCGGCGAGGTGATCGCCGGCGAAGACCCCGGCCGGCTCGTCCTGCACAACCTCGGCTGGCGCGAGCACGCCGTCGTCCCGGTTGAGCAGGCCGTGCCGGTCGATCCCGACCTGGCCCCGCCCCAGGCCTTCCTCGGGGTGCTCGGCATGCCAGGGCTGACCGCCTACGTCGGTCTCCTCGACATCGGCGAGCTCCAAGAGGGCGATGTCGTGTACGTCTCAGCGGCCGCGGGTGCCGTGGGCAGCCTGGCCGGCCAGCTCGCCAAGGCCCGCGGCCATCCCGTCATCGGCTCGGCCGGGTCGGCCGAGAAGGTGGCCTGGCTGACCGGCGAGCTCGGCTTCGACGCCGCCTTCAACTACCACGACGGCCCCGCCCGCCGCCTCCTCGCCGAAGCGGCTCCAGACGGCATCGACCTGTACTTCGACAACGTGGGCGGCGAGCAGCTCGAGGCGGCGCTCGCGGCCATGCACGATCACGGTCGGGTGACCGTCTGCGGCGCCATCTCGGGTTACAACACCCCCGGCGCCCCGGGTCCCCGGGACTTCACCGTGGTCACCCGCAAGCGACTTACCTTGCGCGGCTTTATCGTCAGCGATCACTTCGCCCGGCGCGAGCAGTTCCTGCAAGAGGTCGGCCCCCTGGTCAGGGAGGGCAAGGTCCGCTACCGAGAGACCGTCGTCGAGGGCCTGGAGCGCGCGCCGGAGGCCTTCATGGGTCTGCTGCGGGGCGAGAACACGGGCAAGATGCTCGTCCGCCTTCAGTAGACCCCGCCGAGCTTGTGGTGATCCCAGGTCACCGTGCGCGTCGGGGTGAAGCGCATGACGAGCCGCTTGGGCGCCTGCTTGGCGACCATGTCGGCCACCTCCTGCGGCGCCTCGTCCGGGCTCGGCTGGCCGGGCGCGTAGCGCAGGACGATCCGCAGGCCGGTGGCCCGGACGTTCTCGATGTCGCGGACCAGCTCCACGTCGCACTCCATCATCACGCCGCGCAGTTCCTCGTAGGAGACGCCGGCCTCGATCTGCAGGGTGGCCTGCGGGACGCGCTCGAGGTTCTTGGCCTTCTGGGAAGCGGCGTAGGTCCAGGCCAGCAACGCTTCGCCGTCGGGCACGTACCAGAGAGGCATGAGGTGGGGGCGGCCGTTTGGGCCCACGGTGGCGCAGGTGACGACCTGCGGCTCGGCCACGAAGGCGCGGACCTCGTCGGGGCTCATCGTGATCTGGTCGCGCCGACTCACGGCCTAGTACCGGTCCTGCACGGTGACCGACCAGCGCGCTGTGTCGTTGCCAGGGGCGATGGCGATCTCGTAGGTGCCGGGACCCGAAGCGAAGGTGCGGGTCTTGTTCGCGCCGTCGCCGAGACCGAAGTCGGCGAGCCCGAGGCCGGTGCTGAGGTCGCGGACGTGGGCGGTGGGCCCGCTGCAGAAGACGATGAACGTGCACATGCCGACGTAGGACATGCTGTAGGCCACACGCCACTGCGCCCCGCGAATGCGGAAGGGCACGGAGTGTCCGGCGCCGGTGCCCGAGAAGGTGCTCACCGTCCGCCAGCCCGGGACCTCGGCCACCGAGAGGGCCACAGTCGATCCGGCCGCCACGGAGCGCCCTGCCGGAGGCGTCTGCGCGGTGACCGTGCCGGCCTCGATCCCCGGGGCCGGGACCTGCGTCGTGGCGGCGCGCAGGCCGAGCCGGCCAAGGGTGGTGGCGGCGTGCGCCGCGCTGGCGCCGGTGAGGGCGGGCAGTCGCACGGGGGGCGGTCCGGCGCTCAGGGTCACGGAGACCCCACTGCCGTCGCTCACCGTCTCACCCGAGCGCGGCGACTGCGCGATCGCCGTGCCGGTCGGGGCCTGGCTGTAGCGGCGGGTGAACCCGACCCCAAGCCCCGTCGATCTCAGCCGGGCCGCCGCCTGAAGACGGGTGAGGCCGGCGAGCGCCGGCACCCGGACCTGCGTGTCGCGGCCGATGAGCAGCGCCGCGGCGAGCATGGCGGCCACGAGCACGGCGACGAGGCCGACGAGGGCCAGCGGCACGGCGCCGGGCGGAGGGATTGAGGGTGCGACGCGGTCCGAAACGCGGAGCGACGCGGGTGCCATTGGGCCCCTGGGGAGGGGGTGAACCGTTTTGCGCGGGCTCCACCGCGCTGGCGGGAACATGCGCGGGCGCGGCGGCGTGGAGAGTCTCGGCCATGGCGGCCGCGCTCTCAAACCGGCGAGCGGGGTCCTTCTCCAGCGCCCGCCGGACGACGGCGGCGAGATCGTCGGGCACACCCACCGGCAGCGGCGGGGGCGGCTCTTGGAGGTGGCGGAGCGCCAGCTCCACCGGCGAGCCGCCCTCGAAGGGTGGGTGCCCGGCCAGCATCTCGTAGAGCACGACCCCCACGCTGTAGAGATCGGTGGCCACCGTGGGCGCGAGGCCGCGGGCCTGCTCGGGGGCCATGTACCTCGGCGTGCCGGCAATCGTGGGCGCCCCGTCGCTTGTCCCCTCGGCCAGGCGCGCGATCCCGAAGTCGCCGAGCTTCACCCGTCCGCGCCGGTCAAGCAGCACGTTGGCGGGCTTGATGTCGCGGTGGATGACCTCGCAGCGGTGGGTGTGGACGAGAGCCCGGCAGAGCTGAGCGGCGATATCGGCGGCCTGGCCGGGAGACAGGCGCCCCCGGCGCAGCCGCGCTGCCAAGCTCTCCCCCTCGACGAGCTCGGCCACGTAATAGAGGCCGTCCTGCGCCTGACCGACGTCGTAGATCTGAACGATGCCCGGGTCGCTTACCCGGGCCAGCAGCTGAGCCTCGCGCTCGAAGCGCTCGGCCCACTCGGGATCCTCGCCCCACCAGGGCTTGATCACCTTGATGGCCACTGGGCGGCGCAGGCGCCGGTCCAGCCCGCGGTAGACCCGGCCGAAGGTCCCCTCCCCGATCAGCGAGTGCAACTCGTAGCGTCCCTCGAGGGCTGCGCCGGCGAGATCAGGGGCGTGGGGCATCGTTCGGTGCGAAGCGTAGAGGCAACGTGGCACCATCGGAGCCGATGCGATGGTTGGCGGCAACGGTGCTGCTCGCGGGTGTGCTGGCCGGCTGCGGCGGCGGATCCGGGCCGCCGACGCCCACCGGCGCCATCCCGACGCGCCGCCCCCACACCGGCGTCTCGCGTCGCCAGGGCGCTCGCGCGGCCGGAGCCCGCGGCCGGGCCGCCCCGTCCGTCGGGCCCGCGGGCCCGTACGTCGACGTCCTGGCCTCGCTTCCCGAGGCCGGATCGCGCTGTGAGAAGGCTCCAGCCCCGGTGGCCGAGACCCCGATCACCCGGACCCAATGGCTGAGCGGGGTGACGATCACGGAGTACTACCCGGCCCCTGAGCGCTGGTTCGCCGGCCGCCACGTCGCCGCCCCGGGGCTGTCGGGCACCTACGCCGTCGACTGGCTGTACTCGGCCCGCGGCCTGGCCATGGAGGGGGATGGTGTCGACGACGAGGGTCATCCGGTCCACATCGCCGCGCTCGGCTCGACCGGCTGGGTCAACCGGGACGGCGGGCCCACTTTGCCGGTGTGCCTGGGCAAGTGGAGCGACGGCTTCCCCGTCTGGCTGCGCGGCGGCTGGCGCAACGCGCAGGGCCAGGTCACCTATCCGCTGGGCGGCGGCGGCTGGGCCAATGGGTCGGCCACCGGCACCCGTCCCTACGGCGGCGTGACCTTCGCCGCCGGGTCATCGCAGCCGCTGCGCTACTACCACAGCGTGGCCGTGGATCCGGGCCTCATCCCGCGGGGCAGCCGGATCTACATCCCGGCCTACCGAGCCATCAACGGCGGCTGGTTCGTGGCCCAGGACACCGGCGGCGCCATACGCGGCCCGCACATCGACGTCTACCGCCCGCCCCCGGCCCGCCCTGACGACCTCGGCCGCTACCTCACCGGCCAGCGGGTGCTCGTCATCCCGCCGTCGGGCTGACCACGTCGGGCCCAGCGCATCAGCGGCCGCGGCGGCGACAATCTCTTCCATGACAGAGCGCGTCGAGGTCACGGTGGGCGAGCGGGCGCTGACCATCAGCCATCCCGATCGCGTCTACTTCTCGGCCGGCGGCCAGACCAAGCTCGACCTGGTCAACTACTACCTGGCGGTTGGGGACGGCATCGTGCGCGCGTTGCGGGAGCGGCCGTGCATGCTGCACCGCTTCCCGTCGGGCACCGACGGCGAGAAGGTGCATCAGAAGCGCATCCCCTCCGGGGCCCCTGAGTGGGTGCAAACGGTCCGCGTGCACTTCCCGCGCTACGGACGCCACGCCGACGAGCTGTGCGTCACCGAGCTGGCGCAGGTGATCTGGGCAGTCCAGATGTCGACCGTCGAGTTCCATCCCTGGAACTCGCGACGGGCCGACGTGGAGAAGCCCGATGAGTGGCGCATCGACATCGATCCGATGCCGGAGGCCTCGCTGGACGCCGTCAAGCGGGTCACGCAGGTGGCCCGGGAGGTGCTCGACGAACTCGGTATCACGGGCTGGCCCAAGACCTCAGGCGGCAACGGCATGCACGTCTACGTGCGGATCGAGCCGCGATGGAGCTTCTCCGAGGTACGCACGGCCGCGCTCGCTTTCGCGCGCGAGGTCGAGCGCCGCCTTCCCGACGCCGCCACCACCACGTGGTGGCGCAAGGATCGCGACCCCGCCAAGGTCTTCGTGGACTACAACCAGAACGCCCGCGACCACACCATCGCCTCGGCCTACTCGGTGCGCGGCAATCCGCGCGGTACGGTGTCGGCGCCCATCGCCTGGGAGGAGCTGGCCGACGTGGAGCCGGCCGAGCTGACCATCGCCACGGTGCCCGAGCGCTTCGCCATCCGCGGTGACCTGCATGCGGGGATCGATGACGAAGCTTTCTCGCTCGAGACCCTGCTCGAGTGGGCCAAGCGCGACGGCCTCGACGTTGCACCGCCGCCGGGCGCGAGCAATCGCCCACGTTCGAATCGTGACGCACCGCACACCGCAGGGCGGGATTCCGGGGATCGTGGCTGATAGGGTGGCCGGCGCTTCGTAAGAACCGCCTAATCCCTGACCATTGCTTACGTTGGGGAGCGGGGGACCCACCCGGGACGGCCTCGGCCGGCCCACCTGGGGCTAATCGCCGCCGGAGCGCGGCGTAGCGCACTTTCTCGCGCGAGCCCGTCAGCTAACCCCGTCGGCATGAGAAAGAAGGAGGCTCCATGCCTACGAAACGATCGCGGCACGTGCTGCCGTGCCCCGCCAGTACCCGTCGCTTCGGGATGGGTCTGGCCACAGTCGCGGCCAGCGCAGGTTTCCTGGCCGCCACCGCCGCCCCCGCCGCCGCGGCGCCAGTCGGACCGGGCGGGAACGTCCGCGCGTCCATCGCTCCGCCCGGTGGCGCCCCGCCCGCGCTCCTGCATCCGGGGTCGAGCGGCACCGCTGTCGCCCAGGTTCAGCGAGCGCTGCACATCGCCGCCCTGGGCCGCTATGACGCCGAGACCCAGCGCGCCGTCCGTCACTTCCAGGGCGGCCACGGGCTCGCCGTGGACGGCATCGTCGGCCAGCAAACCTGGGACGCCCTGTTTGGCATCAAGCCGCCCCCGGCGCCGGCCCCAACGGCGAGCTCGACGCGCTCGACCGCCTCGAGCCCCGGCTCGGCGGCCACCTCGAGCACGGGCGCATACAGCATCCCCTCGAACATCGTCCAGTGCGAGTCCGGTGGCAACTACTCGGCCGTGAACCCCTCCAGCGGTGCGGGTGGCGCCTACCAGATCATGCCCTCGACGTGGCAGGCCTACGGCGGTCAGGGACTTCCCCAGGACGCCTCCCCGGCCGAGCAGGGCCGGATCGCCAGCGAGATCTATGCCACCCAGGGCCGCTCGGCCTGGAGCTGCTGACTCGCCTCTCCCCGCCCACCCAGCTCCCTCGCCGGGGGCCAGGGTGGGCGGCCCTTTCGGGTTGATATATTCCTATATCGGAATATGATTCATATCCAGTATGGCCCCCACCCCCACCACCACTGACGCCTTCAACGCCATCGCCGAGCCGCGACGCCGCGAGATCCTCGACGCGCTGGCCGGCGGCGAGCGGACGGTCGGTGAGCTGGTGGCGATCCTCGGCCTGCCTCAGCCCCAGGTGTCCAAGCACCTGGGTGTCCTTCGGCGGGTCGACGTCGTAGAGGTGCGGGAGGCCGGGCGCTACCGGGTCTACCGGGTCAACGCCCCGGCCCTGAAGCCCATCCACGACTGGGTCAGGCGCTACGAGCGGATGTGGTTGGAGCGATTCGATCAGCTCGAGACGGTGCTGGAAGAACTACAACGAGAGGAGCGCAGCGATGTCCGCAGCGACCCATAGGAAGGCGCAGGTCACCCTCCCCACCGAGGATCAGATTCTCATCACGCGGTCCTTCGATGCTCCGAAGCACCTCGTGTTCCGGGCCTGGACGACGCCGGAGCTCGTCCGGCGGTGGTTTCACGCCAACCGCGGCGAGATGACGACGTGCGAGATCGATCTGCGCCCCGGCGGAGCCTGGCGCTACGTGCTGCGCGCACCCGACGGCCAGGAGTTCGGCTGGCACGGTGAGTACCGCGAGGTCGTTGCGGGCCAACGACTCGTGTCCACCGAGATCTTCGAGCCCGTGCCCGACGTAGTGGCGCTCAACACCGTCACCTTCGAGGACGGCGAGGGGGGTTCCGAGACGACGAGGGCCACCATCCTCGTCCAACATCCCAACCAGATCAGCCGCGACGCCCACCTCAACGCGGGTATGGAGGACGGGCTTCAGGACGCCCTCGATCTGCTCGAGGCGCTGGCTCGCCGCGACGCCTGAGGGCCCCGAAGCGACACGGACCCGGGGACCAGAGCACACGCGCCCGGCGCCGAGCAGCGGTGTGTGGTCTGACCCCCGCTATCCGGGGACCAGAGCACACGCGGCGCCCGAGCAACGCTCGCGTGTGCGCTGATCCCCGTTTTCGGGCCGTCGGGCGGGGCTCCGCCTAGGCTCAAGCCGCCGGCTTGAGGATCACCTTGGTGTAACCGTCCACGCGCCTGTCGAACTTGTCGTACGCATCCGGGGCTTCGGTGAGCGAAACCTCGTTGGAGACGATCAAGCTCGGCTCGGCCCGCCCGGCGACGATGAGGTCGCGCAGGTGGCGGTTGTAGCGCTTGACGTTGCACTGACCGGTGGCCAAGGCGAGCCCCTTCTCGAAGAACTTGCCAAACGACAGCGAGAGCTGGCCTTCCTGCGCGTGGGGGTCCTTGGCCCCCGGGTCCGCGGGCACGTACAGGCCGGGGATGCCGATCTTGCCCGTGGGGTTGACGACCTCGATGAGGCCCTCGAGGACGGCGTTGGGCTGCTCCTCATCGCCGTCGGAACCGATGGCCTGGTAACCGACGGCGTCGATGCCCTTCATCACGCCGTCGCCATCACGCATGTCCTTGATCTGCTCGGCGGGATCGCCCTTGGAGAAGTCGATCGGCACGCACCCGATCTCCTCGGCCTTCTTGAGGCGGTCCTCCACGCGATCGACCACGTAGACAACGGACGCCCCCCGGATGAGGCAGCTGTAGGCGGACATGATTCCCACCGGGCCCGCTCCGAACACCGCCACGGTCTCCCCCGGGCGCACATCGGCGATCTCCGCCCCGTGATAGCCGGTGGGGAAGATGTCGGAGAGCATGGCGAAGTCGGCCTCGTGCTCGTCGCCCTCGGGGAGCTCGAGACAGTTGAAGTCGGCGAAGGGCACGCGCAGATACTCGGCCTGGCCGCCGCGGTAGGGGCCCATGCTCACATAGCCATAGGCGCCGCCGGCAAAGCCGGGATTGACGGTCAGGCAGAAGCCTGTGTAGCCACGCTCACAGTTGAAACAGAACCCGCAGCCGATATTGAAGGGCATGTTGACGCGGTCGCCCTTTTTGACCCGGACACAGGCCTCGCCGACTTCCTCGACGATGCCCTGGTTCTCGTGGCCGAAGACGAGGCCGGACTCCGCCCCCGTGCGGCCCTCGTACATGTGCAGATCTGAGCCGCAGATGCAGGTGGAGGTGATGCGGACGATGGCGTCGGTGGGCGCCTCGATCCTCGGATCCTCAACCTCCTCAACCTGGACGTCGTACGGTTCTTTGTAGACGACCGCTTTCATCAGGAGCCTCCCTCCTCTGGGACCGGATGCTTTGAGGGCTACCCGGCCCGCCGCCATCCGCCCCGCCCCGCCCCGCCCCGCGGTCGACGCCCATACCGCCCCCGCGGTTTCTCAACAACGTATTTAGGCTTTTCTAAACGCAATCCGGGTAGCACCCGTGCGACTTCGACCAGGAGGACCATGCCGACCGTTCACCAATCCATCGCCGTCAGCGTCCCGCTCACCACCGCCTATCAGCAGTGGACCCGGTTTGAGGAGTTCCCCGAGTTCATGGCCGACGTGGATGAAGTCCGCTGGCTCGATGACACGCGCCTGCACTGGGTGGCGGGCACTGGTGGCCGGCGGCGCGAGTGGGAGACCGAGATCGTCGAGCGGGCACCGGAGGAGCGGGTGACATGGCGCCACGTCGATGGCAGCCAGACGGCGTCGGTGACCTTTCAGCGCATCCACGAGGGGCGCACGCGGCTCATGATGGAGCTCGACTTCCGGCCTGAAGGGGTCGTCGAGCAGGTCAGCTCGGCCCTTGGCTCACCCGAGCGCCGGATCCGCCGCGACCTCGAGGCCTTCAAGGACTTCGTCGAGACCCGGGAGCGGTGGTGATGACCGACGGGTGCGTCGCGGCTACCCCGCGCCGCCGCCCGCCGCGGCAGCCAGAAACTGCAGCCCGTTGATGCCGGGCACGAAGAAGTACTCGCCGCCCTTGACCGTCACCACACGCTCGAGGGGACCGAGGAAGAACGGCGGCTGGCCGGGGACGGTCATCTTGGCCGGCGGGGCTCCGTCCTGGGGACCGACCACGACGTCCTGGTCCTCACCCAGGCTCAGGGAGTTCCCGCCGTTGAGCCATTGCGTCTGGACGAACTCGAACTGGCGCTGGATGCTGGCCTGCAGACACGAGAAGTGAATCCCGCGATCGGCGCCGTCGTCGTCGGCCCCGCCGGGCAGCGGCGGACCGTAGGGGATGCTGCGGCGGATGAGCCGGTGGCGGTTGACCAACCTGCCCTCGAAGGGCAGGCTGCGGCGCGGGTTTGACCGGCGCACGTGCGCGCCCACCGGGCAGCGCAGGCCGCCGGTGTCATCGCCGTAGTCAAACGCGTTGTTGCGCCCCGGGTCGGCGGCCAGCTCGGGCTGGGAGCGATAGGGCGAGACGTCGAGCGGTGTCCCGTCGCGCCAGCGACCGACGACCTTGGCCGCCAGGAGCTCCTCGCCGCCGGCAAAGAGCGGAGCCGCCGCGGTCAGCCGCCGCCGGAAGGCGGCCACGTCCTGGTGAAGCTTGCGATACACGAGGTAGGAGCCGTTGCGGCTCAGCTCGTCGGGCGGGGGCGCGGGCGCCAGCACGTTCTCCTCGTCCGGATAGCCGAGGATGAACTCCCCGGCGCGGATCGGCCGCCAGCCCCCGTTTCCCAGCGGGGCACCCTGGCCCGGGCGGGCCGGGACATCGGCACCCTCGATGGCCGGCTGACCGAAGCCGTCGGCATAGCCGAAGTGCTCGCGTCCCCCGGGCAGCGCCCTACCGAGGTCGTCGTAGATCACCGTCAGGCCGCGCAGCCCGGCCCGCAGGCGGGCATCGTGGGCGGCCAGGGCCGCCTCGTCGCGGGCGCTGATCATCACCAGCACGTGGATGTCGGGCAAGCCCAGGCCTCCCTCCCACCAGCGTGGGGCACTCGGGCCGCTGTCGCCGAGCAGATCCGCCCGCGCGGCCATCCCCTGCCGGAACTCCTCCGGAAAACCGGCCAGCGAGGCGTCGGGCAACTGCAGCGTGCGCAGACCGGCGTAGCTGAGGGCGAGGTTCACCCCCGAGGCCGGCTTGACCGACCACGGAGCCGCGGTCAGCACCTCGGGGGTGATCGACGCAATCCAGCTGGCCACGGCGGTCACATCGTCAATGCGCAAAAACAGGTAGCGGGCGAAGGGCAGGCGGTAGCCGCGGACCACGAAGCCCTGGATCCGGTCGAGGTCCAGCGCGCTCACGGCGTGAAGGTTTCTCGGAAGGCGGCCTGCAGCTCGGCGTCGGACATGCCCTGGGCCCGCAGGGCGAAGGCGATGACCTGCCGGCGGGCGGCCAGGCTGCGCCTGACCTGCTCGACCGTCTGCTCGCCATAGGCGGCGAAGAACAGTGCGCTCTGGATCTGATGGGCGCGCAGGTAGCGGGCGAAGGCGGCCCCGTCAGCCCGGCCGGGATAGCTCGGCGCAGTGGCTCCAGATGGCGTCGGCGGTCTCGCCGAGCCCGGTTCGCAGCACCTCCAGGTAGGGCTCGAGCGGGCCATCGAGGTTACTGGTGAAGAGCAGTCGTGCCTGCCTTAGGTGGTCGCGCCGCTGCCCCGGGGTCTCGAAGACGACGTCTCCGATGATCACCCAGCGGGCGAAGTGCGTGCCGGGCACCGCGGCCAGCGGGCTGCCCCTCCCCGAGGGGAAGGTGTCGAGCAGCGCGGCCAGCAGGCTTTCGTGGCCGGCCAGGATGGGCGTGAGCACGGTGAGCGCGTGGGCTTGCCCGCTCGTGTTGCGGGCCTCGTTCACAGGTCTCCCTGCACCTCGGTCAAAAACGACTCGTAGGCCGCGCGAAACGTGACCGGCTCGAGCTCGGCCGCCCGGGCCAGGAGACCGTCGAGCGCCTCCTGCACGCGGCCGGCGGAGAGGATCTCGGTCGTGGTGGCGCCCGGATACGCCGACCAGTAGTGGTTGGCCACGTACTCGTTGCGGCGGATGTACTGCTTGAACGGCTCCACGGGCAGCGGGCCCGGGAACCCGAGGGAGGTGCCCCAGATCGCCTTCATGCGAAAGGCCACCACCTCGGAGAAGGCGTCGATGTACTGGTCCCAGGTGCCGTTGAAGTTGCTCTCGAAGAGCAGGTAGCTGTGGCCCAGCCGCTCGCCTGCGCCCGTGTCGGGGAAGCGATCGATCACCGCCCAACGGGCGTAATGGATGAAGGAGAGGGTTTGAAGTTTCTCGAGCGTCTCCGTGATGTTGCGCGCGGCCCAGAAGACCAGCGTCAGGAGCAGAGGCCCTTCCCGTTTGAGCGGCGTGAGGACCGTGATCGCCGTCGCCTTCCCCTCGACGTTCGCCACGATGGCCAATCCTATGGGGGCGCCTACGCGCGGTGCAACCTCGCTCACAGCCCTCGTCCCGGCCCGGCGAAAGGAGAGATGATCTCCTCGTGCGTGGATGGGTGGCCAGGAGCATCGCCGCGATCGCCGTGGTCTGTGTCACCGGCCTGGCGGCGACGGTCCTGCGCCTCGAGGTGGCCGGCCTGCCGTTCGGCCACGGCGTGTTCGTGGTCCCGATCTGGGCCAGCTTCCTGCTCGGAGTGGTCCTGTTCGCCGTGGCGCTCGGCGTCTTCGCCCTCTCGTGCCTGGCCGCGGACCTGGCCGCCCGACGGCGGTGGGACTTCCACGGCCACGATTGGGCCCAGATCGTGGACTGCGGTGGCGTCGGACCGGCCTGGCGAGCCCTCAACCAAGCTGGCCCTGAGGGCGAGCGCCGGCGGACGGTCCGAGCGGCCCGCGCCGTGCGGGCCAGCAGCCTGCGCCGGGCGCGGGTGCGCCGGCGGGCCGCCGCGGCGGCCCGGGTCACCCGGCTGCACCGCTTCTGCGGACGCCTGACCCACGCGGCTGAGGTCCACGAGCGGGTGGCCGGGGAACAGGCGCAGGTGATCGCCCCGCCCGGCGGCGCGCTCGGAGCCTCGCCGCAAAGCGCCGTCGAGCCGCCGGCCGATCCCCGCCTGCGCATCCTGGCGGGCGCCAACCTGCTCGTGCTCGCGGGGGTGGTCGGCTTGGCCGCCGGCCAGGCGGTGGCGGAGTTCTCCGCTCCGTCGTGGGCGGTGGCGGTGGCTGGCGTGGTGGCCGCCCTCGTCGTGCACCGCGTGCTCACCGACCTCGGACCGCTCGACGCCACACCACGCGGTCACCTGATCGCATGGGTGGTGGTCATCGTCCTCGCCCTGCTCTGCACCCCCGCCGTCGGCCTGCTCGTCCTCACCGGCGTGGTCATCTCGACCTGGGGGCGACGAGAGCTGCGCCGGTCGCTTCTGCGCTCGCCGCTGCCCTGGGCCGTGGCGGGCCTGTACGCGCTCGTCGCCCTCGCCTATTACGTCACTCCCCCGGTGTCCTTCGCCGGGCGGATCGTGCGCACCACCTCGGCCGAGTACGTCGGGGGGCTGCTGCACCGCTCCCCGGAGCGCTATCAGCTCGTGCAGTGCACCCCACTGGCCGACGCCACCTCGACCGCAGCCCACCTGCGGGCCGTACCCGTGGCCGCCGCCCAGAGTGTCCAGGACGGCAGCCGAGCCGCCTTCGATCAGGGCGGGCGACCCGCGCTGATCGGCCTGCCGCTGCAGTTATTCGGCGTGGACGAGCCCCAGGCGGTCTTCGTGCGCGATCTCCGCGGTCGCCAGCCCACCTGTGCCGGAGCGCCGCCCCCCTTCCTGGCCGCCGGCCGTGAGGACCCCGCGCTGGGCGCGGGAGCCATCGCCGGGCCGGCGCCGGCCGGCGGGCGAGCCCTCGACGGCGAGGCGCCGATCGAGCAGACGACCGATCCCCGGATCGCCCGCCTGGCCAAGCGCTATGAGCCCACCCTCGAGGTCACCGTCGACGATCGCTTCTGGCCCGTCTCGGTGGGCGCCGCCCTCGCCGACGTCGGGCCGCGCGGACGGCGCGCGTGCCTGTATGCCTCTCCCACCCTCGCCCGCTGCCGGCCGGTGTCTTCGGTTCCGGCCACCGGGACACCGGGCGACTACCTGCGCTTTCCAGTCACCGCCAACCCGGGCGCGAGTGCCCTCACCCCCGAACCCGGTCCCCAGTTCAACGCCTTCGAGGCCGGGCAGCACGTCAACCCGGGGTCGCTGCACCACTGGCTAGCCGACCCGGGCGTCCTCGACCCCTGGCGCTCGGCGCAGATCTACTTCTACTACGCCGGCCCGGTCCACTACGCCGGCGTCGCGGGCCGGCTGCCCGCCTGGCCGGTCGTGGAGGCCGCCGCCACGCCCGCTGACGCCGGCAGCTCCACCGACGGACTGATCGGCCTGCAGTACTGGTTCTTCTACCCCTACAACTACTACCCCCTGGTCGTTCGCACGGCGCTCGAGAACGGCGCCCCCGAGGCGGGCGACATCACCAACGTCGACCTCCATCAGGGCGACTGGGAGCACGTGACCGTCCTGCTCGATGCCCGCACGTTGCGGCCGGTCGCGCTCTACACCGCCCGACACGCAGACGAGGGGGTGTTCTACGCCTGGAGCCCCAAGGACCTGACCTTCGACGACGGCCACCCCGTCGTCCAGGCGGCGATCGGGGGCCACCCCTCCTACCCCGCCGGCTGCGGTCAGCGCATCCGGACCCGGCAGGGGGGAGGCCTGCTCAGTGATTGGCTGGTGTGCGGGTCGGGACGGTTTGCCTTTCGGGCCGCGTCCACTCCGCTCGTCGACCTCGCCCACGTGCCATGGGCGTGCTGGCCGGGTCACTTCGGAGAGGCCAAGGCCGGCCGGGAGCTCGTCGACCCCACCGCCGACACCCTCACGCAGGTCAACGCCCAGTACGTTCACGTGGCCGGTCCCCTATCGCCGCTGTGGCAGGCCGAAAACGGTGTCGTAGGACGTTATGGAGTGTGCGACCGGGGGGCCGGCGCGGCCGAGCGAACAGCGCTTGGCGGCGTCCTCGCCCGGTGAGCGAAACCGGGCGCCCAGCCCGACGAGGCCTGGTTGGCCAAAGGCTCTCGTGGGCATCTTTGGGGCATGATCCAAGCGGTGTCCGGGCGGAGCGAACGCCCTTTGGCCTCGTCCCCGGCCGGGCCGCCCCCGTCGGACGGCGATCAGCCGTGCGTGGACTGCTTCGGGCGTGACGTGTTCGAGGGTTCGGACCCCGAGTCACCGACTCCGCCGGTGACACCGCCGAGCCGCCACGCGCTGGGCAAGTTCATTCGCGGGCACCGCATCGCCATCGGGTTGCTCGTGGCCGCCGGCGTTGTCACGCTGTTCATCGTCTTCGTGCTGCCCAAGATCTCCGGGCTGGGGTCGACGCTTCAGCGCCTGGGCACGGGCAATCACGCCTGGCTGGCGGTCGGCGTTGGCCTCGAGGTGATCTCGATCGGCGGTTACGTCGCTCTCTTCCGCACCGTTTTCTCCACCGAGGGGACGAAGATCGGATGGCGGGCCAGCTATGAGATCACGCTGGCCGGCATCGTGGCCACCAAGCTGCTCGCGGCGGCGGGAGCCGGGGGCATCGCGCTCACCGCCTGGGCGCTGCGAGCGGCGGGGCTGTCCGGGCGGACCATCGCCCGGCGCATGGCGGGCTTCGAGATCCTTCTTTACACGGTCTTCATGGTCACCCTGATCGTCGTCGGTCTCGCCCTCGGCACCGGCGTGGTCGGCACGCAGGCCGGCTGGTCTGTCAGCTTCCTGCCCGCTGCCTTCGGCGCCCTCGTCATCGGCCTCGTCCTCCTGGCGCGGCTCGTGCCCGCGGCCTTTGAGCGCCTCGCCGACCGGGCCTCAGGGCGCCGGCGCCTGGGCAAGCTGCTCTCGCGCCTGGCCACGGTGCCGGCAACGATCCGAGACGGCATCGACACCGCCGCCGAGCTGATCCGGCAGATGAAGCCTGGGGTTCTGGGTGCCGTGGTGTACTGGGCGTTCGACATCGCCGCGCTGTACGTCTCTTTCCTGGCCTTCGGGGCGACTGAGCCGGTGTTCGTGGTGATCATGGGCTACTACGTCGGCCAGCTGGCCAACGCGATCCCCATTCCCGGAGGGATCGGCGGCGTGGAGGGCGGGATGATCGGCTGCTTCATCGCGCTCGGCGTCAACGCCGGGGCCGCGGTCGTGGCCGTCTTCGCCTACCGGGCGATCTCCTTCTGGCTCCCGACGCTCCCGGGAGCGCTCGCCTATCTTCAGCTGCGCCGGCGGATCGGCACCTGGCGAGCCGCTGAGGAGGGCGGCCGCCAACCCGCGTGAGTCCCATGGCCACCCCGCCGGTTGACCTCTGCAGTCCGGCTCAATAGGTATCCCATCCTTGGTCGCCCTACGTGAAACTTTGAGCGAAAGCTATCCTGCCACTCCCGAGTCGGTTCCCCTGGCCCGGCGCTCGGTCGCCGACTACGCCGCCCGGTCGGGAGCCACCCCCTCCCAGCTCGACGCCATCCGGCTGGCCGTCTCCGAGGCGGTCACCAACGCCGTCGTCCATGCCTACCCTCAGAGCGACGGCGACATCCACGTCACCGCGGCGGTCGCCGCCCACGAGCTCTGGGTGCTGATCACCGATGACGGCTGTGGATTTCAGACCCCGGGGCGCAAGCCCGGGATGGGCGTCGGCCTGGCCCTGATCGCCGACGCCTGTGACGAGTTCATCATCTCCGAGCGCGGCGGTGGTGGCACCGAAGCCCGGATGGGCTTCCTCGTGGGTGAGTACGCGCGCCGTACCAACTAAGGCGTACCAACTAAGGGCTACCCGCGCGGGTCGATGGCCTCGGCCTCCGCGCCCGCCCGACCGTTCTTCTGAACGACGAGGTGGTCGCGGCCGTTGTCCACCACCTCTTCGACCTCGGGGACATCGTGGCCCTCGGCGATGAGGAACCGGCGGGGGTGGGACCGAACCCGCTCGTACTCCTTCACCGTCACCTCCACGGCGCAATTGCAATCCACCCGAGCGCATTCGCAGCGAAAACGCACCGGGCGCTCCTCCTCTCCAGGCCACAGGCCCCGGAGAATGGCCTCGTTGGCCTCCCGGAACAGAGACTCATTGTGCGCGATCCGCTTCTGCAGCTGAACGTCCATGGGCGCATCTTCGCAGCGGCGCGTCGCCCACGCCACCCGACAACGTCAGGCAATCAACAGTTCCCCGGGGCAAAGCCGAACTTAAGTGTTGGCGTAAGCACCTTCTTAGAAGCGCCGGCCGCGCCGGCCGCCGCGACCGGCGTTGAGTGATTTCTCATCGCCTCCCGGCAGGGAGCCACCAAGCCGGTGTGGAAACGCCAGACAGACGTGCCAGCTTCGCGCTCCTCTCTCGCTCCCGCGGCGCCGCCTCGCCGCCCCTCTCCGCGAGCCACGGTCAGCCCGGCCCCGCGGCGTCCCCGGCGTGATCCGCGGACGCGGTTGCGCTACCGACTGCGCCGCATCGCCGCGCTGGTTCTCGTGCTCGTACTGGCTGATGCCGGGCTTTCCCTCGGCTCGGCGCTGACCGCCGCGTCGAACACCCCGCTCGGGGTCCGGTTCATCGAGTGGCTGCGCGGCCACGGCGACGCCTGGCTCGTCTCCGACGTCGAGCGCGCCTACTACGGGCTCTCGGCGCCGCCGACGGGAGGCGCCGCCTTGCGTCGGTTGCCCAATGTGGGTCGCACCGCCACCTCAGCAACCGGCGGCTACGCCCCCGTGGCGATCGCGCCCGTGATCACCCCCGCTCTCCCGGGAGAGGGAACTTGGCGCGGGACGGGCCCGCTCGTGCGCGGCGCACCCGCGGTGCTCGTCACCACCTTCCGCCCTGATCCCATCTATCCCCAGATGATCGCCGGCGTGGCCTGGATCGACGCCACGCGCGCGTGGGCCCAGCTCTACCCCGGCCGCTACGAGCCTCCGAGTTCCCAGAATCCCGTGGCGGAGGTGCCACCGCAGCTTCGCCCCGGGCTCCTGGCCACCTTCAACAGCGGCTTCAAGCTCGAGGACGACCACGGCGGCTTCGTGGCCTTCGGACGCGTCTATGCGCCGCTCCGGAAGGGACAGGCCACCTTCGTCCGTGACCGCGACGGCCGGGCCGACGTGCGCACCTGGACCGGCGGCTCCACGCCTGGACCTGGGATCGAGTTCGCGCGTCAGAACCTGGCGTTGATCATTGACGGCGGGCGGCTCAACCCCAACCTCTCCGACGGTCCGGAGTGGGGGGCGACGCTCGGCAACGCCATCCGGGTCTGGCGTTCGGGCGTGGGGGTGGACGGCCGCGGTGACCTTCTCTACGCGGCCGCGGATAACCAGACGGTCACCAGCCTGGCCCGCATCCTGCAGCGGGCCGGCGCGGTGCGAGCGATGGAGCTCGACATCAACGCCGAGTGGGTGACCTTCAACTTCTATGGCGCCTGGAGCGCCGGCGGGCCCCAGAAGCTCCTGCCCGCGATGACTCGAGACGCCACCCGTTACCTGTCACCCGACGACCGTGACTTCTTTGCCGTCTACGCCCGGCGAGGAGCCTCGTGATGGCGCGCTCAGGGACGGAGGTAGACCGCGAAGAAGTCCCGATCGTCCGGGGTGAGGTAGCGCTCCGGCGAGCGGACCATGGTGGGCAGGAGGTTGGCGGGATCCCGCGCCCCGGGAAATCGGTAGGTGATGAAACTGGGCCAGTAGGCGTTGATGTCGAGCTCCATCGCTCGCACGGCGTGAGCTCGGATGAGGATGGCGGCCAGCGAGCCGACGGTCTGGTCGTTGGCGGCCGCATAGAGGACGTTCCCGTGGCGGTCGATGCCGATGGCCGAGCGCCACACCCGGATGGCATTGCCGAGCGTGAACCCCCACTCCGGCCCGTCGGAGAGGTTGGGGTTCGGATGGCCGTGGTTGACGATCAAGGGCAGGTTCTGACGGGCGAAGACCACGTCGGGGCCGGCGTCGGGACCGCTGGGCCAGGCGACGATGTCCGTGCGGCCGTTTCGGTAGCGGACGAAGGTGGCCATGCCGGGCTGCATGGTCGCGTACGTGTGACCGTTCAGCGCGAGGCCGCCCTGCCCGTCGGAGAGCTTGAAGGCGCTGTTGAAGGCGGCCACCAGACCGCCCCGCCGGCTGTGCGGGACCTCCTCAGGGCCGCGCGAGGCCAGCGCCACCGCGGGCTCAGAGATGCCGGGATAGAACGCGACGCTCGTGCGCGCGTGGTTGATCCAGGCCACACCGGCCACGAGCTCGGGGTAGTTGGGATCGGGCCGGAAGCTCGTGATGAGCACCGGCGGGGATGCGCCGCCGGGCGCAAACGTTGCCCGCCACACCCCTTCGCCGGGGAGGGAGGGCTTGATCACCGGAGCGACGGGCGGGGGCAGATACATCCGGCGCCGCTTGCTCTTCAGCCGCCGCGCGACGATTCCCGACTGCGCCGGCAGCGCATGCAGGGCCTTGCCCCCGGTGGCGGGAGCGTTCAACGAGTAATAGGCGTTTTCGATGTCGTTGACGATGCCTCGCGCCCCGTGACCACGCAGCCACTCGACGGCACGAATACCGAAAGAGGAGTTCGAGGGCTGGGCGAGCGAGGACGCGAACGACACGAGGGCGGGCACGAGCGCGAACGCGGCCGCGAGCATGAGGATCCGGCGAATCCGCGCGCCCCGCGATGGCATCTCCCTCGTTGGCCGTGGGGACGCATATCCCCCTGATCTCACTTGCACTGATGACAACACACGTCTTACTTTGCTTACCACCAGCCAGGAGGGGCTAAATGCACCATGAAAGCTTCATCACCCTTCCCATAGCCCATCCACACAGTCCCGGGCTACGGTGCCTGTGATGAGTTCCGTGCCCGAGGGTGCGTCAGGGCGCCGGGCAATGCGCCGCGTTTCACTCTTCACAGCATATGCGCCCGCGGGCACCGGCCTGAAGGCGCGGGCGCCCGCGTCGCTTTCACCGTCACGTCCGCGCGGGCGCCGGGCAAACCCGCGCGCCTTGCTCGAGATCGCCCGACCCCGGCAATGGATCAAGAACGGCCTGGTGGTGGCCGCCGCGGGGGCCGCCGGAGCGCTGGGCCACGATGACGTGCCCGTCCGGGTGGCCGCCGCATGCGTGGCCTTCTGTCTGCTCGCCTCGGGGATCTACGCCGTCAACGACGTGCGCGACGCCGTCGAGGACCGCCTGCACCCCCGCAAGCGTTTCCGGCCCGTGGCGGCCGGGGAACTCAGCCCGGCGGGCGCACTGCGCTTCGGCGTCGGGCTGATGGTGGCCGGCCTGGTCCTCTGCTGGATGATCCGCTCACCGCTCGTGCTCGTCGGCGGTGCCTACGTGGTCGTGACGCTGAGCTACACCGTGATCTGGAGGCACGTGCCCATCCTCGACATCCTGGCCATCGGCGGCGGCTTCGTGCTCCGGGCCGTGGCCGGCGGCGTCGCCGCCCCGGTCACCCTGTCGCGCTGGTTCGTGCTCGTGATCAGCGCCACCGCGGTGTTCGTGGCGGCAGCCAAGCGCGACTGCGAGCTGCGCCGCAGTGCCGGCGCGGGTAGCGCACGACGGCCCGTGCTCGATCGCTACCCGCCCGGCGTCCTGGCCGCCATCATGGTCGTCACGGTGGCCGTGGCCCTCTTCGCCTACGCGGTGTGGGCGATCGCTCTCCCTTCGCCCGGGCTCGTGCCGTGGCGGGCCTTGACCCTCGCCCCGTTTGCCATCTGCCTGCTGCGCTACGGCGCGCGCGTGCGGGCGGGCGCGGCCGAAGCGCCTGAGGAGGTCCTGTTGAGCGACCGGCCGCTTGCGCTCGCGGGCGTCGTGTGGTTGATCCTCTTCGCGCTGGCCGTCCATGCCGCAAGCTGAGCAGGAGCACGTTGTCAGCGCACGCCGGCTCGCGCCGCGCACCGCGACGCTGAGCGGCTGGGGAGGGGGGCCGCGGGTGCCGGCCACCGTGCTCGCGCCCGGCACCGCGGACGAGCTCGAAGGCGCCGTCGCCCAGGCCGCCGCCGCGCGCCGGTCCGGCAGAGCGGGGCCTGCGGCCATCGCTCGCGGCATGGGCCGCAGCTATGGCGATGCGGCGCAGCTGCGAGACGGCCTGGTCATCGACACCACCGGCCTTCGCGGCCTCGACTGGGATCCCGTGCGCGGGACCGTCACAGCGCAGGCCGGGGTGACGGTGCGTGCCCTCCTCGAGCGCTTCGTGCCGGCGGGCTGGATGGTGCCGGTGGTCCCGGGCACGCAGCATGTCTCGGTGGCCGGTGCCATCGCCAGCGACATTCACGGCAAGAACCATGGGACGGCAGGCACCTTCGGCCGCCACGTCGAGGAACTCACGCTGCTCACCGCGACCGGCGAGCGTCTCGTGCTCGGGCCCGGGGACGAGCTGTTCGCCGCCACCGTCGGGGGGATGGGCCTCACCGGTGTCATCCTCTCGGCCCGCATCAAGCTGCGGGCGGTCGAGAGCCCGGTGCTCTCGGTCGACACCGACCGCGTCGAGAGCCTCGACGCGGCGCTGGCGGCGCTCCGCGCGCCCGGCGGGCCCCACCGCGTCGCCTGGCTCGACCTGCTTGGCCGCCAGCCGGCGCGCGGCGTCGTCACGCGCGCGGACCACCTGAGCGCGGATGGCGCGAGCGCGGAACCCGGGGCGGGGCCGCGACGGTCAAGGCACGCTCCCGTATCCCCGAGCGCTGGCCGGGCGGCCTCCTGCGGCCCAGTCTTGTCCGCGCGTTCAACGATCTGCGCTTCCGTCGCAGTCCCCGACGCGAGCGGGGGCAGGTGGAGGCGATCGGCGCGCACATGTTTCCGCTCGATGCCCTCGAGGCCTGGCCCCGGCTGTACGGCCCCGAAGGCTTCATGCAGTATCAGCTCGTCGTGCCGTCGGGCCAGGAAGCCGTCTTGGAGGCCGTCATCATGCGCCTGCGCCGCGCCCGGATACCGTGCTTTCTCTGCGTGCTCAAGGACTTCGGAGCGGCCAACGGCGCGCCGCTGTCCTTTCCCCTCGAGGGGTGGACGCTCGCACTCGATGTTCCGCGCCGCGCGCCGGGGCTCGAGGCGGGCCTCGCCGCCTGCGACGAGCTCGTCGCCGGTGCGGGGGGGCGGGTCTACCTGGCCAAGGACTCGCGCCTTGCCCCGAAGGTGCTGGCCGCCATGTATCCGCGCCTGGGCGAATGGCGCGCGATCCGCCGGCAGGTCGATCCCGAGGGTGTCTGGGCCTCGGACCTCGCGCTGCGCACGGGGCTCGTTGATGGCTGACGGCGCGGGCCAGCGGCTGCTGCTTCTGGGTGGCAGCTCGGAGATCGGCACCGCCATCGCCCGCCGGCTGGCCGGCGACGGTCCTGTCACCCCTTACCTGGTGGGGCGCGACGCCGCCCGGCTCGCAACCGCGCTCGCCGAGCTCGAGGGGTCAGGCTGCCGCGATGGCCGGGTCGCCGTCCTCGATGCCGACGATCTAGCCGCACACGAGCCGACGATCGATCAGGCCTTCGCCCAGACCGGCGGCTTTGACGTCGTCGTCCTGGCCGTCGGCGTGCTCGGCGCTCAGGAGGGGTTGGACGCCCGCCCTGAGAACGCCCTCGAGGTGCTGCGCACCAACTTCGTCAGCTCCGGATCGCTGCTCTTGCACGCCCTGCGGCGGCTACGGGCCCAAGGCTACGGGACACTGGTGGTGCTCTCGAGCGTGGCCGCCGAGCGCCCACGGGCCAGTAACGCCGTCTACGGGGCCGCCAAGGCGGGGCTCGATGCGCTGGCCCAGGGCCTCGGTGACGGCGTGGCCGGGGCCGGTGTTCGGGTGCTGGTCGTCCGTCCGGGGTTCGTGCGCACGCGCATGACAGCCGGCTTGAAGCCGGCCCCCATGGCCACGACACCGGAGGCGGTGGCCGAGGCGACGGTCACGGCGCTGTCCACGCGGGCCCACACGGTGTGGGTGCCGCGCCGCCTGCGCTTGGTCTTTGCCGTGCTGCGCCATCTCCCCCGCCCCGTGTACCGGCGGCTGCCGCTGTGAGACAGCAGCCGTGGGTCGTCGACGTGGCCGTCGCCGTGGTGGTGGCGGCCCTGCTCATCATCATCGCGCCCGGGCTGGCCTTTGTCGGCATGGTGGCGCTGCTCGTGCTCGTGCTCGGCGCCCTCACGTTGATCTGGACGACGCGCTCGCGGCGCCGCCACCGGCGGGGTCAGAAGACCGGCCGCTCGCGGTAGCTGCCCCACACCTCCTGGAGGGCCTCCACGATCTCGCCCTCGGTGGCCTGGACCCGGGCCGCCTCGAGCAGCACCGGCATCAGGTTCTTGCCCTCCTCCCCGGCCGCCGCCTTGAGGTCGCTCAGGATCCGCAGCAGCGCCTCGCTGTCGCGGTCCTCGCGGGCGGCGCGCACGCGGTCGATCTGCTTTTTCTCGAGCTCGGGATCGATCCGCAGGATGTGGGTGTCGCCGTCATCGCCTTCCTTGAACTTGTTGACGCCGACGAGGATTCGCCGTCCCGAGTCGACCTCGGTCTGAAGCTCGTAGGCGGCATCGGCGATCTCGCGCTGGGGGAAGCCCTGCTTGACCGCCTCCACCATGCCCCCGAGCTCGTCGATCTTGTGGAAATACGCGTAGCAGCGCTCCTCGAGCTGGTCGGTCAGCGCCTCCACGAAGTAGCTGCCCCCCAGGGGATCGATCGTGTTGGCCACGCCGGTCTCGTGGGCGATGATCTGCTGGGTGCGCAGGGCGATCCGCACCGCCTCTTCGGTGGGCAGAGCCAGCGCCTCGTCCCAGGAGTTCGTGTGCAGCGACTGGGTGCCGCCAAGCACGCCGGCCAGGGCCTCGATGGCCGTGCGCACGATGTTGTTCAGCGGCTGCTGGGCGGTGAGTGACACACCGGCGGTCTGGGTGTGAAAGCGCATGAGCAGCGAGCGCTCGTCGCGCGCGCCGAAGGTGTCGCGCAGCTCCCGGGCCCAGATCCGGCGCGCCGCCCGGTACTTGGCGATCTCCTCGAAGAAATCGATGTGGGCGTTGAAGAAGAAGGACAGCCGGGGGGCGAAGTCGTCGACGTCGAGGCCGCGGGCCACGGCGTGCTCGACGTAGGTGAGGCCATCCTTGAGCGTGAAGGCGAGCTCCTGGGCCGCCGTCGATCCTGCCTCGCGGATGTGATAGCCGGAGATGCTGACCGGGTGCCAGCGCGGCATGTGCTCCGAGCACCACTCGATCATGTCGGTGACCAGCCGCATGGCCGGGTCGACGGGGAAGCACCACTCCTTCTGGGCGATGTACTCCTTGAGGATGTCGGTCTGGATCGTTCCGCCGAGCTTCTCTGCGCCGATGCCCTGCCGTTCGGCCGCCACCACGTAGAAGGCGAGCATGATCGCCGCGGGGGCGTTCATGGTCATCGACACGGTCACCTCGTCGAGCGGGATGCCGTCGAAGAGCGTCTCCATGTCAAGCACGGTGTCGATGGCCACCCCCTCGCGGCCCACCTCGCCCAGCGAGCGGGGATGGTCGGAGTCGTGGCCCATTAGCGAGGGCATGTCAAAGGCGGTCGAGAGCCCGGTCTGACCGTGGTCGAGCAGGTAACGAAAACGGGCATTGGTCTCCTCCGCCGTGCCGTAGCCGGCGAACTGGCGCATCGTCCACAGCCGCCCTCGGTACATCGACGGGTACACGCCGCGCGTGTACGGAATTGGCCCGGGAGACCGATGTCCTGCGCCTCGGGCAGATCGCGCTCGGTGTACAGCGGCTCCACCGGCTCGCCGGACAGGGTGGTGAACGGGGCGTCGCGCTCGGCGGACTGCCCGTAGGCGGTCCGCCACTGCTCAAGGGTCTCGGGGATCTTTCCGACCGTGCTCATGGTCTAACGGTACCCCGGCCCCGGGGCCACCCACAACCCGCTCTCAGACCGCCTCGCCCGGGCGCTCGAAGATGATCTCGGGGATGATGCAGGCCGGCGAGAGCCGGAGCAGGAAGCGCAGCGCCTCGGCGATATCCGGGGTCTTGATCATCTTCTCGGGCGGGACGTGCTCCTTGACGAAGTCGGTCATGTCGGTGTCGACGAACCCGGGACAGAAGGCCGTCGACTTCATCCCTTCATTGCCGAGCTCCTTGTTCATCGCCTTCGTGTAGGCGACGACCGCGGCCTTGGTGCTCGCATACACCGACAGCCACGGCTGCGGCGACTTCCCGGCGATGGAGGCCATGTTGACCACCAGGGCCTTCTCGTGCTCGGCACCCGCCGCCCGCAGCATTTCCAGGCACTCGCGGTAGAAGCAGGACGATGGCGCGGAGGTTCACGTCGAACTGGAGGTCGACGTACTTGGTCTGGTGCTCGGCCGCCGAGGCGCCGATGCCGATCCCGCCGTTGTTGACGAGGACGTCGAGGCGCCCGAAGCGCTCGCGGTGGCGCTTCACGACCTTGGCGAGGCCCTCGTCGTCGGCGAGGTTGATGGCTTCGTGCTCGACCTCGTAGCCCCGGTCGCGCAGGCTCTGCGGCGGCCTCCTCGAGCCGGTCGGGCTTGCGGGCGGTCAGCGTCAGGCCATAGCCCTCCTCTCCGAGCACTTCGGCCAGGGCAAGGCCGATGCCCCGGGAGGCTCCGGTGACGATGGCGGCGCGGTCAGGCATGGGAAGGGACCTTCCTGTCGTGGGGCGGCGATTCTAATCCGACCCCGGAGCGGGGGGATAGCCTCGTGCCCATCCTCGAACTCTCCACACCGCATGGCCTGGCCCGGGCCCACGTGCAGGAGGTCGACCGGCCTCGAGCCGCGCTTATCCTCGGCCACGGCGCGGGCGGCGGGGTGAACGCCCCCGACCTCGCCGCGGCCGCCCGGGCGGCGCACGCCGCGGGGTTCACGGTCGCTCTGATCGAGCAGCCCTACCGCGTGGCCGGTCGCCGCTCTCCCGCGCCGGCCCGTCAGCTCGACGCCGCCTGGCTGGCCGTGATCGAGGGGCTGGCGCTCGGAGGTCTTCCACTGGTGGTGGGTGGGCGCTCGTCGGGGGCGCGCGTGGCCTGCCGCACGGCGATGGCGGCAGGTGCGGCCGCCGTCCTCTGCTTGGCCTTCCCCCTGCACCCGCCCGGGCGCGGCGCGGACCCGGCCAAGAGCCGTCTCCCCGAGCTCCAGGCGGTGAGCGTGCCCGTGCTGATCGTGCAGGGCGAGCGTGACCCGTTCGGGATGCCGCCGCGGGCGCGCGGGCGCAGCCTCGTCAAGGTGCCCGCCGACCACGCCCTGCGCTGCGACGCACGGGTTCAAGCGGCCGTGGGCCGATGGCTGCGGCGCCTGGATCTCGGGCCGGAGGCCTGACCGAACCGCCGTTCCACACGGAACTCTCATCACTAGAGGCGCTGCGGGCCGGGTATGCGCCTCGCGATGGACGACTCCACGCAGGCGACCGTTCAGGCCGAGCGGCTCGAGCAACATCCGCGCATCAAGCGCGTCATCTCCCGGTTGTGCGGCTGCCAGGAAGAACAGTTCGTGCTTCAGGTCGTCCAGCCGTCGCTGGTGGGCATGATCGACGGGACCGTCTCGACCCTCGCTCCCATCTTCGCGGCGGCGGTCTCGAGCAGTTCGAAGACCGCGCTGCTCGTCGGCCTGGCCACCGCTCTGGGCGCCGGCGTGAGCATGGGCATCTCCGAGGCCCTATCCGACACCGGAGAGCAGACCAACCGCGGGCCGGCCGCCGTCCGCGGGACCATCACCGGCGCGGCGACGACACTCGGCGGGGTTTTTCACTCGCTGCCGTTCTTGATCAGCAACGTCAACCGCGCGCTTGTCGTGGCCGGCATCGTCGTCGCCGTCGAGCTGCTCGCCATCGCCTGGGTGCGCTCGCGCTTCTTGCTCGTCTCGCTGCGCTCATCGCTGATCGTGGTCACGCTCGGCGGGGCGATCGTGCTCGCCATCGGCGTGCTCATCGGCAGCGCCTGACTGTCACGCTTTCGCCGGCGGGCATCGACAGGCGCCGGAGTCCCGCCAACGGCGATTCCCGACGCTCAGCTGAATACGGCGGCCATGCCGAGCGCGCGCGCCGTTTCCAAGCACTGACGGCGGCCGCCCTCGCCAAGGCCACGGCAGAGAAGCTCACCTTGGGGGCTCAGCAGGGACCAGCCGTCCTCGCTGGCCACCAGCGTGGGCCTGGGGTTATCCACCGATGACCGTCGTCCGGCATGCACTTCGAGCGCTACGGGAATGCGGCTGCGTGCTGTCATGACGCGGAAGCTTCCCACTCCAGACCCAGAAGTAGCAACGACTTTTTTCTGGTGTGGCCCGACGGCCTCCCCGATGGCGTGGGTGCTTGCGGTGGGCTAGAAATGCTCGGTGGGTCCGTGGGCACGGCGCCGGGCCGCGTCGGCGCGTCGCTTGGCCTCTTCCGCGCGAGCCAAGGCCGCGTGGGCGCGCTCCTCAGAGGCGATGGCGCGGGCCTCGGCGGCCGCGTCCAGATCCTCGTTGGAGGGGAGGGGCAGCGGAGGTGGGGGCTCCTGAGGGGCCTGTCCGTCGTCCAGTACCTCCTGGCGGGAGTCCAAACCTCTCTGAGTGGCGTCGAGCTGGCGCTGGTGGGAGTCGCGGCGGTCTTGAGCCCGGCTCAGCGCGGCCTGGCGTTGAGCGACCGAGCGCCGGTCCGGCGCCGGGGTGGACTCGGAGCCGTCGCCGTCGAGAAAGCGCTGTTCCTCGTCGAGCCGCGCCTGGCGATGGTCGGCGTGCGCCTGTTCCCGGTCGGCGATCGCCTGGTCGAGGATGGCCTGGCCCTGCTCGAGCTCGTCCTGCTCAAGATCGGGGGAGGGCGAACCACATTACGGCTGGCGGCGTTGTAGCGAAGGTCACGGACAAACTCGACGTCAATCTCCAAGAAATCGATCCGCAACTGCTTGCGGTAGGTGAAGCCCCCGTATCCGGTGCCGAAGTCGTCGAGAGCGACCAACTGCGGCATAGCTACCGGTCGCTCGCTCGTCCCCGGCGCGACATGGCCTCCGTCATTCGCCTATTAAGCCCCGCGCGGTTCAAGCCGATGCGGCCACATGCGTCACTCCCGCTTCTCGGCCCCCTGTGGGCGCCCCGCCCCGGCCATCGCCACCCGTTGCGCCCTCCTCGCCGGGCTGGCCGCGCTGTGGTTGTCGTTGACCTGCGGCGTGGCTTTCGCGTCCACGCAGACGACGACGATCACCGCCGAGGGCGAGACGGCGTACTCGGTGCCGGCGGGGACCGTGTCGCTTCAGGTGACGGTGGTGGGGGCGGCGGGGGGTGTTGTCAAGGGCAATGTCGGCGCCGCGCATCTGGCATGGAGGCGGAGGTCCAAGCAACCTTCGCGCCACCGTCAGGCGTAAACACCCTCTACGCGGAAGTCGGCGGGACGGACGGGCAAAATGGCGGAGGCCCATCGAGGTTCGGGGCTAACGGTGGCGGCGCTTCCGCCATTCAGACGTGCTCGGTCGGGGCGCCAGGATGCACCGACACCGCCAGTTCCGCGAGCGATCCCAGACTTATCGTCGCGGGCGGCGGCGGCGGCGGCGGACAGAACGGCTATCTGACGAGCACCAGCGGAGGTACCGGCGGAAATGCTGGATCAACGTTGGCGACTGGTCCGGGAGCCGGTGGCGCGGGCACGGAGTCCGGACCCGGGGTCAACGGTGCCGATGCGGGCACTGGCCAGGACGCCACCTCAGCTCAGGCCGGATCGGGAAGCTCAGGGTGTGGAGGCTCCGGCGGAGCGGGATCGGCCGGCGTGGGGGGCACCGGCCAGGACGCTAATGGTGGCAACGACGCCGATGGCGGCGGCGGGGGCGGCGGCTGGGTTGGAGGGTCCGGCGGCGGGGGCGGTCAATGTGTCAGCAACGGCGCCGGAGGCGGCGGCGGCGCGGGCGCGAGCTACGCGGAAAGCTCGGCCACGGGGGTCTCCATCTCCGAGGCCACGAGCCTTTCCCCCGAGGTCGTCATCACAGCCACGATCGCTGCCCCCCCGAGCGCCTCGATCACCACTCCGGCCAATGGGGCCACGTACTCGGCGGGTCAGACCGTCGACGCGAATTACTCCTGCACCGAGGGCAGTCAGGGCACGGGCATCCAGAGCTGCAGCGGGCCGGTGGCCGACGGGGCGGCGATCGACACCTCGACCCCCGGCCCGCACTCCTTCACAGTGACCGCGACCAGCTCCGACGGACTGACCGGGAGCCAGACGGCGACCTATACCGTGATCGCGACGCCGTCCTTTGCCGCTACCGTCGACGATGGCAGCAGCGGACAGCCGTGGAGCGGGACCGAAACGGTGGGGACGACCGCGTATGACACCGCCACCGTCACCGGTGTCCAGAACTATCCGCCGACCGGCACGGTGACCTACAACTCCTTCGTCGGTGGGACATGCAGCGGCAGCCCGAGCGCGACCGACACCGTGACGCTTCACAGCGGGACCGTTCCTAACAGCAGCCCCACCCTCGGGCTCGCGGCCGGCCACTACAGCTTCCAGGCCAGCTACTCCGGCGATTCGGAGTACCACGCCAGCTCGGGGAGCTGTCAGCCGTTCACCGTGCAGCGGGCCTCGGGCCACCTGGCCACGACCGTGCAGGACGGCGGCAGCGCGTGGAGCGGCAACGAAACCGTCGGAGCCAAGGCCGATGCCGCCGCCACGCTCGCGTCGGTCACGGGCTTCACGCCGTCCGGGACGGTCACCTACAGCCGCTTTGCCAACGCAACGTGTCAAGGCGGCGCCGTCGGCAGCGAGGCGGTCGAGGTCGGCGGCGACGGCACCGTTCCCGACGGTGGTTCGACCTCCGCGCTCGCCGCCGGCACCTACAGCTATCAGGCCAGTTACTCCGGTGATACCGAGTATCAGCCCCAGACGAGCACCTGCGTGACCTTCGTGGTGCTCAAGGCGGCCAGCGTCACGACCGCCGCCGTCCACGACGCCGCCAGTGGCAACCCGTGGAGCGGCCAGGAGGCGGCCGGCGCTTCGGCCTACGGCACGGCTTCGGTGTCGGGAGTCAGCGGCTTCACCCCCACGGGCACGGTGACCTACTCGCTGTTCTCCGATGGCAGCTGCACCGGAATGCCGGTCACCGAGCAGGTCTCCTTGGGCGGCGATGGAACCGTTCCGCCCTCCGCCGAGACGCCCACGCTGCCCGCAGGTGACTACAGCTATCAGGTCACCTACGCCGGCGACCGTAATTACTCCGCTGCCGCGAGCGCCTGCGCGCCCTTCTCGGTCGCGGGTGCCGCCTCGGCAGCGCCGCCGAACCCAGGCGGCTCGGGGACCAGCACCCCCGCTCCCCCGCCGAGCACACCGACAGCAAACGGCCGCCACGCGACGGCGACAAGCTCACCGAGCTGCCCCGCCCCGAGCGGGAGCCTCCAGGGCGCCGCGCTGGGCCAAGTCAGGCTCGGCATGACGCGCGCCGCGGCCCGGCGGGCCTACAGCCACGTCTCCCGGACGGCGACGCGGTCACACGACGTCTTCTGCCTGACCCCCACCGGCATCACGGTCGGCTATGCCACGCGCAAGCTTCTCGGCCGCGCGCACTCGGCACGGTCGAGACTGCTTGGCCGCGTGATCCTTCTCCTGACCTCGAACCCGTACTACACGCTCGACGGCGTCCGGCCCGGCGACGCGGCCGTGCAGGCCGTCCCGCGCCTGGGAGCGGGGCACCTCATCCAGATCAGCGGTGTCGACTGGTATCTGGCCAGACACCCCGGAGTGACGGCGGTTGTGGTCATCCGCGGGGGCTACGTCACCTCCGTGGGGATCGCCTCCTCCCGCTTCACGGCCGGCAAGCGGGCGCAGCGTGCCCTCGTTCGCTCCGCGTAACGCCCGGGCCCCCACCGCACCGGGAACCGCCGCTGCGGTCACGACAGCCTGCACCCATCGAAAAGGGCCAGGGTGAAGGCTGTCGTGATCGCCCGCTGGGGCCGAGGGGCCCAGGCGACACGTCCCCAGCGAATGAGACCGCTCCTGAGCGCCTGCGCCACGGCCGCCGGCCGGTCGGTCACCCCGAGCTTTCGGTAGATGTTGTCGAAGTGGCTCTTGACCGTCGCGAAGGAGAGGTTAAGCTCGCGGGCGATCCGCGGGCCGGAGTAGCCGTCGGCGGCCAGTTGCAGAACCTCTCGTTCGCGGTCACTCAGGGCGCAGGGCGCCGGGGCGTCGCGCCGCTGGGGTTAAGTCACTGGCCGCAGACGTGTCACAGTGACGGCGGGCGATGTGTCACACGGGGCCGGAGAAGTGTCACATCTTCTGTCACGACGTCACCGGGGCGGGTCAGAGCGGGAGAAGGGGCGGGGTTTGCGCTGCGGCCGCGTCGGCGGTCGCACTCCCGCCCGCCCGGAAGCACACCACCCGGTTCTTCCCGCTCTGCTTGGCCTGGTACATCGCCGCATCGGCCTGCGCGACGAGATCGCTGATCACCCGGCACGAGCCGGCGTTGAAGGCAGCCACACCGACCGATGTCGTCAGCCCGCCGTCGAAGGCCGCCGCCGAGGGGACCGTGCGGTGACGCACTGCGTCGATGACCTTGTTGGCCGCGCCCAGCGCGTTGGTCTCGTCCGCGCCCGGCAGGATGGCGACGAACTCGTCGCCGCCCACCCGGGCCAGTGAGTCGTCAAGGCTCAGGGCACACCTGATGGCCACGGCCGCCGTGGCGATGCACTCGTCGCCGGCGGCGTGTCCGAGCGTGTCGTTGACCTGCTTGAGCCCGTCGAGGTCGATCATCAGCAACGCGCCATGCGCACCGCTCTCGCTGCCCAGGCGCTCGAGCTCGCGTTCGATCCAGCGGCGGTTGTGCAGCCCGGTGAGGGGGTCGTGGTGCGCGGAATGCTCGAGCTGCAGCTCGACACGCTTGCGGGCCTCGATGTCGTGCACGAAGATGACCGCGATCATCCCGTCTCGGCGCCGGCCTGGAAGCCGCGCCGCGCTCCACAAGGTCCACATGCGGCGCCCATCCCGGCGCAGAAGGCGCACCTCGCGCTCCACGCGGTGCAGTGCGCCCGAGGCCAGCAGGCCGAGATCGACCTGGAGCTTGTAGGCGTCTTCGGAGGCGACGAGCGACATCGGGGGAGTGCCCAGCAGCTCGTCCTCCGAGCACCCGGCCATCGAGCACAGCGTCTCGTTGACCGAGGTGCAGCGCTCGAGACCTCGCTCAGTGAGCTCGCCCCGGAGAATGCCCAGCGGCGAGTGCTCAAAAGCGGACTGCAGGGAGTCGCGCATGGCCTTGAGGTGCTCGATGGCGAGGTCGCGGTGGGCCTCTGCGTACTTGCGGGCACTGACGTCGCGCGCGACGACCGAGACGCCCATCACAGCGCCCGCCTCGTCGTGCACGGGCGACATGGTGAGCGAGACGACGACCGTACTGCCGTCCTTGCGGATCCGGGTCGTTTCGTGCTCGCTGATCGTCGACCCCCGCAGGACCTGGGCGATCAGTGCCATCTCCTCACCCCGGCGACTGGCAGGCACGATCATCGACACGTGACGGCCGAGAATCTCCGCCGCCCTGTGCCCGTAGAGCGCTTCGGCGCCCGGGCTCCAGGCCAGCACGGTGCCGTCCGGCGACTTCACCGTGATGGCCTCGCGGCTTTGGGCCACAACGTTGGACAGCAGCCGGTCATGGAGCCCGGTGGCGCCCGAAGCGGCGGAGTAGTGACTCCTCCTCGATCTGGACGATGAAGCGAGCACCGTTCGCCCCCGGGTGCCCCGCCGCCCAGATGTTGACGGTGGCGTCGAGAAGGCGCACCCGTCCTTTGAGGCCGCGTACGGTGAGCCGGCCGCTCTCTCCCTCGCCGGTCAGCACCGACCGCAGCGCGGCGTCGTCCAGGCGCTCAGGCAGCAGTTCGGACAGGCCACGCCCGACGAGCTCATCGCTCGAGCATCCGAGCAGCTCGCCCAGCGCCGGATTGACCTCCACCCAGTGGCCCTCGCCCGAGAGCCATCCGAGGGCCACTGCCGTCTGTTGAAAGATGGTCGCGAAGATATCTGCCGGCGGCATGGATTCATCCCCAATCTTCATGCTTGGCACGTCAATTCCCGGTCGAGTGCTTGGCCCGAGCGAGCGCCTTGCCGCCCGGTTAGAACAGTGGGCCAGCGGTCCTACGGCCGCCGGTGGTCCCGTCTTCGTGAGGTCGATATCGGCTAAAAGGCCTCTAATCCTTTAGTTCGCTCGTCTCGAAAACGCCCATCGTGGGGCATTTCGCATGGGCGATTGCGGCCTGGACGGGAACTCAGGGTCGCGACGTGGTGGGGCTCGTAGTGCCGCTCGGGGTGCTCGTCGACCTCGACGTCGTGGTCGAGGAGGTGGTGGGCCTCGTGGAGGTGGTCGTGGTTGGGGTGGTCTGGCTGCGCGTGCTCGAGGTGGATGGGGTCGTGCTCGAGGTCACGCTGCGCGAGGTAGGCGTCGTCGTCGTCGTGCCAGACGGCGTGGAGCTGGTGCTCGTGCCGCCGCCCGATCCTGCCGTGGCGGCCACGGCGATGGCCACCCCCGCGAGCACGACCACGACCAGGATGAGCGCCACCATCCAGGGACTGCGTGACCCCTCGCCGCCGGGCGGGGGCGGGAGAGGCCCCGTTCGGCGCGGGGGAACGCGCCGCTCGGCCGCGGCTGCCGCCGCGGCCGGGGGCGTTGGCGGAATGCCGAGGGCGGGGGGCGCGACCCGCGCCGTGGCAGCCGTCGGGGCCAGGGCCGTGGTGGCCCCCGTGGGCGCCGACTGAGCCAGTGTGGAGCGCAGTTCGGTCACGAGTCCTCCCGCTTCCTGGGGACGGTCCGCCGGCTCCTTGGCCAGCATCCTGAGGATCAGGGCGTCGACCGCGGGCGGTAGGGCTGAGTTCAGCTCGCGGGGCGGTTGGGGTGGGGCGCTCGTGTGCTGGTTCATGACCGCCACCGGGAGGTCACCGGTGAACGGCGGGCGGCCGGCCAACATCTCGTAGAGGACGCAGCCGAGGGAGTAGACATCTGAGCGCGCGTCAGCGGGCTGGCCGAGCGCGATCTCGGGCGCCATGTACGGCGCCGAGCCGAGCAAGGTGGTGGTGGCCGTGAGCGCGGCCTCGGCCGTCGCCCGCGCGATTCCGAAGTCGAGCACCTTGGCCGTCCCCGAGGGCGCCAGCATGACGTTGGCCGGCTTGATGTCGCGGTGGATGATGCCCGCCGAGTGGGCCGCAGCCAGCGCGCTGGCCATCTGGGCGGCGACCTCGATCGCCTCCGGCACGGGCAGGGGACCGCTACCGCGCAGTCGCTGCGCCAGGCTCAATCCGGGCACGTACTCCATGACGATGTAGCGCACCGTCCCATCGCGACCGGTGTCGAACACGGCGACGATGTTCGGGTGGTTGAGCCGGGCGGCGGCCCGAGCCTCGCGCTCGAAGCGCTCGACCAGCGTGTCGACATCGGCGTATTCGGCCGGCAGCACCTTGACGGCGACCGTGCGGTCGAGCATGCGGTCCTGTGCGCGATGCACGACGCCCATGCCGCCCCGACCGATCACCTCCAGCAGCTCGTACCGTCCTCCGAGGATCTCGGGAGCGCGCATCGCCAAAGTCTTTCCCGCCGCGCGCAATCCTCACGCGGGATCTCCAGAGCGTCCGCCGATGTGAGCCAGCGCAGCCCGCCCCGCGAGAGCGGGAACAGACCCCGCCCGGCCCGTCGGTGAGGCCTCCCCGGCCCCGGTTCTTCAGGCCGCGGCCAGCTGCCCGCGCTTGTCGGCTACCCCGCCGATCAGCTCCTTGAAGGAGTCGGCGAACTTCTGCACACCCTCGCGCTCGAGCACCGCCACGACGTCGTCGTAGTCGACGCCCGCCTCGGCGAAGCGCTCGAAGATCCGGTGGGCCTCGTCGACGTCGCGCTCGAGCGTGTTCTCCACGTGCCCGTGGTCGAGGAAGGCCTCGACGGTCTCCCGCGGCATGGTGTTGACGGTGTTCGGTCCGATGAGCTCCTCGACGTAGAGCACATCGCGGTAGTCCGGATTCTTGGTCGACGTCGAGGCCCACAGGCAGCGCTGCGGTGAGGCTCCGGCCGCCTCCAGCTCCTCCCACTCCGAGCCCGAGAAGACCTCGTTGTAGGTCTGGTAGGCGAGCTTCGCGTTGGCGATGGCCAGCGTCCCTTTGAGCTCGTCGTGGCCGCCGATCTCGTCCAGGCGCCGGTCGGCTTCGCTGTCGACCCGGGAGACGAAGAAGGAGGCCACGGACGTGACGGTGCGCAGATCGCCGTCGTGGTCTTTGAGCCGGCGCAGACCGCGAACGTAGGCCTCGGCAGCCTCGCGATGGCGCGCGAGCGAGAACAGCAGGGTCACGTTGACCGGGATGCCGGCGGCGATCGTGTCCTCGATGGCCTGGAGGCCTTCCTGGGTGCCGGGAATCTTGACGAACAGGTTGGGCCGGTCGATGAGGCCGAACAGCCGCTGGGCCTCCTTGGCCGTGCCCTGGGCGTCGTGGGCCAGGTTGGGATCGACCTCGAGCGAGACCCACCCATCCCGAGTCGCGTCCTCGGCGTCGAAGATTGGTCGCAGCATGTCGCACGCTTCGCGGATGTCCTCGCGGGCCAGCGCGAGGAAGATCTCCTTGGGGTCGGTCTCGTTTTGGAGGGTCTCGCGAAGCTGATCGTCGTAGTCGCTGCCCTCGGCGATGGCCTTCTGGAAGATGGTCGGGTTCGAGGTCATCCCGCGCATGCCGTCATCGATGAGCCCGGCCAGATCGCCACCGCGGACGAACTCCCGCGAGATGTAGTCGATCCACGGGCTCACGCCGTGCTCGTGGAGCTGGTGCAGGGTGGTGGTCATGGTTGGCCTCCGGGCAAGGTCGCGGTCTGGTTCACGTCGGCGCGAGCTCCACCTTCAGCCATCTTGGCTGGCGCGTATCGAGAGGGCGGTAGGCCTCACGGCATCTACCGATCGGGAACGCCTCCATGGTGGGCGGATATACGCCGATACTAAAACAGCGTACCCGCCTTGGCCAAGCCCTCCACGGCCCAGCGCAGCCGCCTGCGAGGGGGCGTAGTCCGGCCATGTGAGCTCGGCGGTCTCGGGCGCGGTGCGACGAATCGCCCGGGGCGAAGGCCTCCGCCCCCGAGCAAGAAAACGGCGGCTGTCGCACCCGCACCGCGGCCGTTTTCGTCCCCGGAGGCCGGGTAAGGGGCCTATCGATGGCCGACCACCACGAGAAGATCGCCGTCCTCGGCGCGGGCGGCACGATGGGCTTTGCCATGGCCCGCAACCTGGCGCGGGCCGGGTTCGAGGTGCGGGCCTGGAACCGCTCACGGGAGAAGGCCGAGCCGCTGAGCCAGGACGGCGTGCAGGTGACCGACTCCCCCCGAGAGGCGGCCGACGGCGCCACCATCGTCCTCACCATGCTCCCCGACGCCGACGCCGTGCTGGAGACCATGCAGGCGCAGGACGGACCGTTCACGTCCAACGGCGCTGACGGCGCCGTCTGGCTGCAGATGAGCACCGTGGGCGAAGAGGGCACCGACCGCTGCCTCGAGCTGGCCCGTGACCGAGGATGCGAGTTCGTCGACGCCCCCGTGCTGGGCACCAGGGAGCCCGCCGAGCAGGGCAAGCTCGTCGTCCTGGCCTCGGGCTCGCAGTCGCTCCAGGACCGCCTGGGGGCGGTGTTCGAGGTGCTGGGCCAACGGACGATGTGGGTCGGCGAGGCCGGCGAGGGGACGCGCCTGAAGATCGCCACCAACTGCTGGCTCGTGGCCGTCGTCGAGGGCGCCGCCGAGACGCTCGCCCTCGCCCAGGGCATGGGCCTTGACCCCCACCTCGTCCTCGAGGCGATGGAGGGCGGACCGCTCGATATGCCCTACCTGCAGATGAAGGGCAAGGCGATGATCGACGGCCAGTTCGAGCCGTCGTTCAAACTGGCCCTCGCCGCCAAGGACGCCGGCCTCGCCGAGCGCTCGGCCGAGCGCCACGAGCTCGACCTCCCCCTCGTCTCGACGATCCGCGGCCGGCTCGAGCAGGGCATCCCCGAGCACGGCGACGCGGACATGGCGGCCACCTTCTTGACCAGCGCCCCGGCCGAGGCGAGCGCCGCCTCCTAGCCCTTGCGATACGGGTCGATGTAGAAGTCGTCGACCCGCCAGGCGGCGCTGCCCTGGGGCACGAGCCGGAAGGCCACGAGCTGATCGCCGCTGGCGACCGGAGCCAGCGCGCTGGCTAGGACAGCGAAGGGCTGTGTCGGCGCCCAGGCGGGGGAGAGCGGGACCACGCCGATCGTCGCCACGCGCACGACTCCTAGCGTGTTCGCGAACAGGACCTCGACGCGCAGCGTGGACGTGACCGCCCCGCCGGTGCTGCGAGCGAAGAAGCGCACGGTGCGACGGTCGAGCGAGATGCAGGTCTTGGGGCTCACGGCCGCCGAGCCGGCGGGAAGGAAGAGCGAGAAGCGTCCCGTTCCGTCGTCCACACGCCAGGGCTCGTTGCCCGTCACGGTATGCGCCGCGCCGAAAGTCGTCCAGCGCTGGCTTCCGGGCTCGAAGCTTCCGCCGGGGGCCAGCGCGTAGTAGCTCGGATCACCCCACGCAAGAAACGGCCGCTGGAGCACCTGGCCGGTGCAGCTCGTGCCGCCAATGTTGAGCGCGCCCGCGCCGGGCGCCGGCAGGACGAGGCCGGTTAGCAGCGCGGCGCCGGCGAGCGCGACACGACGGCGCGCGTGGAATAGGGACATGAGGAATGGCTCCGGTTAAGTAGGTCTGGCTCTGGATCTCGGCGCCGGGCCTGAGCCCTGAAGTCGTACATCTGTCCACTCAAGCGACGAGCGGTTTAAGCCGATGATCTGGAACGTCCATGTGCGAGCGAGCGGGGACTTTCGTGAGGGCGAGATGTGCGCCTTGACCGCGGCCGCCGACCTTCTCCTCGAGGCGCGCCGGCCCGCCGACACGCGGCGGCTGGCCCGCCGGGAGCGCCGCGTGGAGGCGATCGCCGCTGCCGCCTTCATCCCCGTGGCCGGCGCCCTGCCGTTGCTCATCGGCCCGAGCCGGTCCTTCTCGGTGGGACAGATGCTCGCGCTGACGGCCGCCTACGCGTTGCTCACTCGGGTGCTGTTCGTCCTGGGCACCGGCTTCACCATGCCCACGCAGCTCGCCCTCGTGCCGATGGTGATGCTCTTGCCCCCGGCCCTCGTGCCCGGCCTCGTGGCCGTGGCCTCACTGCTGTCACGCGCACCCGACCTGCTCGGTCGCCGGCTGCCCGCCGAACGGCTGCTCACCGCCGTGGGCGACAGCTGGTACGTCGTCGCACCGGCCGTTCTGCTCGCCCTCGTGGCGCCGGACGGCGCGCTGCACGGCACCGGCTGGCCCGTGTGGATGGCCGCCCTCGGCCTGCAGCTGGCCGGCGATCTCGCCATCTCCACCGTCCGCGAGGGCCTGGGTGACGCGGTCGCTCCCCGCCTGCTGGTCGGCGTCCTGGCTCAGATCGGCCTGGTCGATTTCGTGCTCTCCCCCGTGGGCCTCGTGGCCGCCTTCGCCTCGCAGTCCCGGCCCTATGCCTTCCTGCTCACCCTGCCGCTGACCGGCGCGCTGTCGCTGTACGCGCGCGAGCGAGCGGCCCGGATCGAACGGGCCCTGGCGCTCGTCGACGACCGCGACCGCCAGCGGGCCCGTGTGCTCGCGGCTCAGCGGCGCATCGGCGAGACGGCGGCGGCCAATCTGGACCGCGCTGCGCTCGAACGGATCATCGTGGCCACCGCGGTCGATCTGGTCGGGGCCGACGGCGGGCGGCTGACCGCCCTTGAACGCTCCGGAGAACCCGTACTGGCACGCGGGCGGGCGCAGTTCGGCCCCGTCCTCGAGGACGTGCTCACCGCCGTCGAGTCCTCGCTGGGGCGTCGCGGCGGCGTCGTCGAAGCATCCGCCGGCGCGGCGGGGGCGCTCGGGTTCTCCGTCTCCGGGGTCGAGATCTCGCCCCACATCCTGGCCGTCGCGCGGTTCGAGAAAGCCTTCACCGAGGAGGAGCGCGAGCTCCTGCGCACGCTGGCCGAACAGGCCGCCGTGTGTCTGCAGAACCTGGCCCTGCATGAGCGCGTCCAGCGGCTGGCCGCCACCGACGAGCTCACCGGCCTGCTCAACCACCGCCGCCTGCAGGAGTCGCTGCTGGCCGAGGTCCGCCGCGCTGAGCGCTACGGCACCTCCCTGGCCCTCATCATGCTCGACGTCGACGATTTCAAGCGGGTCAACGACGTCTACGGCCATCAGCAGGGCGACGCCGTCCTGCGCAGCGTGGCCGATATCGTGCGCGCCTCGGTGCGCGAAGTCGACCTCCCGGCGCGCTACGGCGGCGAAGAGCTGGCGATCCTGCTGCCCCACATGGACCTGGACGGGACGCTCGCCGTGGCCGAGCGGATCCGGGGCGCGGTAGCGGGATCGCCGATACCGCTCCCCGACGGGAGCATGCTCGCGGTCACGGTGAGCATGGGCGTCGCCATCCTCGATTCCGACTCACCGAGCCGCCACGGTCTCGTGGCCGAGGCCGACGCCGCGCTGTATCGGGCCAAACGGGCGGGCAAGAACCGGGTGGAGCTCAGCCGGGCGCTAACCGCCTGAGTCGCCGTTCGAGCCGTTGGATCCGCCGCCGGTACGCCGCAGGTAGGAGAGCAGGCCTCCGCAGACGAGGATCTCGCGCTCGCCCTCGCTGAAGTCCTGGCACAGCGTGATCTCATCGCCGGTGTCCTCGATGCGCGCGGTGATGGTGTCGGCGCCGCTCGAGAGTTCCTCCTTGAGGTTGGGGAACTCCCAGCACTGCTCGACCTCGGCCTTGTCGTAGTCGGACTCGTCCTGGAAGGTGAGGGCGACGATGCCCTGGGCGACAAGGTTGCGGCGGTGGATGCGGGCAAAGGACTTGGCCACCACGGCCTTGACCCCGAGGTGCAGCGGGGCCAGAGCGGCGTGCTCGCGCGAAGAGCCCTGGCCGTAGTTGTGGCCGGCCACGATGATGCCGCTGCCCCAGTCCTTGAGCCGTTTGCGGAAGTCGGGGTCGCGGTGGCGGAAGGTGAACTCGGCGATCGCGGGGACGTTGGAGCGGTAGGACATGACCTCGACGCCGTCGGGCGCGAGGTCGCCCGTCGAGATGTCGTCGGGCTGAACGGTGCCTACGCGAGCCTTGAGCGAGTCGTTCATCGGCTCGTGCTTGGGCGGGCGCTTGATGTTCGGGCCGCGCGGGATCTCGATCTTCTCGGCCTCCTGCTCGTCAGCCGGGGCGAAGATGTGGACGTCGTCGACGTACGGGCGCAGGTCGGGCATGTCGAGCATCTGCGGAGCGTCCCCGTACTCGCGCGGGTCCTCGATCTTGCCGCTCAGCAGCGACACCGCCGCCACGGCCGGGGAGCACAGGAACACCGAGTCCTCCGCGGTCCCGGAGCGGCCGGGGAAGTTGCGGTTGAAGGTGCGCAGCGAGTTGGCATCCGACGGCGGCGCCTGCCCCATACCCACGCACGGTCCGCACACCGGCTCGAGCATGCGCACCCCGCCCTCGGAGAGCTGGCGGTAGACGCCCGACTCGGCGATGGCCATGAGGATCTGGCGCGATCCCGGGGTGGCGGTGGCGCTGATCGACGGGTGCACGATCTGTCCGTCGCGGTCGGCCAGCACCGCACCGCACAGGGCCAGGTCGGCGAACCCGGAGTTGACCGAGGAGCCGATGCACACCTGAGCGATCTCGGTGCCCACGACCTCCTCGACGGGCACGACGTTATCGGGGTTGTGGGGCTTGGCCACCAGCGGGCCGAGCTCGTTGAGGTCGATCTCGACCCGGTCGTCGTACTCGGCGCCTTCGTCGGGCCCGATGTCGGCGAAGTCATCGCCTCGGTCCTGGAGCTCCAGCCACTCCCGGGTCTGCTCGTCAGGCGGAAAGACGCCCGCCGTGGCGCCCAGGTCGGCGATCATGTTGGCGATCGTGGCCCGCTCAGGGATGCTGAGGTCGGCGGTGCCGGGGCCGGTGAACTCGAACATCTTGTTCTTGCCGCCGCTGGCGCTCAACTGTCGCAAGAGCTCGAGGATGATGTCCTTGGCCTGCACCCAGGGCCGCTGCAGCTTGCCGTCGAGATGCACCTCGACCACCTCGGGGCAGGTGATCTCGTAGGGGTAGCCGGCCAGGACCACGGCGACGTCGAGCCCGCCGGCTCCGATGGCGATCATGCCCATGCACCCCGCCTGCGTCGTGTGCGAGTCCGCGCCGACCATGGTGTCCCCCGGCTTGCCGAAGCGCTCCATGTGGATGTAATGGCTGATGCCGTTGCCCGGACGGGAGAAGTGCAAGCCGTATTTGCGGGCCAGAGCCTGCAGCATGCGGTGGTCGTCGGGGTTCTTGTGGTCGAGCTGGACGACGTTGTGATCGATGTACTGCACGGCCCGGCCGGTCTTGATCCGCGACACCTCGAGCTCCTCGAACTGCATGAGGGCCATGGTGCCGGTGGCGTCCTGGAGCAGGGCTTGGTCGACCTGCAATGAGATCGCCGATCCCGGCTTGAGCTCGCCGTCGACGAGGTGCTCACGCAGGATCTGATGGACCAGGCTGTCAGGCATCTCTCCCCTCCTCCTCCGAAACTGTTGCCAACAACGATGACATCTAACCGGCCGGCCTGGCGCTGCTTGCCGGCACGCCGGCGGGGGCCAGCACCGCCCGAGCGCGGGCCAACGTCTGGCCGTCCGCCGCCGCCGAGGCCTCCGTCACGCGCTCGGCGCCGTTGCCACCGGCCGGCCAGGCCTGAAGCTCGACGAACGCACCCACGGGCGCGCCGGCGCCGCCCTCGAGCTCGACGCTGACGCTACGCAGCGTGCCTCCCTCTTCGGTCAGCAGCATGGCCTCGATCAGCGCCGCGCTGAGAAGGCCGGGATGGGCCATGCCGCGCTCCGGCCCCTGGTGGTCCTGCTTGATGAAGCAGCGGCCGGCCACGGCGCCGTCCACCGCGCGCTCGACGTCGAGCAGGAGACCGAACAGGTTCGACCGCCCGCAGCCGAAGCACAGCTCGTGATGGACGAGCGCCATTGCTGCCGCGTGTGCTCAGCCGGTCAGCGAAGCGATCTTCTCGTGCACGGTCTTGCGGTTTCCGTGCTTGCGCTCGTAGGCGTCGACCTTGTGCAGATCGGTCGGCGTGAGGCGCTCGAGCCGGTCGATGATCTCGCTGGCCGTGAGCTGGTCGTAGTTCGCGATCGGCAGATCCTCCTCGCGGGCCACGGTGCCCCGAGCCTCGCCCTCGGCGGACTCGAAGCCCGGAATGCGCCGGGCCTGCTGAGCGGCCTGAGTCGCGAACCCCTGGGCCTGCTCGACGGCCGAGCGGGCCGCCGCCGGCAGCGCGTCGGCGAGCTCGCGGGTGAACCGCGCCTCGGCCTGGGCGAAGGCGCGCACCCAGTCGGCGCTGTACTGGCCGGCTGCCTCTTGGGTATCGGCGATCGCCTTGAGCATGCGCTCGTAGGCTTGCAGCGAGGCCTCGCCGCGCTGGCGGGCCGACTCGACGATGCGGTCGTTCATGGTGCGGATGCGACCAATGGTCTGATCGAGCTGCGATGCCGCAGCATCGCGCGCGTCACTAGCCATGGACTCTCCTTCCTGCGGGTGGCTTACATCAATGCCGTACCCCTGGCACCCGCGTCGCAATCCGCCCGTTAGAGTCCCGGCGAGCCCATGCCGGCGGAGTCACAGCCGTCCACCCCGCCGCCCGAGCGCACGGCCCTTCTGAGCGTCGATTTCGAGGATTGGCACCAGCTCGTGCGCCGGCGGATGGGCGCACCGGACTGGCAGGCGGCCGGGCCTGCCCTGCCCCGCCAGACCGAGGCGCTCCTCGATCTCTTCGACGAGCTGGGCGCCCGGGCCACGTTCTTCATCCTCGGCATGAGCGCCCGCGCGCACCCCACGCTGGTGGAGGCGATCGCCGCCCGCGGTCACGAGATCGCTTGTCATGGCGACGCCCACCATCCGGTGCACTCGCTGACGCCCGAGCAGTTCGCCGGCGATCTGCGCGAGGCCTGCACCACGATCGAAACGCTCACCGGCAAGCGGCCCGTTGGCTACCGGGCACCCGCCTTCTCGATCACCAACCGGGCCGCATGGGCCTTCGACGTCCTGGCCGACGAAGGGTTCCTCTACGACGCCAGCCAGTTTCAGTCCTTCGCCGTCCGCGATCACGTCACCCCCGCGCACCGGGAGCCGCACCAGCTCGAGGGCAGTGGTCTGTGGGAGTTCCCGGTGGCCGTGTGCAAGCTCGGACCTGCCTGCGTGCCGGTCGGGGGCGCGTCGTACTGGACCCTCGCCCCCACTGCGGCGATCGTGCGAGGACTCGAGCACGCCGGCCCGTTCGCCGGCCTTTACCTGCATCCCCACGAGCTCGACCCAGAACCCCTGGACTCCGGGGTGGCAGCGGCGCTGGCTGCGCCCCGTCGGGCCCGGGCGGCGCTGCGCACGGCCCGGCGCAACGCCGCCCGCCGTCGCGCCCCCGACGTCCTGCGAGCCATCGCGCAACGCCGACACCTGCTTGCATACGGTGAGGCCCATGCCCGGCTCAGCCACCGCATCCCAGCGCGTCCGTAGGCGCTTTCGCACCAAGGCCCAGCAGTTCGACGATCTTTATGAGGACGAGCGGTTTCTCGTCCGGCTGCTGCGCCCCGGCCTGTTCCGGCGCCGGCGCCTGGCCGTCGAGTCCGTCGCCGCTCTGTCGGCGCCGCGAGTGCTCGACGTGGGCTGCGGCTCGGGGCGGATCGGCGAGTTCGTGCTCGAGGCCGGCGCGTCGCAGTACGTGGGCGTTGACTTCTCCGAGCCCATGGTCGACCTGGCGCGGACCCGCCTCGAGCGGTTTGCGCAGCGCACGGAGCTCATCGTGGCCGACTTTCTCGAGGCGCCCATCGAGGCGGAATTCGACGTCGTGCTTGCGCTCGGGTTCTTCGATTACATCCCCGACCCGCGGCCCTTCGTGGCCCGCATGGCCGAGCTGTGCGCCCCGGGCGGGTGCGTCGTGGGGTCCTTTCCCAGCTGGTCGCTGGTCAAGGGCCCGGTGCGCAAGGTGCGCTACGAGTGGATCGGCGACTGCCCGATCTTCAACTACACCCGCGAGGGCATCGAGCAGCTGTTGGGCACGGGAGGCTTTGATCGGGTCGAGACCTTCGCCCCCGGACGCAGCGGATACCTCGTCCGGGGATGGCGCGGCGCGCAGCCGCCGGTCAGTCCGTCCTGAGCGCCTCCTCGGAGGCGACGGCGCTGGCGACATCGCTTGGGTACGTGCGCCGGGCCAGCAGGGTGAGCCCGCCACTGACCACGAGCGTGACCAGGAGGATCAGAAAGGCCGCCTGCAGTCCCGGAGCGCTCGCCGAGGCGCCGAAACCGTGCTGCCCACCTCCGTGCGCACGGGTGGAGACGACCTCATCGGCAATGAAGCCAAACACGATGGGGGCGCTGGCCACCATGAGCCGGCGCAGGACGGTGCGAACGGCCTCGGCCCGACCCCACAGACGGTGGTGCATGATGTCGAGCCGCGCCGCGTCGAGGGCGGGGTTTCGAGCCGAGAACATGGCGGAGGCGGCCACATAGAGGATCATGGCCAGGATCACCGAGCGGGTGAGCAGCGCGGGCAGGAACAGCAGTGCCGCTCCGAGCAAGCTGATTGCGCCGACGAGGATGCGACCGTCGAGCCGGCCGTTGCGCACGAGCCGATCCGCGATCCGTCCGCCGCCCACCACGCCGGCCACGCCGCCGAGTCCGAGCAGCGCCAGAAGGGCCGTGGCCGTCGCGTGGGATAACCGGTACTGGCCCCGGAAGTACTCGAGGCCGAAGGTCTCGACCCCGGTCAGGTAGAAGTAGCCGAGCGCCGAGGTGACGATCAGGATCACGTTGGTGCGTACCCGCAAGACGTACCGGGTGGCCGACCACAGGCTCATGCGCACCGGGTCCTGGTCGAGGACGAGGTGGGATGTGGCCGGGACGTCGCGTTCCTCGACCTTGCGCTGCACGAGACCAAGCTCGGGACCGTCGCCCTCGTCATGGTCGGCGAAACCTGAGGCCCCGGCCCGGAGCTGACCTGCTCCTCCCCGTGGGGGCTCGGGCAGCAGGCGCCACAGCGCTCCGGCGATCGCCAGGCTCGGAATGGCGAGAACGAAGAAGGCCGCACGCCAGCTGAAACCCGACGCGAACTCACCGCTGATCACGTAGCCAAAGCCGGCTCCCAGCAACTCGCCGCTCAGGATCAGCCCGTAGACGCGGGCGCGCTCACGAGCCGGGAAGTAGTCGCCAACCAAGGAGGCGACCGGCGGTCCGGCCGTCGCCGTCGCCGCCCCGAGGGCGAGCCGGACCACGAGCAACATGGCAAAGGATTGGGCGAGCCCGCTCACCACCATGGCCGCGAACCAAACGACGATGCTGACGGCAATGAGCCGCACCCGGCCCACCCGGTCGGTGATCATTCCTACCGGCACCGTGGCCAGCACCGCGGCGAGCGAGGGGACGGCGGCGAGCAACCCGAGGTCGGTGTTGGAGAGCCGCAGCGCGGTTTCGAGCTTGCCCGCGATGGCCCCGATCATCGACACGTCCGCGGTATCGAGGGCGAGCACGCAGGCGAGCAGGAAGATCACCCGGCCGCGGGTGCGCCCGCCCGCGAGCTCCCAGAAGCGCCCCAGCACCCTGTGCATGGGATGGCGAGCCAGGGTGGTGGCGGTCATGGGTCTTCGGGCACCCCGACCGGGTCAGGGGCGGCGAGCTCGAGCACGAGCGCGGACCAGGCGAAGTCCTGCGCGCCCATCCCCTCTCCGGTGAGCGGGTCGTAGTACTCGCGCAGCCCGCTGGCCAGGACGGTGGCGCTGAGTCGCCGCGCCATCTCGTCGGCCGCCTCGGTGTAGCCGAGGCGCACCAGCCCGGTCCACAGCAACCAGGCGGCGTTGATCCACGTCGGCCCCCGCCAGTAGCGGCGCAGCCCCAGGAAACGATCCTTGAGCGAGAACTTGCGCTCGGAGATCGACACCGACGGCGGCGGGACCGGAAGCCAGAACTTCGCCGGATCGAGCAGGTGTTCCTCGACGAGGCGCCGGCCGACGTCGTCGGGCAAGTCGGGGAGGGCCAGGGGCGAGAGCGCCGCCCAGGTCAGGACCGGATGCCTGCGCTCGACCTTGGGCCCGTGGCCGGCGCGGACGAGCTGGTGAAAGAGACCGCTGCGCTCGTCGTAGAGCCGATCGAGGAGGACCGGCGTGATCGACGGCCGGCCGAGAGCCAGCCGCGACAGGTTGTGTAGGACGTTGGTCGCCGTTCCGCAGACGACCGGCCAGCCGTTGGCGGCGACTCGCCGGATCTCGAATGCGACGCGCCGGTTGCGGCGGACGAGCAGCGGAAAGCCCGGCAGGCCGTCCGCACGCCAGCCCCAGGCGGAGTCGAACTTGGGCGAGGCATCGAGTCCGGACTCGTCGGGCTGCAGGATCCACAGCAGTCCGTCGCCATCGAGATCGCGCTCGCGCTCGACGCAGTCCTGGTGGCGGACGATGGCCGGCACCGCCGCCGGGTCGCCCACGGCCAGCTGCCAGGCCCAGGCGAGCAGCGGCGGCTGGATGGTGCTGGTCATGAAGTCGGCGCGGGAGGTCACGTTGTAGAACAGCGAGCGCACGCGGTCGACCGGACGGCCCCAGAAGATGGTGTGACCGATGAAGCCGTCGGGCCTCTGGGCGGCCAGCAGGCTCTCGAGCTCGGCCCGGGCCCGCCGGCGATCAAACCGCCGCCAGACCACGGCGGCAAAGCAGGAATCCCAGTACCACTGCCAGGGATAGCGACCCGGGCTCGGAGCCGTATAGGCATAGCGCACCCCTTCGCGCTCTCCCTGACGCCAGTTGCTCTCAAGGACCGAGCGGCAGCGCGCGGCCAGGCGCTCGGTGTCCTGCGCGCTGGCGGGCAGGACAGTCGCGGGGCTGGGGCGAGCGCTCATGCGCCAGCCCTGCCCGGTCGGCGGCTCGGCGCTTGATTGGGTGTCAGCGCGCGAACCGCTGGGCGGGCCCGACGTGTGCGCTGGCCGGAGCCCGCCCTCGGCGTGCACCACAGCCTGCACACCGGGACGGCGCGAGGGGTGCAGGCTCTCGTGGACGGTTTCCGGTCGTCCCAGCCTTCACCGCGCCGCAGGGCCGGGGGTGAAGGCTGTCGTGTCCGTTTGCGGAACTAGCCGCCGGGAGTGGTGGCGGTCGTCGTGGTGGTGGTCGTCGACGCGCTGGAGTTCTGGTTCGGCGTCGCGGTCGGCGTCGAGCTCGTCGGGGTCGTCGTCGTATCCGAACTCGACGACGATGATCCCCCGGACGAACTCTGGCTGGAGGATGTGGTGCCGGTGGGCGCGGCGGTCGTGGTCGACGTCGCGGTGGAAGTTGAGTTCGTTTGACCGGTGGTGTCGGTGGACGGCGAGGTGGAGGGGGTGGTCGTGGCCGGGTTGGGCGGGGGCGGTGTCGCCAGCAGGCCGCTGCCGCTCAGGGTGGTGTCGATCTGCTGCTGTACGGCCGCCACCTCCGAGGCCACCGCCGTCGGCGTCCCGTCGGCCCCGAGCGCGGACAGGGCGTTGAGCTGCTTGAGCTCGGCCTCGAGCTTGACCACCACTGCTTGTGAGGGCAGCGCCTTCAGCGTGACGACGATCTGGTCCGCGATGGCCGTGGTGGTGCAGGCCGGGCAGTCGTAGTTGAGTGAGCCGGCCGCGTTGATGGGGGCGATGTCCTTGCTGCGGCCCACGACCAGGACGACCTGGAAGGAGACGGCCACCGTTGTGCAAGCCTTGCAATGAGCCAGGGCGTAGGCACTGTTGGTGTTGGTCACGGGCGCGCCTTTGGTGACCGTGACCAGGGAATAGGCCACGTCGTAGGTCACGGCGCCGTCCTTGGTGTTGACGGCCATCGCCTGAGTGCCGCCGGGGCCGGGCCGGGCCGGAAGCTTGAACGGAAAGGCCGCGGCCTGAACGGAAGGAGCCTTGGCCGAGTGAGCCGCGGTTGTGGGCGCGCCCGTGGTCGAGGAGGTGCCGGTGGCGGTCGCGGTGCCGGTGCCCGTCGTCGAGGCCCCGCTGGTCGCTGAAGTCGTCGCCCCGCCTGCGGATGTCGTCCCCGCCGGTGCGGAGCCCGGCCCGCTCACGCTCGGTGCCCCGCTCGGATCGGGGGTCGAGGTGCTGATGACGGCCACCGCCGGCTTTCCCTTCTTCCCCGGGATCACGAACAGGGCGGGGTGGGCCTTCGTGGCTCCGCCGACCGGGATCATGGCCACGGCGAGGTGCGTGCCAGGGCTGAGCTTGACCGCGACCGGTGCCGCGCCTGGCCGGGCCACCGAGGCGGGGGCGGCGACGAGCCGGCCGAGGCTGGCCAGCGTGCCTCCCTCGTTGGCGCGCACCGGCTGGTACTGGCCGGAGGGCCACCATGCCCACAGCATGCCGGCCACGATCCCGGCCCCGGCGAGGGCGACGATGGCACGGCGCGCGGCGCTCCCGGCGCTCCAAGTCCGGGCCTTTGTGACCATCGTGCGCACAATCTTCTGGCCCACGAGGACGCTGCCCAGAACGGGCAGCGCCAGCGCCAGCAGCCGCACGAGCGAGGCCAGCAGATCGAGGATCTGGCCTTGTCCGGCCTGATGCGGGATGGCCACGATGATGTGGCGCCCGCTGTCCCACGCGCTGGTGGCCAGTTTCGGCAGCAGGATGATGGCGCTGAGCGACAGGCTGATCAGGACCGGCACGACGATCAGGACCCAGGCGGTGACGAGCACGCGCGCCTTGCCGGTCAGCGCCGAGGGCGTGCGGTGACGGCCGGGGATGAGCGCCCGCAGTGTCGGACCCATGTGCGAGAAGAGGTCGGGGACCCCGGTGGCGTCGGAGAGGATGTGGTACCCGTCGGCACGGATGACCGGCGAGAGCTGCTTGACCATCTGCAGGACCTGCAAGGCGACGAGGAGCAGGAGCGCATCGGCGCGCACGGCCAGCCAGATGGCCAGGGTGACGACGGCGACGACGGCGTTGAAGTACAGCCCGCCCAGATCGACCCGGAGGCGGTCGCGTTTGGGCAGCCGGTAGGCATCGGTGACGTCGGTGTAGAACGCCGGCCAGACCAGGTACATGCCCATGCCCATGCCGCCCGGGGTGGCCCCGCCGTAGCGGCAGGCGGCGGCGTGCCCGAGCTCATGAAAGCCGGCCGAGACGATGGCGAGCACGAATACGAGCAGCAGCAGGCCGGGGCTGTTGAAGGCCTGCGCGGTGGCCGAGGCCACGCCCTTGTGGATGAGCACGAACCAGAACACGCCGCCAAAGCAGGCGAGGATCGGCCACATGAGCCAGGGGTGAAAGAGGAAGGCAAAGGGAGCGGTCAGCCGACGCGTCCACTTCTCGTCGGTGACGAGCACCTTCCAGCGCAGGGCCAACAGCGGGTTGCGCCGTGGCGGTGCCTTGTCTTCCGTGCCGGCGAGAAGACCTTGGGCGGACAGCTTCTCGGCGATGCGCACGACGTGCTCTGAGCCGACCCGGCGCCCCAGCCGCTCCGAGAGCCCGTCGGTCAGGGCCGCGACGTCGCGCTGGCCGTCGATGCACTCGAGCAGCGCATACATGAGCGGCCCGAGCTGGACCATCTGCCCGTCGGCCCGCCGGACAAGGGCGGCGCCCTCCTTATAGCCCGAGCCCGCGATGCCTCCAAGCAGTTCCACGCCCGCCGCCCGGTCAAGCGGGGCGGCGGGCGGGACCGCAACGGTGGTGGCGGGCGGCTCTGCAGTTGCGGTCATCTCTGCCTCGCTCCCACGAGGCCGGGACTACTTCTGATTGACGGTGGCGTCCTGGTTGGCGGTCGCGTCGGCCGACACGTGGTCGAGGTTCTGCGAGACGTCCACCTCTTGCGGCGCCAAGGCCTCGGACACCGCGCCCTGCGAGCCGACGTTGGCGCCCACGGCGGCATCGACCGGCGCGGCCACGTTGCCGTTGGCGGCCACCGCACCGTCGACCGGCGCGGCCAGGTCGGCGTTGGCGTGCAGGTTGACGTTGGCGTCGAGCAGGCTCCCGCCGTTGAGCAGGGAGTCCACGCCGCCAGTGGTGTTGGAGACGGCGTTGCCGGCCGAGCCCGCCAGCCCGTCGACGGCGCCGCTGTTGGCCACGCCGTCGACCGCACTGCCGACGTTGCCGGTGGCGCCGTCGACGGCACCACCGAGATTGTTGGCCGCTCCGCCGACGGCTTGACCCACGCCGCCCGCGGCTTCGCCGAGTCCACCGGTGGCCTGGCCGGCCGCGCCGGTGGCGCCATCGACCGTATGCCCGAGTCCGCCGGCCGCGCCGTCAACCGCACCACCGGCGGCGCCCGCGGCACCATCCACGGTGCCGCCGACGGCATTGGTGGCGCCGTCGACCGCACCGCCGAGGCCGCTACCGGCGCTCTGCGGAGACTCGGTCGCAGCCGGGGCGGCGGTGGCGCCATGGAGCGCGCCCGCAGCGGCGTCGGTGGCCGCCGGCGTGGCGGTCTCCGGCGTCGCGCCCGGGGTGGCGGCTTCGGTGCCCGCCGGAGCGACGCTGTCGGGCGTGGGCCCGGCCGGCGTCGCGACGTTGGTGTGGGCGGCGCCATCGACAGGAACCGCCTCGGCCGGAGCCGCGCCGGCGCCGGGAGCCTCGCCCGGAACCGCTGTGCCGGGGGCCTCGGCCGGAGCGCCACCTGCGCCGGGAGCCTCGCCCGGAACCGCTGTGCCGGGGGCCTCGGGCGCGTTGGTGGTCACGCCGCCACCCGTGGCGGTGCTGTTCTGAGCCACGCCGGCGTGCTGCGGCGCATCCGCCGTGGCGCTGCCGCTGATGCCCTGCTCGATCGAGCCGTGCTGCTGGGCCAGCCCGACCGCCTCCGCGCCCGGGCTCAAGACGTTGGCCGTGGCCGCCGCTTCGATCGGCGCCGCCACGTTGAGGTTGGCCGCCGCGGCCAGGTCAACCGGGGCCGCAAGGTCCAGACCGAGATCGACGTTCGCGTTGACGTCGAGCAGTGAGAGCACTTCTTTGTTGGGAAGAGAGACGGCGCCCTCGGCCTCGACCTCATCCATGGATACGCGGTCGTCCACGACAGCCTCCTTGTATTCGTTCGCCGCTGTCATTTCTTTCCCCTCGCCACCCTCGTCAAACGCCGCTGGCGGCGTAGCCCCGGACGCCCTGGGGTACCGCCTCTCAGTGTGAGCCGCTTGACACCTCGGCGCTCGGGATGAGGGTCTGCGTCACCGGAGCCACCGGATTCGTCGGTGCCCACGTGGCCCGCGCCCTTGTAGCGCGTGGCGATGAGGTCACCGTCGTCTATCGCAACGAGGACCGCCTGCGGGCGCTGGCCGGCGTGCCCTTCCGCCGGGCCAAGGCCGATGTCCTGGACTTCAAGGCCATGCGTCGCGCCCTGCGCGACGCCGAGCTCCTCTTTCACATCGCCGGCTATGTCGGCTCCCGGCCGTCGGAGCGCGTCTGGCGCCTGAACGCCCATGCCCCCGTCGTGGCCGTCGAGGCAGCCGCGGCCGAAGGCGTCGGGCGCATGGTCCTCACCTCCACCATCTCGGCCATCGGCGTGGCTCAGAACGGCAAGCCCGCCGATGAGGACACCGAGTACCCCGACGACTGGCTCGGCCTGGCCTATCCGGACGCCAAGCACCAGGGCGAGCGGGCCGCGCTGGACGCGGGCGAGCGCCATGGGATTGAAGTCGTGGTCGTCAACCCGGCCTACGTGCTCGGCGTACCGGTCAACCGCGACCAGCCCGGCGAGACCTCGACGCGGACGATCGGCAACTACCTGCGCGGCCGGCTGCCCGCCGTGGTCGGCGCGCCCATGAATTTCGCCGACGTCGAGGACGTGGCCACCGGGCACCTCCTGGCCGCCGAGCGCGGCCGGCCCGGTTCGCGCTACATCCTCGGGGGCGAGAACAGCACCTGGCACGCGCTCATCAACCGGGTGGCCGCGCTCTCGGGGATGCATTTCCCCGTGCTCGTGCTGCCGCCGGTCGTGGCTCGGATCGCCCGGATGCGCGAGGCGGCTGGGTTCAAGGGGCCGATGCCGGCCGAGGCCACGGACCTGATGGGCCGCGACTGGCGGTTCAGCTCGCGCAAAGCCGAGCAGGAGCTCGGCTACTCCCCACGCCCGCTGGACGAGACGCTGCAGGAGACGATCGACTGGTACCGGGAGCTGATCGACGACGGGGCCTTCGGCGAGGAGAGCTCATCCTCGCTGTCGCGGATCGCCGACGGCGTGCGCGTCGTGTCGAGATTCGGGGCGCTGACCCCGCTCCGGGTCGGACAGCGGCTCACCGGCCGGCATTTCATCGCCGGGCTCTGAGCGGCTGCGAGGACGTTCGCAGCGTCGCACTCGGCGCCGCCCAGACGTCGAGTGCTACCGGACGGCCCTGGAGGAGCCGGTTTGTCCATCTCGGCGGCGGGAGGGCGTCGAATGAGACGGTATGAACGCTGGGGCACCCGCCCAGCCGGCTATCGCGCCTCGGTACCATGGCCTTGAAGCGCAGCCAGCGAGGGAAGTGCGATGGAGATCACCAGGCGAGCAAGTTTGAGGGCGTCGGATGCGGATCGCGAGCAGGTGGTCGAGCTCCTGCGCCAGGCGGCGACCGAGGGGCGGCTCTTCGCCGACGAGCTGCAGGAGCGACTCGGGGCGGCCCTCCGCGCCCGCACCTACGCCGAGCTTGACGCCTTGGTCGCCGACCTCCCCCGGCCGCGGAAACCGGCCAGCCCGCCCCCGTATGACCCGGCGGCCCTGCGTCGCATCGTGGCCGCGGGCCTTCTGCTGCTGATGATCCTGCTCGCCTCGGCCATCATCGCGGCCGCCAGCCACTGGCACCCGGGGCGCGATTACTGGGGCGACGGTTTCCGGGGCCACGGGCCGACGTCGCTGTTCAGCACGCCGGGGCCGGGTGGCCTCGCGGGTCCGGGCGCGGCCAGGTCCGGCCCCTAGGCCGCCCCGCCCTCCGGCGGCCCGGAGGCCGCCCGCCGGCCCCGCACCCCACCGGCCCGCGGCCCACCGGCCCGGCGGCCCCACCGGCCCCAGCGGCCCCAGCGGGCCGCCAGCCCGGCGGCCCGGCAGCCCTATCCTCCCCCCGCATGGCCGCCGCCGCTGACCGCGTCACCCACTTCCTGGCCTCGCTCGAAGCCGAGGTCCGGCAGGTCGGGCCCGGCGAGTGGGGCCTCCAGCTCGACGCGGCCGGCTTCGCGCTCGATGTCGGCGTGAGCATCCGCGGGCCACTCCTGCGCGCCCAAGCTGCGGTGCTGCCGCCCGGCGTCATCGACCCCCATCAGCTCCTCTACTGGAACCGCCAGGCGCCATTGGTCTCCTTCGCCGAAAACCGGGCCGGCGAGGTCTTCGTCTGTGGCGAGCTGCCCATCGAGACCGTCGAGAGCGAGACGCTGGACCGCTTCCTCGGCCTGCTCTTGACCATGGCTGTGCGCGCCCGCGAGTTCGCCATCCAGAACAGCCCCGGCTGATCCTCCCAGCGGCGGCCCGTGCACATCAAGCCGGAATTCCGCATCGATGACGTCGAGGTGGCCCGCGAGATCGTGCGCGTGCACCCCTTCGCCACCCTGCTCACCGCGGACCTGCGCGCCACCCACATGCCCTGCCTGGTCGACGAGACGACAAGCACCCTCACGCTCCTCACCCACGTGGCCCAGGCCGATCCGGTGGCGCAGAGCCTTGCCGGCCCCCTCCTGGCCATCTTCCAGGGACCGCATGGCTACATATCGGCGAGCTGGTACGCGAGCGACACGATTCCCACCTGGAACCACCTCACCCTCCACGTCCGCGCCACACCCGAGCTCTTCGCCGACGCCCTACCGGTGCTCGAGCGAACGGTCGAGCATTTCGAGGCCGGCGTGCCCGAGCCCTGGTCGCTGGCCAGCCTCGGCCAGACCGCCCGCGAGATGGCCGACAAGGTAGTGGCCTTCCGACTCGCCGCCACCTCCTGGCACATCGAGGCCAAGCTCTCCCAGGACAAACCCGAGCATGAACGCGTGCGCCTCCAAGCTGCCCTCAACAGTGACGGCGTGTACGCCAACGCGCCCCTCGCGGCCGTCATGCGCCGGTTCGTACCCTGAAAGCCACCGGCGCGGCTGCTCAGGAATCGGAGCGCGGCAGGCGCCCGGAGTAGATCGAGCGCGTCTCGAACTGGCGGGCCACGAGCATGCCGCCGCCGAGGGCGACGAGCATGGCCAGGATGGCCGGATTGGCCGTGTTCGTGAGCTCGATCGCGAAGGCGACGGCCGCCACCGGCGTGCGCATGGCTGCCGCCAGCATCGTCGCCGCACCCACGATCGCGTAGCCGGCCTCGGGCGTGCCGGGCCACAGATGTCCCCACGCCCCGCCCAGGAAGGCCCCGAGCACAGCCCCCAGGCTCATCGTGGGCGTGAACAGGCCCCCGATCGCGCCGCTGCGCAGACATAGCGCGGTGACCAGCGCCTTGAGGAGGGCAAGGGCGGCGAGCGTGGCCAGCGCACCGCCTCCGGTAAAGGCGAATTGGGTCAAGTCGCGACCGTTGCCCACGAGCAGGGGATAGGGGATGGCGAGGACACCGAGCACGGTGAAGGCGGCGAGCGGACCGACGAGGAGGCCGGTGCCCTGAGGCTTGTGGTCATTGGCCCAGACCACGAGCTTCACCCACCCCGCGGCGAACACACCGATGAGCGGGCCGGCCACCAGCGAGAACACGAGCAGCGAGGCCGACGGATACCCCAAGTGAGGGAGCGCGTAGAGCGGGCTGATGGGCAGGGTGATCCACCCCACGACGGTCGCGACGCCGGCGGTCACGAAGGCCGGCACCACCGTGCGCAAGCTGATCGAGCCCAGGAAGAGCTCCGCGGCGAAGAGGGCGCCGGCGAAGGGCACGTTGTACACCGCACCCACGCCCGCGCCGGCGCCGCAGGCGATGAGCAGGGCGCGCTGATCATCGGGCAGGCCACCCCGCTCGGCGGCCCAGAATCCGAACGCGGCCCCGAAGTGCTGGGGCGCCTGCTCGCGGCCGATCGAGCCCCCCATCCCGATCGAGATCTCGGAGACGAGGCCGCTGAGCGCCGTCCGCCACAGCGACAGCCGGCCGCGCGCCGACCACACCACCGCGTGCGGCTGTCCCCCGGTCCCGCCGGCGAAGCGCCGCAGTGCCCAGAGAGCCACGCCTGTGAACAGGCCTCCTCCGGCCAGCACAGCGACGCGGCGTGCGTTGCCCCGGTGGGCGACGGCGTCGGAGTACAGGCCGAAGTGATAGCCGAAGGCGGCGTGCTGAACGGCGCGCAGCGCGGCGATCATCACGATCGCGCCCAGGCCGGCCGCCACCCCCGTGGCCACCGCGAGCAGCCAGAACCGTGGCGAGAGCTCCCGCAGCGATCCCACGTTGGCCTGTTGCCGGGCCCGGGCGGCGTCGTCCTCCATGCAGGTCTGATGTTCCCGTTGGCGACCGCGACGTATGCGTCAATGCGGGTCAGGGCTCACTGTGTCTGACCATCTGCCGATTACCGGTCCATGAGCTGGCAACCGAGGCTGAAGCTCGCCATCATCGGCCTGGGCTACTGGGGGCCCAAGCTGCTGCGCGCCGCCTCGGAGGTTGACGACGTCGAGGTGGCCATGCTGTGTGACCTCGACCGCGAGCGCTTGGCGTTTCACCACAGCCGACTGCCGCACATCCAGGCCACGACCAGCGTCGAGCACGTTTTGGCCGAGCCCACCATCGACGCCGTCCTCATCGCCAGCCCGATCGAGACGCACTACGAACTGGCGCGGCGCTGCTTGGCCGCCGGCAAGCACGTGCTGGTGGAGAAGCCGATGGCCCAGACCAGCGAGCAGTGCCTCGACCTCATGGCCGCCGCCACCGAGCGCGAGCTCATTCTCATGCCGGGCCACACGTTTCTCTACTCACCGCCGGTCGTGGCCGTCAAGGAGCTTCTCGACCGCCAGGAGCTCGGCGAGCTCTACTTCGTGACCTCGACCCGGGTCAACCTCGGCATTCACCAGCGCAACTCGAGCGTGATCCAGGATCTCGGACCTCACGACTTCTCGATCCTCCATTACTGGTTGGGTCCGCCTCTCTTCGTCCGGGCCATCGGACGCGACTCTGTGGTGCGCGGCGAATGGGACGTCGCCTTCGTCGACCTCGGCTATCCCACCGGCACGCTCGTGCGGGTCGAGCTCTCCTGGCTGGCCCCCAACAAGATCCGGCGCACCGTGCTCGCCGGCCGCAAGGGCATGCTCGTCTACGACGACGGTAGCCCGGAGCCGCTGCGCCTGCACGACTGCTCGGTGGAGGTCGTGGACACCGAGACCTTCGGCTCGCATCGCATGGCCTACCGCACCGGAGACATCGTCTCTCCGCGCCTGCCCTCCGACGAGCCGCTGCGCCTGGAGATCGCCGATTTCGCCCGCGCCATCCGCACGGGCACGGCCCCGCGCTCCGACATGCACCTCGGGATGGAGGTCGTGCGCATGGTGGAGGGCGCGGAGCTCTCACTCCATCTCAGCTGCTCGGCCGTCCCGCTCAACGTGCCGCCCGGCGAGCAGCGCCAAGCGCCCGACCGTCGCCGCAGCGCGCACGGCATGCCCTGGTTCGATGGACCGACCACGCTGCCTGACTCCGTGCCCACGCCACCCCCCTCCACCGATGAGCGGGGAGTGGGGGCCGCCCGCGGGACGGTGAAGGCCACCGGCTCCGGTCGGGAGGAGTAGGCTCACCCCCGCTGAGGGGGATGGCGTTCGACCTGGTCATCGACATCGAGAACACGCCGGGCGCTCTGGCCGACGTCGCCGCCGCCATCAGCGATGCCGGCGTCAACCTCGCCGCCGCGACCTGCGTGGGTGCGGGTGACCGGGCCGAGCTGCACATCCTCGTGCCCCACGCTGAAGCGGCCCGGCATCTGCTGGCCATCTCTCACATCGGACTGACACGGGAGCGCGAGGTCGTCGTGGTCGACGTCGAGGATCGCCCGGGCGTGCTGGCCGACCTCACCCGCATGATCGCCCGGGCGGGCGTCAACCTCGACCTCGTCTACGTGGCCACGCGCAATCGCGTGGTCTTCGGCTCCCCTGACCTGAATGGGTTGCGGGCGGCGCTCGCCGGGCCTGCCTCAAGCTGACTCGGCGCATCGGCGCGCGCTCGGGTGAGGCCGGGGGGTGCTGGCGCCGGCGCCGCGGCGGGTAGAGCTCGGCCAGCCGCTCCCCCACGCGCATGCGCCGCCGAGGCGCAGCCGCGTCGGCGAGCGGCAGGCCTCCCAGGCCAGGACCGGGCACGGGGGCCTTCGGCGGCTGCGCTCCGGGCTCGCCTCCCAACCCGTCGGTCTCCTCCTCCCCGTCACCGACCTTCGCGCGGTAGGCAAAGGCAAACAGGCCGGCCATGACCAGGAGATGGGGAAGGATGAGCAGCGCGTAGAACATCGGCGACCCAGGGGCCAAACCTATCCGAGCGGCCAGCTCCGATGGGAAAAGACGAGCCACTTTGTACGGGATTGCCCTCCCTGGCCCATGCGCGGGAGATCAGTGCAGCGGCCAGCTGTGCACGGGGTCGTTGCTGTGCATGAGCTCGCGGTAGCGCCGGGTCATCTGGCGCAGTGCCTCGGTTCGCTCCAGCCCCTGGTCGTAGAGCGGGTGAAAGACCTGGCTCTGCCCAATCGCCGAAACGGCCGGTGTCAAACGGCGGTTAGTAACCGCCGTACACGGGGGCCCGTCAAACGGCGGTTAGTAACCGCCGTAGACGGGGGCCTTCTTCAGGGTGATCTTCGTCGAGTGCTTGGCCTTGTGGCCGCTGCCATCGCGGCTGGAAGCGGTGGCGAGGGCCGTGACCTGGCCGGGGCTGATCAGCGCCCGCCCGTCGCTGGTCAGCTTGACCTTGACCTTCCCGCTCTTACCCGGACGGATCGAGAACTTGGCCGAACCCAGCGCCTCGGTCTTGCCGTTCACCTTCGTGGTGCTGGTCAGCGCGAGCTTCCCGGTGCACCCCTTGGCCGTGCCCTTCGGGCAGTTGACCTTGACGTTCACGGCCCCGCTGCTGGCCGTATCGCTCTGCTTGGGCACCGTGGCGCCGGCGAAGGTGGCGGCCAGCGCGGGGGCCGCCGCGCACAGGCAGCCGGCGGCGCCGAGCGCGAGCGAGCCGCTCACGCGGCGAAGAAATCGAGAGTGGAGCATGTCTGAGCTAACAGGCCGCCGCCGGTGAAGTTGCGCCATAGGATCGGGCCATGGACGCGTCGCTGAACCCGGCCCTGGCCGAGGCTCGTTTCTGCCCGCGCTGCGGCCAGCCCGCCGAGGTCGACTTCCCCCGGCGGATCGTCTGCCGGCATTGCGGCTACGCCGCCTACTACAACCCCAAGCCCGTCGCCGGCGTCGTCCCCTTCCACGAGGATGGCCGCGTCATCCTTCTGCGCCGGGGGTTTGACCCCGGACGGGGACGGTGGACCTTCCCGGGCGGGTTCGTCGACCTCGGGGAGTCGGTAGAGGATGCGGCCCGGCGCGAGACCGACGAAGAGCTGGGCCTTGCGGTCGAGCTCGGGCCGCTCGTCGGCGTGTACTCACGCCCCGAGGATCGCGTCGTGCTCATCGTCTACCGCGGTCTGGCGCTGGGCGCGCCCCAGACCACGGCCGAGGCGGTCGACGTGCGGGCGTTTGCCCCCGAGGAGATCCCGTGGCCCGAGCTGGCGTTCTGGTCCACCGAGCGGGCGCTTCGCGACGCCTTGGGCGGGCCGGCCGGCGGCGCTGATCACCCGGCCAGGCCGTGGTGGTAGGCGTAGTGCACGGCCTGTGCGCGGTCGCGCGCACCCGTCTTGGCGAAGATGTGGTTGATATGGGTTTTCACCGTGGCCTCGCTGACCACGAGCGCATCGGCGATCTCCCGGTTGGATAGACCACGAGCGACCAGACTGAGCACCTCAACCTCGCGGGGCGTGAGGTCGTCCGGAAGGAGGGCCGGCGCGGGTGCTGGTCGGCTCGTGGCGCTCATCGCCGCGAGCAGCCGGCTCTGAACCACGGGGTCGAGCAGCGTCTGATGGTTGGCCGCCGCATGTACGGCGCGAGCGATCTCCTCGATGCCCGCGTCCTTGGTCAGGTAACCGCGGGCCCCGGCGTGGAGCGCATCCAGGATCGACGCCTCATCGGCATGGGTGGTGAGCACGACGACCTCGACCTCGGGCTGCGCGGCACGGATGCGCCGTGTGGCCTCGACGCCGTCGAGCCTTGGCATCCGGAGATCCATGAGCACGACCGCCGGCCGGTGCCGAGCGGCCAGAGCCACGGCCTGCTCGCCGTCGACGGCAGCGCCCACCGGCTCGATGCCGGGCGCGATGTCCAGCAACGTCATCAAGCCCTCGCGCACGAGCGCCTGATCGTCGGCCACGAGGACGCGAACGGGCTCGTTCACTAGGTGTCTCGAGGGGGAAGACGGAGCTCCACGCGCCAGCCATCATGGTCGGGACCGGCGTTCAGCGTGCCGCCGAGTAGCTGCGCGCGCTCGCGCATCCCGCGCAGGCCATACCCGCCGCCGGTGGCGGCCAGGGGCGCCGCGGCGGCGCCGTTGACGGTGTTGACCACGGTGAGGACGATCTCCTCGCCGGCGTCGATCCGGATGCTCACACCGGCGCCAGGGGCGTGCTTGCTCACGTTGGTCAGGGCTTCCTGAGCCACGCGAATCATTGTCTCCGCCGCCGGTCCCTGCAGCCGTCGCGGGTCGCCCTCGATCGTCATCGTGGCCTGCCCCTCGCCCCGCGACCGGTACTCGTCCAGCAGCGCCTCGATCGCCGCCGGCACCGATACGGCATCGCCGCGCAGCGCGCCGACCGCCCGCCGGGTCTCCTGCAAGCCCTCCCGAGCCAGAGCGTGGGCGCGGCGCACACGTCCGGCGACAAGCTCTCGATCGGCTCCCTGCTCGAGCAGGGAGATCGTGGCCTCGAGCTGGATGGTCAACCCGGCAAGGGCATGGGCGAGCACATCGTGGATGTCGCGAGCGATCCGCGCTGACTCCTCCAACCGAGCCACCCGCAGCTGCTCCTCCTGAGAGCGTTGGGCCTGGGCGAGCAGCAGCTCGGCCTGCTCGGCGCGCCCGACCGACTGCCGAGCATTGGCGGCGGCTAGCGCGGTGGCCACCAGGCCGAGGATGTAGGCCACCAGCCCGACCCCACTGTTGTGGTAAACGAGCGTGGTGAGGGCTAGGGCGAAGGCGCCGAGCAACCCGACGGGGATCACCTGGCGCAGCTCGGCCCGCAGGGCGGCGCCGGCGACGGCGATGAACACGAAGGCGCCGGCGGCGCTGTTGGGGCACGCTCCGGTCAGGGCGCCCCCGGCGCCCGCGAGCACGTAGAGCTCCAGCGTGACGCCGCGGTCGCGTGTCATCCGTCCCAGCCACGCCAGGGTGCACATAGCCAGAAGAACAGCGACGAGCAGTCCCCGGCCGTGGGCCGCGGGATGATGGGAGGCCCGCAGCACCGACCACACGATGAGCGCAAGGCCCCCGAGGCGGATCGACATCGTCACCCGGCGGTCAACTTCAAGGAGGAACATCTCTGCTCGGGAAGGTACGGGTCTAGGCAGCGCCGGGGTCAAAACGCGAAGAGCGGGACCCGCTGGGCCAGCGGATCCCACTCTCCGGCTCCGGGGCTCAGGCCGGCTGAACCACCGGGGGCATCTGGACCTGGTGGCGGCGCGCCGCCAGAGCCGCCGTGCGGCCGCCGACCTCGGCCACCGCCATGGCCAGCAGAGCCACCGTCCAGGCCGAGATCGTGATCGAGTGGGTGGCGCTGAACTGACCGAGCGCGGGGGCACCGCCGTGGGTGATCCAGACGATGAAGGCAAAGCGCGAGCCCATGCCCAGGACCCAGAAGACGGCCGAGGCCCACCCGGCGCGAGCCAGGACCTCGCCGTGCTCGCCGCGCCGCATGAACACGGTCTGGCCACTGGCCGTCCCGATCAAGCAGCCCACCAGAGCGAGCACGGTGATGAGGAGAAGGTCGTTGCCGGCCGTCGGGATGCCGTGAAAGTAGGTGGCCAGGGCGACGCCGAGGATTACGAGCGGACGCAGCAGTGTCGTGTTGGTGAGCTCGCGCTCCTTGAGCTGGATGAGGACGAGGAGGACGAGCGCTGAATCGATGAGGTAATCGGTAATGGACATGGGAGCATGGTCGTCTTCGGGGACCGGTTGCACATCGGCGCCGGGGTTGATCCTCGGGTGGAAACGGGTGCTCGCCTCCACCCCAGGGTGGAGACGAACTGGGCTCCGCGCTGGCTCGGGTGATTGACGACGAGCAGAAAGGCGAGCAAGACCGTGCACAGCACGGCGACGGTGAGCAGGAACCCAGACAGCGCTGCCCAGCGCTCTTTGGCCTGGGCCACGTAATGGACGTCGCGGGCGCGGTAGCGCCACAGAAGCAGGATGGATTGGTCGCCGCTTTGGGCCGCCTCGATGCGGTCGCGCAGAGCGCCCACCTGACGCCGGAACTCGCGCGACTCATGCGAGAGCAGCGAGGCACCGAGGACGTCCCCGTCACTGGGTCCGGGACGCAGCCGCCGCGTCACCTTCCAGAACGCGGCTCGCCACCCCCTCGCCGTGCTCAGGTCCGGGGGCACGGGATGAAGACCCGCGCCCGAGCGCACCCACAACGCGCAGGCGGCACTCACCAGAAGCGCACCGAGCGCAACCGCGGCCACCGTCGTGTTCGTGGCCTGAAGGGTGGCGCTCGCCGTCACGATCAGCGCCGCAAGCGTCACCACCGCGGTCAGCACGGCGGCCGCGTGGCTGTCGGCGTCGCTACAGCGAGCGGTGTAGACGTCCACGAGCTTCTGGACTTGCTCGACGAGGAAGCCTGAATCTTCCTCGGCCGCGGTCATCAGGCCCGCTGCCGCGCGGCGTCGTAGTCGTCGTCGAGCTCCGCGGCGTAGGTTTGACCGTGGAGGTCGAGCAGAGCCTCGACGGTGGAGTTCTGCTTGGCCATCGACGGGCAGCATTGCAGCCTGTGAGGCGTAATCACCGCGTTGCGGATGGTTGAGCTGGTGCCGGCGTGATCGAGCTCGCGCTGTGCGTGCTCGCGGCCGGCGCCTACGCGCTCGGCTCTGTCCTGCAGCGACGGGGAGCGGTCAGCGCGCCGCGCACCGAGGGCTTGCGCCTGGGGCTCATCGTCGACCTGCTGCGCCGCCCCGTGTGGCTCGGCGGCATCGCCGCCATGATCGCCGGCGTGGTGCTCCAGGCCTTCGCCCTGCACGGCGGGGCGATCGCGTTCGTGGAGCCGATCCTCGTCCTCGAGCTGCCGGCCACGCTCCTGTTCGCCGCCCTCATCTTCCGCGCCCGCATCGACCGCAACACGGCGGTGGCCATCGTCATCATGAGCGCGGCGCTGGCGGGACTGCTGGTGCTGGCGCAGCCCACGGGCGGGCACGCCGGCAAGGTGAGCGCCCTGGGGTGGATCATCGCCGCTCGCTGCCGTCGCGGCGCTGACGGTGGCACTGGTCGGCGCCGGCCTCCGATCGGCGCCGGCCGGCCGGGCCGCCCTGCTCGGTGTCGCCTCTGGCCTCGGCCACGGCATGTCGGCCACGCTGCTGAAGGCCGCCACCGTCGTGGCCGCCCAGGATCTCCTCTCGTTTCTCATCTCCTGGAAGCTCTACGCCGCCATCGTCGCCGGCGGCGTGTCGCTGTACCTCTTCCAGGTCGCCCTCCAGTCCGGGCCCTTGGTCGCCGCTCAGGCCGGGCTGAACGTCGTCGATCCGCTCAGCAGCACCTGCCTGGGCTTGCTCCTGTTCGGCGAGCAGGTGCGCGGCGGCGTCCCGCTGGTGGGGGCTCTGGCCTGCGCGCTGATTCTGGTGGGGGCCGTCGTTGTGCTCGCGCGCTCGCCCCTGCTCCACGGGGAGCAGGCCCGCCCGCCCGTCGAGCCCTCGTCGCCGCGCCGCCCGGTGGGTAGCTAGAAGCGATGGACCTCGCGGGAGCCAGAGCGCTCATCACCGGCGCCAGCGGCGGTTTGGGCCAGGCCATCGCCCGGGAGCTCGCCGACCACGGAGCGCGCCTCGTCCTCAGCGGCCGCCGCCGGGAGCGGCTCGAGGCCGCGCTGGCCGCGCTCCCGGAGGGCGCGCACGCCGTCGTGGCCGCCGACCTCGAGCAACCGCAGGCGCCGGAGGAGCTCGTGGCCGCCGCCGGCGCCGTCGAGATCTTCGTCTCGTGCGCCGGCGTGCCCGCCTCGGGCTGGCTGGCGGAATACGAGTCCGACCAGGTGGCACGGGCGCTGCGCGTCAACCTCGAGGCGCCCATGCAGATCGCTCGCCTGCTGCTGCCCGGGCTGCTCGAGCGCCGGCACGGGCACCTGGCCTTCGTCTCCTCGCTCGCCGGCAAAGTGCCCAGCCCGGGCCTCTCCGCCTACTGCGCCACCAAGTTCGGTCTGCGCGGTTTCGCCCTGGCGCTGGCCACGGAGCTGACCTCGACCGGCGTGGGGGTCACCGTGGTCTGTCCCGGGTTCGTCCGTGACGCCGGGATGTTCGCCGACTCGGGCGCTGCGGTGCCGCCCGGAGTCGGTAGCTCGACGCCGGGCGATGTCGCTCGTGCTCTCGCTACGGCCATCGTCGACGGCCGCCAGGAGGTGGTCGTCGCGCCGCGCCGTCACCGCGCGATCTCCCACGCCGCGCTCGTGTCCCCGCGGTTGTGGAAGCCGGCGCTCTCCGGTCGTGATGCCGTGCGGACAGCGCGGCAGATCGCCGAGGGCCAGCGACACAAGCGATAGCGCAGCGGATGCTCAGGCGGCCAGGCTGAGCGCGGCCTCGCCCGCGCTGCGCAGAGACTCCCACTGCAGCCGGGGCGGGCGCGGCCCGTCCAGGAACTCCCGGATCGCCGCCGTCAGCTCGGCCTGGGAGCGGGCGAGCCGGGCGTAGCCGTAGTCACCCAGGGAGGCAGCGTTGTCGCGGATGTGGCCGACGAAGAGCCCGTAACAGATGGTGGGCAGCCCGCGCAGCCGCGCCTCCAGGCAGGAGGTCCCGATCGTCGTGTGCACGAAGGCATCGGCCACGCCGAGCAGGTCGCTCATGGCGCTCGTGAAGCCGAGCACCGAGACGCGATCAGAGCTCCTGTAGCGCTGCTCCAGGGCGCGCCGGGCGGCGGCGTTCTGGCCGGCGACCACGGTCACCCGGGTGCCGGCAAGAGCCAGCGCTGACTCAACGGCGCCTTCGAGGTCACCGAGGCCCCAGCCTCCGCCGGAGATCAGCACCATGGGACCCGTTCCCGGCGGCACGAGGTCCGCGACCCGATCCGGCTGGGCCTCGCGGTAGAAGGCCTCGCTGACCAGCGGCCGCACAGCCTCGACGCGGGCCCCCGGGAGCTGCCGGCTCACGACCGCGGCCGCCTCGGGATAGATGGTCATGTGCAGATCGAGGTCGACCTGGAGCCAGAACTCGAGGCCTCCGAGCTCGCAGATCACCGTTGCGGCCGGGATGTCGAGCTTGCCGTCCCGGCGCATGCGCGAGAGCACTGGGTTGAACACCGGATGCGTGGCCACGACCACGTCGGGGCGCTGCTCGGCGATGGTGCGGGCCAGCTCCGCTGAGCCGACGCGGTACAGCGCCTCGGAACCGAAGGCCTCGGCCACCCGGATGCGCGTGAACAAGAGATAGGTGAGGTCATAGGACCAGCCGATGGCACCGAAATGGACCTTGAAGCTCCAATCGAGATACGGGCCGAGCCTGCGGCCGAGCGGCCGGAAGTTGCGCAGGATGTTGACCTTGGCCGCGGGCTCGTTGGCCAGGACGGCCTGTTGCAGAGCGTCGGCCATGCTGTTGTGGCTGCTGCCGACGCTGGCCGACAGCACCAGCACCCGCGGTGCGCCGTTCGTGCTCGCTATGGCCGGGGACGCTGGCAACGCGGGCATTCTAATGACAGACTGACCGCAGTTTCGGCGCTGGTTGCTCTACGAACATGGGACGGGATCACCGGACTCGCGCTGCCAAGGAGCGCAGTTCGTCCTTACCCGGATGCCTCGACGGTTATGTCGCGCGCCCGGTTTCAGCCGATGGTGACCAGGACGATTGCCACCGCGGCGACGAGCATTCCGGCCACCTGTGGCCGGGTCCAGCGCTCGGCCAGGAGGGTCCTGGCCAAGAGGACGGTGACAGCGGGATACAGAGCGGTGAGCACGGCCACGACGGCGAGCTGGCCGTGGCCGGTGGCAGCCAGAAAGAGGAGGTTGGCCACACCGCTGAGGACGCCGGCCGCCAGCGTCATCGTCGCGGCGGAGCGAGGCCGGTCGCCCAATCCGGCGAAACCCCGGAGTGCCACCGGCGCAATCAGCACGAGCGAGACCAGTTGGCCCGGCACCAGCGGCCAGGCGCCGGCTCGTGTTCCGGCCCTGTCCAGCGCGACGAACAGCAGGGCGAAGCCCAGGCCGGCCAGCGCGCCGTAGAGCAGTCCGGCGTGAGCGCCATCGGATCGGTCGCCCCCGGGGTGCCAGGAGACGAAGGCGATGGCCGGGATGGCGATGATGGTGCCAGTCGCCGTGAGGGTCGGCAGCCGGTCGCCCAGGGCCACCCCGACGACCGCGGGCAGCACCGCCGTGAGCACCGCCGAGATGGTGGCCACCACGGTCATCCGCGCCACCGCGAGTCCCTTGTAGAGCGACAGGGTTCCCAGCGTGCTCCCCAAGCCGCTGATCGCGCCCCAGACCAGCGCCGCCCTGTCTGGCCCGTGGCCCGGGAACAGCAGCACGGCGAGGGCCGCGGTCAGGAGGCCCAGCGCCTGGGCGACCCCCGTCACGGGACCCGCGCCCAGACGCCGGCTGGCCAGCCCGGCGGCGAAGTCCGAGGTGCCGTAGGCAATGGCCGACAGGAGGGCAAGCACGATTGCCATCGCCTCCTTTCTGCCACGCGCGGCGCGTCTCGTGCCAACCGATGTCCACCGGCGCACGACTTCTTGCGGGAAAAGTGGGCCACCCTGCCGATACTTCAACAGTCGCTGAGGCACAGGCCCCAGCGAGCGGGGGACCCGAGCCGTCCGTGGGGCGAATCGCCGGTCTCATCCGGCGTAGCGCGACTCTTTCAGCGCGAGCCCGTCAGCTAACCCCGCAGGCATCGCGAAAGAGAAGGGTTGGTGCAGGTGCGTCATTGTCGAGCTCGTGCGGTCCGCGTGGTCAGTGCCGCCGCTGCGACCGTCGCCTTCCTGCCCACATCATTCGCTCTCGCGGCCGGGGCTCCGGCGCTGGGCGGCCGCCTCCTGCGTCAGGGCCTGCGCGGCAGCGATGTGCGCACCCTGCAGAGCGACTTGAGCAAAGTGGGATACAAGACCGGTGCCGACGGCATCTTCGGCCCCCAGACGGCGCGCAGCGTGCGCAGCTTTGAGCGCCATTACCACCTCCAGGTCGACGGCATCGCCGGGCCCGCCGTCGTGCATGAGCTCAAGTCCGTCTTGGCGAGGAGCGCCAGGCGGGCGGTGAGGGTGAGCAGCGCCGCGCCGGGCGCGCGCACGTTGCAAGAGGGCATGACCGGAACGGACGTCAGCGCCCTGCAGCAAGACCTCACCAACGCCGGCTACCCGACGTCGGTGGACGGCGACTTCGGACCGGCCACCCGGGCGAGCGTGCTCGCCTTCCAGCAGGCCAACGGGCTCGCCGCCACCGGCGTGTTCACGGCCGCCGAGCTGCCGATGCTCCAGAAGGCCGCCGCCTCTTCAGCGACCGCAGGCGTGGCCACCATCAACTCCGACGGGTCAGCCACGCCCCCGCCGGGCACGCCGGCGCAGGTCGCCGAAGTCTTCGCGGGCGCCAATCAGATCATCGACAAGCCCTACGTCTACGGCGGGGGTCATCGAGCGCTGGGCCGATCGCGGCTATGACTGCTCGGGCGCGGTCAGCTACGCATTGCATGCCGCCAACCTGCTTTCCTCGCCGCTGGACTCCACCGGCCTCGAGTCCTACGGCAGCGCCGGTCCGGGGAGATGGATCACCATCTACGCCGATGCCTCGCACACCTTCGTCGTAGTGGCCGGACGGGCCTTCGACACCGCCGATTACGGCGGGCCGGACATTCCCAGCGGCAGTGGCCCACGGTGGCGCAGCAACCCCACGGGCAACCTCGCCGACGGCGGCCACTACGTAGTGCGCCATCCTTCCGGGCTGTAACCGATGACGCGGCTGGCGGTCGTGGGCACGGGCCCGCGGCAATGTTCGCGCTGTCGTAGGGTCATCACCCGTTCTCCTCGTACTACCTTTCGGGTGAAGCGGCGCCGGTGGGGTCATGCCAATCTCGGCCTCATGGGAAGCCCTCTGGGCAAGATCGAGCCGAGCCGGGACCGGCGATGGACCACACGTCGATCAGCCTCCAGCTCGTAGTCGACACGTTCCTGCTCTTGCTGATCGGCGTGGGGCCGAAGATCGCGCTCGTGCCCTTCGTCGAGGTCACCGCAGCCATCGACGGCCCTACGAAAGCGCTCATCGTGCGCAAGATGCTCCGCACCTCCGGGGTCGTCGCCCTCGTCCTGCTCGGGCTCGGGGAGCTCTTTACCCGGCTGCTGCACTTCTCGACTGGCTCGCTCTCGGTGGCGGGCGGGATCATCCTCCTCGTCATCGCGGCCACGATGGTCCTGGGCGCGGTCGAGCCGCAGGAGAGCCGAGCCATCAAGGGACGCGACCCCATGCGCATCGCCGTCTTCCCGCTCGCCGTCCCGTACCTTCTCAACCCGGTGGGCATCGTGACGCTCGTCACGCTCTCCGCCGAGGCCGACTCGCTCGCTGTATTCGCGGTCGTGCTCGCCTCGCTTGTTGCCGTTCTCGCTCTCGACTTCCTCGTTTTCCGGTGGGCCAACCACGTGAGTGGCCGTCTCGACGAGAGCCGCATGCTTGTCACCGAGAAGGTTTTTGGTGTGCTCCTCGCCGCGCTCGCGGTGCAACTGATCCTCGACGGGCTACACAGCGTCGGCGTTATCCATCTCACCGGGCATTGACCACTCTGCCGGGCGCGCCGCCCTGGCGGGGCACAGGCCACGAGCCATCTAATCCATGTCGGGTGATGCTCCGACGCGGCTCGGCCACGACGATCTGCACATGACCAAAGCCCGGCACAGATATCGACTCGGCCGCGCACGGATGGCTCGGCCCCTCACGGTAGCGCTGCTCGTTGCCGGCCTCGCTGCTTGTGGCAGCACCACCACGACCACGACCACGACCACGAACGCCGCCGCCAGCACGAGACCGGCGTACTGCTCCTCCCTCTCCCACCTCGAGCAATCAATTACGGCCTTACGTAACGTCAACATCAAGCAGGATGGGACCAAGGCACTTCAGTCGGCGGTCACCCAGGTCCAGCAAAGTGCCACAACCGTCATCAATGGCGCCAAGACGCAATTCGCCAGCCAGACCAGTGCTCTCAAGCAGTCCGTTGACGCTCTTGGCCACGCCACCAGCCAGCTCGGAAGCGCGCCATCGGCGGCAAGCCTCGGCCAGGTCGCCGGCGACGTGTCGGCGGTTGCGAGCGCCGGCAAGAACCTCGTCGACGCGGCCGCTCCTGCATGCGGCTGACGCGGCCGGGGGTCAGAGCTCGCACGTCGTCACCCGAAGCGGGTGATGTGGTTTGACCGGCACGCGAAAGACTCGCGTTATGCGGCCTCGCGCGCACCGAGCCTCGGTGTGTGGATGACGCTCGCGCTCGGAAAGGGAGCTGCCGAATGAGCAACGTCACCGAACACATAGGCCCTGTTCCGGCGCCGATCTCGGGTGAGCCCAGCATGCGGGCGAGCAGCGAGCTCGCGGAGGTGCCTCGCGCATGGGTTCTCACCCTGCTTGCGCTGCTCAGCGTGGCGGTCGGCGTCGTGGTGTTGGCCAACCCATCGATCAGCCTGGCCACGCTTGCCGTCCTCTCAGGGATCTACCTTCTGGTCACCGGCCTCTGCGAGCTGGGCCTGTCGCTGACCAACCGGCATGAGAACCGGGCGCTGATCGCCGTCTTTGGCGTCACCACGACCATCGCCGGAGTCCTGCTCATCCGCCATCCGACGCACGCCGTGACCGTCATCGCCATCCTTGTCGGCCTCTGGCTGCTCGTGTCCGGACTCGTCCGTCTCGTCCGGGTTTTCGGCGAGCCGGGCCCGCGCTTGTGGGTGGCGCTCTGGGCAGTGCTGGAACTGCTGGCCGGCATCGTCATCGTCTCGACCCCTCGCATCGGCGTGGCCACCCTGGCGCTCATCCTTGGCATATCGCTGATCGCGCGCGGCGTTGCCATCGGCGTCGTCGCCTGGACGGTGTGGGCCGTGGGAAGGCTCGACCGCGAAGCCGAGGGCGCCGGTGCGCCCGGTTAGCGCCACGGCCCGCCGGGAGCGCGCCCGCCGTCACCTCTGGCCTGGCTGCGCCTCACACCGCGTCAGGAGCTCCGGCAGGGCCGCGCAGTCATGACCAGCGCCCCTGACCAGGCCTTCATGCCCCCGCGGCCGCCCCAGAATGGAGGCGCACCCTTCACGTTGGGCCGCGCTCACAGCCCGTTTCGGCCGATCGAAGTCGTTGATGGCTTCCCGGTCATCGAGCGCGTTTACTCCAATGATCCGGCTGGCCTTTCGGTGGGGTTGGCCAACATCAGCGCGGTGGTTCCCGATGTCGCCGCCAATAAGGACAAGATCCTTCGGATCGCTCGTATCTTCAAGGAGCGCGAGGTCAACTTCGCCGTCTTTCCCGAGTTCAGCCTGTCGGGCTACTTCTGGGAGGACGAGCCGGCGTGCCGGCGCTACATGCGTGAGGCGCTCACCGAAAACCACATCGAGTGGCTCGAAGGTGAACTGAGACCGCTTCTCGACGACCGGTTCGTCGGCATCGTTCTCAACAACCTCTGTGCAGGCCCCGACGACCGATTCTCCAACAAGACCTTCGTGCTCACCAGAGATCCGAACTACCTTGCGTCCGATAACACCTACGTCAAAGTCTTTCTCCCGGGAATTGAGAAGATTTACACCGAGAGCGGCCGCGACGATCGCCTCGTGGTCGAGGGGCCAAGAGGACGTTTTGCTTTCACGACCTGTTATGACTGCCTGTTCACCGATCTGCTCCGCGAGTACGCGATGGTCGATCGGGTCGACGCGATCGTCGAGATCGCTTCGTGGCGGGCGGCGGCGACCCGAGATTATCCGGGCCTCAATGTGAGGACTGATCACTACTACGGCGATCTTTGGGACACCGTGCTCGCCGCCTCGGCGGCGATGAATCAAGTCTGGGTCATCGCCTGCAACGCCGTCGGGCAACACGGCGTCAGCGGCGCCCCGTTCTGGGGTGGTTCTGGCATCTGGGCGCCCTCCGGACTGCGTCTCGTCCAGGCTTCGCACTTCAACGAAGAGCTCCTCATCGTCCACAATCTGGACATCAAAGGCGCCCGCAAAGCCGAGCAGGAGGACTTTGATTATGCGATTGACTTCCAGGCAATCTACCGCCCCTTGGAGGGCTCGCGAGCCTTCACCCGTGCCCTCGCCTAGCGACGACCGCCGGTATTGAACCCGCGCGTGGTGCCGCTCGAGTCAGACCGCGACTGCTGGAGGCGTCACGTATCGGTCGCGGGAGAGGACCGCGAGCGTCGATGAGCGGTCACTGAGGGGCGCACGGAGCTCGCGATGCTGGCCAAACGCGGTCCGCGGGGACCGCGCGTGGGCCAGCCAGGTAAAGAAGGCAAGCGTTTGGCCATGGCACCACCGATCGCGCCGCGCGGCCCGCGCCGAATAGCTCCCGGCCAGTGCACAATTGGCCAGCGTCCAGGGTCCGAAGTTGGTCGAGACGTTTTCGAGCAACGCCTGCGAGGTGCCCCAGCCGATGCATAGGCGGGCACGCCAAGCCGTGAGGCGTGCCGGACCGCGGGTTCCGACGACGTCGCTGGCCAGCGCGTAGAGGTCTTGGCGCAGCTGATCCGGCAGTCGATCGTTGTAACCCTGGAGGAATTCTCTGAGGGCCGGGCAGACGGAGGCCGGCCGGTCACTGAACGGCTCGTCGGCGAGCAGTGACGCGAGCTCCATCACGCACACCCCATCCTCGGGCGCCCCATGGGCGCCGCGGCTCAGCCTGACCGTCTGGTGGCTGCGCACGACGGCGCTCCCGCCGGCGATTTCTGCGTTCCTTGAACGGAAAATCGGACTACCCCCCACCTGGGCTCAACAGACCCTCCCAGTCTACGAGAAGCCGGTGCAATTACCAAAACGACTGTGACCCGACCGGTGGTCTGAAGGCTGACACACGCGCCTCTTGGAGCGGTTTCACGCCCCTTGGCGTCCCGCGTATGACGGATACGGTATATGGTTAAGGTGTGCAGAGCCCCGCGACGGCTGCATTCGCTCGCTCTGAGCGGATTCCCGAGGCCCGGTACGCACCGACAGGGTGCCGCCTCGTGCCGTCCGCGTGGGGTCGGGCACAGCCACGACACGGGGGAGGGTCCGCGCCTGCACCACGGCGTGGGCCAGCCACGTCGCGACGCATGCTGGGGGCCACGCTGGTCGGGGTCGCCAAACCGCGCGCCGGCACCGAGCCGTGTTGCTCGAGCGCGACGAGCCGCTTCTTGATGACCAACCGCCCTCCCGGTCACGCCGGCTCGGCGTTTTCATGCCCGACGCCGGATCCCCGGTCGACGGCGCACAGCCACCGCCGGCCGCATAGGACCGCATGACCACGACCACGTTGGCCGACGACATCGCCGCCTGCGCCCTGGCGGGCATCGACCTCGACGAGATCGAGCGCGTGCTGATCGAGCCCACAGCACTCAGTGAGGAGGAGAAGGCGGCGCTGTGGTTGCTCGCCTGGTGCCACACCAACCAGGATCGGCCCCCCGGGCCAATCGGCGGCCCGCCGGCCCGTTGAGGCGGCCGGCGGCAGCGGTGCGCACCCGGCGAGCGTGGCTTTCGGCCCCACGTGTGGCGTAGTCTCCGGGGCGGGTGCAGCTGAGCCGGCCGCTAGCCGCCGTGGTCTCACTCGTGGCCTCGCTCTGTGCCGCGTCGAGCGTGGCTGTGTGGGCTCCGGCGAGCGCGACCGCGCGGGCCTACCGGCCGCCGCCGGGGCACGTGTTCGCGGGGTTGACGGGCGGGACGTCGATTGGCGCCTACCAGCGGATGGTCGGAAAGCACCCGGCCGTGTTCGAGGTCTTCATGACCTGGAACACTGCGACGGCCTGGCTGGCCGCCCCTGACCGCTCGTTCCGGGCCCGGCTCGGAGTGGCCGTCTCGACCGCGGCGGGGTACAAGAAGTCGGGGGTGATCTCACCGAAGGCCATCGCGCTGGGGGGCAGCGACCGCTTCCTGGTCTCGATGAACCGCAACCTCGCCCGCTCCGGGCGCATCGTCTATGTGCGGCTGATGGGAGAGATGAACGGTTACTGGAATGCCTATGCGGCCTTCAATGCCGACGGGTCCTCCCGCGGGGAGCAGAACTCCCCGCACTTCTACATCGAAGCGTGGCGCCGGAGCGTGTTGATCCTCCGAGGGGGGCGGATCTCCGCCATCAACCGCCGCCTGCGTGGGCTGGGGCTGCCGCCGCTCAAGGCCGGTCTGCGCGCTCGCGCCCGGCTGCCCTCGCCCAGGGTGGCCTTCCTCTGGGTGCCCCAGGACGCCGGGAGTCCGGACACCAGCGCCAATGCGCCCGCGGCCTTCTGGCCCGGCGGCGCCTACGTCGACTGGGTGGGCACCGATTTCTACGCCTCCTACGCCAACTTCGGGCTCCTGAACCAGTTCTACGCCGAGTTTGCGGGCAAGCCGTTCGTGCTTTCGGAATGGGCGCTCTACGGAGCCGACGAGCCGGGCTTCGTTCGGGCGCTGTTCGCCTGGGTGCGCACGCATCCGCGTGTCCGGATGCTCAACTACTACCAGGGATTCACGGCCTCTTCGCCCGCCAGCCTGCGCCGCTATCCCGCCAGCCGAGCGGCGCTGCGCCGAGAGCTCAAGTCCCGGCGCTACCTCGCCTACCCGCCCGAGTACGCGCATCCAAAGCGCCACCGCAAGCCGGCGCGACCGCCGCTGCCGCCTGCGCCCGCCGCGCCACCGGGGCCCGCACCGTCGCCCCCTCCGGGACCGTCACCAGTGCCGCCGCCCGGGACACCCCCCGTATGCGTCAAACCGCTGTCGGTCTGTCTTCCGGGCCTGTGACGAAACCGCTCCGGGCCGGCCGCCAGCGAGTTCTCAAGCTCACGGCGCCCCGAGCCGATGACTTTCACCAGGCGTCATCGCCGCCGGTTTTGAGCGCCGCGTCGGTCAGACAGGGAGGTCACCCGTTGCTAGCCCATATCGAAAGCCCCTCGAACCGGCACCTGGTCGAGGCCGCCGTCACCTTTGTGTTCTGGGCCTTCCTGCACGCACGCTGGTGGTTCACGCGTCGGTTCAGGAAACGGCGTTTGGCGCCCAGCCTGACGGTGACAAGCCCCGTCTCCGTGGACCCCGGTTCGGATCACTCCCCGCCTTCAACTTATACCAACTAAACGGCGCTCATGAGGCCCTGATCGGGGGCGCATAATCGCCCACCGCAGACTGGGAGCAACGAACGGAGCGGGTCAGACCGGACCCGCTCAGGGAGATGAGCGGATGGGCGGCTATGTGTTGGATCTCCAGGCGGTCGACGCAACCCAGCGGGCGGTCGTCGGGGGCAAGGGCGCGCTCCTGGGGGAGCTTTCGCGGATCGAGGGCACGCGTGTTCCGGCCGGATTCTGCGTAACGACGGAAGCCTTCGAGCGGATCCTGGCCCAAGCGGGGTCGATGGACGATCGGCTCAATCGGCTCTCGCGCCTGACGCCGGAGGACCGGGGGGCGCTACGCAGGCTCAGCTCCGAGATCCGCCGGGAGCTTGAAGGAGTGGCCATCCCTGAGGATCTGGCCTGCGCGATTACGGGGCGGCTCGACGAGCACGCCGTCTACGCCGTCCGCTCCAGCGCCACGGCAGAGGACATGCCGACCGCGTCCTTCGCGGGTCAGCACGACACGTACCTGAACATCGCAGGCCCGGCGGCGATCCTCCAGCACGTCAGCCGGTGCTGGGCCTCGCTGTTCACCGAGCGGGCCGTGACCTACCGCCTGCGCCATGGGCTCGACCACTGCGGGGTGCGCATGGCCGTGGTCGTGCAGCGGATGGTCTCCCCACAGGCGGCCGGCATCCTGTTCACGGCCGATCCCGTTACCTCCAGCCGGAGGGTCGCCTCCATAGAGGCCGTCTTCGGCCTCGGCGAGGCGCTGGTCTCCGGCCAGCTCAATGCGGACGTCTACAGGGTTCGCGACGGCGAGATCGTCGCCAAGGCGATCGCCACCAAGCAGCTCGCCATACACGCCTCAACGGCAGGCGGGACGCAAGAGCGGACGATCGTGCCCGAGCGCCAGGACCAGCCGGCGTTGACCGAGGCGCAGATCGTGGGCCTCACGGCGCTGGGCCGGCGGATCGAAGCGCACTTCGGGCGTCCCCAGGACATCGAATGGTGCCTGGTCGACGATGGCTTCCGGATCGTGCAGAGCCGCCCCATCACCACGCTGTTCCCGATCCCCGCGGTCGATGATCAGGAGAACCACGTCTTCGTCTCCGTCGGTCACCAGCAGATGATGACTGACCCCATGAAGCCGCTGGGGCTCTCCCTCTGGCAGCTGACGGCCGCGCGGGCGATGTACGAGGCCGGCGGGAGGCTGTTCGTCGACGTCACCTCCGATCTGGCATCGCCGACCCGCCGCGCCCGTCTGGAAGCGCTGGGGCGATCCGATCCACTGATCGGGTCCGCGCTACAGACCATCCTCAAGCGCGGCGACTTCATCCCTATGCACGATGGCCAGGGCGAGACGCCGGCCGTCGGCCCGCCCGCCGGCGGCCCGCCGGCCCCGATCGAGGCCGATCCGGCCATCGTCACCGAGCTGATCGAGCGCAGCGAAGCCTCGATCGCCACCATGAAGCGCGACATCGCCACGAAGTCGGGGGCGGCGCTGCTCGAGTTCATCCTGGCCGACATCCAGGAGCTCAAGCGAGTCTTGTTCGAACCGCGCAGCATCCACGTGATCATGGCGGCGATGAGGGCGACCTGGTGGCTCAACGAGCAGCTGCAGTCGTGGCTGGGCGAGAAGAACGCCGCCGACACGCTCGCGCAGTCCGTTGCCCACAACATCACATCGGAGATGGGGCTGGCGCTCCTGGACGTCGCCGATGCGATTCGCCCGCATCCGGACGTGGTCGCGTTCCTGGAGCACGTCGAGGACGAGTTCTTCCTCGATGCGCTGCCCGCCCTCACCGGTGGACAGCAGGCGCGAGACGCCATCCAGGCCTACCTCGACACCTACGGCATGCGTTGCGTCGGGGAGATCGACATCTCCAGGCCCCGGTGGAGCGAACGCCCGACCACACTGCTCCCCCTCATCCTCGCCAACATCAAGAACTTCGAGCCGGGCGCCGCCAAGCGCCGCTTCGAACATGGGCGACAGGAGGCCTTCAACAAGGAAGAGGAGCTGCTGGCGCGCCTGCGGGCCCTGCCGGAGGGGGAGGCGAAGGCCGCAGAGGCCAAGCGGATGATCGATCGGGTCCGGACCTTCACCGGGTACCGGGAATATCCGAAGTACGGCATGGTCAGCCGCTACTTCGTCTACAAGCAAGCGCTGCTCAAAGAAGCCGGGCGTCTCGTGCACGCCCACGTGCTCCGCGAGCACGAAGACATCTTCTACCTCACGTTTGACGAGCTCCACGAGGTCGTGCGCGCTCAACACGTGGACGATGAGCTCATCCGCCGGCGCAAAGAGGCGTTTCAGTCCTACCAAGCGCTCACGCCTCCCCGGGTTCTCACGTCCGACGGCGAGGTCATCGCCGGCAGTTACGGACGCGACGATGTCCCCGCCGGTGCGCTCGTCGGCTTACCCGTCTCCGCCGGGACCATCGAGGGCCGTGCCCGCGTCATTCTGGACATGGCCGAGGCCGATCTCCAAGCTGGCGACATCCTGGTCACCACGTCGACCGACCCCAGCTGGACGCCGCTGTTCGTCGCCGTCAAGGGACTCGTGACCGAGGTTGGGGGTCTGATGACCCATGGGGCGGTGATCGCACGGGAGTACGGCTTGCCGGCCGTCGTCGGGGTCGAGCGGGCCACCCAGCTGATCAGCGATGGCCAGCGGATCCGCGTGCATGGGACCGATGGGTACGTCGAGTTACTGCCCTGACCCGGGCCCGGCCTGCTCGGGCGTGTCTGTTCGACACCCTGTCCTTTACCACCAGTGGGCGGTACTGGGCTCGAACCAGTGACCTCCTGCTTGTAAGGCAGGCGCTCTGACCAACTGAGCTAACCGCCCGGCGCGCCCATGGTAACCCGCGCACAACGCCGCGGCGGCCGCTGCCCGCACCGTGCCGATGCGCTCAGCTGCCGCTCCCGAGCCCGCCGGCGGCGTGACAGCCCCGGGACCCCGCTCGGACCTGGGCCACCGACGGCGGGTCGGTGGCGAACAGCTCGGGGAGGCTGACCGAGCGCATGTGCCGACGCGCGAGCTCGGGCAGGATGGTGGTCAGCGCCCGGATGGTCTGGCCGCGGTTCTCGTGCATGAGGATGATCTCGCCCGGCACGAGCCCGGCCTCGACGTTGCGGATGATTCCGGCCCAGTTGGCCCCGAGGGAGTCGGCGGAGTCGTCCGCCCACAGGATCTCCAGTAGACCCATCTGCTTGGCGATGCCATCGACCGTGGGGGTGTGCGACCCATAGGGTGGCCGGAACAGCGTCACCGGCTGGCCGGTGGCGTGCTCGATCATGTCCTTGGTGTGTCCGAGCTGAAAGGACACCTCCGACGGCGAGAGCCCCGGCAGGAACGGGTGAGTCATGGTGTGATCGCCGATGTAGGCAAGCTTGGTCTCGCGCTCCACCCAGCCGGGGTAGTTGTCCAGGCTGCGTCCGACCACGAAGAACGTCGCTTCCTGGTGGGCCTGGGCGAGCTTGCGCAAGGCCAGGTAGGTATACGGGCCGGGACCGTCGTCGAAGGTGAATGCCACCTCGTTGCCGTGCGATCCGCCGCAGTAGATCGGCAGACCGAGCTTGGCGAACTGCTTGATCCGGGCGATACCCAGGGCCTCGAGCTTGGCCTGGGGGCTGAGCTTCCCGGCGGCGGCCGGCCGGCGCGGCGCGGCGCTCGCCGGTCCGGGAGGGGTAGCGGGTCGCCGAGCCGCTCGGGCCGGGGGCGAGCTGTGGTGGGCGCGAGCGACCGCCGCGGCAGCGATGGCCACGAGGACGAGTGCGACGCCACCGGTAACGATCAACCGCCGGCGGCGCAGCTGGGCGCGCCGCGCGGCGCGGCGCGCCCGCAGGGAGTCGGAGGGCTCGAACACCGCGCCCAGTGTAAGGAGGCGGACCCGGCCTCGGCCTGAGGACTTGTACCGTCTGTGGCCGATGCGGCCGCCCCTGCCCACCCCGTCGTGGCCCACCGGTGAGGCCCGCCGCTTCGGTCACGGGGTGCAGAACGAGCTCACGAGCGGTCTGACCCGCACTCTTGGCAGCATCCCCGAGCACCGCCTGCAGCAGGCCATGCGCACGCCGCTGCGCCGACCCGTGCTCGAAACGATCTTCTGGGGCTTGCCCCGAGCGCTCGGCCGCACGCGCCTCGGGGAGGTAACGAGCTCGATCCGCTGCCATGTGACCGGCCGAGCGGACGGCGGTTTCGATGTCTACTGGGTCACGTTCCAGGAGGGCCGCTGGACGGCGAGCCGGAGTTCGCTCGACAAGCAGCCAGATCTCACCGTCACCGTCGACGGCGCTGAGCTCGTCCGTCTGGCCTGCGGGAAATCCACACCACTGCAGGCCTACCTCGCTGGCCGCCTGCGGGCGAGCGGGAATCCGGTCGTGGCCGCGCGGCTCTCGAAGCTGTTCGGGGGCTTTTCGGTCACGCCCGAGAGCGCGGGCGCGACCGACTAGCGCCGGCTATCGCCGCTCGAGGATGACGACCGGGATCTCCCGGTCGGTCTTGCGCTGATAGTCGTCGTAGGCAGGCCAATTCTCGGTCATCAGTGACCACAGGCGCTGGCGCTCGTCCCCCTCGGCGGTGGACATCCGGACCGGGATGACCTCGTCTCGGACCTGGATGGTCGCCTCCGGTTCAGCCTCGAGGTTCTTGTACCACCCCGGATGCTCAGGAGCCCCGCCTTTCGAGGCGACGATCACCCAGCGGCCGCCGTCGGTGCGGTGGATGAGCGGAGTCGTGCGCTCCTGGCCCGAGGACCGTCCCGTCGTGGTCAGCAGAAGGATGGTCGTTCCGCGCCAGCGGTACCCCCGGTCCCCGTCGGTCTCCCGGTAGATGCGGACATGCTCCTGCCCGAACAGCTCGTCGTCGTTGTTGGCCATGCCCCAAGGCTAGGCCTTTCCGCTCCGCCGCGGCGGCCGGTGATGCCCTGGCATCCTGTGCGGGCGATGGCCCGTCGGTCGCTTGAGGAGCTCGTGTCCGAGGCTGCCCGTCGGCACTGCGGCCACGTGGACAAGCAAGGGGCGCCGTACATCGAGCACCTCACGCGTGTCGCCGCGGCCGTGAGCCCGGAGGCGAAGCCTGTCGCCCTCTTTCATGACGCCGTCGAGGACGGGAAGGCCACGAGACAGGAGCTCGCGGCTCTGCTCAGCGAGACCGAGTTGGCGGCGGTTCGTCTCCTGACCCGGGACCCCGAGGTGCCCTACGCCGATTACATCGATCAGATCGCGGGCGCGGCTGGGGTGGCGGGGGCACTCGCGCGCGAGGTCAAACTCGCCGATCTGGGCGACAACCTCGGTCGTCTGACCCCCGCCCTGGAGGGCCTCCGGGGCCGCTACGAGGACGCCGTTGCGCGACTGGAGGACAGGAGAGCGGCCTCACGGAGCTCGCATGAGGAGTCCGGCCCGAGCCAGCCGGGATAGTGAGACCTCCGTGCTCTCGGCGTCCTCGCTCAACTCTTCGGCCAGACGGCGCCGGTCGCGTGTTCCATCGAGCAAAACGAGGAGGGCCCCATCGACGTCCGCCTCAAGCTGGTAGTTGACCGGCTGCAACGTGGTCAACAGCGAACGCCCGGCACGGCACTGGGCTCGCGCCAGCGGGCTTGCGTACGGGAGTTCCCCCGGGTCACGGACCGCCTGACTCGGGCAGCCTGCGAGCTGAACGAAATGAGCGATGTACCCCTGGATCAGCATCTGTCGCAGGTTCTGGCGATGCTCAGAGGACGGCGTGCTTCCCAGGCGCTCCGCGGCCCAGGTCATGAGCTCGGCAAACGCCACCGACTGCGGCCAGCGCTCGCAGATCTTCTCCATGGCCGCACTGACCAACGCATCGGTTGTCTGCATCAAGTGACCCACCGGGCTGACGAAGCCTTCCTCGGTCCGCCGGGCCGGTGAGGAGAGAAACACGTGCTCGATCACCTGATCGTCGAGAGTTCGCTCGACTTCGAGGCCGTCTCTGACCAGCAGGGTCTGGCGAAACATACGGTTACTGAAGAAATCGAAGTACTGCTCGCGGAGCACGATGTCCGTTGGCAGGCCACCGATGAACGCCGCCACCGACTCGGGCACGTTGCTCATCTTGCTCTCGCCCAGGTCGGCCTCGCAGAGAAACTGCAGTCCGTAGGCGGCGGCACTTTCCATGAACTCGTGGAAGTAAAACGGCGTGCTGATCGGCGCCAGGTCGTCGTGAACGAGCAACGCGTCGGATGACGTGAGCATTCGCTGTAGGTGATCACGCAACACGCTGGCGTACGGTGTCGGATTCTCCACGGCGACGATTGATTGCATCAGTTGTCGCGCCTTCGCCAGCCGATCGGCGGCGCCGGTGACGCCGCGAAGGTGATACTCGAGGATGTCGTGCGCCATGTCGCGCAGATAGCTGCCGGGATAGGCGTTGTAGCTGATGAAGGCAATCCCCTCCGGGCTCAGGTCGCGCCGGCAGCTGTCCAGCAGCGCCCCGCGGACGGCTGGGGGGATCCACGAGTAGACGCCGTGGGCGATCAGGTAATCGAAGGGGCCAAGGCGCGTGAGGCTGTCCTGATCGCTCAGATCGTGAACGCGTAACTCGAGGTTAGAGAGGCCGGCAGCAGCGGCGAGCTCCCTGCCGCGAGCGATGGCAGTGGGGGCTACATCGATGCCGAGCACCTGCGCGCCCGGAAGTGTCTGCGCGATGGCCATGGCATTGCCGCCATCGCCACAGCCCACCTCGAGGACGCGACAATGCTCAGCGGGGGCCGGGCGTCGTCCAAACATCCGGCCCAGCATCTCAAGGCGCGCCGGATGGGTGTACGGGTAGGCGTAGCCGGGATACTCGAACTCGTCGTAGGCGCCGGCGGCGCCCGTCACGAAGCCGACCTGTTCAGCCGGTGGCCTTATTGGCGATGACGTCCCAGCTCGACGGGTGAACCTTGTTCCACCCGGTGTTCACCTTGTTGTTTGCGGTCCCGATCGTGCTTTCGATCTTGGCGAACACACCACTCACCGACTCATTGTCTCCGCTTTGGGAGATGTTCTTGATAACCACGTTCGAGAACTTATAGGTGGCAACCTCGGTCAGGGCGCCGCCGTTGTGAAAGATGTCAACCTCGAAGGTCTTGATGGCCTTACCGCTGACCGCGTCCTCGAACAGGGCGGGGCTGGATTTATCGATCTTCTTGGTGATCTGGAAGGTCTGGATGTTGACCTTGCCCGCCCCGGCCCCCGTGCTCTGAGAGCCGATCGACCCGCCCACCTCGCCGAAGGCAAAGCTCAGCACCTCGATGTCGCCTTTGTGCGCCTTCTGGGTCACCTCGCCGGAAATCCCGGGAATCTTGGCGAAGAGGAGGGTGTGCCCACCCCCTTGGACGTCGAACGAGGTGTTGCCGGTGATCGACGCCTGGCCACTGGATCCGTTCGTGCCGTTGGTGCCGTTGGTGCCGTTGGTGCCGTTGGTGCCGTTCATCCCCGGGGCTCCCTGGGGGCCGGTCTGGTTCCAGGTGACGGTCTTCTCACCCTGGAGCGAGTCGCACTGATATTCCTCGGCAGGGTTGCTCGGCTGGCCGGGCGGCGTCGTCGCCAGGCTGGGATCGATCAGCCGCAGGGTCCCGTAGGGAGTGGAGGCCGTTCCGTCGCCATCTGGGAATGTCTGCCCGTTGGCGATGGTCTGGTAGCAGCCGGTGATGACCCCGTGCGAATCCGGGATCGCACCCACCGCCACCGCGGCCCCGGCACCGAGCGCCGCCACCGTGGGCAAAACGACCTTCAGCGGGACGTGCGACCGACGGCGCAGCCGCGTCGCGGCGGCAACGATCCGATTGGCTTCTTCCTGACTCATGTCCTACCTCCGCTCGCTGTCCGTCCCCCGACCGGGCGGGATTAAACCACTCGACCCGGGCGCCGTCCATCGAGCGGTCCGCTGCCGGGGCTTGGTCGGCTTCGTCCTGCGACCTTAACCGCCCGGGGCCGGGTCCCCGGGGCTGCGCGCGGGCCGCCCCCCGACGATCAACGTCAAGGACGTGCGTGGGGGTGCGACGACAGCCCGGCAGCGGCCGGCACGCCCGTGGGCTAGGCCTCGGGTGCCTCGCTCTGCTGCTCGTCCAGGATGTCGGCGATCTCGTCGAGCGCCGCCTGCTCGGACTCGCTGATCTCCGTGCCGCCGATACCGAGGACGCCGCCCTCGCGGTGGGCCTGGGCCACGGTTTCGGCGACGTAGAACACGAAGCGCTTGTAGTTGTTGACCTCGTCATCGGTGGCCTTGCGGGCGAGGATCGCCACCGCCCGGCGCAGCGCGTTCGGGGCCTGGACCCGCAGATCCTCGGCGCCTCGGGGCGCGGCCGCGAACCCCAGCGACGGAGGGGTGGAGACGACGTCCTGCATCAGACCGCGGTCGTAATACCCGCGCGCGTTCGCATAGGCACGCGAGATGGCCAGCGTCTCCCGCGCCGTGCCGCCGCGCTCGGCGGCCACGATCCGCAGGCCGATGAGCAGCGGCGCCGCGGTGATGAGAGACCAGTCCTCGGCATCGAAGGCGGCGCTGCTCGTCATGAGATCTCCCGTGGTCGCGGCTCACACCGGCGCCCAACAGCATCGCACGGCGCCGCCCTTGGCGGCTGGGGATGCGAACCCGGTGCCGCTGGCCAGAGCCCCGATGCCACGGCCTCCTACTACGCAACGGCGCCCCAGGCGCCGGACAACCCGCCCGCGCCAAGTCCCAACGGCATCTCGGGCAGTCAAGGAGCCGGCGCTTCGTCCGCGCGCATCAGCGCGTGGTCATATACGCGGTGGACACCATCTCCGGCAAGACGTGACCGTGAGTCTCACGCTCAGGCATTAGTCGGGTCTGACATCGACGGCGGCCGGTACGAAGAGGCGCCGGCAGCGGCAAAGCAGCAGCGGGCGTAATGCATCGGGCGCAGCAAAGAGGAATCTTATGAGTTCGGTAAGCCCTGCCCTCGTCCGGTGACCCCGTGGCTACTCTCAAGGTAACTAAACGCAAGGAGCGTGTATCGGCTCCGCACACGCGAGCGCGCGGTATACGAAAACGAGACCGTGGATCCCTATGAGTGGCACTGACCCTGAAAGCAATCTCTCCCCGGGCGAGATCGAGAACCTCGAGCGCCTCGAAACTGTCGTGCAGCACGGACTGAGCACGTACGTGGGGGTCAGGAAGGCCTTGGAAGAGATCCGCGAGCAGCAGCTCTACCGCGCGACTACCTCGACGTTTGAGGAGTATCTCCACCAGCGCTGGGGCGAAGACATCCGTGACGCCGGTCCGCTCCAGCACGCGCCAGACGGCGAGCCGCCGACGTCGACGGAGCAGCCGGGTCAGCGTCCGGCAATCCACACAACGCCAGGTGCGGACCTTGCCAAAGCCTGTGAGCAGACGCTCTCCGCGCTGGACGGCGACGAGTCGGTCGACGTTGAGATTCGAATCGCTGTGCGAAAGCAGCAGGACTCGACCGAGCTCGGCGACAGCCCGGCCTCGCGCCCCTCGTCGCTCGCCGACCTCGTGGACGAGGAACTGGTTCCGAGGATGCGTTGGCTCCTGACCCAGGCCAGCGGCACGATCGCAGAAGTCGCACACCACCTCGAGGCGCGCGCCGCGGAGATTGGCTATGGCGCCCGCGCGGACCTGCGCGACGATCTTCTCGTCCTCGACGAAGAGCTGGCGAGGGTCGAGGCGCTACTCGTCGGACCCCTCGATTGGGATTCCTCGTTCACGCGCCTCCTGAAGGGCGAGATTCCGCCGCTTCACAGTAACGATGACAGCCAGCACGACGACGACGGCTGACGCGCGACGCGCGCATGCACCGCCCGCGGCGCGGACGGCGTAACGCCGGCTGATACGTTGCCGGCGTGCGGGACTACAAGCCCCAAGCGCAGAAGACCCGCGTCGAGAAGCTGCTTCAGTCCTTCGCCCAGACCCCTCTCGGCGGCAGGCTGTTCATCACGGTGTTCCCTGCCATCGATCGACGGTTGATGCCGTTGACCCGGGGTCGGCTGAGCACCGGCCTGGGCCAACCAGTGGTGCTCCTCCACGTCCGGGGTGCGCGCAGCGGAGTTGAGCGCACCGTGCCGCTTCTGGCCACCAAGACGGGTGAGACCGTCCTGGTGGTGGCGTCGAAGGCAGGGGCGCTGAAGCATCCCGCCTGGTATCACAACGTCCGCGCCAACCCGGACGTGGAGGTGACCATCGATGGCCAGCGCCGGCCGATGCACGCCGAGGTCGCACGCGAGGGCGAGGAGCGCGATCGCTTGTGGCGGATCGTGTGTGACAACTACAGTGGCTACGCCACCTACCAACGCCGTGCCGGCGGTCGTGTGATCCCGGTCGTCAGCCTCCGGCCCCGGTAGCCCGAAAATCAACCGCACCCCGCCGGCCGCGCTCCGGCGATCCAGCCATTGAAGAGCCCGGCAGGCCCGTCTTACACCCCTCCTACGGCTTCCTGTCCGAGCTCTCACGCCGCGCGTCCAGTCTCCGGGTTGTCCCCAATCTCCTCAGTAGGAGGGTAGATGCGCAACATCAGATCCATGCTCATGACGGGCGCCGCCGTCGCGGCCGCGGCGATCGGCGGGGGAGCAATCGCCAACGCGGCGACCTCGAGCACCTCGACGACGTCCGCGTCCTCGAGCGCGAGTAGCGCTCCCGCCGGTGCGCCGTCCACCTTCCCCGCTCACGGCACCGCCGCGCACGAAGACGCCGAGAAGACCGTGACGGGCACCGCGGCGGAGAAGGCCAAGGCCGCCGCTGTGAAGTCCCTCGGCGGCGGAACCGCCACACAGGTGACGACCGACTGCACCGGTAGCGGATACGAGGTCGACGTGACGAAGAACGGCAAGACGACGGAGGTCCACCTCGACAACTCGTTCAACGTGCAGCGCGGTCCCAACGGCATGCACGGAGGTCCGGGCGGTCCGCCGCCCAGCGGTTCGGCCGGGGGGTACCCCCCAGCCGTTAGCGGCTGACGCCGTCCTTCGATCCTGGGGGCGGCCGCCGGGGGCCGCCCCCAGGGGCCCGTGCCCTGGCGCGCTGAACTGAAAAGCGAGATGCTCGGGCGGCTCTCGGGGTGACGTGCGGCCGGAGGTTGGTGCGCCCGCTTCGCCTCGAGGTGCGCGGGACCGAGGTGACCGAGGCCGATGTCCTCCTTTTCGCAGCAGCGAGCGGCGATAGACCACGGCGGCGCGAACTCAGCGCCCGACTGAGGACCTAACCCTCGTCTCTCCAGTCCTGGGAGAGATAGCCCTTCAGGCTCACCATGTCGAGGACCTCCCTCCACCGCTTCGTCTTCATCGCGGGATCCTCGATGCGGAGAGCAGGCGCATCGCCGTGCGGGCGCGGTAGCTCGGTCACAGACGCAGCGTCGATCCGCAGCTCGACGCCGCGCTCGTGAAGCGAAGCGACTTGGTCGGCAGCGACGAACCGGGCGCCATGCTCGGTGCGAATCACGAGGCCGTGGAAGATGTCCTCCTCGGCGGCGGCAACGACGTGGTCGACCGTGGCGACCGAGCTTCCGTCGGCCGCGTACACAGGCACGCCCTCCTCCAGAACCGAATAGGCGATCGGAGGTCCCTCGTCCACGCCCAGGAACGATAACGCCGGATGGCGGGACACGAGGTCGACGCTGAACCGCCGCCCTGACTATTCCGAGCCGGGCCAGTTCGCGGTGGCGCGGACGCCATCGCCCTCCTCGGGCTTGGGGCCGCCGACGGCGATAACGTCGAGCCCGTCTGGGCCCGCCTCGAAGGCTCGCACGACCTCGGGTGCGACACGAATGACATCCCAGGTCCGCAGCTCCTGAACCTCGTCGTCGAGCAGGATCCGGCCGGAGCCGGCCACGACGACGTAGGCCTCCTCCTGCTCCTTATGGCTGTGAGCCATCGGGCTGCGCAGGTTCGGTGCGTAGCGAAAGAGACTGACCCCGAGATCGCGGGAGTCCAGGTGCTTGCGGCCGAAGCGGCCCTGCAGCCCCTCCACGCGACCGGCGACGGAGTCCTCCACCTCGAGCAGGTTGACCTTGGCAAAACGGGACATACGATCTCCTCGGCTGGACAGCGCGGCGGTGTGGCGTGGGGAACCCTAGCTCTCCAGAGGCAGGTCATAGGGACACAGGCGTGCGGAGGCAGCCAACGCGGTCGCCGCGCTTGAAGACGACGTGGCTACCGGTGCGTGCGCTGGTACTCGTGCTGAACCGCAGCCACAAGCTCCTGCACGGACATCTTCCCCTTCAAGCTGGTCGGCCACTCGGCGCCCACCAGGTACACGTCCGGTCCGGAGGTGAACAAGACGTTAGAAAAGTCCTGGCCGCCACCACTCGAGGAATAGCCGCGGGCTCCGGGCACGCCCCCGACCCTGATCGCCGTCCCGGGCCCGAGCGTGGGCAACTCCGCGGTCAGCTCGCGGCGCGCGGCCGCCGGGGTGCGGAACTGCTCGACGACCGACAGCCCGGCCGCCGGCGGAGACCCGGATGCCGGGGCGTTTGGCGCCGCCCAGGCCAGATCCTCGCGTACCCCGCCGGTGAACCCGAGCCGCCGCAGTCGACTCACCGTCGCCGCGCGTTGCCCCGCCGGGAATTGGTTGACGGCGACCCACGCCCGCGGATTCGCGGCGGCGGCCGGCTCGGCCACGTCGAACCCGTGCAGCTCGCCGGGCCTCAGCACCATTGCCTCGAGGCCGGTCCGAGTCGCCGGAGAGCCAGTGGGCGCCGGCGGTCGAGAGCTGCTGGTACTCGAGCTCGTGTGGCTAGTGGAACCACAACCAGCGAGCGCCGCAGCCGAGATGGCAACCCCGATCACAATTCTGTTGATCTTCATGGCATAACCCTATGGCAAGGCGAGCGTCCCGCGTTGTTTCATTTCGACTCACCGGGCCTCTTTAGCCTGCGCTGGAGAATCAGTTGCACGTTAGGCAGGCGGCACGCATGAAGGAGCCAGCGCGAGCCGTTGAGCGCGCGCTGGTGATGACACCTACTCCGGCCACCGTGGTGTCATGGCCGCTTTCATGCTCAGTGGGAGGCTGGTCACGGTGTGATCCCGATGCGCAGGTCCGGAGCGGGAGCTCCGAGCTGGCGCGCGAGCAGCAGTGTGTTCCAGGTGTGCCACATGTCGGTCGTGCGACCCTCTTGGTCGTAGCGGAAGAAGTGCATGTGCGGAACCTCCACGTGCGCGCCGGTGATCGGCAATGCCGCCATCGGACCGATGTTCAGCGGTCCGCTGTGCGTCCCGGTCATGGTCGAGCGGCACGCCACGATCTGTTCGTCAGCGAGGATCTCGTGGATCTCGAAGCGAAGATCGGGGAACGCGGTGCGCAAGACGGTGATGACCTCTTTGAGATGCGCTCGGAAGTCGGTGCCCTCGGGCTCTTGGTGATCGATCGCATCCGGGGCGCTCGCTTGATCGACATAGGCCAGATCGCCCGAATTGAACATTCGCTCGAACGCTTCCAGCGTTATCGCTTTGAGCTGCTGTGCGGTCATGCGACATCCCCTCGCTGTTGGAATCTCATTCTAATGCCTAGTACGCTAGTCTAGAAGTGTGTCCCCTGTCAAGAGCCGGCAGCAGATCGCTGCCGAGCAGACCCAGCGGGTGATCGTGCAGGCAGCGGCTGAGCTGTTCTTCGAACACGGCTACACCGCCACCTCGATCTCCCAAATCGCCACGGCCGCGGGAGTGGCAGTGCAAACGATCTACAACTCCATCGGCTCCAAGAACGATCTCCTCTCCCGGGTCCTTGACTACGCCGCTGCCGGTGAGCACGCGCCTGCGTCCGTGCCCACGTTCATGCGCGCGCAGGCCGAGTCAGAAGCCGATCCGGGTCTGATCATCGAGCAGCTCGTCAAATTCTGGCTAGGAGCACTCAAACGCACCGCGCCGGTTTTCCGGGTGATCCGTGAGGCAGCCGCGGTCGACCCAGAGGCTGCCGCCCTCGAGCGAGACCGCGCCGCCCAGCGGCTGCGCAACTACAAGACCGCCGCCCAGCTTCTGAAAGACCGCGGAGCGCTTCGCGACGACCTCGCACTCGATCAGGTCGCCGCGGCGATCTTCGCGATCGGCCACCCCGAGGCCTACCGCACGCTCGTCCTCGAGGGCAGCTGGAATGACCGGCAATGGGCCAACTGGGCGCGCACCACCCTCAAAACGGCGCTATTGGCCACCTGACTGGATCTGACGGTCGGGGCGCTTTCCTCGTCGTCCAAAGCGCACCGAGCGGCTCGAGCGGCGCACCCCGCTTTCTGCTGGGTTTTACCGCCCCGGTATCCAAGCGACAGCGTTGTGGAGCGCTTCGTGCGGGGCCAGAACTAGGCTCGGCGGGTGCCTCGGTGAGGATGTCGGCGTTCGCGGGCTTGGCTGGCCAGATGAGTGGTTCGAGCGTGCTGTCCCCGCCTGCATCATGGAGGGGCGCGGGTCGAGGAACGTCATTTCTGGGAGAGCGGATGGGTGCCGATTCACGATCCTCGGAACTACCGGTCGCCGGCGGCCTTGGTGCCCGCGCGGATTCTCGTAGCAGGCGGCCCGCGGTCCAACTCGCGGCGGACCAAGGACGAAACCGGCCTGCTCTCGCTTGCCGCCCAAATCGAGGTCGAAGGACTGGTCAGATCGACATCGCGGTCGCGCGAAAGAACGTCGCTGCTCGAAGCTTCTAGGTCGGTCTCGACCCCCGCTGGGCGCTCGCTCGTGCCGGCAGAATCCCGATAGCCCGTAAGAAGCGCTTCGTCCGGGTGGGCGACCGGGGGTTGGTGCCTGTCGCCGTCGCGACCGTTGATGGCGCGCGGTCGAGCGTCGCCGTGGCCCTGGCGCATGGACAGAAGAAAGCGCATCGGTGAAATGGCCAGCGAAGTCCTTGACGGCCGTCTTTGCCCGGAGGATCATCCTCGCGTGCACCCGCACGACGAGCTCGTTGTTCGTCGCCCACGCGCTCAGGCAGCGCTGTGGACCGGCGCAAGCTTGCTGTTTGCGGGGTTGGGATTCTGGGTCTTCTCGCGAGGCGGCATCGGGCTGGCGCTCGTTGGTGGGCTCTGCGTTGCGCTTGGTTTGCTCGCCGCGCCACTCCTCGCGACCGACATCGTGCGTCCGCGGGTGCTCCTGCGTATCGGCGTGGACGGCTTCGAGCAGCGAGCGGCCCGCCCGTACGGATTCGTTGCCTGGTCGGATGTGGTTGACGTATCAGCGCTTCATGCCGAGCACTACGAAGCGGTCGCGATTACCGTCCGCGACCCCGACCGGGTCCTGCCAAAGGGAAAGCGGGCCCGGGAGATACAGGCAAGCCGGTGGTTCTCGCCCACACTGAAGCTAGGGCTTGCGTTGATCGCGGCGTTGGCGGAGGGTTTGCCGTCGAGCCTGGCCAGCGTCACGTCGGGCGTCTCCAGCGTGGCTTCGGCGACGTCGGACGTCGCCGATGTTGAAAAGCTTGACCTAAAGCCGCACGGGACTTTCACGATGCCGGCGGGGCACGGCTGGCCCTGGTCCGCTGAGGACTTGGTGGCCCTGCTCGATCGCCGGCGGGATGCGTCTCGTCGAGTCCCGCCCCCGCCGGGCGCGGCGCGATTGAGCAATCCGCAACCGGCCGAACGAGCCCCTGGCGTCAAGGCGCCGCCGATCGTGCCGTCGCGCTGAACACCGCGAAGCCGACTCTCATGGTCGCACTGGGAGACCAAAGCGCACAGCAGGGCGCATCCATCGCGCGTGCGCCGTTGGTGCTGCTCTCGCCACTGGGACCCGCGCGGGGAGGTTGTGGGCTCGACGGGGCGGTGCCTTTGCGCCGCATGCCGTGCTGCACATGAAAGCGCCCCTACGTCGCGAGCACTTCGAGCGGTGGCTGTGGCTGTGGACCACGACCGTTGACGAGCTGTTCGCCGGCGAGCGGGCCGAGTTGGCCAAAAGCCACGCCAACCGGGTCGCGATTGCCTTCCATGGCAGGCCGGAGGCGATGTCAGCGGCGGTGGCAGACCCGAACGGTCGGCTTGTCGTCACCCAGCACGGATGACGACCCCGTCAGGCTCGGAGGCGACTGGCTGGTCGATCGTGTCGGGAACCTCGGCCCATGCAAGCACCGCCACACCGAGCAGCGCGGCGGCGAGCGCGACGAACGCCCCCGCGGCCTGCAGACCGCTGGCATGAAGGTGCTCCTCGAACAGGGCGAGCCCGAGCGCGACACTGACGATGGGGTCCAGCGCGGTGCTGCTGGCGATGGTGGCGGCGAGGGCGCGCGTGTTGAGCGCCAGCTGGTTGAGGGTCATCGAGACGTACCCGACGCCGAACAGCGCGTAGGGCTCCCAGCTCGCGAGCATATGCACCACGCCGAGGTGCAGTTCGTCGACCACGGACTTGGTCAGCGCCGCCGACAACGCGAATAGGATCCCAGCGGCGGCCCCCAACAGAGCAGCGCGGCGCGGCGCCGGGCCGTGTCGGCCCAGCAGAGACAACGGCGCGCAGAACGCCGCGCACGCAATGCCCGCGAGGACCCACTCTCTGAGCGCCACCTCGCTGCGGCCGCCTGACGGGTTGGCGATTGCGAGAAAGCCGGCCAGCGCCGCCACAACGAGCGCTGCTGCCGCAATCTCACGGCGCCCCACACGCTGGTGGCTCAGCCGAGCGCCAAGCGGCAGGGCGAACACCACGCTCAAGACGAGGAGAGGTTGCACGACAGCCAGCTGACCGAGCCGCAGTGCGGCGGCTTGCGCGATGAAACCGCCGATGTCGCAGGCGATCCCCGCGAGCCACATCCGATGGCGTGCCATCCGCACCAGCAGTCCCGAGCTGGTCCCAGACGCAAGGTCGTCCATGCCTGCCTTCTGCTGCAACACGGTTCCGAGCGCGAACAGCAGCGCGGAGATCAGGGCGAGAAAGACTTGCACAGGGCGCCAGTCAGATTACGCACGCACCTCATGCCGCCACGCCAACCGGACCAACCGCATGCTCGCCGGGACCAAACCATGATGGCGTCGCGGATTCTCCCAGAGAGCGCTACCCGCCCACCCAGAGGCCCGTGCGTCGAGACTCGAGCCCGCGGGTACGTCTTTCCCCCGTGACGACTCTCCCCCACGCGGTCGACGTTCACCGGCGGGCGGGGTGGTTTCCGGATCACCAGGAGGACTTGGAGGCCTGGCTGCACCGGCACCGGCAGCGGGTGGAGGCGCGTGGGGAGCAGATAGCGCTTCACCCCGTCATCAGCGAGTTTCAGGACCTGATTGATAGCGATCCCGTGGTGCGGATGTACGTCCACCAGATGATCGAGCAAGTGCCCAGCTTCAAGCCGTATGGCCAGCGGCATCTGGAAAGCATCGAGCAACTCTTGCGCCTGATGAACGAGGTGCTGACGATGGCGCCCGAGTACGGCTCCGAGATGGTGTCGCTTCCGTTGAACGCCATCCTTGACTGGACGATGGGGACACCGGCCGGTTTCTCGGCTTATCGGGATCCGCGGATCAACGCGATGTTCAAGAAGATCCTGACCGTCTGGTGCGAGTTTCTGAGTAGCGCCGAGTCGCTGTATGTGCTTAACGACTCGCCGTCAGGTTGGATGTCCGCTGAGGCCCAGCGCGCGGTGGGCATCGAGCAGTTCGAGTACGACGCGCAAGACGAGCATTGGGGCTTTGCCTCATGGAATGACTTCTTCACCCGGCGCTTCAAGGATGGCGCGCGTCCGGTGGACTCCCCGGACGACGATAAGGTGATCGTGAGCGCCTGCGAGTCGCTGCCCTTCGGCATCAGCATCGACGTCCAGCGCCAAGATCGCTTCTGGATCAAGAGTCAGCCATATTCGCTCGCGGACATGCTGGCCAACGATGAGTCCGTTGACCAGTTCGTCGGCGGGACGGTGTATCAAGCCTTTCTGAGCGCGACCAACTACCACCGGTGGCACAGCCCCGTGGCGGGCACGATCGTCAGGGCGTTCCTGCAGCCGGGCACCTATTACTCCGAGGCCGACTCAGAAGGTAGAGACGCGGTCGAGCCGATGAACTCGCAGTCCTATCTCGCCCATGTCGCGGCTCGGGCCATCTTCTTGATTGAAGCCGACGATCCTGTCATCGGGCTGATGGCCTTCGTGGCGGTCGGCATGTCGGAGGTCTCCTCGAATGTGATCGACTCCAAGGTGACGCCCGGCTATCACGTCGAGAAGGGAGAGGAGCTCGGTTACTTCCAATTCGGCGGATCGACTCACTGCCTCGTCTTTCGGCCCGGCGCGATCAGTGAGTTCGCGCTTGCGGCGATCCCGCAGCCTCACGACCCCGACGCGCCGCTCGTGCGCGTGCGCTCGAGGCTGGCGATCGCCAACGCCACGGGCTAAAGCGCGACGACGCGGCTCGGACTATCGCTTGATCCCGTCGCCTGCTCGCGTCGCGCGATCGCGTTGGGGCCCGCCCATCCGGGACTCGGCATGGACTGCGAATCAGCGAGCCAGAGTACCCCCAGCCGGACTCGAACCAGCGATCTCCTGCGTAAAGAACGAGTCCGCGGGTCGAACGCTCGCATCGCCAGCAACGGCGGAGCTTCGGGCGGGCGCCTACCGACGACCGTACTTTCGGGCTCGCATGGCCATTACACGGCACTCCGGCGTGACCCATTTCGCGAGCCATCGCACCGATGCCAACGGCGAGCATGCCCACTTCGAGGTCGACTACCAGGCGGTCGGCCGGGTGTACCACGCCCCCGGCAGGGACGCTTGAAGCACCAGCGCGTCTCGCGCACCACCGCAGCCCTGCAAGCTGGCCGGACGAGGCCCTTGCCCCGGTTCTCGGAGATGAGCCTCGCTGGAGACCAGCTTTGACATGTTCCGGACTCTATGCCGCGCCACCGCCGGACTTCAAGCAACGCACCGCGCGCGAAACCGAGCGGTTAGGTGCACAGATGACGCTCGACTGGAGGACTGCAAGTACGGCGCTACTAACATGCCGTGGCCGAAACGGCACGTTGGGAACGTCCGTTGCACTCGTGAGCCGGGCCAGCCTGCGAAGTTGGAAAGCGATCGCGCCGGGAGGTCGCCCGAGGCTCTTCGCCTGCGAGCGCGGTGTCGACGATTGGGTTCACGCGAAGGCAGCCGTCGGCCGGCGTCGCCATTGCCGCGGTCCGTCGCTCTCGCTTCCGTATCCGTGCTTGACACTCGACGCGAGTCGAGCTAACGAGTCGTCGCTCCTGAGCTTGGCGAAATGGAGGACGGACCTGGAGCGCAGGGTCGCGTCCTGCCTTTGTGTTCGCGCGGGCATCGCCGTCATGGCTCGCCCGTAGCTCCGGGCAGGGTGGGTTCGTCCAGGCTCGCGGCGTGTTCCCAGACACGTGCAACTCGAATCGGCTCAGCGCTCGCCTGTTCCCGGTGGTCTTGATCGATTGCATCGGTGGGTTAGAGCGACCAGAGGGCTTGGGTGGGTGACAGGCGTGCGGCTCGGAGGGCGGGGATGAGCCCGGCGATCGCGCCGATGATGAGGGAGGCGGCGATTCCGCCTGCCCAGGCTTCGGTGGGGATAACGGTGGCCCAGTGCTTGGTGTGGGCATACACGGCGGTGGCGGCGACACCAAGCGCGACGCCTACGACGCCGCCGAGCAATCCGAGCAGGATGGCTTCGGAGAGGAACTGGGCCCGTATGTGCCCTTTGGTGGCGCCGAGGGCGCGGCGTAGGCCGATCTCGGAGCGACGTTCGAGGACGGAGATGATCATGATGTTCGCGACGCCGACCGCGCCGACCAACAGGGCGACGGCGCCGAGGCCGAGGAACAGGCCGTCCAGCGCGCTCTTGGCGTCGGCTTGGGCGACGAGCGCGTCGGAGGGTTGGCTGACGCTGACCCCGCTCGGGTTCTCCGGGTTGGCGGTGGCAGCCAGGAGGTTATCGACGGCGCTGACCTGATCGGTTTGGGCGCGTAGGTAGATCGTGGAGGGGTGGCCGTCAAAGCCCAGGTATTTCTCGGCCGCGGGGTAGCCGATCAGGACGGAGGTGTCGATCGCGGAGGCGAGCACGGCGGGTTCGAGGATCCCGGCGATGTAGAACCATTGGCCGCCGACCCAGATGCGTTCGTTGTGGTAGACGCGGTCGATCCCCAGCAGCTGGGCGGTGACGGCGCCGAGCACCACGACGGGCTCTTGGGCGGTGGCCGGGTTGAGATAGCGGCCTTGGGCGACGGTCGTGGCGATCACCGAAGGCAGGCCGAGAGACGCGGCCTGGACGGTCAGACCGTTGGTGTCCACGGACGGGACGTACGGGGTGCGGAAGGCGTAGGCGCCGTTGACCGCCCCGGTGCTCTGCACCTGCTGCACACCGCTGATCCGGTTGATCATGCCCGGCGCGGTGGTTGGGAGCTCCGCGGACCCACCGCCGAAGCTCTGCCCGTTGGCGACGGTGAGCAGGTTGGTGCCCAGCTGGTTGATCTCGGCCAGCAGACCGGCCTGCGAAGAGGCCGATAGGCCCAGGACGGCGACGATCGCGGCCACGCCGATCGCGATCCCGAGCGCGGAGAGCCCGGCCCGCAGCCTGCGGGTGCGCAGTCCCACGCTCGCGAGCCGGACCAGGTCAGACGGTTGCAACCGTCTCCGCGCTACGGGGGCGGTGGTGGTCATGACGGGTCCTCCCGGACAGTCAGCCCGGGGTGGGGCTCTGGGATCGGAGGTTGCTTTGAGGGACTCCGTGGGCGCGGCCGCCGGTCGGCTTGCTGGGCTCGGCCGGTGTCGGTGACGATGCGTCCGTCGAGGAGCTCGACCTTGCGGGGCATCCGCTCGGCGATGGCGTGGTCATGGGTGATGAGCACGATCGTCGAGCCGGCCTGGTGCAGCTGGTCGATCAGGCCCAGGATCGAGTGCCCGGTGGTCTGGTCGAGGTTCCCGGTCGGCTCGTCGGCGAGCACGATCGCGGGCTGACCGACCAGCGCTCGCGCGATCGCGACCCGCTGACGCTGGCCGCCGGAGAGCTGGGTCGGGCGGGCGCCGGGCCGGTCTCCCAGGCCAACGAGCTCAAGGGCGTCGAGGGCCTGGCGGCGGCGTTCTGTGAGGGGGATGCCGGCGTACAGGAGCCCGTCGGCGACGTTGTCGAGCGCGGTGGAGTGCTCGGCGAGGAAGAACTGTTGGAAGATGAATCCGATCCGGGTCGCGCGGAGGTAGGCCACCTCCTCGTCGGCCATTGCGGCCACGTCCAGGCCGGTGATTCGCACCCGGCCGCTGGTGGGGCGGTCGAGGGTGCCCATCAGTTGCAGCAGGGTGGTCTTGCCCGACCCCGACGGGCCGACGATCCCGACCAACTCCCCCGGGCCAATCGTGAGGCTCACCTCGCGTAGGGCCTGGACCGGCGGCTGGCCGGGATAGCTCTTGGTCACGCCGTCGACGTCGATCACCGGTAGCCCGGGGCCGTCGAGCGCGAAGCCCGTGCCGGCTGCGGTCGGGTCGCTGTCGGGTGTGGGTGGCGGGGAGTGGGTCATGTTCCCGGGACCACCACCCTCTGACCGGCGGAGAGGCGTGAGCTGGTGACCGCCACCAGCCCGTCGGCGTCGTCGAAGAGTCCGAGCGAGACCGGCACGAGATGGTTGGCCTGCCCGGTGCCGACGACCTCGACGGCGTACCCACCGTTGGGTTGCGCCAGCAGCGCGGTCACCGGTACCACGAGCGCGTTCGAGACGCTGGCGGTGGTGATCCCGACCTTTACCGGCGCCTGATCCCACCGACGGGTGACGGCCGGGTCAGACGGGGTGACGTCCACGTTGATGGTCGGGGAGCTAACCCCCGAGCCGGCTGAAGAGCAGCTGTCGGCTCCTGACGCCGCCGAGCTGGAACCGGACCCGCTGGAGCCCGGCGGGCAGGTCGCGACCGTCCCGACCGAGGAGACCACGCCTGAGGTGGTCTGGTTGTTAGGCAGGGTGATACTCACCTTGTCCCCGACCGCTACGTCGGTCTGCTGGGAAGCATCCAGCGCGACCTGCACCTGCCGAGTGGTCGAGGTGGCTTGGAGTACTGTCTCGCCGGGCTGGGCGCGGCCCCCCAGCTGAGCGGACACACTGGTTATCCGCAGGGCGGTTGGTTCGAACACCGCCTGCCCCAGCGCCAGCGTGCCGGTCTGGGGCATCCCCGTCGCTGCCTGGAGCTTCTCCACGGCCGCAGTGGTTGCCGACCCGAACGACGCCGTCGGGGGAAGCTCAGCCCGGCTGGCATAGCCGAGCGCGACCAAATCCGCGTTGAGCTCGCCCACGTCCGGGCCGCTCGCGCCGGCCGACAGCGTCCGATACGCGGGTGTCTGGCCATACAGCAACGCCACCGGGTCATCGCTGATCCGGTAGAGCGTGTGACCTTGATGGATCACCTGGCCGAGAGCAGGCAGCTCGGTGTAGGTCCCGCGGGCCTGGTTGATCACGGCGTAGGGCGACCCGTCCGCCTGTGCCTGGTAGGTCAGGGTCCCATCCTGGGGGACCGTCGCCGAGAGCGTGGTCTTCTGCACCTGCGCGGTGCTCACCTGGGGCTGCTGGGGCGCGTTCGCGCTCGCCGGCTTGGCACCGGAGGTCACGGCCACGCCGGCGATGGCCAGGGCGGCGGCCAGGACCGTCGCCGCGGCCAGCATCCACGTCTTGCGCTTCACTGGGTCGCCTCCGGGTACTCCCGGCTGCACTTCTGGATCGCGGCCTGCAGCCCGGGAATGCTCTGCGCGTTGGTCACGGCGATGAGGGGTCCGTTTGAGGTGGGGTCCGGGAAGCTCGGCACACCGTTGGCGCGGACGCATTGGGCGAACTTCAGGCGCGCTGCCTTCTGTGCGGGGGTGAAGCTCGTGGGAATGAAGTTCGATGGCTCCAGGGACTTGCATGCGCTGACCGCCGCCTTCCACGCTGCGCTGCTTGGGTTCAGCGGCGAGCTCTGACTCGGGATGCCGTAGGCAAACTGTCCCGAAGCGTTCGGGTCAGGAAAGACGCTGACCCCGTTGCTGCGGATGCACTCGGCGAACTTCACCGCCCGCTCACGAGTAGCCGTCGTGCCGCTGTTGCCGCTGCTGCCGGGGTCGGTCTGGGTGGGTGTGCTGGAGCCGCACGCACTGAGCCCGATGACCATCGTGGTCAGGGCCAGCATGGCCAGCGGACGTCGTTGTCTGGTCATGTCTTCTCCTGGGGTGAGATCGTGTTGAGCATCACGGCTGTGTCGTGCGCCCACCGTTCGCTGGGACGACGGAGTCGACCAACTGCTCGGCCGCCTGCCCGGCGGCGGAGAGGAGCGCCTGCGTGTCGCTGCCCTGCCCCTGGCCCATCACCACGCCGACGGCGGGCACCGGGCGCCGTGGGCATGCGCATCCGAGCCGTGTCGTTCCGAAGCTGGCTAACCGAATAGCCCACAAGCAGGACCAGCACGACGCCGAGCACCAAGCGCCGACGGCGCACGCGATACACGGTGGTCGGCTAAACCGGCCCGCGGTTTGTGCTGGATGGCTGTAGGCCACGCCCCCAGTGAAGGCAGCCGCGTGTTGCCAGGGCGTATGCGTTTTTTGATACGCCGACGATATGTTCGGGCTGGCAGCATCCGCGGCGTGCGCGTGCTGATCGTCGAGGACGAGCCCTATATGGCGGAAGCCATCCGCGATGGCCTACGCCTGGAAGCGATCGCGGCCGACATCGCCGGTGATGGCGACGTCGCTCTGGAGCTGCTGGGCGTCAACGCCTACGACATCGCCGTGCTGGACCGCGACATCCCCGGCCCCTCCGGTGACGAGATTGCCCGACGCATCGTCGCGTCGGGCAGCGGCATGCCGATCCTGATGCTCACCGCTGCCGATCGGCTCGACGACAAGGTCACCGGGTTCGAGCTCGGCGCCGACGACTACCTCACTAAGCCGTTCGAGCTCAGGGAGCTCGTGGTCAGACTCAGAGCGCTCGACCGCCGCCGCGCCCATCATCAACCACCGGTGCGCGAGATCGTCGGTCTGCGGCTGGATCCGTTCCGCCGCGAGGTCCAGCGCGACGGCCGCTACGTCGCGCTCACCCGAAAGCAGTTCGCCTTGCTCGAAGTGCTCGTCGCCGCCGAAGGCGGCGTCGTGAGCGCCGAGGAGCTCCTGAAACGGGCGTGGGATCAGAACGCCGACCCGTTCACCAACGCCGTGCGGATCACCGTCTCGGCACTCCGCAAGCGTCTCGGCGAACCCTGGATCATCGCCACCGTGCCCGGCGTCGGGTACCGCATCGACACCCAACCCGACAACGGGCCCGAAGCAGGGGATCGTGGATAGAGCTTCCGGCCTCAGGATGCGCCGCCTCTCGCTCGTCAGGCTCGCGCCACGTCGAATGCTTCACCTGCCATCGCGCACGGTGCGTCTGCGCCTGACCCTGCTCTACAGCGGCCTGTTCCTCGTCTTGGGACTGGCACTTCTGGCCACTACCTACCTGCTCTTCCGCGGCAACACCGGGGTCGACCTGATCATTCCGACCGGGAGTCCTCATGGCAGCCGGGGCGCCCTTCACGGTGCCTTGCCGAGCCCGCAGGCCATCCGCCAGGTGCGCGAAGCGTTCGCTCGGGCTACCGCACGGAAGACCCTGGACCTCCATGAGGGGCTCATCCAGTCCGGGATCGCGCTGGCGATCATGACTGCGGTCTCGATCGCGCTCGGCTGGCTGGTTGCGGGCCGGGTACTGCGCCCGCTGCGCACGATGACGGCGACGACGCGGCAGATCTCCGAGCGCAACCTGAATGAGCGCCTCGCGCTCTCCGGGCCTCGCGACGAGTTGAAGGATCTCGCCGACACCGTCGACGGCCTCCTCGCCCGGCTCGAGGCGCACGTCGCCGAACAGCAGCGATTCGCCGCCAACGCCTCTCACGAGCTGCGCACTCCGCTGGCGCTTACGCAGACGCTCCTCGACGTGGCCCGCAAAGACCCAAATGGAGTCAGCGGCGAGCTTGTCGACCGCCTCCACGCCGTCAACACCCGAGCGATCGACCTCACCGAAGCACTGCTTCTCCTCAGTCGCGTCAGCCAACGGTCCTTCGCCCGGGAGCACGCCGACCTGTCGCTCATCGTGGAAGAGGCCACGGAGACGCTCCTCCCATTAGCAGAGAAACGCGGCGTCATCATCGAGACCTCGGGGGACATGACCCCGGCCACGGGCTCACACGCGCTCCTGCTGCAGATGATGACGAACCTGGTGCACAACGCGATCGTCCACAACCTCCCTGATGGCGGCACCGTGTGGGTCACCACCAGCGTTCACTCCGAAACCGCGGTGCTCAACGTCGAGAACACCGGCGAGCAGCTCGACGCGGAGTTGGTCTCCACGCTGACCGAGCCGTTTCAACGCGGCACCCAGCGGATACGCGCCGACCACCCCGGGGTCGGCCTGGGCCTGGCGATCGTCAACAGCATCGCCCGAGCACACGACGGCGCGCTCAACCTCACCCCCAGGAGCGGCGGCGGGCTGTGCGCCACGGTCCGTCTTCCCGCCGCGCCGTCCCTTGGCGGGTGACGATCACGGGGAGCCCAGGACCTTCTCTGGTGCTGGGCTCGAGGTCGGGGCGCGAGCCGTAGATTCGGCGTGTTGCGGCGCGAGGTCGTGGGGGCGAGGGTCCGAGAGGGCCATCACCGCAATCCGGCCGGTCAACACCTCGTCGGCGACCGCGCGCGCCGATGGAGGCCGGACCGCCCACGCGTGATACCCCGAGCGGGACACCTCGAGCACCCGGCACATGGTCTGGATCGAGTGCTCCGTCTTCTTGGCAGCGATGAACCGGTAGATCCTCACCGGGTCCCGCCTTCCTTGGCGAAGAAGACCGCGGCTTTTTCAGGATCTCCCGCTCCTCGGTCACGATCCGCAACCCACGACGCAACCGCCGCAGCTCCTCGCGCTCCGGCGAGGTCAACCCGGCCGCCGCGCCGGCGCCGTACCGATCAGAGCCAGGAACTGGCTGAAAGAACTTCTTCTCTTGAGTTGTAGACATGACGCTCCTTTTGAGTCATGCCTACACAGAAGGTCGGACACTCCCGCTGCCGACGGTTCAGCGGGTCTCGCGGAGCTTGGTCGTGAATTGTGCTGGTGTAAGGATCGGGAGGTCGTCGCTGAGGACGAGCAGGTCTAGGTCGCCGGTCACCAGGTAGCCGCGTCGGCTGATGGCGAGGGCGAGGAGATAGTCGTCGCCGGGGTCGCGGGAGCGGACCGGCGGTGGGCTTGCCGGGTCTTCGGCGAGAGTTCCGTGCTCCCGGAGCCAGTTGGCGAATGCGTCGGCTTTCTCCGCAGAGATCCGCTTACGCAACTTGGGATAGCCGAGGGCTCGAGTGAGTTCGGCGAGCACCAGCTCGGAGACCACGAGTTCGAATAAGCCATCGCGGCTGGCACGAAGGATCTCGGCTGAGGGTCCCTTGGCGGCGAGCGCGCCGGAAATCAGGACGTTGACGTCAATGACGGCGCGCACGAGATGCTCGCCGGCGAGGCCTCGTCGCGTGTTGGGCCTCAATCGCGAGCTCAGATGCCTTCGCTTCCGACAGCGTCGCGTCTGCCCAGAGCTCGTCGAGAACGTCGAGCTTGAGGTCGCGGCGCAGCGACTCCTCGATCACGGCGCTGTCGGAGACGCCGGTGCGTGCGGCGCGGATCTTGACCCACTTCAGGACGTCCTCGTCGATCGTGAGTGTCGTGCGTACCTTGGCCACGCATCGCATCTTACCATCACGATGCGGTGATGCGCCGATGGACAAATGATCGTCGTCCAGAGGAGAACGTCATGAAATCCGCGCCTGTGCTGGATAGCGCCGGTCGGCGCCGCTCGCCAGCGACCACGGAGGGGCGCGCCCCGAGGAACAAGGGGCTGCGGTATCCGCCCGACCCACCGGCGGTCGAGGAGATCGTCGCGGTGATGCATGCCGCGGGCGACGGCCCCGAGGGCGTGCGGCTGTGCGGGATCATCGTGGTGCTATCGAGCGTTGGGCTGCGCATCAGCGAGGCGCTCGCCCTCAACGAGACGGACCTCACCCGAGCCGGGGTTCACTGGTTGTTCGCCGCGGCAAGGGCGATAAGCGCCGTGAGATCGAATTCATCGCTGGGCATGGACGCCCCTGGCCCTGACCCGCGCTGCGCCGGGAGCTACCGATACGTCCATACCCCTAGCCGGACTCGAACCGGCGATCTTCTGCGTGAAAGGACGAGTACAGAGGTCCCGACCGTTCGGCCGGACGCCAGGGCCGGTCCGGCCTACATCAGACGGCCCCGACCGAAGTCGAAGCCATAGCGCCCTGGTAAAGCGTCACGGGCGCCGTACGAAAATCATCTGACGCCGAAACGCTGCCCGCCGTCCCGGTCAGCCACCGCGTCCGCTTACCCGTGAAAAGTTGCAGTCGCTCGCCCAGGCTTCAGCGACCAAGGATGAGCCAGGCGGCCTCCATCTTCCGACACGGCCGCCAAGACCTTTGGTAGGTATGTACTTGCCGGGCCCCCGTCGCTTGAGAGCAACAACCCTAACCTGACGGAGCACTATTGGCGCCACCGTAGAGTCGTTGTGGCTCCGGCCGGCACGCTTGTCAGGGTGACCATGCCGCGCCAGAGCACCCGGACGAGCCTCAGCTGTCGGCTGTTGTTGTAGAGCACCAGCACGTCGGTGCCGTCAGGGTTATCGACAGCGACGTCGTGCAGTCCGACGGTCGCTCTGTCGCTGAGCGCGTTCTCAACGAAGTGCCCCAGCCTGGTCGCAGCGATCCGCCGGGCGCCGGGCTCAAGGAAGTGGCCGAACTGCGCGAGCTGATAAAGGCCGCCGTTGGCGTGGACCGTATGCGTCTGCGGGTCGACGGTAAGGAGGCCTTCGCAGCCTCGACATCCGGTGTCGGGCGAGACCACGGGTCCGCCGCTCGGGTTGAGGGCTATGTTCCACAGTCCCGCGGCGCTGGCGCCGTCATTGAGCACGTTAGTCAGCAGCGCGCCGACAGGGGCGCGGATGAGGCTCGGAGAGCACTCCGTCAGCGCCTGCGGCATATACCCGAAGCGCGGCATGACCGTGTCAGGGTTACCGGCGTAGCAGTGCCAAGACATGCCGTCCAGGCCGCCGGCGTCGTCGTTCTCAAGCGCAGCGTAGGAGGCCTGGTCCCAGCTCTCGTCGGTGGCGTAGATCTTGGTGGCCAGCCGGGCGGCGCGGAGGGCGGGCCGAAGATAGCGCCCGATGAAGCTGGCCTCCTGCGGCGCGGGCCAGTACATGCCCTCGTAGCTCGCCGGGACGTCGACGGGCTCGTTTTGCACCGTGATGGCGTAGATCGGAACCCCGGCCCGGGCCATGCCCCGCAGGTACTTGACGAAGTACTGGGCGTAGACGGCGTAGTAGCGGGCCAGCAGCGAGCCGCTGTAGTGGTCGTCGTCGAGCCGGTCGTTGGTCTTCATCCAGCCCGGCGCGCTCCAGGACCGCGCGAAAATACGCAAGTGGGGATTGAGCCGACGGGCCACGCGCAGAAGGGCGATGGTGTCCCGGTCGTGGCGAAGCGAGAAGTGCCTGAGCCACGGGTCGGTGTCTCCAGGCGGCATGTCATCTTCTGAGTAGCGTCGTCCCCAGGCATTGAAGTCCGACCCCCCGAGCGTGACACCGACCCAGCTGAGATGGGCGCCCCAAGAGGAGAAGAGAGCCCAGACGGTGGCCGTCCGAGCGTTTGGCGTGAGCTGCTCGTTCAGGAGAAAGCTCGCACTGTTGGTCAGCGTTGCTCCGACGCCCCAGATCGGTTGGTAAGTGCGGGTATCGTCGACACGAACCGTGGATGCGTTATCGACGCTGGGGGTTGCGCCGGTCGCAAATCTGAGCGGTGGCAGCTCGGCCATCGACTGCCGAGCACTCGCTGCCGTCTGAACAACCTCGACGCGCGGACCCGTCCCCTGAGCGGACGCTGAGGTTGGGGTGCCGCGACCAGCCGCGAGAGCTGCACTGGCCGCAGTAAGGACCCCTACCAGCAGCAGGGCGAGTCGTACGAGGCGGCGCACCTAACCACGGACGTCTGTATGTCCAGTGACACGGCACGTCGGCGCTGCCTCGTCCGTCACGCGGCGGCATGTCACCCACCAAGTCATCATCATTTGTCGCACGGTACCTTCATCAACGATCCGATAGTTGGAGGCGCGGCGACGCGACCCAGTGCTTCCCGCCCAGCCCCTCGAATGAGCGATATTACCGACACGCCGTTACACCACAAGTACGTCGAGACCACAATCCGCCGGTACGTCCTTCAGGACGGCCAGTCCGGGCTCTTCGCCCCACCTTCGCTACGAAATGCCTACGGCTCTCCCCCTCCCGCCAGCCGGTGGGCGCACAAAATGCAGCGAGCTGTGGTAGTGCTCGTGCGTCACCTGGTCGTGGCGCCGTTGAGTGGTCGCTACCAGGTGAATCCGAGGATCAGGTGCGCGGCTTCGACGGGGACATCGAGCTGAGGGCAGTGGCCGATCCCGTCGAGGAGTACCCAGTCGGCGTGCGGTAGCTCGCTGCGGTAGCGGGTGGCGGTCTGTGGCCAGGGCAGGAGCCGGTCGGCCGTGCCCCACACGATCCGCACTGGGCAGGTAATCCTCTCCGCGTTGAGCGTCCAGCCCTCGCTCAGGGCGTTCTCGGTCAGCGGTGCAGCCGCGGCACAGTTGGCGATCCCAAGCATTTGATGGGCGAGCAGGGCAGCTGGGATGTGCTTGAAGTTCGTCGTGATCAGCTGCGTCGCACGACGCCGGCCCTGCGGCGTGGCAACGAACGCCTCAGCGCGCGGCGCGGCCGCCTTCACCCGGGCCTGCAACTCCCGCTGCCTGCCCAGCAGATCCTCGTAGGACACATCTTCCGGCGCCCATCCGCCGGCCGGCGCGAACGCCACGACACTCGCCGCGCGACCTCGCGCTGCGAGCTGAAACGCGACGTAGCCGCCAAGCGAGTTGCCGACGAGATGCGCGAGCCCAATACCCGCCGCGTCGATCGAGCGTTCCACAGCATCGACGAACGCCTCTGTGCTGAACGTTCCGTCGATCGATGGCCCTCCTGCGTGGCCGGGCAGCGTTGGTGCAAGCACGTCGTGCTGGCCCTCCAGCATCGGCAGCACGAGCTCCCAGGCCCGCCAGGTGTCCATGAAGCCGTGCAGACATACCAGCCGCGAACCCGTCCCGCCACGGTGCGACGGCGTAAACCCCGAGAACATGCGCAAGACGCTACCGCTGCAACGACGATGAGCGACCGCCGCCACCTCCTGCATAAGGTCTCATCAGCCGCACTAGACCTGCGCCGGCCATCCACCCGCCTCCCACCCGCCACGAGCATCGGCGGCTCTGGCGAGTCCCCCCTCCTGCGCGCGCGGGAAGGGCGCCTCTGCCGCCGTTCGCGGCCTCACGGCGAGCGTCGGAACGCCTGCGGTCTCGAGATCCGGGCGGAGCAGCGACGGCATCGCTGACGGCAAGGTGCACGTCGCCGGATGAAGGCAAGAGGATCAGCTTGCCCGATGCGGACGCGGAGCGCCCGAAAGGCGAAAGGCGCTTGCCCTCCCGGTGTAGCCTGCTCGAATGAGGGCCAGTCGAACTGTGGGCAGCCGGGGCTGGTGGGCATTTGGCCTTACAACAGCCGGGGTCCTATGGGGTCTTGGTCTTGTGGCGCTTGCCTTTGTCGCGCCCGCTTACAACGACTCGGGAAGTGATAGCGCCGGCCACGTCCGGACCACGACCGCGACCCTGGTTCACGTAAACGGCCTGGGGGTGCTGTTGCCGGTCAGCGTCCCGGTGGTCATCGCGGTAGTTGTGTGGCTGGTGCTCCACCGCCATTGTTCTCGTGGCAGTAGTGCCACGGTCGCGTGGGCGCTCATCTGTCTGCTGTTCGCGTTCGCGGTGTTGACCGGGTTCTCTGTCGGACTGGTGGTGTTGCCGCTCGCCACCCTCCTTGCTGTCGGGGCGCGTCTGACACGGCCCGGCCACGATTGTGCCGGCTCAGGCGTAGACGGTCGCCGCGCCTAGGCAGTGTCGTGCTTGCGCCGGCGTGACCCGGCCCGGATACTTCCCCGCTGGCCGCGCGTTGCGGGAACGCGCCGACGACGTCGCTATGCGCGTTCCGTCACGAAGCCAGATCTTATTCTGGCGCCGATAATGGCGCCGTGAAGCGCAAGGAGTGGGTCGTTCGTCGGCTTGGACCCGCAGATCGAGATCTGGCCAAGATCGTGGAGCAGATCAACAGCGCGAGCATGGAGATCGGTGAGCAGTTCACGCAAGATTCGCTGAACGAGTTCCTCGCAGACGACCGGAACATCTTCCTCACCGTCCACGCCGACGGGCAGTTGGCTGGGACGTTGCACGCGATCGGTTACGTCCATCCTGCCGGCCAGCGCTACGTGTACGTGGACGAGGTCGATACTGACGAGGCGTTCCGCCGACGCGGCGTCGCGACCGCCATGCTGCGAATGGCGCGCGGGATCGCGCGGGGAATAGGGGCGCACGCCATTTGGCTCGGTGCCGACACCGGGAACGATGCTGCGCATGCTCTCTATCGCTCGCTCGGGCCTCAAGAGATCGAACCAGGCGTCATCTACACCTACGAGATCGAACAGACCTAGGGCGCGGTCGCACAAGAGGACCGAACACGCGTCGGCTGAGCAGGGCAGGACAGGCAGCGGCCGCAAGCGACGGCCTCGCTTCTCGCTACCGAGCGCGACCATCGGCCGTGGCGCGTCGAACCACGACCGACTTGCTCGCCGCGCGTTGCGGGGCCGCTCGCGGTCCGTTCCAGATCCCGTCGCCAGCCGGAAGCAGGTGTCTGGGTGGTGGACGGGCGGCCCGAGGCGGCTATGGGTTCCCAGCCCGGCGGTCAGCCCGAAGGCGGAAACTACGACTGAATATCCGTTCAGCTATTCTTTCTTCATGGCCCACGGAGGTATCCAGCACAACCCGTCGGAGCTTGACCGTGAGTTCACGCAAGCGGTGGCCGAGACGATGCAGGCCTTGTCGACTCCGAGTCGGCTGCGCATTCTCGGCCAGTTGCACTCCGGGCCATTTCCGGTGAATGAGCTTGCGGACGCGGTGGGGATGGAGGCGTCGGCTGTCTCGCATCAGCTTCGCGTCCTTCGTCATCTCGGTCTCGTCGTCGGCCGGCGCGAGGGCCGTCAGATCGTCTATGACCTCTACGACGACCATGTCAGCGAGCTCTTGGAACAGGCCATCGGCCACGTCGAGCACCTGCGGCATGGCCTCAGCCGCTCCGCGCGCCACATCGAGCTCGCAGAGGCTTGAGGATGACCAGCCCAAAGCAATACGCCCCTGAGGGGCGACTGCGGCACGAGCACGGTCACGACCACGCGCGCGAGGACCACGGCCAGGGCGGACACGACCACGAGCACGGGCATTCCCACGGGCTCATCCACGAGTCGATCAAGCGCTCGCGGGAGGGCGTGCGCGCGGTGCTCATCTCGCTTGGGGTGCTTGGCTTGGCGGCGGTTGCGCAGACCGTGGTGTTCGTCATGTCGGGCTCGGTGGCGCTGCTGGCCGACCTGATTCACAACTTCGGAGATGCGCTGACAGCTGTCCCGCTGGGGATCGCTTTCCTTCTGCGCTCTGAGCGCGCGGAGCGGGGCGCTGGTCTGTTCGTGGTTGCGGCGATCTTCATCAGCGCGTGCGTGGCCGGCGTGGAGGCCATCCAGCGGCTCGTTCACCAGTCACCCCCGACTCATCTTTGGGTGCTCGCCGCTGCCGGCGCGATCGGTTATATGGGCAACTTCGTGGCCTCGAAGGTCCGCAAGAGCGCCGGCCACCGGCTGAACAGCGCGGCGCTGATCGCCGACGGCAACCACGCGGCCGCTGACGCGTACGTATCGCTGGCGGTCATCGCCTCGGCGATTGTCGTCGCCCTCGGCGCACCCATCGCTGACCCGCTCATAGGCCTGGCCATCACCCTGGTCATCCTTCGCATCACTTGGCAGAGCTGGAACACCGTGCGCGGACACAACCACTGCCACGCGTAGAGCGCATCAGCAGACGCGAGGCCGTCAGCATTTGCCTGGCGCCCCGGCCGGCGGGCGTTTACTGCTGACCGCGCCAAGCGGGGCGGGAGCAGCGGGACGGTGAGATGCGCGCGTTGCTGGACGAATGCGGGTTTGTGGGCTGGTCGCTGGGGCGAGCGGGTCTGCTGTCTGAGTACGCGGCGGTCTAGGCATGCGCGCGATCGAGTTCGGTAGCGCGGTCGTGCGGGAGGACGACCTGCGCGGCGTCGGCCGGCGTGACGTCCGGGTAGAGGGTGCGGATTACGAGGATCGCGGTAAGCCCGCCGGCGAGCTGAGCGATCACGAAACCGGGGACTGATGCTGGGGCGATCCCGGCGAATGTGTTGGAGAAGATCCTGCCGGTGCTGATCGCGGGGTTGGCGAAGCTGGTGGAGCTGGTGAACCAGTACGCGGCGCCGATGTAGGCGCCGACCGCCGCTGGCGCGGTGCCGGTGCGGCCGGTGCGGGCGAGGGAGAAGATGACGAGGATCAGCCCGAGCGTGGCGACCAGTTCGGCGAATAGGTGCGCAGGGCTGGCGCGGTGGTGGGTCGAGATGCTGACAGCGGTAAGCGCGAACATGCCGTTGGCGACGATCGCGCCGGTGATGCAGCCGGCGAATTGGGCGGGGATGTAGGCGAGCGCGTCGCCGCGGCGGAGCCCGCCGAAGCTCGCGTCGACGAGCGACACGACCGGGTTGAAGTGCCCGCCGCTGATCGGTCCGAACATCAGGATGATCGCGAACAGGCCCGCGGCGCTCGCGGCGGCGACCTCGAGCAGCTCCAGGCCGGTGTCGTGCGGTGAGAGCGTCTGGGCGGCGACTCCGGCGCCGATCACGAGCGCGGCGAGAAACGCCGAGCCGAGGTATTCGGCCAGCAGCCGTCGAGGGAGCGGATGGGTCATCGGGAGGTCTGTTAGCTGGACGGGGCGGGCGTGGCGTTGAGCGCGGCGAGCAGCCCGTCGATCCGGCGGGCGATGTCGTCGCGGGTGGCGCGGACGGCATCGAGCGGCTGGCCTTTGGGGTCCTCGAGTTCCCAATCGAGGTAGCGCTTGCCGGGAATGGACGGGCAGGCGTCGCCGCACCCCATCGTGACCACCACGTCCGCCCATTCGGCCAGCTCGCGCGTGAGCTGCTTCGGCGTCTGATCGCGGAGGTCAAGCCCGAGCTCGGCCATCGACGGCGACGACCTCTGGGTGGACACAGTCCGCCAGGTTCGCTTCCGGCCGACCGCGCCTCGTGCGCGCCGCCCGCGGCGCGGTTGAACAAGGCCTCGCTCATCAGGGAGCGGCCCGCGTTGTGGACGCAGACGAACAGAACTCGACTCATCGGCCGGAAGCCTATCCATTGACAGGCATCGACTCAATAGATATAAGTAGATCGATGACTGTCGATCTGGAGCTCGCCCCGAAGCAGAAACGCCAGGCCGGCGAGCGGTGCTGCGAGCCGGTCGTCTACCCGGACGTCGAGCGTGAGCAGGCGATCCGGATCGCGGAGGTCGCGAAGGCGCTCGGTGACCCGATCCGCCTGCAGCTCGTCGACGTGTTGCGCAAGCACGCAGGCAAGGTGTGCGTGTGCGAGCTCGTCCCGCTGTTCGAGATCAGCCAGCCGACCCTCAGCCACCATTTGAAGAAGCTGCGCGAGGCGGGGATCGTGCGACTGCGAGCGGCGCGGGCTGTGGGCCTATTACTACGTCGTTCCGCACGCGCTGAAGGAGATCACCGCATGGATGAGCTGACGACCGACCAGGCGGCGTGCTGCACGCCCGAGCACCAGGCGACCTGCTGTGAGCCATCGGACAAGGCGGCCTGTTGCGGGAAGCACGGCCAGGGGTGTGGATGCGGCGGGACCAGGCGGGATCTTCGCGATACCGTTCGCGAGCGCTATGCCGCGGCTGCGCGTCAAGCGGCAGCCGGCCAAGGGCGCGGTTGCCGGCCCGACATCTCGCTCGCGGACGAGACCGGCGCCCAGGTATTCGGCGAGACCCTCTACACAAGCGAGGAGACCGATGGCGCCGAGACTGCGCTCGCGGCCTCGCTCGCGGTTCGTGGGGCTGCTTGCTGAGAAGCCGTGGGGTGAGCAAACGTTGCTAATGGGCCCTGCTGTCCGCGCTAGGCAGGGCCGCTGTCGGGCAGATGGGACCTGCACGTGTTGCTACCGAAGCACGTCTCCGTAAGCCGATCCCATTACGATGCGCTGCCCGGGTCAGCATCGAATGCTGCGGCAATGAGGTCAGTCACTGGTCCGTCACTGCCGCCGGGGAAAGCCACTCGGGCGCTCGGGGCGGTCACGGCGAGCGTGGTGCCCGTGTCGGGGTAGCTGACGATGTCGGGGAAGTTCACCTCGGATATGAAGAGAAGCCGGCACGGCTCCGACGATGCGTTGCGCAGCCGGTGTGCGCCCTCAGGGCCGCGCCGGAAGGAGGCGACCTCCCCGGGCGGCAACTCACGAAGCCCGTCGGGCGTACGCAGCTCCGGCGTGCCGCTGAGCACAATCAGCAGCTCCTCGTTGGCGTGATGAAAGTGGTACGGGCTGCTGAGCGTGCCCGGCGCGAGCTCAACGATGCTTGCGCCGAGGCGCTGCGAGCCGGCGGCCGCGGCCACCCTCGCGAAGGGGTTGCCGCCTCTGTCGCCCTGCCACGCGGATTCGAATGCGTTGCTCATGCGCTGGCACCTTACGTCGACCGAGATACGCGCGCCACAGCAAGAGCAGGTCGTCGGAGTGGCCTGGGTCGCTCACCTGCTCCTCGCCAGATCCGGGTCTCGCGAGCACTCGGATCCCGATGAAGGCGATCGTGCGGTCGCTCCTGATGCCTGCCCGCCGCGCGAGCGCCTGGTCGCGGTTCGCTCCGAAGCTCGGTCTCCACCTGCCCGAGGACGGACAGCAGCGCGGTCAGCGCCCGGCCCAAGTCGTCAATGCGTGCGCCTTTGGACTGTTACCCGACTGATGGCGTAGTTGGATCCCGCCACAACGAGGCCACCGGCGACTGCGCTCCCGCCTGTGACCACCGCGGTCGCGACCGTGCTCCACACGGAGTTCACCGTAGGTGTCGGACAGCCACGCCGGCGTCAAGGCCGGCCGCGTTGGCAGCAGGAGAGCGCGAAGCGCATCGTCTGGCCAGCTGCGCTCGGGGGCGTAGCGGCTGCTGGAAGTAGCCCTCCTGTGTCGACCCGAGGTGTGATGTAGCGTCGGACGGCTTGCCGTCAAGCCCTGCGCGCTCCGCCCTTTGCGCAGCCTGTGGTGACGGCGGCGCCGGCCGTCGCTAGGAGACAGTGAGGTCGGCCGGAGTCTTTTGGGCGAAGGCCCTCTTTGAGGCGCACCTCGTTGACCTTGCGAGCGCCGCAGCCTCGATCACCTGACGCCGGACGTCCGGCGGGTACCCGCGGGCATGAATGGTCCTTAACGGCCGACCACGCCGCGCGCACCTTCTCGTGTTCGCTATGGAAGGCCGACGAGCCGGCGGCGAATCCGGGCGAGACGCTTGTTGGCAGCTCGTCCCAGGGGACGGTCCGGAATCTCGGGCGCACTGGAATCGCGGCGCTCGGGAAAGGTCACCGTGGGGTCAACCGCGCGGGCGCCGCCGGCGGCCAGTACATGCCATTCATGAATGCGCTGCGCCCCCGGACGACCCCAGGTTCGCGCCTCGAGCCGCCACTGTCCCTCGACCTGGCCCCGCCTCAAGAACAAGCCAGAGTCGTGGGCAAGACGCGCAAAGCCCGGCGTGTCGGGGCGCGGACCTGGGTCCTGGTGCGGTCGGATCGTCGGTTGCTGGTGGATGGACAGGTCCAAGCGTCGCGCGAGCAGCTCGAGATCGCCGTCGCTCATGACGCTGGCGAACGGGACCTCAAACAGCACATCGCCGCGGGTCGGATTGGTCGTCACGCTCACGTGAGTCTCCTGACGGATCCCGCGGGTCTCATCGAGCACCGCGACGACGCGGTGGTG
>CAVZPU010000004.1:0-272774 GCA_963777185.1 uncultured Solirubrobacterales bacterium
TGCGGCGGATCTTGGGCCGTGCCCACGCCGTTCGGCGTTCCGGTGAGGATGAGATCGCCCGGCTTCAGCGTGCACGTCTGGCCGATGAACTCAACCAGCGCGCGGGGCCCGAAGATGAGATCGCACGTCCGGCTGTCCTGGCGCAGCTCGCCGTTGACCCACGTGCGCAGCTGCAGGTCCGGGTCCTCGCCGATCTCCTCCACGGTGGTCACCCACGGGCCCAAGGGGCAGAAGGTGTCGGCGCCCTTGGCCCGGGTCCATTGGGGCTCCCGGCGCTGCAGGTCACGGCCGGTGACGTCGTCGGCCACGCAGTAGCCGCCGATGGCGCCGTCGGCACCGATGACGACCGCGAGCTCGCCCTCGTAGTCGAGCCGGCGCACGACCTCGGGGCAGCGGATGGGACCGCCCGGCGGCGCGAGCGAGCCGGCCACCTTGACGAACACGATCGGGGCCTCGGGCTTCTGGCCGCCGGTCTCCTCGATGTGGCGGGCGTAGTTGAGCCCGATGGCGTAGACGGTCCCCGGCTTTTGCACCGGCGCCAGGAGCTCGACGTCGGCGAGAGCGAACTCTTCGCCACCGGTCTGCGCAGACGCGCCGGCCAGGATGTCTCGGACGCTGAGGCCATCCGCGAAGGCCCGGACCCGGTCGCCGTCGACCTCGCCCGCCAGGGGCGCGTCGTGGCCGGGAGGGCGAAAGGTGGCGAGCTTCATGACCAGGCAGGCTACCCAAGGCCTCGTGCCGTCTCGTGGCTCGAGCTTGCTCGCCCGGACCGGGCCGTTAGGTCTCGACGAACGTAGATTGGCTGAAGTCCCCCTTGGCGCCAATGCAACGAAAGGCATAAGATCGGGAGACCGGGCAGGGGGCGACGCCTCCGGGACCACTGGAACCCACGCACAACAGGGGAGTGACCATGCGCTCGGTGAGTAGGTTGGGTCGTGTCAGGTCCGCGGGCGCAATGCGGCGGGCGTTCTTGCTCGCGGCCCTGGTGACCAGCGGCATCTCGGTGGGCCTGGCCGATGCCCCAGGCGCGTGGGCGACCGCGTCCACCTGCGACACCAGTTGGAAGCTTCCAGTGAGCGGGCTATGGCAGTCAGCCGGCAACTGGACCAACGGGGTACCCACGGCCGCGACCAATGCCTGCATCACCCTGCCCGGCAGCTACACCGTCACGTTGAGCGTGCCGGGCACAGCGAAATCGTTCACGCTGGGGGCCGGTAGCGGCTTGACGACCCAGACCCTGGACGTCGAGGCCGGGGCCCTCGACTTGACCGGCTCCTCGGCGGTGTTCGAGAACGACAGCGGCGGGTCGGTGACCAACCATGGCTCGATCGCGCTGAGCAGCGGGGCGGCGTGGTCGGCCCTGGGCGGCAGTGAGGCGGGCAACGCGGTCTCGATCGACAGCGGCGCGCTGACCGACAACGGCACCGGCGCCTCGGGCTCCTTTGACCTCCTCGACAACGTCGAGGTCACGGGGACGATCGCCGCCGGTGAGACCGTCGACGCGACCGCCATCCCTGGCAAGCCATTCGCCATCGCCGACCTGCAATCGCCCGGCGTCACCAACGACGGCACCCTCATCCTCGACAGCCAGGCCGGCGGCCAGGAGGCGCAGATCGACAACTTCCCCCTGACCAATGACGGCACCCTGGACAGCCAGGCCGAAGGCACCAGCCCCAGCGTCATCGAAGGCAACGTCACCAACCAGCCCGGTGCGACGGTCGAGGTCAAAAGCGGCCAACTGACCCAGTTCGTCGGCACCACGACCAACGACGGCCACGTCACCGTCGACGCCGGCGCCACGTTCAAAAACGTGGCCGGTTTCGGGGTGTTCGAGAACGACAGCGGCGGGTCGGTGACCAACCATGGCTCGATCGCGCTGAGCAGCGGGGCGGCGTGGTCGGCCCTGGGCGGCAGTGAGGCGGGCAACGCGGTCTCGATCGACAGCGGCGCGCTGACCGACAACGGCACCGGCGCCTCGGGCTCCTTTGACCTCCTCGACAACGTCGAGGTCACGGGGACGATCGCCGCCGGCGAGACCGTCGACGCGACCGCCATCCCTGGCAAGCCATTCGCCATCGCCGACCTGCAATCGCCCGGCGTCACCAACGACGGCACCCTCATCCTCGACAGCCAGGCCGGCGGCCAGGAGGCGCAGATCGACAACTTCCCCCTGACCAATGACGGCACCCTGGACAGCCAGGCCGAAGGCACCAGCCCCAGCGTCATCGAAGGCAACGTCACCAACCAGACCGGCGCGACGGTCGAGGTCAAAAGCGGCCAACTGACCCAGTTCACCGGCACCACGACCAACGACGGCCACATCGTCATCGACCCCGGGGCCACGTTCGGCGTCAACGGCGGGTTCTCGCAGTTCGACGAGCAATCCGACGGCACGATGACCTTCGACATCGCCGGCCCGTCGAGCTACGGCACGGTCAGCGTGAGCAATGATGCCATCTTCAACCTCCACGGCGGCACGGCCGATCCCGCCCTCCAGGGCGGCTACATCCCCCCGGCGGGAACGGCATTCGATGTCATCACGGGGCCCAACAACCAGGGCACGTTCGCCACGATCACGAACGGTTTTCACGGCTCCTACTCGCCGACCGACATCGCCCTGGTCCGCGATCAGGCCACCGGCGCCCGCTGCAAGGTGATCTCGACGGCCGAGACCCCGGCCCCGGCCCAGCAGAAGGTGCTGGTCGCCGACGCGGCGGGGATCACCTCGGTCACCTACCACATCTCAAACGGCACCGTCGCCTACAGCCCGCCGGGCTCACCCGCCGGCCCGCCGAGCACCAGCGGCGAGACGACGAGCCAGACGTACGCCTTTAGCGGCGATCCGACCACGATCGAGGCCACGGCCACCAAGTCCAATTCGTCGCGCACGACCAAATGGTCGCTCGACATCACCGACGCCGTGGGGGCCAAGACCCACTGCCAGTAGCGCCCAAACCTAAATCTAGATAAAGCCGTTCTTGCCTTCGTTGGGCGCTTCTGCATAGGATTACTCCGAAAAGGTGGGCAAGGGCTGCCCGCTCGACTAGCAAGGACCGGGAGGGCACCGTGGGATCTTCGGGGTCAATGATGGGCCGCGCGCTGCGTCGTGCGTTGTTGTCGGTCGCCGTGCTCAGTGCCATCGCGGTGCCGCTGGCCATGGCCGGCTCCGCATCGGGGCTCGTGGCCTCGACGGTCTGCAACGGTGCCCCGGGCAACAGCAACGACTACTGGACCGGTACTGCGGGCGACGGAATGTGGGCGACGGCAGGCAACTGGAGCACCGGCGCGGTGCCCACCAGCTCGACCAACGCCTGTTTGCTTCCCCTCGCGAGCTCCTACACCGTCGACCTGCGCAACGGTCAGTCGGCGAATTCCGTCGTCGTGGGCGCGGCGAGCTCCACAACGACCCAAACGCTGGACATCCAGGGCGTCCCGGGCGCCAACTCGAGCCTGACCATCGGCGCCAACAGCAACATCTTCGCGAGCGGCCAGCTCATCCTCGATAGCCAGTCCGGCGGCGGCTCTGCCGACCTGGCCGGGTCCGCGGCGGCCACGCTGACCAACACGGGCTCGGTCGTCTCCCAGGTCGAGGGCAGCAACACCGACTTTCTCGAGGCCAACCTCGATAACGCGTCGGGCGGGACGGTCGAGGTCAAGACGGGCGAGTTGCGCCAGGACGACGCCACGACGACGACCAACGACGGTTCCTTCACGACCGACGCCGCCGGCATCTTCAACCTGACCAACGGATCGGCCAGCTTTGCCAACGTCGGCGGAACGGTGGCCAATAAGGGGGCCATCAACCTGTCCGGCGGCGCCTCGTGGAGCCAGGGTGGCGGCAACGAGACGAACAACCCGGTCTCCCTCGACGGCGGCACGCTGAGCGACAACGGGACGGGGACCTCTGGCTCCTTCAACCTCTTCGACGCCGTCAACGTCTCGGGCACTATCGCCGCCGGCGAGACCGTCACCGTGACCGGCAGCCCGGGCCACAACTCGACCGCCCAGCTGCAGTCCCCCGGCGTGACCAACAACGGCACCTTCGTCCTCGACAGCCAGTCTGGCGGCGGCTTCGCCGAGGTCGACGGCAGCCCCCTGACCAACAACGGCACCTTCAACAGCCAGGTCGAAGGCACCAGCCTCGCCTACCTCGAGACCAACCTCATCAACGGGACGGCCGGTACGGTCGAGGTCAAGAGCGGCGAGCTGCGCCAGGACATGGCAACCACCACGACCAACAACAAGACGTTCAAGGTCGACGCTGGCGCCCAGTTCACCATGACCAACGGGTCGGCCCTGTTCAAGAACCAGACCGGCGGATCGGTGACCAACAGCGGCGCCATCAAATTGTCCGGCGGCGCCTCGTGGAGCCAGGGTGGCGGCAACGAGACGAACAACCCGGTCTCCCTCGACGGCGGCACGCTGAGCGACAACGGGACGGGGACCTCTGGCTCCTTCAACCTCTTCGACGCCGTCAACGTCTCGGGCACCATCGCCGCCGGCGAGACCGTCACCGTGACCGGCAGCCCGGGCCACAACTCGACCGCCCAGCTGCAGTCCCCCGGCGTGACCAACAACGGCACCTTCGTCCTCGACAGCCAGTCTGGCGGCGGCTACGCCGACGTCGACGGCAGCCCCCTGACCAACAACGGCACCTTCAACAGCCAGGTCGAAGGCACCAGCCTCGCCTACCTCGAGACCAACCTCATCAACGGGACGGCCGGTACGGTCGAGGTCAAGAGCGGCGAGCTGCGCCAGGACGAGGCCACCACCACGACCAACAACAAGACGTTCAAGGTCGACGCTGGCGCCCAGTTCACCATGACCAACGGGTCGGCCCTGTTCAAGAACCAGACCGGCGGATCGGTGACCAACAGCGGCGCCATCAAATTGTCCGGCGGCGCCTCGTGGAGCCAGGGTGGCGGCAACGAGACGAACAACCCGGTCTCCCTCGACGGCGGCACGCTGAGCGACAACGGGACGGGGACCTCTGGCTCCTTCAACCTCTTCGACGCCGTCAACGTCTCGGGCACCATCGCCGCCGGCGAGACCGTCACCGTGATCGGCAGCCCGGGCCACAACTCGACCGCCCAGCTGCAGTCCCCCGGCGTGACCAACAACGGCACCTTCGTCCTCGACAGCCAGTCTGGCGGCGGCTACGCCGACGTCGACGGCAGCCCCCTGACCAACAACGGCACCTTCAACAGCCAGGTCGAAGGCACCAGCCTCGCCTACCTCGAGACCAACCTCTCCAACGGGACGGCCGGTACGGTCGAGGTCAAGAGCGGTGAGCTGCGCCAGGACGAGGCCACCACCACGACCAACGACGGCAACGTCATCCTCGACGTGGGGGCGCACGGTTCAACCTCACCAACGGCTCGGCCGTGTTCAACGAGCACTCCGACGGGACGATGACCTTTGACATTTCGGGCGCGACGAGCTTCGGCACGGTCAACCTGACTGGCGGTACCTTCAACCTGAGCGGCGGCACGGCCAACCCGGTCCTCCAGGGAGGCTACGCCCCGCCGGTGGGAACGACCTTCAACGTCATCAACGGGACGAACAACGGCGGCGCGTTCGCCACCGTGAAGAACAACTTCCACGGCTCCTACTCGCCGACCGTCATCGCCCTCGTCCGTGACAAGGACAGCACCGCGGTGAGCGTGAGCTCGAACAACAACCCCTCCACCGTGGGCCAGTCGGTCAAGTTCACGGCCACGATCACGCCGGGACCAGGCGGGGTCGGCAACCCGACCGGAACGGTGACCTTCTTCGACAACGGGAGCTCCATCGGAACGGGGTCGGTTTCCACGACGGGCGGCGTGTCCACGGCCACGCTCACCACGTCGACCCTCACCGTGGGCACCCACCCGATCACCGCCCAGTACGGTGGCGACGCAAACTATGGCGGCAGCCCGATGAGCTCGCCGGCGCTATCGCAGAAGGTCAACGCCGCCTCGACGACGACAACGACAACGCTCTCCGGCGGAGGCCAGTCGGGGACGAGCATCACCGTCCCACAGAACACAGCGGTGACCGACCAGGCCAGTCTGAGCGGAACAAGCGCGAGCGGAGCCACGGGAACGGTGACCTACACCGTCTACTCCGACGCCAGCTGCACGACGAAGGTGGCCGGCGGCACCGCCCAGTCCATCACCACCCCGGGCACCCTGCCGGCCTCCTCGCCGGTGAGCCTGTCCACCCCGGGGACCTACTACTGGGTCGCCAGCTACAGCGGCGACACCAACAACGTCGCCTCGGCGTCGAAGTGCGGGTCCGAGACCGAAACGGTCACCTCCCCCGTCGCCAGAGCCGACAACGACGACGACATCGCTCTCCGGCGGAGGAAAGAGCGGGACGAGCATCACCGTGCCCAAGAGCACGCCGGTGAGCGACCAGGGCACCCTGACCGGCACCAACGCGAGCACGGCCACGGGAACGGTGACCTACACCGTCTACTCCGACGCCAACTGCACGACCAAGGTGGCCGGCGGCACCGCCCAGTCCATCACCACCCCGGGCACCCTGCCGGCCTCCTCGCCGGTGAGCCTGTCCACCCCGGGGACCTACTACTGGGTCGCCAGCTACAGCGGCGATACCGACAACGTCGGCTCGGCGTCGAGTGCGGGGCCGAGACCGAGACGGTCAGCGCCCCCGCCGCGACCTCGACGACGACGACGACGTCGCTGACGGGCGGAGGGCACAGCGGGACCAGCATCACGGTGCCTGAGAACACGCCGGTGACCGACCAGGCCAGCCTGACCGGCACCAACGCCAGTAGCGCCACCGGCACGATCACCTACACCGTCTACTCCGACGCCAACTGCACCACCAAGGTCGCCGGCGGCACCGCCCGACCATCACCACGGCGGGCAGCCCGCCGGCCTCCTCGGCGGTGTGCACTGAGCACCCCAGGCACCTACTACTGGGTCGCCACCTACAGCGGCGATACCGAGAACGTCGGCTCGCACTCGGGCTGCGGGGCCGAGACCGAGACGGTCAGCGCCCCCGCCGCGACCTCGACGACGACGACGACGTCGCTGACAGGCGGTGGGCACAGCGGGACCAGCATCACGGTGCCTGAGAACACGCCGGTGACCGACCAGGCCAGCCTGACCGGCACCAACGCCAGCAGCGCCACCGGCACGATCACCTACACCGTCTACTCCGACGCCAACTGCACCACCAAGGTCGCCGGCGGCACCGCCCAGACCATCACCACGGCGGGCAGCCCGCCGGCCTCCTCGGCGGTGTCACTGACCACCCCAGGCACCTACTACTGGGTCGCCACCTACAGCGGCGATACCGAGAACGTCGGCTCGCACTCGGGCTGCGGGGCCGAGACCGAGACGGTCAGTCCGCCGCCGGGAGGCGCCTCGTGCAAGATCACCTCGACCCATGAGACACCGGCCCCGGCGACCCAGACGGTCCAGGTCACCGACGCGGCCGGGGTTGCCTCGATCACCTACCACATCACCAACGGCACCGTCGCCTTTAGCCCGAGCCCGGTGCTCGGACCGATGACGACGATGGGGAGCACGGTCAGCCAGACCGGCACCTACTCCACGCCATACCCGACCACGGTGAACGCCACCGCGACGAAGACCAACCAGATGCAACTGGCGCAGTGGTCGCTCGACATCGTCGACGGGGCGGGCGTGAAGACCCACTGCCAGTAAGACCGGCCCCCGGCCTGGGGCGCGCGGGTCCGCGGACCGCTCCGGCGGTCCGCTGACTTGCGCCCGCCCGCCCGCGCTGCCGCTCCCCCTGACGTGACCGCGCTGCGAGCGAGGCAGTTCGGCCCGCGCGGCCGGCCCGCGATACGCACCAGACCGTCCAGGTCTCAGACGCGGCTGGGATCACCTCGATCACCTACCACGTCGCCAACGGCACCGTGACCTTCAGCCCCCCCGGGCTCGCCCGCCGGACCGATGAGCACCAGCGGTCACCGGTCGCTCGACCCTCTGGTTGCTCGACATCACCGACGCCAGCGGCGCGAAGACGCACTGCCAGTAGGCGCCCGGCCCCAGCGGGCGGGCCGCTCCGGGCGGCCGGGACTCAGGCCACAGCGGGGCTCAGGCCCCCACCGCCGCCGGACTCAGGCCACCGCCGCGGGACGCTCGCTGCCCACCACATGGGTGACGGGCAGGCCGAGCGCCCGGGTCTTGCTGACCAGGTCGAGCTTGAGCCACCGAGAGACGCCGAGCGGCAGGGTGGAGACGATGATCTCGTCGTAGCCGCCCAGGTTGACGGCGTCGTGGATGGCCATTAGCGGCTCAGCATCACCCACCGCTCCGCTGACCGGCTGCCCGGCCGCCGTGGAGAGCCGGGGCAGCGCGGCGTCGAGGACGGCCTGGGCCTCGTCGAGCCCGGCCTCGAGGGGGTCGACGACCTTGTGCATGCCGTGCGGGCGGCGCGGAACGACGAGATGGAACGTCGCGGGGCCCTGCTGGACGCGGCGACGGACCGCCTCCAAGAGCGCGTCACCCGCCGCGGTCTGGTGGGCGACGATGAGGACGCTGGCCGGCTCGGGCATGGTTTTCTCCAAAGTGAGTGCCGTTCAGCACAAGGCTATCGCTCCGTTGGCCTGCGCGGGGAAACTTTGGCGCTTTGCCCACCGTATTGGTGGGTGATTCGCCATCGTTTGGGGGCGACAGCGCTCAGCGCAGGCGGTAGCGGCCCTCGGCCACGACCACCGCGCCCCCGCCCACCACCACGCGCTCGAGCGCTTCGGAACTTCCCTCGGCCCGGGCCCGCAAGAGCGAGGGCCGTCCCATCGCCGTCCCCTGGTGGATCTCGATATCGCGCCCGAACTCGATCACCCCGTGACGGGCCAGGTGCACGGCCAGCGGTCCGGCCGCCGACCCCGTGGCCGGATCCTCGGGCACGCCGAGCCCGGGGCAGAAGACGCGTGACTCGATGTGGTCGCCGGCCGGGGCGTAACAGCTGACCCCCACCGGCCCAAGCGCCGCGAGGGCACCCATATCGGGCTGAGCGGCATGGACCGCTGCCTCGTCTAAAAGCTGCACGTAGAGGTGCAACGGCCCATTGCGATACCCCTCCACCGGCAGCTCTGAGCGCTCAACGCCGAGCGCGCGCAGGAGCTCCTGCGCCGCCGCGAAGGGCTCGAGGACGGGCAGCGGCTGCTCCATCTCCCCGTCGACGATCGTCCCGCCTTCCCGGGTCAGCCGCACGGGCACGATCCCCGCGCCGGTGGCCAGGCGGACCTCGGCCTTCCCCGTGCCCTCGCCGACCACGAAGGCGGCCCCGAGCGTGGGATGCCCGGCGAAGGGCAGCTCGGCCGCCGGGGTGAAGATCCGCAGCCGGGCGTCGGTATCGCCGTCGCCGGGGGCTAGGAAGACCGTCTCGGAGAGGTTGAGCTCGCGGGCCGTTCGCTGCATCGATCGCCCCGTCGAGGTCGTCGCTGGTCAAGAAGATGGCCACCGGGTTGCCCTGCAGCGGCACCCGGCTGAACACATCGAGGACGACGTACTCCAGCACGGCCCCGAGGCTACTCGGAGGCCATCGAGAGCAAGGTGGTGACCGTGCTCCAGTTGCGAGCCGTGGCGGTCACCTGGCGACGCCGGGGTGGCCAGGGCCGACCAGAGCTTGGACCGGCCCACGCCCTCGGGCAGCCAGGCATAGATCTCGCGGCCGTCGACGTGCACGACCTCCCCGGCGGCGGCCCTGGCGGCCAGGCGCTCCTGGGCGCCGGCGTCGGCGGCCTCATCCAGGAAGCTGACCAGGTAGCGCTTGGGATTGGTGGCCACGGCCGCGAGCGGATCGAGCTCCACGACCGCGGCGAGCTCCTCCCGGGTGCGCACGACGACCGGCACATCGAGGCCGAAATGGTCCGAGATCAGCGACCGCGCAGCGGGCCGCCAGCTCGTCGGGCGCCGCGTCGGAGCGCAGGACCACGTTGCCGCTCTGCACATAGGTGCGCACCTCCTCCAGACCGGCTTCGGTGAGCAGTTCGCGCAGCGCCGGCATGGCCACGCGCCGGGCGCCGACGTTGACCGCGCGCAGGAGCAGGATCCGGGCGGGCATGCGACACACCGTAGAGCGCCGCGCGGACGCGGAGTGGGCAACCGTGGACGGATTCTGGACGCACGCGCATGCCGGACGTCCAGACCCCGGCGCCAGGGCCCGGACGGCCGTCCGACATGTGTCGAAATGCGGGGAACTACGGGCCATCTCTACGGCGGTCGCACGGAAGCGCGGGCGGCGGAGGGGGCCGATGCCTGGTCTGCCGGATAACCGGCGGACCGGATTCCTCGATGCACTGACAGTGACGGAGTGGCCGAATGCGAAGCGTCAAGGAAAAGACGGGCCGACTGTCGGCGCAGGAGACCCTCGCGCTGTGGCAGGCCTATAAGCAGAGCGGCGATCCGCGGCTGCGCGACCGCCTCGTGCTCACCTTCGCCCCGATGGTCAAGTACATCGTGTACCGCAAGGTGCGCGAGATCCCCGCCCGCTGCGAGGTCGAGGACTTCATCTCCTGCGGCCTCGAGGCGCTGATCCGCTCGATCGATCGCTACGACCCCGAGAAGGGCGCGACGCTCGAGCAGTTCGCCTGGACCCGGATCCACGGCGCCGTGCTCGACGAGCTGCGCCGCAACGACTGGGCGCCGCGCTCGCTGCGCCGCTGGGACCGTGACATCAGCAAGGCCCGCGAGCAGTTCATCGCCCTCTACGGCCGCGCCCCGAGCAACGCCGAGCTCGAGCGACGCTCTGGGCGTCGAGACCGACCGAGCTGGTCCGCCGCCAGGACGAGATCACGCGCTCGCACGTCGGCTCGCTCAACACGCTCGTGCTCTCCGACGACGACACGACGATCGAGCGCATCGACACCCTGCCGAGCGAGGACCGCGATTCCGATCCCGTGCACTCGGCCATGCGCGAAGACGCCAAGGAGCGCTTCCGCGCCGCCTTCGAGCGGCTCTCGCCCCGCGACCGCAAGGTCGCCGTACTGCTCTACGTCTACAACCTGACGCTGCGCGAGATCGGCGAGATCCTCGGGGTCACCGAGAGCCGCGTGTGCCAGATCCACGGCCAGATCACCAAGAAGCTGCGCGAGCAGCTGGCGGCCGACGAGCAGCTGTTCACCGAAGTCGCGTGATCGGCCAGAGGCCGATCAAGCCACGGGTTTCGGCTGGCGCCGAGACCTCGCGGCACGCCCGAAACTCGGAGGGCTGACCCTAGTCGCGCCGGAGCCGGACGGTGACGTCGGGCAGCTGCTCGCCGGCCGCCTCGGCGGCGGCCTGGTTCTCGCGCTATGACCTCGAGCCAGAGCTCTTCGCGGTAGACGGGCACCGAGCGGGGGGCGTCGATGCCGAGGCGCACCGTCCCGCCGCGCACCTCGACGACCTCGACGATGACGTCGTCGCCGAGGCGGATGCGCTCGCCGGCGCGCCGAGTGATCCTCAGCATGGGGAGCGGGTCCGCCCGCTCGACCTCGACGCCGGCGAACAGCGGCGCGCGCAGTTCGCAGCCGGGCGCCTGGTTGATGATCTGATAGCCGCGACCCGCGCACGAGGATCGGCGCCTTCTGGTTGGCCGTGAACTCCTCGAGCGACGGCCGCGGCCCGCACGGTCACATAGACGTCGGCGGGCGCAGCTCGTCGAAGCCCGAGCCGCTCGCGCGTCCTCGTCGGTGAGCTCGACCGCGTAGCCGGCGAAGAAGCGGTGGGGGTTGGTGACCGGCAGGGCCAGGGCCGGATCGTCGAGCGACTGCAGCCAGGCGAACGCGCTGCCCGCGGTCGCGGGCCAGCAGGGCATAGCGCGATCCGCCGAGGCCGATGAGGCCTTCGGGGAACTCGATGACCGTCTCAGGGTCGATCTCCACGCGCCCGAAGCGCGAACTCTCGATGGTCAGCGGCACGACCGGGCTAGGAGGATGACAGGAAGTTCATCAGCGAGGACTGCACGATATTGGCTCCGGCCTTGAGCGCGGCCTGCGTAGGCGGCCTGCTCGGTCGAGATAGTCGATCTCGGTCTGGGCCATGTCGGCGTCCTGGGTGTTCGGAGAGGACCTGCGTGTCGGTCGATCTGCAGCGACTGAATCCGGTCGGAGGCGAGCTGCAGGCGGTCGGCACGGTCGCCCACGCTGGCCTGCAGCTGGGTCAGGGCGTTGAAGTTGGTGTCGAGGTTGCTCAGATCGGTCTGCAGCCGCCGTGGCGTTGCCGCTCTTCATGTCGGCCGAGATCTGGCGCATGACGTCGAGCAGCTTGCCGTCGGCACCGCCGGGCCGGCTGGCCGTTGCCGAGGACCGAGGAGAGATCGGCGTTGACCTGCACGTCGTGTTGGGGCCGATCTGGCGGGTGACGGCCGCGCCGCTGCCGCTGTTGCCCTGATAGACGTCGCCGCCGGCCGGTGGTGTAGGGCTGCGATGTTGGCGGTGCCCGAGAAGACGTACTGGCCGTTGTACTGGGTGTTGGCCTCCTGCTTGATCGCGTCGATGAGCTGGTCGACCTCGGCCGCCGTCGTCGTTCAGGTCGGACTGGGTGTTGACGCCGTTGGCGCCCTCCACGGTCAGCTCGCGGGCGCGCTGGACGATGTTCGAGATGTTGGTCAGCGCGCGTCTGGCTCGCCGTGGTCCAGGCGGTGCCGTCGTTGATCTGGCCCGAGTAGGCGGTAGGCCGCCCAGCTGACCCTGCAGGCTCAGGACCTGGCTCATGCCGTAGGGATCGTCGGAGGCCTGGTTGATCCGCTTGCCCGAGGAGAGCTCCTCCTGGGTGTCGCTGAGCCGGTTGTAGGCCTGGTTGAGCTCGTCCAGCGTCGTCTGGCGCAATCATCAGGGTGGTGATCGCGGCCCGACCATCGCCTACAGCCCCGCTCCGGTCTGGTTGATGAGGGTGTTGAGCATGGCGTCGATCGTCTGACATCACCCGCGCCGAGGCCTGGTAGGCCTGCTGGTAGGTGATCGAGGTTGGTCATCTCCTCGTCGAGCGAGACACCCGAGACGTGCTCTGGCGCTGGTTGCCGATCGAGGTGAGCAAGCACTGGGCGGTCGTTCTGGGCGTTCTGGTGTTGACTGCACGTCGGAGCCCACCTGGGCCACGAAGGAGGTGTAGTCTGGTATCGACGGTGCCGCTGGCCAGTCCGGCGATGCGCCTGCGGCCACGTCGTTGGCGCCGGGATTGGCGGTGGCCGTCGTCTGCACCTGGCTGGGATCGGTGACCAGGGTCGGGTTGACGCCCAGCGTCGTCGCCGTGGCGCCCAGGCTGGTGGTCGAGCTGGTCAGGTGAAGAAGGGCGGGGTGGTGTGGAGCGGGTTGACCGAGGTGGTCAGCGTGCTCGCGAACGGGTTGAGCGTGGTCAGATAGCCGGCGATCGGGCCGGTGGGGCTGGTCAGGCCGTGGCCAGCGCGCCGAGCGTGCCGCCGGAGGAGGTGCCGAGGTTCAGGCTGCTCACCGAGTTGGCGGTCGTTGCCGTTGACCAGCGGCGTCGTGGTGTCGCCGCCGAAGTTGACCACGAGCGATGCCGTTGCCCGGGTCGCTGACCGACACGGTGCCGTACTGGGAGAGGTCGTCGAGGAGCTGATCGCGCTGGTCGAGCAGGTCGTTCGGGGCTCTGGCCGGCCGCCTGGGCCCGGCTGATCTCGCCGTTGAGCGTGGCGATCTGGTTGGCGTCGGTCTGGATCGGCCCGTTGGCGGCGGTCAGGGTGGTGTACTGGCTGCGCGGCCTGGGACTGGATCGTCTGGAGCTGGGACTCGAGCGCGTTGAAGGTGTCGGCCAGGGTCTGGCCGGCATCGACGACGGTCTGCTTGGCGGCCGGCGCTCGTCGGGCGTTGGCGAGGCCGCTCCACGAGCTCCAGAACGCGGTCAGCTGCTCGGAGACGCCGTCCGAGGAGGGCTCGGCGAGCGCCGTCTGGACCTGGCTGAGCAGTGCTCGTCGGTGGTGTTCAGCCCGCTCGTCGTGCTGTTCTGGGCCCGGTACTGGACGTCGAGGAACTGATCGCGGATGCGGCTGATCGTGGTCACGTCGACGCCGGTGCCGAGCTGGACGCCGGCTCCGGTGACGTTGGAGAAGGCCGGCAGGGTCAGTGAGGGGCTCTCGGTCAGGTCGGCGCGTCTGGCGCGAGTAGGCCGGGTTGTTCGCGTTGGCGATGTTCTGGCCGGTGGTGTCGATGGCCGCCTGGGCCGCGGTCAGGCCCCGCAGCGCGGTCTCGAGTCCGGTGTAGCTGGGAATGGCCATCGGCTTAGACCTCGACGTCGAGCACGCGGTGCTGGCGCCCGGCGCCGCCCGCGGACGGTGGCCCGATCGCCCGGCCGCGTCATAGCCGGTGTCGCCGGCGCCGGCAAGTCGCAGCAGGTGGTCGAGGAAGGCGAGCTCCTGGGTCATCAGGGCCCGGTTGCAGTGGTGCTCGCGCTGGACGACCTCGAGCAGGCCGCGCAGCTCGGCGCTGCGCTCCTGGGCCAGCGCGGCCGCGTCGGGCTCCATCAGCTCGGTCAGCATGGCCAGGGTGACCGACGCTGGCGCTGATGCCGAGCCGGGCGCCGGCCCGCTCGAGCAGCCGCGACGCGCTCCGCCTCGATGCGCGGCGGCGCTGCAGCTCGCCCTGGATGAGGCCGGTGAGCGTGACGACGGCCGGGACGTTGCGCGCGCGGATGGCCGCGCCCTGCTCGAGGACGACCTGGAGCAGGCCGCGGACCGAGGAGAGCTGGGCCTCGAGGTGGGCGAGGACGTCGGCCGAGAGGACGGCGTCGGGCGACTCGAGTGCCTGCAGCTGGGTCATACGGGCTCCGCCTGTGGGCTCGGAGGCCTGGCCCGGGGCGACCGCTCGGTCTGAGCCGGGCCCTGCGCGACCGGCGCGCTCTTCGCCGCCGGGCAGCGGGCTGGTTGAGGGCGGGATCGATGGCGGCTGGCGATCTGGGCGGCGATGCCCGAGCCCGCCGGCCGACATCACGCCCGGAGGTCAGCGCGTCGGGCAGCATGAGGCTCGGGTAGGCCCGCTGCCATCGCCGAGGCCTGCCCCCGAGTCCGCCGCTCGCATGTCGTCGCTGCCATCGCTGAGTCGTCGTCGGAGCCGTCGCCGGTCAGCGAGGCCGTGCTGGCCAGCTCCTGGGAGAGCTGGATCGACGAGCATCTGCTCGAAGGCCAGGCCCATCTGGTAGGCCTGCTTGGCCTGCGTCGTCGCCGTCGCGCACAGCGGCCGGCTCGAGCGCCGGATTGACCGGCGGGACGCTGGCGCCGAGGGAGCTGTCGAGAGGCAGAACGCTCATTTGACTTGATCTGGTTGGCGATCTGCAGCATCTGGTCCTGCATCTGGATGGCCTGGCTGTCCATCTCGTAGCTGCGCTGGGCCTGCATCATGTCGGCCATGGCCTCGTTGACGTTGACGTTGGAGCCCTCCAGCGCGCCCTGCTGCAGCGTGGCGCCAGCCGCCGGGCGGATGCCGCCGCTGGCCGCCGTGACGCGTGAACTGGCTGTTGCCGACCGGCAGCAGCTGGTCGGGCGCCGGGAACGTTGACCAGCGGCCAGCCGGCCGAGCGTCGCGGCCGCCGGCCTGGACGGTGCCGTCGGCCGCGATGCTCAGCGCGTCGTCCGAGACGCCGGCGCGGGATGGTGATCGGCGGCACGAGGGGGTCGCCCTGCTGGTCGGTGAGCTGGCGCGTTGCGTTGAGCTCCAGAGCGCCGTCGCGGGTGAGGCCGATGCGTGCCATCGGGGCGGCGAACCTCGAGGAAGCCCGGAGCCGAGGATGGCGACGTCGAGCGAGCGGCCGGTCTGCTGCAGCGCCCCCTGGCTCTGGTCACGCCCGACGAGCTCGGCCTCGGCGCCGTCGCCGGTGGCCTGGGTCGTGCCGTTGCCCGGGCCGGCGGAGGTGTAGAGCAGGTCCTGGAAGCCGACCCGCTCGCTCTGATAGCCCGTCGTGTCGAGCGTTGGACAGGTCGTTGGCGACCGCGTCGAGCTGTGTCTGCTCGGCTTCCATGCCCGAGGCCGCCGCCATCAGTCCGTCGAACATCAGTAGCCTCCGAGTGAGCCGACCGACTGGGCGCTGCTCTGCAGCGTCTCGTCGATCGAGGTGATCGCCTTCTGGCCGGCCTCGTAGGCGCGCAGCGAGGAGATCATGTCGGTCATCGTCTGCACGGCGTCGACCGAGGAGTCCTCGAGCGCGCCGGACTGCACGACGCCGGTGGCCCGCCCGGCGGCGGCGCCGGTGTAGAGGTTGTAGCCCTGCTTGACGGCGCCGGTGACGTTGAAGACACCGAGCGCCGAGGCCGGTACCGTGCCCTTGGCCGAGACGGCGATGGGCGCCCCGCCCTGGGAGAGCACCTGGTTGCCCTGGGCGTCGACGAGCTGGCCCTGGGCCGAGGCGCTGAACTGGCCGTCGCGGGTGTAGCGAACCCCCTGCGGCGTGCTGCACGGCGAAGAAGCCGGAACCGGCGATGCCGAAGTCGAGCGGCTGGTCGGTCTGGTGCAGCGCCGCCGGGGTCAGGTCGGTCGTCGATCTGGTCGCTCAGCCCGGTGGCGATCGAGCCGACCGGCTGGCCGGTCAAGGTGTTGGCCAGCAGCAGCGACCCGAAGTCCTGCTGGGTGGTGTGGTCTGACTTGTACCCCGGCGTGGAGGCGTTGGCCAGGTCGTTGGAGAGCTGGTCCTGCTGGACCTGCTCGACGAGCATTCCCTGCGCTGCGATGTAAAGACCGGCATCCATCGCCCCCTCTTGTCGGCCATCGTTCATGATCCTTGATCGGCATGGCCGGACCGTTTCACGTCGAACTTGCGCTTGTGCCCGCGCTTCGCCTGCGTCCCGGCCGGGCGGTGATGGCGCGCGTCGTGTCGCTCGCCGGCAGCGGACGGGGAACGCTCGCCATCGCGGGCGCGGTGATCGAGGCCGCGCTGCCGCCCGGGGTGCACCCCGGCCAAGAGCTGCGCCTGCTCGTGCGCCACTGTGACGAACAGCGGGTGGTCTTCGAGGTTCCGTCGGACGGCGAGGAGGCGCCGGGCGCCGACTCGGGCGCTGGCCCTTCGTTTGACTTCTACGCCTAGCGTTCAAGATCGCGCAGTCGCCGCCGAACACCGGGAGGCTTCCCTCGGAAGGTTCCCTCGTATGGCTCTGCGCCTGATCGGCACAACTCCGTCCTCTGACAGGCCGCCCACTCCCCGTGAGCTGGCCGGCGAGGCCGCGGCGCTCTTCGCCTCCGGCCAAAGCGAGCGTTATGGGGACCTGTTCGCGCGTGCGGCAGCGCTCGAGGACCCCTACCACGCGCGGGTGCTCCTGACCGAGGAGGGACTGCGAGCGGCCGCCACGGGATCCCCGGAGACGGCAACCCTGGCCTACCTGGCCGCGGCCCGGGCCCTAGTGGAGGTACTCGAGTCCGAGCCGCGCGAGCCGCGACTTCTCAACTACGCCGGCGTGGCCTTCTATGAGCTCTGGAGTCTCAACGCCGCCCGCGCGCTGTTCGAGGCGGCGGCGCGGCTTGACCCGGACCTTCCCCATCTCGAACGCAACGTGGCCGAGGTGGCCCGCCGTTCGCAGGAGCTTGCCGCCGCGGGCACCGCGCCGTGTCCCCTGGACCCCGCTCTGCCCGCCCTGGCCGAGCGCGCCGAGCGCCTGGCCGCCCGAGCCGTTGCGGCCACCGGGCTGACGCTCAGCCTGTGCATGATCGTCCGCGATGAGGAGGAGATGCTCGGCCGCTGCCTGGCCGCCGCCGCCCCCGCGGTGGACGAGATCATCATCGTGGACACCGGCTCCAAGGACCGCACGGTCGAGATCGCCCGGTCCTTCGGGGCGCGCATCATCGAACGGGAATGGACGGGCTCCTTCGCCGAGGCCCGCAACGTCTCTTTCGACGCCGCCACCGGCGACTGGATCATCTACCTCGACGCCGACGAGGTGCTCGTCGACGGCGATGCGGCCAAGCTCCGCGCGCTCACCGGCCACGTCTGGCGCGAGGCCTTCTACCTGCTCGAAACCAGCTACACGGGCGCCGAAGGCGATGGCACCGGCGTCGTCCACAACGCGCTGCGGATGTTCCGCAACCGCCCTGAGTACCGCTTCGAGGGCCGGCTGCACGAGCAGATCGCGAACCGGCTGCCCACCCACCTGCCCGAGCGGATCGAGCACAGCCCAGTCCGGATCGAGCACTATGGCTACCTCGGCGCCGTCCGGGATGCGAAGGCCAAGACGCGCCGGAACATCGAGCTGCTGGAGGCCCAGCGCGCCGAGGGCACGGCCAACTCGTTTCTGCACTTCAACCTCGGGCTCGAGTACTCCGCCGTCGGCGAGTCGGGCGCGGCGGTGGTCGAGCTCGAGCGCGCATGGGAACTCGTCCAGGTCGGCGGCGAGCAAGGCCGAAGCTTCGTTCCGGCGCTGTTCGTGCGCCTGGTCAGCGCCCTGCACACCACTCGGCGCTATCAGGACGCCCTCCAGCGCGCTGATCTCGGGCTCCAGATGTTCGCGGACTTCACCGACCTCGTGTTCGCCAAGGGCTGGGCGCTGGCCGGGCTCGGGCGCGAGGAGGAGGCCCTCGCCTGCTGGCAGACGTGCCTGGACATGGGCGACGCCCCCGCGCGCTACGGCGCCAGCGTCGGAGGAGGCACCTACCTGCCCCTGCTGGCCATGGCCAACCTCCATGCCCACCGGGGACGGGCCGACACCGCCCGCGGGCTGCTCGAACGGTGCCTGGACGCCTATCCGGGCTTCATCGGCGCCATCGCGCCCTACGGGGCCGCGCTGCTGGCGGCCGGCGTGGACGCCGAGGCGGTGGTGGCGGAGATCGAGCGGCGTGTTGCCGAGCCGACGCCGAACATGCGCTTCATGCTCGCCGGCACCCTGCGGTCGCGCGGCGCCCTGCGTGCGGCCGAGCGCCAATACGCGCTCGTGCTGGCCAGCCGCACGAGCAGCTCCCACGTCCGCGTGGTCCTGGCCGAAACGCTCCTGGACCAGGGCAAGTACGGCCAGGCGGCACAGACGGCGAGCGAGATCGATGCGCAGGATCCCTTCGCTGCCGTGGCGGCGCGGATCGAGCTGTGGGGGCGGATCGCCGCCGGCGACCTGGACGCCGTGCCCGCGGCCGCCGACCGCGCGCGCCGCGCCGGCATCTCGCCCGCCGAGCAGGACGTCTTTCGCCGCTGGGCCGCGGCCGCCGCCGGCGAGCGCCCGAGCGGGACACTCAGCGTCGCCGGTACCCCGCTGCTCGGGGTCATGCTCGAGAGCCTGCTGAGACTGCACGATTTCCTGGCCTTCGAGCGGCTGCTCCCCGTCCTCGAGGAGTCATCGCTGCCCTGGCGCGAGCAGCGTGAACTGCTCGGCGGGATGTACCTGCGCCACGGCTTTTTGCAGTCGGCGGCGCGGGAGTGGATGGCGGCATGCGAGCGCCGGCCCGACGCCCGCGCCTACGTGGGGCTGGCCCGCGTCGCCGCCGCCTTCGGCACCATGGACGACGCCGCCACGTTTGCGCGCCACGCCCTCGCCCTCGATCCGGCCAACGGCCCGGCCCGTCAGGTGCTGGGCGCACTGGATCCAGGTGACGCGGCCCCGGCCCTATCCCCGCCGCCTGACGACCCGTGTCGAGCCGACGGTCCAGCGTGTCTCAAGTTTGCCGGTGCGCCGCACGATTACGGCTCCTGGAAGACCACAGGATGCGACGCGGCGGTCTCCGGAGCGCCGCGATTCAAGGAGGAATCGCTGACCATGAGCTTCGACATAGCACCCATCGGGTCGCCCGCCGCCAGGATGGCGCCGCGAAACCCCGGCTGGGCCGCCCGCCGGATCACGGCCCACCCAGCGCAACGGCTCCACGGATGCCGTGGACGTCGAGGTGAGGACCGCCATCCCGTCCAGCCCCCCCGCGGAGGTGCTCGACGCGATGGCTACCGCGGCCAACGTGCACGACGAGCTGGCCGCGCGAGGGTATGGGTTGAGCTTTCACATCGACGACGCGACGGGCAAGGTCATCGTCGACCGTGCGCGACGTGCACGGCAACGTCCTGTTCACCGTGCCTGCCCACCACGCGCTCGACATCGCGGCGGGGGGCAACCTCGACCTGTAACCAATTGAGGAACGACGATGGCCACTTCCCCACTCAGCTCCACCTCCACCTCGTCCACAGGCGTGAACCTCAGCAGCCTGGGAAGTGGTGCGCCCCTGCAGATCACCGGGCTGGCCTCCGGACTGGACACCAACACGATCATCCAGGAGTTGATGTCCATCCAGCAGCAGCCGCTGACTGCCCTGCAGAATCAGCAGTCGGGCTACCAGTCGCTGAACACGAACCTCTCCACGATCCAGTCGGCGCTCCAGTCCCTGGTCACCAACGCCCAGGCCCTGTCCGACCCGACGCTGTTTCGCGACACCCAAACCGTCTCGTCGAGCAACACGGCGCTCGTGACGGCGAGCACCAGTGCGGACGTCGGGGCCGTGGTCGGTGGTTACGAGGTCACGGTCAGTCAACTGGCCAGCGCCGCGCAGCAGACGTTCTCCTATACGCCACAGAGTGGGCCGAACACGATCACCATCGACTGGGCCAGTGGCTCGAACAGCGGTCAGAACACCTATTCGCTCGCCGGCGGCGCCACCGCCCAGGATCTCGTCAACGCCGTCAACTCCGACTCGAGCGGCAGTGTCTGGGCCACGTTGGTCAACGGCAACATCGTCTTCTCCGACCGCACGACCGGTGATCAGAGCTCGTTCACGCTTCCCAGCAGCGACCAGGGTCTCACGGCGATCGGCGCCCAGACGCCCGGGCAGGCGGCCTCCTACACCATCAACGGGGGCGCCGCTCAGCAGTCGCAGTCCAACACCGTGACCGACGCCATCCCCGGGGTCACCCTGACCCTGGCCGGAGTCACCCCGGCGGGCAGCCCCGTGACCGTCAACGTCAGCCCACCGAGCCCCTCACAGACGTCGATCCAGACGGCGGTCCAGAACTTCGTCGGCTCCTATAACTCGGTCATCTCCCAGATCGGTGCCGAGCTCTCCCAAGCCCCGAGCACCACCGACCCAACCCAAGGCGCGCTGTACGCCGACCCGGAACTGACCGACCTGCTCAACAACATGCGCCAGGCCATGTACACGTCGGGAAGCGGCCTGCCTGCGGGCATGGCGTCGATGATGGACATCGGCGTGAGCACCGGCGCCACCACCGGCAGCGCCACGCCGTCCCAGAACGCCATCAGCGGTCAGCTCACGCTCAACGCCACGACGCTCACCCAGGCCCTCCAGCAGAACCCCAACGGCGTGGTGGCGGTGCTCCAGAGCTGGAGCCTCGGTTTCTCCTCGCTGGTCAACACCGTGGCGGGACCGGGTGGGTCGATCGACTCGCGCGTGCAGAGTGACGACCTTCAGATCTCGAACCTGGGCAATCAGATCACCAACATGCAGGCGACCCTGGCCGCGAAGCAGACTGCTCTGCAGCAGGAGTACGCCAACCTCGAGTCGGCGCTGTCGCAGAACCAGTCGATGAGCAGCTGGCTGACGAGTCAGATCAATGCCCTGCCCGCGGCTTAGCGGCAAAGCCTCTAAGGCTCCGATCGGCCCAGTCGATTACCGGCCTATGAACGCGACGCAAGGAAGCTGCCCGTGACCGTGTCCTCCGCCTACTCGCCGCGGGTCTACCAGGAGAGTGCCGTCCTGAGCGCATCTCCCGACCGGCTCGTCGTCATGCTCTACGACGGCGCCCGCCGCTTTCTGCACCAGGGCGCCGTGGCCATGCGCGCTCAGCAGCTCGAAGTGGCCAACAACAAGCTCCGCCGCGCGGAGGACATCATCACCCACCTCCGCCAGGTCCTCGATCTCGACCAGGGCGAGGTCGCATTGCGGCTGCAGACCATCTATCTGTTCTGCCAGCGCCACCTGCGCCAGTCGCGGCTCGACCGCGATCCCGGAAAGATCGAAGAGGTCGGCGTCCTGCTGGGCTCGCTGCGCGAGGCCTGGGCCGCCATCGAAAGCCCATGAGCGAGTCGCCCGAGGCCCCCTACGAGCGCCTCCTCGGGCTCGCCGTTTGCGAGCTCGAGCTGGCCCGCGAAGGCCGGCTGAGCGAGCTGGCCGCCTGCCAGCAGGCCCGCGCCGAGCTCGTGCGCTCGCTGCCCAACGCCCCGCCGGCTCAGGCGCGCGTGGCGCTCGAACGCTGCTGGCTTGTCGAGCGCCAGCTTCGCGAGGAGCTGAGCCACGCCCGTGAGGCTGTGCTTCGCGCCTGGCAGGAGCTCCGCCGCGCCCAGCGCGCCGCCGATGGCTACACACCGGTGCGCTCCCGGGTGCGGCTCATCAGCACCGACGCTTAGAGCTATAAAGGGCCGTCCGCCGCTGCCGATTGCTCGGGCATGCGGCTTGTGCCAACCGCCACACTTTCCGAGGGGGCCGTGCTCGCCCGCGACGTCTTCGTCGGGCGCCCGGACGGCGTGCCTCTCCTGCGCGCCGGAGTGCGGATCTCCTCCGACTACCGGGCGCGCCTGTTGCGGATGGGCATTCGCGCGATCTACGTGGAAGACCGTGCCGGCCAGGGCATCGACCCCCAGCCCCTGGTTAGCGAGGAAACCCGCAAGGTGGCCACCCGGGCCGTGGCCACAGCCTTCCAGAGCGCCAGCGAGGCCATGAAGTCGCGACAGCTGCTGCCCGTCACGGCCGTCCGCTCGCTCGAGCGAATCGTCGAGCGTCTCCTGGCCGAGGTGGCCAACTCGGGCGGAGCGGCATTGGCGCTGGCCGATCTCGCCTCCGCCGACGCCTACACCTTCCAGCATTCCATTGACGTGGCCGCGCTCGGCGTTCTCATCGGCCAGCACCTGTTCCGCGAGCGCGGATGGGTCGACTACCGCGGGGTGCGTCAGTTTCACCGCCTCGAGGAGCGCGTGCACATGCTCGGGCTCGGGCTGCTGTTGCACGACGTGGGCAAGCTCGCGCTGCCGACCTCGATCACCCAGAAGCCGGGACCGCTCAGCCCCGATGAATGGGAGCTCATGCGCAGCCACCCGCGTCTCGGGCTCGAGCTGCTGCGCGGCGATGACTTCTCCCCCATCGTCAAGGCCGTCGTGCTCCGCCACCACGAGCGCTGGGATGGCAGCGGGTACCCCGATGGCAAGCGCGGAACCGAGATTCACGAGATGGCCCGCATCGCCGCCGTCGCCGACACCTACGACGCCATCACCTCCGAGCGCGCCCACGCCCTCGCGCGGCCGTCCTACGAGGCCGTCCGCGCCATCCTGGAAGGCTCGGGGACCCTCTATGACCCCGATGTGGTCGAGGTCTTCGCGCGGCTGGTGCCACCGTTCCCGCCCGGTCTCGAGATCCGGCTCACCGACGGGCGCCGGGCCGTCGTGGTCAGCGTGCCCGAAGAGGCCCTGTCTCGGCCGCGGATCCGTCTCCTCGACGGCCCTGAGCCGCTGAGCGAGATCGCGCTGCTCGACGAGCCGGGTCTCGGCATCGAGGGCTGGAGCGACGCGGCACCGGTTCCGGGCGCGCCGAGCCAGCCGGTGCTGGCCGCGCGCACGCGCTAAGGCCAACCCCTTGCCCGGGCGCGTTCGCTAAAGCCCGCGGCCCGACCGCCGATCAACGGGGGCGACGGCGCACGGAGCGAGCCGTATGTCAGCCCAGGGAGGGCGGAAACTCACGCGTTCCCATGTCCCTGCTTGACACCACCCAATTCGCTCTCGAGTCCGCCATGCGCGGCTCCATGCTGCGCCAGTCGCTGCTGACCAACAACCTGGCCAACGTCGACACCCCGGGTTACCAGCGCCAGGACGTCAACTTCCAGGCCACGCTGGCTGGCGCCATGCAGAGCGGCCAGCCGCTGGACCAGGTCAGCTTTCAGCCCTACACGCAGCCCGGGGCAGTCACCGCCGACGGCAACGGGGTCAACCCCGAGCAGGAATCCGCCAACCTGTCCGAAAACGGAATTCTCTACGAGGACCTGACCGAGGTGGCCGCCACCCGCGAGCAGATCCTCAAGACCGCGATGGGGATAGGTGGCGGATGAGCTTCTTCGACTCCGTCGGCATCGCCGCCAGCGGGCTCACCGCCGAGCGCGTGCGCATGGACGTCACGGCCGAGAACCTGGCCAACGCTCAGACGACGCAGGGTGCCAACGGACAGCCCTACCAGCGCCAGGAGGTCGTGCTCCAGCAGGCCGGCGGCTTCGGGGCCACGCTGGCCGGTGCGCTCGGCGCGCCGGCGGGCGGTTCGGGCTCGGCCGTCCCGGGCGGCGTCGAGGTGGCCGGGATCGTGTCCGATTCGACGCCCGACCAGCTCGTCTATGACCCGGGTAACCCGGCCGCCAACGCCCAGGGCTACGTCCGCATGCCCAACGTCAACCCCGTGAGCGAGATGACCGACCTCATCGATGAGTCGCGCGCCTACCAGTCCGACGTGACGGCCATGTCGACGGCCAAGGACATGTACCTCAAGACGCTGGACATCCTGAAATGATCCCCGCCGTCTCTGCCGCCCTTGGACCGCTGGACCCCAGTGAGTGGAGCGTCGGTGGTCTGGGCGCGACCAGTGCCAGCGCTCCGGGGGCGAGCGGCAACTTCGCCAACTCGCTGTCGGGCGCCATCGATTCCCTGCAGCAGACGCAGTCCACGGCCGACACGGCGGCCCAGGCGCTGGCCACCGGCCAGGCCACCGACCCGAGCCAGGCCATCACATCGGTGGAGAACGCCTCGCTGGCCATGGATCTCGCCTCGCAGATCTCCACCAAGCTGACCAGCGCCGCCAACACCGTCTTTCAGACCCAGGTCTAGCCCGCCGTGCCCGTTCGCCAGTTCATTTCCAAGCTGACCCCCAAGGGCTGGGCCATGGTCGGCGGGGCGACGGCGGTGTCGATCCTCTTCCTGGTCCTCGTCATGCATCTCGCGGGGACGCCGAGCTACTCGACGGTTCTCACCGGCCTCGATCCGGCCCGGACCGGCCAGATCACGAGCACGCTGGACACCAAGGGCATCGCCTGGCAGATCCAGAACAACGGCACCGCCCTGGCCGTCGAGTCCGACAAGACGGCGCAGGCGCAGATCGCCCTGGCCACCGCCGGCTTTGTGGGCAGCCAGCAGCCGGGCATGTCCCTGTTTGATAAGTCGCAGCTGGGGGCGAGCAGCTTCCAGCAGCAGATCACCTATCAGCGCGCGCTCGAGGGTCAGCTGGCCAACACCATCGAGCAGATCCAGGGCGTCACCGGCGCGCAGGTGCAGCTCGTGCTCCCCAATCAGCAAGACCAGCTCTTCGCCGACAACCAGACGCCCGCCAGCGCCGCCGTCCTACTCTCCGATTCGGGGAACCTCGATCCGAACTCGGTGCGCGGCATCGCTCGTCTGGTCGCCTCCAGCGTGCCGAGTCTGTCCCAGGACAAGGTGACGATCACCGATTCCTCCGGGCAGCTGCTGTGGCCGAGCTCAGACGGTTCGGGCTCCGACGGCTCGTTGGTGTCCCAGCAGGCCGCCGACCAGCGCTACGACTCCGAGCTCGAGGGTCAGATCGACGCCATGCTGGCCCAGACCGTCGGGGCGGGCAAAGCGGTCGTTCAGGTCAACGCCGACCTGAACACGAACCAGACCACCTCCGACACCCTGGCCTACGCCGCCAAGGGCGTGCCCCTGCAGACGAGCAGCACCAACGAGACGCTGACCGGCACGGGCGCGGGTGGGGCCGCGGGGGCCGCGGGGAACATCCCCGGGTACGCCGCCACGGGCGGGGGCTCGCCCTCCAACTACAAGAACACCACCACCAACACGACCTTCGGCGTCGGCAAGACCGTCACCCACTCGATCATCTCGCCGGGCGCGATCAACCGTCAGTCGGTGTCGATCCTGGTCGACAAGTCGGTGCCCGCCGCCGAGCTCACGGCGATCAAGTCTGCGGTGCAGGGCGCCGCGGGGATCAACGCGGGCCGCGGAGACACCGTCACCGTGGGCCAGATGGCCTTCGCCAAGGCGCCGGCCGCCGCCACCCCGGGAGGCTCGGCGAAGATGCTCGGGTACGCGAAGTACGCCGTCGTCGGGTTGGGCGCCCTCATCTTCCTGTTCTTCGTCACCCGAATGCTTCGCCGCCGCGAGCACGAAGGGCTGGCCGGCGAGCCGACCTGGTTGCGGGAGCTCGAGGCGCCGCGACCGCTGCCCTCGCTGCCGGGTCACCCGGGCGGGGTGGCCCCACTCGAGGAGCCCACCCAGGTGATCCCGCTGCAGTCACCCGTCAACGTGGCTCGCCGCCAGGTTGAGGACCTCGTCGAGCGCGACGCCGATCGGGTGGCCCAGCAGGTCAGAGCATGGATGGCCGAGGACTAGTGATCGAAGGCAAGGATGGCCGTCGAAGGCGAAATGGCCAGTCGAACCGTGCGCGCGAGCGGCCGTAAGAAGGCGGCCGTCCTGCTCGTCACGCTGGGCCGCGACCGAGCTGCGTCGGTATTCCAGCACCTGCGCGAGGAGGAGATCGAGTCGCTGTCGCTGGAGATGGCCAAGCTCCAGAACGTCGAGTCCAAGATCACCGACGCCATTCTGGAAGAGTTCGCGGCCACCGTCACGGCCTATGACTCCTTTGTCTCCGGGGGCGTTGACTACGCCCGCGAGGTGCTCCATCGCGCGCTGGGAGCCGATCGCGCCTCGGAGATCATCGCCCGGCTCTCGATGGTGATCGAGATGCGGCCGTTTGAGTTCATGCGCCGCACCCAGCCCGAGCAGATCGTCAACTTCCTGCGCAACGAGTCCCCGCAGGTGGTCGCACTGGTCATCGCCCATTTGACCAAGCACATGGCCGCGCAGGTCCTCGCGGGACTACCGGAGTCCGACCAGGCCGACATCGCGCTGCGCATCGCGCGCATGAGCGAGACCAGTCCGGAGGTGGTCAAGCATGTCGAGGCCGTCATGCGCCAGAAGCTCGAGAACGTGGCCCAGCCCGAGTACTCGGCGGCGGGCGGGGTCAAGTCGCTGGCCGACATCCTCAACCAGGTCGACCGCTCGACCGAGCGAAACGTGCTCGACTCTCTCAGCGACGTCGACGAGGAGCTCGGGGACGAGGTCCGCCGCCTGCTCTTCGTCTTCGAGGACATCGTCAAGCTCGACGACCGCTCGATCCAGATGATCCTGCGCGAGGCCGACCAGAAGGACCTCGCCCTGGCCCTGCGCGGCGTCCACGACGACGTCAGGGACCGAATCCTCTCCAACATGTCCGAGCGCGGCGCGCAGATGCTCCGGGAGGAGATGGAGTACATGCCACCCCAGCGCAAGAAGGTGGTCGAGGAATCTCAGGGACGGGTGGTGGCTATCGTGCGCCGCCTGGAGGAGTCGGGCGCCATCGTCCTCGACCGTGGCGAGGAGGAAAGTGTTGTCTGAGGCCGCCTACGCCTTTCCCCAGCTCGATGCGCCGCCCACGGTCGGCGAGATCGGCGACGCCCTGGCGGCGGCGCGTCGCGAGGCGGACGCACTCCGGGAGAAGGCCCGCGCGGCCGGCCATGCAGAGGGATACGCGGCCGGGCTGGCTGAGGCTCGCGCGCAGTCGAAGTCGGTGCTCGCCGCACTGACCCAGGCCGGCACGGCACTCGCCCAGGCCCGGGAAACGCTGCTCGCGCAACTGGAGCTCGACGTGCTCGAGGTGGCCTTTGGCCTGGCCGAGCAGGTGCTGGCCGGCGCCCTCGAGGTCGAGCCCGAACGCGTGCTCGGAGTCGCCCGTCACGCGCTGCGCCATCTGAGCGATCGGCGCCAGGTCACGCTCGTGGTCAACCCCGACGACCTGGCCCTCCTCAACGACTCGGCGACCGCACTCGCGGCCGAGCTCGGCGGGATCGAGCACCTCGCCGTCCAGTCCGACCGCCGGGTCGCCCGCGGGGGCGCCATCGCGCGCACCGAGGCGGGGGAGATTGACGCCGGCATCGCCGTCCAGCTCGAGCACGCCCGGGAGATCGTGGCCAAGGCGCTGTCCGATGGGGACTGAGCTCGTGCCCGGGCCCGCCGAAGCGACGCTCGCGGGCGACGGGGGGGCGCTTGACCGGGCCCGCGCCGCGCTCGCCCACGCCGACCTCTCCCGCCGGCGGGGCCGGGTGGCCGACCTCATCGGCCTGATCATCGAGGCCACCGGCCTGGCCGTGGAGATCGGCGAGATCTGTCTCGTGGGCGACGGACGGCACCGGCCGGCGGTCAGCTGCGAGGTCGTCGGCTTTCGGGCCGGGCGGACATTGCTCATGCCGCTGGGCGAGCTGCACGGCATCGGCCCGGGTACGGCCGTGCACCCCACCGGGAGCCCCTTCCGGGTGGGCGTCGGCGAACCGCTGCTCGGACGGGTGCTCGATGGTCTGGGGACGCCGCTCGACGGGCGGGCCGCGCCGGTCGACGGGGTGGCCTGGCGCAAGGCCACGGCCACGCCGCCCGATGCCCTGTCACGACCGCGGATCGACGAGCGCGTCGGCCTCGGCGTGCGGGCCCTGGACGCCCTCGTGCCCTGCGGGCGCGGGCAGCGGCTCGGCATCTTCGCGGGCTCGGGGGTGGGCAAATCGTCGTTGCTGGGCATGATCGCCCGCTCCACGGACGCCGAAGTCAACGTCATCGCTCTGGTGGGCGAGCGCGGCCGCGAGGTCCGCGAGTTCATCGAGCGCGATCTCGGTGATGCGCTGTCGCGGTCCGTGGTCGTGGTGGCCACCTCCGACCAGCCGGCGCTCGTGCGCATCCGGGCCGCCTTCACGGCCACGGCCATCGCCGAGTACTTCCGCGATCAGGGCGCCGACGTGATGCTGATGATGGATTCGGTGACACGCTTTGCCATGGCCCAGCGCGAGGTCGGCCTGGCCATCGGCGAGCCGCCGGCCACCCGTGGCTACACCCCGAGCGTGTTCGCGCTGCTGCCGCGCCTGCTCGAGCGGGCGGGGACCTCGGCCTCGGGATCGATCACCGGCCTCTACACCGTGCTCGTCGACGGCGACGACATGAACGAGCCGATCGCCGACGCCGTGCGCTCGATCCTCGACGGCCACGTCGTCCTCACGCGCGCGCTCGCCCACGCCGGCCACTACCCCGCCGTCGACGTGCTCCAGAGCGTGTCGCGGCTGACCGGCGAGATCACCTCGGCCCAGGTCCAGGACGATGGCCAGCGGCTGCGTGCCGCGCTGGCCGCGTTCCGCGAAAAAGAGGATCTCATCTCGATCGGCGCCTACCGGGCGGGAACCGACCCGGTGCTCGACAGCGCCATCCACTGCCGGGGCCAGATCGATGCCTTCCTGCGCCAGCGCGTCGAGGAGACAAGCCGCCTGGCCGAGGCCGACGAGCAGCTGCACGCGCTCGCGCTGGCCCTGGAGCGCGCCCGCGGCGCCGCGGGGGTCGTGGAGGGCACGCTGGTGCCCGTCCCGGGCGCGTCAGGGCCGCCGCGGCCACCGGCACCGGTGCCGGTCGCCGGGCCGCTCGGGGCGCCGGTGGCGATTCCGGCGCTGACGCTGGGGGGTTAGGGGCTGCGGCCCCGGGTTGGGCGTGTCCCGGGCGTGCAGTGCGGGGGCCCGCGTTTGCGGGAGCTCGAGTTGCACGTTGGTCTCGGGGCAGGCCGCGGCGGCGTCGGATAACCGTCCACCCGACTGAAGGCGGGGTCGAGGCCGCCGACTACCGGGCCATGTCCGGTCCCTCGTTCCGATTTCGGCTCGAGCGCGTGCGCGCGCTGCGCGAACGTGGCGAAGAGGCCGCGAAACAGTCGCTGGCCGAGGCGATGCATCAACAATCGCGCTGCCGCGACGAGGTCGACCACGCTGAGGCGCAGGTCGCCCAAGCCCGGACGGCCCAGCTGAGGGCCGCGGGACAGGCGCCGACCGGCGCCGACCTTCGCTTCAACCAGGCCTTCCTCGAGCGGACCGAGCGTGCCGCCGAGGCCAGTCGGCGCGACCTCGAGCGCCACGACCGAGAGGTCGAGCGCCGCCGTCAGGCCCTCCGCGAGGCCGCCCGCGAGCGCCAAGCGCTCGAACGCCTCAAGGAACATCGCCGGGCCGACCACGACCGCGAGGCGGCCCGCCAGGAAGGTCTCGTGCTCGACGAGATCGCCCTCACCGGCTTCCGGCGAGGTGCGGCATGACGCCGGCCCTGCTCGCCGCGCCCACTCCGGCCGCCGCACCGCCACCGGCGGCTGGCGCACCGGCGCTACCCGCGCCGACCGGTTCGCCGGACACCCTGCCCGGCTCTCCCGCCCCACCGGGAGCGGGCCCCCCGGGAACGGGGGCGAGCCCGCCGGCGGCACCCTTTGCCAGCCTGCTAAGCGACCAAGTGGCCCGGACCGCAGTTGCGGAAGGCCAGACGAAGACCGCCCCCGACACGGGCGGTCCCGGGGAAAGGCAGAAGGACGACGCTACGGCACCCGCGGACGGCGCCCTGACGGCGCCGGCGGGAGTCCTCGCGCTCACCTCCGCAGCCGGAACCCCGGCGGTCGCCTCCACGGCGGGAACCCCCGCGGTCGCCTCCGCAGCCGGAAGCCCCGCGGTCGCCGCCGCGGTGGGAACCCCCGCTCCGGACATAGCCGAGCCAACCTCCGCGACCTTGAATTCCGCGGCCGGCGGGGCCCCGGTCCCGTCGAGGCCGAGCGGCGCGCGGTCGTCGGGCCCAGGCGCCGCGACGCCGCAAGGCGCAGGCAGCGCAATGAACCACGCCGCCGCCACGGCTCCGTCCACCACGCCCGCGCCGCAGCCGGCCCCCGCGCCACCCGTTCTCGAGAGCAACCCGGCTCCGGTCGCGCCGTCCGCGAGCACCCCGGCGGGCGACTCCTCCACCGGCCACCAGGGCACAAGCACAACGTCCACCATCCCCGCCCGCACCGCCGTGTCCCCCGCGGGGCCGAACGCGGGTCCCGAGGCACCGGCCAGCGGATCCGAGCCGACGCAGGCGCCCGGGACGCCGGCACCCGGGGCGGCGCTGGACGCGACCCGCTCCTCCCTGCGGTCCCTGCTCGCGACACCGACCGCGCGGGCAGCGACGACGCTCACAGCGGCCCCGACGGGGTCGACCCCCACAGCCCCCCAGACCGGCACCACCACCCAAACCGGCGCTCCCACCACCGCCACCACTACGACCGGACCCCCCACCCCCGCGACCCCGACCACCCGCGCCGCCACCACGGCGGGGACCCCCGACACCCCCAACCACACCGACCAGCCGCCCCCCCACGCACCCGCCGGCGACAGCGCCCCAGCCACCACGGCCCCCGCGGAGACAACGACACCCACGATCACGCCACCCCGCAGCGCTCCCGCTCCCGCCCCCCAACCCCACACCCCCGTCACCCTCCCCCGGGCCCTGGAGGCGGTGCAGCGCACGATCGAGCTCTCCACCCGCCAGGGGGTCAGCCAAGCCCGCATCCAACTCTCACCCCCCTCGCTGGGGACCGTGCGCATCCACATCCAGAAGACCTCCGACGGCGTCGTGGCCCGGGTGGTGGCCTCCAGCGCCGCGGCCGAGTCCTTCCAGCAGGGCGCCGACGACCTGCGCCGCTCGCTGCAGTCCCACGGCATCGCCCTGCTCCGGCTCGAGATCGAGTCCTCCGGGCCCGGCACCCCAGACCACGGTCCCGCGACGCAACCGCAGACCGCCGCAGACCTTGCGCAGCCCGACCAAGACGCACCTGATCCGACCCCCACCGTCTCCTTGAGCGCCGGCGCGCTCGTGGACGTCATGGCCTGAAAGGACGATCGATGACCCAGCTCAACGGAACCTCCGGAACCACCCTGACCCCGAGCACCCCGGTCACCACCGGCGCCCTCGGCCCAAGCGGATCGACCCCGACCTCGAGCACCGACTCGCTGGGCCAGAACGCCTTTCTGAAGTTGATGATGACCCAGCTCCAGGACCAGGACCCGCTGAACCCCAGCGACCCCTCCCAGTACCTGGGTGAGCTCGCGCAGATGACGAGCGTCGAGCAGGAAACAAACATCGCGCAAACGGTCTCTCAGAGCGCCTCGGAGCAGAACTCGAGCACCGCCGTGTCGCTGCTCGGCCGCACGGTCACCTACACCGACGCCCAGGGCAACCAGCAGTCCGGCGTCGTGCAGGGAGTCACCTTCACGGGCAGCGGCCCCACGCTCAACGTGGGCGGAACGACCGGAATCGATCTCACCAGCGTCAGCGAGGTCTCGTGAGTCAGGTCCCCAACCCGGCTCTGATTCCGCCTGGCCCCGTCGCCAGCCCGCCGCTGCGCCCGGGCGCACCGGGACGCGCGGTCACCGCAACGCCCACCCGCCCGGGTGCCACGAGCGCGGAGCCGGTCAAGTCCTTTGCCGAGGTCCTCTCCGAGCGCACGGCCGGCGCAGAGCCGCCGCGCTTCTCCCGGCACGCGCTCCAGCGGCTGCAGCAGCGGGGGATCGACCTCGCCGGCCCCACGCTCCAGCGCCTCAGCGATGGAGTGGCGCGCGCCGCCGGCAAGGGCTCGCGCGACTCCGTGGTCTTCGTCGACAACACGGCCTTCGTCGTGTCGGTCGCGAACAACACCGTCATTACGGCGGTGGGCTCCGAACACATGCGCGAGCACGTGTTCACCAACATCGACAGCGCGGTGATCGCATGACGGTGACCGCCACCCCACAACCCGGCCGGACCTCTTCGAGGAGGCCGCCCAAGCGAAAGGAAGGGATGCCCCGATGATGCGAGGCATGTACGCCGCAATCAGCGGCCTCAACGTTCACCAGACGATGCTCGACGTGACGGCCAACAACCTGGCCAACGTCGACACCATCGGCTACAAGGCTCAGCGGACGACGTTCGTCGATCAGCTCTCCCAAGAGCTCCGCTCCGCCTCGGCGCCAACGACCGTCTCCGGCTCCGGTGGCAACAACGCCATGCAGGTGGGTCTCGGCGTTCAGCTGGGCTCGATCGACAACCTCATGGGTGAGGGCTCGATGCAGTCGACCGGGAACACGCTCGACCTGGCCATCCAGGGCGACGGTTTCTTCCAGGTCGGCAACGGCGACCCGTCCAGCAACACCGCGCCGACCACCCTCGAGTACACCCGGGCCGGCAACTTCACCCTCAACAGCCAGGGCTACCTGATGACCCAATCGGGCCAGTACGTCATGGGTCAGGCGGCTCCCGGCCAGGGCAGCCAAGCGAATCTCGACTACATCCAGATCCAGCCCGGCTCCACCAGCGTGGCCATCAGCCAGAGCGGCGAGGTCACCTGGACCAAGCCGGACGGCACCCAGGGCACCGCCAACGTCTCGATCGCCAGCTTCCCCAACCAGGCCGGCCTCGAGCGCGTCGGTGGCTCGCTGTGGGCGCAGAGCCCATCCTCGGGCACCCCGACCGTGGGCACCCCGGGCTTCGGGAACCTCGGCACGACGATCTCGGGTGAGCTCGAGCAGTCCAACGTCGACCTGGCCACCGAGTTCACCAACATGATCACCGCCGAGCGGGGCTTTCAGGCCAACTCGCGGGTGATCACGACGGCCGACAGCATGCTCCAGACGATCGTCCAGATGGGTCAGTAGGACGCGTCCGGTCACTGAGCTCACCAGGACAGCGGTGAGGGGCGGCAATCGAGGGTGCCGCCCCTCCAGCTGTCAGCACCCCAGTCCCCCTGTCACCACACCAGTCCGGAGAGAGACCGTGATCACCCTGCATCGCCTCGGTCAAGCCGAGAACGAGCTGCATGTCAACCCCGACCTCATCGTGACCATCGAGGCCAAGCCCGACACCGTTATCACGCTGGCCAACGCCAGCAAGCTCGTGGTCGCGGAATCGCCGGCCGAAGTGGCAGCCGAGGTTCGCGACTACCGGGTTTCGATCCTGGCCGGCGCGCTGGCACAGCGCCGCGACGGCGCCACCCTGCGCCTGGCCGCCTCCCCCGGCTCTTGATGTTCCCCAACCTCTGACGATGATCGGACCATGAAGGCAGCAACCATGATCGGGATTGGCGTCGCTGCGGCGTCGATCCTCCTGAGCGCGATGATGGACGGGACCTCCCCGGCGTCGTTCATCAACATCGGGGCCATCATCATCATCTTCGGCGGTACCGGCGGGGTCACCATGGCCAGCGTGGGGCTGGACACGATGAAGACCATCCCCACGATGTTCAAGCTGGTGATGAAGGCCGAGCCGCCCGACATCCGCGGCCACGTTGAGCTTCTCGTCTCCCTGGCCGAGCAGGCCCGCCGCGAGGGCCTCCTGGCCCTCGACGCCAAAGTGGCCGAGATCGAGGACCCGTTCACCCGCAAGGGCCTGCAGCTCGTCGTCGACGGCAGCGACCCCGACCTCGTGCGCGAAGTGCTCGAGTCCGAGATCGACGGGATGGCGGCTCGGCACGCAATCGGCGCGGGCATGTTCGACAAGGCAGGCGGGTTCGCGCCCACCATCGGGATCATCGGCACCGTCATGGGGCTCATCCACGTGCTCCAGAACCTTGCCGCCCCGTCCACCCTCGGGCCCAGCATCTCCTCTGCCTTCATGGCCACGTTGATGGGCGTCGGCTCGGCCAACGTCGTCTACTTGCCCGTGGCCAACCGCCTCAAGGCGATGTCGGGGGCCGAGGTCGAGGTGCGCACGCTGACCATCGAGGGCATCCTCGCCGTCCAGGCTGGCGACAACCCGCGCGTCGTGGCCGAGAAGCTCAACTGCTACATCGCACCCGCCGAGCGCCAGAGCGAAGAGGGCGCCACGGTCAGCGAGCTGCGGGAGGCGGCATGAGCGCTCGCGGTTCGGGTAAGCGCGGGCGGCGGGGAGGCCACGGCCACGGCGAGCACGGCGCCGACGAGCGGTGGCTGCTCACCTACTCGGACATGATCACGCTGCTCATGGCGCTGTTCATGGTCCTGTTCTCGATCTCCTCGGTGAACATCTCCAAGTATCAGACGCTGCAGAAGTCGCTCAAGGCGGCGTTCTCGGGCTCGATCCTGCCTGGCGGCCGTTCGATCATCCAGTCGGGGTCGACGTCGAGCGACAAGCACACCCCGGCCACGGCCGAGGTCCCGGCCATCGTCCCGGTGACGCCGAACCCGCCGGCGCCCGCCACCCCCTCGCCGCAGCCGCAGTCCGTCGACCAGCAGCTCACCAATGCCATGTCGGCCATCGCCGCCGCCAATACCGAGCAGGAGAACTTCCAGAAGCTCAAGGAGCAGCTCGACGCCTTCGCCAAAGCCCACGGGTTCAGCAACCAGGTTCAGACGCTCATCCAGTCCAACGGGCTGGTCATCCGCGTGCTGACCGACAAGCTGCTCTTCGACTCCGGCTCGGCCAGCCTCAAGTCGGCGGGGCTGCCGCTTTTGGATGTCGTCGCGCAGCTGCTCAACGTGGACCACAGCCATCCGATAACGGTGGAAGGACACACTGACAACCAACCGATCTCGAGCGCGCAGTTCCCCAGCAACTGGGAGCTCTCGACCGCCCGTGCGACCACCGTGGTGCGATATCTGATCTCACGCGGTGTTGACCCGCAGCGGCTCGCGGCCGCGGGCTACGCCGATCTGCATCCGCTGACCAGCAACGCCACGCCGAGCGGGCAGGCGCGCAACCGGCGGGTCGAGATCCTCCTCCAGCGCATCAACCCGTTCCCCGTTCCCTGAGCCCATGAAGAAGAAGCTGATCATCGCAGTGGTGGCCGTGCTGGCCGTCGGCGGCTTCGCCGCCAAGACGCTGCTGGCCAAGCCGGCGCCCGTCAAGCAAAAGATCGGCGGCGAGGTGTACGTGCTGCCCAAGCAGTTCACGCTCAACCTGGCCGATGGGCGCTACGCCACGCTCACGGCGGCGCTCATCCTCGCTGCGGGCCAAAGCGATGGAGCCGCGGCGGGCGCCGGTGCGAGCGATCCCTCGACCAGTGACGTCGGCACGCTGCCCGAGGAGGCGGTGATCAGGGACATCATCACCAACATCGTCACCGACGAGGACGGCAGCACCCTGATCAGCGCCAGCGGCCGCGAGCGCGTCAAGCGCGAGATCCTTCGAGCTATCAACGCAGGCACGGACGTCCGGATCACGGGCGTGCTGTTCCCCGATTTGGCGGTGCAGTGATGAGCGAAGAGATCACCCTGGAGCCGCTGGACGGTGCCACCGTAGGATCGGGCGTGGACGACGACGGGGTGTCGGGAGCGGAGCTGCGTCGCCTGAGCGCGGTCCCCGTCGAGCTCAGCGTGGAGATGGGCCGCACCCGGATGACCGTCGGTGAGGCGCTCGAGCTTCGCCAGGGGTCGATCATCACGCTGAATCGGATGGCCGGTGAACCGGTCGATCTGCTCGTCAACGGCGCCCCCATCGCGCGCGGCGAGGTCGTCGTCATCGATGAGCAGTTCGGTCTGCGGGTCACCGAGCTGCTCGGCGAAAACGCGGACGCCCTCCCAGGCTCGGCACCGACGCCCGCGCTTTTGGAGAGCGCCGGCGCGTCCTCAAGCTGACGTGCCCGCGGGCGAATACCGGCCTAAGTGAAACGAACGGAGAGGGACCCTCATGTCAGACCGGGCGCAGCCGCGCCAGCTCGTCGTCTTCACCCTGGGCTCTGAGCAGTACGCGCTTCCGATCCAGCAGGTGCACGAGATCATTCGCTACTCCGAGCCCCGCTCGGTGGCCTCCCGCCTGGATTGGGTGCGCGGGGTCATCAGCCTGCGCGGGCGCATCGTTCCCGTGTTCGATCTGGCTGCCCGGCTGGGCGCCCACTCCGATCTCAGCGAGCACGCCAAGATCGTCATCGTCGAAGCCGGGGCAGAGATCGCCGGCGTGATCGTGGACGGCGTCGAGGAGGTGCTCACCGTGACCGCCGACCAGATCGAGGAGGTTCCGGGCGCGGACAGCAGCCTGATCGAGTGCATCGCCAAGGTCGAGGATCGCCTGATCGTGCTGCTCAAGCTGAGCGTCATCTTCGAGGGCGCGGACCTCGCGGCGGCCTGAGCTTCACCGCCGACCCGAAGGCAATTTCTCGCTGAGCATGGACGACTGCGCCCGCGTCATCGTGGCCGACGACAGCGCCCTGATGCGCGCCATCGTCACCAACTCGCTCACGGCCTGTGGGGTCACCGTCGTGGGCAGCGCCAGTAACGGCGACGAGGCCCTGACCTTGTGCGAGCGAACCGGGCCGGATGCCATGACCCTCGATCTGGCCATGCCAGGACTCGATGGCATCGGCGTGCTGCGCGCTCTGCGCCAGCGTGCGACAAGCCACGTGCCGGTGGTGGTCGTGTCCGCTTTCTCGCCTGCCCACGGCGCTCGCGCGGTCGATGCGCTGGCCGAAGGCGCCTTCGACCTCGTGGCCAAGCCGGCCGTCGGCGAGAGCCTTGACACCTTCAAACGCAGCCTGGCCGACAAGGTCGTGGCGGCCGCCCTCTCCGGCCGCGGTGCGCACCGCCATGCCTCGACGCCCCGCCGCCCCGCGCCCGAGACCGACTTCGCCGCCTCCCGCTTCAGCGAACCCACCCGCCGGGCCGGCCGGTCGCTGAGCACCGGTACGCGCAAGGTGGTGGTCATCGCCACCTCCACCGGGGGACCGCGGGCACTGGCGGCGCTGCTGCCCAAGCTGCCGGCCCGGCTGGGCATCGGCACGATCGTCGTTCAGCACATGCCGCCCGGTTTCACCGGCTCGCTGGCTGCCCGCCTGGACGGGACGAGTGCGCTCAGCGTCCGCGAAGCCGGCGACGGCGAGCCCCTGGACGCAGGAGCGGCCCTGATCGCCCCGGGCGGCCTGCACCTGCGCCTGGGCGCGGACGGGCGCACCGCGCTCAGCAGCGCAGAGGCGGTGGGCGGCTTACGACCGCGCGCGGACCTCCTCATCGAGGACGCCGCCCGCCTCTACGGCGAGCGACTGCTGCTCGTGGTCCTGACCGGGATGGGCAACGACGCTCTCTCGGGCGCGCGCGAGGTTCGCCGCCAGGGCGGCCGGGTGCTCGTCGAGTCACACGAAACATGCACCGTCTACGGGATGCCGCGGGCCATCGTCGAGGACGGCCTGGCCGACCACGTCCTGCCCCTCGAGCAACTGCCGGCCGCCATCGTGGCCGAGGCGGGCCGATGAGCGCGGTTCTCACCGACGACTACCTCGCCTTCTGCGAGGGCCTGCGGGGGATCTGCGGCATCGACCTCAGCCAGTACAAGCGTCCGCAGATGGAGCGGCGGCTGCGCTCCTATTTCGAGCGCCGCGGCGTGACCCGGCTGACCGACGCCCTGCCCACCCTCCGGCCCGGCTCGCACGAGCTTGACGAGCTGCTGGACCGCATCACGATCAACGTCTCCCAACTCTGGCGCCACGCCGACCAGTGGGACCACCTGGCCGCCGATGTGCTGCTCGAGCTCGCCGGCCGGGGCCGCCTGCGGGCCTGGAGCGCGGGCTGCTCCTACGGCGCGGAGGCCTACACGCTGGCCGCCGTCTGCCGGGCCACCATCCCCGAGACCCCGGTGCAGATCCTCGGCACCGATATCGACCGCCGCATGGTGGGCCGCGCCCAAGAAGGGCTGTTCAGCCTCGAGGACGCCCGCACGGCGCCACCGGCGGTCATGGAGCGGTTCTTCGAGCGCCTGCAGGGCGGGTGGCGAGCCCGCCCCGAGCTGCGCTCGATGGTGCGTTTCACGGTCGGTGACCTTCTGCGCCTCAGGCCTCCGGCGGCGGCCTACGACCTCGTGCTGTGCCGGAACACGGTCATCTATTTCTCTGAGCCGATTCGCGACGAGCTGCACGCCCGACTGGCCCAGGCACTGCGGCCGGGGGGCTTCCTTCTCATCGGGGCCACGGAGCGGGTGGCCCACCCCGCCCAGCTCAGACTCGTGCCCCGCCACCCGTTCATCTTCAGAAAGGCGTGATGGACACCTCCGAGTACCTGCCGATGTTTCTGGCCGAGGCGGGCGAGCATCTTCAAGAGCTGAATTTGGCCGTCGTACGGCTGGAGGACAACCCTGACGATCCGGCCACGGTCGACGAGATCTTCCGAATCGCCCACTCGCTCAAGGGCATGAGCGCGACGATGGGCTTCGCCCGCATCGCCGAGCTCACCCACGAGATGGAGAACGTATTCGAGCTCCTGCGTCAGCGCACCGGGGCGCTCACGCGGGCGGCGATCGACACCGTGCTGGCCTGCCTGGATGCATTGCAGGGGACGGTGGACGGGATCGAGGCCGGCGGCGAGGAACGCCTCGACCCGGTGCCGCTGATCGATCGCCTGCACGAGCTCGTGCGCGCGCGAACCAACGAGCAGCTGGTCGATCGCCTCGGGGGCGTCGACCTGCCGGACCTGCGCACAACCGCCGACGCGGGCGAGCGGGTCCTTCACGTCCGGGCCGCACTGGCCGCCGACGTGCTGATGCCGGCGGTCCGCGCCCACATGCTCCTGGCCGCGATGGCCGACCACGGCGAAATCGCCGGAAGCGTGCCCGCCCAGGACGGCGTCGAGCATTTTCAGGGCCGCGAGGTGCAGATCTGGGTGGCCACCGAGCATGAAGAGGAGGTTCTCCGCGCCGCCGCCCTCGGGATCATCGATGTGGCCTCGGTGGCCGTGACCGAGGTGAGCGCGGAGGAGCCGCCGTCGACCAGCGAGGAGCCGCCACCGGTCGCGATCACGGCGGAGGCGGCTGGCCCTCGTGAGCAGCCCCGCGCCGGCAAGGCAGCCCGCACGGTCCGTGTCGACGCCGAGCGCCTCGATGCCCTCATGCATGCCATGGGTGAGCTGGTCATCCACCGCACGGCCGCGGAGGCCTTGACCGCGAGCCTCGCCGTCCCCGGGCTCCAGCAGGCCATGCAGGAGCTCACCCGGAGCTCCCAAGCTTTGCAGCAGATGGTCATGCAAGTGCGCATGATCCCGGTCGAAGTCGTGTTCCTGCGCTTGCCCCGGCTGGTCCGCGACCTCGCCACCAAGCTCGGAAAGCAGGTGGAGCTCGGGCTGGTGGGCAGCGACACCGAGCTCGACCGCACCGTCGTCGATGCCCTCGGCGACCCTCTCGTCCACCTCGTGCGCAATGCCCTCGACCACGGCTTCGAGTCGCCCGAGGAGCGGATCGACGCCGGCAAGCCGGCCACCGGCACGCTCGAGATTACGGCCCGCCACGCCGGCGGCAGCGTGATCATCGAGGTGCGCGACGACGGCCGGGGGATCGACCCCGCGATGGTCGCCGCCAAAGCCTGCGACCGCAGGTTGATCGACGAGGCGGCGGCGGGCGCGATCGACATGCGGGCGGCCATCGAGCTGTTGTTCACACCCGGCTTCTCGACCGCCGAGACCACCAGCGACATCTCAGGCCGGGGAGTGGGCATGGATGCCGTCCGGGCCAAGATCCGCGAACTGGGCGGCGAGGTCGTGCTCGACTCCACGCCGGGGCAGGGCACGCTGGCCCAGATCCGCCTGCCCCTGACCCTGGCCATCGTGGCGGCGCTGCAGGTCGAGATCGCCGGCGCCCCGTTCGGGATCCCGCTCGATCGCGTCGAGCGCACGCTGCGACTCTCCGAGCAGACCGTGCGCTCAGTCGCCGGCCGGGCCATGCTCGTGCTCGAGGACGGCGTCCTTGCGCTCGTGGATGGCGGCCTGGCCTTCGGCGGACCGAGCCGGGACGAGCATCACTTCGTCGTCGTCATCCGCGGGCAGGATCGCCGGCTGGCGCTGACCGTGGCGGGCCTCGTCGGCCAGCGGGAACTGGTCACCCGGCCGCTGCCCGGCGTCGTGGCCGACGCCCAGCCGGTGTCGGGGGGCGCCGCCCTGGCGGACGGGCGCATCGCGCTCATCGTCGATTGCGACGCGCTGGCCTCCCTGGCCGCCGGCGGCGGGCTGGCATCGCGCGTGGTTGTCACCAACTCTGAAAAGGCCGGCCCGGCAGGGGTCCTGGCTGCCTGAACCATGTCCCAAGAGAGAGGAGCCCTGCCATGACCACCAACCTGACCGAGACCCAACTTGACGCCCTGCGCGAGCTGGCCAACGTTGCCTCCGGCACCGCGGCCACCGCCCTGTCGCAGATGCTCGGCCAGGGCGTCGAGCTCACCGTGCCCCGAGCCCTCGCCCTCCCGCTGGCCGATGCCGTCGACGCCTGCGGGCCGGCTGAGGAGACGGTCAACGGCGTCGTCATCCCGCTGGAAGGCGAGGTCGCCGGTCTGGTGCTCCTGCTCATCCCCTGCGAGCACGCCGCCAGGCTCTGCCGGCTGCTGGGCGTGGAGCCGGGCACCGAGGTGGGCGACTCGGCCCTGTGCGAGATCGGCAACATCTTGGGCACCTCATACCTCAACGGTCTCGCCATGATGACCGGCATCTATCTCGGTCCCCGGCCGCCCCATCTCACCCGGGATTTCCTGGGGGCGATCGTGGCCTCGGTGCTCGCCCAAACGGCCGGCGGTGCCGATACCGCTCTGGTGCTCGATTCCGAACTCGATCTCGCCGACGAGCCCTGCTCGATCTCCTTTCTGCTCCTTCCCAACCAGGGTGGGGTCGCCCAGCTGCTCGCGCCGCTCGGCCTGGCCTAAACGATGGCGTCGGTGCGCATGGGTGAAATGGCCGTGTCGAGCAACGAAGAACTCATCGCTCTGGGACTTGGCTCGTGCATCGGGCTGGTCATGGTCGACCGTGGCACCGGCGTGGCGGGCCTGGCCCACATCGTGCTGCCCGAGGGTCGCGATGGCGCCTCGGCACCGGGCCGGTTTGCCGACCGGGCCGTACCCGAGCTCCTCGCGAAGATGTGCGGCGCCGGCGCCCGCAAGGCATGCCTGGAGGCGGTGCTGGCCGGCGGCGCTCAGATGTTCGAGCTCGGCACTGAGCTCGACATCGGCGCGCGTAACGAGAGCGCCGTTCGCGCGGCCCTGGCCAAGGTCCGCATCCCGATCGTGGCGGCGGTCACGGGCGGCAACCGCGGGCGCACCATCAAGGTGGCTCCAGGTGGCGCGGCGGTGAGCGTGCGCGAGGCAGGCGGGAGCGCGGTCGCGCTGCTCGGCGGCGACCCGGCTCGCACCGGCCACCGGCTGGCGGAGGTCCGATCATGAGCAGCGGCGTCCTGTCCACCGACGAGATCGCCGCCCTGGTCGAGGCGGCGAAGCAGGGGCAGCTGCCTGAGCACTCCGACGGGCAGGGCCGGCGCGCCCCGCGCGTGCGCACGGTCGACTTCTCGCGCCCGACGAAGTTCACCAGCGACCACCAACGCCGCATCGCGCGGGCCATGGAGACCTTCTGCCAGACCGCGGTCACCCGGCTCTCGACCGAGCTGCGCTGGCCGGTGGAGCTGGAAGCCATCAACACCATGCAGGTGACCTGGTCGGCCGCGCAGGCCCAGCTGCCGCCCGGGTCGCTTTCGGCCGCGATCGAGGTCAAGCCGTTGGGCACGCGGATGCTGCTCACGGTGGAGACGTCGTTCGCCCTCCTCGGGCTGGAGTGCCTGCTCGGCGGCTCGGCGGATCGACCGCCGCCGGCGCGGCGATTCTCGGAGATCGACTGGATGCTGACCCGCCGCCTCCTCGACTCCCTCGTGCACCAGCTCTCCCTCGTCTTCGAGGACCTGGCCGGGGTCAGCCTGAGCACGGGGGAGGTCGAGGTCCACCAAGAGGGCAATCCCGTCGCCTCGGTGAGCGAGCCCACCTACGTGATCGTCCTCGAAGCCCGGATCAATCGTCACTCGTCGGCCATCGAGCTGCTCATCCCCTGGATCGCTATCGAGCCGGTGGCGCAGCGCATCGCCGGGCGCGAGCGCCGGCGCCCGGACGAGGATCCCGACGACGCGCCCGCCGTCGAGCGCGCGCTGGCTCAGGCGCCGCTCACGCTCCGCGCCGAGGTCGCCTCGGCCGAGATGTCGGTCGCCGACATCCTTGCGCTGGGGCCCGGAAGCGTGGTCAACTTCGGCACCCCGGCCTCCGATGGCGTCTCGCTCTTCGCCGAGCACGTCAAGCTGGCCCGCGCGGAGCCCGGCGCCAACGGTCGCCGGCGCGCCATCCAGATCCGCGGCACGGAGCTCGACGGGGCATGAAGGGCCAAGGACCCACTCCTCGCGACGCCCTCACGCGCCTGGGCGCCTCGACCGCGGAGGCGGTGGGGCAAGTGCTCGAGTCCTTCGCGCCGGGATCCGTCAGGCGCGGCGAGGTCAGCGTGCTCCCGGACGGCCGGAGCCCGTTCACCGGCGTCCCGGCGGGGGCGCTGGCCATCAGTGTGAGCTACGTCGATGGCGTGAGCGGGGCGAATATCCTGCTGCTCGAGCCCGGCGGGGCCCGTGAACTCGCCACCGCCATGGGCGTGCCACCGCCCGAGCTCGACTTCGAGCACGGAGGCGCTCCCGACCTCTCCGAACTCGAACTCTCGGCCGTCTCGGAGGCCGCCAATCAGACCATGGCCGCGGCGGCCAGCGCCATCAGCCTGGTCATCGGCCATGAGGTCGACATCTCCCCTCCGGACTCCCGCATTCTGCCCAACGCCGCCGCGGCCGACGAGATCTATGGCACGGCCGCTCACGCCATCTCGGCGACGTTCGTCATCGCGGGCGTGTCCTGCCGTCTGATTCAGCTCGTGCCGGCCGCGTTTGTCATGCGCATGCTGCGGGCCATGGATGAGCTCCGCGTGCCCCAGCCGTCGGGAAACGCCTCCGGCGACGAGGGCTCTCCCGCCGTCGCGGGCGTCGAGGACACGCTCGGCTCGATCAACCTGCGCGTGTGGGCCGAGCTGGGCCGTGCAGAGCTCGCCCTGGGACGAGCCCTCGAGCTCCCGCTCGGCGCTGTCGTGGACTTGGATCGGGCGGCGGACGCGCCCGTCGACCTTTACGTCAACGGCCTGTGCTTCGCGCAGGGCCATCTACTGGTGACCGATGAAGGCGAGTGGGCGCTCGTCATCGACGAACTTGGGGGACGCAGGACCGGCGCTGACGCCAGCGACGTCACACCTGAACCGCAACCACAAGGAGCAGCGAGCTGATGGCCCGTGTACTTGTAGTCGACGATGCCGCCTTCATGCGCAAGGTGGTGGGCGATGCGCTGGCCTCCGGCGGCCATGAGGTGGTCGGAGAGGCCGGCGACGGCGTGGAGGCGATCTCGCGCTATCAAGAGCTTCGTCCCGAGCTGACAACGCTCGACATCACCATGCCCCAGAAGGACGGCCTGGCCGCGCTGGCCGAGATCATGTCGATCGATCCGGGCGCGCGGGTGCTCATGTGCTCCGCCCTCGGGCAGGAGTCGAAGGTCATCGAGTCGATCAAGCTTGGCGCCAAGGACTTCGTGGTCAAGCCCTTCCAGCCCGCACGCCTGCTCGAAGCGGTCGACAAGGCGCTGGGCTGACGGGGGGCGCGGGACCGCCGCGCCGACTTAAGCCGCCCCGGTGGCGGCCGATAACCGGGAGTGACTCCACCCCTCGGGAGTCATCCCTCGATGAAGTGGCTCACGTACACCCGTGGCGCCGCCCTGGTCGGCGTCCTCATGCTCGTCCCTGCCTCCGTGGCCCAGGCCGCGAGCAGTGAGAGCACCCCTCTGCACCTGACCGGTGCCACGCCCACGCATCCCGCGTCGGGCGGCGGCTCGAGCATCGTGCGCACGATCGTCGGGCTCTTCATCGTGATCGCCGTCATCTACGGGATCACCTGGATCCTGCGCCAGGCCCGGGGCGCCAAGAACCGCCCCAGCGGCCACGGCCTGGCTCAGCTGGCCACACTGCCGCTGGGCGGCGGCCGTGCCGTGGCGCTCGTGCGCGCCGGCCAGGAGATCGTGCTCGTCGGCGTGGCCGAGCACGGCGTCACCCCGATTCGGACCTACACCGAGGCCGAGGCGCTGGCGCTCGGCCTCGAGGTGCCGAGCGATGACGACCTGCGTCCTTTCGCGCCCGAGCAGGAGGAGCGGCCGCTCGGCCGCCTGACCGACACCCTACGCCGCTTGACCGTTCGCTCGTGAAGGTCGGCTCTTCCAACGCGGTCGAGATCCTGCTGCTGATCGGCGGGCTCTCGCTGATCCCGGCGATCCTGTTCACGGTCACCGGTTTCACCCGGATCCTCATCGTGCTCGGCTTCATCCGCAGCGCCATGGGGACCCAGACCACGCCACCCAACCAGGTGCTGGTGGGCATCGCCCTGTTTCTCACCCTGTTCGTGATGGCGCCGACCATCGGGGCGATCAAGAAGGATGCCTGGGACCCGGCCACGCACGGCCAGATCAAGCTCTCGGCGGCGATCTCGCGGGGCGAGGAGCCCCTGCGCGAGTTCATGTTCAACCAGACCCGCGCCCAGGACATCGAGCTGTTCGTCAGCCTGGCCCACGTCAAGCAGCCGAAGACCCGGGCCCAGGTCCCCACCTACGTGCTCATCCCCGCCTTCATGATGAGCGAGCTCAAGACAGCCTTCCAGATCGGCTTTCTCGTCTTCCTGCCCTTTCTCATCATCGACCTGATCGTCTCCTCGACGCTCATGAGCATGGGCATGGTGATGCTGCCGCCCACGATGATCTCGCTGCCGTTCAAGATCCTGCTCTTCGTCCTCGTCGACGGCTGGGACCTCGTGACCCGCTCGCTGGTGGCGAGCTTCCACTAGGAGCCGGGGACCTCGATGACCCAGGACACGGTCGTCAGCCTGGCCACTCAGGCCATGGAGCTCGCCCTCAAGGTGGCCGGCCCCATCCTCCTGGCCGGCCTGGTCATCGGGCTGCTCGTCTCCATCTTTCAGGCCGTCACCTCGATTCAGGAGCAGAGCCTCACCTTCATCCCCAAGATCGTCGCGGTCGCCGTGCTGATCGTGGTGCTCGGCCCCTGGATGCTCGATCAACTGGTCGGCTACGCCCAGAACCTGTACACCTCGATTCCGCAGCTGATCGGCTGATGAGCCAGGCGTCGGCAGCCAGCGTGCTCAAAGCGCTGGGCGGCACGAGCGAGGTGACCGCCTTCTTTCTCGTCCTGGCGCGGGTCACTCCGCTCTTCCTGCTCGCCCCGCTGTTCTCCTCGAGTCTGGTCCCGTTGCGCGCGCGGAGCATCATCGCCGTGGCCCTGGCCATCGGCCTGACCCCGATCGCCCTGCACGGTCAAAAGGTGCCCGGCGATCCCCTGTCCGTCGCCGGTCTGCTCATCGAAGAGTTGCTCGTCGGCGCCGGGTTCGCCTTCGCCGTCGGCGCCGTCTTCGCTGCCGTGGAGGCGGCCGGCCACCTGATCGACAACGGCTCGGGCTTCTCCTTCGGCGCCACCGTCGATCCGGTCAACGGCAACCAGGGCGGTACCTTCGCCACCGTCTACGGGCTCATCGGCACCGCCGTGTTCGTCGCCGTGGGCGGTGACGCGTGGACGCTGCGAGGAATCACCCGCACCTTCTCCCTCGTCCCCCTGGCTCGCGGACCGCAGCTGCAGTCTCTGGCCGCCGGGGTCGCGCAGGCTTTCGGCTCGGTGTTCACCTCCGCGCTCGAGGTCGCCGCTCCCGCCCTTCTCGCGCTGCTCATCACCGACGTGGCCTTCGGCATGGTCTCTCGCGTCGTCCCGCAGATGAACATCTTCGGGGTCGGCTTCCCGGTCAAGGTGGGCGTGGCCCTCATCGTCGTGACCGCGTCCATGCCGTTTCTGGCCGGCTGGATGACCGATCAGCTCGGGACCGCGGTCGGCAGCGCCCTGTCGACCCTGCACGTGCTCTGATGGCAGCCCAGGAGAAGACAGAGAAGCCGACGGCCAAGCGCAAGGCCGAAGCCCGGCGCAAGGGTCAGATGGCCCGCAGCCCCGACCTGGGCGGCGGACTCGTCCTGGCCGCCGGCGTTCTCGCCATCGCCGCTCTTGGCTCCTCGGTGGCCCAGGGCGCCGGGGCGGCCATGACGAGCATCTTCGGGCACATCGCCACGCCCGGAGCCAGTACCAGCGGCGCGGGACTGGGCGCGATCGAGCACACCTTCACGAGTACCCTGCTGGGCACGGTGGCGCCGATCGGCGGGCTGTGCATGGGCGTCGGCGTGCTCGCCGGGGTGGCCCAGTCGGGCCTGCGGCCGTCCTTTCACGTTCTGCGCCCGGACTTCCACCGGATCAGCCCCGCCACCGGCGCCCGCAACCTGTTCGGCACCCGCGGCCTCGTCGAGACCCTCAAATCCCTGGTCAAAATCGCCGTGGTCGGTGGTTTGGTGGCCAGCACGCTGATCCCCCAGCTGACCCAGCTGGGTTCGACCTTGGGCGCGCCTCCTGCCGTCCTCGGATCGCTCATGAAGTCAAGCGTGCTCGGCATCGCCGAGCGCGTGGCCGTGGCCTATGTGCTGCATCGGGGTGGCCGACTACCTGTGGCAGCGCCGGCGGGTGATGCGGTCGCTGAAGATGACCAAGCAGGAGGTCAAGGAGGAGTCGCGCCAGACCGAGCTGCCCAGCGAGGTCAAGGGAGCGCTGCGCCGCCGCCAGATTCAGGCCTCCCGGGCCCGCATGATGGCCGCTGTGCCCCAGGCCGACGTGGTCGTGACCAACCCGACTCACTTCGCGGTGGCCCTGAGCTACGACGGCACGCGGCCGGCGCCGGTCGTCGTGGCCAAGGGGCAGGACCTCGTGGCGGCCCAGATTCGCCGCATCGCCGAGGAGCACGAGGTGCCCGTGATCACCGATCCGCCGCTGGCCCGCTCGCTGCACGCCGCTGTGGAGATCGGTCAGATGATCCCGGCTGAGCTCTACGCCGCCGTGGCCCAGGTCCTGGCCTTCGTCTACCGCCTGGCCAACCGGCGCAAGGTGGGCGTCTGACCATGGCTGGGATCCGCAAGGTCCTCAGCCACAGCGATCTGCTCGGCGCGATCGCCGTCGTGCTCGTCGTGGCCATGCTGGTCGTGCCGCTGCCCACGCCGGTGATCAGCATGTTCATCACGCTCAACATCACCGGGGCGCTGGCGGTGCTGGTGGCCACGATGTACCTGAGCAAGGCGCTGGACTTCTCCGCCTTCCCCAGCCTCCTGCTGCTGACCACGATGTTCCGCCTGGCCATCAACGTGTCGGTCACGCGGCTCGTGCTCTCCACCGGCGATGCCGGCAGCGTGGTGCACGACTTCGGACAGTTCGTCGTTGGGGGCAACATCGTCATCGGGCTGGTCATCTTCCTGATCCTCGTCGTCATCCAGTTCGTCGTCGTCACCAACGGCGCCGGACGGGTCGCCGAAGTGGGCGCCCGCTTCACGCTCGACGCCATGCCGGGCAAGCAGATGGCCATCGATGCCGACCTCAACGCGGGTCTCATCACCGACGACCAGGCCCGCGAACGCCGCCGGGAGATCGGGCGGGAAGCCGACTTCTACGGGGCTATGGACGGCGCCTCGAAGTTCGTCAAGGGCGACGCCATGGCCGCCGTGGTCATCACCGTCATCAACCTCCTCGGCGGGATCGTCGTGGGCATGCTGCAAAAGCACCAGGCCATCTCGGACGCCATTCACACCTACTCGCTGCTCACCGTGGGCGACGGCATCGCCGCCCAGATCCCGGCGCTGCTGATCTCGGTGGCCACCGGCATCATCGTCACCCGCTCGGCCTCCGAGCGCGACCTGGGCTCGGAGATCGCCGGTCAGATCCTGCGCCAGCGGCGGGCGCCGCTCATCGCCGGCGGGCTCATCGGCGCCCTGGCCCTCATCCCGGGGCTGCCCAAGCTCCCCTTCCTGCTCGTCGCCGCCGGCTTCGGGGCCGTGGGCTGGTCGATCCGCAACGGGATGCCCGAAGGACTGCTGCTCGGCGAGGAGGCGGTGGCCGCTGGCGCCCTGCCGCCCGGCGAGCAGGTCCCCGAGCCGACCGCCCCGCGCGACGCGGTCATGAAGGAGCTGCCCATCGATCCGCTCGAGCTGGGCATCGGCTTCGGCCTCGTGCCCCTGGTCGACAAGCGGGGCGGCGGCACCCTGGTCCGCCGCGTGTCGATGATCCGCCGCCAGATCGCCGGCGAGCTGGGCATGGTCATCCCGCCCGTACGCATCCACGACGAGGTCGACCTCGATTCCCACGAGTACGTGGTCAAGGTCCGGGGCAGCGAGGTGGCCCGGGGCAAACTCATGCCGGGCCATCGCCTGGCCATGGACCCCGGCGATGCCATGGGCACCCTCGGGGGCATCCCCACCACCGAGCCCGCCTTCGGGTTGCCGGCGCTGTGGGTTCCCGACAGCCAGCAGGCCGAGGCGGAGGCCCTCGGCTACACGGTGGTCGACGGCGAGTCGGTCATCGTCACCCACCTCACCGAGACGATCCGGGGCCACGCGGCCCCGCTGTTGAGCCGCCAGGACGTCCGCCAGCTGCTCGACCAGCTCAAGGAGACCAACGAGGCGGTGGTCGGCGAAGTGGTGCCCGACGTCCTGTCCCTGGGCGAGATCCAGCGCGTGCTGCAGGCGCTGCTCTCCGAGGGGGTCTCGATCCGCGATCTCGGAGCGATCGTCGAGGCGGTGGGCGACAAGGCCCGGGTCACGCGCGACCCGCACCTGCTCGCCGAGTACGCCCGCCAGGCCCTGGGACGCGCCATCACCGCCCCGCATCTGGGCCAGGACCACACCCTGCGGGCGGTCACGCTCGACCCGGCCATCGAGCAGGAACTCGCCGGCGCCATCACCCAGACCACCGACGGCGAGTACCTGGCCATGGATCCCGCCCGGGCCCAGTCGGTGCTTGCCGCGGTCAAGGCCCAGGCCGAGCAGGCCACGGGGCGGGGCTTGCGGCCGGTGTTGCTCTGCTCGGCCCGCGTGCGCCGCCATCTGCGCCGGCTCGTCGAGACCGTCGCTCCGCACCTTCCCGTCTGTTCCTACAACGAAGTCGCCGCCGGCATCAGTGTCGAGACGATTGGAGTCATCACCGCATGAGCACACAGCTGAACCATTCCGCCCCCGTTCGCACCTACCGCGGCCGCAGCCTGGAGGAGCTGATCCCGCGCATCCGGGCCGAGCTGGGATCGGACGCGATCATCCTGCGCGAGCGCGAGGGGCTGACCGGCGGGTTCAACGGGTTCTTCGCCCAGCGCTGCGTCGAGGTGGACGCGCAAGCCGCCCCTCGCGGGATCGACCTCTACGACGATGAGGAGGAGGAGGTGGCCCTCCCCGTGCCCGGTCTGCCCGTGCGCCTCGAGCTGCCCGAGCTGTCCGCGGCGTCCGCGAGGTCCGCGATGTCCGCGCTGTCCGAGCGCGAGCCGAAGCCCGAGCCCGAGCCCGAGCCCGAGCCCGAGTCCGAGCCCGATCTCGAGGAGCTCACCTTCTCCCAGCGCCTGGCCCTCGCCCGGCGCGAGCGTGCCGCCCGGACGCGGACCCGATTTGGACGCCCAGGGACCGCCGTCTTCGCCGCCCCCAGTCTCGACCCGGCGCCCGCGGCCCCCGCGCCCCGGCCCCCCGCGCCGGCCACGTCGCTCGACGGCGCCAGCGCCGGCGCGGTCGCCCGCGAGCTCATCGGGCACGGGATCAGCGAGACGTGGGCCCACGAGCTCATCGTCACCGCCGCCGCGCACCTCGCCCCCTTCGCCCCGGGCGGCAGCCTGCGCGAGGGCGTCCGCGCCGCTCTGGCCGGCTGCCTGTCCCCAGCGCCGTCGCTGCCCAGCTCCGGCGCCGCGGTCGCCGTCGTGGGGGCGGGTGGTGCGGGTAAGACGCGCTGCGCAGCGGCGCTGGCCGCCGCCTACGCCCGCGCGAGCACCTTGCGGGTCACCGTGGCCTCCGCCGACGCCGGCCTCGACGCCCTCCTCGACGGGCGTGACATCGCCATTGAAGGCCGCGGGGCGGCCGAGGCGGTGGCCGGCGGCCGCGACCGGGGTCTGGTCGTCGTCGACACCGTCGGCACCTCGCCGGCCGACGCCCGCAACGTGGTCGCCCTGGCCGACGAGCTCGACGCCCTCGGGCTCGACGCCGTGTACCTGGCCGTGCCGGCCACCCTCAGCGCCTCGGCCGCGCGCGGGCTGCTCGAGGGCCTGAGACCGCTGGCCCCCAGCGCCCTCGTGGTGACCCACGCCGACGAAACCGACGAGCTCGGCACCGTGACCGAGCTGGCCTACCTCGGGGGCCTACCCATCGCCTTCATCCATGGCGGGCTCGAGCTCGACGGTGCCCTCGATCCTGGCGACCCCGCGCACGTGGCCGCGCGCGTCCTGCCATGAGCGACGCCTCCCGAGACGCCGTGGCCGGCGCTTCCCGAGACGCCGTGACTGGCGCTTCCCGAGATACGTGACCGGCGCTTCCCGAGATGCCAGGATCGGCGCCTCACAGGACCCGGCTCCGGTCACCCTCATCCCCGCCGGCCATGAGGGGCGCCTGGTGGCGCCGGGACGCGAGCGGATGCCTGTCCGGGTCTTCGAGCGCGGAAGCGATGTGCTCATGCTGGTCATCGTCCTCGACGCCGACACGGCCCTGGCGCCCGAGCCGGTGGAGCCGGTGCTGCTCGAGTACGGCTCCGGGCACGGACTCGTGCGCATGCTCGGCCAGGCCCGGCTGGAGGGCCGCGATCTACTGCGTTTCGAGCCGGCCGCACCGGCCGAGGTCCTCCAGCGACGAGAGTTCGTGCGCATCGATGCCTCGGCCCCGGTCATCGTCCATGACGAACGCGGCAGCGCCATCGAGGCCCATGCCATCGATCTGAGCGGAGGCGGCATGCTCATGAGCGGCGTCGAGCGGCTCTACGACGGCCAGCGACTGCGCTTCCGCCTCGAGCTTGGCGGCGGTCCGCCCCTCGAGGGCACAGCCCGGGTCGTCCGGGCCCACGGCGACGGCCGCTGCGGCGTCGTCTTCGAGGACATCTCGAGCGCCGAGCGCCAGCGGCTCATCCACTTCATCTTCGATCAGCAGCGCGTCGCCCGGGCCAAGACGCGGGACGGCGGGCGGCGGCAGGCGAGGACGCGATGAGCGAGAACGAGGCCAAGACGGATAAGAAGGCGGCCAAAGCCGCCAAGGGCAAGAAGAAGGGCAAGAAAGGCTCGCCTCCGTCCGAGGGCGGCGCGCAGACCCAGGGCATGAGCGTGGCCGCCCATCCCCGCGCGGCCGCGCAGGTCCGCCGCGCCAAGGGTTTCGGCGGGCTCGGTGCCTTCGGGGCCACCGCCTACCTCTCGCTCGCCCACGGCGTCGGCGCGGACATCGCCGGGGCGCGGGCCCTGGCCGCCGGGGCCGCCGGTTACATCATCGGATGGGGCGCCAGCGTCATGGTCTGGCGCCAGCTCATGATCGCCGAGCTCCGAGCCCGCGTGGAACGGGCGCGGGCGCTCAGCGAAGCGGCGAAGAGCGAGCGATCGCCGGCCAGCCGGCCCTGACCGACGTCTGAGCCATGGACCCCCTGCATCCGCTCCCCCCGCTGGCGCCCACCCCCGGGCCGATCGCCCCGGCGCCGTCGCTGCGGCGCACCGAGCGCGACCGGGATCCCGGTGGCGGCGCCTACGGCCGGCGCCCGCCGCGCCGGCATGCGGAGCCCGCGGCGGACGGGGCCGAGCCTCCCGGAGATGGTGACGAGCGGCCCGGCGACGACGGCGGGCCGCGGCCGCACGTCGACGTCATCGCCTGAGTGGGCGCCCCCTTTGCCCGCGCGCAAGCGAGCGCCCTCCCCCGCCCGTCCAGGCTGGGCTGGACGCTTCTCAAGTAGCGACCCGGGCGCGGCGATTACCCCGGCTGTAAGGCCGACACGGAGTCGGCCGGGACTCACAGAACTCGACCGCACCACGGAGGTGTACGAATGTCCCTTTCCATCCTGACCAACATCTCGGCGATGGACACCCATAACAACCTGCTTGCCTCGAGCAATGCAGTGTCCACGGCGATGCAGCGGCTCTCCTCGGGTCTCCGCATCAACACCGCCGCCGACGACGCCGCCGGTTACGCGATCAGCCAGGGCCTGACCTCGCAGGTCAACGGCCTGGACCAGGCCGGCCGCAACGTCGGAGACGCCGTCTCGATGGTGCAGACCGCCGAGAGCTCGCTCAACAACGTCCAGCAGATGCTCCAGCGCATCCGCGAGCTCGCCGTCCAGTACCAGAACGGCGACCTCTCGAGCAGCGACAAGAGCGCCATCCAGGGCGAGGTCGATCAGCTCACCTCGGAGATCGACCGCCAGCAGAAGTCGGTCAGCTTCAACGGCCAGAACCTGCTCAACGGCACCGCCGGGGCCACGCTCTCGAGCGACGGCGTCACGGTGCTCAGCTACAGCACGGTCGGCGTGACCTTCCAGGTCGGCTCCGACTCCGGCGACACGCTCACCGCGTCGTTCGCCAACATCGAGGGGTCCGGCGGCCTGGGCATCAGCTCCTTCTGCTGGAGCAACGTGGGCAGCACGACCTCCCACGTGTTCGACCTCTCGGTCGGCACGCTGAGCAACCTCGATACGGCCATCAGCAACGTCTCCGAGCAGGCAGCCACGCTCGGTGCGGTGCAGAACCGCCTGCAGTACACCTCGGACGCCATCTCGGCCACCGAGGAGAACCTGTCGGCCTCCAACAGCCAGATCAAGGATGTCGACATGGCCTCTGAGATGACCACCCTGACCCAGGAGCAGATCCTGCAGCAGGCCGGCACGGCGATGCTCGCCCAGGCCAACGCCTCACCGCAGATGGTGCTCAAGCTCCTCGGCGGCTGATCCCCCTTTCGCCTCACCGCTGGGCGGCGCCACCGGCGCCGCCTAGCCCCGGCGAACCAAGCTCGTCGGTGGCAGCTCGTCTGCCGCCACGAGAACAACAACCACCCCGCGACCGTCCCGACTCGCATCCACGCGGGGGCATATACCACGTCCGATCCATCGAGGGAACCGGATAACGAGGGCGGATGCCGCGCAGCATCCGCCCTCGTGTGGTTAAAGAAGCCGATTCGCCGGCCGATCACCAAGGCGATGGCGTCAGGTGCGAGTCCCTGCCCCGAGGTGTCGATCGTGGTGCCGCTCGACGGCGGGCCCGACCAGGCGCTGCGGTGCTTTGAAGGACTCGCCGCCCAGCCGGAGACGCCGACGCACGAGGTGATCGTCGTCGATGACGCCGCCGGTGGTCTGCGACCGCTGCTCGACCGGCTGGCGGGAGACGTGCGGGTGATCCGAAACGAGCGCCGGCTCGGCTTCGAGGGCGCGGCCCGCATGGGCGCCGAGCACGCCCGCGCGCCCGTCACCGTGGTCGTGCGCCGGGGTGCGGTGCCGGGTCCGGGGTGGCTCGAGCCGCTCGTCGCCGCCCTCGCCGACCCCGCCGTCGGCCTGGCCGCCAGCGCCGCTCATCCCCTTCAGGCATGGTCGGTGGCCATGCGCCGCGCCGAGCTTCTGGCCATGGCGCCGGGCGGGCTCGAAGAGTCGCTTGTCATCGGCGGTTGGGCCCTGGCCGCGGCGCAGCACGGCCGGCGCGTCGTCCCAGTGGCCGCCAGCAGCATCCAACCCCCCGGGGCGCGAGTCGCCTCGGCCCGCCGGCGCCCGGGCGAGCCTCCCGCCCTGACCGTCGTCATCCCCACGCTCGACGCGGCCTCCGAGCGGGTCCGCCGCTGCCTGGCCGCGCTCGAAGTCGGTACCGAGGAGGCGCACCAGATCGTCCTGGTCGACAACGGCGCCCCGCCCCAGGGCTTCAGCGCTCCCGTCAACGCCGGTCTGCGCGCCGCGCGCACGCCGTACCTGGTGGTCATGAACGACGACGTCGAGCCGCTGCCCGGCTGGTGGCCACCGCTGCGGGCCTCCCTCGACGCCGGCGCGGCCGTGGCCTTCCCGCTCACCGTCGGCGGGCCCATGCGACTCGACTTCGCCGCCTGGTGCTTCGCCCTCACCGAGCGGACGGTGACCGAGTTCGCCCACGGCCCGGGTGACTTCTTCGATCCCTCCCTGGTCATCTGGTATCAGGACACTGATCTCCTGCACCGCCTGCGCCGGGCCGGGCGCCCGCCCCAGTTCGTGGAGGCGGCCCGCATCCGCCACGGGCTCTCAGAGAGCGTCGGCACGACCGATGCGGCGCTGGCCGAGTGGATCCGCGAGCAGATCTGGACCGACCGCGAGCGCTTCGTGCGCAAGCATCCCGATGCCACCCTGGTCGGACACCAGCTGGCGGCATGACGCGCGCTGACGTCCTCGTGGTGGGCGCCGGTTTCGCGGGCGCTGTCTGTGCGCGACGGATGGCCGAGGAGTTCGGCTTGCAGGTGCTGCTCATCGACCGCCGGCCCCACATCGCCGGCAACGCTCACGATGCCCTCGACGAGCACGGCGTCCTCTGCCACAGCTACGGGGCCCACATCTTTCACACCAACGCTGCACAGGTCAGCGCGTATCTCTCGCGCTTCACGCAGTGGCGCGACTATGAGCATCGCGTCATCGCCGAGGTCGATGGCCAATTCGTCCCGCTGCCGATCAACCGCACCACGCTCCGGCGCCTGCACGGCGTGCCGCTCGAGGACGAGGGCGCGGTGAGCGCCTACCTGCAGGCGATCGCCGAGCCCTGCGCCGAGGTCAAGACCTCCGAGCAAGCCGTCCTGTCCAGGGTGGGACGCGACCTCTACGAGCGGCTGTTCCGGGGCTACACGCGCAAGCAGTGGGCCCTCGATCCCGCCGAGCTGCACGCCTCGGTGTGCGCGCGGATTCCCGTGCGCAGCGACGACGATGACCGTTATTTCACCGACGCCTTTCAGAAGATGCCCGCCGAGGGCTACACGCGGATGTTCGAGCGCATGCTCGACCACCCCGGCATCGAGGTCCGCGTCGGCACCGACTACGCCGCTGTCCAGAAACAGCTACAGGCCGATCAGATCGTGTGGACGGGACCGATCGACGCCTTCTTTGACTTCCGGCTCGGCCGGCTGCCCTACCGGAGCCTGCGCTTTGAGCGCGAGACGCGGGCCACGCCGGGCGGACGGTTCGCCCAGCCCGTGGCCGTGGTCAACTACCCGGCGCAGCGCATCCCGTTCACGCGGGTGATCGAGTTTCGCCACCTCACCGGCCAGCGGGCCGAGGTCTCACACGCTGGCCTACGAGTTCCCCACCGCCGTGGGCGAGCCCTACTACCCGGTCCCCCGTCCGGAGAACCGGGCCCTCTACCACCGCTACCAGGCGCTGGCCCGGGGCCGGCCCGATGTGCTCTTCGTCGGCCGCCTGGCCCGCTATCAGTACCTCAACATGGATCAGGTGGTGGCCGCCGCGCTGGTGGCCGTCGATCGCTGGGCCGAGGCGCACGGGTGCCGGGCACAGCTACCCGAGGCGGCATGAGCGGGCCCGACGTCATCGTCGGCTGGCTGCAAAACGACTACGGAACGCTGGGCCGGGCCGGCGAGGCTGTGGCCCACGCGCTCGTGCGCTCGCCGGCGGTGGGCCGCGTGGCCTACGTCGAACCCTTCCTGCCCGGCCCCGGCGAGCCGTCGCTGGGCGCGCGCGAGGACCGGGGCCTGCTCGTCTTCACCGGCCGCGGGTCCCCGCCGGTCGGCCAGCACGAGGTGGCCCGCGGCGTCGCTCGGGCTGGCCGGGCTCGAGGCGCCGGTGCTGCTCAACTTCGGCGTCTCGGAGACCAACTGGTGGCTGCACTACGAGTTCGCCCCGCTGTGCTCGCGCAGCGTTCTCGTCGCCTACGACAAGCTGGCCGAGTGGGAGGCCATGGCGCCCCGGCGCGCGGTGCTGGAGCAGGTCCGCGGCCGGCTGATCGCGGCAAGCGACACGGTGTGCGGTCTGTCGGAGGGCTCGATTGACGATGTCCCGGGCGCCGTCTATGTCGGGCACGGGGTCGACGAGGTATGGCATGACCCGGCGGTCGACGCGCTGGCCGAGCCGGTCGACCTCGCGGGCGTCCCCCGCCCACGGGCGGTGTACGTGGGGGCGCTGTCGATGCGCTTCGACGTGGACGCCGTGCGCGCGCTGGCCGACTCAGGGGTGAACGTCGTCCTGGTCGGCCTCGCTCCGTCGGCGGCCGTGCTCGAGCTCGCCGCCGGTCACCCCCGGGTCCACTTCCTCGGCGAACGGCCCCCGCACCTGGCCGCCGCCTACCTACGCCATTGCGACGTGGGCATCGTGCCCCACACCGACGAGCCGTTCACCTACTCCATGGAGCCGCACAAGGCTTACAACTACGCGGCCGCCGGGCTGCCCACGGTGACGCTGAACACTGCGCACGCCCCGGCCCTGGGACCGTTTCTCGTGGCCACTCGCGACCGCGACGCATTCGTCGCCGCCGCCCTGGCGGCGGTCCGGCGCGGACGGTTGTCGGAAGATCAGGTGGCCGAGGCCCGGTCGCTGAGCTGGGATCGGGTGGCCGAGGCGCTCCTCGCCGGAGTGCGCCCCGCGCCGTCGGCCGGCGTCCTCTGAGCGCGCCGGCTACGCGGCCCGGCGGACTCGCGCGGGGGTCGGCAGCGGGCGCGCGGCCGCCGGGCGTTCCTCGCCCCGCTCGGCGGCGATCATCTCGCGCAGGGTGTCGAGGATGCGCTCGGCGCTGGGGCGGTCGCCGAACAGCCGGTGGGTGACGTCGCGCTGAACCGGCGCGAGCGGATCCTGGCCCTCGTCGAGCAGGCGCTGTGCAGTTTCGCGGGCGGAGGCCACCGTGGTCACCGTGTGCACACCGCCGCGAACGAGCTCCCCTATCTCGTTGAAGGGACGGTGCCCTGGACGCTCGAAGAAGAGGAGCGGCTTCTCGAGCAGCTGGTACTCGAGCAGCATGCTCAGCCCGTCGGTAATAAGCAGATCGGAGGCCGCCAGCACGGGCGCGTAGTTTCCGGCGACCGAGACCTCGGTGTTTGGCAGTGCCTCCCACTCGCTCAGCCACGCGTCGAACTGGACGGCCGTGATCGGGCTGGCCGGCGTGCGCGTGGTGGGCACGAGCATCGGGTGAGGGAGGAAGACGAACTCGGCGTCGGGGCGCTCGAGCGCCCAGGCCAGCATGTCCTCGGCCATGAGCGGGAAGGCGCCGAAGTCGGTCCAGCCCGTCCCGACCGTGTGATGGGCCGACCAGGCGATCCGTCGCGGGGCCGCGGCCGCGTCCCCCCGGCGCACGGGCCAGGCCGGCTGCGCCGAGCGCACCCGGTCGGCCTTGGGATGACCGACCACCCGAAAGTTCGCCCCCCCACGCGCGCCGTCGCGGCGGGCCATATCCAGGACGAGGTCGTTGGCGCAGAAGACGACCCAGGCCCCCCGGTGGTAGGGCAGGTCCACGGCGGAGTTGCTCGTGCCCTCCAAGGGGGCGTTCTGGACGATGTTCATCGTCTCGTAGGGGATGAGACAGGTCCGCGCGAAGTTCAACCGGTCCGGCCCGAATACGTCGGCGACGTCGAGGTCCCACTGCGACTGGCGGAAAATGAGGTCGGGTTCGAGGCTCTTGACCAGCCGCAACGCCCCGGCCATGTCGGGTGGCGCCAGGCGGATGTGGCTCACCCCGGCGCGCTCGAGACCGCGGTGGACCTCGTCCTCGAACTCCAGCGCGCCGATGCCGGCGAAGTGGCGGGGGATCGAGGCAACAATGGGCTCGAAGTCCTCCGCCACCTCCATGGCCCGTACCACGTCGTGGCAGCCGTCCCAGGCTTCGATGAGGTGGACGAGAAAAAGGACGCGAGTGCGCCGGCGCTGGAGCGTCGACTGGCGGGCCGCGTAGTGCAGCGAGTCACGCAGCTCGAGGACGGCCGCGTGCTGCGATGCGGCGACGGCGGCCACGAACTCGAGCCGCTGCTGCGCGGCCTGGGCGCGCTGGTCGCTGCGCGCCAGCGCCTGTTCGAGCGCGCCCAGACGATGCAGTAGCTCGGGGGAAGCACTCGGCGAGTCGGCGGGCTCGACGGACATCTGCCCGCTGCCGGCTGCCTCGACGACGGGAGCGAGATAGGCACCGGCGAGCGGAGGACCGTCCTGGCCCACGAGCCCGACCGTCTCCTCGGCCAGCCTCGCCTGAGTGGGATAGCAGCGCACGGCCCGCCACCAGGTCATGGGATCGCCGGCCACGAGCGTGTAGTGCGGACCGATCCGGCCGGGGGCCCGCACGGAGTACGGCATGTCCGCGTAGAGCAGCACGGTGATGCCCTTCTCGCGGCCCAGGCGCAGTGCCGCATCACGGCAGGCCACATGGTCAACGTGGGAGCCGTGGGCGGCTGGAGCGAAGATCGTCGCGTCCTGGGGCCACTCCAGTTCCGCCAGTGCCTCGTAGACGATGTCGGTGGCATCGACCGGCGCCTCGCAGCACGTCTGCACCGGGCGCCCGGTGCGCAGCGGGAAATCCGCCAGACCGAGGTCGATCCGATCCATCCCGAACGCCTTGGCGAAGGTAACGTCCTCGACGGCGCGGACGTAGCTCGACCAATCCTCGTCGCGAGGTTCGCTGGGGCCGATGAAGTCCGTGCGCGAGAAGACGGTCACCAGCGTTCGCCGGCCCGCTCCGTAGCGCTCGGCGCAGATCGACCCGAGCGAGAGGGCGATGTCGTCCGGGTGCGGCGAGAGGAAGACATGGCAAGAACCTGGCAACTGACTCATCCGCAGACCGTCCCTCGAGGGTGCAACACCGCCCAGCTAATCGACGCGAGCGCCCGCCGCTTGAGCCCGGAGGGCCTCGAGCACGCTCGCGGCCGGTCGATACCTTGGGCATGACCTCGATGGAGTCTCCGTCGCGCGCCCGCGCGGGCTCCGGCCGGGTCTCGGTGGCCGCCGAGCATGCCCGCGCCCTTGCCCTGGCCGAGTCAGGTCAGATCGAGGAGGCCGCCGATGTCCTGCGCGCCGCGCTGTGCGGCGACATCGACCCCGAGCCCCTCAACGACCTGGCCGTCCTTCAAAACAGCTGCGGCCATGCCGACGAGGCCCGGGATCTTCTGTGCGCGCTCGTCCGGCTCTATCCCGAGTACGGAGCGGCGACCGAGAACCTGGCCGCGCTCGAGGCGGACACGGCCGCCCCCGCGGACACAGCCCCGGGTGGCATGGCCTATTACGCCAAGGAGTACGACGACCCGGCCGCCTGTCCCGCCGACCGCGAGATCGCGCGCTATCTCGACCGCCACGAGCCCCACGACGGCGGCCTGACCGTGTTTCACTTCGGCACTGGCGCTCACCATCACGTGGGGCTGGCCAATCACCGCCGCGAGCACCCCCACCGGGTCATCGGGATCACCGCCAGCCCCGGCGAGTACCAGCGTTACATCGAGCTGTGCCAGCAGGACGGGTCTTTGGGTCGCGACTACCTCGTCTCCTTCGGCGACGTCTACAACCTGGGGCCGGAGTTCCTGCCGCCGCTCGATGTCGCCTCGATGCCCCACCTCGGCGAGTACTACGACCCTGGGCGCGCGGCCGAGCCGGGGGTCGCCGCTGCGGGCGCGAACACCGACCGCTCGCTCTATGCGCCCCTCGACGACCGCTCGCTGGCCGCGCTCATCGTGGACAAGCTGGTGATCGGCGGTCGCCTGCTCATCTACGTGCAGAGCCACGGTGCGGCAGTGACGCGCGAGCTTCTGCACGAACTCGTCAACGAGCAACGGCGCCTGCGTTATCGCCTGATGCACGAGAGCATCGCCGTCTTTACCAAGGTGCGATGAGCTACGCGGACGCCCTCGCGCGGATCTCGGCGATCCAGAGTCAGGTGGCGGCGCTGCAGACCGCCTTTTCGCCTTCGGCCACCCCGGCCGCGGGGACAGCGCCCACTGGCTCCTCGAGCTTTGCCTCCACCCTGGCCGCCGCCCAGTCCGGCGGGGTCGGCGGCACCCAGGCCAGCTCGGGAGTGGCCGCTGCCGGTGACGTGGGCTCGACCGCCCTGCCCGCCGGCGCCACCTCTCAGCTGACCACCGATCAGCAGCGCTTCGCCTCCCGCCTGGCCGCCGACACCGGACTTGATCCCGGTGTCATCTCCGCCTGGCTGCTGGCCGAGGAATCGGGCGGCGCGGCCCAGTCGCGCCAGTCGGCCAGCAACAACGACTGGCTGAACATCGGATACACCGACAGCGGCACCTACGGCTCCTCGGACTCGGTGTGGAGCGATCCCGTCACCGCGGCCGACGCCACCGCGGGATGGCTGAAGGGCCAGAACACCATCCCCGGCTACGGGACGGCCAGCTCCGGTATCCAAGGCATCCTGGCCACGGCCGGCCAGCCGGCCAGTGCCCAGATCACCGCCCTGCAGCAGTCGGGGTGGGCGTCGAGCGGATATCCGGACCTGCCGGGGCTCTACCAGCAGCTCATGGCCTGAGCGCAAGGCGCCGGGCATAATCCCGCGCCGTGCCCGACCTCGCCGCGAGCTCCTTCGCCGGCCGTTCCGTCTTTGTCACCGGCGCCTACGGCCTGCTCGGCAGCTGGCTGGTCAAGGCGCTCCTGGCCCGCGGCGCGGCCGTGACCGTGCTGCGCCGCGACACCATCCCCGTTGCCGCGCTGACCCTCGAGGGCACCGAGGCATCGGTCAACGTGGTGAGCGGCGACATCTGCGACGGTGCCGTCATCGAGCGTGCCCTGGCCGAGTACGAGGTCGACACGGTCTTTCACCTGGCCGCCCAGACCATCGTCGGCGTGGCCAACGGCTCACCGCGGTCCACCTTCGAGACCAACATCCGCGGCACCTGGACGGTGCTCGAGGCCTGCCGGCAACTGGGCGTCAGCCAGACCGTCGTCGCCGCCTCGGACAAGGCCTACGGCAGCCATGCCGAACTGCCCTACCGCGAGGACTTCGCGCTGGCACCGCTCTATCCCTACGACGTCTCCAAAGCGGCCACCGACATGATCGCCCGCTCCTACTGGCACACCTTCGGGCTGCCCGTCGCGGTGACTCGTTTCGCCAACCTCTACGGCGGCGGAGACGTCAACCGCTCGCGGCTCGTCCCCGAGGCGGCGCTGGCCGCGCTGAGCGGCCGCGCTCCGGTCATCCGCTCCGACGGCCGGGCGCAGCGAGACTTCCTCTACGTCGAGGACGCCGTCGAGGCCTACCTGGCCATCGCCGACCTGCTCGCCGCGGGCCGGGCGGCCGGAGAGGCCTTCAACGCCGGCAGCGACGGGCCCCATTCCGTGCTCGAGGTCGTGGAGCTCATCTGCCGCTTGGCGGGCGCCGCGGTCGTCCCCGATGTGCGGGGCAGGGGCACGCCCCCGGGCGAGATCGCCCGCCAATGGGTCGACTCCTCCAAGCTGCGCCGGCTCTCGGGCTGGGCGCCCCGGGTGGGCCTGGAAGAGGGCCTTCGCCGCACGCTTGACTGGTACCGCCGCCACGCCTTGCCCGGGCGTCCTTGAGCCCCGCTGTCGGACCCTGCCGAGCTGGCCTCCGAGCTGCACCGGCTCGTGAGCACGTTCACGGTTTAGAAGAGGGCTTCCTGCCCGGCGTGTCGCCCGTGGCCGATCTCCTCCGGATCGGGGCGGCCCAGCGCGGCGGCGACGTCGCGGGCGATCGCTCCCTCCGAGCGGGAGGCGACGAGCGGATCGTCGAGGCCCTCGACGTGGACGAGCGTGCGCCGGCCGTCGCCCCGAGCCCGGCCCTCGAGCGGCACGAGGGCAAAGACCCGGTCGGCGCGCACGTACTTGCCGTAGCCCAGGGCAACGAGCGGGGCAGCGGTACGCGCCATCGACCCTAGTGGTCGAGGACGAGCGCGAGCCGGCGCTCGAGCGCCGCGGCCAGATGCTCGCGCACCGGGCCCTCTTCAAAGCGCTCGACGAGCGCGGCCAAGAAGCCCTCGATGACGAGCCGCTTGGCCTCCTGCTCGCGCAGGCCCCGCGAGCGCAGATAGAAGAGCTGCCCGGGATCGACCTGGGCGACGGCGGCGGCGTGGGTGCAGCGCACGTCGTTGGCCTGAATCTCCAGGCCCGGGATGGCGTCGGCGTGGGCCCGCTTGGAGAGCAGGAGGTTGCGCGACTCCTGAAAGGCGTCGGTCTTCTGGGCGCCGGGGTCGACGATGATGTTGCCCTTCCACACTGCCGTCGAGCGGCCCGAAAGCACTCCGCGGAAGGCCAGGTCGGAGGTGGTGTGGGGGGCCGCGTGCTCCTGAGTGGTGTCGAAGTCGATGTGCTGGCGGCCGTGGGGCGCGTAGGCCCCGGTGACGCGGGCCTCCGCGCCGGGGCCGCCGAGGCGGGTCTCCATGCGCACCCGGCCGCGAGCCGAGCCGAACCCGAGCGACACCCAGTCCAGAGCCCCGTCCCGACCCACCTCGGCCCGGTGGGCGCCGAAGATCCACGTGCGCTCGGACAGGGCCTGGGCGTTGATGTAGCGCAGCCGGGCGCCGCTGCCCACGGCCAGTTCGACGACGGAGTTGAACACGCCGTCACCCTGGTCGTCGGGGGAGAGCCACTGCTCCCACACCTCAGCCTGGGCACCGTCCTCGATGACGATCAGGGTGCGATGCTCGATGCCGGGGCCGCCGCCGGTGAGCAGGATGGGCCGCTCGAGGGCCACCCCCTGAGGCACGTAGACGAAGTCGCCCTGGCTCCAGCCGGCGTCGTTGCGGGCCACGAACACGTCGCCGTCGTCGCTGACCACCGTGCCGAGGTGGCGCTGGACGAGCTCGGGATGCTCACGGGCCGCCTGCTCGAGCGGCGCGACGATCGCCCCGCTGGGAAGACCGTCGGCGTCGTGGGGCTGGATCGCGTCCTCGATATCGAACAGGGGCTGCAGGGCCGTCCCGCACGCCTTGGCCGCCTCGGGGGGCCCGACCGGTCCGAGCTCGAGCCCGCTCAGGTCGGTGAACTCCCAACCGGGGCGCCCCTTGAACTGCGGGAGGTCGAGAGTCGCCGCGCGCTGAGCGCCCTGTTCCCGGCGGGCGGCCAGGAAGTCGGGCTCGGCGATGGCCGTGCTAGCCAATCGAGCCTTCCATCTGAAGCTCGATGAGCCGGTTCATCTCCACCGCGTACTCCATCGGCAGCTCCTTGGTGATGGGCTCGATGAAGCCGTTGACGATGAGCTTGGAGGCCTCCTCCTCGGGGATACCCCGCGACTGCAGGTAGAAGAGCTGGTCATCGCCCACCTTGGAGACCGTCGCCTCGTGGCCGACGTTGACGTCGTCCTCGCCGATCCGAATGGTGGGATAGGTGTCCGAGCGCGAATCCTCGTCGAGCAGCAGGGCGTCGCAGACGACCTTGGAGTGGGCTCCGTGGGCGCCCTTGGCGATCTCGAGCAGCCCGCGATAGGAGCTGCGCCCGCCGTCCTTGGAGATCGACTTGGCGAAGATGTTCGAGGTCGTGTTGGGCGCGGCGTGGATGATCTTGGCCCCGGCGTCCTGGTGCTGGCCCTTGCCGGCAAAGGCGATGGAGAGGATCTCCCCGTGGGCGCGCTCGCCCATCAGGTAGACGCTCGGGTACTTCATGGTCAGCTTGGAGCCGAGGTTGCAGTCCACCCACTCGACGGTGGCATCCTCCTGGGCCACAGCCCGCTTGGTGACCAGGTTGAACACGTTGGCCGACCAGTTCTGCACCGTCGTGTAGCGGATGCGCGCGCCGGGCTTGGCGATCAGCTCGACCACGGCGGAGTGCAGGCTCGAGCTCGAATAGGTCGGCGCCGTGCAGCCCTCCACGTAGTGCACGTAGGAACCCTCGTCGGCGATGATCAGCGTGCGCTCGAACTGGCCCATCGACTCCGTGTTGATGCGGAAATAGGCCTGCAGCGGCATCTCGACGTGGACTCCGGGAGGCACGTAGACGAACGAGCCGCCCGACCACACGGCCGAGTTCAGGGCGGCCAGCTTGTTGTCGTTGGGCGGGATGATCGTGGCGAAGTACTCGCGCACGATGTCCTCGTGCTCGCGCAGCGCCGTGTCCATATCCATGAAGATCACGCCCTGGTCCTCGAGGTCCTTGCGGACCTGGTGGTAGACGACCTCGGACTCGTACTGGGCGCCGACACCGGAGAGGAACTTGCGCTCGGCCTCGGGGATGCCGAGGCGGTCAAACGTCTTCTTGACGTCCTCGGGGACATCGTCCCACGAGCGCTCCGCGCGCTCAGAGGCGCGCACGAAGTAGTGGATGTCGTCATAGTCGACCTCGGCCAGCATGGGCGAGCCCCAGGTCGGCTGAGGCCGGGACAGGAAATGCTCGAGGGCCTTGAGGCGAAACTCGCGCATCCACTGCGGCTCGGACTTGAACTCGGAGATCTTCTCGACGATCTCGCGGTTGATGCCCTTGGGCGCCTTGTAGAGGTAGTTCTCGGCGTCGTGGAAGCCGTAGCGCTCCTCGTAATCAGCGTTGATCCCGGCAAGCGCTTGGTTCTCTGTCAGGGCCATTACTCAACCTCCAGCTTGATCGTCTCGTCCTCGATGATTACGGCAAAGGTGTCCACGGGGACATACGCGGGCAACGTGATCGGCCGGCCCGTCTTTAGGTCAAAGCGGGAGCCATGCCGCGGACATTCGATGGTGCACGTCTGCTCGTCAAGCTCGCCCTCGACGAGGGGACCGTCATCATGCGAACAGCGGTCCTCGATGGCGTACACCGTGCCCGCGCAGTTGAACACGCCGATCTCGAAGTCGTCGAACTCGACCAGGCGCATCGTCGCCCGGCGGGAGCTCGGGCAGCGGACAGACTTCAACGACTTGGGGCACGTGATCTCTTAAGTCCTAGCGAATTGATCGGATTTCCCCTGGGAGTCTAGCGAGCGAGGGGGTGCGAGCCCCGGTCCGGGAGCCGACATGGACAAACCGGCCCCCCAGGGCCACCTGGTCGCACTCGGCCAACTCGGGGGCTCGAGTGCGACGGTACGAACGCCTAGGCGGCGTCGCTCTCGGGCTCCCACCCGGCGGCGTGGCCCAGGGCGGCGCTCTTGATCACCTTGAGCGAGAGCAGGGCGCACTTCATGCGCTGGGCGGAGATGTCGATGCCCAGCAGATCGAGGACGAAGGATCGATCCAGCCGCAGCAGCTCCTCGACCTGCATCCCCTTGATCTCATCCGAGGTCATGGACGCGGCGGCCTGGGAGATGGCACACCCGTGGCCCAGGAAGCGCACGTCCTCGATGCGCCCCTCCCCGTCGACGGCCAGCTGCACGGTGAGCTCGTCGCCGCACAGCGGATTGAGGTCGTGAAAGGCGAGGTCGGCACCCTCGAGCTCCGGGTGGGGCGGGCTCCAGTTGTGGGGGTGCTTGTAGTGGTCGAGGATGTTCTCGCGGTAGAGATCGTCCATCTGGTGACAGCGTAGCGACGGGTTATGTGCCCGCCACCGCCTCCTCGGCGCGGTTGCGCACGCCACCGGACAGCGCCGCCGCGACCGCGCCGGCCGCGCACGCGAGCAGGAAGGGACCGCCCACTCCGCCGGAGCCGACGAGCGCGCCGCCCAGGGCCGAACCAGCGGCGATCCCGCCCACCAGCGCGGCGGCCACCCAGGTGAAGGCCTCGGTCTCGGTCCCCGCGCGGACCGCGCGTCCGACGAGCGCGTACTGGCAGGAGAACACGGGCGCGATGGTCACTCCCGCCAGCAGGCTGCACGCCACCGCGGGTCCGAGCGCGCGTACGAACACCAGCGGCGCCGTGGCGGCCACGGCCATGACGAGGAGGAGCCGGTAACGATCCCCCAGCGGGGCGGCCCACGATCGCGACCCGTACCAGAGCCCGCCAGTCATGCTGCCCACGCTCCACAGCGCGAGCAGAAGCCCGGAGCTCGCCTTCGAGCCCGCATGGAGGGCGAGGGCCGGCAACCCGACCTCGACGGCGCCCAGGGCGAGCCCGTTGAGGGCCACGGGGGCCAGGAGCAGGCGCAGCTCCGGACTGGCCAGCGCGGCGCCCTCGGGCGCACGGGGCCGGACCGCGGCGACCTCGCGCACATGGGGCGCGCGCAGGAACAAAGCCATGCCGCCCACACACACGATGGCCAACAGCAGCACGGCGTCCGTCGGGGAGGCGGCCGCGATGACCACAGCCACGACCAGCGGCCCGGTGATCCAGATCAGCTCCTGGATGACTGATTCCAGCGCGTACGCCCGTTCGCGTACGGTGGGATCGACGAAGAGGTCGCGCAGGAGCGCCCGCACCGTGGGAGCGATCGGGGGCACCAGAGCGCCGGCCAGGCCGCACAGCACTGCGAGCAGGACCGGAGCCGGGGCCAGGTGCGCCGCGACCACGACCGCCACGAGCACCGCCGCCTGACCCGCCGCGCACGGGGCGAGCACGCGGGCCCGTCCGAAGCGGTCGATGAGCCGGCCCTGCCACGGCGCCGAGCCGGCGCTGGACAGCGCGTAGGCGCCCACGGCCGCCCCCGCGGCCGCGTAGGACCCGGTCGCCCCCCGCACGAGCAGCAACAGGGCGAGCGAGGACATGCCCTGAGGTAGGCGCCCGAAGAGCGCACTGGCAAACAACCGGGCCGCTCCGGGGGCCACCAGCACCGAGCGGTACGCCGCCAGCATGGGCGGTGTCAGTCGAGCTGCAAGGTGCGCCGGACGAGATCGAGGCCTTCGACCAGCCGCTCGACGTCCTGCAGCGTGTTGTGGACCGCGAACGACGCCCGCGTCGTCGCCGGCGTCCCCAGCCGGCGCATGAGCGGCTGGGCGCAATGATGGCCCGCCCGGACGCAGACACCCTCGCGCCCGAGGATCTCGCCGATGTCGTGCGGGTGGGCGCCGTCCAGGGTGAAGGAGACGAGCGCGCCCCGGTCGGCGGCCGCCAGGGGCCCGTGGAGGATGAGTCCCGGCACCTCGGAGCTCAGCCGCTCGAGCGCCTCGGAGATCAGGCCCTCCTCGTGCGCGCGGACCGGGCCCATGCCGATCCCCTGCAGCCACTCCACAGCGGCACCGAGGCCGATCGCCTCGGCGATCTGAGAGCGTGCCGGCCTCGAACTTGCCCGGCAGCTCAGCCCAGGTCGACTCAGCCGCCTCCACGGTGCGGATCATGTGCCCACCGGCGATGAAGGGCGGCATGGACTCGAGCAGCTCGCGACGCCCGTGGAGAACGCCGATGCCCGTCGGGCCATAGGACTTGTGGCCCGTCCAGGCGTAGAAATCCGCGTTCAGGGCCTTGAGGTCGACGGGGATCTGCGGCACCGCTTGGGTGCCGTCGACGACGACCACCGCCCCCGCGTCGTGGGCGCGCTGGGCCACGGTGGCCACCGGGTTGATCGTCCCCAGGACGTTGGAGACGTGCACGAGCGCCACCAGCTTGGGATCGCGGGCCAGGAGCGCGTCGAGGGCTTCCATGTCCAGCTGGCCGTCGTCGAGCACGGGCACGTAGGCCAGCTCGGCCTCGCGCTCCTGGCAGAGGATCTGCCACGGCACGATGTTGGAGTGGTGCTCCATCTCGGTCAGCACCACGAGGTCGCCGCGGCCGACGTTCTGGCGGCCCCACGTGTAGGCGACGAGGTTGATGGCCGCCGTGGCGTTGGCGGTGAAGAGCGTCTCCTCGGGCGTCGAGCCCAGCCAGGCGGCGATCCTCGTGCGCGCACCCTCGAACAGATCGGTGGCCTCGACGGCGAGCGGATACACGCCGCGGTGGATGGAGGCTCGTGACTCGGTGTAGTACCGCGTCATGGCGTCGATCACCGGTTGCGGGGTCTGGGAGGTGGCCGCCGAATCCAGGTAGGTGATCGGATGCCCACCGATATGGCGGCGCAGGACGGGGAACTCGGCTGCGAGCCCCTCCAGACCGACGGTCGCGGTCAAGCCGCCACCGTGTCTGTTATCCACGCGTACCCCTTGGCCTCGAGCTCGTCGACCAGGTGGGGACCGCCTTCGCGCACGATGCGGCCCTGATACATCACGTGGACGTGGCTGGGCTGCACGAGGTGCAGGATGCGCTGGTAGTGGGTGATGATGAGGATGCCCATCTCGGGGCCGGCCACGGCGTTGACGCCGTTGGCCACGACGCGCAGGGCGTCGATGTCCAGGCCCGAGTCGGTCTCGTCGAGGATGGCCATGGACGGCCGCTGCAGAGCGAGCTGGAGGATCTCCATGCGCTTCTTCTCGCCGCCGGAGAAGCCGTCGTTGAGATAACGGCTGGAGAACTCGCGGGGCACGTTGGTCAGCTTCATGGCCGCCTCGACGGTCTGGCGGAAGTCGCGCAGCGGGATGGGCTCCTCGCCCCGGGCCTCGCGGTGGGCGTTGATCATCGTGCGCAGGTACTTGGTCACGGTCACTCCGGGCACGGCGACCGGGTACTGGAAGGCCATGAACAGGCCCATCCGGGCCCGCTCGTCGGGATCGGCCTCGGTGATGTCCTTGCCGTCGAGCAGCACCTGACCCTCGGTGACCTCGAAGCCCGGGTGGCCCATGATGGCGTTGGCCAGGGTCGACTTACCCGAGCCGTTGGGCCCCATGAGGGCGTGGATCTGCCCGCCGCTCACCTTCAGGTCGAGGCCGCGCAGGATCTCCTTCTCGCCGGCGCGCACGTGGAGGTTTCGAATCTCTAGGTCTGTCATCTCAGCTTCCGGTTGTGGTTCAGACGGTGGGCAGCGCCACGGAGAGCTCCTCGCTGCGACGGGAGAACTCGACCAACTCGGCCAGCGTGGTCGTTTGCAGCGAGCGCAGGATGCCGCCCTGGACACGCATCCACAAAAGCTTCGTGGCGCAGTTGCGGCCCCCGTCGGGTTCGTGGGAGCACAGGACGCGCGCCGTGTGGTCGTTGATGCAGCACTCCATGGGCGCGATGGCGCCCTCGAGCGCCTGCACCACCTCATCCATCGGGATCTCCTCGGCCGGACGGGCCAGCCAGTAGCCGCCGTGGGCGCCGCGCGCGCTCATCACCAGCCCGGCCTTGCGCAGCCGCGCCACCACCTGCTCGAGGTAGGCCAGCGGCAGGCCTTCGGCGTCGGCGATGGCCTTGAGGCTGCGCGGGTGCTCCGGCGATTGGCGACCGAGCTCGACCATCAGCCGCACCCCGTACTCGGCCTTGGAGGAGAAGATCATGTCCATATCCTACCAGTGGGGTAGGTAATCCCCGCAGGCGCGCCGCCGCGCCGCCCTCGGACCGGCCGCGCTGCCGGGGCCGGTCCGCCGCCGATCATCTAGCCTCAGGCCATGCCACCCGCTCTGGCCAGCTCGCCCGATCTCGCCGAGGCGGCGCGCGTCGGACTCGAGCGCGGGCGGATCGGCATTGACACCGAGTTCATGTCCGAGGGCCGCTACCGCCCCCTGCTCTGTTTGGTTCAGATCGCCGTCGACGATCCCGACCAGCCGCACGGGACGCGCGTGCTCCTCATCGACACTCTTGACCGGGTCTCCGCCGAGCCGATCGCGGAGCTGCTCGCCGACCCCGGGATCGAGGTCGTCCTGCACGCCGGTCGCCAGGATGTGGCCATCCTGCGCCGGGTGTGGGGCATCGAGATCTCCAACGTCTTCGACACCCAGATCGCCGCCGGTTTCGCCGGCTCCGGCGCCCAGACCGGGTACGGCAACCTGCTCGGAGCCATGCTCGGGCGCCGCGTCGGCAAGACGGCCAGCTACACCCGCTGGGACGCCCGCCCCTTGACCGCCGAGCAGCTCGCCTACGCCGCCGAGGACGTCATCCACCTGCTCGAGTTGGCCGACGAGTTGCAACGGCGGTTGGAAGATCGCCAGCGGCTCGAATGGGCGCGCGAGGAATGTCGGCGCCTGGAGGAGGCCAACGACGAGCGCGACCCGCTCACCGTGTGGGAGCGACTGCCCCGGGTGGCGCAGCTCGACGGCCGCTCCCGGGCCGTGGCCCGCGAGCTGGCGGCGTGGCGCGAGCGCACGGCGGCCAGCGAGGACAAACCGCCGGGCTCGGTCGTGGCCGACCAGTCACTGGTCGAGATCGCCAAGCGCCAACCCCGGTCCGGTCGGCGCGCTCGAGCAGATCCGCGGCCTGCATCGCTCGGCCCTGCGCCGGCGCGGCCCCGCGCTGCTCGAGGCCATCGCCGCCGGCGTGCAAGCGCCGCCCATCCCGCGCGAGGAAGCCCGCACGCGCTCGGACCCCGCCGACTTGCCGCTCATCGTCCTCGCCGAGGCGCTGGTGCGCGCGCGGGCCATGGAGGCCGAGCTGGCCTACGAGCTGATGGCCTCGCGCACCGAGCTCGAGCTCATCGTCGGCGCGGCGCGACGCGGCGAGCCCCAACCGCCCGTTCGCGCCCTCACGGGCTGGCGGGAGGAGCTGCTCGGCGCCGACCTGCGCGACTTGCTCGAGGGCCGCAGCGCACTGTCGGTGGGCCCGCAGCGCCGGCTGCGCGTGGCGCCTGTTGAACGGACGCCACGCGGGCTGAGGGCGTTTTCGCTTCGGGACGGCGCCTGCGGGGTATGGCGGCGCCAATGAGCATCTCCTCGCCGTTCGACACTCTCGCCGACACCGTCGAGTCGGCCAGCCTCCTGGACGCACCGGGCAAGTTCGTCGCCCAGCAGGTGCGCAACGCCGTGCCCAAGGGAGCGATCCGGGATGCCATCGCCGGCACCTGGCTTGGCCATCCCCTGCACCCGCTGCTCACCGACGTCGTCATCGGTGCCTTCACGAGCGCCACGCTCGCTCGACCTCCTAGCCGGCGAGGATGGCGCCCCGGCGGCCGAGCGGCTCATCGGCGTGGGCATCGTCGCCTACTTGCCCACCGCGCTGAGCGGCATCACCGACTGGGCGGACTCCGAGCCGGTCGACGACAGCGTGCGGCGCACCGGCGTCGTGCACGCCGGGGTCAACGCCGTCGCCCTCTCGCTGTACTCCGCCTCGCTGGGAGCGCGTAAGCAGGGCGCGCACGGTCGTGGCGTGGCGCTCGGGCTGGCCGGCGCCGGAGTGCTCGCGCTGGGCGGCTGGCTGGGTGGCCACCTCTCCTACCGCCAGGGCGTGGGACCGGACCAGACCGTGTTCGATGAGGGCCCGTCGGACTGGAGCCAGGCTGGCGACGCCTCACAGCTGAGCGACGGTGAGCCGGCGCGCGTGGTCGTGGATGACACGCCGGTGCTGCTGCTGCGCAGCTCAGGTCAGCTGTTTGCCATCCATGACCGCTGCTCGCACCGCGGCTGCTCGCTCAGCGATGGCGAAATCGACGGTGAGGAGGTCGACCTGCGCCTGTCACGGCTCGCGTTTCAGCCTTCGCGACGGCTCGGTTCGCCAGGGCCCGGCCACCGCGCCCCAGCCCGCCTACGAGGTCCGCGAGAGCAACGGGGCCGTCGAGATCCGGCTCGCGGGCTGACCCCCAGCACCGGGACGCCCTCGGACGGCGGGGCGGGTTTGCGCGTTACGTCGATGAGGCGCCCTGCTCGACCAGCATCGACAGCGCCGCCTGACGGGCGAAGATGGCCTGAGAGAGGGCGAGGGTAATCGGTTCGGGGCCGGGCGATCCAGCCGAGGTCGATGCCGTCGAGATCGCCGGAGGCGGTGGCGTAGGTGAGATGGACCTTGTGACCCGGGGAGTCGGCGGCGCTCTCCTCTCCGGTATCGCCGTTGGCGCCCGTCCAGCCGTGGGCATGGAGCGCCTGGCGCTCGGAGAGCAGGAGATCATCGGCGCTGCGGTAGGAGCCGTCGACGACGACGACGTCGATGGCGCAGTAGGCCGAGGAGCCCGCGTCGCACTGGCGCACCTGGCTGACCACGTGCATGCCGGAGACCAGCGGCACACGGCTCAGCCCGGGGACGTGGCGCTGGGCACTGCCACCGCAGCCGCTCAGCGCTCCCACGAGCAGGAGCGCCGCCCCGCCCAGCACGATTGCTCTTCTGGCTCTCATGGCTCACGGCCAGCGTAGCCAAGCCGGCTGGGGCCACCACGGGCGGATCCCCTCCCGCTAATCTCGTCCGCCTATGGGGGCCAGCACCGATAACCTCGCCGATCCCGAGCTGCAGCAGACCGAGTGGGACCTGGATCCGCTCCTCGCCGGGGACAGCGTCGACGAGCTGCTCGACCAGGCCGTCCAGCGGGCCGACCAGTTCGCCGCCGCCCATGCCGGCCGGCTGGGGGAGCTCGACGGCGAAGGCCTGCGCGCGGCCATGCGCGAGCTCGAGGACATCAACGAGCTGGTCGGGCCGGGCGGGGACCTACGCCTCGCTGCGCTTTTCCACCGACACCGCCGACCCGGCCCGGGGAGCGCTCCTGCAGCTCGTGCAGGAGCGAGCCACCGAGGTCGAGACCCAGCTCCTCTTCTTCGAGCTCGAGTGGGCGGCGCTCGACGAGGAGCGAGCCGAGGCGCTGCTCGCCGGCGACGGGCTTGACTTCTGCCGGCACTACCTGCGCAGCGTCCGCCGCTATCGGCCCCATCTCCTCTCCGAGGATGAGGAGAAGGTCATGGCCGAGAAGGCGATCTCGAGCAACGGCTCGTGGGCGCGGCTGTTCGGCGAGCTCATGGCGGCCGTACGCGTCGCAGCTCGATGGCGAGGAGGTGCCGCTCGAGGTCGGGCTGGCGCGGCTGCAGATCGCCCGACCGCGACGCCCGCCAGCGCGCCGCCGAGGCGATCACCGCGTCGCTCGAGCCCGGGCTGCGGACCCGTGGCTTCATCTTCAACACCCTGCTCTACGACAAGTCCGTGGAGGACCGGCTGCGCCACTATCCACACTGGCTGGCCGGGCGCAACCTGGCCAACGAAGCCTCGGATGAGTCGGTCATGGCCCTCATCGAGGCCGTCCGGCGCCGCTACGACGTCCCCCAGCGCTGGTACCGGCTCAAGGCCAAGCTGATCGGTGTCGCCCAAGGTCGCCGACTACGATCGCGCCGCGCCGGTCCTGGCGCGAGGACCTGACCTTCTCCTTCGCTGACGCCCGCGACCTCGTGCTCGACACCTACTCGTCGTTCTCCGAGGAGGCGGGCGCGGTGCTCCGGCGCTTCTTCGACGAGCGCTGGATCGACGCGCCGGTGCGCCCGCACAAGCGCGGCGGTGCTTTCTGCTCCTACACGCGTCCCGAGCGTCCATCCGTACGTGATGCTCAACTTCACCGCCCGCCGCCGTGACGTGCTCACGATGGCCCACGAGCTCGGGCACGGTCTGCACGCCGCGCTGGCCCAGCCGCAGGGCCTCTTTCACCACTCCACGCCCCTCACCCTGGCCGAGACCGCCTCGGTGTTCGGCGAGACGCTGACCTTCGAGCGGCTCCTGGCCGACCACCGACGATGACGAGCGAGCGCCTCGGGCTGCTCGCCGAGCGCATCGACGGCGCCGTGGCCACGGTGTTTCGCCAGATGGCCATGAACCGCTTCGAGCACCTCATCCATACGGGCCGGCGCCGAGAAGGCGAGCTGTCCGTCGACCGCATCTGCGAACTGTGGCTCGAGAGCCAGTCCGAGCTGTTCGGCGACTCGGTCGAGATCACCGAGGGCTACCGGATGTGGTGGTCCTACATCCCTCACTTCATCAACACCCCCGGCTACGTGTACGCCTACGCCTACGGCCAGCTGCTCGCCCTCTCGGTGTACAGCCGCTATCAGGAGGTGGGAGAGGAGTTCGTGCCGCGCTACCTCGAGCTGCTCAGTGCGGGCGGCTCGCGCAGCCCCGAGGAGCTGGCTGCCATCGTCGGCATCGATCTCGCCGATCCCGGCTTCTGGGACTCCGGGCTGGCGCTGGTGGAGCAACAGCTCACCGACGCCGAGGCCCTGGCCGAGCGGATCAGCGGGCGCTGACCCTTTCTAGGCGCGGGTCTTGCGTGTCCGCGTGCGTGAGCGCTCTTCCTGGCGCTCGACGACCTGAACGATCAGCCGCATGACCTGCTCGATGCCCGTCGCCTTGGCGTCGCCGTGCTCGAACGCCTCGCGCCAGTGCTTGACCTGGCCCTTGGTGGCCAGCTCGTTGAAATGTGAGCGGGGAATGGCCACGCGTGACCTTGGCATCGGAGGCGATGTCCTTGGTCACCTTGGGTCCGGGCAGCTCGATCCGGTACATCTGAATATCCCCGCGGCCGCGGAGCTCGAGGCCGGCGACGAGCTTGAGCGGCTGCAGGGCCGGGACCTCGTCGAGGAACCGCTTGACCGCGGTCTCGATCAGAGTCTTGGTGTCGGACGGAGAGGCCAGGCTGACGAGTGTAATCCCTACCCGTGGAAGACCACGGTGAGCGTTTGCCCCCGGACCCCGTCGATGTTTGGCGTCCCCTCGAGTCGGTAGCGCCCACCCAACAGCCTCTTGCCGGGCAGCCGGAAGCGGTTGGCGCCGGTCCGGTCGCGGTGCGTGAAGCGCCTGACCGTGACCCACGCGCAGGGTGCGCCGTGGCGTCCGTGGCCCTTGGCCACGCAGCTGCCGCCCACGAACACCCCACTCTCGCGCCTCTGCAGGCTGAACTGCACGCGGGAGGCGTGGGTGTCGGTGTAGCTGATCACTGGCTTCCCACTCGCCGCACCGCTGATGCGGGCCGAGGCGAGCTCCGGAAGGGCGAGCCCCGCGTCGGCGGTCTTGGTGGTGCCGTCGCTGGAGGTGACCACGGCCTGGAAGTGATAGGTGGCCTTCGGATTCAGATGCGTGAGGTTGAAGGACAGCGAGGCCGGCACTAATCCGCTGACGGTCTGCTCGACGGTCCCATAGCCCGACGGCGCGGTCTTTCCGTACTGGATCCACACTCTGGCCGTGGCCGTCTGCGCCGTGGCCAGCACGTGAATGCGCACGGAATGCTGGCCGGTCACGGTGACGGCGCTGGTTTGCACCGAGGGCGGGGTCACCTCGTAGGCGCCGATGTCGCAAGCCGGCCCGCTTGGCCGCTTGACCCCGCGCTCATCGGTGGCCGGACAGGCGTTGCCGACCGGGACCTGGTCGATGGCGGCGCTGCCCGTGCCGAGTCCGATGGTCTTGGTCGGGCCCCCGTTGGCGAGCAGCGGCCCGAGCTTCGGGTCGCCGGCGCCAAACGTGGCCGGGCAGCCGAGCCCGTTGAAGCTCAGGTTGTGCCCGCCGTCGGCGATGGTGCCGGCGCAGTTGCCCTGGAAGTTGTCGGCCAGCAGGGTGCTCGTCAGCGTGGCGCCGGCCGGTGGGCTGACCGCGATGCCGCCACCGAGATCGATCGCGGCCGTGATGGCCGGACCCGTGAGCGCTCCGTTTCCATCCAGGCCTGACGCGCCGCGTGACCCCACGCTGTTGTCGACCACGGTGCTGGCGGTGCTCTGGAAGGCCGCCGCTCCGGTGACATCGATGCCCCCGCCGCTGGCGCCCGAGGCGCCGGCCCCTCCGGGAGGCGTCGGGGTCCCCGCCCCGCCGGCGTCGCCCCCGCGGCCCCCGTCGGCGGCGCTGTTGGAGACGATCGTGTCGTTGGTCGCCAGAACCAACCCCCCGTCGCTCCACAGACCGCCCCCGGCGCCGGCCGCTCCGCCGTTGCCGCCCGCGCCGCCGGCTGACGTAGAAGCACTCATTGGGGTCGCTCCCGTTCCGCCTCGGCACCGACACCGGCCTGGTTGCCCTGGATGAGGCTGTCCTCGATCGTGACCGTCCCTCCCTGGTTGGCGATGGCGCCGCCGTCGCCGCCCGGGCCGCCGGCGCCGCCCGTCCCGCCGGTGCTCGAGCCCCCTCCGCCGCCGCCGCCCTGGCCTCCCGGACCAGCCTGGTCGCGCGCCAGGGTGGCGCCGGTCAGGGTCAGGGTGCCGGTGTTGTAGATGGCTCCGCCGTCTCCGCCCGCCCCGCCGGCTCCACCGGCGTCGCCCTGCGGGAGCGTCACGTCGTTGGAGCCCCCGCCGGGGCCGCCCGCGCCGGCCGCGCTGTCGGTCACGGCGGCGTCGGTGAGCGACAGTGTGCCGGCGTTGAGGATTGCTCCCCCGCTGGCGCCGTCCACCCCCGCGCCGGCGGGCTGGCCGGGAGGTCCGCTGACGCCGACCATCCCTCCGCGCGCCTGCCCGCCTTTGATGGTGAGGTCGTTGATGGCCACCGTCGGGCCGGCGGGGATGTTCAGCACCCGGTCAAAGAGCGCCGTGGCGTCGATGAGCGTCTGGCCCTCGCCGGCACCAGCGATGGTGAGGTCGGTGACCGTCGGCGCGATGGCAGCTGTCCGTTATTGGTCAGCGTAGTACGTGTTGGGCCCGAGGACGATCGTGTTGGGCCCGAAGGCGGCCGGCGCGCAGTCGCCACTGGCCGCACCTGGGGCGTCCACCGCCTCGATGGCCTTGCGCAGCGAGCACTGGTGGTCGCCGGGCGTGGGGTCATCCGCCGTCGTGGTGACGGTAATGGTGGCCGCTGTGGCCGAACCCGCCGGCACGAGCAGGGCAATTGCGGCGCCAAGCAGCACACGACTCCGACGACTCATCTCCCTCTCTCCCTGTCAGTCCGTCGTCCCGCAGCTAAGGACGGATCCCTCTCGGCGAAGTTGCGCCATTGACACACCGCTTCGGGGGCGAGAGGATCACTCTGGCAACCGTAAGGAGAGACCATGTCCAGAGTCATGACCGACTGCCGTCGGTTCCCCAGCGAGAGCAACTGCTCGCTGGTCATCATCGGCGAGCGGGCGGAGGTCGAGAAGGCCGCCACCGAGCACGCCATCTCGGTGCACGGGCATCCGGACACGCCCGAGCTGCGCGAGCAGGTCAAGCAGTTCGTGGAGCCGGCCGAGAACTACACGCTGCAAGCCCGCCCGCAGGAGGCGATGTCGGTCTGAGGCTGTGCGCCCCCGGCGGGAGGGGGCGCTGCCTTTCGCTGCGCGGGGCCGCGCTCGAGGCCCCCGGGGCCGCGCGGGCTAGATCTTGTGGCGCTGGAGGAGCTTGCGCCCGATGACCATGCGCTGGATCTCGCTCGTGCCCTCGCCGATGAGCAGCAGCGGCGCGTCGCGGTAGATCCGCTCGATCTCGTACTCCTTGGAGTAGCCGTAGCCGCCGTGAATGCGCAGGCACTCCTCGGCGCAGAAGCGGCCGGCCTCAGAGGCGAAGAGCTTGGCCATGCCGGCCTCGATGTCCGAGCGCTCGCCGGCGTCCTTCATCTGGGCGGCGCGCCGCGTGAGCAGGCGGGCGGCCTTCGACCTGGGTGGCCATGTCGGCGAGCTTGAACAGGATGGCCTGGTGCTCGGCGATCGCCTTGCCGAAGGTCTTGCGCTCCTGGCTGTATCGCAGCGCGAGCTCCAGCGCGCGCTGCGCGAGTCCGACGCCGCGGGCGGCCACGTTGACGCGGCCGAGCTCGAGGGCGTCCATCATCTGGGAGAAGCCCTTGTTGAGGCCCTGGTCCTCGCCGCCGAGGATGTTCTCGGCCGGGCAGCGATAGCCGTCGAAGACGAGCTCGGTGGACTCGACGCCCTTGTAGCCCATCTTCTTGATCTTGGGCGGGACGTTGAAGCCTTTGTACTCGCCCGTGTTCTCGCTGACCCCTGGCTCCTTCTCGGCGATGAAGCAGGTGAAGCCTTTATGGCGCGGGCTGGGCGTCGGGGTCGGTCTTGACCAGGACGAAGACGAGGCTGGAGAGCAGGCCGTTGGTGACCCACATCTTGGCCCCGTTGATCTCGTACGTTTGATCGTCGACCTTTTTGGCGGAGGTCTTGATGGCCTGGACATCGGAGCCGAGCTCGGGCTCGGACAGGGAGAAGGCGGCCCGCATCTCGCCGGTGGCCATCTTGGGTAGGTACTTCTGCTTTTGCTCCTCGCTCCCGAACTTCATGAGCAGGTAGGAGCCGATGAAGTGGGTGTTGACGATGCCGGAGATGGAGATCCAGCCCCGGGAGAGCTCCTCGACGATGAGGGCGTAGGTCTGTGAGGTCCAGGCCCATGCCCCCGTACTCCTCGGGGATGGTCACCCCGAAGAGACCGAGCTCCTTCATCTGCTCCACGATGGGCTCGGGGAAGGAATCCTCGTGGTCGTAGTGCTCGGCGTTGGGGATGATCTGCTCGTCCGCGAACTGGCGGACCATCTCGCGGATCGCCTGCTGCTCGTCGGTGAGCTCGGTGCGGGGGGTCGTCGTGGCCATGGGTCTCACTGTACCGATGGGGGGCGAGTTCGACCGGTCTGGCGCCTCTATTGGTTATGGGAGATAGGGCGGAAATATTCCGCACAACGTCCCACGACCTCGGGATTGCGCGCCTCGCCGCGCGACAGCACGGCAACGTCACCCGCCGCGCAGCTCATCGAGCTCGGTCTCAGCAGGGACCAGATCGCCTACCGGCTGCGCACCGGCCGCCTGCACCGTGTCCACCCGGGCATCTACGCCGTCGGCCGCCCGGCGGCCACGCCACTCGAGCGCGCCGCCGCCGCGGTCCTGGCCTGTGGCCCGACGGCAGCCCTCAGCCACGGCTCGGCCATGGTCCTCTGGGGCCTGTGGAAGCACTGGGAGACCCCGCTCCACGTCACCATCGCCGCCGGCGACCGCCGCCCCAGCGGCATCATCGTTCACCGCACCCAGCTCGCCCGGGCCGACGTTCGGACCCAGCTCGGCATCCGCACCACCAGCCCCGCCCGCACCATCATCGACACTGCTCCGGCCATGACCGCCAAGGCCCGCACGAGAGCGGTCAACGACGCCCGTCACGCCCGCCTGCTCACCCTCGACGGACTGGCCGAGGCCATCGCTCGGGCGCCGCTGCACCCCGGGGCCAAGCTGCTCAGGAGCTACATCAACACCCCCAGCGCTCCTACCCGCTCACACTTCGAGGACCGCTTCGAAGACTTCTGCGCCCGCCACGGTCTCCCGCGTCCGCTCCTGAACGCCACCGTGTGCGGCTACGAGGTCGATGCCCTCTTCCCCGACGAGAAGGTCATCGTCGAGCTCGACAGCTGGGAGTACCACCAGGACCGCAGCGCCTTCGAGGTCGACCGCGAGCGCGACGGGCGCACGGCCGAGGCCGGCTATCTCACCCGCCGGATCACCTGGGAGCGCTTGACCAAGGCCGAGCACAAAGAGGCGAACCGACTACACGCATCCTCAGCGGCCGGCGTGCGCCCACGGCGACGCCGGGCGCTCCTGCGCCTCGCCGTCGAGCTCCACGTCGACCTTCTCATCCCAGAAGCACAGGCGGTCCTTGATCCGCCCCACCTCGGGCAGCGGATCCCGGTAGTACCAGACGAGGTCCTCCACCACCCTGCCGTCGCCGAGCCGGACCGAGTGGTAGCTGGCCCGGCCCTTGTACGGGCAGAGCGTGTCCGTCGCGCTCGGCTCCAAAGCGGCGCCCACATCCCCGGCCGGGAGGTACCACCGTGGCGGCAGGTTGGACTCGAAGAGCGCCACCGCCGAGGAGCTCTCGGCCAGCAGCTCACCCTCGAGCGAAATCCGCACCAATCGGCTCGTGGGCAGGACGTCGATGCGGTGGTAGGGGTCGCGGGGATGGCCGAAGATCTCCTCGTCCTCCTCCAGCCACTGGTCCATCTTGCGAAAGTAGAAGGCGATCAGCCCGTCCAGGAAGGACGCCTCGGGAAGCGGCGAGGGGTAGAACCAGGCGGCGTCCTTGACCACCCGGTCACCGACCTGGATCGACCAGTACGACGCCTCGCCCTTCTTGGGGCAGTGCGTGTGGTGATCGCTGCGCTGCAGCACGTCGGTCCGCACGTCCTGCGCCGGGAAGTAGTAGACCGGCTGGTGGCCGCCCTCCTGCAGGAGCATGGCCCGCCGGCTGTCGGCGATCGTCTGCCCACCGACGACGACGCGCACGCGCTTGGGCGAGGGTTCCAGATATAGGGCCCGGCCGGGCGCCGGCGGCTCGAAGTTGAACCGGCCCGCCGGACGGGCGCTGAGGGGGCCGGTGGCGGTCATGAGTCCCATGCAAGCCAGGCTAGCCGTTGGCCACCACGACGCCCAGCCACACGATGGCCAGCGACACGGCGAAGATCGCCACGTCGAGGATCTGCCACTCGGGCCGGCGCATGTGGATGCCGATGAGCGCGAACACGAAGACCACGAGTCCGAGCTTGACCTGAAGGGTCGAGTCGCTCCAGCGGTGCAGGTGAGAGGCCATCGCCGCCCCGGTGATCGCGAGCACCAGCACGGCGATCAGCGTGCCGATGCCAAAGCGCCGGGCCGCCGCCCGCAGCGGCCCGCGATCGCCCCCGCCGCGCAACACCGGGACGACGATGGCGGCGAGCATGAGCTGGCCCCCGACGAAGAAGGCCATGGCCAGCAGGTGCAACCACAACACCCCATTCCAGAACGTCATCGCGCCCGATGCTGGCACACTCGACATGAGATGAACTTCGCCCGCGATGTCGTCGATGCCGCGCCGCCCGAGCGGCGAGCCATCGTCGAGCTCGCCCGCGGCGGCATCCGCCGCGAGTGGGCCTTCGCCGAGGTGGCCGAGAAGAGCGCCCGTCTGGCTGGCACCCTGCACAGCCGCGGCGTCGGTCGCGGGGACGTGGTCATGACCCTGATCGGCAACCGCCCCGAGTGGGTCCTGACCATGGTGGCCTGCTTTCGCCTCGGGGCCGTGGCTCTGCCCTGCAACGAGCAGCTGCGGGCTCATGACCTCAAACTCCGCTTGCAGGCCGCCGACCCCCGCCTCATCGTCGCCGACGAGCGCAACGCCTCCGAGCTGCAAAGAGCGCGACCCGGCTGTCCGGTCCTCACCATCCCCGACGAGACGCTCTTCGACGCCGACGCTCCGCCCCCCGCCGAGCTCAAACCCGAGGACCCCTGCCTGATCACCTTCACCAGCGGCACCACCGGTGAACCCAAGGGCGTCATCCACGGCCAGCGCTACCTGCCCGGCCAGCGCACCCAGGCCGAGCATTGGCTCGACGCCCGCAACGGCGACCTCGTGTGGTGCACGGCGGCCAGCGGTTGGTCGAAATCGGCCCGCAACGTGTTCATCGCCCCCTGGATCCGGGGCGCCGCCGCCCTGCTGCACGACGCCCGCTTTGACCCCGCTCAGCGCCTGGAGATCCTCGCCACCGAGCAGGTCAACGTCCTGTGCATGGCCCCCACCGAGTACCGCGTGATCGCTAAGCGCATCGACATCGAGCCAGTGAAGAACCTGCGCACGCTGGTCGCCGCCGGCGAGGCGCTAAATCCCGAGGTCCTCAAGGCGTTCAAGGAGGGCATGGGCCTGGAGATCCGCGACGGCTACGGCCAGACCGAGACCGGCCAGCTCACCGCCATGCCGGCGGGGCAGCCGGCCCGGCCTGGGTCGATGGGCCGCCCCCTGCCCGGCGTCAGCCTCGACGTCGTCGACGGCGAGCTCGTCCTGACCGACCCCCGTACAGATCCGACCTTCTTCGTCGGCCTCCTCGACGGCACCCCGGCCCCCATGGACACGCCCTGGCACACCGGGGACCGGGTGACCCGCGACGAGGACGGCTACCTGTACTTCGAGGGCCGCTCCGACGACGTCATCATCTCCGCCGGCTACCGGATCGGCCCCTTCGAGGTCGAGTCGGCGCTCGTCTCTCACGGGGCGGTGGCCGAGGCGGCCGCCGTCGCCGCCCCCGACGAGGAGCGCGGCGCGGTGGTCAAGGCCGTGGTCGTGCTCCGCGACAGCGCCCGCCCGAGCGACGAGCTGGCCCGCGAGCTCCAAGAGCACGTCAAGGCCCAGACCGCGCCTTACAAGTATCCGCGCATCGTCGAGTTCGCGGCGGAGCTGCCCAAGACCTCGAGCGGCAAGGTCCAGCGCGCCCTGCTGCGTGACGGGGCGACATGAGCGAGCGCCCGGTCATCGGCATCGCGACCTGCCTGTCCTCGGCGCGCTGGAGCTACTGGGACCAGCAGGCGGCCCTGCTGCCCTTCAACTACATCGCCGAGATCCAGCGCGCCGGCGGCCTGGCCCTCATGATTCCGCCCGACCCCGAGCTCGAGCGCAACCCGGCCGAGATCCTCGAGTGCATCGACGCTCTCGTCCTCTCCGGCGGCGAGGACATCGATCCGGCCCTCTACGGCGCCGAGCCCCATCCGAAGACGGGCGAGCCGGTGCCCGAGCGCGACCACTTCGAGGTGGCCCTGATCCGCGCCGCGGTGGAGCGCGACATGCCCGTGCTCGGCATCTGCCGGGGCATGCAGGTCATCAACGTCGCCTTCGGCGGCACCCTCAGACAGCATCTGCCCGACGACTACGGCCACGAGGACCACCGGCGCTTTCCGGGCACCTTCGACGGGGCCGACCACGACGTGCGCCTGCACGCGGGCTCCAAGGCGGCGAGCGCCGCGGGCGAGGAGCTCCACGCCACCAAGTCCCATCACCACCAGGGCGTGGACGCAGTCGGCGAGGGCCTCGTGGTCAGCGGGGTGGCGGTGCGCGACGAGCTCCCCGAGGCCATCGAGCACCCAGCGCGCCGGTTCGTGCTCGGCGTGCAGTGGCATCCCGAGGCCGACGAGCGCAGCCGCGTCCTCACCGCGCTCGTGCGCGAGGCGCGCGATTACCGCAGCAGGCGCGGCTCCGCGTAGCCGCCGGCCCGCACCGCCGCGGTGACCCGCTGGGCGTGGTCGACGCTGCGGGTCTCGAGCACGAGCTGGACGGCGGTCTCGCGCACGTGAAGATCGAAGCCCTCGCGCAGGTGCTCGACGTCGACGAGGTTGGCCCGCTGCTCGCCCACGAGCTCGAGCAACCGGGCCAGCGAGCCTGGCCGGTCCGGGAGCACGGCCAGCAGGACGAGGCGGCGGCCGGCCTGGCTCTCGTGGCGGCGCGCGATCTCGGCCAGCAGCCCGGCGTCGACGTTGCCGCCGGACAGCACGGCCACCGTCGTCCCCGACCCGGGCGCCAGACGCCCGGCCAGCAGAGCCGCCACTCCGACCGCGCCCGCTCCCTCGACGACCAGCTTGGCTCGCTCGAGCAGGAAGATCATGGCCTCGGCGACCTCGTCCTCAGAGACCACGACCATCTCGTCCACCCAGCGACCGATTAAAGCCAGCGTCAACTCCCCCGGGCGCTTGACGGCGATGCCGTCGGCGATGGTCAGCGCCGAGCGCACGCTCACCGGCCGGCCCGCCTCCAGCGACGCCGGATAGGGCGCGCAGCTCTCGACCTGGACACCGATCACCTGCGCGTCCGGCCGGGCAGCCTTGATCGCGATGGCGATGCCGCTGACCAGGCCCCCGCCCCCGACGGGGACCACCACCCGGGCCAGGTCGGGGGCCTGGGCCAGCAGCTCGCGCCCGAGCGTGGCCTGGCCGGCGACGATGTCGGGATCGTCGAAGGGGTGCACGAAGGCCATCCCGGTCTCGCCCGCGCACGCGCGGGCGGCATCGAGCGCCTCGTCCACCGTGGCGCCGTGCATGCGCACGTCGGCGCCGAGGCCGACCGCCGCCTGGAGCTTGGCCACCGGCGCCGATTCGGGCATGAACACCGAGCACCCGACGCCGCGGGCGCGCGCCGCGTAGGCCACGGCTTGAGCGTGGTTGCCGGCCGAAGCGGTGACCACACCGGCTGAGCAGCGCTCGCCCAGAGCGGCGATCTTGGCCAGCGCGCCGCGCAGCTTGAACGAGCCCGTGCGCTGCAGGTTCTCGGCCTTGAGCACGACCGTCCCCCCGCTGCGGGCGCTGAGGGTCCTCGAGCTCAGCACCGGCGTCTCGCGCACCACGCCCGCGCCGGCCTGCGCGGCCCGATCGATCCGCTCCGCGGAGATGCCGGCGCTCGCCTCAGTCGCCAATGGCCACCACGGCGTCGATCTCGACCAGGGCACCCCGTGGCAGGGCGGCCACGCCGATGGCCACCCGCGCCGGAGGATCGTCGGAAAAGAAGCTCGCGTAGACCTCGCCCACCTCGGCGAAGGCCCCCATGTCGGTCAGGTACACCGTCACGCGCACCGCCTGATCGAGGCCCGTGCCCGCGGCCGCGCACACGGCGCTCAGGTTCTCCAGGCACTGCCGGGCCTGCTCGGCGGGCGTATCGCCGACGAGCTCGCCGCTGGCTGGGTCGAGCGGGATCTGGCCCGAGCAGAACAGCAAGGCGCCGGCGCGCACCGCATGGACATAGGGTCCGATGGCGGCGGGGGCCTCGGACGCGGTGATCACCTGACGCGGTGCGGGCACGCTGCCCTCAAGCGTATTGCTTGCCGGCGGGGGTAGCGTTCGCAGCGTGGCCAACCGCCTCGCGCGCGAGAGCTCGCCGTACCTCCTGCAGCACAAGGACAACCCCGTGGACTGGTATCCCTGGGGCGAGGAGGCCCTGACCCGGGCGCGCGAGCAGGACAGGCCGCTGCTCGTCTCGATCGGCTATTCGGCCTGTCACTGGTGCCACGTGATGGAGCGCGAGTCCTTCGAGGACCGCGAGATCGCCAAGCTCATGAACGAGCGCTTCGTGTGCATCAAGGTCGACCGTGAGGAGCGCCCCGACGTCGACGCCCTATGCATGGAGGCCTGTCAGGCCATGAACGGCCACGGCGGCTGGCCGCTGAACACGTTCATGACCCCGGACCGCATTCCGTTCTGGGCCGGCACCTACTTCCCCCCCGCGCAGCGCGGAGGGCTGCCCAGCTGGCGCATGGTCGTCATGGCCATCGGCGAGGCGTGGCGCGACCGGCGCGAGCAGATCCGCGCCAACAGCGGCAAGCTTCTGCACTCGCTCTCCACGACGGTGCGCATCGAGCCCTCCGAGCACCCCCTGGAGGGCTCGCGGCTCGAGGAAGCGGTCGAGAACCTCAAGCGCTCCTACGACGCCGCTTACGGGGGCTTCGGGTCCGCGCCCAAGTTTCCCCAGGCCTCGGCCATCGAGTTCCTACTCGCCCGCGGGGACCAGGCCCCGGCCATCGCCACGCTGCGGGCCATGGCCGCGGGCGGGATCTATGACCAGGTGGGGGGCGGCTTTGCCCGCTACGCGGTCGACGCCACCTGGACGGTGCCCCACTTCGAGAAGATGCTCTACGACAACGCCCTGCTGGCGCGCGCCTACCTGCACGGTTGGCAGATCAGCGGCGATGAGAGGCTGCGCGAGGTGTGCTGCGAGACCCTCGACTGGGCGCTGCGCGAGATGCGGGGTCCGGAGGGCGCCTTCTACGCCGCCCTGGACGCCGACTCCGAGGGCGAGGAGGGAAAGTTCTACGTGTGGCGGCTCGAGGAGCTGCACGAGGTGCTGGGCGAGCTGGCCGACGAGGCCATAGCCTACTTCGGCGCCACCGAGCAGGGCAACTTCGAGCCCGGGGCCAACGTCCTCGAGGCCCGCGGCCCGGTGCCCGCTCGCCGAGACGAGATTCGCCGCCGCCTGCTCGCGGCCCGCGCCCAGCGGGTGCGCCCCGGACTGGACGACAAGCGGCTGACCTGCTGGAACGCGCTCATGATCTCGGCCCTGGCCGAGGCCGGCGCCGTGCTGGAGCGCACCGACTACCTCGACGCCGCCCGGGATTGCGCGACCTTTTTGCTCGGCCACGTCCGCCACGAGGACGGGCGGATGATGCGCTCCTGGAAGAACGGCTCCACGCACATCGACGGCTACCTGGACGACCACGCCTTCCTGCTCGAGGCGCTGCTCACCCTGTATGAGTCGACGTTCGAGCCCCGGTGGTATCGGGAGGCCGTCACGCTGGCCGACATCACGCTGCGCAACTTCGCCGATGCGCAGCGCGGCGGCTTCTTTACCACCGCCGCGGACGCCGACCCCGACGAGGCCCTGCCCACCCGCCGCAAGGACCTCGAGGACTCACCCATCCCCTCGGGCAACTCGGCCGCCGCCTTCGGCCTCCTGCGCCTCGCCCTGCTCTCCGGTGAGGGCGACTACGAGGAGCACGGCCTCGGGGTGCTGCGCCTTCTCTTCCCGGTCGCGCCGCGACATCCGCAGGCCTTCGGCCATCTGCTGCGGGCGGCCGACTTCCATCTCGCGCCGGTCAAGGAGGTGGCCATCGTCGGGCCCGACGAGGGGGCCCGGCCGCTGCTGCGCACCGTCCGCCAGACCTACCGCCCCCACCTCGTCCTGGCCGGCGGCTCCGCAGACGGGGTGCCGCTGCTCGAGGGGCGCACACCGGTGGACGGCCACGCTGCCGCCTACGTGTGCGAGCACTTTGCCTGTCAGGCGCCGGTCACCGATCCGCAGGCTCTGGCCGCGGCGCTCTAGTTGCTGTGGCCCCTCGGCTTCAGGGGCGGACCGACGATCTCAAGTCCGAACTGCTTTCCCACGCGGACGAGCAGGGCGACATCGGGCGGCTCGTCGGGCGGCATCCCGTCGTGCTCGGGGCGCCTGCCGGCCGCCACGAAGTACTGCTCAAAGCCACCGGGCACGCAGAGCGAGAGCAGGTGCGCGGGCCGGTCTGCCTCGACCACGAACGAGTGCGGGACGCCCCGGGGCAGGAAGACGAATGATCCAGCTCCCGCCTCGAGGGTCCGCTCCCCACAGCGCACAGTCAACTCACCATCGAGGACCCAGAACGATTCGTCTTCGCGGTGATGGACGTGCAGGGGCGGCGACGAGCCGGCGGGTGCCACCGCCTCCACGAGCCCGAACGCGCCACCGGTCGTCTCCGCGGTGGCCTTGAGCGTCATTCGGTTCTGGGTGAACCACACCGTCTGACCGTCCCCCGCTCGGACGGTGACGGCGGCCGGAGAGCCGCCCGCGGCCGTCTCAAGTGCGGCGAGCGCCGCTGTGTCCCGATTGACCTGCATCTTCCTCCAATCACTCCTCATAGGATGAGAGTCCTGTAATGAGATATCTGTCTTATTAGTGGATGAATGTACCATCCTTTGCCATGAAGGTGCAAGGACAGTCGGGCCCCGCGCGTGAGGTCCAGCCGGACAGGACCCGAGCTCGCCAGACCCGCCGCACCCGTCGGGCATTGGTCGCGGCGGCCGATGAGATCTTCGAGGAAGGGCGGGTGCCCACCGTGGCCGAGGTGGCTGAGCGCGCCGACGTGGCGCGGGCGACGGCGTACCGCTACTTCCCCACCCAGGAAGCGCTGCTCCTTGAGACGACCTTCCTCGGCGACAGCGAGCCGCTGCGCTCGCTCCTCGATGTAGCCGACGAGATCGAGGATCCGGCCGAGCGCGTCGCGGAGGCGGTCAGGCGGGGGGCAGCATGGACTCTGGGCCGGGAGGCCCGATTGCGGACGGTCCTGCGCATGTCGCTGGATCCGGAGGCCGGCACGCAGCGGCCAGCGCGACGGCGCGGCTATATCGCCCAGCTGCTGGAACCTGTCCGCCAGCACCTCTCGCCCGAGGGCTATGAGCGCCTGACGGGCGGACTGACGCTGCTGTTCGGCATCGACCCCATCGTGTCGCTTCAGGACAACAGCGCGATCGACGCCGAGCGCATTCCCGACGTGCTGGCCTGGATCGCCCGCGAGCTCGTGCGCGCGGCGCTGAACGAGACTGAGACGCCCGGGCGGTCTACAAAACCGGTAGGTAGCGCTCGAGCTCCCAGGCCGTGACCTGCACCCGGTAGTCGTCCCATTCCTGGCGCTTGATCTCGATGTAGCGGTTGAACATGTGCTCGCCCAGGGTGCGCAGCACGAGCTCGGATTCCGCTGTGAGCTCGATGGCCTCGCCGAGCGTCTCGGGTAGCTGCTCGACGCCGAAGCGCCGGCGCTCGTCGGGGGATAGGTGGTACAGGTTTTTCTCCATGGGGTCGGGCAGCTCGTAGCCGTGCTCGATGCCCTCGAGGCCGGCCTGGAGGAGAACGGCGAAGGTCAGATACGGATTGCAGGCCGGATCCGGGCAGCGGAGCTCCATCCGCGTGGTGCGCTCCCGGCCGGGGTGGTAGAGGGGCACGCGCACCAGCGCCGAGCGGTTGCGTCGCGACCAGGCCACGTACACGGGAGCCTCGTAGCCGGGCACGAGCCGCTTGTAGGAGTTGACCCACTGGGCGAAGATCGAGCAGATCTCGCGGGCGTGGCGGAGTTGGCCGGCGATGAACGCCTTGCCCACGTCGGAGAGGAAGTAGGGGTCGTCGGCGTCGAAGAAGGCGTTCTGTTCGCCCTGAAAGAGCGACTGATGCGTGTGCATGCCCGAGCCGTTCTTGCCGAACAGCGGCTTGGGCATGAAGGTGGCGTGAAGGCCGTACTTCAGGGCGTATTCCTTCACGGTGATCCGGTAGGTCATGCAGTCGTCGGCCATCTTCAGCGCGTCGGAATAGCGCATGTCGATCTCATGCTGGCTCGGGCCCACCTCGTGGTGGGCGTACTCGGTGTGGATGCCGAGTTGCTCGAGCGCGAGCACCGTCTCGCGCCGCAGGTCCGAGCCGGCGTCCAGCGTGGTCAGATCGAAGTAGCCGCCCTCGTCGAGCACCTCGGTCGACTTGGAGTCGCGAAAGTAGAAGTACTCGAGCTCGGGCCCGACGTAGTAGTGGTCAAAGCCCATGGCGCCGGCGCGCTCGAGCGCCCGTTTGAGGACGTGCCGCGGATCGCCCTCGTAGGGGTGGCGCTCGGGCGTGAGGATGTCGCAGAACATGCGCGCCACCCCGGCCTCGGAGGGGCGCCAGGGCAGGACCTGGAAGGTGGTCGGGTCCGGCTGGGCGATCATGTCGGACTCCTCGATGGCGTTGAAGCCCGTGATCGAGGAACCGTCGAAACCCATGCCGCCCTCGAAGGCGTCCTCAAGCTCGGCGGCGTTGATCGAGAACGCCTTGAGCTGACCGAGGATGTCGGTGAACCACATGCGGATGAAGCGGATATCGCGCTCCTTGACGAGCGCGAGCACGTCGTCCTGACCCAGGGGCTGCGTCTCGGTGCTCATCGGCGCGAGGTTACTTCGTCGCCCGGCCGCTCAGGCGCGGGCGGTGACGCGCGGTCCGAGCCAGCGCTTGGCCCAGCGCTGGAGCTCCGACAGCGCGGGCTCGAGCTCGCGGCCCATCCGCGAGAGGGAGTACTCGACGCGCACCGGCGGCCCCGGAGTGACGGTGCGCTGCACGATGCCGCGGCGCTCGAGCTCCTTCATGCGCTCGGAGAGCAGCCGGTCAGAGAGCTCGGGTACGGCCTGGGCGATCTCAGAGAAGCGCAGCGGCCCGTCCATGAGCACGCGCAGGATGGCCCCGGTCCAGCGGCGACCGACCAGCTCGACCGCCTCGTGATAGAGGGGGCAGCAGCCCGACGGCCGGGGATGTGAGCTGTCGGGCTGATCCTCCATGCGCTCGGAGAAGCTTACGCGGCCTGAAGCGAGCGCGACGCTTCCCGCGAGCCGTCCACGGGTACCTCGCCGGCCAGGTTGACCATGGCGGCGAAGCCCTCCAGGGCGACGGCGGCGATGGCCTCGAGGATCTGCTCATCGTCCCAACCGGCCTCTCGGGCTTCCTCGTGCAAGTGCATGGGCGGGCGCCCGCCGCTGGTCAGCAGGGCCTGCAGGTAGCCCAGCAGGGCGGCCTCGCGCTCGTCCTTGGAGGAGAACTTGCGCGCCAGCGCCACCTCGTCGAGGGCCAGCCCGCCGCCGCGGGCGGTCCGCGAGTGCATCTCGATGCCAGGCTCGGAGCCGTAATGCTCGGCCACGGCCAGTGCGATCCGCTCCAGCGTGGCCAGCGTCAGCTTGCCGTGGCGCAGCTCGGAGCGGAAGCGGGCGTAGGCCCGAAGGGCCGCGGGCGAGCCGGCGAGGACGCCAAGGAAGTTGGGCAGCTGCCCCCCGGTGGCCAGCGCGCCGCGCAGAACGGGCATCGAGCCTTCGGGGGCCGTCAGGTCGTCATGGATCTGGAATCTGCTCATCGAGATCTTCATCGCTACCACCGGGAGGGGAGGAAAGGCGGCCTCATGAACGGCCGTGCTTTCGTTTTTGTACGTCCTTACGAGTGATAAGTCAAGGGGTGTCGACTGGTGTCTTACGTTTTGGGCTCCGAACCGGTGGCGGGACCGCCCGCCTCGGATTGACCGGCCCGAATCGCGCCGCGCTCTTCCCCTTGTACTTCGGCGGATAAACGGCAGGTCAGGCGCGGGGTCTGAATCGCGTAAGCGTGGGGACCGACGCGTGGCGTGGCCTGAGGTGATGGGGCGCCGGCGCCCCGTCGGCGGACGCTACGGCGCCGGGTGACCGGGGCCCCGGCGGGCGCCGGCGGGGGGCCCGGGTGGCCGCTACGGTGCGGGGTGCGGAGCGGCTTGACGGGCCGCCGGCGCTGTGGCCACGGCCGCGTGAGCGGGTCGGGCCAGGATGGCGGCGTGCGAGCTGGCCGCGGCCACGACGACGAGGAGCACGGCAAGGATGAACGCCCACAGGGCCATCCGGTCGGGCTGGAAACCCGGGCGTTCATAGCGTCGCTCGGCGGCCCGGCGGGCGGGACGCTCGGAATGACGGGCAGGACGCTCGGCGGGACGCCGGGCCGGACGCTCGGCGGGATGGCGGGCCGGACGCTCGGCGGGATGGCGGGCGGGACGCTCGGAGGGGAACGCGAGGTCGCGCTCTGCCCCACGGCCGCGGATGGTGACCGTGCGAGGCCCGGAGCTGACGGGCAACGCGTGGCGCCGCGCTTCCGGGGTCTCTGGGCCGCGTGCCTCGGGAGTCAGGCGGCGCGCCTCCGGGCTCCGGGAGCCGCGTGCATCCCGGGCCACGGAGCTGCGTGGGTCCGGGGCCAGAGAGGCGCGCGCGTTCGAGGTCCGGGAGCGGCGTACGTCCGCCGGAGGCTCGGCGATGGCCGCGGCCGAGGGCCGGGGGACGCCGGCTCGGGGCGGCGGCTCCGCCGAGACTCGACCCGTGGGGCGCAGGGCCTGGGCGGCGCGCCTGTAGCCGTCGATCTCGGGATCGACGGCCGGACGTGGTTGACGGTCTCCGCCTTCAGTGCGGCGTGCGCGACGCGGTGGAGCCAGCTCCCACCGTTCGTCGACCTCGAAGTCGACCCACGCCCGAGCTCGCCTGGCACGCTCGGGGACCACGGAAACGCCTGCTTCGCGCATCTCCTGTCCTCTTTCTTAGGCTTACGGGGTTAGCTGACGGACTCGCGCCGAAAGAGCGGCGCTACGCGGCTGCGATTCGCCCCAACAACATTGGTTCCCCCGCTTCCTCCGCTCGGTCGGGGGAACCGGGCGGCACGGGAATTCAGCTTGTACGGGCGGGACTGTAACAACGGATCCGGACGGAACGCCGGCGGAGCGCACGCCGGATGTCCGGAAATTGGGCTATTCCCGGCCGGCGACCCTGGCCACGAAGGAGGCGACCTCGTTGGCTTCGTGGCCTTGGATGATGCCGGCGGGCATGGTGCCGTAGCCGAGGCAGTACTGCGAGCTGCTCGTCGACGCGTTCTCCAGGCAGCCGTTGGCGATCGTGCTCAGGACCAGGCTCCTGGCCGGCTTGAGCTGGTCGAGGTTCGGGCCCACCTTCCCGGTCGTGTTGGCCGCCGCCAGCGTGTGGCAGATGCCGCACCGGAAGGCGAAGATGTCGCGCCCGGCTTTCTCGTCACTGGTGAGCGAGAGGCCCCCGATCTGGTTGCTCGCGTTGGCGTGGTTGCCGTGCAGGATGAGGGCGGGCAGCGCCACCCCAAAGGCCACGAACGTGAGCACCATGGTCAGCCCGAAGGCCCGCGAGCGCCGGCGGGGTTCGGCCGCGACCGTATCGCGCGCGCCGGCGGGCCCGCCGCTGCCGGCGACGAAAAACACCACCAGCGCCAGGACGACCCAGAAGGCGATGAACAGAGCGACAGGAAGCAAGGCGCAGCACCATACCGCGCGCGGCGGGTGGATGGCGGGCTGGCCCGGAGGGCGGGTTGGGAGACATTGGCGGGCGCGGCCGGCGGGTCATCGCGGGGCGCGGTGAAGCCCTCATCGCCGGGCTTCGCGGGACGCTCACCGCCGGGCTCGCGGGACGCTCACCGCCAGGCACGGCGCGACGCTCACCGCCGGGCGCGGGGCGACGCTCATCGCCGCCGCCCCGAGGCGAAGCTCATCACCGGCGGCGCCACGGCCCGGAAGTCGTCGCCTTCGCCCACTTCCTCGGCGCCGGCGGCTCGAGCCCGATCCCGTTCGTCGAGCAGTGAGAAGTCCTTGATCTGGGCGAGAACGCGGTCCGGGGCGGCGATCGAGCCGATTCCCTGTACGAGGACGTTGATCGCCCCGCCGGCCGCGGGCAGGCGCTCGAGCTTGCCCGCCACCAGCACCAGGGGCTCGGTCCGGACCGTCAGCCGCTCGCGCTCGTAGAGCTCGGGCGGGACGATCAGGTTGACGGTCCCGTGCTCGTCTTCGATGAGAATGAAGACGATCCCCTTGGCGGTCCCCGGACGCTGGCGGGCCACCACCATCCCCCCAAACGCACCCGGCTGCCGTGGGGCAGGGTCTCCAGGTCACGGCTGGTCACCGCGTCGGGAGGAAGGCGGGCGCGCAGGAGGGCCAACGGGTGAGTCGACGTGGTGAGGCCCGTGGTGCTGTAGTCGGCGAGCATCGACTCCCAGCGCGAGAGGCCGCGGAGCTCGGGCGGGGCCGGGAGATCGAGCGGCAGGGCCAGCTGGGTTCCCCCTCGGACCCGGTGGCCCGGGGTGGCCACGCCCGAGCTGCCAGAGCGCGACGCGACGCGCCGACCCGGGACGAGCGGCCGGGACCAGCGAATCGCAGGCCCCGGACCAGGCCAGCAGCTCCATCGATCCGGCGCTTGCCCCGGAGCGTGCGGCGAGGTCGGAGAGGCTCCGAAACGGGCCGCTTCCCTCGCGCGCGGCCACGAGATCGCGCACCTCCTGCTCGCGCACGCCCGCACGTAACCCGAGTCCGATCCGCACGCGCAGCTCATCTTCGATCTGGCACTCGACACCGCTGTGGTTGATGTCCGGGGCGAGCACCTCGATGCCCCGCCGCTGCGCCTCGTGGACGAGCGCGTCGGGCGGATAGAACCCCATGGGCTGCTCGTTGAGCAGCGCGCACAAAAACTCCGGGCTGTAGTGGACGCGCAGCCACGTCGATTGGTAGGCGAGCAAGCCGAAGGCGGCGCCGTGGGCCTTGGGAAAGCCAAAGCCGGAGAAGCCCTGGACCATGGCGAAAACGCGCTCGGCGGTTTCTTGATCGACGCCGTGCAGCGCCTGGGCCCCGGCCACGAACCGCCGGTGGTAGGCCTGGATCGCCGCCTCCGAGCGCTTGCGGCTCATCGCCCGTCGCAATCCCTCCGCTTCGCCGGGCGAGAAGCCGGCAAAGGCGATGGCCACCTCGAGCACCTGGTCCTGGAAGATGATCGTGCCGAGCGTCTCCTTCAAGACGGGCTCGAGCGAGGGGTGCTCGTAGGGGACCTGGTAGCCGGGTTCCTCGCGCAGCCGCTGGCGGCGGGCGATGTAGGGATTGACCGCTCCGCCCTGGATGGGACCCGGGCGCACGATGGCCACCTGGATGGTGATGTCCTGAAGCGTCTCGGGCCGCGTGCGGTAGAGCGACTGCATCTGCGCCCGGCTCTCGATCTGAAAGACGCCGGTCGTCTCGGCCTTCTGGATCACCTCGTAGGTGGCTGGATCGTCGTAGGGAATGCGACTGAGGTCGATGCGCTCCGAGCGGGTACGGGCGATGAGCTCCACGCACCGCTCGACGGCCGAGAGCATCCCCAACCCCAGCACGTCGATCTTCAGAAAGCCCGCGTCCGCACAGGAGTCCTTGTCCCACTGGGCGATCTGGCGCCCCTCCATGGCGGCCGGCACGATCGGGCAGCAGTCGACCAGCGGCCGGGTGGCCACGATCATTCCGCCCGAGTGCTGGCTGAGATGCCGGGGCAGCCCATGCGCTTCGGCGGCCAGGCGAGCCAACCAGGCCCAGCGCCCGGAGAGCGAAGGCCGGGGCCGGCCAGGACCCGGCGGGGACGGCCAGGGATCGTGGGGGTCGACGGCCCGGCGATCGGCCCGCGGAGGACCGCGGTCTTCAGCGCTGCGGGTCCCAGTGGGGTCGCGGACTCGCTCGCCCAGGGCGGACTCGATATCGAAATCGACCTGGCGGGCGTCCCATCCCTCCGAGCCGCGGGCGACCCGTTCGATCTCGGCCGGCGGAAGGCCGAGGGCCTTGCCGAGCTCGCGGATGGCGCCGCGGGAGCGATAGGTGGGAAAGGCGGCCACCAGCGCTGAGCGGTCGTGTCCGTAGCGCTCGTGCACGCGCGGGATCAGCTTCTCGCGGATGTCGCGGGGGAAGTCGAGGTCGATATCGGGCAGCGAGGTCAGCTCCTCGTTGAGAAAGCGCCCGATGAGGAGCTCGTTGGCGATGGGATCGACGTGCGAGAGGCCGGTCAGGTAGCAGACGATCGAAGACACGCTCGAGCCCCGCCCGCGCCCCGGCGGCAGCAGCGCGCGGGCACTGTCGGGCCCACGGACCTCGACCGCCACCTCCCGGGCCAGCTCGAGCAGGTCGTGGTGCAGGAGGAAGAACCCGGCCAGGTCGAGCGTGTCGATGATGCGCAGCTCCTCGGTGAGCCGCGAAGCCGCGATCTCGCGCAGCCCAGCCCGCACGCTGGCATAGCGGTCGCGCAGCCGGGTCTGGCACAGCTCGGCGAGAGTGGCCATGGCCGCCTCGTCCTCGGCGCCGGGATAGCGATAGCCCAGGTCGTTGAAATCGAAATGCAGCTGCTCGGCCAGCGCCACCGTCTCGGCCACCGCCTCCGGGTACTCCGGAAAGCGCGCGGCCATCGCCTCCGGCGTGGCCAGGACATGACTGAAATTGCCTCGGCGTTCGGGCTCTGAGGCATCGAGCGTGGCGTGCAGGCGCACGGCCACGAAGGCGTCCTGCAGCGGCGCCCGCGAGCGGGCGTGGGCGTGGACGTTGCCGGTGGCAACGCAGCGCAGACCGAGCCGCTCGGCCAGGCCGGCCAGCCGTCGGTTGCGAGCCCGGTCATCGCGCAGGTACGGCCTCTGCAGCTCGACGCGCATTCGCTCGGGGCTGAAGGCCTCGCGCACGCGCTGCAGCGTGGCCTCGTCGTGCAGGCCGCGGCGCGCGCAGCCGCTCAGGCAGACCAGGCCCTCGGCGTGCTCGAGCACCGTGTCGAGGGGGACGAACGGCTGGGTGGGAGGACCGGGCCGCTCGCGCGTGTGGGCGTGAGCGGCGGTGAGGATCCGGCACAGATTCGACCAGCCGCGGGCGTCTTGGACGAGCAGGGTCAGGTGGCGGCCGTCGTCCAGGTCCACCTCGGCACCGTGGATCGGCCGCAGGCCCAGAGCTCGGGCCGAGACGGCGAACTCCATCGAGCCGGACACCGAGTTGTGGTCGGTGAGCGCGAGCGCCTGATAGCCCAGCTCGAGCGCCGCCGGGACTAGCTCGTCGGGCAGAGAGGCCCCATCTAGGAACGAGAAGGCGGAGTGGCAGTGAAGCTCGACGTACGCGACCATCTACGAACACATGTTCGCAGAGGGGGGAGACGGAAGGGCCAGCGGAAAGAGGTTCGCCGGGCCGGAGCTAAGCGACCAGGGCCAGGTCGCGGCCCGGCTCGATGCCCCAGCGCCGGGCGACCTCACCGAGGCGCTCGTCCAGCGCCCAGGCGTCCGGGCGCTCCTCGCCGCTGAAATCGGGATGGGCGCCCTTGAGGGCCATCGAGCCGGTGTTGTCGCCGAGGGCGCGGATGTGCTCGACGTCTTGCGCCGGCAGCGGCCGCTCGAGCGCCATGGCCGCCAGCTCGGCTCGCTTGTCCTCCACCCGACGGGCCGCGGGTCCGAGCTCCTGAATCAGCGTGGGCACCACGCAGTGGACGGCCTCGTGGGCGAGGTTCCAGGCACACGCGGTCTGAATGAGCGTTAGGCCATGGCGGGCGCCGATCTCCCGTACGCCCTCGACCCGGCGCCGGCCGTTCTCGATCCAGCCGCGGGGCCGGAAGCGCCGGTGGTCGTGAGCGGGCAGCTCCTGGCCGGGGAGAAGATCGTCGAAGAGCAGGCCGCCGTAGTCGACCACGCGCGTGATGACCTTGACGCCCGCCGCGGCGGCCGCGGGCAGCACCAGCTCCCCGGGCCAGGGCTCGAGCGGGCCGAGGATGATCATGGACCAGTCGATCAGGGCGCCGAAGCGCTCAAAGCACTCGATGAGGTCAAGGGTGAACCCGTTGGCCGGTCCCGGGGCGACGCCGATGCGGTCGGTCAGCCCGGCCTCGCGCAGCGCCGCCATGCCGTTCCACACCACCTCGCTCGAGTAGCCGATGCGATCGGGGTTGTGCAGGAGCAGGAGGTCGAAGCGGTCAAGACCGCAGCGCTCGAGGCTGCGCTCGGTGGCCATGCGCAGGTAGCCGGCGTAGCCCTCCGGACCGCGCAGGCGAGGGTCGGTGAAGCGGGGAAACCCTTTGGGCCCGTCGCGTTGGCCGGTGTAGAAGTCGTGGCCGACGGCGCCAACGACGCAGACGCGCTCGCGCGGGTGCCCGGCCAGGGCGCGACCCAGCATGGTGTCGGCCTCACCACCGCCGTAGACGTCCGCCGTGAGCACGGTCCGGATGCGCTCATCGGGCGCGATCAGACTCAGGTAGCGCTCGTCGTCGAGCGGGTCCCCGAAATGCATGAAGCGCCCGCCGCTCCACGTGCCGACGGCCAGCGGACCTGGCTCCAGCGTCGATGCCATGAGCGGCAGTCTAGATGTGCGGCTGCTTCAGGCCCGGGCGCCCGCGTGCGCGCCTCCGGCGGCGGAGGCCACACGCTCTTCGAGAAAGTCGACCAGCGATTCGGCGTCCATGGGCCGCGCGAAGTAGAAGCCCTGGCCGACCTCACAGCCGAGGTCCTTGAGCGTCTGGGACTGCTCGGAGAACTCGATGCCCTCGGCCACCACCTCGAGCGCGAAGGTCTCGCCGAGACCGAGCACGGCGCTGGCCAGGCCGGACATGACCGGCGACTCACCGTCGGCCAGCAGCGAGCGGTCCATCTTGAGCACGTCGAGGGGGAAGCGGCTCAGGTAGCTCAGCGACGAGTAACCGGTGCCGAAGTCGTCCATGGCCAGGCGGACGCCCAGATCGCGCAGCTCGGTGAGACGCCGAACGGCCAGCTCGGTGTCGGTCATCATCACCGATTCGGTGATCTCGAGCGTCAGGGCGCTTGGGTCGAGCTCGAACTCCTCCAGCGTTGCGGCCACGTCGGCGGCGATGTCGCTGTTGAAGAGCTGCTTGACGGAGAGATTGATGCTCACCGTCGGGGCCGTGAGCTCGCCCAGGCGCTGCTGCAGGATCTTGGCCTGGCGGCATCCCTGATGGAGCACCCAACGGCCGATGGGGATGATGAGGCCGGTCTCCTCCGCGAAGGGCACGAACTGATCGGGCGGCACCAGCCCGCGGGTGGGATGGCGCCAGCGCAGGAGCGCCTCGACGCCGCTGACCACATCGTCCTCGAGACGCACGAGTGGCTGGTAGTGGACCTCGAACTCGCCGCGCTCGACGGCCCGCTCGAGATCGCCGCGGAGCTCGAGGCGGGCCAGCACCCGCTCGTGCATGGCGGGCTCGAACATCCGGTATCCGCCCTTGCCCTCCGCCTTGGCGATGTACATGGCGGCGTCGGCGTTGCGGATGAGCTCGTCGGCGTCCGTCGGCGTGCCGGCCTCGGCCACCGAGATGCCGAGGCTCGCGTGCACGGCGATCTCCTTCTGATCGAGGGGGACCGGCTGGCGCAGGGCGGCGAGAATGCGCTCCGCGGTGTCCGCGGCCGACTGTGGGTCCTCGACGTCCTCGAGCAGGACGGCGAACTCGTCGCCTCCGAACCGGGCAGCCGTGTCAGCGGCCCTGATGTTCAGCGACAGGCGCTTGGCCACTTCGCGCAGGACGGTGTCACCGGCGGCATGACCGAGGCTGTCGTTGACGGTCTTGAAGTCGTCGAGGTCGACGAAGATGACGGCCAGGCTGATGTGCTCGCGCCGGGCCCGCGCCACGGCGTGGCGGACGCGTTCGTTGAACAGCGCGCGATTGGCCAGGTGCGTGACCGAGTCGTGGAAGGCCTGATGGGAGAGCTGCTCCTCGAAGGCCTTGCGCTCGCTCACGTCGCGGCCGTTGAGCACGATGCCGCGGACGGCCGGATCGTCGAGCAGGTTGGTGTGGAGGATCTCGAAGTGGCGGACAGAACCGTCGCGGTGCGCGAGCAGGCACTCGATGACCTCCGAGCGGCCGCGGACAGACCCGTCGGTCAGTCGCAGCGACAGGCGAGCGCGTTCGCTCGTGGGCAGGAGCAGCTCGAACGACCGGCCGGTGACCTCGTCCGCGGTGTAGCCGAGGACCCGCTCGATGGAGGGGCTCTGATAGACGATGTTCAGGCTGGCATCGAGCACGGTGATGAGGTCGCTGGAGTTCTGAACCAGTGAGGAGAGCCGTTCCTCGCTGGCCCGGCGATGGACTTCCTCGCTCAGCCCGGCGCTCTCGAGGGCCAGGGCGACCTGCGTGCCGAGGGTGCGCAGCGCGTTGCGCGACTCGCCGGCGGTGGCCTGCTCGCCGGCGACAACGAGCACGGCCGGGTCCGTCTCGCCCTGCACCTCGATCGGGAGAGCGAGCAGCGATTCCGTCTCGGCGGGCAGGCGTAGGGCGAAGCGCAGCGCCGCCGATACAGCCAGGTCTCCGTCGGTGTGAAGCGAGCGGGCGAAGTTTCCGGCCGTCATCCACTCGGTCAGCGAATCATCCTCGCGCAGAGTCAGGACCCGCATCCGGTCCGGGAGGATCAGGCACATGCGGATAATCGTTGCTTCGGGCGCCAGATCCACCGCGGCACGCAACGCGGCAGCGATGATCTCCTGACGCGAGGCGGCGGCCACGAGCATGCCGCCAGCGGCGGTGAGCGCGCTCTCGCGCGAGACCGACTTCTCGCGTGCGCGGATGAGCCCATCCATGCGCAGCACCACGAAGCAGAAGAGCACCCCTGAGGCACCGGTGATGTACTGCAGATCGGCGTTGTCGTGCTGCATGATCTTGACCATCTCGAGACCGGGCGCGATGAGCGAGGATCCGGAGAGAACGGCGAGGCGCAGGGGGCTGAGCCGAGGTTGGCGGTGGCCTCCGGCCTGGTCGAGGTCGCGCATCGACGGATGCAGGGCACCGGCTCCCCACAACAGGTAGAAGAAGATCCAGCCCGCGCCGAGCGCGAGCTGGTGGTGATAGCCGTTGTGGAGGGTGAGCAGCCCGTGGACGAAGTCGGTGATGAGCAGCGTGACCGTGCTCGCGCTGAGCAGGAAGAACGCCGGGCGGCGCTTACCCGAGTCCACGGCCAGGCGGATAATCGCCGCCAGCAGGATGATGTCGCCCATCGGATAGGCGATCGAGACCAGCTTGGGCAACAGCGGCAGGGAGGCATCGTGCGCGTAGGGCGCGATCAGCAGGACCCCCGAGACCAACGACAGACCGAGGGACATGATCAGCGAGTCGATCAGCCCGGGCCCTTCCGCCCCCTTGTTGCGTCGGCGGACGAGGAGCAGCAGGCCCAGCATGAGCACCGGATAGAAGGTGAGGTAGAAGCCGTCGCCGACGGAGGGAAATGGCACCGCGGCGTGGACCAGCTTCGGGTAGCTGTAGGTGTAAACGTCGCCCAGCCAGAACAGGAACAGGGCGAGGGCGAAACACGACCAGGCCAGCCGGGCGGCGGGTGCATAACGACGGGTGCCGATGACGACGGCGAGGACGCCGGAAAGGCCAATACCGTTGATTACCGGGCCGCTACCGCGAAACGGCGGCACGGACACGTACAGCACACAGAGCACCGTGCCCGCGATGAGATAACCGCACCAGGGCTGACGTAGGTAGTTCAGGGCGGCAAGCGCAGATGGGAGTCGGTTTCTCATCATGAGTCTCCAGACTGACCCGCGCGCGCACGAAGCGACCCACGGGTCCACGAAGTGGTCATCGGGGCGGCCCTCCGGGGGCATGAACCAAGCGCCCCCCGCTGGCCGGATGTTTATTTCCTTCCGTAACGGACGGGGTGCCGGCGATCGGACTGGAACTGGAAGCGCTCCGCGAGCTCACTCAGCACGACGAGCAGACCGTCGACCTGGGCGTCGGTGTTGGCCGCCGTGAGCTGCAGACGAAAACCGACCTGGTCGCGCGGCACAAGGGGGTAGACGGCCATGGTTGCGTAGATGCCACGGTCGAAGAGACAATCGCTCACCGCCTCGACGTCGCCGGCGTTCGCCAGCGGAACTTCGACGATGGGCAGCCCGGAGCGGTTGGGCGTCCTGATCCCGAGCTCGTGCAGACGCTCGAGGACCCGGCCGGTCATCCGGTGAAGCCGGGCCCGCCGCAGGTCGCCCTGGGACTCGTTGACCCGCATGCCCTCTAGGGCGGTGGCCAGCGAGGCGATCGGCGAGGGTCCTGAGTACAGGTAGGGCGGAGCCGCGGTCTTGAACGCCTGCTTTATGGGGCTCGGGCAGGCGATGAAGGCGAGCATCGAGGAATAGGCTTTGGAGAAGCCGCCGACGAGGATGATGTTGTCGTAGGTCTCACCCACGTGGCGCACGATTCCGTTGCCGCGCATTCCGTACGGGGAGAGCTCGGCGTCGGAGCGCTCGCCGAGGACACCGAAGCCCTGGGCGTCGTCGATGTAGAGGAGGACGTCGTACTCACGAGCCAGGGCGGCAAGGGCGGCGATGTCCGGCTGATTGCCCGTCATGCTGTTCACGCCGTCGACGCAGATCATGGCCGGCCGGCGCCACTTGCCACGAAGAAGCGCTTCGAGCTCGTCGAGGTCCTCATGGTCGAAGCGCTTCAGGGTCGCGCCACGTCCCTGGGCCATGACGCACGCGTCGTAGACGGACTTGTGTGCGCGCGCGTCCAGGAACAGCGTGCCGCCACCCACGAGCACGGGAATGACCGACATGTGAATCTGGGAGATGGTGGGCAGCAGGAGGGCATCCTCGGCCCCAAGCAGCTCGGTCAGCTGACTCTCGATCTCCTCGTACAGCACCGGGCTGCCGAGCAGCCGCGACCAGCTCGGATGCGTCCCCCACCGCTCCAGGTACTCGGGGACGGCCGCGCGGATCGTCCGCTCGAGATCGAAGCCGAGGTAGTTAGACGAGGCGAAGTCGGTGAGCCACTGGTTGCCGATCCGGATCGAGCGGCCGCGGACCTCGTCGATCACGGCGTCGAGCATGCGGTGCGAGTACTGCAGACGCGCGAGCTCGTCGGTGGTCCGCATCCAGCGCTCCAGCCAGCGATCCTCGCGACGGCGGCCCCATGACCAGCGTTCTTTGGTTGCGGCCGGCACGGCTGCGGGTTGACTGGGCGAATGCCAGCGCATCAGCAATGCCTCGCGGGCGCCGTCCCGGCAGGCTGGCCTGCATTCATCGCGTGGTGCATAGGCAGGCTTATCGGCTGCCCCCGATCACCTTTGAGGCGGGCTGTGTGGTGTCACGGTCAGCGCTGTCTGTACCACCTCCCGTTACGCAAATCGTGGAAGACAACCTCGTTGCGACCGCAGACGGTGACCACCTCCCAGTAGCGCCGACACAGCGGCCGCTCAGTCCACCAGCGGTCCTCGAGCAGCCAGGACTCGCGCACCGCATCGACGCTGCGCCCGTCCACGTCGAGGGGGCGGCCATCGTCGCCGGCGTGGACTGCGACACGGTGGGGGATCGCCAGGCGGTGGGGGGCGGTCATCGGCTCAAGGCCTGCAGGTGCTTGGGGGCTTTTACGTCCATGTCACGCACTTGGCCCCGTCGTCCAACGCATCCTGGGCCCACTACGGTCGAGCGCATGCTTCAGGCCTCGAAGGGAGCGAGAACGGCCCGGCGCTCGGGGAAGCGCGAGGCGGGGTCGACTTCGAGCACACGCAAAGCCGCGTCGGCGCCGGCCGCCGCCCGGCTCTGGCGGATCGCCTCGCGCAACCGTGCCATCCGCGCCGCGGCGGGATCGTCGAGCAGCGCTCGCTGGTCGCTGGCCGGCGGGCCGAACCGTTCGACGGCCAGACGCAGCTCGTCGGCGGCAGCCGGCATCGCCGAGAGCTTGGGCGCCAGGGCCAGACGCATCCGCATCGCGTCCGCCAGCGCCTCGCGGAAGACGACGTGTTCGCGCCAGGTACCGCCGTGCTCGACGAGAACGGCGGAGAGGACCACTGCCCGCAACGTCCGCGCGCGCCGCTCGGGGCGGGCGAGCAAGCGATCGATCAGAAGACCCAGCGCATGCTCGAGCTGGGTTCCGGACCCTGCCTCCGGCAGCTCGAGCGACTCGCGCAGAGACTCACTCGGCGGCCGCGGGCGCAGCGCGCCGTCTCCCCCGCTCGCCAGTTCATGAGCCAGCAGCCCAGCCGCGCCGAAACGATCGGCCAGTGCCGCGGGCGCCATAGCAGCCACCTCTTCCAGCGTGCGTACTCCCAACCGTTCGAGGGCCACCGGAAGCTCGACCAGGCTTGGGCGCGCGCGCAACAGGGCCACCGGCATGGGCGCCAGGAAGGCCGCCGCCTGCTCCCGGCCACCGCTCACGATCACCGGCCGGCGCACACGCGCGCGGGTGGCCGCGGCCACGGCGGCGAAGCGGGAGGGCGCTGCCCCGAGGCGAGCCGGCAGTGCCAGGACACGCCGCGTCGCCGCGAGCACGCCGGCGAGACGATCGCGCTCGCTGAGCGCCGCGGCACCATGCAACCGCAGCAGTCCTCGGGCGTCGAAGCAGGCCAGGCCGGGGCGCTCCGGCTCAACCGCGGCTCCGATCGACTCGAGGCGGACGAGCAGCCGCTCCCAGGCGTCGGCCACGCCGGCGGGATCAGGCGGGATGAGGGTGAGCCGGGGACATCGCGCGAGCGCTTCCCCCAGCCGCATCCCCGGATGGATGCCAAACGCCTCCGCCGCCGGTGAGACCTCCCCCACGTTCTGTGTGCCGCCAGGCTCCGGCGCCAGAGCCACTGGCTGGGACAGGAGTTCGGTTCGCTTGCCCCCCGCAATGGTGAGGGCAAAGCGCGGGAGCAAGACGCAGACAACGATTCCGGGCATCGAACACATGTTCGCATAAGCCGCGGACGGAACGGTCGCCGACTCCCTCTCCCTGAGTCCCATCTCCCATGGTACGGTGCCGACGTGGCCCCCCCGAATCCGCTCAGCTTGGCCAATCAGGGTGTTCGCACCCTCCGTGCCTTCTCCCAGCGGATGCCACTCGGTGGCACCGTCCTCGCGCCGTCGCTCGAAGAGGCGGTGCGCAACCGGAACATCATGATCACCGGTGCCTCCTCCGGCATCGGCAAATCCACCGCGCTGGCGATCGGTCGAGCCGGCGGCATGGTGCTGCTCGTCGCCCGCCGCGAGGACCAACTCAACGAGGTCAAGCGCGAGATCGAGTCCGTCGGTGGCCGGGCCGCAGTCCACCGCTGTGATCTGACCGATCTCGACGACATCGATCGCATGGCCGACGAGGCACTCGACCAGCACGGCACCGTGGACATCCTCATCAACAATGCGGGCAAGTCGATCCGGCGCTCGATCCACCGGGCCTACGACCGGTTCCACGACTACCAGCGCACGATGCAGCTCAACTACTTCGCGCCGGTCAAGCTCATCCTCAAGCTGCTGCCGGTGATGCGCGAGCACAACTCAGGCCACATCATCAACATCTCCACCATCGGGCTGCAGATGAACACCCCGCGGTTCTCGGCCTATGTGGCCTCCAAAGCGGCCCTTGACGCCTTCTCGCGCTCGGTCGGCCCCGAGGTGATCGACGACGGCGTCCACATCACCACCGTGTACATGCCGCTCGTGCGCACGCCGATGATCGCCCCGACCAAGATCTATGACCGGTTTCCCACCCTCACCCCCGAGGAAGCCGCCGACATGATCACCGAGGCCATCCGCAAGCGCCCCAAGCGCATCGCCACCACCCTGGGCAGCATCGGACAGCTCACCTACGCCCTCGCCCCCGGGGCCCAGGACCTCGTCGTCAACCGCGCCTATCAACTGTTTCCCGAGGGCGGCGAATCGAAGGATCGGGACTCGGCCGAGCAGCGCGCCTTCGCCCGGGCCACGCGCGGGGTTCACTGGTAGCTGGCGGGAGGGCCTAGCCGCCTCGCGGGTGAGGATGGCTGGGGGCAACGGCTACGCCGTCCCGGGCTGGCGAGAGTGCTGGCATTCTCGTGCTCTCTGGGGGATCTGACGTGCGGGGGACGTAGTCGACCCCGACGGTGACTGGGACCTCGGGCGCAGGGGACATTTGTCCCCAGCGGCGACCGGACCGGGGCACCTTGGGGAGATTTGATCCCCACAGGAGTGCTTGTCCCCAACGGCGACCGGACCGGGGCACCTTGGGGAGTTATTGCCCCCCTCGGGAGCCTCGATCCCGACCGGCACCTGGACCCCGGGCCGGGGGCCAGGATCGCCCCCACGCACCGCGACCGCGGCCCAGGCGGCTGGGGGTTTTGACCTCCTAGGGAGGCACTCGCCCCCAACCGAGCCCCAGGGGGCCAGTGGATGGCCGGCTCCAGCCCACTCCGGCCCGACCGCACCCGGCACGATCGCACCCGGCCCGACCACACTCGCCCCGACCGCGCCCCCGCGGCCGGGCCGCCGCCCGCCGCGACGGCGCCCCGCAACCGCGCCTACGCCGAGGCGTGAGCGTCGGTGAGCAACCGCCCCACCGGCACGGCGGTCAAGTGCTCGGTGCGCAGGTGGCTGCGCAGCTGGCCAAGCTCCCGCTGCAGCAGATTCGGGGCCGTCGTGCCGAGCTCGATGACCTCACCCGGCCGCAGGGAGCCGAGGGAATCGCCCGGATCATCGACTGTCACCGCCCCGGCCACGAGGCGTCCGCCGGCGCCGTGGGCGATCAGCCATTGCCCGACGCTGGGCCCGTGGGAGGCGTACAGGAAGTGGCGGCCGAAGCCCATCTGGTGCAGGAGGCGGTGCAGCGCTTTGCGCGCGCCGATCCACCGCACCAAGCCCCCGTCGGGGAGGCGCGGCAGCACCTGGTCGCCGTAGTCCAGTGACGCCAGCGACTCTGCCTCGGCGGCGCGATCGACACCGAAGGAAACGTGGACGCCCTGGCGGGACAGCGCGCCGGCCAGGCCCGGCACCTGGCTGGCCGGGGCGTCGATGAGGACGCCGACCTCCGGGCGCGTCGTGGCCACCGCCGTCACGGGACGGATGTGGGCGAAGTGCGAGACGAGCTTGTACGAGGCGCCCGTGGTGAGCGTCCATCCGGCCAGCGCCACGAGGGCCGCGCTACTCGCGAAGGCACGCACAGCCCGCAGCCGCCAGGCCGGAAGCTGGCGGACACGGCGCTCGTCGACGAGGATCATCGAGGCCGTGGAGGGCTGGCGCGCGAAGGATGTGTCCGGCTCGGGCCGCTGGGCGAGCGCCCGTTCGAGGGCCGGCTCGATGTCGGCCTGCTTGTGCGCCACCTGGGCGAGTTCGAACCGCTCGAGGGCCTTGTCGGTCGCGCGCACGTGGCCGTAGCTGAACCCGTAGGAGATGACCGGGCAGCCGCGGATGATGGCCTCGAGGATGGTCAAGCCCCCGCTTGAGTGCACGAGCGCGTCGCTGGCGGCGAGCACGTCGCCCATGCGGTCGGTGAAGCCCATGACGCGCAGCCGGGGCTCGTCGGGGAAGCGCCCCACGATCCGGGCCCGGAGCCTGTCGTTGCGCCCGCACAGGCAGAGCACGAGGGCGTCGGGGACCTGCAGCGCCGCCTCGGTGGCCCCGAGCAGATCGCCCACGCCCCATCCGCCGCCGGACACGGCGATGACCGTGGCGCCTGGCGCGGAGCCCCAGGGCCCGGCGGGCGTCGGCGCGCGAGCGGACGGCCAGGAAGGCCGGGGAGGTGGGCGGCTTGGCCCACATGACGCTGCCCTTGCCGGCGATCCGCTCGACCTCCTCCACCGACTCGGGATGGGTGACGAAGTGCCGGTCGATGCCGGGGTGGGCCCAGAACTGCAGGCCGGCCAGGTCGGTGATCGATGAGTAGCACGGCACCTCGAGCCGGCCGCGGCGGCGCAGTTCGCCGAGCACGGCGGTGACTCCCGGGTAGGTGGAGACGATCAGGTCGGGATCGTGAGCGCGGATCAGCCGCATCAGCCCCCGGCGCCCGAGCCCGGTCAGTAGCCGTCGGGCCAGCCAGCGCGTGGGCGCGAAGAACATGAAGAGCATGTACTGCAGGTGAAACCACCACGGGATCCAGCGGAACATGAAGGCCGAGTTGTCGCGCAGCACCCGGGTGAGGATGGGTCCCATCGCCGGCAGTCCGTTGACGATCGCCACCTGCGCGTCCGGGTCTTCGTCCTTGAACTCGCGGGCCAGGGCGCGGGCGGGCAGGTCGTGGCCCTCCCCGATGTCGGCCGAGATGATGAGGACCTGGCGCGGGCGCGACTCGGTGTCGGGCTCGCCCGCCGGGATGACCGCCTGGCCCTCCTCGGCCGCGACCCGAGCGGCCTGCTCGCGACGCCAGCGCACGTAACGGCGCACGCCCTCGCTGAAGGGGGTCGCGGCCGTCCAGCCCAGTTCGGCGCGGGCGCGCTCGCCGGAGACGATCTTCGTGCCCAGGTCCCCGGGCCGGGCCGGGGTGTAGACGATCTCCGTGTTACCGACGATCTCCTGGACGAGCTCGGCGATCTGCTTGATGGTGACGTTCTCGTCACTGACGAGGTTGTAGATGCGGTTGGTGGCCACGTCGCTGAGCCCGAGCGCGACGCCGTCGGCGAGGTCCTCGACGTAGACGAAGCGCCGGGACTGCATACCGTCGCCGGCCAGGGTGAGCGGCTCACCCCTGAACGCCTTGTTGACGAAGGCGGGGATGACCGCCGCCTCCCGGGCCCGGGGCCCGTAGGGGATCCCGAAGCGCAGAATCGTGTAGTCGATCCCGTACAGCTCCTGATAGCTCTTGCAGTAGAGCTCGCCGGCCAGCTTGGTGCTCGTGTAGAGGTGGCTGGGGGGCGGGAGCAGGGTCTCCTCGTCGACCTCGTCGGACTCGGTGTCGCTGTAGACCCAGATCGTCGAGGCGTAGACGATGCGCTTCACGCCGGCCCGCCGAGCGGCCTCGAGCACGGTCACCGTGCCGCGGGCATTGACCCGCTCGGCATCCTCGGGCTCGGCGTGGACGTCGTTGACGTCGGCGACCGCGGCCAGGTGCGCCACGGCGTCGCAGCTGTGCAGCGCCCGTTCCAGCGCCTCGCGATCGGTGATCGAGCCGAGCACCGTGTCGACGGTTCCGGCCTCGTGCCAGCAAGACGGCCGCAGGTCGTAGATCACCGGTTCGTGACCGCGCGCGCGCAGCTTGTCCACCACGTGGGAGCCGATGAAGCCAGAACCGCCTGTGACGAGGACGCGCATGCTTTCCCTTAGCTTGTTCCGGGACGGTAATACAAGGGCACGCAGGAATGGTTGCGTGCCACCCAGTCGGAATTGGGCAACTCGACGTGGTGACCCATGGTCCGGTGACACGGCTCGTCGTACACGCGCCCGGTCGAGCGCTCGAGCCAGTCGAAGACGATGTACTTGTAATAGCCCGAGACCATGCCCTCGGGCAGCTCGAGCCGGCTCGGGTATTGCGGGTCGAGCTCGCTCTCCGCGACCGCGTTCTTGAACGCCACGATCTCGGGCATCCGCTCGGTCTGAAGGAGGCCGAGGGCGGCGGTGAACTCGCTCATGCGGAAATTCAGGCCCTGGACCTCGTAGCTCGGCTTGCCGTAGTTGCGAAACGCGCGGGCGTACTCGATCAGCTCGGGGTGTCGGGTGACGAGCACACCGCCCTCCCCGGTGGAGATCGTCTTGGTGGCGTACATCGAGTAAACCCCGGCATCGCCGTAGGTACCGGGCTTGCGGCCATTCCAGCTCGCCCCGTGGGCGTGGGCGCAGTCCTCGATGAGGAAGATCCCGTGCTCGGCGCAGTAGCGAGCGATCTGCTCGGCCTCGAAGGCGATGTGGCCGCCGATGTGGACGAGAAAGGCGGCCCGGGGCCGGAAGCGTTCCGCCTTGGCCTCGAAGTCGGCGAAGGACATGCAGAGGTCCTCACGGTTGCAGTCGACGAACTGCACCTGAGCGCCCGCATTGAGGGCAGCGAGGGGCGTGGCCATGAACGTGTTCGAGGGGCAGAGCACCGTCGCGCCCGGCACGCCGGCGAAATGCAGCGCGGCCAGCGCCCCGCCGCTCCAGCTCGAGAACGCCACCGCCGGCAGCTCGTTGAACCCTTCCCACGCGGCCTCGAAGCGCTGGGTCATGGTGGCCTCGGTCCAGCGACCAGAGTCGAGCACCTCGTCGATCAGGTCATGCAGGCGCGTGCGGTCGCGCTCGTCGAAGCCGATGGCGAAGCGGGCGTAGCTAGGTGCAGTCTGGGCAGAAGAAGTCATGGTCGCGCGGCGTGCGGAGCTCGCGGGTCGCGCTGTGCTTCGCCGGCCGGCGGCAACGATTCCCCACGCTCAGCCCGCCGATCCTCTCAGTGGCTGTTCGGGATGGCAAGCGTCTCAGACGGGCAGGACGGCATCGAGCTGCCGCCGTCTGAGTTCGGAAATGATGGCAGGAAGTGCCGCCGCCGTGCGTCTGTGCGAGTGCCGGGAGCTGTAGAAGTCCGCGTCGTGCAGCAAGATCACGTCGCCGACGCCGACCTCGCGAGTGGCCCGGGCCACGATGCGAGCGGGCGTGGTGAACTTGCGCCAGTCCCGTCCCCACCGTGACCACAGCAGTGGCTTGAGGTCGGCCCCGCGGGCGGCGCGGAGTCCGCCGGCGGAATACATGCCGTACGGGGGGCGGTGCCAGGCCGGGCGCACGCCGGTGGCCTCGGAGATCGTCGCCAGGCCGCGGGCGAGGTCATCGGCCAGCACACGGGCCGGCAGGCGCAACTGCAGGCGGTGACGATCGCCGTGCAGGCCGATGGCGTGCCCGGCGGCGAGGATCTCGGCGGCGAGGGCAGGCCGGCGGCGGACCTGCTCACCGACCAGGAAGAACAGGGCTTTCGCCCCGGCGCCGGCCAACACCTCGAGGATCATGGGGGTGCCCTCGGGGTGAGGACCGTCGTCGAAGGTGAGCGCCACGCCATCGAGCGCCAGGGTCAGGGGCAGGCCCCGGGCCCGAGCGACCGCCGGCACGGCCGGCGCCAGCGCGTATCTGACGTGGTCGAACACGGAGGCGACAATCGTGCCATGAGTGGCCGCTTCGTAAGTCCCGCGGCCACTAGCCTTCAACGATGGACCTGGGACTCGATACCTGGCTGCCCGATCCGACCATTCGGGTGACGCATCGGCGCCGCAGCCGGGCGTCGGCCGGCGAGCTGTGGGAGGCGGCGCAGGGGGTGCGCTTGACCGACACCCAGCTGCTGGGGCGCCTCGTGCGCTGGAGAATTCCGGACACGCCGCGCGATATGCGCTTTGACGAACTGTTCCGCCGACCTCCGTTCATCGTGCTCGACGAGGGCGAGCAGTTCCTGCTCTCGGGCCTCGTAGGGCGCATCTGGACGCTGCGGCGCGACTACCCCGAGTTGTCGAGCGTGGACGAATACCGGGACTTCTCCCAGCGCGGCAGCGCCAAGGTCCTGTTCGCGAGCTGGACCCAGCCGGATGAGGACAAGGGCGGCGCTCTGTGTTCAGAGGTCCGGGTCGAGGCGCTGGGCGGTCAGGGCCGGATTGGGGTGGCCACCGTCCGCCCGCTCGTGCGGGCCTTCAACTACACGATCGGCAGCGACGGAATCGCCGCCGCCGTGCGCCGGGCCGAGCATCGCGACGGCGGACGACGCGCCCGGTCAAGGCGCTAGCCGTCCCAGCCCCGCCCCCGGGATGGGGAGCGGCGCCGGAGCGTCAGCCGCCTCCGTGGCGCCCCGGTCCGTGGGACCCGTTTCCCCGAGACGGCGCGGTCGGCGGCGGTGTCGACTGCGTCGGTGTCGGGGGTGGCGTGGTGTGGGTGGGGTGCGTCTGGGCGGGGACGGTGCTCGTCGGCGTCGTCACCTCGCGTTGGGGCGTCGTCGTCACCCGGTGCGGCGTTCCCGTGGTGGACAGGGGCGGGCGGTTGGCGCCCGGGGTCCCGCTGCCGGGCTTGTGGCTGGGGGCCGTCGGCTTGGGCTTGGGCTTGGGTTTGGCCGCAGGCTTCGCGGGCCGATGGGATGTCGAGGAGGCGCTGGTCGACGTCTCGGAGTAGCTGGTCAGCGTGGAATCCGAGGGGACGTGGGTGACCTGGTGGGGCGCTGGCCGCGGGACGGACCGGTGGCTGAGCAGGTTGACGGGAGCGGCGCCGAGCTGCGGGTAGCTGAAGGGGTGACGCTGGCCGCCGTTGCCCCCCGGTCCGAGGGCGAGCAGAGCGCCGACGACGACCGCGAGCACTAAAAGCACGCCGGCCGCGGTGGCGAGCCGCCCGGTGTGGCCCGCGCCGCCTCGACGCGCATGAGCGGCGGTGCGCCAGCCGGCGGCCACGCCGGCCGCCGCTCGGGTCGTGCCCTGGCCCATCGCTGTGCGGAGCGTCGCCGCCCTGGCGCCCAGGCCTGACGCGGCCGGGACCAGTGCGCCAGCGACAGCCGCGCGCGCGCGAGCGACCCGGACGCCGACCGGGGTCGGTGCGGATCGAGCCGTACCTGGTGGCGCTCCGGAGCGGCGGGCCGAACCCGGTCGCGGAGCGGACCGAGCGCCGGGGCGGTGCGCCGAACCCGCGGGAGTGGCTCGCGACGAGCCGGGCGCCCGACCCGACCGGCTCGCCGGCACGGGGCCACGGGAGGGCCCGAGCGAAGCGGCCGCCCCCGGCCCGGGGCTACGGGCGCCCCTGAGCGAAGCGGCCGCCCCCGGCCCGGGGCTACGGGAGGCCCTGACCGCGGCGGCCGCGCCCGGGGTCGCGGTACGGCGAACCGCTCCCACTGTCTCGCGAGCGCCGGCGGCGGCCGTCGTCCTGAGCGCGGTGGCGATCTCCTTCTCCGAGAGTCCGGCCACTCCGGCCAGCAGGGCCGCGCTTTGACCGGAACTGGGCAGCTCCGCCGACTCGCGCATGTGCAGCAGCGTCATCGCCTCGTGGTGAACGATTCCGAACAGCCACGGGCGGACGGGAGCATCGCGGAGCCCGCGGCGCAAGGCCAGCCGGGCTCGTCGCAGCGCCACCTCGACGGCCTCCTCGGCCTCGGACTCTTCGCCGAGCAGGGCCACACTGTAGGCGCGCATCGAGGACCGGTAGCGCTCTTCGAGACGGTCAAAGGCAGTCTGATCGCCGGCTCGAAACCGCCGCGCGAGCCGCTCGTCATCGACCCGTGAGCGATCGATGACGCGGTGGGTGGTTGCGGGTGCCAGCCTGGGTGACATAACACAAATCTGGCAGCTGAGCCGACGCGGGGCAACCCCCATGGTGAGAGCCGCTCACCATGCCAGGGCCAGGAGGCGGCGAAAAGGGTGAGATAAGGTCGCGCCGTTGTCCCTGTTTGACTCCGAGGTCACCGTGCGCCGGCAGCGGTACGCCAGTGAGGACACCGGCTGGGCGGTGCTCGAGGCCGAGGCCGATGACGGCGAGAGGATCGTCCTCGTCGGCGCCCTCACCCACCTCGAAGAAAGCGAACGGGCACGCGTCCGCGGTGAGTGGGTGGTTGACCATCGCTATGGCCGCCAGGTCAAGGTCGCCCAGGCCCTCCCCGTCGCGCCGACCGACGAAGGTCCTGTCCTCGCCTATCTGCGGCGCCTGCCCGGGGTGGGGGCGCGGCGAGCGCGGCGGCTCATCGACCGCTTCGGGGCGGCCGAGACGATCGCCGCCATCGACCGCGATGCGCAGGCGGCTTTCGCGTCGGCGGGGCTGTCGGCCCGCGCCATCGGGGCCGCCGCCGAGGCCTGGCAGTCCATGCGCGTGACCCGACAGCTGCATCTTCTGCTCGCCCCGCACGGGCTGGCCCACCTCGTCGAACCGATCCGCGAGGCTTACGGGGACGGGGCCAATCACCTGATCAGTCAGCGTCCTTACGATCTCACCCGGGTCTTTGGCATCGGCTTTGCCACCGCCGATCGCATCGCCCACGGGCTACCCGCGGCGCCGGACGAGCGCCAGCGCGCGCGAGCCGCGACGGTGCACGTGCTCGCCGAGGCCGAGCGCGCCGGGAACACCTGCCTGCCCGAGACCGAGCTGGCGGAGGCCCTGGCTCAGCTGCTGGCCGGACCACCGCCCGGTGGGGTGATCGACGAGCTCATCGACGACGGCGAGCTCGTGCGCGATGGCCAGTGGATCTACCGGCGGCCGACCGCCGAGCTCGAGGCGGAGCTGGCCGAGCGGGTGGGCAGACTGGTGAGCGAGGGCCCGAGCAGCCGTCTGGGCGTCGTGAAAGAGGGCGCGCCGACGCGCGCGGACCAAGCTCTGACCGCCGAGCAGCACCAGGCGGTCGGTATGGCCTTCGGGCGGCGGCTCTCGCTCATCACCGGCGGACCGGGCACCGGCAAGACCGCCACCATCCGGGCCATCGCGGTGCGCGCCACCAGCGAGGGGGTCCGCGTCCAGCTCGTGGCCCCCACGGGCCGGGCCGCGGTGCGGATGAGCGAGGCATCCGGGCTCGCGGCGGCCACCGTCCACTCGGCGCTGGGTTGGATCCCCGGCGAAGGCCCGACCCGCGACGAGCAGGATCCGCTCGGCTGCGACGTGCTGATCGTCGACGAGACCTCGATGGCCAACCTCGAGCTGCTCGTCACGCTGCTGCGGGCGGTCGCGCCCCGGACTCACGTCGTCCTGGTGGGCGACGCCGACCAACTCGCCCCGGTGGGCGCGGGGAAACCATTCGCCGAGCTCATCGCGGGCGGGGCCGTCCCGACCACCCGCCTCACCCACATCTTCCGCCAGGCGGCCGGGAGCATGATCGTTCAAGGCGCTCATGCCATCCGCCAGGGCCAAGCGCCCGAGCTCGCCCCAGCGCCGGGCATGCGGCGCGACCTCTTCCTCCTCGAGCGCGCCGACCCGGTCGCGGCCCGGGAGGAGATCGTCTCCCTGGTCGCCGAGCGGCTGCCGGCCCACTACGGCGTCGACCCGGTCCGCGACATCCAGGTCTTCGCTCCGGTCTACCGGGGCGAGCTGGGCATCGACGCCCTCAACGCCGCCCTGCACCAGGCGTTGAACCCGGATGGTCCGCCGGTGCGCGGAGGTCGGCTGCGCATCGGCGACAAGGTGATGATGACCGGGCGCAACCTCCACGAGCTCGGCCTCATGAACGGCACCGTGCTCACCGTCCTGGACGAGGTCTCTGGCCAGCGCGACGACGCGGCGTTGCTGCTGGCCGGAGAGGAGGGCGTCTTTCGGGTGCCGCCCGAAGAGTGGGACCGCCTGCGCCTCGCCTACGCGTGTTCGGTGCACCGCGGCCAGGGCATCGAGCTGCCGATCGCCCTCATCGTCGCCCACCCCGCCGCGGGGGCCTTCTTCCTGCGCCGCGAGATGCTCTACACGGCGCTGACCCGGGCGCGGTTGGCCACGGTGATCGTGGGAACGCGGGCCATGCTGGCTCAGGCGGCGCGCCGGCCCGACACCGACCGCCGCTACAGCCGGCTGTCGGCCCGGCTGGGTGGCCATCTGGCGAACGGCAATCAAGCTGCGCGGCGCATTGCCGATCCTCCCGACCATGACTGCGAGTAGCGCGCCGGCGCCTCCGGAGGTAGCGGGATACCCGAAGGGGCTGATCCCGCCTGCCCGCCGCGGGCGCTCGAAGAACCTGATCGGCGAGATCATTGTCGAACTCGGCTTCGCCCTGCGCGACACCGTCGATGAGGCGGTGCGCCTCTCGCGCGAGCAGGGGCGCACGACCGGAGCCCTGCTGATCGAATCGGGCGCGATCAGGCCCGACCAGCTCGCCCGGGCGCTGGCGGAGCGCTTCGGCTTCGACTTCATCGACCTCTCGACCTTCGAGGTCGACATGGGCGCGGCCAACCTCGTCAACACGGACATCTGCAGGCGCTACCAGGCGGTGCCGGTCGGATTCATGGAAAGCGGCGAGTTGCTGATTGCCACCGCGGACCCGACCAACATCCTCATCGTCGACGAGATCTCGATGATCACCGGCAAGCGGGTGCGACCCGCAGTGGCGGCCGCCGAGGACATCGACGCGCTGCTCGGACGCCTGAACCGCCTGGGCGAATCCGTGGCCGCCATCGAGGACGAGGACGAGGACGAGGAGCCGATGCCCCCACTGGGCGGGGCGGCGGAGAACGATGCTCCGATCGTCAAGCTCGTGCACCAGGTGATCGCCGAGGCGGTCCAGCGGGGGGCCTCGGACATTCACTTCGACCCCGAGCACGGTGACATGCGCGTGCTGTTCCGGATCGACGGCGTGCTCGTCTCCGCCGCCACCGTCGCCCGCTCGATGGCTCCCGGCCTGGTCTCGCGCATCAAGATCATGGCCAGCCTCAACATCGCCGAGAAGCGCGTGCCTCAAGATGGTCGGCTGGCCATGATCCTCGACGGACGCCGGGTCGACGTGCGCGTGGTCACCCTCCCGCTCGTCAAAGGCGAGGGCGCGGTCATGCGCATCCTCGACTCCGGCGCCACGGCGCGCAGCCTCGAGCACTTGGGCATGCAGGATCGTGAGCGCGAGCGGTTCGAGGCCGCCATTCAGAAGCCCTACGGCGCCGTGCTCGTCACCGGACCAACCGGCTCGGGTAAGTCGACGACCCTCTACGGCGCTCTGGCCGTGGTCAACGACGGTGAGCGCAGCATCATCACCATCGAGGATCCGGTCGAATCGCAGGTCGCCGGCATCAAGCAGATGCAGGTTTCCACCAAAGCGGGCGTCACCTTTGCCACCGGCCTGCGATCCATGCTCCGGGCCGATCCCGACGTGATCATGGTTGGGGAGATTCGCGACCGCGAGACGGCAGAGATCGCGGTGCAATCGGCGCTCACCGGCCACCTCGTACTCTCGACCCTGCACACCCGTGATGCCCCGAGTGCGATCACCCGGCTGCTCGACATGGGCGTCGAGCCTTTCATGGTCGCGGCGGCGATCGACTGCGTCGTCGCCCAGCGGCTGGCCCGGATGTTGTGCGACCAGTGCAAGCGCCCCACCTCGCTGCCCGAGGAGACGCTTGAGCGGCACGGGCTCTATGGCGCTGAGATCTTCGAGCCGGTCGGCTGCATCCGCTGCAGCAATAGCGGCTACCGCGGGCGCCTCGGACTCTACGAGGTGATGCCGATCAGCGAGACGATCCGCACGCTGCTGCTCTCCGGCGCGTCCGTGGACGAAATCGCCCACGCCGCCGAGCAGGAGGGCATGCGGCGCGTTCGTGACGACGGGTTGGAGAAGGTCCGGCTGGGGCTGACCACGCTGGCCGAGGTCGGCCGCGTCACCACCGGTTTCTAGTGCTCGGACACTAGTCCTGGCGCGGCTGCAGTCCCGGGCCTCGCTCGGCCCCCAACCCCGGGCCACGGCCCGGATCATCGGGACCCGTGCCGGGATCGTCGACCACTTCGGTGGAGGGAATGCGGTCGCCCTCCCCATACACGGCCGTGGAACGGTCGGCTTCGGCTTCCGGGGTGAGGGCATCGCGCAGCGGCTCGCCGTGCCCCTCGCCGTGGGTGGCGTTCTCGACCAGGTCGGCTTCCGCCGCCTCCCAGCCGTCCTGATCGCCGCCTCCAGCTTCGTAGACGGGATCCATGGCCGGATCCCCGGTCTCCGAGGCGGCCACACCACCGATCGACGCTGCCTCGGCCCCCGCGGCAGCCTCCTCCTGGGCGATGAGTACATCATCGGTGGCGCTGGGATCAACGAGGCGCGAGTCGATGCGTTCCGCCCGCTCGGTCTCTGACTCGGGTTGTTCGGGCGGGGTCACCGAAGGTCCGGGGGTCTCGGCCGGAGGTGGGGCGATCGGCGCGGCGCCACTGTTCTGCCGTGCGGCCACGCCCTCCCCGGTCACGCCGACCACGGCGGCCGGTAGGTCGCCATCGAAACCACGGTGGCTCGGCGCATCGCCGGGACGGCGGTCGGTGACGGCGGCGACGGCGACTTCGCTCAGGCCGACGACGGCATGCGGAAGCCAACTGGCGACCTCGGCGCCGTCCCGGCGCAGCAGCATGGCGCCGGCCGTCATCAAAGCGCCCGCGGCCGCATCCAGGCCGAGGTGGACGGGCATGGGAAGCTTGCGCCAGAGGCCGAGCTCATAATCGGTGAGGGCACTGGCCACGAGCGTGCCTGCGCCGGCGACGCGCAGGATTGCCGCAGCGCGCCGGTCGCGGATGAGGGGCAGCTCAGCGGCGGCGATCATCAGCGCCCCGCCGGCATAGTCGCCGGCGGCATGAATACGGGTGGGGATCAAAGCCATGGCGGGGTCCTACCCAAGTTGCCAGTCGACAAAAGCGGCGGGCCCCGCCGTTCGACGAGGCCCGCCACCGTCCCCTGCCCTAGCTTCGGACTAGACCATGTAGCGCGGATCGGCGTACAGGTTGTAGACCCGATACTCGCCCTTACCGGCGAGAAGCAGGAACCGCGCCGGCGTCGTCCCGGTGATGGACGCCGAGTGGATCTGCAGCGTGTTTGTGACCGCCCAGGCGGAGCTGGTGGCCCGCATGGCGCCCATGGTCGTGGGCGCCTTCCAGCTGCCGTTGACGTAGAGCTGCATCTGCACAGTAACTCCCGCGCTGCCGCTCACATCGCTGAGCATGGAGCGGATCGTGGGATAGGCGGAGCTCACGCAGGTCACTGGACTCAGAGCCGAAGCGCCACTCGGCAAATCGAGAACTTGACCGGAGGTTCCATCCGCCAACGTGCTGGTGAGGATCTTCGCCGTGCTGGACAGCGACCACCCCGTACCGGCGAAGTTGTCAGCGCTTTCACCGGGGAGCAGGGTGTACTGGTTGCTGTCTCCCGAGCTCAGAAATGGCTGGGAGAGGACTTGGGTCGGGCAGGTGAGTGACGTGTCAGCGGACGCAACCCCGGGCACCACTGCCCCCAAGGTGAGCACCGCCACAGTCATCCATACCTTTCTGAAAAGGCCCTTCTTCATGTGTTCACCTTCCGTGGTGCGCACTGGCAACCGGGCTGTCTCACCCTATGTGAGACCCCTAGCTTTGCGTCCCCGGCTCGCGCCGGGTTTGCCCTTTTCAGTTGGTTATGCCCCTAAAATCGGTGCGTCTACCCGCCGGCCTGAGAGTCGCTTGCCTGGCTGGACATCGGTATGAGCCTGAACAATCGTCCTCCCTGAGCCCTCGAGGCTCAGTTCCGGCGGCGGCGAAGCCGACGATCGGGCTGATGTCGATCGACCCCCGACAGGCCGACGAGCAGACGATCGCCGATAACTTCCGGCGCCGCGTCATCGACCTCGATGCCCGCGAGCAGGTGAGCGCGCTGGCCGGCTTGGCCCTGTTCGGGGCCGGCGAGGCCGCCCTCCTCATCGCCCAGCCGCCGCGCGCCATCGCCTTGGTGCCGGTCGTGGCCTCCGTGCTCGTGTTCCTCTTCTCCACGCGTGTGAGGATCGAGCTTCCGGTCGGTTTCACCGCGCCCACGCAGCTGGCCTTCGTGCCGCTGGCCTTCGCCGCTCCGCCCTCGCTGCTGCCGCTGCTCGTGCTGCTCGCCTTGACCATCGGCTTTCTGTTCGACGTGCGTCGCGGCAAACTGAAAGTGGGCCGGTTGCTGTGCATGCCGGGCAACTGCGTCTCCACACTCGGTCCTGCCGCCGTGTTCGTGCTGGCCGGTGTGCTGCCCCGAAACGCCAGTGTGACGCTGCTGCTCTGTGCCCTGGGCGCCCAGTTTGCCGTGGACATGTCCGTCTCGACCCTGCGCCAATTGCTCGAGCGGCAGGTGTCGCTCAGCGAGCAACTCGCCGACGTGTGGATCTACGGGGTGGACGCCGGTCTGTCCTGGGGTGGCCTCGTGGTGGCTCAGAACATCCATCGCTCACCGCTCACGGTGCTCTCGTTGCTGCCGATGCTCGCTCTGCTCAGCATCTTTGCCCGCGAGCGCCGCGGGCGCCTGGAGAGCATGGTCGAGCTCGGTAACGCCTATCGCGGCACCGCCCTTGTGCTCGGCGACGTGGTCGAGGCCGATGACGGTTACACGGGGCAGCATTGCCGCAGTGTGGTCGCGCTGGCCCTGACCGTCGGCGAGGAGTTCGGGCTCGGTCCCGCGCGGCGGCGCAACCTGGAGTTCGGCGCCCTGCTCCATGACGTGGGCAAGATCGCCATTCCCAAGGAGATCATCAACAAGCCGGGCAAGCTCGAGCCTGGGGAGTGGACCATCATCAAGACCCATACGCTCGAGGGCCAGAAGATGCTCGACCGCGTCGGCGGCTTCATGCATGACGTGGGCCTCATCGTCCGCTCCCACCACGAGCGCTGGGACGGCGGCGGCTATCCCGACGGCCTGACCGGCCCGGACATCCCCCTGGAGGCGCGCATCATCGCCTGCTGTGACACCTGGAACGCCATGCGAACGGACCGCGCCTACCGCAGCGCCCTCTCCTACGAGGCGGCCATGGCCGAGCTCACGGCGTGCACCGGCACCCAGCTCGACCCCGAGGTCGTGCGCGCGCTCGTCCGCGTCGTCGAGCGGGAGGAGCGCCCGCGCGTGGCGCGAGTCGCCCCGGTCGCGATCGGCGGCTCCGTTGCGCCGGAGCCACGGCTGGCCCTCGATCCGGTCGGCTGATCCGGGCCGCGCCTCGCGGGCGGGCCCGCTCGCTCAGCGACTCAGAGCTCAGCTGATCGGCCGAACGCCGGGCTCGGCGGCCAGGGTCTCGGCCTCCCCTCTTGCCGCCGGCGTGGCTTTTCCCGGGCCGATGCGGAACGTGGGCAGGATCGTCCGGTGCAGCTCGCCCTCCAGCTCGAAGGCGATCACGGCATACAGGGCCAGTCCAGTCATGACAAGACCCGCGATCCCGCCGGCGTGCTGCCACGCCGAGACCCGGCTCAGCTGGTAGATCCCGCCGACCGCGAAGCGCAGCGCGGCGATCAGGAAGGTGGCGCCGATCAGCGGCTTGGCCAAGCTCACGGCCAGGGCGGACAAGCCCAGAGCTCCGGCGGCGGCCAGGAGCAGCAAGCCCACGGCGCCGCTGGTCGTGCCCGGCCGCGAACTCAGAAGCACAAGCCCCAACCCGAGCCAGGCGGAGCCTAGGGTGCCGAGGGCGGCGCCGGTGGCCCCGTCGCGCGCCAGGTAGGAATAGACCGAGGCCAGCGTCTGCATGACGAACGGCACCGCGATGAGGATGATCGCGACCTGGTGGCTCTCGCTCTTGGCGATCCACCCCAGCTCCAAACCACTGAGCACCAGCGACGCAATGGCCAGCCCGGACATGCCGATGGTCAGCGGCGAGCCGATGGGCCGGAGAAAGATGCGCACCTCCGAGGGGTCCATGGCCGCTGGGCTACCCAGCGGCGGCCGGCCGGCCGCCCGGCCGGTTCTCGCGCTGACGGCGGTTATGGCGCTCCTAGAAACTCCGGGTGCTCAGGCGACCAGGTTCATGACCTTCTGGCGATGCTGGCGACCGGCCTCGGGCTCCAGGAAGTAGACGGCGCCCGCCCCGAGGACCATTCCCGCGGCCACCCGCGGCGCCGTGCGCTTGGGCTTGGGGGCCTCGACGAGTCCGAGCTCGACGGCGGCCTGAGGACCGTAGGTGGCAAGCTCCTCGCCGAAGCCTCGCGCCGCGTCGCCGATGTCACGAGCGACTTCGCCCACGGAGACGATGCCCCGGCGAGCGCGGCGCTTGGCCAGGCTCGGACTGGTCTTGAGCCCAAGCTTGGCCGCCGGTTTGCCGGCCCGGGCGCCGATCCGCGGCACGCTCGGGTATTTGATCGCGCCCTTGGCCGTCTTGGAAGAGATCTTGACCTTGCTGGCCGTATCCAGAACTGACATGTTCACCTCATCTCGCCGGGAGCTGCAGACGGTTTTTCGCTACCCACCCGGTCGCCCGTCTAACGGCGGCCCGAGCGTCAGGCACGGGCGGGTCCGGGCCGGGACCACCGGTTATCCTGCGTCCGTTCATCCACGGTCCCGGAGGTCACGTGTCCGCAGTTGAGGAGATTCGTACGTTGCTCGAGACTCATCTGAGCGAGGTCGAGGAAGAGATCGAGTCCCTACGCAGCGCACTCTCCGCCCTGGACGCCCAGGCCGCCGCCGCGGCTTCGGAGCAGACCCCGCCGTCCGAGCAGACCCCGCCGGCGAACCGCGGTCGCTCTCGCCGCTCGACTCGCGCCCCGCGACGGCGCGAGGCGGGACGCCTGCCCTCGCCCGAGCTCGAGCGGCTGCTGGCTGAGACCGGGGGGATGAGCGCCGTCGAGCTGGCTCGGCAGACGGGGACCGACTACGCCGAGGTCCTGGCGCGGATCCAAGAGCTCGAGCAGGCGGGGAACGCCAGGCGCCAGGGATAGCGCCCTCGCCGGTGGCCTACCTGCCCGTCGTGAAGCTCCACGTCGCCGGTCCGGCCAGGGGGCGCCCGGCGCCGTCGCGAGCGCTGACGGCCACGCGAGCCGTGTAGCGGACATGCCCCGGCAATGGAGCCGCCGGGGTGAAGACCAGGGCGGCGTCGCCGTGCCAGGACACGCGGCCCTGCACAGGCTTGGCATCGGGCCCGACCAACGAGAACGCAGCGCCCGTTGCCTGCTCGTCCATGGGCTGGCTGAAAGCGACCATGACCGGTCGCGCAGAGCTGGCATTAGTCGTTCCGGGCAGCGGATACAGCGACACGGTAATGGGGTTGGCCGAGACCCTAAATGACCACACCACCGGGTTGGCCAGGGGCACTCCGGTGGCATCGGTCGCCGTGCTGATGAGGCGGGCCGAGAAGATATGTCCAGGGGGCAGGTAGAAAACATCGGGCCGGAACACCGGCACCCCCGGCGCAGCGAAGGTGACATGCCCCGGCACCGGGCGACCGGTGACGTCGTCGATGAGCGAGAACGCACGAGAGGTCGTGCGCTGGTTCATGGCCACTGAGAACGCCACCGCGGCGGCGCTACCCACGGCCGGCACGTCGTTCGCCCCGTCGACGGGCGCGGTGGTGAGCACCTGGGCGCCGGGGGGCGCGACGGCCAGCCCATAGCCGCTGGCCAGTGGATCGGTGATGAAGGGATCGACCAGCCCGGCGCCATCCTGGTTGACTCGAGCGATCCCGGCCTCGCTGGTCCAGTACAGGTTGGAGGCCGACGCGGTCAGGGCCATCGCGCCGGAAGCGGGCGCGGTGGTGGCCAGGAACTGGTTGTCGATGGCCGTGCCGTCGACTCTGGCCCGGCCGATGCCGCTGCCGGCGGCCCCGAGCGAGGGCAGGACCCGCGACCAGCCCCAGAACAGGTAGGGGCCGCTGACGGCCAGGCCACCCAGATCGCAGGCCACTCCGGCTAGCCGGGGCGAATCGCTGTTGTTGCAACTCGGGACGACCGGGCGCAGGAAGGAGAAGTTCACCTTTGTTCCTGTCACCCTGGCCCGCCCGATGGGCAACAGGTTGCTGACCGCGCCCGTGTGGTGATAGCCCCAGTACACGAACCCCCCGGTCACCACCAGGTAGGTGGGCGGAACGTGGCCGACGGGCGAGAACAGGTCGAGCATCGAGGTCTCGACGTGGTTGCCATGGAGGTCGGCCCGGCCGAGCGATCCGTGCCCGCCGAGCCAGAAGATGTGCTGCTGACCGAGCGCCAGCTGGTAGGCCCGGACGCCGGTGATGAAGTTTGGCTGGACGTCGGTGCCGTTGAGGTTGGCCCGAGCGATCGAGCCATCATGGATCCAGTAGATGTGCTGGGCGTCTTGCGCCACCGCACCCGGAGGCGGCGGCGTGCCGACGAAGGCCTGGGTGAGCGCGGAGCCGTCGAGGCCGGCCCGGGCCAGCGAGGCCAATGAGCCGCCGGCGGGGGCGCGATCACTCCAGATCAGAGACGGCGCGGGCAAGCCAGCCGGCACTCCGGCTCCCCGAAGGGGCACGCTGAGTGGCCCGGCGGGGTCACCGGCGGCGATCTGCAGCCGGGCCACGGCGGGTCCAGCCCCCGCCGGCGTGAAGCGCAGCGTGATCGAGCACCCCCCGGCGGGCACGGTCTTGGCGGCGCGACAGCGATCGGCCACCACCGAGAAGGCGCGGGCCGCAGGCCCACGGAGCGATATCGAGCCTGCACGTAGTGACATCCGCCCGCGCACCCCCAGCGTGAGGGTGAGCAGGGGCGAGGGGCTGGCCACGGCGCGGGCGGGGAAGGTGAGCGCGGCCGGAGAAGCGATGAGATGGCCTGTGTTCGCGCCCGCGGCGGACCACGCGTCGCTCCCCGCGGCCGGCCGCTGCGACGCGAAGACCTGACCGGCATCGTCGACGGCCACGCAGAGGCGCGCCTGCGGACAGCTCAGCCCGGTCAGGTGATGGCCGCGGTCGAGCGTGGCGGGAGCCGACCACGTGGCGACCCCGCCGGCCGGGTTCGATGACGCGATCACCCGCCCCGCCGCGTCGACGGCGACGCAGAGATCACGGCTCGGGCAGTCGACGGCGCCGGTGATGAAGCCCGAGCGGTCGAGCTCAACCGGAGCGCTCCAGGCGCCCTGGCCGCCGGCGGGATCCGTCGTCGCCATCAGGTGCCCGCTCAAGTCCACGGCCACGCACAGCGACCCGGCGCACGAGACGCCGTAGATGCCGCCGTTCTGCGGTGGGTCGACCGGGGTGGCGCTCCAGGACGCAGCGCCCGCAGTGGGGTCGGTGGAGGTGATGATGTTGCCCGCCCCATCGAAGGCGATGCACAGTGACGCGGACGGGCACGTGATCCCGTTGATGAGGTCGTGGCTGGGGATGGCCACGGGCGGGCTCCAGGCCGTCGACCCGCCGGCCGGGTTACGGCTGGTCAGGACGTTGACTCCGTCCTCGGCCACGCACAGGCCCGCGGACGGACACGACACCGCACGCAGCGGCTGGGGCCCGAGCGCTGCCGCCGGCTCGATCTGCGCCGGGAGCGACCAGGTGCCCGCACCCGCCGAAGGATCGGAGCTACTCAGCACCCGTCCCGCGCCGTCAACGCCCACGCATAAGCCGCTGGTCGGGCAGGACAGGCCGGTCAGACGGTCGCCGAGGTGGCTCGGGCGCCAGGTCTCGAGGCGGCCGGGACGGGTCGAGCTGACCAGAGCGCCGGCCTGGTCGTAGGCGATGCACAGCGCGTTCGACGCGCAGGAGACGCCGAGCAGCGGAGCGCCGTGTGCGGTCGAAGAGGCGGCGTGGTTCGCGGTGGCCAGGATGACCGCGACGGCGACGATTCCACCGAGCGCAAACCCGGCAATCAGGGCGCCTCGCCGAGGCCCCCTCCTCCTGACCCGATCACGCACGAGGCCGAGACCGTACACGAGCCCTTGGGCTCTAACAGCAGGTTCGCATTCACGGCCTCACTGCGCGGCGCGACAGCGACTCAGCCGGAGCGCAAGCCGTCAGTCGCGCTCAGGGTGCTCGCACCGTGGCCGAGGTGCCGACCACGTGGCCGGCCGAGTTCAAGGCCTGCACGGCCATGTAGGGCTGGGCGGGGACGTTGACCTGTGTCTCGAACCCGGCCTTCGGCGCGTTGGTGACACTGCTCACCGCGCTCGCGCTACGGCCGCCCAGCACCCGCCAGGAGGCGACGTCGGTCGCGCCGTTCCAGCTCGCGTAGGCGGTGTCAGCCCCCGAGCCGGCGGCCACGGCCAGCTTGGGTTGCGTCTTCGGCGTCCCTGACCAGACGAACCGGTAGGCGCGATAGCTCGTGTTGGCGTCCACGAAGCGCCCGTCGAAGACGAGATGGCCGGCGCCGTCGAATTCGGAGAAATACGGCTGCCCGCCCCAACCGATGAACACGTCGCCGTTGGCCAGCGTCTGGACGTTGCCCTCAAACGGGGCCAGCAGCGGTGGGGCGTGGACGAACTGGCCGTTCAGCGTGGCCGTCTTGCGCGCGCGGTCGAGCTTCAGCCGGATTCCGCGCGACTCGGTGTGGATGTTCGGGGGGCCGGCACCGTCGTCGAATAGGGTGGCCGAGGTGTCGTCGCCCGACCGGATGCGCACGTCGTGCTGGAAGGCGAAGGCAGCGCTCGAGGTCACCTTGAAGCTCGAGTTCTTGCCCCCCAGGGTCCAGATGATCTGGCCCGAGTCGTGGCTGACTTTATAGGCGGCCCAGGTGTTGCGGGCGGAGATGACCAGGCTGCCGTCGGCGTCCTCCTGGACGGAGTTCACGTGGAAATAGTCGTAGGGCTGGTTGGCCGAGGTCGGGAGCGCGAGCTCGCTGGCGCTCACCGGGACGTGGTCGAGGCTGTCCCACTGAAAGAGCACGAGCCCCGTCTTGACATCGATCTCCTGGACCACCGAGTCGAGCACGGCGGCTCGCGTGGCGCCGCCACGCACCGACGAGGTGTTCGCGTAGACGGGGTAGTAGGCGGTGATCAGCGCCGTGCCAGCCGGCGTGAGCTGGAATTCGTGCAGATCGGCGGAGAGCCCGTTGGCCGCGCGCACGATCGCCACCTGGCGGTAGGAGGAGTCATAGATCACATCCTCCCCCACGCCCACACCGTTGCTGAAGTAGCCCTGCCACCAGGTCAGGGCCGGCGCGCCGCGGTATTGCTGGGGGCGGAAATCCGTGGCCTGGTCGCCCGCGGGCACGGGGTGAAACCACACCAGGGTGCCGTCGGGGTTGACGATCATCGGTCCGACCCGAAACGGCCCCGCCTGCGGAGCGATGAACACGTCGCCCGCTTGCCCCTGGTCGGCCGGGTTGAGGACCTCCACGGTGGGGGCTTGAAGATCGGGACGGGAGTGGAACTGCTCGACGTCGCCGGGCACGCGGGCCACGGGCGCCACCGACCCCTTCGCAATCGCACCCGCCGGCGTAGCCACGGTGAAGCGGAAGGTGCCCTTGGCGGCTCCGGTGACCGGCAGGCCGGTGCGGACGGTCACGACCTCGCCGGCCGCAAACGGCTTGTCGGGCAGGAAGCTGCCGCCGTGACCGTCGGAGTCGGCCTCGATGCGACCCGCGTGCGCGCCGGTCTGCGAGCCGGTCACTTCAACCGTGCCGATGTGAGCGGCCGCCACGCCCCGAAAGGCGATCTGGCTCTGCGGGGCCGCGACGTGGCTGCCGGGGATCGGAAACGCGGCCACCGTGGTGGGGGCGCTCGATCCGCACGCGCCCAGGAGGCAGGCGCAGGCGAAGAGCGCGGCCGCCGCTGCCCACGCGCGGCGTTTGGCGACGAGCATCCTCATGGCCTCGGAGGTGTATCCGCCGGGGCGTAAGCTCGCCGTCACCCCGTCACCGGCCTGACGCGCGCGGGTCTCGCCTGCCCGACGTGGCGGTCCAGGAACGCGCCCCTCACCGGCCGGATCCTACCGAGCACCCCCCGGGTCTCGGTCGAGCCGCTGCGCCGCGGGTAGGAGAATGCGTTGTGCGCCCGAGGCGCAGCCCGATTCGCGAGCGCTTGGAGACCGAATGAGCACCGGAGAGACGACGAGTAATCCCCCCTTGCGCGAGCTGCCGGCATGGGAGGCCCTCAGGAGCCACTTCGAAAAGATCCGCGCCTTGCACCTGCGCGAGCTCTTCGCCGAGGATCCAACGCGGGGTGAGCGACTCGTGGCCGAGGGCGCCGGGCTCTACCTCGACTACTCAAAGCACCGGATCACCGAGGAAACGGTGGGACTGCTCGGCCAGCTCGCCGAGCAGGTCGGGCTCGAGGGTCGCATCGACGCCATGTTCAGCGGCGAGCGGATCAACGTGTCGGAGAATCGTGCCGTCCTTCACGTGGCGCTGCGCATGCCGCGCGATCAATCGCTGATCGTGGACGGCGAGGACGTCGTGGCCCAGGTTCACGAGGTGCTCGACCGGATGGCCGCGTTCGCCGATCGCGTCCGCTCCGGCGCCTGGACCGGTCACACCGGCAAGGCCATCCGCAACGTGGTCAACATCGGCATCGGCGGCTCGGACCTCGGCCCGGTGATGGCCTATGAGGCGCTGCGCCACTACAGCAACCGGGAGATGACCTTCCGCTTCGTCTCCAACGTCGACGCGACCGACTTCGTCGAGGCCACGCGCGACCTGAACCCCGAGGAGACCCTGTTCATCGTTTCCTCCAAGACGTTCACCACGCTCGAGACGATGACCAACGCCCATTCGGCGCGGGAGTGGGCGCTGCGCTCGCTGGGTGACGAGTCGGCCATCGCCAAGCACTTCGTCGCCGTCTCCACCAACGCCGAGGAGGTGGCGAAGTTCGGGATCGACACCGACAACATGTTCGGCTTCTGGGAGTGGGTCGGCGGCCGCTACTCGATGGACTCGGCCATCGGCCTCTCGACCATGCTCGCCATCGGTCCCGAGCAGTTCGGCGAGCTGCTGGCGGGCTTTCACGCCATGGACGAGCACTTCCGGACCACGCCGATCGAGCGCAACCTGCCCGCCCTGATGGGCTTGCTGGCGGTCTGGTATGGCGACTTCTTCGGCGCCGAGACAGTGGGGGTGATGCCCTACGAGCAGTACCTGAAGCGGTTTCCCGCCTACCTGCAGCAGCTGACCATGGAGTCCAACGGCAAGCATGTCCGCCTCGATGGCCATCGCGTCGATTACCAGACCGGCGCCATCTTCTGGGGGGAGCCCGGGACCAACGGCCAGCACAGCTTCTACCAGCTCATCCACCAGGGCACGAAGCTCATTCCCGTCGATCTGATCGGCTTTGCCCGCACGCTGAACCCGCTGCGCGATCACCACGACCTGCTCATGTCCAACGTGTTTGCCCAGGCCGAGGCCCTGGCCTTCGGTCGCACCGAGGAGGAGGTCCGGGCCGAGGGCACCCCGGACGCGATCGTGCCCCACCGGGTCATGGAGGGCAACCGGCCCACCAACGTCATCCTGGCTGAGGTCCTCGACCCCCGGACCCTGGGAACACTCGTGGCCCTGTATGAGCACAGCGTGTTCACGCAGGGGGTGGTGTGGGGAATCGACTCGTTCGATCAGTGGGGCGTGGAGCTCGGTAAGGCCCTGGCCAAGCGGATCATTCCCGAGCTGGAGAGCGAGGAGGAGCCCGAACTGAACCACGACAGCTCGACCAACGCCCTCATCCGCCGCTACCGGGGCATGCGCTAGGGGCGATGGCCGTCCCGGCGATCCGCGCGGTAGTAGTCGATCCGGCGCCCGAGCTCCGGGACGCCGTGGTGACGCGGGCCCGGGAGCTCGGGGTGATGGGCTGGGTGCGCCAGCAGGACGGCGCCCTGCTCGTGCACGCCGAGGGGGACCCCGACACCGTGGGTGCCCTGGAGGAGTTTCTGCGCCATGCCCTCGGCACCAGGGTGCAGACCAATCCGGTCGCCCTCGAGGGTCACGAGCAATTCGCCGTGCGCGGGGTCACCGCCGGCGTGTTCGTCGTCCAGGAGCACCGGGCCACCGCTCACCATTTCGATTTCCGCCTCGAGGTGGGCGGCGTCATGCGCTCCTGGGCGGTGCCCAAAGGGCCTTCGCTGGATCCGGCCGTCAAGCGCCTGGCCGTCGAGGTGGAAGACCACGCGCTGTCGCACAACACCTTCGAGGGCCGCCGGGTCATCGTCTGGGACCGCGGCACCTACGAGCAGGGCGGGCGCGTGCCCTGGCCGGAGGCCCTCGACCGGGGCCACGCCGTGTTCGTGCTGGCCGGCGAGAAGCTCCGTGGCGGCTTTGCCCTGCAGCGCACCGCCGAGCGGCAGTGGCTGCTGATCAAGCGTCGCGACGAGGCGGCACGGCCGGGGTCGGACATCGTGGCCGAGCGGCCGGAGTCCGTGCTCAGCAGGCGGCGTCTGGTGCAATGACCGCGGGCCTCGCCCTCAGGGGTGCAGCAGGAGCCGGAGCGCCACGATTCCCACTCCGAGCAGGGCACCGAAGGCGATCTGCAGCACCCGGTCAGCGCCGCTGCGGTGTGAGCGAGCCGCCGCCACGCCCTCGATGAGCACCACGGCGGAGGCGGAGGTCCACACGGCCGCGGTGTTGGCTTGGGAGAGGGAGGCGCCAGCCGCCTCGGCCAGCAGGAGGGCCAGCAACGGGAAGGCGGCGCCGAGCAGGATGGCGACCTCGTGGGTCATCGTCTGCCACAGACCAGTCATCGAGAGCGGTTCACCCTCGCGCAGCCGCTGAGCGGCGGACTCCGCGTAGGAGTGAGCGAGCCAGTAGAGCAGCAGGGCGATGATCACCCCGGCGAGCGTCCCGAGAAGTGTCTGCTGGCGGGTGCTCTCCACCGCCAGAACCGAGCCGACGGTGATGTCGCCGTAGATGGCGGCCTCGAGGTTGGCTGGCATCCCCCCATTCTCGGCCACGGGGGACCGTGCTCAGCCCGATCCCGGCCAGCACGGCGGCGGCCCCGGCGATCTGCATGGCGGCCACAGCGTCGCCGAAGGCCAGCCAGCCGACGGCCGCCCCCACCACCGGCTCGAGGTTGACGTAGGCGCCGGCCAGCGGGGCGGGAACCCGTGGGCTGGCCGAAGGCGAACAGCCAGAAGGGCGCAAACGTCCCGGCGGTGCCCAGTGCGGCCAAGGCCAGAACGGGCGCGAAGCGCTCCGGTGCCCCGGGCAGGCCGCCGCTGAGCAGGGCGAGGGGAGGGAGACGAGCGCACCGGCGGCGAACTGCACCGCGGTCACCGCCGCGGTGTCCTGCCCGGCGAGGAGCCGGGGCTGGATCATGATGAAGCCCGCCGAGAGCACCGCCGAGGCGAAGACGAGCAGGTCGCCACCCGCACTGGCGCCATGGCCTGCACCGGCCGCCACGAGGACGACCCCGGCCAGGGCCAGCGCGTACCCGCCCCCGGTCACCGGGCGCGCCACCGGCTGGCCACCGCCAGCGGCGAGCAGCGCGACGAGGACCGGCGCGGTGCCGAGCAACACCGCCGCGTGGCTCACGCTGGTGTGCGCGACGCCCGCGTTTTGAAGGCCGATGACCGCGCCGAAGCCAATCGACCCCGCGACGACGGTGCGGCCCTGAAGCGCCGCGGATAGCCCGCGGCGCCCAATGAGGGCCAGCGGCGGAGCGGCCAGCGCGAAGCGGGCCACGGTGAGCCAGGCCGGGTCGAGCCAGCCCAGCGAGAGCTTGGACAGGGGCACGGTCAGGCCCCACAGGGCCCCGGCCGCGGCCAGGGCGCCGATGGCAGTGCGGTTGGACGGCATATGGCCATATTGCTCGCTTCGGGGGCCGCACTAGGCCGTCGATTTGACGGTTGGGCTCTTTGACGATGAAATATTCGGTAATATGGCAATTTCACTCGATTTAATCGACCTGCAGCTCCTGCAGGAGCTGCAGCTCGACGCCGACCGGCCGAACGTTGAACTGGCCCGGCAGGTCGGGCTGTCCCCGGCGGCGACGCTGCACCGCGTGCGCCGACTGAAGGAGTCCGGGATCATCCGCTGCGTCGTCGCCCGGCTCGATTCCGCCGCGGCCGGCTTTCGCCTCCAGGTGTACGTCACGGTCACCTTGCAGCGCCACGACGAGGGCAGCCACCGTCGCTTTGCCGAGGCGGTGCGGGGTATGCCCGAGGTCATCGCCGCCGACTGGGTGACCGGCGAGACCGATGCCATGCTCATGGTCGTAGCCCGGGAGGTGGCCGAGCTTCAGCGCGTGCTGGTCCGGCTCGCCACCCGGGGCGGGGCGGCCCGAGTGATGACCCTGCTGCGCCTGGAGGAGCTCAAACCGGCCTCGCCACTGCCGAGCGAACCCGCTCTCTAATGCTCCTCGGCGGGCAGGTGCCGTTCCTCGTCGCCGCTCACAGCGTCGGAAACGAACGCTGTACCAGGCTCCGACTTGACATCGGAGCATTGCATCGGATACAAAAGCATTGAGAGGAGCTCGCGGGGTAGTCATCGTACGTGATGACGGGTTGTACCTGAGCGTTTCGCTCGCATAAGCAGTATCTGGGCTGCGCGAGGCCGCTGGTTCGGTCCTCGTCGCTCTTGGCAACTCACATCACATCAGGACCTAAGGGGGTCTATCGTGGTATCAGCCACGTTGACGGGCACGGCTGCCGCAGGCAACCGCTCTGTACCCGTATCGCGACGCTTTTTGCGGCTCGTCGTCTGCGTCCTCGCGGCGCTGGCGATGACGGCCGTCGCCTCATCGACCGCGCATGCGGCCGCCATCACCAACGCCGGCACAGACTTCTGGGTCGGCTTTCCCAGTAACTACGGCGGTGGGGGTAATGACACCATCTTCCTCACTGGCCCCACCGCCACCTCCGGCACCGTCTCGATTCCGGGCATGGGCTTCACCCAAGCCTTCACGGTCACGCCGGGCACGGTGACCCGGGTCGACCTTCCGGCCGGAACCGACGTCTCGAGCTCGACCAACGACGCCACGGAGCCGAAGGGCGTCAACATCACAGCCGCGGCGCCCGTCGTCGTCTACGGCCTCGACTACTATCCGCAATCGAGCGACGCCTTCCTCGGTCTTCCCGACTCCGTGTTGGGCACCTCCTACACCGTGCTCGCCTACGGGGCCGGCCTGGGCGGCAACTCCGAGCTCGGCATCGTCGGCACCCAGGACGGCACGAAGGTCACGATCACCCCGTCGGTGCCCGCTGGCGGTCATGCCGCCGGCACGCCGTACACCGTCACGATCAACCAGGGCGACGTCTACCAGCTCATGGCCGACAACAACCCCGACGACCTGACCGGGACCAAGATCACCTCCTCGGCCCCGATCAACGTCTTCGGCGGCCAGGAGTGCGCAAACGTCCCGAACAACAGCTACGTCGCCTGCGACCACCTGGTCCAGGACCTCCCGCCGGAGAGCGCGTGGGGCAACTCGTTCCTGACCGTCCCGCTCGCCACGCGGACCGGAGGCGACACGCTGCAGCTCGTGGCTGACACGAACAACACCGTGGTCAGCATCAACGGCTCGGTCGTGGCGACGCTCAACGCGGGCCAGCTCTATAACCAGATCATCACCGGCCAGTCGACGATCACGTCGACGAAGCCGATCCTCGTCGGGCAGTACTCGAACAGCTCGTCGTATGACAACACGACTGGCGATCCGTTCTTCATGCTGATCCCGCCGACGGACCAGTTCCTGACCAACTACACGATCACGACGCCGGCCAACGGGGTCTTCACCAGCTACGTCAACCTTGTCGTGCCCAACAGCGGCACGGGCGAGGTGCTGATGGACGGCACCCCGGTTCCGTCCACGGACTTCACGCCGATTGGCTCAAGCGGCTATTCCGGCGCGCAGGTCCCCATCAGCGACACGAGCCATACGTTCAGCGACGGCGGCAACCCGTTCGGCGTCTACACGTATGGGTTCGCGTCCTACGACGGTTACGGCTATCCGGGCGGCTTCTCGCTCGCTGCGGCGGCCACGGCAACTCACCTCACAGTGACTCCGGGGACCGAGACCGACACCGTCGGGACGTCGGCCTGCGTGACCGCGACCGTGACCGACCAGAACAACAATCCGACGCCGGGAGTCCGCGTGGACTTCACGGTGACCGGAGCCAACACGGCCTCGGGCTCGGTGTTCGCCGATAACAACGGCCAGGCGAAGTTCTGCTACACGGGGACGCACGCGAGCCCGCCGAACGACACGATCACGGCCAAGGTGGGGTCGCTTTCGGGCACTGCCACCAAGACGTGGACGACGTCGAAGCAGTCTGGTTGCACGATGAAGAGCGGCGGCAACTCCATGTTCAACTCGGGTGGCCAGTCCATCCACGTGGAGAACACGCTGAGCTCAGACACCACGTCGACGGAGCACCTGGTGATCCGGAGCACGAGCGGCACGGCTCGGTACTTCACGCTGACCGGCGTGACGACCGTGGCCTGCCACAACAACCCGCAGCACGGTCTCGCCACCGGCAGCTCGTACAACACGCTGTCGGGGGCGGGGACGGGCAAGTTCGGCACCAGCGTCGCCAGCAACAGTCCCGGCTACTCGATCTCGTTCGAGATCGGTGACTGGGGCGACTCGGGCGCCACCGACAACCCGCTGGCCGACTCGGTGAACTTCACCATCAAGTCGGGCAGCACCGTCATCTGGACCGGCAAGGGCACCCTCACCGCCGGCAGCGAGGAGGAGACCGGCTAGGGCCGGCTGACCCAGACGGTTGTTCGTCACGGGGGGAGGGGCCACGGCTCCTCCCCCCGTTTTGTTCCCCCGGCCGCGGGCGGGGCTGGCCGGCCGGGGTCGGGGATCGGCTTAGGATCCGCCCATGGACATCGCTCGCCACGCACAGCTCGAGAGCTTCACCACCCTGGATGGCTCGATCATCCGTGAGCTGGCCGGGCCCGCCTGGACGGCGGCTCGTAACCAAAGCCTGGCCGAGGCGACCGTTCTCGCCGGCCGCCAGACGCTCGAGCACCTACACCACCGCAGCGAGGAGATCTATTACTTCCTCGCCGGCCGGGGCCGCATGCGCCTGGGCGGCGAGGAATCCGATGTGGGGGCCGGGGGACTGCGTCGTCATCGCTCCCGGCACGCCGCACAAGCTGTGGGCGGCGGCCGACACCGACCTGGTGTTGCTCTGTGCCTGTGCCCCGGCGTACCGGGACGACGACACCGAGCTGCTCGAGCCGGGGGCCTAGCGGTAGGGCTGCCGCGGGTCGGCGGGCGCGGCCGCTGTTGTGCGCCCAACGTGAAACTCCCGCGGCGGGAAGCGCGTCGTTGCACGTTGGGGCTTCGAGGCGAGCCCAACTTGCACCGATCGGAACTCCGCAAATCCGGACGCGAGATTCACGTTGGGCGCAGCCAGCGAGGCCCGCCCCGCCCGGCCGGCCAGAACCAACCCAGCCCCCGACCCGAGCTCAGCCCCCGCCCAGCGCCTGCTCGAGCTCGTCGAGGGTCCGACGGTCGGGCGCACCGATCACCGTCTCGGCCCCCGCGCACGTGACGCGGAGCAGGCGACGCAGGCGGCGACGAAACGGCCGCACCGCCCCGACCTCGTCCAGGGGATGCTCGCGGCGGACGCCGGCGCGCTCGCCGGTTCCGGCCACGAAGATGACGCGACGGTTGGTCAGGGCGAGGAACCCGGTCACGCCATCGACCTCGCCAAGGCAGAACACGGTGACCGACTCCCCGCCCTGCAGCGCGATCCCCCATCCGCTGAGGGCCTCGGCCACGGTGGCCGGGCCGGGCCGGCGACGGGAGAACAGGTTCCCGATCACTCCGCCGCCGCACGGAGAGGCGAGCGCGGTCGGCGCCCCGCCTGGGGAAGCGAGCGCGGTCGGCTCCCTTCGGAGAGGCGAGCGCGGTCGGCTCCCCGCCCGGAGAGCCGAGCGCAGTCGGCTCCGGGCGCTCGGCGTCCGGAGCCAGCAGCAGCGAGCCATCGGGCCGCTCCTCGACCACCACGTAGTCGCCGCGGCGGTCACCGGCCAGGGTGACGCGCGGCGCGCGGCCGCGCAGCGGGCCAGTCGAGCACGCGGTCGCGGCTCATCGCGATTCAGCGGGCCAAGTGGTCCGGCAGCCCATCACCTCACCACGTGAAGGTGGTCATGGCCCCGGCCGGGAGCGTGTAGCCGAAGTACCGCCCGTCGCTCTGCACCGTGAACGAGATGGCCGCGGTCGAGGTGTTGTTGGCGACCAGCACCTTGGATCCGGCGGGATTCTCGAAGGCCACGTCGTCGAGCCCGTGACTGACCGTGAAGGTGTTGGAATTGCTCAGGCCGTAGGTGACGAAGCTCGGCGAATCGATCCTCACCGCGCCAGGCTGAACGAAGGCGCTCACCTGACCGAGGTCGTAGTACTTGGGCCGGAAGCTCACCGATTGCGTCTGGGTGTTGACGGTGAGCAGGCCGGTGCAGCCGCCGCAGTTGTTGCCCGGTTGGAGGGGTCCGCCGTTCTGGTCGAGAGCCAGGGTCCACACCGACACCGTGCTGGCCCAGTTGCGCAAGGACGCGATCAGGTACTCCGGAGTGCCGAAGCTGCGCAGTTCCGGAGCGCACTCATCGGTGATCTGATCCAGGCTCGGATAACTCTGGTGAAACTGGGTCATGCCGGTTGGCGACCCGAAGTAGCAGTGCCAGGCCATCCCGGCGAGGTCGGCTGCGGCCGGGCCGGCGGCCAGGCTGCCGGCGTAGGGGGTCTGGTCCCAACTCCCGTCCTCCCCGTAGATCTTGGGGTGCAGGCCAGCCGCGGACAGGGTGGGGGCGAGGTTCTGGGCGATGAACTGGGCCTCGTTGGGCGCGGGCAGGGTGAGGCCCGGATAGGTTGTACCCGCGCCGGGGGGCGTGCGCGGCTCGTTCTGCGGCGTAAGGGCGCTGATCGGCACCTTCGCGGCGGCGTAGGCCTGGATGAACTTGACGAAGTAATTGGCCAGCGGCCCGTAGTCGGCGGCCAGGAGGGTGCCCGCGTCGTTCTTGTTGTCCAGCGCATCGTTGGCCTTCATCCACCCCGGTGGGCTCCAGGGGTTGGCCAGGATCTGCAGGCGCGGGTCGATGGCGAGGGCCTGCTGGAGCGTGGGCAGGATGTAGGACTGGTCGTGAGCAATGGAGAAATGGGCCAGCGTGGGGTCCGACTGGCCCGGGGGCATGTCGTCGTAGCTGTACGGCCCCGCCACCGTCATCGCCCCCGAGGCGCCGATCGCGGTCCGCAGAAAACTGAGACCGATGGGCGGCGCGCCGAGCCCGGGCTGGCCGCCCGGGCTCCCAAACAGATCTTGGAGCACGGCGAGGCGGCTCGCCGAAGACAGGTTCTCGCCCACCAGCCAGGCGGCGCTGTCGGTCAGCGCCGCGCCGATGCCGGCGACGCGCTGGTAGTGCGTCTGCTCGTTGACGGGGATGAGAGTGCCGGACCCAGACGGGGCCGTGGTCGTCATCGGTATCGCGCTCTGGGCCGCCATGAACTGCGACAGGGTGGGGTCGGTCTGGACCACGTGCACCATCGGCGGCGGCGCCGGTGTCGGCGTCGGCGTCGGCGTGGAGGCAGTCGGCGTGGAGGCGGTCGGTGTCACCGCGGCCGCAGCGGCCTTCGACGGCGACGGAGCCGGTTCCCGCGGGGGTGGCGAGCAGGCGGTGAGCTGAGCCCCGAGCCGGGTCAGGACCGCGTTCACGGTTCCCATCTCGGCTGTCAGCCGGTGCGCGCGCACCTGCGTGGCGCTGCGGTCGCGCTCCAGCTCACCGCGGCTGAGCGGCGACGATCCGCCCTCCTGCGTGGCCAGCGCGTCGATGGCCGACAGCTTGCGCAGCGCGGCTGACAGCACGAGGGTGGCCTGCCGCTGGCGCTTGGCCTCGGGCGCAAGGCCCCCCGAGACGAGGGCCGACAGAGCGCTGCGCAGGGCGGGGATCTGGCTGCAGGCCGACGCGCTCGAGGGGAGCACCACCGAGGCCTCGCTCGTGGGCTTGGCATTGAGCAGCGAGCGCCCGCCGCCGGGCGCAGCGGCGAAGGCTTCGACCTCGGCGCTGGCGGCCGCGCTGGCAAGCCCTCCGCCCAGGATGAAGGTCACCTCGTGGCCCTGGCGCAGGACGGCGATGGGTCCTGCGGCGGGCACGGCATGCACACGCTCGGGCCCGAAGACGTCGATCGCGTGGCGGCGAAGGACCGCCTGGCCCCGGGAGCGGGTGAGCTCGGGGATCGCCGCCGTCTGAAATCCGCCCCCGGTGCCGGTCACCACGGTGGTCGCAGCGCTCGCCGAAGACGGACGCAGAATAAGGGCGAGGACGGCCCGGCTGAGCTCGTCCTGTCCCAGGAGGCGCTCCTCGTCGCCCTGGAACCGGGCGCTGACGACCAGTCCGGCGTTTCCGGCAGCGAAGGCGTGCAGCGACACCACGTCGAGCGCTCCTCGCTGGGCCGCCGTGAGCTTCTTGACCGGTGGACGGGCACGGCCGCTGCGGGCGGCGAGCGCTCGGCCCGCGACAAGGGCCCCGCCGCCGGCCAGCAGCACCAGGAGGACCCCTGCGCCGCGCAGAGCCCACCGCGCCCCTTGACTGGGAACCGTGCCGCCCAACCGGGTTAGTGTCGCAGCTCCTCGCGCCAAGCGTGACCGGCTGGCGACGTGGAGCCCCCACGCCCGGGGTGACCCGGCTGGCGACGTGCAGGCCCTGCGCCGGGCGTGACCCGGCCAGCGAACGTGGAGGCCCCGTATCCTTCGCCGGCCGTGGCGTCCCCTCCGTTCCTCGGCTGACCGTGCTCCTCGCCCCGGATCCGGCCCTAGAGGGGGTGCTCGACTGGTGGACGGCCAACGCCCGCCCGCTCCCCTGGCGAGCGAGCCGCGACGTCTACGCGGTCTGGGTCTCTGAGGTTATGTCTGCCCAAACCACGGTGACCCGGGCCGCCGAGGCGTGGACACGGTGGATGCAGCGCTGGCCGACCGTCGAGGCTGTGGCCGACGCTTCCCTCACTGAGGTCCTCGCGCAGTGGCAGGGGCTCGGTTACCCCCGCCGCGCCCGCGACCTGCATCGGGCGGCGCGTATCGTCGCCGGCTCCGGGTGGCCCGCCGACTTCACCGAGCTTCCGGGGATCGGCGCCTACATCGCCGCCGCCATCCGATGCTTCGCCCTCGAGGAGCCGGTGCTGCCCCTCGACGTCAACGTGACACGCGTCCTGCGCCGCCGCTTTCCCCAAGGACTCGAGATTGCCGACGATCCCTGGCGGGCCGGTCAGGCGATCATGGAGTTCGGCCAGCGGATCTGCTCGGCACGGCCGAAGTGCGCGTCATGTCCGGTGCGAACCGGCTGCCCGGGGCCCGGACTGACCCCGGCACCCTCGCCGCGCCGCCAGGGGCGCTATGAGGGGAGCTTTCGCCAGCGTCGCGGGCTGCTGCTGCGCCGGGTGCTGGCCGAGGGCCCTGTCGCCCTCGCCGCCGCCGACCTCGAAGCGGCCACCGGGCTGGCGCAGGACGGCCTCGTCGTGCTCGGCGACGGCTGGGTTCTGCCGCCCCGGTAACTCGCCGCTCAGGCGGCGAGGGCCAGCGCCACGTCCTCGTGGGCCTCGGTCTGGGGCTGGCTGACGGGGCCCAGCTCGTCTCCACACCGCGGGCAGCTGTGCGGCGCCTCGAGCTCCTCGTCGGCCACGGAATGCCAGGCCACCTGGCAGTTGACGCAGTTACGCCGGTTCATCTTTCCTCCCCTGCTGTTCGGCGGTCCCTACGCGGGTTATCGGCAGGAGCCGGAAGTCACCATAGCCCGCTTGAACCGCTCGGGCTCGGGCTCTGTGCTCCTTCAGTGGGCGGCGCCAGCGCCGGCCGTCTCGCGCTGAAGCCACGCTCCGACGGCCTCGAGCGTCTCCCGGAACTCAGCCACCCGCCGGCGGCCGAGCTCGCGCGCCCACGCCTGCTCGGCCGCGTGTATGGCCTCGCGGGCCACCTCGACGGCGGCCCAGCCGCGGGTGGTGAGGAGCACGAGCTTGGCCCGCCCGTCGCGGGGATCCGGGCAGCGGATCACGTACCCCAGCTCCTCGAGATCGTCGACGAGATGACCCATGGCCTGGGCGGTGATGTTGGCGCGGTCGGCCATATCGGTGATGCGGGCGCCGTCGGCGCGCGCGGTCTGAAAAACGACACCGTGGGCCGAGCGCAGATCGCCGAACCCGGCCTCCGCCAGCTCGCGATCGAGCATGCGCTGCAGGCCGATCCAGACGGTGCGCACGGCGTTACCGACGTGGGCCGTTTCTTGACCCGAAGTTGACACCTACATATCCCCCTTTAAATAATGCGAAAGCAAATTTAGCAACTGGGATCGGAGGTCAAGGTGGCTGAGGGATTGATTCTCGAATTCGAGGGCGCCGGCGAGCGGAGTACGAGGCCGTCAACGCGCACCTCGGCATCGACCCGGACACCGGCCAGGGAGACTGGCCGCCTACCGCACGCCCGGCATGTGAGGGGCCGCCGCCGGGGGCCCATCGGACTCCTCGGTGGCGGCGCTCAGCCGGGCGGCCAGGGCGGAGGCCGAGGCGATGAGCTCGCGCGGGCCGAGGACCTCGAACGGCTCGTCGAGCGTGGCCATCCAGACCACGAAGTGCCGAGACCAGGGACCACGGGTGGTGACCAGGCTGTGCTGCTCGCCGTCGGGCTCGACCGTGGCGTAGCGGCCGGGCACGCGCTTGGTGATCTGAGCGGCGCTGGCCTGAACGCGGATCCGCCCCGGGGCGGCATCGCGGTCCTCGACGGCCGAGCGCAGCTGTCGCTGCACGAAGGCGGCCGCGTCGCCGCCGGGCACCGGGCGTGGGCGCCCGCGCTCGGCGAGTCGGACGCGCCCGCGGATGCGATCGAGCCGGAAGGTGCGCCAGTCGTCGCGGTCCACGTCGAAGGCCAGCAGGTACCAGCGATAGCCGCTGTGCACGACGGCGCTCGGCTCGACCCGGCGCTGTGAGGTCCGCTCGTCCTTGGCCACGTAAGTGAAGCGCAAGCGCGTGGCATCGCGGCAGGCGCCGGCCAGCGTGGCCAGGAGGTCGGCGTCGATGCGCGGTCCCTCGATGCCGAAGGCGGAGGTCGCGTCGCTGAGCGCGCTGACCCGTCGGCGCAGGCGGCCGGGGAGCACCTGCTCGAGCTTGGCAAGAGCGCGCACCGAGGTTTCCTCGATCCCCGAGATGGAACCCGAGGCCGCCGTGCGCAGGCCCACGGCCACGGCCACGGCCTCGGCGTCATCGAGCAGCAGAGGCGGCAGCTCCCCGCCTGCCCCAAGACGGTAGCCGCCGGCCGCGCCCGGCGCGGCCTCGATTGGATAGCCGAGGGAGCGCAGTTTCTCGACGTCGCGCCGGATCGTCCGCCCGTCGACGTCGAGGCGCTCGGCGAGCTCCCGGCCGGTCCATTCTCGGCGTAGCTGAAGCAGCGAGAGCAGAGCGAGCAGGCGGGCGGAGGTCTGGACCATGATGGCGCGAAGCCTGGCAGAAATTGCGGACAGAGGCTGACCGCATAAGCTCGGCTTGAGGCGAAATCGAGGACTGAAATTGCCCTAGTTACCCGAGACGGTACGGCCATGTCAACACTCGCTCTCACCCCCTCCCGGACCGCGTCCGCGCGGTCGCAGCACCGGGCGGCCTGGCTCGGGTTCGCGGTTGTCCTCACCGCGGCGGTGATGGACCTGCTCGATTCGACCATCACCCAGACCGCCGCGCCCGCCATCCGCCGCGAGCTCGGTGGTTCCTATGCCGATCTCGAGTGGATTTCGGCCGCCTACACGCTGGCCATGTCCGTCTCGCTGCTGCTCGGCAGCCGGCTCGGAGACATCCTGGGCCGTCGACGCGTGCTGCTCTGCGGCATCGGCGCCTTCGTCGTCGCCTCGGCGCTGTGCGCGCTCGCCCCCTCCCCGGGGGCGCTCGTCGCCGCCCGCGCCCTGCAGGGAGCCGTGGCCGCCATCATGGTCCCCCAGGGGTTCGGCTTGATCCGGGAGCTGTTTGGTGACGCCGGCCAGCAGAAGGCGCTTGGCGTCTTCGGTCCCGTGATGGGGCTCGCGGCCGTCGCCGGCCCGCTGGTCGGCGGCAGCCTCGTCGACCTCGATCTTCTCGGCACGGGTTGGCGGATGATCTTTGCCGTCAACGTGCCCCTCGGCCTGGCGGCCCTGGTCGCCGGCCGCCTGTTCCTGCCCCGAACGCCGCCCTCCGCTCCCGGGGCCCGCCCGGACGTTGTGAGCATCTCCCTGGCCATGCTCGGCGCCGTGGCCATCGTCTACCCGCTCATCGAGGGGCGCGAGCATGGCTGGCCCGCCTGGTCCTTTGCCATGCTCGCGGCCGGCGTCGGGCTTCTGGTCGCCTTCGCCCGGGTGCAGAACCGGCGCGCTCGCCAGGGACGCTCGCCGCTCGTCGAGCCCTCGATTTTCCGCCGCCGTCCTTACGTCGCCGGGCTGGCCGTGGTGGTCGGGTTCATCGGCGCCATGGGCGGGATGATGATCACCGTCAACGTGACCTATCAGCTGGGCCTGGACTTCTCGCCCCTGGCTTGCGCCGTGGCCACCGTGGCCATCCCCATCGCGGCCATCGCCGGCTCGATCACCTCCTCCGCCCTGCTGGCCAGGATCGGGCGCACGACGATGCACATCGGCATCACCACCATGGCCGTCGGGCTCGTCCTGGCCGCGCTGGTCCTCGGCTCGGCCACCTCGGCGATCAGCGCCTGGGATCTGGCCGGACCGCTGACCGTGACCGGATTTGGCATGGGGATGGTGTTCGTGCCCATGTTCGACGTCATCCTGGCCGGAGTGGCCGACCACGAGCTGGGCTCGGCGTCCGGTCTGCTGCAGTCAATCCAGCAGCTGGCGATCTCGGTGGGGATCGCCGTCATGGGCACCGTGCTGTTCGACTCTGTGGGTGAATCGCACGGCCCTCTGGCCTTCATGGGTGCCGCCGCCCACGCCTTGCTGGGCGCCGCCGCCTTCCTGCTCGCCGCCGCGGCGGCCGTGTACTGGCTGCCCAAGCACGCTCGCGTGGCCGCGGCCTAGGCGCTGGGGCGGCGCCGGAGTGTCGCGGCGCCGCCCCCTACCCCAGCCGCGCAGCCGTGATCGTGGGCTGGAAGAGCTCGATTGGGTTACCGGCGGGGTCCTCGACGAGCACCTGCTTTCCGCCTACCCCGATGACGACGTCGTTGCGAAACCGCGCTCCGTGGTCTCGCAGGCGCGCCGTGAGCGCCTCGATGTCCTCCACCTCGAGCTGAAAGCGGTTCCAGCCTCCCGGCTGTGGCAGCGTCCCGTCGGTCATCGCCTGGCCTCCTCCGGGCCCGCCCCCGGGAGCGCTGAGCACGAGGCGCAGGTCCCCGCGCGAGAGCATGGCGAAGGTGGGGGCGGGATGCATGTCCTCGGTGAACCCGAGCTCTCCACAGTAAAAGTCGATCGCGGCGTCGACGTCGTCCACGATGTAGCGGACGCTGACCTTGGGCATGGGCATCTCCTCGATCGGGTGACGCGTAGAACTTATTGCTCGGACACGCGATCTTCCAGCCATGGGCGTGCGGGAGCGCCCTCAGAGCGATCAGCCCGGGGGCGATCCTCGGATCCCTCGACAGGGTCGACTCGCTCTCGGTCCGCGGATGTCTCAAAGCGATCGGCGCGGACCCGGTCTTCGGGCTCGAGGTGAACGAGAACCGTGGTGCCGGGCAGCTTCTCGGCCATCGCGTCCTGCAACTGGTGGGAGAGCTCGTGGGCCCGTTCAAGGGTCGTGCCCTCGGCAAACTGCAGGTGCAAATCGACCTGGTGAGCGCTGCCGACATGGCGAGCGCGCAGGTCGTGGTAGCCGACCACTTCCTGGTCGACGAAGGACCGGGCGACGTCCTGGAGCTGCTCGAGCTCGTTGACAGGAAGGGTCTCGTCGGCCAGACGCCGGCTCACCCCGGTGAGGATCCGCACGCCCGTAGAGCTGATGGCGACGCCGATCATGAGGCCCACGGCCGGATCGATCCAGGAAATGCCCGTCAGCTTGACCAGCACGAGCGCGGCGAGGACGGCGAAGGAAACGAGTGCGTCGGTGCGCAGGTCAACGGCGGTGGCCCGCAGGGCGGCCGACTCCGTGCGCCGGCCAGTGCGCACCAGGAAAGTGGAGACGACCAGGTTCACGACGCCGGCGATGGCGACGACGGCAATGCCCACACCCACGGACGTGACGCGTCCGCCATCGACGAGGCGGCGGAGCCCCTCGTAGGCCACGAACAAGGCGCCGACGATAAGGAGAATGGCCTGGGCTCCGGCCGAGAGATCCTCGAGCTTCTCATGCCCGTAGCGGTGGCTGGCGTCGGCCGGCTCGTCAGCTTTGCGCACCGAAAAGAGCGAGATGGCCGAGGCGACGACGTCCATCAAGGAGTGAACGGCATCGCTGAGGATGCCGACCGATCCCGTGAAGACCCCCGCCGCCAGCTTGAGCATGATCAGGCCGGCATTGGAGATGACCGCGATCCCGGCCGCCCGCGTCTTGGTGGCCCCATGCGCAGCCATCGCCGGTCATCGTAGGCCGTAGGGAGGCGCTGTCGGCCGCCGGGCCGACGGGCTGGCGGGTCAAGACGGCTGCCGAGTGGCCGAATCTCCCGGCCATGACGGCTGGACCGCGTTCCCCGGGACGCCTGTTTGTCATCTACGCCTTGGCGAGCCTCGTGACGGTGCTCGTACTCGGCCTCCTGCTCGGTCGCGGCTTTCGCACCGAGTCCGAGCGCCGCGGACTGGCCGAGGGCGTCACGGAGGCCCAGCTCATCGCCCGCACGGTGGTCGAACCGCTGCTGCCCGCTCAGGCCCTGAAGGCGCCTCTCAGCAGCGCCGAGCTCACGGGCCTGGGTCACCTCGCGCACACGCTCATCGGACAGCGCGACGTCCTCCGGCTGCGGGTGCAGAGCCTGGAGGGCCACGTACTCTTCTCCGATGACGGCTCAGGCATGGCGGAGAGATCCGACGACGACGCCCTCGACGCCGCCCAGGGCCGTGTCGTCGCCCACCTGACCCGGCTCAACGCGGACTCCATCGACCATGGTCCGCTCGGAGCCCAGGCGGTCGAGGTCTACCTGCCGCTCAGCCAGGGGCTCCCGGTCCGACCGGTCGGCATTCTCGAGGCCTACATCCCCTACGCACCCATCGCCCGGGACGTCAGCTCCGGTCTGCACGAGCTCTATCTCGAGCTCGCGGTCGGGCTGGTTGCCCTCTACCTGGTGCTGTTCGTCATCACCGCCTCGGTCAACGCGCGGTTGCGCCGGTACGCGGCGACCAACGCCTTCCTGGCCGAGCACGACGTCCTGACCGAGCTCCCGAACCGGACGTTATTTCATCGGCGCGCCGCCGAGGCCGTCTCCGCCGTCGGGCGCGGGGAGTTCGGCGCCACGGTGGCGATCTTCGACCTCGACCGCTTCAAGAACATCAACGACACGCTGGGTCATCACAGCGGGGACTGCCTGCTGACCGAGATCGCGCGACGCCTGCGAGCGAACATGCGCCCCGGCGACACCGTAGCCAGGCTCGGAGGCGACGAGTTCGGGGTGGTGCTGCGAGACACCGAGGACCCCGAGCCGGTGCTTTGGCGCCTGCTCGAGATCATCGACAGCGAGGTCGAGATCGCGGGCCTTCCGCTCTCGGTCCAGGGCAGCATCGGCTACGCGACCGCGCCCGAGCACGGTACGGACGGGGATCTGCTCCTCCAGCGGGCCGACCTGGCCATGCACGCCGCGAAGGCTCTGCACTCCGGGGTCAAGCGATACGACTCCGCCCTGGACCGATACGACGCCGAGAGCCTGACCTTGCTGACCGAGCTACGTCGTGCCATCCAGGAAGATCAGCTTGTTCTGCACTACCAGCCCCAGGTGAGCCCGCGCACCGGACGCGTGCATGCCTTCGAAGCCCTGGTCCGGTGGGAGCATCCCGACCACGGCCTCTTGTCCCCGGACCGCTTCGTGCCTCCGGCGGAGCAGACCGATGTCATCGACGACCTGACCCGGTGGGTCCTGCGCCGGGCCCTGAGCGACCTGCAGCATCTCGCGGAGATCGAGCCCGAGCTCTCGGTCGCCGTCAACGTGTCCGCGCGCAGCATCTGCCGCCTGCCGTTCGCCACCGAGGTCATCCAGATTCTCGAGGAGCAGGGCGTCGCCGGTCAGAGGCTGATCGTCGAGGTCACCGAGACGGCCCTGCTCGCCGACCCGGATCGGGCCGCCCAGGTCCTCACCGCCCTCGCGGACGCCGGCATCGGGGTCAGCCTCGACGACTTCGGCCGGGGACAGACCTCGCTGGGCTACCTGTCCGCCCTCCCGCTCGACGAGCTCAAGATCGACCGGAGCTTCGTCTCCAACATGCTCGACGACCGGACGCACGACTCGATCGTGCGGTCCATGATCGATCTCGGTCGCAACCTTGGCCTGCGCGTCGTGGCCGAAGGCGTGGAGACGCCTCAGGTCCTGGTCAGCCTGCGCCAATCAGGGTCCGACCTGGTCCAGGGATATCTCCTCGGACGCCCGATGCCCTTTGCCGCCACCGAGGCCTGGCTGCGGGCGGCCACCGCGCCGCGGAGCCTGAGCGGCGCGCGGGCCTAGGCCCGCCCAGCGGCCTACGTAACGGTCAGCGTGCCCTGCATGCCGGCCATGCGGTGGCCCGGAACGCTGCAGTAGAAGGTGTAGGTCCCGGGCTTGAGCTTGACGGTGAGCGTCTTGGTCCCGCCCTGGAAGGTCGGGGTGGCGCCGACCACCGCTCCACTTGTCCCCTGCTGAATGGTCAAGTTATGGCCGAGGGGCGCGTGGTTGGTGAAGGCGATGGTGACCGTGCCGGCCTTGGCAGTGAGCGAGCTCTTGTTGAACTTCAGCTGGCCGCTCGGGTCGGCGGCGAGCGCCGCCCCGCCGGTGGCGGCGTGTGTCCCGGCGGTGGACGTGGCTGGGGGGCGTGAGGATGACGCGCTGGACGCGGTCGAGGAGGTGCTGCTCGACCCTCCGCACGCCGCCAGCGCCGCCGCGACCGCCACCGCGCCGACGGCCATTGAAGGGAACTTCATCGCCATGGTCACTGGATCACCTTGCCCTGCGCGTTGATGGCATCCCACGCCCCGCCGAACTCGACCGTGCCCACGTAATCGGTCTGGCCCGGCCCGCTATCGCCGCTGTACATATACAGCGGATGACCGGCATAGGTCACCTGCCGTTCGCCGCCCGCCACCTTGATGGTGCCGAGCAGGAAACGCTTGAGGCCGGCGCCGGCGCGGGGCTTGGCCGACGTCGTAAACACGGGCCAGATGCCGGTGCACTCTCTGATCGCCACACACATATCGTGCTTCTTCGTGTCGCGGGCGAAAACGTAGAGCGTGAACCCTCGCCCGTTGACGAGGATCTTACCGAGGCCCGTCTGCGCCACGCGAACCTTTGCCCCTTTGGACGGATGAGCAGCCGGCTTGGCCACGGTGCCCGCGGCCGTCAGCCCGAGTGTCGCGGTGGTGAGGAGCAGAACGGCACTGCGTCGCATGGGTCACCTCTCCGGTCGGTTGGCCGGCGACGGGGCCAGCCGCCGCCTGTTCTCCCTAAGACGCCGTCGAGAGCCCGTATCTTCCCGCCCGACCCCTACTAGCCGCCACCATAGCTGACCACGAGATCGGTGGCCACCCCGACCAGGAATCCGAGCGAGAGCGCACTGAGCGCGAGCGTCCGGTGTCCGTAGCGACGCATCGCCGTCCACACCTCGCCGATCACGTACAGGATGGCTCCCCCGGCCAGGGCGTAGAAGCAGAGCTCCAACGAGCTCGAACGGACCTGGTAGCCGATCACCGTGCCCAAGAACGTCGGCCCTCCGCCGACGAGGCCAGCGAGCGCGAGCCAGCGCCAGGACGGCTTGACCGCGCCGAGAGGGCCGACGATTCCAAAGCCCTCAGTCGCGTTGTGGACTCCGAAGCCGATGATGAGCACCGTGGCCAGCGCGATCGCCCCGGAGCGCGCCGAGACCCCGATGGCGAGGCCTTCGGCGAGGTTGTGCAGTCCGATCGCTGCCGCCACCGTCATGCCGCTGCGCAAGGCGCTGCGCCGCGCGGTCGCCGCTGCGTCCTGGGAGGCCACGGCGAGGTCTCCGGCGATCACCTCTCCGCCCGACATCGGCGGGCCGGTCGGTCGCTTGGCACGCAGGCGGCGCTCAACGACCGAGATACCGGTGGCCCCGGTCAGAAAGCCGACGCAGAGCAGGGCGAACTGGCCCACCAGCCGCGCGGCGCCGGCTTGATGGAGCTTGACCTGGGACAGGGCACTGTCGACGATGTCGATGCCGTGGCCGGACACGTCGACGAAGATGAAGGCCAGGATCCCGACCGCAAACATGGCCAGCGCCAGGCGGGCACGATCGCTCACCGGGCCGACGCGCCCGAGCGGCAACCCGAGATAGATGGTCAAGCCGGCGATGGCGCCGAGCAGGACTGTGTCGAGAAAGCTCAACCGGGTTGATGTTAGGGGACCCTAACCTCCCGTGCCTCACCCATCGGATCGGTCGCCGCACCCCGCGACCCGCGAGGACGTCGTCATGGCGATCCCTAGGTGCGGTCCAGGACCAGGGGCCAGGCGCTCGCCTTTGGCTGCTGGCCCACCCAGGCGGCGATCTCGTGCAGCGCAGCGGACCACACCTGCCCCTCGCCGCGAAGGGCGCGCACATCGCGCAGGACGGCGGTCATGACCTCGAGGCGTTCGTCGCTGTCAAGCAGAAAGGGGTGAAAGAGCAACACAAGGAGATCCCCCCGCGCCACCGCCGCCCGTAGGGCCGCGCCCAAACCGGCCCGCAGTGCGTCCGGGGGCAGGGGATCATCCGCGTCGAGCGCCGCGCGCCGGCGGGGAGCGAAATCGGGCAGGTAGTGAAAGGCGTCGAGCAGGGGCCAGCGGAACGGGAGGACGGCGAGGCCCTCACAGACGGCGGCGCCCTCGCCCGCGGGCGAGCAGTAGGTGAATCCGGCCGCGGCCAGCGCGTTCGAGGACGAGGGGGCGAGCACACCGCCCGGCGGGCGAAAACCCTTCGGCGCCAGGCCGAGCTCGGCCAGCGCCTCGACCCCGCGGGCGAGCAGCGCGCGCTCACGCCCCGGGTCGAGCCCGGCCCAGGGTTCGTGGCGCCATCCGTGCAGCGCGATCTCGTGACCGGCCCCGGCGATCGTGGCCAGCGCCTCGGGGTAGAGCCGGGCGTTCAGACCCTCGACGAAGAACGTCGCTGTGAGCCCAAGCTCAGACAGCGCCTCGAGAACTCGCGGCAGCGCTCGCGTGACGGAGGCGTGGCGTCCCAGCGGCTCCTGCGCCGGCCAGCGACCCCGTTGAAGGTCGGCGGCCTCGCCAAGGTTGTCGAAGGTGACCGCGACCGCGGCGGGACGCGCCTCAGGCCCCCACCCGAGCGTCCGCGGCCCACCGGCGCTTCTCACCCGCGTCAGGCCTGGGGCGCCGGGTCGAGCGTGATGTCGAACTGGCAGGTGTAGAAGGGCCGGTCCACCCCCCGCTCGGCCATCGTGCGCGCATCCTCGTGGCGAAGCATGGGACGCACGAGCGCCGGCTTGACCGCGCCGATCGTGTCGTTGTCGAGGTAGGGGTCATCCGGGAAGAAGACCTGGGTGGTGAGCGGCGCGTGCCCCGCGGCCGCGACCTTGAAGTGGATGTGCGCAGGGCGCCAGGGGTGCTGTCCGACGGTCTCCAGGTAGCGGCCGACCGGGCCGTCCGTGGGCACGGTGTAGGGCCGCGGGACCATCGTCTCAAACTCGTAGGCGCCTGACCCGTCCACGCCGAAGCGGCCCCGGAAGTTGTACGCGGGCTGGCGCGGATCCCAGAGGTCATACCCCCCTTCGGGCCCGGTCTGCCACACGTCGATGACCGCGTCGGACAGGGGCGTGTCACCGGTGGAGGTCACACGACCGGCGACGAACAACACATCGCCTTCGCCCATTCCTTCATAGTCGGCGTAGATCTTGACCGGGGTCTCACGCCAGGGGGGATCCGCGCGGTACAGAGGCCCCTCGACGTCGCTCGCCGTCGCCGTGGCGTCCTGCGCCGGGTGAGAGATCGCGTCGATCAGAACCGAGGTCCGCGTCACGTCGGAGAGCAGCACGAACTCGTCGTGGCGGCCCACCTCGGTGAGGAAGCCCAGCGCCGCCCGCCACTCGTCCTCGCTGACCTGATGGCGCTCGAGCACCTCGTGGATCGCCGCGACCACATCGGCGCTCACCGCCGCCACTCGCTCGCTGGCCACGACCTGGGTCGAAGCACTCACAGCAGCCTCCTGGGGTTGGTCGGTTGCAGGGGACCCGGTCGGCTCGCTGGCCGCCGCCGGCCGGGCGCACGCTGACAGTCTCGGCCATCGGAGGGCGGCGCGCAAGCGCCCCGGGGGCACTGACGCCAGCTAGCTGGGGGGCCGCTGGCCAGGGCGCCGCACCCGCTCTCGACAGCGTCGTGGGGCTCGGGCTCGTGGCGACCCGGGCGCTGGCGGGCAGCACCGGCGTGGGGGCCGCGCTCGCCCTGTTCTTCACGCTCGTCTGGGCCATCACCGGTCACGGTTATTTCTGGCCGATGTGCGCGAGCTGCGCGACCTGGCCCGCGGCCGCCTCGCGGTCTCCGTGCCGGACCGCCCCCCGCCGGTGGTGGAAAGCGCGGCGTATTTCGTCGCCGCCGAGGCACTGACCAACGCGGCCAAGCACGCGCGCGCCCGGAGCGTGGACATCCGCATCACCCGGGGCGGGGACGGGCTGGAGATCACGGTCTCCGACGACGGTCCGCCGAGCCCGGCGAACCGGGTTCAGGGGCGCGGACCGGTTCCGCTACTCAAGCTCGATGGCGGTCGAGAGCTCGGGCGGGCAGGCCAGGGTCTGATAGACGACGCAGTAGCGCTCGGTCAGGCGGGTGAGGGTGGCGAGCGCGTCCCGACCGGCGTCGGTGTCCAGAGCGAAGACGAGCCGGATGGCCCGAAAGCCGACGGGAGCGTCGCGCTCGACGCCCAGGGTGCCGCGAAAATCCAGGTCTCCCTCCGCGCGCACCTCTCCCGATCTCACCTCGATGCCGAGCGACGTCGCCACCGCGCGGAGGGTGACACCGGCGCAGGCGACGAGTGCCTCGAGCAGCATGTCCCCAGAGCACAGGAGGGATCCGTCGCCGCCGCTGGCCGGGTGCAGCCCTGCGGTGGCGAGCGCGCGTCCGGTCGCCACCGAGCAGGCGATCCCCTCGTCCAGGGCACCGGTGGCGCTGAGGGTCACCAGGGCGGCGTCAGGCTCGGCGCGGTAGCGCTCCTTGAGGGGAGTTTGCAGTGATCGAAGCGCCTCCCGGTCCACAACCCGATCCTATAGGCCGTCTGGGGACTGAGATCCCTTTTTCACAGCGTTTGCACGCGTGGCCGAAGATCGGCTATCTGTTATGTCCATGCGATTCGCGATCTCCATCCCCCAGTACGCCCGCGAGAGCCGCTTCGACGATGACGCCTTCCGGGCGCATCTGGGCCGTGTCGAGGAGCTCGGGCTGTTCGAGAGTGCCTGGGCGCAGGAGCAGGTGATCGGCGCGGGCGGCAGCCTGGCACCGCTCCAGACACTGACCTACGCCGCGGCATGCACCCAGCGTCTGCGGCTGGGATGCGCGGTGTTCGTGCTCCCGCTCCACAACCCTTTGCACCTGGCCAAGGCGATCAGCTCGCTTGACTGTCTCAGCCATGGTCGCGTTGAAGTGGGCCTGGCGAGCGGTGGCCGGGCGCGTCCATTCGGCGCATTTGGCATCGACTCGGACCGGCCGGTTGCCCGCTTCAACGAGGCGCTGGCGCTCATGAAGGCGTGCTGGACGGAGCCTGAGATCAACTTCGACGGGCGCTTGTGGAAGCTGCAGGGGGCCTCGATGGAGCCCAAGCCGGTGCAAAAGCCCTACCCGCCCGTCTGGTTCGGTGGCAGTGCCCCGGCGGGGATGCGCCGCGCGGTCCGCCACGGAGACGGGTTCATGGGCGCCGGCTCCCAGACGCCGGCTCAGTTCGCCGAGCAGGTCAGGGTGGTCAGAGAGGAGCTCAGCGCCCAGGGCCGCGACCCCGCCACCTTCCGGATCGGCAAGCGCGTCTATGTGCACGTCGACGACGATGCCGCGCGCGGGCAGCGGCGACTCGAGGACGCGCTGACCCGGCATTACGGGCGGGGCGGCTGGTCAGAGCACATCCTCGCGGGTCCCCCCGAGGCGTGCACGACCGGTATCCGCGCGGTGGCCGACGCCGGGGCGCAGCTGATCCTGCTCAACCCGCTGCTCGACGACGCCGAGCAGCTCGAGCGCCTCGCCGGCGAGGTCATTCCGGCGCTCCGCTGAACCCAGCCTCGGCGACGCGAGCGAGGGCGGGGTCGCGCTTTACGGCGTGCTCGCTTTCGAGTGGGCGCGAATCGAGGTCATCGCCGGCGGGCATAGAGTCCAGCGCATGCCGACCTTCATCCTGCGCCTCATCGCTCCGCGCCCGAACTTCGCCCAGACCCTGACCGACGCCGAGCTGGCGATCATGAATCGCCACGCTGCCCACTGGCGCCCCTACCTCGAGCGGGGCGACATGGTCGTGTTCGGTCCCGTCCTCACCGACCAGGACTCCTATGGCCTCGCGGTGGTCGAGACCGACGACGAGGAGGCGCTGCGGGCGTTCGCCGCGCAGGACCCGGTGGTGACGACTCAGACCGCGGCCTTTGAGTTCGGGCGTCTGGCCGCGGGTCATGTGCGCGAGCGCTGACCCCCGGCATCGAGGTCTCCTCTTTCCGCGCCGTCTCGCCGACGCGAAAAGGTGGACCTTCAGCCGGTCATAACCACACGGAATCGCCCGCGGGGCGACGAAATGTCCAGCTAACTCTAAAGCTCTCGCGCCAGCAGCCGAAAAGAACAGCGTCGAGAAGCAAACCCACCGTGAGGTGGAGACGCAAAGCCAGGGGTCTCTAGGGTGAGACGGCCCAGCTGCCGACAGTTGATTCTGTCGTAAGCCACGGACGGCGGTCGTGTTTGGAGGAGCCATGTCACTGATTGCTTGTCCCCGCGTCCTCAAGGCTGTTCGCCGTATCGGGGGTGTGGCCGCACTCGTCTTTCTGGCCAGCACCGGAACTGCCCTGGCCGCTTGCCCGCCACAGCCCGTGAGCACCCCCTTTTCCCAGTGGGGTGACTCGGCCAATTACTTCCTTGCCCCGGGTGGCTCGTTTGAGGGAACAGCCGACCAGGTGGGGTGGAGCCTGTCGAATGCAAGCCTCACCTCTGGCAACGAGCCGTTTAATGTCAACGCCAGCGGCGACACCCAGTCACTGACTGTCACCGCCGGAGGCAGCGCCACCTCGCCCTACTTCTGTGTCGATAACACGATGTCGGCCATGCGGTTCTTCGCCCAGCAGGTGACGACGGGCGGCGACCTCAAGGTCGAGGCCGTGGTGCAGACGCCACGAGGCACGCGCACAGTCCCCCTGAGTGACCTCGCGGACGGCTCGATGACCGCCTGGGGGCCGACACAATCCATTCCTGGCGACACCTCCTCGATGCAGGACGGCGAGTCGATCATGGTCGCCCTGCGCTTTGAGGTGCCTGCGCCGGCGGGCAGCTGGCAAATCGACGACGTCTACGTCGATCCCTATCGCGCTGGATGACCGCTGCCGCCCTGCCGGCGGGGTCGCCGGGCGCCCCCATGCCCACGGCTGAGATCCACGACGCCGGCGTCCAGTCCGTGACCGAGCAGCTGCTCGAGCACAGTTGGGAGGCGCGGGACCGGCGCGGATCCGAGCGCGAGCTGGCCGTCGAGGCAACGGCCGGGGCGCTCTTCGTCCTCACGGCCGGCGTGCTCCTGCTCACCCACGGTGTGGGCGGGCTCCGGCCTGGCCTGGCCGCGTTGCTCATCGCCGTCTACGCCCTCGTGAGCCTGATCGAGTTCCCGGTCGGCGCGGGACATGTCGTTCCGACGCAGCTCGTGTTGATCCCGATGCTCATGAAGCTGCCACCCGCCGTGGTGCCGTGTGCGGTGATGTGCGGGCTGGTGGGCGGAAGCGTCCTCGGGTGGGCGCTCGGGCGGGTGGCACCCCGCCGTGTGCTCTCCGCCGTCCCCGACGCATGGCATGCCGTCGGCGCCGCCGCCGTCCTGGTCGCGGCGGGGTCGCCGACGATCGGCTTTGCCACGCTGCCGCTGCTGGGGGCGGCCTTTGCGGCCGCGTGCATCGTGGACCTGGCCAGTGCGCTGGCGCGGATGCGCGTGGCCGGCGTCGTGCCCGACCTCCAGGTGCAGATGCGTGTCATCGGCCTGGTCTGGGCGGTCGATGTCGCCTTGGCCCCGCTGGGGTTCCTGGCCGCCGTCGCGACGCGCGAGAACGACGTCGCCATTCTCTTCGTGCTGCCGCTCGTGCTTCTGCTCTCGCTGCTGGCGCGGGATCGCAGCCAGCGGATCGAACAGGCCCATCGCCGCCTGAAGCTGGTCGAGCGCGAGCGTACGCGCCTTCAGTCCGCCGTGCGGCGGCTGGGTGACGCGTTCGCGGCCAAGCTTCAGGTCGCGGACCTGCTCGAGATCCTCCTCCACGGATCGGTGGAGGCGCTCGATGCCGCGGGTGGGCGGCTGGAGCTCGACTACGGCCCCTCCCCTCTGCGACTCGCCGTCGGAGCCCGGGAGTACGTGGCTGGTCTCGCGCGCGCTGCCGCGACCGCCCCCCACCAGGTGGTCGAAGCAGGAGCGTGGCAGTTGTGGATGCCCGTGCGCATTGCGGCCTCCCCCCAGGACGTGACCGGCTCGCTGTGCCTCGTGCGGGCGAGCCGGACCTTTGAGGAGGACGAGATCGCCCTGATCTCCGAGCTGATCAGCAAGGCGGAGCTGGCGGCGGGCGAGATCATCGCTCACCATGCGATCCGCGAGCAGGCCATGACCGACTCTCTGACCGGCCTGGGCAACCGCCGCCGGCTCGGCGTCGACCTTTGCCGCACGTTTGAGGCCGGCGTGGTCAGCGGGCCCTCACTGCTGCTTCTGTTCGACCTCGACGGCTTCAAGGACTACAACGACACCTTCGGGCATGTGGCCGGAGACGCCCTGCTGGCCCGCCTCGGCTCCAAGCTGGGGACCGCGGTGGAAGGCTTTGGTCGCGCCTACCGGCTCGGCGGCGACGAGTTCTGTGCCCATATCGAGCTGCATGGTCGCGACAGCGACATGCTCATCCGCCGGGCCGCCGAAGCGCTCACCGAGACGGGTCCCGAGTTCGCCATCGCGGCCTCCATGGGCGCCGTCGTCCTCCCCCACGAGGCCGACAGCCCCGAGCACGCCCTGCAGGTCGCCGACCAGCGCATGTACGCCAACAAGCGATGCCGATCCACGGCCGTGCGCAGCCAAGCGGGAGAGGTCCTGCTGCGTGCGCTGCACGCCAAGCAGCCCGAGCTCGACGAGCATGCCAGCAGGGTGGCCGAGCTTTCGGTGCAGGTGGCGCGCCGTCTCGGCCTATCGGGAGAGGCGCTCGACGAGGTCTTTGTCGCCGCTCAGCTTCACGACGTCGGCAAGGTCGGCGTCCCCGACGCGATTCTCAACAAGCCCACGGCGTTGAGTGACAGTGAATGGGAGTTCATCGGTAACCACACCATCTTGGGCGAGCGCATCCTGCACGGAGCACCGGCTCTGCGCCCAGTCGCACGCCTGGTCCGCGCCAGCCACGAGCGCTGGGACGGCTCCGGTTATCCCGACCGTCTGAGGAGCACCGAGATCCCCCTGGGCGCGAGGGTCGTCAGCGTGTGCGATGCCTATGAGGCGATGACCACCGACCGCTCCTACCGTCCGGGCGTCTCCCATGAGACGGCGTGCGAAGAGCTGCTTCGCTGCGCCGGGCGGCAGTTCGATCCGTCGGTCGTCCAGGCATTCCTGATCGTGGTCGACAGGGGCTCCGACGAGCAGGAGCCCGATGCGACCCAGCACGCCGCCGCCCACGTCCGCACATTGCTCGAGGCCGTCGGCGAGCAGCGCTCCTAATCCGACCGCCTGCCGGCGTTCATCCTGGCCGATTTACCAGCTCACGCTACGGCGAGCGCCTTGGCTTTGATGACGTCGAATTCGGCCTGGGTGACGGTGCCGTTATCGAGAAGTGCCTTCGCCCGTTCGATTTCGCTCGCGGGTCCGCCGGTGCCGGCGGCATGGCGGATGTACTGGTCGAAACCGCAACGCGGACGTGTTGGCTACTGCCGCAAGGGCGCTGTGAGCAGCGGTAATCAGGATGACGGCCGGCGCGCATCGAGCCCCGATCGGTCTGGGCATGGAGTGCGATGCTTAACCTGAATCCCGACCTCTGGAGAGGCGATGTCTGCAGATCGTTCTCAAGGCTCGGTCGCGCAAGGCGCCCTGAGCTCCTACGGCGGGCCGGTCCTGCTCGTCGGTCGCGATGCGGCCGGTCTGCCGCGATGACGTCCGAGGCCGATCACCGCAGCACGGCTTTTACCTCCTCCTCGGTCCCCGAGGGCTATGAGCGCCATCTGGCGCCGGTGCTGTTCGCGCCGTGGGCGCAGGTGCTGATCGACGCCGTCGGGGTGCAGGCCGGCGCAGAGGTACTCGACGTCGCCAGCGGTACGGGCGTGGTGGCGCGTAGGGCCGCGACGCGTGCAGGTATCTCTGGGCGCGTGGTCGCGAGCGATGTCAGCGGCGCGATGCTGGCCTTCGCGGCGAGCCTCCCCCCGCCCGGGGGCGGTGCCGCGATCGAGTACCTGGAGGCGTCGGTCGCCGAGCTGCCATTCCCTGACGGCAGCTTCGACGTTGTGCTCTGCCAGCAGGGCATGCCGTTCTTCACCGATCGCCCCCGCGCGGCCGCGGAGATGCTTCGGGTGCTGCGTCCCGAGGGCACGCTCGGCCTATCTGTGTGGCTCGCCGAGCACAGACTTGAGCCCTTTGACGAGTACATCGACGCCCTCGTCGCGGCGGGCGTCGAGCCGCCCTTCCCCGGCGCGTTTGACAGCGAGACATTCAAAATGACCGCCGACGACGTCGAGGCCGTTCTCAAAGCGAGTGGCGGCGCGTCGCTCGAGGTCGGCACGGTGCAGCGCGAGGTCGTCTGGCCCGATGCGCGGTCCGCCGCCCTCGGGATCCTCGGCACGCCGTTCGCACCCCTCCTTGACCAGCTGACCACCGACGGCCGCGACGCATTCGAAGCCGACCTCGCGCGCCGCTTCGCGCCCTCCGCGCCGGGCCAGCCGGTGCGGCGCACGACCGTGGCGGTGATAGCGCGGGCCGAGGCTCGATAGCACGAGGCGGCCTCGCGCCGCGAAAGGCGATGCCAGCGGTCAGCCCGCTTCCTCCTCGCCCACCCCCTCGGCCCAGTCCCGGTCGGCTTGAAGTTCACTCTCGTCCCCGGCCATCTCGCGCTCCGCCGCCGCGATCTCCCGGTTGATCTGTGCTTGCTCTCTGCTGCGCGCATGGCGCGCCCGCTGGCCCGTGGCCTGGGCGCGGTCGCGACGCTCCACCTCGCGCTGCTCCGCCGTCCCTTCGCGTTCGTCCGCCAGCCGCTCGCGCTCATCGGCCGCCTGCTCGCGGGTGTCGGCCGCCTGCTCGCGCTCGTCCGCGATCCCGTCGCGCTCGTCTGAGAAGTGCTCGCGCTTGGCCGTCGATGCCTCTCGCCGCTCCAGGTCGGCGTGCTCGCGGCTGGCCTCTACTCGTTCTCTACGCTCGGTCTGGCGCCCACGCTCGGTTCGCGCCTTGGCCCGCGCGCGACGCTCCAGCTCGCTCTGTTCCGAGACCCCCTCGCGCCCGTCGGTCCGCCTCTCACGCTCGTCGGCCGTGACCTCCCGCACGTCCGCCCGCCGCTCGCGCCCGTCCGCGGTCCCCTCGCGCTCATCGGCGATCCGCTCGCACTCGTCCGCCAGGCGTTCGCGCCTGTCGACGGCCGCCTCACGCTCGCCCAAGCGCTCCACTCGCCGCACGAGCCCCTCGGTCAGCCGCTCGCGCCTCAGCGCCAGCCGCTCGCGCTCCGCGGCCAGCTCCTCTCGCTCCTCGGCGATATGCTCGCGCTCTGCGGCCACCCGCTCGCGCTCCCGGGCCACCCGAACAAGCTCGTCGGGCACGGGCGGCGAGCTCATCGGCTCAGCAGGGTGCGGGTCAGCTTTTCGAGTGGACTTCCGTCGGCAAGCATCCAGTCCGGACCTCGTTCCACTCAAACTCAATATACCTGCCGGCGCGCGCGGCGAAGCGAGATTTCGCACTTTCGCCCCCCACCCCGTAGGTGCGGCCGCCGGGCACGGCGACGTCGTGGATGATTGCTGGCATGCATCCCCAGCGTCACGGGCTGTTTCGGGGCCGTCCCGGTCCTGGGCCTCGGGTCCGCCGCCGCGCCCCTGGCAAAGCAGCTCTCACCTGGCTTGCGCTTGCGCTCCTGACCGTGGGGTCGGTCGGGGACCTGGGCTCGGCCCCGACGATGGCCGTGTTCGGTCTGCCATCGATCGTGCTCTACGTGATCCCCGCGATCGCCTTTCTCATACCGGCCGCGCTGGTGTCGGCCGAGCTCGCTTCCGGCTGGCCGGGCGGCGTCTACAACTGGGTCAGCGAGGGGATCTCGCCCGCGATGGGCTTCGCCGCGGTCTGGTGTCAGTTCGCCCAGACCACCTTCTACTACCCGGCGGTCCTGGCCTACATCGCCAGCACGCTGTCGTATGTCTTCGCGCCCGGACTCGCCCACAGCGGGCTGTACACGACCGTGGTGATCATCGTCCTGTTCTGGGCTTGCGTGCTCGTCGCCGCCCGGGGCGTCGATGGCCGCTGAGAAGCTGGCGTCCTGGGGGATCCTCATTGGCACGCTGATTCCGGGACTCCTGCTCGTGGTCATGGCGGCGATCTTCCTGGGGCAGGGCAACCACTCGGCGGCAGCGCTCAACGGCCACCACGTGCTGCCGCCGTGGCACGGGCTCACCAGCGTCGTGCTGATCGTCAACGGCTTCTTCACCTACGCCGGGGTCGAGGTCAACGCGGTTCACGTCGACGATCTCGCTAACGCCGGGCGCGAGTTCCCGCGGGCGATCCTGCTGGCCGTGGTTCTGATCCTGCTCGTATTCGTCCTGTCGACGCTGGCGATTTCGATCGCCGTGCCGTCGCAGCACATCAGCCTCACGGCCGGGGTGATGCAGGCCTTCAGGAACCTGCTTGACCATTTCCGCCTCAGCTTTCTCGAGCCCGTCATCGCGATCGGGCTCGTGGCCGCCTCGATCAGCGGTCTCCTGGACTGGCTGGCCGGCCCGTCAACCGGCCTGGTGCGGATCGGGCGCGAACGCGGTTATCTGCCGCGCTACTTCCAGCGGGTGAACGCACACGGGGTGCAGCTGCGAATCCTTGTGGCCCAGGGGGTCGTGATCACGACGATCGGGTTGCTGTACGCGCTGGTCCCCACCGTGTCACGCGCCTACTGGATCTTCGCCGCGCTCGCGACGGAGGTCTACCTGATCATGTACGTGCTGATGTTCGTCGCCGCCCGTAATCTGCGCCGGCGAGCACCCGGACACCCACGCGGCTATCGGGCGCCCGCGCTGATCACGATCTGCGTCGTCGGCGCGCTCGCATCCCTGGCCGCTTGCATCGTCGGCCTCTTGCCGCCGAGCCAACTCGGGCACACGAGCACGCCCGTGTACGTGTCAGCGATGCTCGCGGGGTTGCTCCTGATCGGAGTGCTCCCCCCCGCCCTGCTCTACCGGCTGCGCCGACCCGAGTGGAAGGCCGGCTCGATCCCCACTGCCACACCGCCGTAGCGCAGCATGCCAACGGATGGGTCTCTGCGCACGGTTCCCGAGCTGGCCAAGGTCCTGACGCAGGGCCCTGAGCGGCGCAGGAGACGGGTTGCCGGACGGCCGGTCAGGTTCTCCCGGCGACGCGTGTCTATGGGGTATGCACGCGAGCTACGTCGTCATCACGGTCCTCGGCGCCTTCGCGAACGGTTACGCGGCCTGCCTGAATCTCGCCGGCGCTGCGTCGGTCAAGCTCGTCGCGGACAAGGTGCGGGTCTCGCAAAAATGGATGATCCCGCTCGGCGGCTTGCTGGCCTGCGGCGCGCTCGGGCTGCTGGCCGGCTTCGCGGTGCCGGACCTGGGCGTGGCCGCCGCGATCGGCCTCATCCTCTACTTCCTCTGCGCGCTCAGGGCGCACCAACGGGTGCGCGACCCCGGGATCGGCGCGGCGGTCGGCTTCCTGGCCCTGGCCGTGGCCGCGCTGGTGGCAAACCTCAGCTACCACTATCACCTCCTGACGGCACGCTGAGCTGACGATGGACGGGCGCACGTGGTTGACCGAACGCTTCGAGCAGCACCGATCGCATCTGCGCGCGGTCGCCTACCGGATGCTCGGGTCGGTGAGTGAAGCCGACGATGCCCTGCAGGAAGCCTGGCTTCGTGTTCGCGACCAGGATCCCGGCAGCGTGGAGAACATGGAGGCCTGGCTCACGACGGTCGTCGGTCGTGTGTGCCTGAACATGCTGCGCTCGCGCCGGGCGCGACCGGATCAACCGTCAGTGCATGTCCCGGATCCGGTGGTGAGCTTCGCTGAGGATGTCGACCCCGAACACGAGGGGCTGCTCGCCGAGTCGGTCGGGCTGGCGCTACTCGTAGTGCTCGATGCGCTGAGCCCCGCCGAGCGGCTCTCGTTCGTCCTTCACGATGTGTTCGGCGTGCCGTTCGCTGATATCGCCACCGCCCTTGACCGCTCCGAGGTCGCCGCGCAGCAGCTGGCCAGCCGGGCGCGTCGACGTGTGCGGGGATCCCCGGCGCCCGACTGTGACCTCGCGCGACAACGCGAGGTCGTAGACGCGTTCTTTGCCGCCTCGCGCGACGGCAACTTCGCCGCCCTCATCGCCGTGCTGGATCCCGATGTCGAGCTGCGGATCGATGGCGGCGTGCTGCGCGCGGAAGCCTCGCTCGTTCTTCGCGGGGCCGAGGCTGTGGCGCGCCACTCAGCCACCTATTCGAGGCTGTACCCGTTCGTGCGGCCCGCCTTGGTCAACGGCGCAGCGGGAGCCGTAGTCGCCCCGGACGGTCGGCCGTTCTCGGTCATGGCCTTCACCGTCACCAACGGAAACATCCTGCAAATCGACGCGCTCGTCGACCCCGAGCGACTCCCCCCACTGACCCCACCTTCATAGCTTGCCGGCCCGCGCGCGGGCGGCCTGACGGACCAGGTGGTCGGTTTCCGCCGCGCTCAATGAGCTGGCTCCACGTCCTCGGGGGCCCACTGGTCCATCGGGGGGTAGGGACGGTGCGGCTCCGGGCCGCCGCGGTAGTGCTTGAGGAGCAGGTACTTCGGCATCGTTGGCCTCCTGGTCTCGTGGGCCGCGCCTGTCGTGGCCCTTTACCTGGTGAGCGGAGCCGGTCAGAGCTTCTCGACAGGAACCACTCATCGAGCCCCGCGACGAAGGAAGTTCGATCGACGACGAACTAAGGTAGTGGACGTGACGCTGACCGGAGATTCGTCCCCCGCCCGCGCCCGGGCCGGCTCGTGAGCGGCCTCACGGCTCGGCTGGCCGCCGTCGAGCACCGCGTCGCCCACCACCGGGGACGGCTGGCCGGCCAGTACCCGGCGGTGGCGGCGATGGTCGTGTTCGCGCTCGTTCCGTACCTTGCCCTCTCGGCCGCGCTCGCGCCGCTCACCCCGATCGTGGCGCGCCAGCTCCACGCGAGCCTGCAGACGCTGAGCCTCGGTTCGGGGATGGCGAACGCCGCCTACGCGGTCGGCACCGTGCTCGCCGTGCTGTTCGCCCAGCACCTGCCGCAGCGCCGGATGATGGTGTTCTACGCCCTGCTGCTCGTCACCGGCTCGGTGCTCACCGCCGCCGCCACATCCGCTCCGGTGTTCATCGCCGGCCACATCCTCCAGGGTCTGTGCACGAGCTTGCTGCTGATCGCCGCGGTCCCGCCCCTGGCGCTCGGCTTCGGACAGGAGCGGCTGCGCGAGACCGGCGTGATCATGAACATCTGCATCTTCGGCGCTGTCGCGCTTGGTCCGACGATCGGTGGCATCCAGGCCGAGGCCCACGCCTGGCGACCGCTGTTCTGGATCGTCGCCGCCATCTCCTTCACCGCCCTCGTCCTGTCCCTGCTGACCTACGAGGACGCGCCGCCGGCCGACCCGACGGCGCCCAAGGACCTTCTGGCCGTCGCTCTGGCCGCGGCCGGACCGGTGGCCGCCTTCTGGGGCGCGGCGGAGCTTCTCACCCATCCGTTCTTGCGCTTCGAAACGGTCGGTCTGCTCGCCATCGGCTTGGTGCTGATCATCACGCTCGTCACCTACCAGGCGCTCACGCCGCGGCCGCTCTTGACGATCCGCCAAATGCTCACGAACACCATCGCGGTCTCGGGCATCGTCGTCGCGCTGTTCGCTGCCGCGGCCTCGGTGGCCGCGACCGCGCTGACCGCTTCGCTGCTCGTGGACCGCTACAGCGCCCTGCACGTCGGGTTGCTGTACCTCCCCGAGCTGGGCGGCGCGATCATCACCGCGTTCGCCCTCGGTGCGCTGCTCACCCGCAAGGGCCTTCACTATCTGCCGCTCGCCGGAATGGCGTTCCTCGCCGCCGGGATCATCGTGTTCCGGATCGAGCTTCCGCCGACGCAGGCCTCGACGCTCATCGGCTCCGGCCTGACCGGCATCGGCCTCGGCGCCACGGTCGCCCCGGCGCTGTTCGTCGCCGGGTTCTCACTACCGTCGGCCAACCTGCAGCGGGTCTTCGCCCTCGTCGAGCTCCTGCGCGCGGTCGCGGCCTTCATGATCGCGCCGGTGTTCGCCCACTTCGCCGTCACGGTCGGCGGATCGCTGGCCAAGGGCACCGGGCTCGCGCTCTGGATCGGCTTCGGCCTCGCGCTCGGCGGTGCGCTGATCGCCGTTAGCCTGTACCTGCTCGGCGGCGCCCGGCCCCAGACCCCTGATTTCGAGGCGTTCCTCGGCGGCACCGACGCCGCCTGGCACTCTCCGCCGCTGCTGGCCGCCATCCGTCGCCGCCGGCGCGTCGGGGCGCTCGCGGAAGAGCCCACCTAACGCCCTGCCTCGAGGGTCGCCCCTCCGGCTGCTGACGGTTATCCCCGGCCTCGACACGGCCTTGGTGCTGCGCGCCACAGCGACCCGTGGACGGCGCCACGGCGTCGCGACCGCCCTCGGCGTGAGCACGGGTGCCTTGCTATGGGGAGCCGGGGCCGCCGTCGGCGTCTCGGCGCTTTTGACGGCGTCGACCGATGCCTACGCCGTCATGGGCGTCGCCGGCGCGATGTACATGAGGCGCGGCGCGGCTGCGTGCTCGGTCGGGCCGCTGTGCCGCGCGCGTGGAACCAGATCTCTGCGGTCATCCGCTCGGCCTCGCTGTCGCGCGTGCGCTGGAAGTTGAGCCCTCCGCGCGCGAAGGTTTTCGCCACTCCAGGTGGCACCTCGGTTTCCGTGAAGGGCCGCGCGAGCCACGTGGTATCGCGCACGTACACGATTCCCACCGCCAGCGCCGCCGGAGAACGGTCCTCGCGCACGGCACCGGCGATCCGGCCGAGGTGGTAGCGGCCAGCGCGATCGCGCGTCCACACAAAGACCCCGCTGGGCACCGTGGCGAAGCGATGAAGCGCTCGTGCCGTCCTCTCACCTCGACCCGGGCCGATCCCCACGAGGCCGCAGCCCAGGCCGTACTCGGCGCCGGTACCGGCGGGCATGTCCAGATCTCGCGCCCGCATCGGCGCGCGGTAAATGGCCACGGTGTCGAGCACGGGATGCCCGAGCATGGTATTCCCGAGCGACATCGACAGCTGCGGCCTGTGGCCACGCGACGCCGCTCTCGGCGGTGGGTGCTCCGCGCCGTAGGAGCCACGCCCCTGCTGCTTGTGGGCGCCACGAATCAGCCACCGGCTTTGGCTACGGTCGGCGGTTCACTTTCGATTCCGGTCGAGGGGATGGCGCATGACGATCAGGCGCAGGGCCTGGGTGGCGGTCATGCTCGGGTGCGTGGAGTCGCGCACCAGGACGGTGAAGGTAAAGGTGCCCGGCTGACGTGCAACGCCGTGGAGCTCGCCGCTCTTGCTCAGCCGCAGGCCGCGCGGCAGGTGACCGGCGCTGATCCGCCAGTGATATACGGGGTCGTCCCGAGGTTGGCCGCCAGCGTGGCGGAATATGGGTCGCCGGCCGTCGCGTCGGGCAGCGATGGGCGCCACGGCGAGCCCGGCCGCCGCGCGGCTCAGGTCGCGTGCCCGGCGAGGTCTCGGCAGCCGCGGACGCGCGACACGGGTACGACGGGACTGGCTCGGGCGCAGCGACATCATTTGCTCAGCACCTCGCGGGAGTTCGTGGTCCACAAAACGGGGACATCGCCCCTGTAGTCCGCCGAGGCGCCGAGGCGTTACAGACTCACTCGAATATCCGGAGCCCCGACCCCGACGGACGGGCGCAACGGGCTATCCGGCCGCTCCGCCCAGGTAGGCCGATGCGAGTCACACGGTCTTGGTTATCCAGACCAGGACATAGAGGGCGAGATCCGCAGTGGCCACAACCAGGCTCGCCCGCGCGAGAAGGAGGCGGAACCGGGAGGGCAGAAGCACAGCGGCTGCCAGCAGGAGCACGGCAAATGACCCGTAGGTCAGCGTGCGATAGCGCCAGTTCGCGTACAAATTGTCGATCCGGTACCAAGGTGGTGACTGCGTAACGCAGACATCCGTGGCATCGATGGTGGGGTCCCAGGCGGCGGAGGTGACGCGCGTAGAGCCCTCATCAGTGCTTGGGCTGATGAGGCTCGCGTCCGGCGAGACGATGAGCGGCCCCTCGGCCACGGACGCCGGAGAGCGCCCCCATGGAGCGCGGATAGAGCTACCAGGCAGATCGGTGATACGCGGATCGGGGGGTCCAGCGGGCCGCACGTTGGTGGCGACGACGTAGGCCACGACCCGCTCGTGCGGCCAGCGCAAGCAATAGCGACCCAGGCCATCGGTGGGCACGAGCACCGGTGATCCAATGGACTCGAAGCGATACTTGACCGTGGCGCGGGCCGGTCCCCCCTCGTTCGAGAACACCCGTCCCCGCCACAAGCGTGTCGACCCAGCGACCGCGCAGTACGTGTTCTCAGCCCCGCAGTGGGACCACCCCGCCCCATAGTTGGCCACGAGCACGAGCGCGCCGATCAGCCCCGCGCCCGCAGCCAGCGCCACCGGTTGGCGACTGGCGCGGCTCATGCCCGGACGCCGAACCCGGCGCCCCCGAGCCACACCGCTGTACGCCCGCCGTTCACGGCACCCGAAGCAAAAAACCGGCTCTCGCGCACATCAACTTTGACCGTAACGTAGATGTGCATCAACAAACGCATGGGGACGCACATGGCAACGCGTGCTTCCGATCCATCGCGGTACTGGCTAGAGCGGCGCGGATCATGCTGCTCATCCCCCGCGGGTATGCGTGCCCTAGACAGTGGGATTGCGCCCAAGGGCTCACCGATCGGGTCCGGCTAGATCGTAGGTCACGGGTACTCCAAGGCGAGCGTGTTCTCCTTCGGGTCCCGGTGTCGAAGTCCCACTCCTGGAACTCCGGAGCCGGGCGCCACTGGCTAGGCGGCGACGTCTCATCGGGCGCTCGCGGGCCGTTTCGGTCCGCACTTGCGTGCGATGCTTGAAGGCGAGATGGCCGTGCGCGGACTGTTTGAGAGCCATTTGACGGTCGCTGACCTGGACCGTTCGGTGGCCTTCTACCGAGACGTGGTGGGGCTCCCCGTCGCGCTGAAGGTACCTCGCCATGCTCGAGGGTCCCGCTCGCCCTGAGTTGGGCATTGTGCCCTGGTCAGAGCGAGACGGATAAGCCGACCCCGGCGACGAAGAAGGCAACATCCACTCTCGCCTACGCGCGTGACCCCCGATTCGCCAGGAGGATGTCTTCGCGCGCCTTCCGATGCTTGTGATGGTCTCACGTCGCGTAGACGCGTAACCCCGACACGATCGAACCCATGAGTAGACCGACCGGGCGCGCATATTGTTGCGCAGGCCCCGCCCCGGCGGCGGGTATCGGCCTGCGCCGCCGGGTCGGGCGCGCAGGCCAAGCGAGCGTTAGTAGTCGTTCTTGAAGGCGAAGTAGGAACCGCGGATGGTTCCGGCCAGCCTTGACTTCTGCCTGGCGAACTTGAACTTCGAGGCCAGCTCCACGGGAACTTCCATCCCTTCGGAGAGCTTGAAGCCGACGGCGCGCTTCGCGGAGACGTCGAGGGTGTACATCACATTGATCGACAGGCCGCTCTCGTAGAAGACGTATGCCATGCGGATGTTCTCGACTTGGAAGGCCGTGGCCTGCAGAGGGCGGGAGGAGATGACGATGTCGCGCTCTTGGGCAAGGATTCGATGCACCCAGTCGATGGTTGCCTTGGCGCTGCTGGCGGGCTCCACCGTGAACACGTGGTCGTACTTGTTCTTGAAGTAGCGGGCTTCATTGGCACGCAGGCCAGCGAGTGCACTGGCCACCGGCGAGGACTCCAGGCCGACGGTCGAGACGTCCTCGAAATCCACGGCGTATGGCGTGGGGCTCTCCTCAGCGGTGGTGCCCTTGGCCGGGCTCTGTGTTTGGTTCATGGCGATAACTTTAGGTGCGGGGCGGAGGTCGTGCTTCCGATTCCGAGCGGTTCGCCGCGAAGGCGACCATTTCGTGCCCTTCCTCCAGAGCCGGTGACCGCCGACCGGGGCTACTCCCTGGAGTAGCGCCGAACCGTCGAGCCGTTTGCAGCGCGTGCAGGTGGCTGCTGCTCCTGGCTCGTCGTGGGCCCAAGCTCCATCTCATGCGCCGGCGCGCGTCGACAGGGCAGTCGGGCGCGTCCTCCGAGCGCAACTTCCAACTCCTCGCTGCAGACGTTTCTGAGATGGAAACTGGGCTCGCGGGTCTCGCCCTCGCCGGTTTGGCTCGCCCGGAAGGGCCAGCTCGAGAACCAGCGCACGGCTTCAGCACTACAGCCAACGGGTAGGGTCGGCCCCACCACCGTCGGCTCAGTCAACGAGGAGAGACATGCGAACCGGCAACGCGATCTTCGACGTCATCATTGAAATTGCAGTCATCGTGATCGTCGCTGCGCTCATCAATTGGGTGCTCGGGCTGATCGGGGCGCCGACGATCATCGCGACAATCGTCTGGATCCTCGCCGTCGTGGCGGTGATTGGCGTGCTGCTGCGCCTCGTCCAGGGCGGCGGGTTCGGTGGCCGCTTCGGTGGTCCGCGCGGCGGCGCAGTGCCTTAGCGGCTGCCCAGCAGCCGGGCGGCTGAGGGCACCGGGGGTTCCCCCGGCCGTACCGAGGCCAACAGCCGCGAGCGCGGCGCACTGCGGTCAGCGCGCCAGCGGCCGTAGCAAGCCGAGTGGCCACCAGTACGTGTGACGAGCGCGCTCCGCAGTTAGCGCAGGCTGTGGCGGGTCAGAATGGCCGAGTTGGGGACATATGCGGCGACACAAACGCCGACCCGCGGCGATGTCGAAACCAAGCCAGCGCCGGTGCGCGACGCTCGGCAAAGAGAGCGGCAGAGCTAAGCCGCAGACCGACCGGCGACCTCGACCGACATCACGCGGGCAGGCGAAGCGAGCGCCGACTGTGCAGCTGCCTGCAGCGCCTCGCGATCAAGCCCTCCACCGTGCGGCCCGTCATCTCACAGGGCACGGGCTGCCGCAGTGTGCCTGTTGCAGCATTCGGTCATCAACGGAGACGTGGCTGCTTCGCCGTCTGAGCTGCCGCGGACCGTCGTGCTCACGGTCGCCTACGCCGCGAGAACCATCCCATGTGCCCGGCTACCCTCTCACCGTATGAGACGTGTCGTCGCCCTGCTCCTCACTCTCCTCCTTGCCTTCAGCATCGCCGCGTGCGGACGTACCGCCACCGTGGGGTCGGCGTCAGGCGGGCACCACGTGGCCGCGAAGGTGTTCTGCGCCTTCAGCGCATATGCGCTCTACCGCGATGTACGGGCCCATCGGCTCGGATGGGCGGCCTTCCAGGCAATCCTCGCGCACCATAACTGCAAGCAGGCGTTCAGCCGTCCGTACTAGCGGGGGTGTTCAGGGCCGTCCGGGGAACCCTGGCGCTCATCGAAAGCGTGATTGACGCCCCTCGCCGGGGGCGGCACCCGGTCGGGTATGTCGCTCGGGGACGACAAGCATTACGGCCAGGGTGATCGAGGTGGTGTACAGCCGCAGATTTGCGACGCGATACCGGTGGGCGCGTAGGAGTGGTTCGACAATTGCGATAGCTGCGGCACGCGTGGCGGAAGCGGGGCTGTCGACGATCCAGATCCGGCGGCTACGTCGGCGGAACGGCACCGGCACGTGGGCGTCACCGAGGCCGATGAAGCGCTGCTTGGGCCGTAGCAGTCGCGTGTCGTAGTAAAAAATCGGGACGTCGGCGAGGGGAAAGCCCGTCGTGATCAGCACGTCCCGAGGCTGGCGCCTGGGTGCGAGGTACTCGACGACCTGGCGCGCCGGCGCGTAGAACCCCGACGGAGAGTGGTTCACGATAAGCCCGGCGGCAGAGGCAGCCACCGTGGCGCCCGCGAGGACAACCGCGGCCGCGCGCGGCAGGATCGCGCAGGCGGCCGCGATCGCTGTAACCGCGAACGGAGCGGTCGCTGCCGTATAGCGCGTGATGAGAATGTGCTTTCCGGCCAGGTCCAGCGCAAATAGCGCGATCACGCCGACAATGGCAAGCGCCGCCAGCAGTCGCGGTGCGAAGACCTCCTTCCGGCGAGCGGAAAGCAGCAAGATCACCACCGCGCAGACCATGATCGCCGCGCCAGCAATCGACCACAGGTTGATCGGAGTGCCAACGCGGAGGCCGAATGGCGTGCCGATCACCGACACCGAATTGCTCCAGTTGAGCCCGCCGCTGATCGCGCCCCCGTTGGGAAAGTAGCCGTACTGCTCGAGCAGCAGTGGCATCACGCTCGCCACACCCGCGACTGCGGCAATGATGAATCCCGTTCGCTCGCGCCGCAGGAGCTCCGTGCGCGTGGCCACCCACACCGCGAGCGGGAAGATCACCAAGGCAGCGGTGTAGTGCAACCAGATCGTGACGAACGAAGCCAGTGCGCCGAGCACCAAGAGCCCGACCCGCGCATCCGGCTTCCGAACGGCTCGCACGGTGGCGCCGACCGCGACGACGAGCGCCACCATCAGGAATATGTAGACGCGGGTTTCCTGCGCGTAAGCCTGGATCAACGGGCTGATCGCGGCCAGCGCTGCCGCCCCGAGCGCTGCGCGCCGGCTGACGAACGCGAGGGCCATCCAGTACACGAGGCCGATCAGCGCCACCCCAGCGGCCACCGAGGGCAAGCGGGTCACCCACTCGGCTTGGGACCCCGTCCGGAGCATCCATTCGTGGAGGAAGAGGAAGTACGTCCAAGGCGTCGTCTCGCTACGCGCTACGACCTTGAACAGGGTGCCGAGCGAAGGCAGCGCATGGATCACGCTGAACGCCTCGTCGGTGAAGTAGCTCGACGAGCCGAGATTCACAGCGAAATTTAGCCCCGCGACGATCAGGATCACCGGGAGCGCCCATCGCTCTGTGCGGGCGGCAAGCCCGCCTCGCCGGCCGCTGAGAGAAATCGATGGAGCCGAAGTAGTCACTGTCATTGCCCAGGTTCGCCCGTCCTCGCCATACGGCAGACGCCCGACCGGCGCAGAAGGCTACCGCCGCCTGCACACGCTTCGCCCCTTCCGCGCCGCCGACTGGGGGCGAGGTTGGAGGCGGCCGGATCGGCGCGACGGTCTACGAGGCCCGCGCAGCCATGCCGATTTGGCTATCCGGGCGAAGTGGCCGTACGTCACGGACGGCGCGCCTGTGCAACGCGGCGCCGCCAAAGCCACCCCTTGGCGGGGCTTTTTAGAGCCACGCGGGGTCTCGAACCCCGGACCCCTTCATTCCCTGTCCGGGCGTGACCTTCGCTCGCCGGGAGGTCAGGGCCTGCGAGAGCTCGTTCGCACCGTCCACCTTCTGCACTGTACGTTCGCGCGAACTCGGTTAGGGGTGCCCTGTCAGGGCCTCTCACCTCCCGACCGACAGTGCGAGAGTGACATCAAGCCCGATGGCTCATCGTCGGAGCAATCCTGACGACGGGGCCGGCGGCTCATCGGAGATCGCCCCCAGAGGTCTCGACGGTCCCGCTTGCTGCGCAACGCGGGGAAGGCGCTAGCGGACGTGAGATGGCCGCCGGGCATCAGGGCAGGCCGCGGGCGCGAGCGGACCACGGGCGCCGAAAGCAACCTCCGGGCTGGCGGATTACGCCTCAAGCGGTCATCTCGGTGTGGCGACCGTCTCGCCCTAAACGTCGCGTCGTCGCTTGCTCGGCGGCGGTGGTTGCTCTTGGCTGGAGAAGAGCGGCGGGTGCGCTCGGATCGGTATTGCGGGGTCGCTTCGCGGTTCGTTAGAACGCCCTGGCGGTCAGGAACTGCACGTGGTCAGGATCGACGCCGACCCGCCGCTCGGCCGGACGCTGGTCCAGCGCCTCGCGGACCCGGGCGGCGGTCGCCTCGTCCTCCAGCACGGTGAGCGAGTAGGCCTTGCCCGACTGCTCATCGAGCATGTGAAAGCCGGCCACGAACCCGGGGACGGACTTGATCGTGTCGCGCAGGTACTGGACGTTGGCGTTCTCTGGGTCGGCCGGCTGGGAGTTGAAAGTGGCCAGGCGCGCGAGCATCGGTCCCTCCTGAGAAGTTTGGTCGAAATGACTACAGTGCTACTGTAGAGATTTGGATGGGCGATGTCAACACCGACGGTGGCAGTCCGCCTCGCCGCCCCTACCACTCACCCAAGCGCGCGCAGGCGGCGGTCGAGCGGCGCCTGCGCATGCGCGCCGCGGCCGAGCGGCTGTTCATGCGCGATGGCTATCAGCCAACGACAATGCTCAGTATCGCCGCCGAGGCCGGCGTAGCCGAGAAGACGCTCTACTTGGCCTACCCCTCCAAGGCCGCGCTGCTGAGCGAGATCATCCGCGTCGGCGTGCGCGGCGGCGACGGCGACCAGCCGCTGACGCACCGCGCGCCGTGGACCGAGATGCTGGGCGCCGCCTCACTACCAGAAGTCGCGGCCCGCTTCGCCAGCGGCGCCGCTGCGCTGATGTCACGCGCAGCGCGAGCATTGTGGCTGGGTGAGGCGAACGCGGCGAGCGACCACCAGCTGCAGGAGCGCCGCCAACGCGCACACGCCAACATCCGCACCGACATGCGCGAGCTCGCCGCCGCCCTGGCCGAGCGCGGGGCGCTCGCGCCCCATCTCGACGTTGAGCACGCCGCGGCGATCCTGTTCGCCACCTGCGCCAACGAGACGATCTTCCTGCGGCTCACCGAGGAGTGCGGCTGGACGCCGGACGAGTACGCCGAGCTGATCGAAAAGCTCTTCACGGGACTGCTGCTGGCGCCAGAGGCGCGCGCGACGTAGAACACGCGCCAAGGGGCCTCATGAGAAGACGGCTTCCTTCCACGCAGCAAGCGGTCACATCGAGTGGCTTGAACGAAGCGACTCGTATTCAAGCCGCGATCCGGACCTTCAGCCCGCTGTCGCACGCTGCCGCTCCCGGACAACCCCAGCCACGAAATCACCGACCGCCGCCACCGCTCCGGTGGCGAAGGACTCGTCCGCCGGCGGCAGACCGGCGTGACCGCGTCGTCGCCGACGCGATCGCCAGCTCGACGATGGTCGGACGATGAAAGGAGTCGTCCGCGACGGTGCCCCCTCGTGCCTGCCCCACGCCTATAGGAGCCACGCTGGCGCCGTGGAGGCGTTGCATAAAAAGCAGAAGCGCGGACACCCCCGCGCTTGTCGCTTTCATGCAAAGGAGTCGTGAGGGGCGCGCCTCCGCCACTGCTGATTGCTGAGCGGGAGAGACCAAGCGTGTTCTGACGACGCCCGCACTACCGGGCGCCTAGGCGGCGCTGCTCGTAATCGCCGACCTGTTACTAACTGCCCTCGGCGCAGTCCGTGAGTCCGTATGGGTGGGCGACCTTCGCGAAGTCCGCGAACGGTGAGCTGTTCCCCACGAGCAAAAGTGGGTTGCTCTTGACCTTGTTGAGGTCTGCCTGGGCAAGGTTGAGCATGTTTGTCACCTTCGCCTGGTCACCGGACGGCGCGCCCAGCGCTCTGATCGAGTTGATCGAACTCTGAATAGACGGGACGAATTCGGTCTTCACGACGCCTATCACCTGCGCCTGAGTCGGACTTTTACCGAGCTTTGCTCCGGCCGCGTTGGTAACCCTGTTGCTCTGGGTGCAGATCGCGTTGGCCCTACTCACGAACGCGGTCTTAGTGATCGCGGGTTTACTGCTGCTACCGCACCCCACGATAGTTCCAAGACACGCAACGGCCACAAGCGCGACCAACGCCAGCCTGCCGAGAAACGGCACACGCGGGACCGTCAACTGGAGCCCTAAGTGAGGTCGTGCAGCCATTCAGCTCCTCCAATGTGAGCAGGGCATCATTACCGTGGCCCGCATCGTCGCCGCTAGCTCCCGGCCGCGACGCCGCGATACATGCGACCGTAACCGCTAGCCCCGGCCATGTCAAACCTGGGAAGTCTCCGACTGCCCCAAGCGGGCGCTCACACTCACTGCTGCTTTCGCGTTCTGCCGCCTCGCCGACAGCAGCCGGCACTGGCACCCCTGGGCCCAAGCGCTCTACGCCCAAGCCCGTCAACGCGGCCACGATCACCCGCGCGCGATCCGGACCGTCGGTCGCGCTTGGTGTCGCGTGCTCTGGCAGTGCTGGCGCAACCACACCCCCTACGACCCGACCAGGCACCGCGCGTTACAACGACACATCACCGTCACCGTGCCCGAACCATCAGACTCACGCGTCGACGCCGCGGCCACCCGCCAGCTGGCAGGACCCGGCCTCTGGCGAGCGGATCTAACACCCACCGCGGGCACCTGACCAGGCGATCTCACCGCTGGGGGGGAGAGAGAGAGAGAGAGAGAGAGAGAGAGAGAGAGAGAGAGAGGACGTTGACACAGGACGTCTTCGGCGACGAACCACCTCCGACGGGGTGTCGGCGGGGCGCCCGATCGGTATCGCGGGCCGGCCTTTGTGTGCCTGTATGAGTTCGGCTTGACCGTTGGCTATGGCAGGTTTGCCAGGCCGAGATCGGAGAGCGCGGCGTGCGGTGCGCTCGAGGCCAGATGCTGTTGGTTCGCTTCATAGGCCATCGCGAATTTGCCTTGCACTGAGGCGTGGTCGAGTTCCGCGGATTGCCGCAGGCGGAGGGCGATCGCGATGGTTGCCCGCAATGGCGAGAGCTGCTCGCTGAAGGTCTGCTCGGTGATCGTGAGGGAGCTGACCTCGACCGTCGCCGCCCGAGCGGCGCCCCAGACGAACAGGATCACCGGGCCGGCTGGCGGCGGCGGCGCGGAAGCGATCTGGGCCAGCGCAGCCAGCTGCGGCGCGATATCGCGTTGCTGCGCGACAGGATCACCCGACGCAAGCGCGTCCATTGCGTCGAACTCGCAGCAGAGCCCGATCTCGGTCGCTGCGCCTGTGACCGTGTACGCGAGCTGGTCGGGGTTGTATTGAAAGGCGAGCACGCGCTCGATCGCACCGGTCTGAGGGTCAACGAGCACGAACCCGCCTTTGGTCGCTGCTGCCATCGCGCTAAGAGGGCGGATTGGTGAAGCTCGGTTCCTCCGGCTCGACGACCGACACGTCGCGTTCCCATCCCTCGTTCTGCAGTGTGATGCGCTGGATCGCGATCGCTGCGTGGTTGGCATCGAGACCCGGCAGTGCGACGTATTCCGATACCCAGCAGCGGTAGATGTGGTAGGCGATCACCAGCTGACCGGCCTCGTTGTAGAAGTCGAGGATCACGTTTTTGCGGAAGTCTTGGAGCGAGACTTCGCTGCCCAATGCGGCGCCGAGCTGCCACGTCTGGTTGGCCCACTGCTCGAACTCCACGTCCTGAGTAACACCGCGCTCGAGCGTGATCGCGTCGTACTCGGTCCGGCCCGGGGACTTCCGGCTGGAGCTCGGGTCGCCGCCCTCCCGGTGGGTGACGACCTCGGTCACACGCCGCAACTCGCTCACCCGGCTCACACCCGCGACGTACCTGTTGTCCCACTTGACGCGGAACTTGAAGTCCTTGTACGGATCGAAGCGCTGTGGGTTGACGCTGAACTGACTCACCAAGTCCGAGTTCGCCACGCGGCGAGCGATTCCTTGATCGTGCCCTCCGCCGCGTGAGCTGGCGCCGGTCGGGATCGCTCACCGCGGCTCTGTCCAGCACTCGCTTGGCCGGGCTAACCTCGGCCGAGGAATCGGCCGGGACAGACATCAGCGCTGACTGTCCCGTCGCCCGTTGCTTCGCCTTGCTGGCCATCGCGTGTGGCGCGACCATCTCGGCGACAGATAAAGCGCCCCAGGAGACGGCGCTCGGCGGGCGGCCGCGGACGACGCTGGACGATCGCTTCGGCACGCCGGTCCCCGGCGCGCGACTCCTTCGGCGACGTCTCGATCGGCCCTTTTCTTCCAGGTGTATGGCGTTACGACGCAGCGCTCAGCGTCGGCACAATGGCGACATGCTCATCGTCTGCGGACATCTTGTCCTCGATCCCGCGGATCGGGATGCCCACCTCATCGCCAGCGCCGATGCAATCCGGCTCGCTCGCCAAGCGCCCGGATGTCTCGACTTCGCAGTCTCAGCCGATCCAGTCGATCCAGCCCGGGTCAACGTCCTCGAGCGGTGGGCGAGCTCGGAGGATCTCGACGCGTTTCGAGCGGGGACCCCGGTGACGAGCCGGTCGATTTCTCACGCATTCGCCACTTCGAGATCGACCAGTTCAGCGTCGAGCGTCCCAGCTAGGACCGTTCGCGCCGGCGGTCGCTTACGTTGCGTCCGCCGGCGACGTGGCAGGAGCGCTTCGGCGACACCTCGATCTCGAGCGCAGGCGGTCCCACCCCCCGGTGGGCCGACGGTAGATCGACCCGCCGGAGGGATACTGCCTAGAGGCCGTGGCTGGCCGGGATCATCGGCGCTAGCCGCTCGTGAACGGCGTGGACGATCTCGGTGTTGTCGATCCCGCGCAGGTAGACCGACGTGATCGCGAGGTCTGCATGGCCGAGCTGCCGCTGAATGACCATCAACGACACGCCCTCACGCGACATCTCGACCGCGTGTGCATGCCGAAGCTGATGCGGCGCGAACCGCCGTCGCACCCCAGCTCGAGACGCCGCGGCATGGAGCTGAGCGCGAACGCCGGCGGAGGCCCACGGGTGACCCCGAGTGGGCCCACGCAGCACACAGAACAGCGCCCCGATCGGCAGCTCGGCTCGGAGCTGCAGCCAAGGAGTCAGCTGATCCCACGCCCACCGGTCCATACCGACCTCACGGCGCTTGCCGCCTTTCCCATGGCGGACCAGGATCGCGCCGCGGACTGGGTCCAGGTCGCTCTCGGCTAATGCGAGCGCTTCGCTGATCCGGAGGCCCGCACGCCACAAACACGACGATCAGACCGCGGAGCCGAACCGCGTCGGCATCGTCTCCGGCGGCATGCATCACCGCGATGATCTCCTCAACGGTCGGTGGGTCTGCCGGATACCGTCGGCCCTTGTTGCGCGGCGGCCGACCCTGGTGAAAAGTGGACAGCGTCGCCGGTGAGCGTCGGCGGCCGCAAGTGTCCAGCAGCACGATGGATGACATACGTCCTCCCTTGGACGATGGTTGACCCGCCGATCGTTCCCGCCGCACGTATCGACCTCAGCCCGCGCTAGTGCTCGTCGCGCAACCCAGAGGTCCTCGTATGAAGCCGACTTGGTGGTGCTGGCTATCGCTTTCGTGAGGGTGCTTGCCACGTCTCGGCTCCTTGGCAAGCACTTATGCGTTCTTCCCTTCCGCGCAGGCAGGCGCGCCACCGACACGGGTCTAACTCACGCGCTGCGGCGAATGCGGGTCTCCGCGTTCGTGGCTTGCGGTACAAAGGCGACACGCGAGGCGACACTTGGGAGTAGATCGCAGTCTCAGCAACCAACTCTGAATGCGACGACGGCAGCTGGGTCGCCGTGTCGCTTGGCTTCACATGCGATAGCGGCATCCGCTGCTCTCCAGCGCATGCGGCGGGGCTAGGCCGGTGGTTCTCGTCCAACTCGACGCCGCATCGAGCGCGGGTTGTTTGTCGGTCACCCTGATCGGGTGATGAGGCCCAGCTTCCAGCGCGGTAGGTTCGGGCGAGCCAGAGCGTGGCCTCAAGGCTCAGCACACGGTGAAATGGGTCCAACTCGATGCCGGCCTCGATGACCACGACCACCTCATCACCGCCGAAGAGCGCCTCCGCGTCGCCACCGCGGTCCAATCACGATCAAGAGTCCTTCGCAGCTGGCAACCGACATTTCCACGCGAGCCAACTCGTCGGTCCACGAAAGGCAGAACAATGGCAAATGCATCACTAGATGAGCTCGGTCCCGTTGACTACGTCGTGGTCGAGTTTCCAGCTGGCGCCAGCACCTTCACTGGCGAGATGGCGGCAGAACTGCTCGCGTTAGTTGATGCCGGGACCATCCGCGTGATCGACGCACTGATCCTCACCAAGGACGAGGGCGGAGTGGTCGAGGCGACGGAGCTTGCCGATGTCGTCCAGCTCGGGGAGCTACAGAAGGTCGAGGGCGAGCTCGCTGAGCTGTTGGCCGAGGAAGACGTTGAGCACCTCGCCGCGGCGATGGAGCCTCGAAGCACAGCGGGCGTTCTCATCTGGGAGAACCTGTGGGCGGCACCATTCGCGGCAGCGGCACGGCGCTCGGGCGGCCAGCTTATTGCCAACGGACGGATTCCTATTCAGGCGATCATCGCTTCGATCGAAGCCGATGAAGCACTCACGACCGTAGGAGACTGAAATGCCCCTCAGACCAGGACGGGTAGGAAGAGTCGGCGTCATCCGCGCCCCGGTAGCGAAGACCGCGGTCGTGGCCCGGGCCGTCACACCTGGCCGCGCGCCGGTTGCGAGAACCGCGGTAGTGGCCGCCGCCGTCACACCCGGGCGGCGGCGGCGGCGAATCTAGCGTCGATCGCGCGCAGCGATTCGTCTGGCGACCCGGCCCACGCACGAGGACTCTTTCCAGCGGAGCGGGCACCGCCAGGGCACGACCAGATCACCTATTCGGCAAAGTGGCGGTCGACTGCTCGCCGGCGGAGCCGTCAGGCGGCTCCTGACGTCGCTCGTGGCCGTCGTCGTCTGCGGCGTGACCTCGGCGAACGCGGGGCATGCTCGTGACCGCCACGTCGGCGGCGGCGGGGAGGCCGATGCCGTAGCGCAGGCCGGCCATGCGCATCACGAAGCAGGCAACGGCGCCGACGATCGGGAAGACGATCGTATGGTCGCCGGCGTGGTAGGCGATGACCACGATCCCGGCCCCGACTAGAGCGGGGATCGCGTAGAGCCCGCCGCGCAGGACGGTGGGGATTTCGCGCACGAGGATGTCACGCAGCATGCCTCCGCCGATGCCGGTGATCGCGCCGAGGATCACGGAGTCGACGACCCCGAGGCGATGGGCCAGCGCGGTGGCAGCGCCGGTGACGCAGAACAGCGCCAGGCCGGCCGCGTCGAGCACGTCGATCGGACGCTGGAGGCGGTTGATAGCAGGGTGCGCGAGGGTCGTCAGCAGCCCAGCGCCACCGGCCACGGCTAGGTAGCGCCAGTCACGGAACGTCTGCGGCGGGGTGCCGATCAGCAAGTCTCGGATGGTGCCGCCGGCGATTCCCACCACCACCGCCAGCACGACCGCTCCGAATAGATCGAGCTGCTTACGCACGCCGGCCATGCCGCCGCTGAGGCCGAACACGAACGTTCCCACCAGGTTGAGGACGAGCAGCAGGGCCGGATCGAACCCGGGCAGCAGCGACGGGGAAGCCATCGGCGTGTGCGCGGGCTATGGGGCGAGCCAGGCGCAGCTGGCCGTGACGAGCGTCTCGACGCCGGTCTCGAGCGTCGGGTGGATGACCGGCGCGAACTTCGGGTTGTGGTTGGTGGGCAGCTCGCTCAGCCGCCCCTCGCGCTCGGCTTTCGCGTAGGTGTCGGGGTCGACCCCGCCGATAAACCAAAACACCGAAGGGACGTGCCATTCGACTCCGAAGGAGCCGAAGTCCTCGCTAGCGGACGCCGGACCGGTATGTGTCACCCGGCCATCGCCGAAGTGGGCCCGCAGCGCGTCACGCACCCGGTCGGTTGCCTGATCGTCGTTACGCACGAGGTCGTAGCGATCGAGCGGAGTGATCTCGGGTGGCTTAGGCGCGCCGGACGCCTCTGACTCGGCGATGACGATTCGCTTGACTGCATCGAGGACCTGCGTGCGGACGTTCTCGTCGAAGGTGCGCACATTTAGCTTGATCACGGCGTCGTCGGGGATCACGTTCTCCTTCGTGCCGGCCTGCAGCGCTCCGACAGTGACGACGGCCGCGTCTGACGGGCCGACCTCGCGTGAGACGATCGTCTGCAACCGCAGGACGGTCGAGGCAGCCATCACCACCGGATCGATGCTGGCCTGCGGCATCGAGCCATGCGCGCCACGGCCGAACAACCGGATCTCGAAGCTGTCCCCGGCGGAGGTCACAACCCCGGACTTGCTGGCAATCTGCCCGGCAGACATCGGCATCACGTGCTGACCGAGGATCACGTCAGGCTTGGGAAAGCGCTTGAAGAGGCCGTCGTCGATCATCGCCCGAGCGCCTGCCGCGACCTCCTCGGCGGGCTGAAAGACCGCCATCAGCGTCCCGTGCCAGGCGTCCTTGGCTGCTGCGAGCAATGCGGTCGCGCCGGCCAGCCAGGTCACGTGCATGTCATGGCCGCAGGCATGCATCACAGGAGTCTCATTGCCGTCGGCGTCGGTCGCGGTCACCGTGCTGGCATACGGCAGCCCCGTGTCCTCCTTGACCGGCAACGCGTCCATATCCGCACGCAACATCACCGTCGGCCCATCGCCGTTCTTCAGCAGCCCGACCACTCCGGTCCCGCCGACGCCCTCAGTCACCTCGAAGTCCGCTGCCTTGAGCCGCTTGGCCGCAAGGCCGGCGGTGCGCTTCTCCTGCAGCGAGAGCTCCGGGTGGCTGTGGATGTCCTTGTACAGGTCCTCCAGATCGTCCAGCACGCCGGGGAGCCCCCCGAGAACCGAGTCGCTCGCCGTTGCAACACTCATGACTACTCCCTCGTGTAGAAAAGTCGCGGCGCCGCGGGCAAATCGAGCTCGCCGCGCCTCCGACGCTACCACCGCGGGGTCGCGTCGGAAGATCAGCCCGAGCTGGAAACGGGGGCAAACCGCACCGGCCGAAGGACCTCTTTCAGCCCAGCTCATCGGCGTCTACGGCCGGGAGACCCGAGCGCAAACAAATCCAGACTCTCTCCGCCCCGGCGGTGCGCCGTTGTTTTCGCCACCTGCGGGTCTCGCCACGCGGTCGGCCCGGACGTCGTCGTCACGGTCGGCCCGACCGCCCTGCTTTTCTTCGGGCACGGGCACGCGGACGCGGCGCCGCAGGGCCGTCCGGCGACCCGCTTTGACGTCACGAGAGGTCTCTCGCGCGGATTCGAAGGAGACGCCCAATTCGCGCAGAGGAGGAGCCGGCGCTTGCTCGTTTCCAGCAAGCGCCGACTGCTGAGGTGGCGGAGCGCGACGGTCCGCCGATCGCCACGCCGGACTGCTCATCTGCCGTAAAGCAGCCACGCCGGCCCTCGTCGCCGTGTTGCCCCTTCCGGGCAGACTCAGCCACCGCGTGAACGAGGGGAGGGAGGGTTTGAATTTCTCCCCGTCGAACTGACCTCCTAGCCGATGTCGGCGTTTAGTAAAACGAGTGCATGAGCACGTTCTGGGCCTTCTGGGTCTTGGTTAGCGCGTTGTTGGCGATCCCGAGTTCCTGGACTACGGTGCCGCGGACTTTTAGCACCGCTGTGTAGCTGGCCTTGCGGGCCAGATACCAGTAGTTCAGGCCAATGTGCAGAGGCGGCTCGGTGCCCAGCACCCGCGATGCGGTCGCGATCGACTCGCCCGCACGGATCCCGTCGAGGGAGTAGTACGGGTTCGATGTCGACGCCCACACGACCCTGCCTTGATAGGTGGCCCGCTCGTGTTTGGGCAGACCGTCGAGCAGGATCGGTGATGCGTAGCCGACGCGCACGCCGATCGGGGTCAGGCAGAAGAAGTCCTCGTACTGCTTGCCGCGATTGGTGTGCTGGCGATAGAGGTAGCGCGCTCGCGAGCGGGTCATCCCCAGCGTGATCTGCCCGATCGTTGTGCCGGTCATCGATCCGGTCGCGCCCGAGCACCGCGGCACTTTGGGAACCGGGATCTTCACGGCGTTGCTGGCCGCCCATGCGTGCCCGCCGGCGTTGCTCGCCGTGACCACGCACTTCAGTGTCGTGCCCTCATCGAGCGTCTCGAGCCTGTACGTCGAGGCTGTGAACCCGGCCAGCGACGTTCCGTCGCGGTACCACTGATCGGCGAATTTCGTCGGGTTGTTCTTCCAGTTGCCCCGTGAGCAGCTCAACGTCGCGCCCGCCTTCGCGCTGCCGGTCACCTTCGGTCGGGTCGTGTTCACCGGAGGCGCCGGGCTCACCGAAGGTGCCGGGCTCACCGGAGGCGCCGGGCTCACCGCGCCCGCGGGGGAGAACTCGTCGATCCGGCTCGTTCGCGGAGTCGGCGACGTAGACGTCGCCCGAGCTATCGAAGGCGACGCCTAGGGGGCCGTCGAGCTGCCCGGCGCCGCCGCCATAGACCCCGGGCTGGCAGGTGGTGGTGCAGGTCTCAAACTGGCTGGCGCCGTCGCTGACGCCCCAGCCGTAGGCCCTAATGAACGCGCCCGCGGCGGAGAACTCATCGATCCGGCTGTTGTACTCGTCGGCGACGTAGACGTCGCCCGAGCGATCGATGGCGACGCCGGAGGGGTTATCGAGCTGCCCGGCGCCCCCGCCCCCGGTCCCCTGCTGGCAGATGGTGGTGCAGGTCTCAAACTGGCTGGCGCCGTCGAGCACGCCCCAGCCGTAGGCCTTGACGAACGCGCCCGCGGCGGAGAACTCATCGATCCGCTCGTTGCCGTAATCGGGCTGCTGCCGTATTCGGCGACGTAGACGTCGCCCGAGCTATCGATGGCGATGCCTATGGGCTCGTCGAGCTCCCCGGCGCCGCCGCCGGCAATCCCGGCCTGACAGGTGGTGGTGCAGGTCTCAAACTGGCTGGCGCCGTCGAGCACGCCCCACCCGTAGGCCTTGATGAACGCGCCCGCGGTTGAGAACTCATCGATCCGGTTGTTGAACTGGTCGGCGACGTAGACGTCGCCCGAGCGATCGATGGCGACGCCGGAGGACTCGTCGAGCTGCCCGGCGCCGCCGCCTGCGATACCCCTCTGGCAGGTGGTGGTGCAGGTCTCAAACTGGCTGGCGCCGTCAGCAACGCCCCAGCCGTAGGCCTTGATGAACGCGCCCGCGGCGGAGAACTCATCGATCCGGACGTTGGCGAAATCGGCGACGTAGACGTCGCCCGAGCTATCGATGGCGATGCCTTCGGGGAGCGGCGAGCTGCCCGGCGCCGCCGCCCCCGATCCCCGCTCTGGCAGGTGGTGGTGCAGGTCTCAAACTGGCTGGCGCCGTCGACAACGCCCCAGCCGTAGGCCTTGATGAACGCGCCCGCGGCGGAGAACTCATCGATCCGGTTGTCGAACTCGTCGGCGACGTAGACGTCGCCCGAGCTATCGATGGCGACGCCCGCGATGGTCCCAAAAGTCACCGTAGGGGTGAACGAAAGCTGCCCGGCGCCGCCGCCCCCGGTCCCCTGCTGGCAGGTGCTGGTGCAGGTCTCAAACTGGCCGGCGCCGTCGAGAACGCCCCACCCGTAGGCCTTGGTGAAGGAAACGTCCGCGCTCGCCGCTGCTGTGAGCGTGAGGCTGACCAGAAGCGCGGCGAACAGGGCGACAATCCGCAGGGCGCGGAGTCGCCAGTCCTTGCTGGTGCTTTGCTTGCTATGCCGCTTGCTCATCCGCATCTTGCCGAATCGCGCTCGCGGCGAGTCTTGCGTGGTGCTCACGACGTCCCCCAGACGGACCCCCGGTGCGTAGCGAGTCCACGCTATGAAAGAGTCCGTTTGTGGGTTGAAGCTACGCTCGGGATGGCGTGTTGTCTATGGCTCGTTCGAGCCTCATTGGGGGGCCAGACCTGGCCGGGTGAGGCGCCCGAACGAGCTATCCGGCGGCAGGTGACCCCCTCTCGAAACACTGAAAGACTGGTAGCTTTAAGGCCGGGGGGTGGGTTCAGTCGGAGAACGGGCCGGACATGCCAGATGAGCTTAGATCGGGCGCTGAGCGCCGAACATTGATCACGGTCGTACTGGTCGACGACGAGCCACTGATCCGCAGCGCCCTCGCTCACACGCTGTCGGTCAGCGGGCTCGAGCTCGTCGGCGAAGCCGGCAGCGGAGAGGACGCGATCGAGCTCGTGCTCGACCTGCGCCCAGACGTCGTGCTGATGGACATCAAGCTCCCCGACATACCCGGCGTGCAGGCGATCGGGCGGCTCGGCCTGCTCGCCCCCGCCTCGCAGGTGCTGGTCCTCGCCCGCACCGAAGAAAACCGCGTCGTCGAAGCGATCATCGCCGGCGCCAGCGGCTACATCCTCAAGACCGCGCCACCCAAAGCGATCATCGCCGCCGTCAAAGCCACCGCCGCCGGCGAATCGGTGCTGTCCTCCCAGATCGCCGGGAAGCTGCTCGAACGCATCCGCGAAACCGACATCCCGATCACCACCAGCCAAGACGCCGCCAGCGCGATCCGCGCCGCCCTGACCGAACGCGAGCTCGAGATCTTCACGCTCCTAGCGAGCGGCAAAAGCAATCAGCAGATCGGACGCGAGCTGTCGCTCAGCACAAACACCGTCTCTAACCACATCAAGAGCATCCTCGCCAAACTCCACCTCGAGAACCGCATCCAAGCAGCCGCCCAAGCAGTACGCGCCGGCATCTCCTAACCGCGGGCCGCCTGCCTGAGCGAGGTACAGCCCCGTCAGCCAGCTGGCATTCGGGCACTCTTCGCCCGCGCATCCAGCCACGCGCTGACGGTACGCTCCCTCGCGGACTCAACTGCGACTGCCAGCTGAGCGCGCAGTGCGAGTAGTCCGTTCGGGCCCCCGATCAGGCCCGAACGAGCCATAGACAACGCGCCACCACGGGCGTAGCGTCAGCGCAAGGACCGTTTCTTCTTTGGGGCGTCCACGGCCGTTTATAAGCGATCGGAATAGTCAAGTACCGGGACCCGCCTGGGCGGACCTCGCGGAAGCAGGCGCTGATGAGCGCCCTGCGCCTTCAGATCGACTTTGGGGGCGGGACTGATGAGCAACTCAGAAAGCTTCACTTCTCACGCCTCACGCTGGAGCGCCACTCACGGTAAGGGGGTGGTGCGCGGCTGTCTGGCGTTTGTGCTTGTCGTGGTCTGCTCCCAGCGGTGGTTGACACGTCAGACTGCCCTGCTCCCCGGCGGGAGCTGTGCGCGTGTGCTGCGTTTGGAAGCGTGCGCCAGCGCGGGCGCGAAGGCCCGTTCGCGGGCTCGCGGCGGGGTGCGTCGCCTCCGCGTGTTGTGCGGCCGGGCGGCGCTTGCCTGTGGCGTGCTGTTGATGTTGGCTGCGTTGCCGCCGGACGCGTTGGCGTCAACGAACTGGCCGACCGGCGTCGAGGCGTCGCTGCCCGCAAATGCCGGCAAAAACCCGAACGCCGGCCTCGACTCGGTATCGTGTGCCTCGGCGGGGAACTGCAGCGCCGTTGGCTCCTACACCGACAGCTCGGGCCACTCTCAGGGGCTGCTTTTGACCGAGACGTCGGGCAGGTGGGCGACCGGCGTCGAGGCGTTGTGGCCCGCAAACGCCCGGACACAACCGGACGTCTCCCTCGGCTCGGTGTCGTGCGCCTCGGCGGGGAACTGCACCGCCGTCGCAAACGCCACCGGCATCTACAACGAATCACAGGGGCTGCTGTTGACCGAGACCTTGGGGAGGTGGGCGACCGGCGTCGCGCCGCCGCTGCCCGCAAACGCCGGCACAGACCCGGACGTCTCCCTCGGCTCGGTGTCGTGCGCCTCGGCGGGGAACTGCACCGCCGTCGGAAACTACACCGACAGCTCGGGCACCTCAGATGGGCTGCTGTTGACCGAGACTTCGGGCGAGTGGGCGACCGGCGTCGAGGCGTCCGTGCCCACAAACGCCTATGGCGAACACCCGGACGTCTCCCTCGGCTCGGCGTCGTGTGCCTCGGCAGGGAACTGCACCGCCGTCGGCACCTACGTTGACAGCTCGGGCAGGTACCAGGGGCTGCTGTTGACCGAGACGTCGGGGAGGTGGGCGACCGGCGTCGAGGCGTCGCTGCCCGCAAACGTCAACACGACGCAACCGAACGTCGCCCTCTCGGTGTCGTGCGCCTCGGCGGGGAACTGCACCGCCGTCGGCTCCTACACCGACAGCTCGGGCGACGACCAGGGGCTGCTGTTGAGCGAGACGTCGGGCGACGTGGGCGCCCGGCGTCGAGGCGACGCTGCCCGCAAACGCCGACAACAGCCCGAACGCCGGCGTTGAGCTCGGTGTCGTGCGCCTCGGCGGGGAACTGCAGCGCCGTCGGCAACTACACCGACAGCTCGGGCCAGGCGCGGGGGCTGCTGTTGAGCGAGACGTCGGGGACGTGGGCGGCCGGCGTCGAGGCGTCGCTGCCCGCGAACGCCAACGTTGCCTACCTGGCTCGGTGTCGTGTGCCTCGGCGGGGAACTGCACCGCCGCCGGCTCCTACACCGACAGCTCGGGCCGCTACCAGGGGCTGCTGTTGACCGAGACGTCGGGGACGTGGGCGCCCGGCGTCGAGGCGTCGCTGCCCGCAAACGCCGACACACAGCCCGAACGCCGGCCTTGAGTCGGTGTCGTGCGCCTCGGCGGGGAACTGCACCGCCGTCGGCAACTACACCGACAGCTCGGGCCACGAACAGGGGCTGCTCCTTGGACTCCCGACCGTGTCGGCAGCGCGCCGAGCGCGGTGAGCGCGCTCTCGCTGATCGGGCGCCCGACCTCCAACGGCGCGGGCGTCACCGACAAGCTGATCTGCGCGCGCTCGGCGCTCCGACCTTGCCGGGCGACCGAGACGCTGACCACGACCGAGACGACGAAGGGCGGCCGGCCCGTCGCACTCAGCGCGAGCACCAGGCGCAAGTCCCGCGTGGTCATCGTCGCCACGAAGACGGTGATGATTGAGCCCGGCCGGACGGTGACCGTCGCGGTCAAGCTCAACGCCACCGGCCGCAAGCTGCTAGCGCGATTCGGCAAGCTCCCTGTGAGCCTGACGATCACGCTGCTGCAAAACGGCAGGCACCTCGCGATCGCGAACACGAAGCTGACCGTCAAGCCGGAAAAGAAGTAGACAGATGACTGTGGCGAGTGCGACCCTTGCGGATGCGATCGCCTTCGGGGCTCGGGGGCGCGAGGGCGTGGGCTCTCGGCGGCCGGGGCGGGGTCGTGTTGGGGTGCTGGTCGCTGCGGCGTTGTTGGCCGGGGTGGCGGTGGTCGCGGTGGCGGCGCTGGTTGGTGTTCGGGGGGGCGTGTCGAGCGCGCGCTCGTCGGCGCGTGTGTCGGCGGCGGGTGGGTTTGCGCGTTTGCCGGTCCCGTTGCGCGGTCTGGTGTCGGGCACGCTTGGTCGCAGCGAGCGCGTGTTCTGGGTTAGGCGCGCGGGTGCCGGGTTTGTGTTGGTGAACGGCGCGCAGGGTTTCTCGGCCCGCTTTTCGGATTCGGGTGTGCGTGTTTTCGCGCGCGGGGGGCGTCTCGCGCTGAGCCTGGCCGGGGTTGGCTACGGTTCGTCGTTGAGGCCGCTTGGGTCTCGGGCGCCGAGCGCGGATGGGAACCGGGTCTCGTACGCCGACGGGGCGCTTACGCAGTGGTTTGAGAATGGGCCGTTGGGGCTCGAGCAGGGCTTTACGTTTGCGTGCGCCGCCGGCGGGCGCGGCGCGCGGCCCGGTGACGGTCGCGCTGCGTGTGGCGGGGGTCGTTGAGGGCGCGTCTGGTTGGTGGCGGCGAGGCGGTCGATTTCATCGCCCCGGGCGGGGGGGTCGTGCTTCGCTACGTGGGTCTGCGGGCGATCGACGCGCGCGGGCGCGTGCTGCACGCGTGGCTGGCCGCGACCGGCGGCGGGCTGCTGGTTCGTGTTGACGCGCGTGGCGCGCGCTATCCGCTGCGGATCGACCCGTTCGTCCAGCAGGGCGCAAAGCTCGTCGGCACCGGCGCCGCCGGCGACGCCGAGCAGGGCTGCAGCGTGGCGCTGTCGGGCGACGGGAACACCGCGCTCGTCGGCGGCCCCGGCGACAACGGCGGCGTGGGGGCGGTGTGGGTGTTCACGCGCTCGGGGACGACCTGGACCCAGCAGGGCCCAAAGCTCGTCGGCACCGGCGCGGTCGGCGACGCCGACCAGGGCTCCAGCGTGGCGCTGTCAGTCCGACGGGAACACAGCGCTCGTCGGCGGCCCCAACGACGACGACGGCGTGACGGGGGCGGTGTGGGTGTTCACGCGCTCGGGGACGACCTGGACCCAGCAGGGCCCAAAGCTCGTCGGCACCGGCGCGGCACCGGCGCCGAGCAGGGCTACAGCGTGGCGCTGTCGGGCGACGGGAACACGGCGCTCGTCGGCGGCGCCCGGCGACGGCGCGGGGGCGGCGTGGGTGTTCACGCGCTCGGGGACGACCTGGACCCAGCAGGGCCCAAAGCTCGTCGGCACCGGCGCCGTCGGCGACGCTCAGCCAGGGCAAAAGCGTGGCGCTGTCGGGCGACGGGAACACCGCGCTCGTCGGCGGCTTCGGAACGACAACAGCTCCGCGGGGGCGGTGTGGGTGTTCACGCGCTCGGGGACGACCTGGACCCAGCAGGGCGCAAAGCTCGTCGGCACCGGCGCGGCCGGCGACGCCTACCAGGGCTCCAGCGTGGCGCTGTCGGGCGACGGGAACACAGCGCTCGTCGGCGGCCACGGCGACAACGGCGTGGCGGGGGCGGCTGTGGGTGTTCACGCGCTCGGGGACGACCTGGACCCAGCAGGGCCCGAAGCTCGTCGGCACCGGCGCGGTCGGCCCCGGCGCCTGCAGGGCTCAGCGTGGCGCTGTCGGGCGACGGGAACACAGCGCTCGTCGGCGGCGACAGCGACAACGGCGGGGCGGGGGCGGTGTGGGTGTTCACGCGCTCGGGGACGACCTGGACCCAGCAGGGCGCAAAGCTCGTCGGCACCGGCGCTGCCGGCGACGCCTACCAGGGCTGGAGCGTGGCGCTGTCGGGCGACGGTAACACGGCGCTCGTCGGCGGCTCCGGCGACAACAACTGCGCGGGGGCGGCGTGGGTGTTCGTCACGCAGCTGCCGCCGGGCACCAAGATCACCAAGGCCAAGATCAGCTCGAAGCATCACCAGGCCACGTTCAGCTTCAAGGCGATCGGCACGGCAACGGGCTTTCAGTGCGCGCTCGTCAGGACGCCGAAGGCGCACCACAAGAAGCCCAAGCCGTCGTTCTCGGCCTGCCGCTCGCCGAAGACCTACAAGCACCTGAAGCCCGGCAAGTACACGTTCGAGGTGCGCGCGCTCAACGCCGCCGGGGCCGACCCGACGCCGGCGAAGAAGAGCTTCACGATCACCTGAACCCACGCGAAGCCCGAGCGCCGAGCCACACCCCCCCCCGCCAACAGCGCGCCGCGCGGGCGTCACCCCGCCGCGGGACAGCCACATTCGCGCGCAGCGAGCTTGAGTCTCGCCGCGCCCAGCAGGCGAAGCCGATCCCGCGTGATCGCGAGGATCGTCTGCTCGAGACGCTCGAGCGGTTTGAGGAGAACCAACGGGTCGACCTGCAGGCCAACGAGGCCTACGAGCGCTGGCGCGCAACGGCGCGGGACATGAAGGGACGGGTGCGGAAGGGCAACAGCAAGCCCTACGTCGTGCTGGAGCTGCCCGAGGGCGTGATCAATCTGTCAGACCCGGACTCGAGTCCACGCCGGCCCGATCTTCCTCTGCACCTGGCTCCCGTCCGGCAGCCGGTACCTCGCGTACCAGACCGGTCCGCGCGCTCGCTCAACGCGGAAGACATGCCCTGAGGGAACCCGTGCTCCCATCGGCGCCAAGAAAAACTCTACTGCTTGCTTGGGAGATATTGGGGACATATCCTGAAATCGCCCCGACCCCCGACCAAAAGAAGACCCCGCTTTAGCGGGGCCTTTAGAGAGCCGACGCGGGGACTCGAACCCCGGACCCCTTCATTACGAGTGAAGTGCTCTACCAGCTGAGCTACGTCGGCCTACGCGAGGGCCAGTGTCCCTGGCGCCAGACAGCGTAGCGCCAGCGTGCGCGCCCTCACGTCCGGCAGCCCGAGCCCTCGGGGGGCCTTACCGGCCCGGCACGTCCGCGTACGTGCGCCAATCCTCGGCCAGGATGGCCCACCGTTCGTGGTCGCGCCAGCGCCCCCCGATTTTCAGATACCGCGGCGAGAAGCCCTCGCGCCGAAACCCGGCGCCGCTGGCCAGCGCGATCGAGGCCTTGTTGCCGGGCTGGATGTTGGCCTCGATGCGATGCAGACGCAGGCTCAGGAAGGCATGGCGGAGCACGAGGTGGATGCCGGCCCGCATGTACCCGTGCCGGGAGAAGTGCCTGCCGACCGCATACCCCAGGTAGGCGCTCTGCAGCGAGCCCCGGGTGATCTGGGAGAGGTTGAAGAAGCCGACGATGGCCAAGTCCTCCTGACGGCAGACGAGCATGGCCTCGAAATCCGGGCGGCGGCTGTCCGCGACGTAGGCGGCGAAGCGCTCGTCATCGGTGGGCGCGCTGGCCCACGGCCGGTGAAAGGCACGGCTGGCGCGCATGAGCGCGATGAACTCGTCGCGATCGGCCGGGCTCGGGGCGCGGAGATACACCTCGTGCGGCTCACTCATGGAGCCAGCAGGCGTTGCAAGCGGTAGCACAACGCTTCGCACGCAAGCTCCTCCGAGACGTTCAACTGAAACCGCACCCGCGTGTCCTCGACCATTTCCACGGCCGAACGGAGGGCTTGCTCCGATGCACCCCGGTCCGCTTCGAGCTCAGCCAGGCGGTCGACGTTGCGGACGAGATCGTTCGCGTCCCAGATCAGACAGGCCAGGTCCGTGTACCAGAGCGAGAGCAGTTCGAGGCCTCGGTCGAGCGCACGCGTCTCCGTGCGGCGCCGGGCTCGCCGGATGCGCTCCGACCACTCGTTCTCGATCCGCTTGCGATCCTTACGTGGATAGAGCTCGAGCTCCGCGACCGCCCGGGCCTCGAGCTCTCGCCTGACCACATCCCCGGCGTTCTTCACCGCGGCCAGCAGGGCCGACCACGGCTTGGTCGCCGGCGCGTCCGAGAGGGGCGCGCGAGCGAACTGTTCGGCCGCCGTGCGCAGCTCGCGGCCCGACTCGCCGGCCAGCGCGGCCGCGGCGGCGGCGTCGCCGAGCGACAGCCGCGCGCAGGCCAGTGCGGTCTCCGACGCCACGCCCAACGGGGCCAGCCGGGCGGCGACCTCCTCGGCGGACCGGGCGTCAAAGCGCACGAGCTGACACCGGGACTGAATCGTCGGGAGCACCTCGGCCAGCCGATCGGTCAGCAAGATGAGATGCACAAACGACGCCGGCTCCTCCAGTGTCTTGAGCATGCGGTTCGCCGCCTCTTCGCCGAGCTCATCCACGCGCTCGATCACAAACACACGGCTCGAGGCCTCAAACGGCGTCTTGGTGGCCGCCGCGATAACCGGTTCCTGGATGTCGCCGACGAGAATCTCGTGCGCGCCGCTCGGGGTCACCCAGGTCAGATCGGGATGCGCGCCCGACCGGACTCGCGCCCGAGCGCTCTCGGCGTTCTGCACACCATCGGCGAGAAGCTCGGCCGCCAGAGCCCGTGCCGCGGAGCGCTTGCCCGCTCCTCCGGGTCCGTGGAAGAGATAGGCATGCGAGGCGCTGCCCCGCGAGCGCAGAACCGGCCCCAGGACCGCCTTGGCGTGGGGATGAGACGCGAGCTCTGCGAGCATGCACCGATGCTAATCGTCCGGCCCGTCGCCACGTAATCATGGGTCGGGGGCGGCTGATCACCATCGAGGGCATCGACGGAGCCGGCAAGACGACGCTGGCCGCGGCCCTCGTCCAGGCCCTACATGCCCGCGCGGTCGATGTACGACTGCTGCGCGAGCCCGGTGGGGTCCCAGCGGCCGAGCGCGTTCGCGCAGTGGTCAAAGACCCGGGGCTGGAGATCGGTCCCCGGGCCGAGGCGCTGCTCTACGCGGCGGCACGCGCTCAGCTCGTCGAGCAGGCCATCGAGCCTCTCCTGCGCGCCGGCCACTGGGTCCTGCTCGACCGCTTCGTCGATTCCTCGCTTGCCTATCAGGGCGCCGCCCGGGGGCTCGGCGTCGACCAGGTCCGGAGCATCAATCAGTTCGCCACCGGGGGCCTGCGGCCCGACCGGACGCTGTGGCTGGCCCTCGACCCGACCGCCGGCCGTGATCGCTCTCGCGGGCGGGGTGCGCCCGCGGATCGTCTGGAGAGCGAGGAGCTCGAGTTCTTCGAGCGGATCGACGAGGCCTACGACCTTCTGTGCCGGCAGGAACCCGAGCGCGTCGTTCGCATCGACGCGGCCCAGGAGCCACACGCCGTGCTCGAGGCCGCGCTGGCGGCGATCTCGGATCTAGCGTGAGTACCCGTCGGGGTGGGCCTGGGCAAAGGCCCACGCATCGGAGATCATCTCTTCGAGCGAGGGCTTGCGCGGTGTCCAGCCCAGCTCGGAGCGGATGAGCTCGCCCGCCGCCACGAGCTCCGGCGGGTCGCCGGGGCGACGGTCGGCCTCCTCGACCGGGATCTCGCGCCCGGTGACCGTCTGCGCGGCGGCGATGACCTCGCGGACGGAGAATCCGTTGCCGTTGCCGAGGTTGTAGATCTGATGCTCGCCGGCTCGCGCCGCCTGCAGAGCGAGGAGATGGGCGTCGGCGAGGTCCTCGATGTGGATGTAGTCCCGAACCGCGGTGCCGTCGCGGGTGGGGTAGTCGGTGCCGAACATCCGCACGGTGGCCTCGGTCCCGGCGGCCGCGCGGAGCACGTTCGGGATCAGATGCGTCTCCGGGCGGTGGTCCTCCCCGAGCTCCGCGGCGGCACCGGCCACGTTGAAGTAGCGCAAGCTCACGGCACCGAGCTCGTAGGCGGTGCAGAAGTCGCGAATCATCCAGTCCACGGCGAGCTTGGAGGCGCCGTAGGACGTGGCCGGCCGGGTTCGGCTGTCCTCGGCGATCGGAACCCTGTCGGGATAACCGTAGACGGCACACGTAGATGAGAAGACGAGGCGCTCGACGCCGCGGTCGCGCATCGCCTCGAGGAGGTTGAGAGTCCCGCCGACGTTAGTGCGGTAGTAGCGCTCGGGATTGCTGACCGACTCGGCCACCAGCGCCAGCGCGGCGAAGTGAAGGACGCCATCGAAGCCGTCGGTCATGGCCCGGTCGACGGCGTCACGGTCAAGGAGGTCGGCGATGACGAGCTCCGCTCCCGCGGGCACGGCCGCCCGATGCCCGCGTTCGAGGTTGTCGAAGACGACGACCTCGTGTCCCTCTCCGAGCAGCTGCTGGGCCACGATCGACCCGATGTAGCCGGCGCCGCCGGTGACGAGCAGTCTCACAGGAGGGGCACCTCGTGCATGGCGCGATTGATAACAGAGACCCCGCTATGAGCGCCTTTGCGCGCGGGAATGGACCCTCGCGCGCAGTAAAATTAGTGACTGGAGCCCGCTCGGAAACGACGCCTCACAACTTTTCCGTCCGGGGCGTCCGCGAGGATTCGCTGTTACCCGCTCAGCCAGCCCAGAGTTCGGGAAAAGCGGCGGAATTCGCGGAAAAACGAGAGGAGCAGGACGGTATGGAGTACAGCCCACACACCCACTCGAACGCCAGCTTGTTGGCGGGCGAGGGTCTCTCGATCCGCCGGTATTTCACCATGCCTGGCCGTCATCCGTTCGAGGCCGTCGAGTGGGAGTTGCGGGATGCCCGTATCGGCCAGGGCGAGAAGCTCTCCTTCGAGCAGCGCGACGTCGAGTTCCCGAAGTCCTGGTCGCAGAACGCGACCAACATCGTGGCCCAGAAGTACTTCCGCGGCCAGCTCGGATCGCCCGCGCGGGAGCACTCGGTCAAGCAGATGATCACGCGCGTCGCCGGCACGATCGCCACCTGGGGACGCGAGCGCGGCTACTTCGCCACCTCCGAGGATGCCGACGCCTTCGAGGCCGAGCTCACCTACATCCTCTTGCACCAGATGGCGGCCTTCAACTCCCCCGTCTGGTTCAACGTCGGCTGGCATCCGGTCGGCGATTCGAAGATGCAGGCCAGCGCCTGTTTCATCCTCTCGGTCGAGGATGACATGCAGTCGATCCTCGAGTGGAACACCAAGGAGGGAATCATCTTCCGGGGCGGCTCGGGCTCGGGCATCAACCTCTCCAAGATCCGCGGCTCGATGGAGCCCCTCAGCCGCGGGGGCACCGCCTCGGGCCCGGTCTCGTTCATGCGGGGCGCCGATGCGTGGGCCGGCTCGATCAAGTCCGGCGGCGGCACCCGCCGGGCGGCCAAGATGGTCGTGCTCGATGTCGACCACCCCGACATCCGCGAGTTCATCTGGTGCAAGGCCAAGGAGGAGGACAAGGCCGCCGCGCTCCGTGACGCGGGCTTTGACATGTCGATCGACGGCGATGGCTTCTTCTCCATTCAGTACCAGAACGCCAACAACTCGGTGCGGATCACCGACGAGTTCATGCGTGCGGTCGAGGACGACGAGGACTGGCATCTCATCGCTCGGACCACCGGCGAGCCGATCGGCGACGCGATCCCGGCCCGCGAGCTCATGCGCGAGATCGCCGAGGCCGCGTGGCGGTGCGCCGACCCGGGTGTCCAGTACGACAGCACGATCAACCAGTGGCACACGTGTCCGGTCTCGGGTCGGATCAACGCTTCTAACCCGTGCTCGGAGTACATGCACGTTGACGACTCGGCCTGCAACCTCGCCTCGCTGAACCTCATGAAGTTCCGCCGGTCCGACGGCACCTTCGATGCCGAGTCCTTCGAGCACGCTGTGGACGTCGTCTTCCTGGCCCAGGAGATCATCGTCTCGCCATCGAGCTATCCCACCGAGCAGATCACGCGCAACGCCCGGGCGTTCCGCCAGCTCGGCCTGGGCTACGCCAACCTCGGCGCCTACCTCATGGCCAACGGCATGCCCTATGACTCCGACGCCGGTCGGGGGACGGCGGCAGCCATCACCGCCCTGATGACGGCTCGCGGCTATCTCGGCTCAGCCCGGATCGCCGCGGCGATGGGTCCCTATGACAAGTACGCCGACAACCGCGACGCGCACAACGCGGTCATGCGGATGCATCGCGACGCCAGCTACGCCATCCCGGATGCCGCCTGCGCCGATAAGGCGCTCTTGGCCTCGGCGCGGTCGACCTGGGATGAGGTTGTGGTGGCCGGCGAGCGGCATGGCTATCGCAACGCCCAGGCCACCGTGCTCGCTCCCACGGGCACCATCTCCTTCCTCATGGACTGCGACACGACGGGCGTCGAGCCCGACTTCTCGCTGGTCAAGTTCAAGGAGCTGGTCGGCGGCGGGCAGATGACCATCGCCAACCGCACAGTGCCGCTGGCCCTGCAGACGCTCGGCTACGCCGAGGAGCAGATCGATCAGATCGTCGCCTACGTCAACGAGCACGGCACGATCATCGGCGCACCCGGACTCCACGAGGAGCATCTCCCGGTGTTCGACGTCGCCGTCGGAGAGCGGGCGATCTCCCACCGCGGGCATTTGAAGATGATGGGCGCCGTGCAGCCCTTCATCAGCGGCGCCATCTCCAAGACGGTCAACCTGCCCGAGACCGCGACCGTGGACGACATCGCCGATGCCTACCTCGAAGCGTGGCGGCTCGGCGTCAAGGCGCTGGCCATCTATCGGGACGGCTCAAAGACGGCGCAGGCTCTGAGGACGGATGCGCAGAAGGAGGCCCCGGTCGCCGACAACGCTGAGGAGACGATCGAGAAGGCGGTGGCCGACGCGCTGGCCAAGGCGCCGCCCAAGCGCCGGCGGATGCCGCGCGAGCGCCAGTCGATCACCCACAAGTTCTCCATCGGCGGCCACGAGGGCTACATCACCGCGGGGATGTACGACGACGGCACGGTGGGCGAGATCTTCCTGACCGACATCGGTAAGGAGGGCTCGACCCTGCGGGGCATGATGAACTCGTTCGCCACCGCAATCTCCATCTCGCTGCAGTACGGCGTGCCGCTCGAGACGCTCGTGCGCAAGTTCAGCTACATGCGCTTCGAGCCCGAGGGCATGACCTCGAACCCCGAGATCCCGTTCGCCAAATCCATGCCCGACTACATCATGCGCTGGCTGGCCTCCCGCTTCCTCGACGCCGATCTGCAGGAGGAGCTCGGGATCCTGACCAAGGAGGTCAGGGCCCGGAAGGCCGCCCAGGATGCGCTCAGCTCGCAGTACAGCGATACGGCCGGACCGGCCGCCCGCCCCGCGACCGAGCCCAGTGATGGCACGGCAATGGCAATGGCCACGGGGCCGGCGGCAATGGGTCGACCACTGGCAACGGCGGAAGCGCGGTGGCGCCGACCGCGGCGCTCACCGACGAGCCACCGGTGCTGCCGGCGCTGCGCAAAGGCCTCGATCTCGGGCCCGCGTGCCAGCAGTGCGGCGGCATGATGCAGCGCACGGGTAGCTGCTACACGTGCTCGAGCTGCGGGTTCAACACCGGCTGCGGGTAGTGCATTTTGGATAACGCCGCCTTCGGCGCGGAGCGACCGGCGTGTCCGACAGCAGACCGACCCGAGGGTCTGGCCGATGACGGGTGTGGGGGCCCAGAACTGAGGTTGCGGCATACCGCTGTGCCCTCGACCTTCGCAGCCCAGCCCCGACTACGTCATCTGTCGCTGCGTGGAACTGGCGAGTGCCTCGGCGTCAGGTGATCGCACCTGGCTCGTAGAAGCGAAGCCGGTTCGAGGCGGGGTCAATGAGTGTCATCGTTCTCCCTCGCGCCGGCCCGTCTTCGATACCGGGGTTAAGAAACGGATAACCACGCCGGTGGAGGGCCGCGTGTATGGCGTCAAGGTTGCGGACCACCACCAGCACCGCCGTGCCTGGCGTTCCATCATCGTGATGCGAAGACAGGTGGAGTTCGAGGCCACCGAGCGACACGTGCAGGTAGACCGGCCGGTCGCCTTCGCCCTCCTGCCAGTCCAGCGCACATCCCAGGTAGTCAACGTAGAAGCGTTTGGTCGCTTCAACGTCATACATGCGCAGAACGGGGACCACGGAGCTGACCTGCAGGTCAACCTCCGCGGGAACCTGTCCGGACACGGGAAGAGCCTACTGGGCCAGGGGCATTGGCTGGATGCGTTTCAGTTGCCGGCCCTCATCCTCGATGCGCCGGCTCGCAAAGGCGCCATGGCCGCTGCCCACCACGCCGCCGGTCGCGGGAGTACGTCACGCGGGCCCGGGCGTCGCGGGCGCGGCGCGGCCCTCCGCGGCGCTCCAGCCGCTCCAGCGCTCCACGTCGACGGCGAGCACGGCACCGGCCGGACGGTGTTGCGGGTAGCGATCGGCGATGAGGGCGAGGGCGCGGCGGGCCTCGGGCTCCTCGCCCTCGAGCACCCGCCCGTGGCCGTCGGCACGTGCCCACCACAGGGCCGCCCAGTCCGCGTCGTCGTAGTGATCGACGAGCACGGACACCGCCGGGTTCTCGCGCACGTTGGCCAATCGTCGCAGGGCGGTCGTGCGCTTGGGTTTCGCGTCCACGGCGCTGTACACGCGATCGCCGGCCACGGCGAAGGTGATTGGCACCAGGTGCGGATGACCGGCGGCGTCGGCCGTGGCCAGCCGCGCCACCCTGGCGGCGCCAAACCGCTTCCGGGCCTCCGCCGCGGTCACGCCTCGCCGGTGAGCTCGGCGATCGCCGACTCCCAGGCCTCGAGCGCGTGCTCCACCCCGGCCCGGCCCGTCGAGGGAATCCAATGCACGGCGCGGCGGCACCCGCCCTCCCGAAGCTGCTCGAGCACGGCCGCGTCGGCCGGAGCTCCCATGACGATCACATCGATGGGGCGGTCGGCCCGCTCGCGCAACTCCCGGCTGCGCTCCAGCACATCGCTGCCCCCGCGGGCGTAGTTGGGCAGCCAGGCATCGCCGAAGGCCAGCACGCGATCGAGCACGGTGGGGCCGTTTCCGCCCACGAGCACCGGCGGGTGCGGTCGCTGAGCCGGCTTCGGCCACGACCAGATGCGCTCGAAGGAGACGAACTCCCCCTGGTAGCTGGCCTCGTCCTGAGTCCAGATGGCCTTCATGGCCTCGACGCGCTCGGCCATCAGCCGCATGCGCGTGCGCGGGTCGGTGCCGTGGTTGGCCATCTCCTCACGATTCCAGCCGGCGCCGATGCCGAACTCGAACCGACCGCCGGACATGTGGTCGAGGGAGGCGACCTCCTTGGCTGTGGTGATTGGATCGCGCTCGACGACCAGGCAGATGCCGCTGCCCACCCGCAGCGTCGAGGTCGCCTCGGCGGCGGCGGTCAGGGCGACGAACAGGTCGTAGGTGTGGCTGTACTTCTGCGGCAGTTCGCCGCCGCCCGGCCACGGACTCTCACGGCTGGCCGGGATGTGCGTGTGCTCGGCGAAGAACAGCGAGTCGTGGCCGTGCTCCTCGACCAGACGGGCGATCGCGCCCGGGCGCAGAGCGTCGTGCGTAGGGAAATAGCCGATGCCGAAGTCCATCGGCCGAGTCTAAACCGGCTCGCCCGGCCCACTTCAGAGCTGCCGCAGATCGCGCGCGTGGCCCGGTGGGCCGAACTTTGGCTCTTAGCTGCGCGTATGCGTTAGCAGATAGCCATTGTTCGTCGTCGGGGCTTCACACGGGCCCGACGCGCGGCACGCTTGAAGCCAGGGCCGCGGGGTAGGCCGCGGGTATGGGAACCAACGAGGAAGAGACCGACCGCAGCGAGGACGAGACCGAGGGCAAGGAGCAGGGCTCCGAGGGCAAGGAGCAGGGCTCCGAGCGCAGCGACAAGGAGACCGAAAGCAAGGACGAAAGCTCCGAGCGCACCGGGGACGAGACCGAAGGCAAGGGCCAGGACTCCGACGCTGACGAGGAGGACTCCGAAGCCGACGCGGACGACTCCGACACCACGGACGACGAGGACGAGGAGGAGGAAGAGGGTCCGGATATCGAGCCTTTGGAGAAGGCCGCCGAGGACCCGACGGCCGCGGTTGACGGAGAGGCGAGCGAGGAAGAGGGCATCGCCCAAGAGGAAGAGCCCGTCCAGGGCCAGCAACCCGGGTAGGCGCCCGGGCCGGCCCGACCCGGGGCTCCCCCTACACCGGCACCTTGCCCACGCGCTCGGCCACCAATCGGCCCAGCAAGGGGGCGAACTTGAACAGGCTTGGGCCGGTCACGCCAACCACGCCCTCACGCTCGATCAGATCCCAGCCGTCGTGCTCTAAGGGCCCCGACGGATTGACCGTGTACTCGCAGTTGATGACACGCTCGGCCACCGGCTCCAGGCCCGGGAACACCCGCTCGACGATGGCGAGCACGCGCCCGTAGGCATCGCGGATCTGCGCCTCCTCCGAGCCCAACGCCCCGGACGCCCCCGCTTCCCCCGAGGCCCCCGCGTCCCCCGCGTCCCCCGAGGCCCCCGAGGCCCCCGCACTCAGACCGATCGAGTAGTGATCGTCACCGTCCATGACCGCGTAGAAAGGCTCGCTCAGCTCTTCGTCACGGTGAATCCAGCACGGCGCCGGCCGCTCGAGAGGCGCGCGCAAAGGAAACGAGAAGCGCACCGAGCGCAGCCGCGTGGGCTCATGGAGACCAAGCAGCTCATAGGTGTCCGGACCGGCGCACACCCCGACGTGGGCGGCCTCCAACGTGCTCCCGCCGGCCAGCACCACCCGGCCCCGCTCGACGCTCACCACCTCCCCCATGACCACGTCCACTCCGCGTTGCAAAAAGCGCACGGTCGCCTCGGCCTGGATGGCGGCGCCCGTGGACTCGAACGCCCATTCACCCAGGGACACGGCCAGCGGATGGCGGGCACCGCGACCCCGAGCGAGGCCGCCATACGCCCGCAAGTGAACCTCGCGGTCGGCCATGTCCCCGGTCAGCAGCAGCCCGGTGCGCTCGAGCAGCGGCTGGCCGGCCAGCGCCTCCCACTCCTGCCAGAGCTGCAGCGAGTGGGCTGCGGCCTCGGTCAGCATCCCGTCGGCGTGGGCCAGGCGGAAGATGCGCGACAGTCCGCAGGATTGGCGGCTGCCCGGCACGTGAGCGCTCACCACAGTGACGCGGTGTCCGGCACGGAACAGCTCAAAGCCGGCCGCCAGACCGACCACTCCGGCGCCGACGACGATCGCATCCGTGACCACGGTGGCTCGGACACTAGTGCACCTTGGGGCACCCGGACCGCACGCGTGAGACCCGGACCGCACGCGTGAGACCCGGACCGCACGCGCGAAACCCGGACCGCACGCGCGGCCCCGACCACACCCGCGAGCGAAGCCCGCGAGCGGGTTAGTAGAGCTCCTGCTCCCCGTGTCGCCAGGCTGCAAGCGCGAGCAGAGCACTCACGGACACCCCGCGCCCGGTGAGCACGCACGTGTGTCCCTCGCGCACCCAGGTGACAACCGGATGCCCGCCGGTACTCAGGGACCGCAGCGCCACCCCGTCGCGGACGCTGGCGGAGGCGTTGACCCCGAGCGCAAGCGGCGCCCCGGAGACGATCGTGTAGGCGACCTCGCTCGGTCCGGCCTGGTAGTACACCGTGGTGGCCAGCCGGCCGTCGAGCCGGTCACGGCGCACCCCGGTGGCGGAGTAACCGAACGTCGAGCCCCAGGCGGGGTAGGGCAGTCCGGCGGCGAGAACACCGGGCACCGTAGCCGCACCGGAGGGCACGGAGGCCACCGCCTGTTGCGGCGGACCTGCGCTCAGCGCCGCCGCTTGGGTCACGGTGAGGGCGCCCCCCTGACCGCGCACGACGGCGAAGGTCACGACGAGCGCCATCGCCAGGGCGAAGGCGCCGGCGGCGGCCACCGTCCAGGTGCCGAACCGGTCGATAAACCGGCCCCGAGCCGGCCCTGGCGCCAGCTCGATCCGCGCGCGCAGGGAGGCGGGTGCGCTTACGCGGCCCGCGGCGATCGCGTCGAGCGCTGACCGTTGCGCAGCCAGGTCGGCCTGCAGGGCGGGTGATGCGTCGACCGCGCGCTCGACGCGCTCGCGCCGGGTGGGGTCGAGGGACCCGTCGGCGTACGCGGCCAGCTCGCGCTCGAGCTTTCGAGATTGACGATCGCTCATGAGCTCTGACCCTCCGTGGCGACTGGCGATGCCTCCAGTGCCCGTCCGACCCGCACCCGCGCACGGTGCAGCCGAGTGGTAACCATTGCCTCGCGGACCTTCAGGGCCCGAGCGGCTTCCCGGTAGGACAGCCCGAGCAGGTCGATGGACACCAGCGCGTCGCGAAAGGCGTCCGGGAGCTCGGCGATGCGGGCGTAGAGCTCGCGGGCGTCGAGCGCGTCTACAGGCGCCGGAGCGCCGCGATCGGCCAGCCGGTCGAGATCCTCCGGGAGGGGCTCCGGGCGGATCCTCCGGCTGGCCGCGCGGCGGGAGGACAAGAACGTGTTGCGCAGCACGCGCAAAAGGTAGGCCAGGTCGTCCTGGGAGCGGACGAGCCGCGGTCGCCTGAGAACCTGGGCAAAGGTCTCCTGGACGAGGTCTTCGGCATCCTCGCGTGAGCCGCACAGGCCCCAGGCCGCGCGGTAGAGCCGGTCGAGGTGATCGCCCAGGCGCTCAGGATCGAGCTGATGGGGCGAAGCTGGCGACATCACTTCCCTTTCGCGCAGAGCATATGCCGAAGCGACGACCATCTCTAACCCTCTGACTCCGGCGGGCCCGATTCCTTCCCGCCCGCTCGTGACCCGCCCCGACCCCCGGAGACGTCAGGGCAGCGCGCGCGAGCTCTCCGCCGGCTGGGGGATCGGCAAGGTGCTCCACACCGTCTTGCCAAACCCCTCCGCCCGGGCCGCCCAGCGATTGCCCAGCTCGGCCACGATGGCCAGCCCGCGTCCGTGGACGTCGTCCGGCGTGGCTCGCAGCTTGCGCGGCATGGCACTGGCGGCGTCGTCGACCTCGATGGCCAGCTCCTCGTCCGTGGCCCGCAGGCGCAGCCGCACGGGCGGGCGGCCGTGGACGATGGCGTTGGTGAGCAGCTCGCTGACGATCAGCGTGGCATCATCGACCACGGTCTCAGGCATGCTCCACCGGCGCAGGACATCGACGGCGAAACGTCGCCCGTCGGGCAGCGCCGTGCTGTCTCCCGGCACATCCAAGGCGGCGGAACGGTGCGGTGAGTCGCTGCTCACGCGGGCGACGAGGATGGCGATGTCGTCCTCGCTGCCCTCAGGAGCCAGGCCCCGCACGAGCCGTTCGGAGACCTGGCCCACTGTTTCGCCATTCGCCCTGACCTGGGTGGCGAGATGGTTGATCGACAGGTCGAGATCCTGCCCGCGGCGCTCGATCAGGCCATCGGTGTAGAGCAGGATGACGGCTCCGGTCGACAGGCGCAGTCGCTGCTCGCCGTGTTGCACGGAGCCGAAGCCCAGGGGCGGACCCGTCGGGCCCGGAAGGCGCTGGGCGTCCTCGCCGGGAAGGGCCAGGATGGGTGGCAGGTGGCCGGCGTTCGCGTAACGAAACTCACCGCTGGCCGGGTCGTGGACCCCATACACGCAGGTGACGATCTGCCCCTCCCCCAGCTCTCGAACGAGGCCGTCGAGGAGCTCGATGACCTCGGCCGGGGGGAGGTCGAGCCGCGCGTAGGCGCGCACCGCGGCCCGCAGCTGTCCCATCAGGCTGGCGGCCCGGATCCCCCGCCCGGCCACGTCGCCGATGATCAAGGCCGTCCGTCCAGCGCCGAGATCGACGGCGTCGTACCAGTCGCCGCCCACCCGCGTCCCCTCCACGCCGGCCTGGTAGTAGGTCGACACGTCGAGGTGGACGGACTCGAACTTGCGCGCCGGAAGCAGGCTGCGCTGCAGACCATCGGCGATCTCGTGCTCCCGGGCGGCCGCCTCGCGGGCGGCGGCAGCGGCCGCGAGCGCCTCCTGGACACGGCGGCGCTCGGTGATGTCCTGTGCGAAACCGCGAACCTTGACCACGCCGCCGTCCTCGTCGGTGATGAGCTCGGCCCGGATGTCGAACCAGCGCACGACGCCGTCCTCGTGGAGGAGGCGGAGCTCGGCCTGAAAGCCTTGCCCGGTTGCGATCGCGGTCTCCAGCAGCTCGCGAACCGTCTGCTGATCGTCGGGATGCACGCGCCGGGCGATCGCCTGGCCGAACTGCATGGCGTCGAACTCGCTCCGGCTCAAGCGCAGGAGGGCGAGCAACTGGTCCGATCCGCGCATGAGGCCGGTGTTGAGGTCGATCTCCCAGCTTCCACCCCCGGCCAGGCGCTCGGCCTGGTTCTGCAGGCCATGACTGCGTTCGAGCTCCTCGCGGGTGCGCCGAGCGCGCTCGAGCTCGAGGTTGGCGTGGACGCGAGCCTGCAGCTCGCGGGCGCTGAACGGCTTGATCAGGTAGTCGTCCGCCCCCGCTTCCAGGCCCTCGATGACGCCCTCCTCGCCGGCCCGGGCCGAGATCATGACCACGGGGACGTGGAGCGTGGTGGGATCCGAATGCAGCGCGGCCAGCAGACCGAAACCATCGAGCTGGGGCATCATGACGTCGGTGAGCACGAGGTCGGGAGGCTCGGCCCGAGCCAGCTCGAGCGCGGCCTGACCGTCGGCAGCCGTCTGGACCTGATACTCGCTGGAGAGCAGCGCCGCCACGTAGTCGCGCATGTCCGGGTTGTCGTCGACCACGAGGACGCGGGGGCGGTCGGCCGCAGGAGCACCGAGGGGCACCGGCGTCGGCGAGGCGTCGACCGAGCTCGGCGTCAGCCAGCGGCTGGCCTCGGCCAGGAACCCGGCCGCCTCGCGCTCGATTGAGAGCTCGCGCTCGTCGGGCCCGACCTGGTCGGGCGGCAGGTGCTCGCAGCCGAAAGGGATCTCGACCGAGAAGGCGCTGCCCGTGCCCGGCTCGCTGTGCACCTCGGCCCGGCCACCGTGCAACTGGGTCAACTCGGCGACGAGCGCCAGCCCGATGCCGGACCCCTCGTGGGTCCGGGCCCGGGCACTCAGCACCCGGTGAAAGCGCTCGAAGAGCTTGGCCTGTTCGGCCGGCTCGATCCCGATCCCGGTATCGACGACCGAGAGCAGAGCCGACGCCTCTCGATGCTCGAGGCGCACGGTGATCGCACCCGTGAAGGTGAACTTGAGCGCGTTGGAGAGGAGGTTGAGGACGATCTTGGCCCACATCTCGCGATCGATGTAGACCGGCTCGGGCAGTGGGTCGCATTCGATATGGAACTCCAGCCCGGCCCGCTGCACCGCGGACTCGAACATGCTGGCCAGCTCCGCGGTGTAGCGGGCCAGGTCCACGGCCTGAAAGCTCGCCGTGGCGCTGCCAGACTCCAGACGCGAGAAGTCCAGCAGGGTGTTGACGAGCTTGAGCAGACGCTGACCGTTGCGGGCGATCATCTCGATCCGGTGACGCTGGGCCTCGGGCAGGGCGGCCGCCTTGTCGCCCAGCGCGTCCTCCGCCGGCCCGAGCAGCAGGGTCAGCGGCGTGCGCAACTCGTGGCTGATGTTGGTGAAGAAAGCGGTCTTGGCGCGGTCGAGCTCGGCCAGCTCTTCCGCGCGCCGGCGCTCCGCCTCATAGGCGCGTGCGCTGGAGATGCCGGAAGCCAGCTGGGCCGCGAGCAGGCTCAGGAAGGAGAGATAGTCGCCGTCGAGGGGCCGGTAGCGGTTGGCGCCCACGACGAGGAAGCCATAGGAACGCTCCTGTTGCACGGGCGCGGGCAGGGCCAGGACCACAGCCGTCGCCGGCGGCTCGGTCCACGCGCCGCTGGGGAGGGCCTGAAACTGGCGATCGATGCCCTCGACGATCTCGGGCTGGGCCGTGGCCGAAGCGGCCGACCGCCACGGTGAGTGGGCACCGGCCGAGATGGCCTCGGGCACGGCGGCGTGGCCGGGCTCGATCCCGGTGGCGCAGACGAGCTCGGCGGTGCCCTCGATGTCGTAGAGGTAGAGCGCCGTGAAGGGCAGCGAGCGGACGTTGACGGCCAGGTGACGCGCGGCCGCGCGCAGGTAGTCGCGTTCGTCGCGCCCGGTGGCCGGCTCAGAGCCGACGTCGCGCAGCGTGGCCATACGCCGCTCGGCGATGACTCGGTCGGTGTCCTCGCTGACCACGCAGAGCATCCCGGTGATGGCGCCGGCGTCGTCGGTGAGCGGGCTGTAGGAGAACGTGTGGTAGGTCTCCTCCACGTAGCCGCTGCGCTCGAGAAAAAGCAGCAGCGACTCATCCCAGGTCGCGCCACCCGTGCGCAGGACGGTTGCGATGCGCGGGCCGATGTCCTCCCAGATCTCCGCCCACACCTCGCGGGCCGGCCGGCCCAGCGCCCACGGGTATTTCTTGCCGAGCGTGTCGCGACGATAGGCGTCGTTGCAGAAGAAGGTCAGCTCCGGACCCCACGCCATCCACATCGAGAAGCGCGAGCCGAGCATCACCCGCACGGTCGTGGCCAGGCTCCGGGGCCACGATTGCGGAGCTCCGAGTGGCGTGGCGCTCCAGTCGACCGCGAGCAGATCCAGACCGACGGTCCCGGCCGCGTCCAGAGCCTCGACGATACCCCGCGCCGGCCGTCCGGCGGCCCCCTCCTGCGAGAGGCTCATGGTGTGGTGAGCGCGTGTCTTGCCAGCATCAACTGAGGCCAATTGTCGCGCAACGGCAAGCGCCGTCAGCGAGAGATGACGTGCCGGACATGGCGGGAGATCCGTCCCACCCGGCTGTGGGTGCCGCTCAGCAGTCCGGTGATTCCGAGCAAGGTCACGAAGATGCCGGCCAGCAGCGCGAGTACCGACACGATGACCGGCCAGTGGGTCCGGAAGTAGTCACGAATGCTGAGCAGCACCCGCTCGGCCCGCTCCCCGGCCACGGTCAAGGTGAGCACGATGGCGAGCATCGGCACCACGAAGACAACGTTGTAGAGCACGAGCAGGACGAGGCGGTCGACGATGTTCAGTCCCGACCCGACGATGGCCACGACGGCGGCGAAGTAGGGAAAGGCCGTGGGCAACTCGACCACGGAAATGCTGAGCCCGAGCACGAAGGGCGCGCGCTGGCGTTTGGGCGCCGAGTCGGCCCCATGGCGCCGGGCCAGGCGATCGTGGCGCCTCCACAGGACCGAGGAGGCCACGAGCATGGCCGCACCGGCGGTGGTCTCGAGGATGTAGCGGACGGTGTGGTTGGGGCGGGGCACGAGCGCGAGCAGGGCCTGACCGGGGCCGAGGAGGATGATGAGCCCGCCGAGGAGGAAGACGGCGAACACGCCGGCGGCGAACTGCAGGACGCTGCGCCGCGGTGAGTCGCCGGCGGCCAGGTACAACGCGGGGCCGACCGTGCTGGGGTTGAGCGAGTCGGCCAGCGCGATGGAGACGACGAGACCGATCAGGCGGAGCATGGTCGAGGTGTTACCCCGCCCCGCCGCGACTGGCGGGGGCGGTCCACGAGGGCCGGGCCGGTGCAGCGAGACGCGCTCAACGCTGGCCGAGGCGAAACAGCGGCGGGCTATGGCGCGGTGCGCTGTCCGACCATGAGCTCCACTCGCTGCGCGGCGCGTCGGTCATGCGCCCGAGCACCGCGATGAGGGGCTCATAGCGGGCGCGCAGCCGGCTGAAGTCCTGCCAGGCCGCATCGCGGTCATCGCGCAGCGGGACCTCGGTCTCGGCGAGTTCGTCGCAGGCGCGGTTGAACTGGTCCTCGGTGAGCTGGATCTCGGTCTCATCGGACGGCGGGCGGTGGGGCACGCCGAGGAAGTCGGCGATGGAGTCCAGCGCGTTGACGCCGGCATCGAGGCAGAGCTCGGCCCGCGACTGACGGGGAACGTCGCACACGGTCATGAGCAGCGCGACGCCGTCGAGGACGGATTCGGCGGCCAGTACCCAGTGGTTCTCGGGGTGGGGCGAGCGGAAGAAACCCAGCTGCGGAAAGGTCGTGTGGGACTCGCCGACATCGATGAACCAGTCCTCCCAGGCGTCCCAGACTTCCTCCAGGCGCTCGAAACGACCGAGCTGCCAGCTGCGAGCCAGGAGCGAGGGCCCCGACGGCGGCGTGCCCGCCCGCACGACGAGCTTGGTGATATGGGCTTCGCGGCGCGAGAACGCCCCGTAGAGGCTCGGCAGATAGGTGATCACGAGGGCCAGCAGGGTGAGGCCAACGCCGGCGTCGGTGAAGGCCAGCAGCTCGCGGCCGAACGTGCCCGGCCGCTCAAAGCCGAGGGTGAGCATCGAGGAGCCCGACAGCTGCAGCGCTCTGATGAGGTCGTGGCCCGAGAAGTCCGAGCCGGGCATGGCCCAGAACATGACCGCAAAGCCAAGCCAGATCAGCAGCGCCCAGATGAGGAGCTGAGCGAACAGGCCCATCGGCGCCTGCAGGGCGAAGACTCGGTCGCGGGTCCGGTAGTCAGAGCGCCGAGACAGACGCAGGCGCAGGCGCAGCAATCCGCGCACGGCCAGGAAGGCCAGCCGGGCAAGCCGTGCGGGGACGGCCCGGGGGAGCACGACGGTGCGCACGACCGAGGCCAGCACAGCGCTGACGCCGGCCAGCGCCACGACTCCCACGATGATTCGCACCACAGTCAAGGCGCGGTCACCGTAGCGAAGCCTGCCGCGCGCTACGGTAAGAGAATGGCCACCGAACGACAGACCGATTCAGAGCGCGAGGTCCAGCTCTGCGACCAGGAGTGGCGCGCGCGTCTGTCCCCCGACCAGTACGAGGTACTGCGCCGGCAGGCCACCGAGCCACCCTTCACCGGCCGATACGTGCACATGACGCAGGACGGCACCTACCGGTGCGCGGGTTGCGGGGCCGAGCTGTTCGACTCCCAGACGAAGTTCGACTCCGGCACCGGCTGGCCGAGCTTCTACGAGCCGGCCGTGGAGAAGAACGTCGAGCTGCGTAGCGACCACAGTCACGGCATGGTCCGCACCGAGGTCGTGTGCCGCCGTTGCGGCGGTCACCTCGGCCACGTGTTCGACGACGGTCCCACCCCGACCGGCTTGCGCTACTGCATCAACTCCTGCGCGATCGACCTCGACGCGGGCGCGTCCTGACGGCGACCGCGCCGGCCCCGCGCCCGCCCTGTCGCGGGCCCACCCTCATCGGGCCTTAGACGACGGGCGCCTGGGTGGTCGCTTCGCCTAGCGCCACGGCTTCGCGCGCGGCCCTGGCCTGCTGCTCGGCCCGCGCCGCCTCGAAGTAGCGACGCAGCCGGCGGGCGAAGGCCTTGGGCTTCTCGGCGTAGACGCGCTCGCCCAAAAAGCCCGCCTCCTGCTGGAGCTGAGCACGGCGGTGGTCGAGGAGCGCCAGCACCGGGCCGACATCGGCGGCACGTCCGGCGCCACCCGGGTTAGCGTCTCGCGTAGGACGGCCAGGTCGTGGTCATCGCCGAGCGCGTCGGAGAGCGCGTGGGCCTCTTTGATCTGGCCCTCCAGCCCCAGCGGCGCGGTTTCCTCGAGCAGGCGCAGGGGGTACCACTGGTCCTTGACGCGCTTGCGCCACTCGTGCAGGTTCTCCACCGATGGCTTTCGCCGAGCTTCGCCAAACGCCTTGCGGCCCTTGCGGTAAGTGCGCTGAAGTCCCTCATCGACGGCCTTCCAGCCCTCGTGGCGCAGCGTCCATGTGCTCACCTCGCTCCGCGCCGAGCGCAGCTCCTCGACGGCGGAGGGATCTGTTCGGCGGCGTTGGCATCGGCCCGGTCGGCCCCCAGACGGGTCTTGATAGCCGCGAAGGTCGGCGCAGGGACCTGTCCGGCGTAGCGCTCGGCGAGAGCCTCGACAGCCTCGACCATGACGTCGGCGTCGCGGGCGCCGGAGAGCCGGCGAGCGGTATCGCGCAGCGACGCGTTCAGGCGCCGGCGGGCCTTGCCCTTGACCGCACCACGGCTAAAGCGCAGAAGCGCGCGCTCCATCTTGATCGCCTTGCGCGCCTCGTGGACGGCGTTGACCGGGTCCACCTTGACCCCATCGGTGAGCTCCTGGATCGCCCGGTCGAGCTCCTCGACCGACACCCGGCGAAAGCTTTCCTGGCTCGTCTCGGCTGGTTGATATCTGTAGGTCACGCTCTTCCTCGGCCTACCCGGGCTCAGGAGGGCAAATCGCCGAACCGCTCAGTTCCCCGACGCACGCCGGTCGTCAGCCAGGACGCGCGGGCTGTCGGTGATGATCCCGCGTTCGCGCAGGCCGGTCAGGTGCGGCTGCTCGTCCCCGAAGGCGACGACGGTGGCCGCCGCCGTGCGCAGCGTGATGCTGAGCTTGTTGGGCATCTCCTCCATCCCACGGCCGTCGATCTCGAGGCGGCCGCCGCCGTGGCCCTCGGAGATCTCGAGCTCAAGGCACACGCTCGGGGGCAGGATGAGCGGGGGGCAGAACCCGCCGTGGGCGGGGAGCTTGGTGAGGGCGAAGGCCTCGAGGCGGGCATCGACCAGCGGCCCGCCCGCGGCCAGCGTGTACGCCGCCGAGCCGACGGGCGTCGAGACGATGCAGCCGTCGCCGGCGAAGCGGGCATAGAGCTCGCCGTCGACGCGGGCCGATATCCTCAGCTGGCCGTCTCCCTGGCGGATGACGCAGAAATCGTTGTAGGCCAGAAAGTCCTCGCAACCCTCGGCGGCCGCCTCGAGGGCCGGAATCTGGCGGGCCACCCAGTCGCCGTCGGCGAAGCGGTCGAGCGCCCGGGCGACGTCGCCGGCCGGGACAGCGGTGAGCGCTCCCAGGCTGCCGCAGGCCACCCCGAGAACGGGACGGCCCGCCTCGGCGGCGGCGCGGGTGGCCGCGAGCGTTGTGCCGTCACCGCCGATGGCGAGGATCAAATCGCAGTCGCTGGGATCACAGGCGTCAAACAGTTGGCGCTGCCCTCCGAGCACCGGCACTCGGCCCAACACCGCACAATGCTCGTCCGCCCAATCCTTGATCGCATTGAGCGGCTCCTCAACGTCGCGCACCGGATGGGTGACCAGTCCGAGACGAAACTGCGGAGCCTCGGCATCGGCTTTTCCGCGCGAGCTCTGGGCTGGCTGGCTCATCAGCACGTATTCCAGCACGGCCGCGGCTACCGTGGGTGCGTGAGCTTGTTGAGTGAGCTGATCGAGCGTGATGGCCCGGCCTGCGTGTGGTGCGGACGGGAGCTGTGGCGCTCGGATCTCACGGTCGAGCATCTGCTGCCCCGTTCGCGCCGGGGCCACGGCACGCTCGAGAACCTGGCCGTGGCCTGCCGGCGGTGTAATCGCGCACGGGGCACCCAGGCGGTCAGCGCCTACGTGCGCGCGCTCGCCCATGCCGGGCGCCGGCCGCGCACGAGCACCCTGGCAGCGGCCATGGAGCGGCTGGCCCGCTCGGGGCACCGCGCGCACGCCGAGTACGGCGCGCGCCAGCTCGAGCTCATCACTGCTCGCGGCGCAAGCGAATGAAGCCGATGATGAGCAGCCCGGCGAAGATCACGGCGCCGGCGATCCCCGCCTCCCCCAGCACGTGGGTGGCAGCCTCCCCGCCGAAGAAGCCGACCAGGCCGTAGGTCGTCCCCCACGTCACGGCGCCCAGCGCGTTCCAGAAGAAGAAGAGGGGAAAGTACATCTCGTTGATGCCGGCCAGCCACGCGGTGGCGATCCGGATCAGCGCGATCCAGCGACCGATGAACACCGTGAAGGGTCCGTGACGGGAGAAGTAGCGGTCCCCGGCCGCGAGCGCTTTGACGCGGTGTTGGTGAAAGGGCCCCTTTCTCTCGAGGACCTCGCGGCCCAAGCGGCGGCCGAGCAGGTAGCCGATGTTGTCGCCCACGATGGCCGAGGCGATCCCGATGATGATGACCAGAGTGATGTGCAGCTTGCCCTGGCTGGCCAGCACGGCGGCGGCGACGAGCGCCGTCTCGCCGGGCGAGGGGATGCCCATCGACTCGAGCCCGATGATGGCGGGCAGCAGGTAGCCGAGACTGTTCGAGACGCCGAAGATCGCCGCGAGGGCGAAGATCACGGCGCGCCCGGGTTGACGAGCACGGCGAGCAGCGACAGGCCGGCCGGGAGCGTGCGCCCGCGGGCCAGCAGGGCGGCCTCGAGGGCCAGGGGCCGCTCGAGGACATCGTTGAGCCAGGCCGGCCCGAGGGTGAGATCGGGGCGGTAGTCGGCCGTCCGCCGGCGGCGCTGGAGCAGGCGCACCGCCGCGGCGGGGGCCAGGAGCAGGCTGTTGAACGACGTCAGCCGCTGCACCCGCCAGCCGGCCGCGGTCGCCGCCGCGGTCAGTGTGCGGCGGCTGTAGCGGCGGAAGTGGTGATTGGCCTCGTCGTGCTGGGACCACAACGCCTGATAGGCCGGGACGGTGGCGAGCAGATGACTGCCCGGCCTGGTCACCCGCCGCAGCTCGGCCAGCGTGACGCGGTCATCGGGGGTGTGCTCGATGACGTCGAGGCAGGTGATGAGATCAAACGTGGCATCCGGCCACGGCAGCTGCTCGAGGCGGCCTTCCTGAATCTCCCCGCAGCCGCGGCCGCGGGCCACGGCGGCCGCCGCGGGGTCGAGCTCGAGGCCGGAGACGGTGCCGTAGTCGACGAGCTCCTCGAGCGTCCGTCCCGAGCCGCAGCCCGCGTCGAGGATGCGGGCGTCCGCCGGGAGGGGGAGGCGGTCCAGCTCGGCCCGAATGACCTTGCGCCGTCCCCGGTACCACCAGTGGTGCTCGTCGACGGCCAGCATCGTCTGCATAAGGCGCTCATCCATGTCTCTGATGCTGCCAGCTGAGCCAATCCCGTGGCCCTTGGGGTCGATGATGTGCCTGGGAGGTCAAAGCCCTCCGTCGGGGGCGTGAACGCCCGAATCGCCTAGAGCATCGCGAGCGGGTCGGGCTCGGGCGCCGCGGCCACCGGGAGGCGCAGGGTGAACTTGGCCCCGGGTACATCGCGTTCCTCGAGCACGAGCTCTCCGCCCATGCGCTCGGCCAGCTCACGCCCGATGGCCAGACCGAGGCCGAAGCCGGCCTGACCGCTCGTGTTGCGTCCGCGCTGGAAGCGTTCGAAGATGAGCGAACGCTCATCTACAGGCACGCCCGGACCCTGATCACACACGCTCAGTACCGCCCGCTCCCCGCCGCTCAGCTCGACGATGATCTCCGACCCCGGCGGACTGACGCGCATGGCGTTGTCGAGCAGGATCCGCAGCACGCGAGCCACGCTGCCGGGATCCCCCAGGGCCCATACCTGGTCTCCGGGGTCGTGGAGCTCGGAGTGGACGCCGCGCTCGGAGCGGCCGAGCTCGAACTCGGCCAGGACCGCCCGGCTCAGCTCGCTCAGCTCGATTGGCTCGGAGCGCAGCTGCACCTGGGCGTCGATCCGGCTCAGATCGAGCAGGTCGGCGGCCAGGCGGGCCAGCCGGTGCGATTGGGCGCGCACCCGCGCGAGGAGCGCCCGGGCGTCCTGGAGATCGGGCGGGGTCTCGGCCAGGTCCTCGTCGAGGAGCTCGAGCATGCCCTCGAGCGAGGTGAGCGGCGTGCGCAGCTCATGCGAGGCGGTGGCCACGAAGGCTCGCCGCGCCTCCTCCTGCTGGCGCAGCTGCTCCTGCATGAGAGCGAAGGTGCGGGCCAGATCGCCCACCTCATCGCGCGCGCGAGCGCCGGGAATCACCACCGGCGGTCCGCCGCCGGCGAGCTGGAGGGCGGCCTGGCGGAGCTGGCGCAGGCGGCGCACGATCCGCGACGAGAGCGGGATGGCGAGCACGAGCGTGAGGGCCAGGCCGGCCAGGGCGGCATCGAGGAAGGCGGTGCGCACGGCGTGGACGGCGTCGTTGACCTCGGCGAACGGCTTGCGGACGACGAGCACCCAGCGAGCGGGAGGAGCGGCCGGGCCGGCGCCGGGCGTGGAGGTGGTGAAGGGCACCGCGGCGCGGGCGTATTCGGATCCCTCGCTGGTGTGCGTGCTGTAGACGATCTGACCGTTGCGCGCGAAGGCGCGGGTGGCGTCGTCGAAGGGCTCGGCGTCGGCAGTGTCAGCGTCGACGGGCCAGTGGGCGATGAGCGTGGCCTGGCTTCCGGAGGCGTTGGGCAAGCCGAGCAGGGCCACCGCGCTGGCGCCCAGGGGTGTGGCCAGCGCATTCTCGGCCTGGACGATGCGGTGGCGCTCCTCGGCGCCGGCCCGCTGCAGCGCGCGCGCAGCGGCCGTGTTCGAGGACACCTTGGACTCGAGTGCCGTGCTCAGATCGCCCAGGTGACGAAACGGCCCGGCCGTGGCGCGGCCGACCTGGCGCTCGAAGGTCTTGAACTCCGCCGCTCGCAGCTTGGTCTCGAGCGGGCCGAGCAGGGCCAGAGCGGCCACGGCCAGCGTGGCCACGGTGGTGACGATCACCGCACCGACGATCCGTCCGCGCAGGCCCAGGGCACCGCGCCGCCACATCATGCGTCCCTTAGCTGCCGCGGAGCCGGTAGCCGGCCCCGCGGACCGTGACGATGTGCCGGGGCTTGTCGGGCTCGGGCTCGAGCTTCTCGCGCAGATGGCGGATGTGGACGTCGATGGCCCGGGGGTCGCGGTAGGCGCTGTCGCCCCAGATCGCCCGCAGCAGCTCCTGGCGATTGAGAAGCCGGCCCGGGTCGGCCATCAGCGCGTCGAGGAGCTCGAACTCGGAGAAGGTCAACCGCACCGGCCGGCCGTCCATGGACACCTCCCGCTGAGCCCGGTCGAGCCTGATCGGGCCCACGACGAGCACCTCGTCGCCCACGGCCCGGGTGCCCGCCCGGCGCAGCACGGCCCGGATGCGACTGCGCAGCTCGGCCAGGCCGAACGGCTTGGTCACGTAATCGTCGGCGCCGGCCTCCAGGCCGAGCACGGCATCAGCCTCCGAATCCAGCGCGGTCAGCATGATGATGGGCACCACGTTGCGCCGCCCGCGCAGGGTGCGGCAGACCTCATAGCCGTCAGGTCCGGCCCCCAGGGCCACGTCGAGCAAGACGATGTCGAAATGGTCAGTGCTGGCCCGGTCGATGGCCGCCCGGCCGTCGGCGACCGCGGTGACCCGGTGACCCTCCCGGGAGAAGGAGCGCGTGAGCATGTCACGCAGGTCCGACTCGTCATCGACGACGAGGATGCTCAGCGAGGCCTCCGGACTGCGCAGTGGCGAGGGAGAAGCAGACGCTGTGCGGTCTGTGGCCATCCCGTGCCGATGCTATCGAGAAGACTACCCGGCGCGGCCGGCTACTTCGATGCCTCGGGCCGGCACCTCGGCGGGGACGTGGGCCGCGCTCGGAACCAGGCGCCCGGCCGCGGCCACCGCCCACAGCAGGGCCAGCCACGTCGCCGTGGCCAGCGACACGTGGACCCAGACCATGTCCGTGGGCAGCTTGAGCTCGTATTGCACGCTGCCCACGAGGCCCTGGGCGGCCATCAGGACCCCGACCACAGTGATGGGCTCGAGCGCACGCTCGAATCCGCCGCGATGGCGCAGCAGCAGCCATACGCCGATCACGGCGACGCCGCACAGCGCGGCCATGGTGGCGTGCTGGTGGATCATCCAGGTCAGCGTGTCGCCCCCCTTGAACGTGAGGCGATGGATGCGCTGGCCGGGCGAGCCTCCGGCGTGCGGGCCGGCCGCGGTGGCCCCGGTGCCGAGCGCAATGGTGGCCGCGCCGAGCGGGGCCAGGGCCCGCACGGACCACACCGACACGCGATCCGAGCTGCGCGGGCGGGTCCCCGGCTCATGGGCGCTTTTCCAGGCCAGCGCCACGGCCCCGATGAGGATGAGCATGGAGAGGCAGAAGTGCCCCATGACAAACCCGGGGGCCAGATGCTCGCGCACGGTGAAGCCGCCCAGCACCGCCTGAGCCACCACCCCGAGTGGCAGGGTGGCGGAGAGCCAAGCCAGATCACGACGAAACGGCCGTCGGAGGAAGACGAGCGCGAAGGTGGCCACGGTCAGAACTCCGACCAGCCCCGAGATGGCGCGGTTGCCGAACTCGATGAGCGCGTGGGTCTGGAGCGGGGGCAGGGTACCGCCGTAGCATTTGGGCCAGTTGGGGCAGCCCAAGCCCGAGCCGGTGAGGCGGACGGCGGCGCCGGTGAGCACGATCAGGCTCAGGGCGCCCAGGGTGATGTAGGCGACGAGCCGGAACTGCATGGGCGTCACGGCCAGCCGGTCGCGCAACGAGGTCGGCGAGGCGAGGCGAGCGCGCATGCTCAGGCCAATGTTAGGCGGGTTGGTGGCGCAGGCGCGACGACGTTTCCGCACGGCCGATCCGCCGACGCCTCGCAGGCGAACGCATCACCGATCGACTGGTCTCGATCGCTGCCCCTGGCGCGCAGCCGATCCGCACGGGCACGCTGCGCCAGCCGCCCGAGTTCGGCTGCGTCATTGCGGCTCGCCCAGTCTGCGAGAACACCCGCCGCGGCGCACGGACCTGGACGGCCTGGGCGATCCTGGCACACACCTCGACACGCTCGCCATCCGCGACGCCTGCAGCAATCCCCAGAGTCCGGGACCAGCCGCCCGGGATACAACCCAAACCGCGAACGGCCGCGCTCTTTCACCCGAGGCCCGGCCGTTCTTATTCCGCGCCGTTTATCCGGGCGAAGTCTTTAGCTTGCCCGAGCGCTCCCGGCCGCCTTGCGGCGGGCGTGGACCACACAATGCGTGTAGGGCACGCGCAGGCCGTCAGTCACGACGTGGGTGCCTACCTCCGGGAAGCCGTGTTGCACGATCGAGCCATACGACCTGGGCTCGCGGACGTACTCACCGCGGTCGTGCTCGATCAGCCACCGTGCGAAGCGGGGTTGGCCGTCCACGAACGTGGGGTCCCAGGTGACCAGCCGTCCCTCTGGGGCAAGCACGGCGCGAGCCGTCTCGACGAGCCTCCGGGCCCGGACGTCGTCGAGATGATGGAGGACCCCCATCGCGATTACGATGTCGAAAGGCGCCTCGCCCGAGAGGTCGGCGTCGAGCACGTCGGCCTGGCCGAACGTGCCCCTGTCGCCATAGCGTGCGCGGGCGGCGGCGATGTACTCGGCACTGAGGTCAAACCCGCAGTAGGCGACCGGGGGAAGGTGATCGAGGATCTCGCCGGTGCCGCAGCCAATGTCCAGGATGCGCTCGCCCTGCGTGGGCCGGACAAACCGCGAAACGAATAGCTGACGGGCCCGCACCGCGCCAAAGCAGCTCTGGGAGAGGGCATACAACCGGGGAACCGCGAGCAACTGGCGCGGGTCAAGCACAGCGATCCCCAAGGTGATTGTTGCCCGGAAATGGCATCCCGCCGCTCTGGTCGGCCTGTCGATCGTGCGCCCAACGATGCAGCCACAGCTCAGATCTGATCCTGCGAAAGCCCGCGGCTTGGTAGACACGCTGCGCGACTGCGTTGGCTCCCTGGGTCACCACGGTGACAGTTGGGATCGCTCCCTGCGCGGCCACGGCAAAGAGCGCCGCCAGCAGCCGCGAGCCGAGGCCCCGGCCCCGCGCCGCCTCGGCGACACCGAACAGCCCGATCGCCATGGTTTCGCGGTCGGGGGCGATCCGGCCCGTGATGTAGCCGGCCGGAGCACCCGCGTCTTCGGCAACGAGGGCGACATCGGCGAGCCCCCCGGCAACGCTGCTGCGCAGCCAGGCGACATACAGCGTCGCTGCCGCCTCGCGGCCGAAGTTGGGGTCCGCGAAGAATCGCGAGTCGATGTGCGCCGTACGGACCACCGGCTCGAGGGCAACCATGTCGGCCATGACCGCCGGTCTCACGGCGGCAAAGCTTGGATCCAGTCTGGTGACCGGCTTCTCGCCGACCACGGTCCGGCCGAGCGTGATGCGCTCATCGACCACGCAGAACCCCAGATCCTCGGCGTTCGCAACCGCCCTGGTGTCCTCGGCCTCGACGAGCAGGTACAAGCAGTTGAGACCGAGCCGGTCGGCTTCAGCGACATCATCCGCCGTGACGGTCGAGCCGGTGACGCGGCCGATCGGCACGCCGAAGTGGTCCGTGTCCCAGGTCAGACGCTCGACCACGCGGTGCTGCTCGGCCGGCGATTCTCAGCCTCGTGCCGGGCGACCTCACCGACGACGTAGTACGGCCTGCCCTTGGCCTCGTTGTAGACCCGGCCGACGTATTCTCCCACAAGCGCGAGCAGTGCGAGCACCATCGCGAGCAGCGCGAACACGAGCGCGAACGCGGATACGGTGCCGGCTCCGCCGCCACCTTTGACGACCCGATAGACCAAAAACACGATCGAGCTGATGAACCCGGCGAGGGCGCCGAGGATGCCGAGCGCGCTCATCACTCGGAGCGGGAACACGGCGTAGCCGGTGATCAGGTCGAGCGTCATGTCGACCAAGGCGCCGATGCGGTAGCGGCTGCCGGCCTGCCCGCGCGCGTCGTGGGTAATGGGCAACTCGACGATGTCCGCACCCAGCCATGCGACGAGCGCGGGTACGTAGCGGTGGCGCTCCGTGAACAGCAGCATTTTCTCGACCGTCGCGCGACTGTAGGCGCGGAACATCGAGCCGAAGTCCGTAAGCCGAGTGCCCGTCTGACGACTCAGCCACGCTGAAAGCCCCCGTGTGATCAGCCGGCGGGCGAGAGGGTCGGCCCGCTTGGCGCGTACACCAGAGGCGACCTCCGCGCCGTTGCGGACGGCGGCCACCAGCTGCGGGATGTCCTCCGGTCGATATTGCATATCGCTATCCATCGTGACCACGATCTCGCCCCGGGCGTATGCCAGTCCGGCGAATACCGCTGGGTGCTGGCCAAAGTTGCGGGCGAGCCGGACGACGGTGGCCGCGTGTGGAAAATGTCGCGTCAGCTCGACCGCCCGCTCCCCGGTGCGGTCAGGACTGCCATCATCGACCAGGACGACCTCGCACGTGGTCGCGAGGCCATCCAGCACCGGACTGAGACGCGCCAGGAGAGGTTCGATCGAGTTCTCGTCGCGGTAGCATGGCACCACGACGCTGACGTCCACGGCAGTGGGAGTCTCCGGCACAACGCGGCAGGATAGCCGCGGATCTCAACGTCCGTCGATGCAGATTCCGTTCAACCGTCCATACACGACCGGTGCCGAGGCGCGCTACATCGCTGAGGCCATCGGCAACGGCCACCTGTCCGGAAATGGCCCCTTTTGCCGCCGTACTGCCGCGCGGATCGCGGAGATGACCGGCGCCCGCGCAGTCCTGCTGACCCCGTCATGCAGTGCAGCACTCGAGATGATCGCCCAACTGACGGAGGTGGGACCCGGGGACGAGGTGATCATGCCCTCGTTCACCTTTGTCACTACGGCGACGGCGTTCGTGCTTCGAGGGGCGGTCCCAGTATTCGTCGACGTCCGCCCTGACACACTCAACCTGGACGAGCGTGCGGTGGAGGCCGCTATCACCAAGCGAACCCGCGCGATCATGGCGGTCCATTACGCCGGCGTGGGCTGCGATATGGACGCACTAACGGCAATCGCCGATCGACACGGCCTGCTGCTGCTGGAGGATGCCGCCCAGGGTGTGATGGCGACCTACCGCGACCGGCCGCTCGGCGCGATCGGCGATCTCGGCGCGCTCAGTTTCCACGAGACCAAGAACGTCACCTGCGGAGAGGGCGGTGCGTTGCTGATCAACGACGGTCGGTGGATCGAGCGAGCCGAGATCCTGCACGAGAAGGGCACCAACCGCCGTCGCTTCTTCCGCGGCCAGGTCGACAAGTACACGTGGGTCGACATCGGCTCCTCATATGTGATGAGCGACCTCAATGCCGCGTTCCTGTGGGCTCAGTTGGAGGAGGCCGAGCAGATCACACGCCGGCGGTTGGCCATTTGGCACCAGTACCACGACGCTTTCGAGCCGCTGGAAGCCGTGGGGTGGGTACAGCGTCCCACGATCCCGCCCGACTGCCGTCACAACGCCCACATGTATTACCTGCTCTTGAACGACCGCAGCGAACGGGACGGGCTGATCAACGAACTGGATGAGCTCGACGTCAAGGCGGTGTTCCACTACGTACCGCTTCACTCGTCTCCGGCCGGCAGGAGGTTCGGCCGCGCGTCCGGTCCGCTGCCGGTCACCGAGGCGGCGAGCGACCGTCTGCTGCGGCTTCCGCTGTTCCCCGGGCTCGACGAGGGGATGGCGCAGCGCGTCATCGCCGGCGTCCTTGACGCCGCCCCCACGGCAAGCCACGCCCGGTGAGCGCAACCGCGACAGCTCATCATCGATCAGAGCGCGCTCGGGAGGTCCTCCCCGAGCGGCTGACGAGCCGGTGGCCCGTAACTCTCCGGGAGCTGCCGGTCGCCGGTGCCGTCATTGCGCTGGCCGCCTTCCTGCTCCTCTTCCGACACATCGTCAAGGCGGGCTTCTACTCGGACGACTGGGCCTACGCTGAGAACTGGCTCGCCATAAGCCGCGACGGGTTCTGGCACGGACTCAGCACTTGGTACCACGCCAGCACGCTCACGGGTCGTCCCACACTGGCCGTTTACCTATCGGCGATCCATGAGCTGTTCGGAACCCATCAGGAGCGGTTCTTGATCTGGGCAGGTGTGTTGGCCGTTGTGTTCTCGTGGTCGATCTATGTACTGCTCCGGACCCTGCGCTTGAGATCGATCGATGCCGGGCTGATCGCGCTGCTCGTGCTGGTCTTCCCCGCCTCTGACTCGACCCGAGCTTGGTCCATGATCAGCGACGCGAATTTCGCCATGTCGCTCGCCTTGCTCGGTGTCGCGGCATCACTGCGCTCGCTGGACGAACCCGGCCGACGGGCCATCGCCTGGCGCGTCGGGGGCCTGGTCCTCGTGGTCCTCGGCGTGACCACGTATGAACTCACGTTCGTGGCCATGCTGCTCGCTTTCGTGCTGTACCGGACCCGCGCAGGCTGGCGACGGGTACTGCGCTACGCCGTCGTCGACTGGGTCGTGCTGATTCTCGTCTACCTGGTGTTCACCAGCCACACAAGCGCCCAGCGACTGTCCACGGCGCAGGCTCTCGACCACGGCTTGACCGTCGCCGGGCAGGCGATCACGTTGCTGGTCACGCACGCGCTCCCCTTCGGCTCGACCGCCGCCGGCGTCGTGGTCGTCGGCCTGATCCTCGCTGCCGCGATCGGCATGCTGCAACTGCTGCCGATCGGCGACCCGGCGCGCGGCGAGGTGCGGCGTTGGCTGCTCGTCCTCGGCGTTGCGATTCTGATGATGGCCGCCGCGTACGTCATATACGCGCCATCGTCGACGTACTACGTCCCGCTCGCGCCCGGAATGGCCGACCGGACAAACGCATTCGGCGCGCTCCCGATGGTCGTCATCGTCTACGCCCTGGCGGCGCTCGCCGGTGTGATGCTTTTCCGCGCCGTGCGCAACGCGTCACGTTGGGCGACACTTGCGACGGTGGTGATGATCGTCGCGGTCGGCATCGGCTACACGATCTCCATCACCCGCAACCTCAGGATCTGGGATAGCGGTTACGCGCGCGCCCAGTCGACGCTCGTCGCGTTTCGGCGAGCCGTCCCGACGCTGCACCCGCGCTCGCTGGTCGTCTTCTACGGCCAACCGATCGAGGAGAGCACAAATATCCCGGTATGGGACAGCTATTGGGACCTCGACGGCGCGATCCGCCTCGCGTACCGCGACGACGACACGCTGCTCGGCCGGCCCGCCTTCCCCGGCACCAAGATTCTCTGTAAGGCCCGCGTAGCGCGGCTCACCAATCCCGTTGTGCCGAATGTCACATTGCCGAACGATGTGGTCTTCTACGGGCGGCTGTATCTGTACAACACGGTCACGGGAGTCGTTGGCCGACCGGAGTCGCAGCGCCAATGCGATCGGGAGGCGCCGACATTCGTCCCAGGACCGTTTCTCGCGCCGAACCCCGGCGCGGACGATCCGGCTCTCTAGCCTATGTGCGATTCTGCGCTCGCCCTATGCTCCCCCGACCGGCGGCTGCGCGTCTCGGCCCGAGGGCCGTGTAAGTAGTCCGATGACGACACGCGAGCGCATCAGACCGCACTCCTTCGACGCGGGCCGCATCGACACCGCGCAGCTCGAACTCGCCTTCGTGCTGGCCCCGGGCCAGAACCTCTTCTTCCATGAACTCGTGGCGGCGTTGCGCAGCGAGGCCGACGCCCTCGGCGTCACGACATCGGTCAGCGTGGGCAACTTTCCCCCCCCCGCCCCTCACAAGGTCTACGTCGTCGTTCCGCCCCACGAGTACTTCACGCTCATGCACGGGCACCGGGGGCCCTCTCCGGAGACCTTCAAACGGACGATCTGTGTCTGCGCCGAGCAACCCGGGACGGGCCACTTCGACCATAATCTCGCCATCGCCCCACGGGCGGGGGCCATTTTCGACATCAATCTCCACGCTGTCGAGGCGTTTCACGAGTCCGGCATCGCCGCTCGCCACCTCCAGTTGGGTTGGACGCAGGGGTGGGACCACCTCCGTGACAGCGAACGCGATGTCGACGTGCTCTTCATGGGCTGCATCACCGACAGGCGGTCCGCAGCGTTGGCCAGCTATGTGAGAACTCTCTGGCGCCGGCGCAACTGTCTCATCCTGTCCGATAACTCGCGACCGAACTGGCAGCAGTCTGAGAGTTTCTTGGTCGAGGACGAGAAGTGGGACCTTCTCAACCGGACCAAGGTTCTGCTCAACATTCATCAGGGTGAGAGCCCTTACTTCGAGTGGCTGCGCGTCGTCCAAGCAATCAGTAACGGCGCCGTTGTCGTTAGCGAGCATTCGCTTCACCATGGTCCGCTGATCGCCGGCCGTCATTTCCTCGCCGGAGACATCGAATCTCTCGGCTTGCTCACCGAGGCCCTGCTCGACGACGGCGACCGGCGATGGAAGATGCAGACGGAGGCCTACAACACCGTGCGCAACGAGATCGCCTTGGGAGCCGCGGTGCAGACACTTGTCGACGTTGCTCGAGACATCGCGGCCGCCGCCCCACTCCCGAACCCTGCCGACCCGTTCTTTTACCAGCCGGCGCCAGACCCCTCCGAGTTCGCCGTGTTCGCCGAACCCGATCAGCCTCCCTCGCCTGCCGGCGGTGATCACAACGCTGCGATGCTGCGGCGCGCCTCGAAGGACGTCAAGCTCGAGCTCCTCGACGTGCGCCGCGACCTCCGGAGACTTCAACTTACGCTCGATCTGGGCCGTACGCCCAGCCGGGTCGAACTGGTGCGCTTAAGCCACGCCTGGCACGCCACCGCGCCCCAGGTGTCGGTGCTCACCGCCCTGTACAACCACGGGGACCATATTGGCACCGCGCTCGACTCGCTCTCGGCGACTTTCGGGCCGTCCTGGGAGGTCATCGTCGTCGACGACGGGTCACGTGACGGATCCGCCGAGGTCGTCTCGGACTGGATTGACAGCCATCCCGATGTCGCCGTGGCGCTGCTGCGCCACCCCGTCAACCAGGGCCTCGGCCGCACCCGCAACACCGCGCTCGGCTGGGCGCGCGCCCCCTACAGCTTCGTGCTCGACGCCGATAACGCTGTCTATCCCCACTGCTTCGAGCGTCTCACGACGGCACTCGACGACGATCTCGGCGCTGCCCTTGCCTACGGCATCCTGGAGCGGTTCACGTCCGATGGGCCGATCGGACTGCTCAACACATTGCCGTGGGACGTCCGCCGCCTGCGTCTGGGCAATTACATCGACGCGATGGCCATGACGCGCACCGCCGTCGTTCGCGACCTCGGTGGATACACCGTCGATCGGCGCCTCCACGGTTGGGAGGACTTTGACCTGTGGTGTCGTCTGGCGGAGAACGAGCGCTATGGCGCCTACGTGCCAGAGATCGTCGCCCGCTACCGGACGAGCCAGCACTCGATGCTCTCGCTGACCAACATTTCCGCCAGCGATGCATTTTCGGTGCTGATCGAGCGCTATCCGACAGTGATGCAGGGCCTGCGGCCCCCCGACTGACCCACGGCAACTCAGCATCGACGCCTGGGCGCGCCCATCACGGCTCGGGAAAAGCGAGAGCCGCTTAGCGTCGAGCCCGCGCCGCCTGGACGGCGCGTCGCACGGGCGCCGTGGCGCGCCAGCTCAGCGACCCCGTGAGGTCATCGACGAGGCGCTGTAGCCGGTCGGCGCGCTGCGTAGCGTCGTACAGTTTCGCCCGGAGGCGCTCTTCGAGCTCGGCGAGCCGGCTCTCACGCTCGGCCAACAGCGTCAACGCCTCCTGGCGATCCTGTCGGATCGAATGCATCTCAGCCAGCGCCTGCGCCTGGGCCCGGGCGATCTCATCCTGGCGTTCATACAGATCGAGCCACTGGCGTAGCTCGACGAACTGGGTCAGCGTCACCGCGTCGGCGCCGGGCGCGGGCGGATCGCCCCCGGCCAGAGCGAGGATGTAGGTCTCGTCCTCGGGGGCCGGTGCCGCCATGCGCTCGACCGTTGCCGGCCCTGCCTCGCCGTCGCCGTCTGAGGCGCTAATGACGCTGGCCACCATGACGTGCTGGGCGGCCAGCCTCACGGCGGGGAAACGGCGAGCCAGCGCTGAGCGGAGCTCCTCGGGCAGGTACTCGTGCCGGTGGTGGGGATTGCCGGGCACGTACCGCGCGCGGTTGGGCGAGGAGATGGCCAGCAGTCCGCCCGGGGAGAGGACTCGGGCCAGCTCGTCGAGAGCTCGATCGGGGTCCTCGACGTGCTCGATGGCCTCGAAACAGACGACGAAGTCGAAGCTGGCGTCCGCGTAGGGCAGCTGCTGAATATCGGCCGCCTCGCAGCTCACGCCCTCGGGCGCTGCCTGCCGGGCGACCTCGACGATGGCCTCGGAGATGTCGACGGCGGTGACATGCTCGGCGCCGGCTCGGCGCAGCATGGCGGCGCCGTACCCGACGCCGCACCCGGCGTCGAGGACCCGGCGACCGGCGCAGAACCGCGTCGACCAGCGGTAGCGAGCGATGTGCTCGGCCTCGACGAGCTGGCCGTGCATCTCCTCGGGGACGAACCGCTCCGGTACGCCCTCCTGGTAGCCCGGGATGCCGCCGGCCGTGCTCACCCTGATCGCCGGCGGTTGTCGAGCTCCTGCTTGACGGCCCGCAGCGGCGCGGTCAAGCGCCAGCTCGCCGAGGTCTGCAGGTCGTGCACGACCCGACGGCAGCGCTCGAGCTCGGTCTGCAGCGCAGCCAGCTGTCCGGCCGGGCCAGCCATGGCGGCGCGCAGGCGCTCCTCCACTTCCGCCGGGGCTCGGTCGTCGAGGCGCTCCCCGCCGCGCTCGAGCTCGACCAGGAGGTCGCGGGCGGGCCGCACCACGTTCGGCAGGGGGTGAAGGCGAGTGTCGTAGCGTGGCCCCGGGCCCGGACCGGCCTCCGCGTCGACGACGATGAGAGCCAGCCCGCCCCATAGTTCGAGCCGGTGGGGCTCGGCACGAGCCAGATAGCCGGCCAGGAAATCGACGTCCACAAAGCTCACCTTGCCGTAGTCCTCGTAGGCCACCTGCTCGAGGCCGGAGCGCACCTCGTCGTTCATGGCGTCGTGGGCGAGGATCATGGCGCGCTCGATGGCCCCGGAGGCGAGGAGGTCCTCGACGTCCCGCCGGGCCCCGGCCGCGCTGTGGTCACCGTCGACGAGCACGAAGTCGACCTGGCGGCCGGCCGCTTCGAGCTCGGCCAGGAACTCCGGCAGCAGCTCATGGCTATCGCCGGTGTGGAAGGTCACGTTCTCGAGCCCGGCCAACGCCTCGGCGGGGGGCACGAGGTCAAAGGAGTGGACCTCTTCGCAGTAGGCAGCGAGACGCACCAGGCTGCCGCCCTCCGCCGTGCCGATCTCGATGGCCAGGCTGGGGCGAAGCTGGGCCAGAAAGCCCTCGAGCACGGCCCGCTCGCCGCAGGACATCTGCGACGGACTCGTCGCTAGCATCGGCAGCTCGGTGTTCGGTACGCCACGGGAGCTCATCGCTGGCTTCTCAGGCTATCGGACGCTGCTTTCGCCCACGTCTCGACGCACGTGCCCAGATCCGACACCGATAACTCGCCGGAGCGCCTCGGCGTGGACGGGACCGTCCCCGGTCCCCTGGCCAACCTGCGCCGGCGCATCCTCCTGACCTACCAGTACCACGGCCTGTGGTCGGTGCTCCTGCGCGTGCTCACCTTCCCGCTGCGCTTCACCCCACTGGGCCGCTATGTCAAGTTCGGCCGCCACCGGCCGGACTGGCGGATTGCCAAGGCGTGGTATCGCCGCTACGGCCGCCCGGTGACGGTGGTCATCCCCAGCTACCGCGACGCCGATCGGGTGCGGGCGCTGGTCAAGAGCATCCGGGCCACGACGCCGGGGGCAAAGGTGCGGATCGTCGTGGCCGATGACGCCAGCGGCCCCGAGCACGTGGCCCGGTTGCGCTCCATTCGGGGCATCGAGGTCGTAGCTGGAGAGGTCAACGCCGGCTTCGCCGCCAACGTCAACCGCGGCCTGCGAGCGGCCATGCCCGAGCACGACATCGTGCTGCTCAACTCCGACATGGTCGCCCGGCGGGGCTGGCTGCAGTCCCTGCAGTACGCGGCCAGTCGCGGGCAGGACGTCGGCATCGTCACGGGTAAGCTTCTCTATCCCGACGGCCGGATCCAGTTTGCGGGCACGGTGCGCAACCTCGGGGCACCGGAGTGGTTCGATCACCGCTACCGGTTTCAGGGCGCCGACTGGGGACCGGCGAACATCGACGGGACCGTGCTGGCCGCCACCGGCGCCTGCATGTACATCAAGCGCGCGCTGCTCGAGCGCATCGGCCCCTTCGACGAGGGCTACCCGATGGCCTACGAGGACGTCGACTTCTGCCTGCGCGCGTGGGAGGCGGGCTACCGGGTCATCTACTGGCCCCAGGCCGAGCTCGTCCATGCCGAGTCGGTGACGCGCGGGACGACGGTGGGCGAGCGCGAGCGCGCCTCCCAGCAGCGCTTCTGGGCCCGGTGGGGGTCCTTCTTTGACGCCCGCTCGGTACGCAGCGCCGACGGCGGCCTGAAGGTCATCTACGTCACCGAGGACACCGGCGTGGGCGGCGGGCACCGCGACATCTTCGAGCACCTCAACGGGCTGCTCGATCGCGGCCACGACGTGGAGCTGTGGAGCCTCGGCGGCCAGCCGGACTGGTTTGACCTGCGGGCGCCTGTGCGCACCTTTAAAGACTACGAGGCCCTCGTGGAGGCGCTCGAGCCGCTGCACGCCATCAAAGTGGCCACGTGGTGGAACACGTCGGCGCCGGTATGGCGGGCCAGCGTCCGCCACGGTATCCCAGTCTTCTTCGTCCAGGACATCGAGACGAGCTACTACCCCGACTCGGCCCGCATGCGCCACGCCGTCCTGGCCTCCTACCGGCCCGAGTTTCATTACATGACGATCTCCTCGTGGAACCGCGACCGGCTGCGCGAGCTCGGGCTCGACGCCGTGCTCATCCCCCCGGGCATCGATCTGGACAACTTTCGCCCCCTCCCCGGCGTGGAGCGCCGGGAGGACATGGTCCTCGCCCTCGGGCGCTCCAATCCACTCAAGAACCTTCCCCTCACCCTCGATGCGTGGCGGTCGCTGCCCGAGCCGCGGCCGGAGCTGTGCTTATTCGGCATCGAGCCCGACCTGGCCGAGGGCGAGCCCGGTATCCGCTACGTCGTCTCCCCCTCCGACGCCGAGGTCAACGCACTGTTCAACTCGGCCGCGGTGTTCGTGCAGACCTCGACCCACGAAGGGTTCTGCCTGCCGCCACTGGAGGCGATGGCCACCGGCGGGGCGGTGCTGTGCACCGATGCCCACGGCAACCGCGACTTCTGCCGCGATGGCGAGAACTGCCTCATGCCCGAGGCCACCGTGGAGTCGGTGAGCGCCGGGCTGCGCCGCCTCATCGACGATGCGGCGCTCCGGCGCCGGCTCGGGGAGGCCGGCCTCGAGACGGCGGCCGAGTACGCCTGGTCGCGGCGGATCGACGCGCTCGAGCGCTTCCTGGAGGACCTCGCCGCGCCGCGGCAGATCGAGCCCAGCACGGATGTCGTGCCCGGTTTCACCGTCGGCGGGTGACGTCGTGAAGACCGACTTCGCCCCCACGCATCTGCGCTGCCCGCGCTGCCGCCAGGAGCACACCCTGAGCCTGGAGGAGCGCCGCTGCGACGAGCGCGAGGTGCGCGAAGGCGAGCTTCGCTGCGCCGCCTGCGGGGCGACGTTCGAGGTCGAGCGCGGGGTCGGCCATCTCATGCTCGACCCCCCCGAGCACATCACCCGTGAGGCCGCCGGGCTGGGACGGTTTGCGGAGTTCATGCGCGCTACCGGCTGGACCAAAGAGACCATCCTCGAGCTCCCCGAAGGCCAGACCGATGGCTACTGGTTCGTGCAGTCAACGGGACTCGAGCAGGTCTACAACCTCGTCGAGCCCGGCCCGGGGCAATGGCTGCTCGATATCGGCTCGAACACGTGCTGGGCTGCCAACCAGTTCGCCGAGCGGGGATTGAACGTCATCGCCCTCGACATCGCCACGGCGGAGATGCAGGGCCTGCACACGGCCGATTACTTCCTCGAGGAGGGTCGCTCGTACTTCGAGCGTGTCCTGGGCTCGATGTACGACCTCCCCCTCGCCTCCTCCTCGCTCGATTACGTCTACGCCTGCGAGGTCCTGCACCACAACGATCCCGCCAGCCTGCGGCGCACCTTCCAGGAGGCCTACCGGGTGCTCAAGCCGGGCGGCAAGCTCTTCGTCGTCAACGAGACGATCAAGACGCTGCGCGACCCGGTCGGCAACCACGCGGAGGCGGTCGAGCAGTTCGAGGGCTACGAGCACGCCTTCTGGACCTGGCAGTACCGCTGGGCCGCGGCCCGGGCCGGCTTCTGGCGCCAGACCATGCTCGTCCCGCGCTACCACTGGTTCTATGACCCCCGCACCCCACCGCCCCGGCCCGGCAACGGGCCGGTGCGGCGGTTCAAGCGCGCCGTGCGCGACAAGCCCAAAGGCCACCGGGCCTTTCTGGCCTACCTCAATCAGGTGCGCGGCGGGGTGCAGATGAGCTTCGTGGCGACAAAGCCCGCGCGGACTCGTTAGCAGATGTGTGCCCTCGCGAATGACCGCCAGGCTGCTAGTCGCGGGCATCGTGCTGCTCCTCACGGCGTGGGCCATGTCGACGCGCCCGTTCAAGGCGCCGGACGAGCCCTCGCACTACCTGCGAGCCCTCACCCTCGCCCACGGCAGGCTGCTCGGGCCTAAGGCGCCCTACCTCGGGCCGCTCTCGCCGCTGGCCCGGGCCTTCGTCGCCACGCAAAGCCGCAGCGTGACGGTCCCGACGCGGTTGGCGCCGCCGTATGTCCCCTGTAGCGGCGTCAGCGAACATGGTTCGTGCACCGAGGTGACGCCCACGGGCAACTACCTGCCCGCGCCCTACGTCCTGCCCGCCGCGGTGCTCACGATGGCCCCCAGCGCGTCGACGGCTCTGTGGGTAAGCCGGCTCGTTTCCGCCTTCTCCTGCGCCATGCTCCTGCTCCTCGCCGTGCGGGTGCTGTGGAGCCGGGCGCCATGGTCGCTGCTCGGCCCCTTCCTGGCCCTCACGCCGATGGTCTTCTTCGTGTGCTCGATTCTCAACTCGAGCTCGCTCGAGGTCGCGGCAAGCCTGTGCTTCGCCGCCACAGTGCGGCGGATCTCCCGTCCGGGCACCAGGGTGGCACCTTCCCTCTGGGGGGCCTTTGCGCTCAGCGGAACCCTGACCATCCTCTCCTTCCAGGCCGGACCGTACTTCGCCCTCATCGACATCGCGGTCGGGGCAGCGCTCGCCGGACCGAAACGACTGCGGGCACTCTGCGACGGCCCCGCGGCACCGGCGGCCGCTGCGGTGCTCGTCGTCGCCGTGGCGTCCTGGCTGCTCTACTCAGCCGTGTCGGGCGCGAGCCACACCCCCGTGGGCGTGGAAAGCCTCGGCGCCACCCTCCGCGACGGCATTCCCGGCCTGGGCCGGGCGCTACGTGACGCCGTGGGCACCTTCGGCGCAATGACCATTCCGCTGCCTGGCCCCGTGGTGGTGGCGTGGGGGCTGCTCGTGGGCGCCGCGCTCGCTCTGGGCCTGGTCGTAGGCTCCCCGCGCGAGCGATGGGTGCTAGCCGCGGTCGCTGTGCTCACCGTTACGGCCCCGGTGCTTCTGGAGGCATGGGTCAGCCGCCGGACCGGTTTTGGCCTCCAGGGGCGCGAGGTCCTCCCGCTGCTCGTGGTGCTGCCCGCGCTGGTCGGCGAGGTCCTGGCCCGCCACGCACCGGTCGATCCCCGCTGGCGGTGGCTTCCCGCCGCCGCCCTGGGCCTTGTCCTGGCCCTTCAGGCCTACGCGTGGTCCTATAACGCGCGGACCAACGCCGCGCCCAGCGCGGCGCTTGCCGGCCCGTGGTCCCCGCCGCTCGGGTGGGCGCCATGGGCCGCACTGGCTGCCGTCGGCGTGGCCGCGCTCCTCGTCGTGGTCTGGCTCTCGCAACGCGACCTCCGCGCGGAGATGAAGGTGGCTACGGCTTAGCGCCCGCTGGGCGCAGGACGACGACGCCGCCGATCGTCTGCGCCCGCCACCCCAGCCGCTCGAGGATCCCGATCCAGGGCGCGGCGGTCGGCAAGGCGGCGTCGACGGCTGCGGCGGTGATGTTGTTCAGCGTGATGAAGCTGCCCGCGGCGGCCTGCTGGTCGGGCACCCGGACGCCGCCGGTCAGCGTCGGATAGAGCGGGTCGCTCTTATACGGGTCGGGCGCCTCGGGGGGAACGACGTAGCCGCTGGCCATGCGGAAGCGCATCCGGGCCACGGCCTGCCACAGCATGCTGTCACCGCCACCGCCCACGGGCGGCACGAGCACGGTGTCGCGCGACGAGAAGACGTGGGCATAGCGAGCCTGGGTGAACAGCGGCGGAAGCGGCGGCGTCCCCGACCAGTAATTCCGGCCCGTGGCCGGCCACAGGGCCACCACGGCCAGAGCGGCCAGGGGCCAGGCCAGCCAGAGCCGCCGGGCCCGGCTGAGCCACCAGGCACCGAGCATCCCAGCGGCCAGGAACACGTAGATGACAAAGCGCGCCGGCAACATGAGTCCCAGCACGGGAAGGTGGGTCGCGGGCCACCACGGAAGCGGAACGCCGGTGGGCCCGCGCACGTGGAGGTAGCCGCCGAGGGAAAGGACCGCGGCCACGAGGCCGGCGATGGCAGCCACGCGGACCTCGAGCCGCCGCCATCCCGCCCGCACGGCCAGGGCGACCATGAGGATGAGCGGGAGCCCGAGGTAGGCACCGTCCTCCACGAATCCGGCCACGAAGCTGGCACTCGTGGCCGAAAAGCGCAGGCCTTCGGCCCGGAGCAGGACGGACGGAACGAAGAAGGAGAGAAGGTCGCTCGAGACGAGGTCGTCGCGTGCCGGCAGCACGGGCAGCCCCCCGGCTGCAGGGCGTAATAGAGGTAGGGCGAGACGACGACCAGGGTGATCACGTAGGCGATGGCGATCGACCCCAGGGCCCCCCGCAGTCGGCCGCGCAGCTCGCCACCGCCCAGGGCGTAGGCGACGAGGAGGGTCACAGCCCCGAACAAGGTCAGGCTGACGAAGATCTCCGCCGAGAAGGAGAACTGGAGCACGAGCACCAGGGCCGAGAGCGCGATGAACCGCCGCCGCGAGAGCTCACCGGCCACCCCCCGCAGGACGAGATGGACGGCGACCGGGATAAGAAAGACGAGGGTGAGATGGACGTGCCCGAGAAGCTGGCCGAGCATGTAGGTGGAAAAGCCGAACACCCAACCGCCAAACAGCGCGGGCCAGAACCCACCGACCAGTCGGCGGCAGAGCAGGAAGGCAAAGAAGGCGGCGAGGACCGGGCTGGCCACCATGGCCACGTTGTAGGCGGCTAGCGGGCCGGCGATCAGGGTCACTGGCGAGAGGAGCAGGGCCGCTCCGGGGGTCAGCGCCCCGAGCGCGATGTCAAAGCCGTGGGAGGCGTAGATGAAGTGGCTGTAGAAGGGGTTGAGCCCGTGCAGGAGGGCGTACGGCCACCATTCGAAGGCCCAGGCAAAGATGCCCACGTCGCCGCCGAAGCAGACGCAGTGGCCTCCACCGGCGAACAGGGGCCCTCCGAACAGGGCCAGCGCGGCGGCGAGGTACACGACCGCAGCCCATATGGCCGGGGGGTTCAAGAGCCATTCCCGGACGCCGGCCGGGATGGCGTCAGGGATGGCGGGCAGCGATCGGGCCGGCGAGACGCTCACGGTCGAGCAGCGGTCAGAGATTCTCGGCGACGTACGGGGCCGTGCGGTTGAACACATAGAACCCGAGCACGAAGATGCCGGCGGTGATCAGCAGCGGCACGGCCAGCAGGCTGCCTCCGCCCATGGCGGCGTTGGCGCCCAACGTCGCGGGGTTGATAACGGCGTGGCGGAACTGCTGAAGCACCACCGCGAGCGGGTTCATCATGTAGACGTGGACGAGCGTCGGGCTCAGCCGCGACTGGACGAGGCTGAGCGAGACGATCGTCGGGGAGGCGTAGAAGATGACCTGGAGCCCGACTTCCCAGATGGGCTGGATGTCGCGGAAGTAGATGAACAACGAGGAGAGCAGCATGGCCACGCCGGTGGCCAGGACGGTGAGCATGAGGAGGATGAGCGGCACCTGGACCCAGGAGAGCATCGGTTTCACCCCAGACAGGAAGGCGAAGATGAGCACGACGATGAGGTTCAGGCACAGATTGAAGAGCGAGAACAGCACCACGGAGAGGGGAATCACCAGCCGTGGGAACTGGATCTTGCGCACGAGGACCTCGTTGTCGAGCACGCTGCGCACCGCGCCCGCGGTCGCCTCGGCGAAGAACGTGTAGAGCACGATCGAGGCCAGCAGCTGCGCGCCATAGAAGTGGTCCGGCTGCCCCGGGCCCGCACCCGGGCCCTTCCCGACGTGGCCGATCTGGGTGAAGAAGATGTCCAGGACCCCGAAGAGCATGAGCGGACGCACGAGCTGCCACAGAACGCCGAGGGCCGAGCCGAAGAAGCGCATCTTCCACTGCGTGCGGGCGATGTTGAAGGTGAGATGCCAGAACCGGACCCAGTCGTCGGTCAGCGCCTCCGGGCCCCGGATCGGCTTGCCCAGGCTCTCGTAGGCCCCCGGTGCCGTCTCCACGGCGCTCATGCCCGGAGCTCCTGATTGATGCGCTCACCGCTGCGCTCGATCCCCACCCGGACCGGGACGTCGACCACTCCGCCCAGGGCCTGAGTGGCCGTGACGACGAAGGTGAACCCGCTGTCGAAGCGGTCGATGACGTCGATGCCCGCGCCCTGGTGGGCGAGGTTGACCAGCGGGCTGTAGCGCCCCGGGCCGAGCACGTTGTGAAAAGCCGAAGGAGAACACCGCCTCCTCGCCGGCCGTGAAGCGGCCGCTGCGCTCCTGGGCGAAGACGGTGCTCAACACCATCACCGTGCGGTGGTCCTCGTCGTTGACATAGACGCTCGCCTGGGGGTCCTGGACATCGACCATGAAGGCCACGCGGGCCCGCAAGGTGACCTCCTCGCCCTGCGGGACATTGGACAGGCGCTCGCCTCGGGCGCTCTCGACCCACACTTCGAGCACCCGGGCATCGCCGTCGCCGCTGCGTCCCCCGGCCGTTCCGGCCAGCTCAGGCTCGCGGCCGAAGTTGATCTCAAGGTAGCGGTCGGCGACCTCCTCGGGAGGGCCGAGATGCAGCGGCGTGCCGCGTTCGAGGAGGAGAGCGCGGTGGCAGAAGCGGTTCATCGAGCCCATGTCATGGGTCACGAAGACGATCGTCTTGCCCTCATCGCGCAGGCGGTAGAAGACGTCGAAGCACTTCTGTTGAAAGGCCGCATCGCCGACGGCGAGGATCTCGTCCACGAGCAGGATGTCGGCGTCGACCTGAATGGCCACGGCGAAGGCCAGCCGCACGTGCATGCCCGAGGAGTAGTTCTTGAGCTTGAGCTCCTCGAACTCCTTGAGCTCGGCGAAGTCGATGACGGCGTCGTAGCGGCGACGGGCCTCCCGGGGCGAGAGGCCCAGCATGATCCCGTTGAGCACCACGTTGTCACGGGCGGCCAGGTCGGGGTTGAAGCCGACGCCCAGTTCGATCAGGGTGGAAAGCCGTCCCTGGCGCCAGATCTGCCCCTCGGCGTGGTAGATGCCGGCCAGGCACTTGAGCAGCGTGCTCTTGCCGCTCCCGTTGCGTCCGGCGATGCCGAAGAACTCACCCTGGCCCACCTCGAAAGAGATGTCACTCAGGGCCCTGAACGTCTGGTGACGGACCCGCCGGCGGGGGTGCAGAGCGCGCTCCTTGAGCGTGTGTTGACGCTCCTCCGGGACCCGGAAGGTCTTCGTGACGTGGGACGCCACCAGGACAGGGGCACGCGTCCCGACACCCAGAGTCATGCCGCAAGCGTACTCAGGCGCCCCGCCCCTCGTCCCTGGCCGCTGGGGCCGGCCGGTCGTGACTACGATCCCGGGGCGCCGCCGGGGCCGCGCCGTGTCCCGCGTCCTCACTTCCCAGGGAGCCGCCGTATGCCCTCATCCCGCCGCCCCGCGCCCTCGCGTTGCGCTATCGCCGTCTTGTGCACCGCCGCCCTGCTGACCCTCGCCGCGGCTCCTCTGGCCCACGGCGCCGTGCTCGCACCGTGGGGGGCCCCTCGCGCTTTGGGGGTGGCCGCGGCGCGGCGGTCTCCTACACCGATAGCCGGGCGGGCAGGCCACCGTGCGAATCGCGATCCTGCGCGGCCACAAAGCCAAGGTCGTGCGCACGCTGCACCATTCCGACCGCAAGGGCGCAAACACGCTGCGCAGCGCGCTCCGCCTGGCTACGAGCGGGGCACTACGTTGTTGAGATCGTCGTTGCCTTCCGCGGTCACCGGAGCCGACGTACAGGGTCTCCTTCACGGTACGGCCCTAACAGGAAGGCGCCGGTAGCATCCGGCTCATGGGCGGACCGTGGCGCTGAGATTGGCCAATCGGCTCTGTCGATCCGGCGCGCTGATGGCCGTCGTGCTCTTCCTCACCGGGGCGTCGCCGGCCGCGGCTACCGTGCTGGCGCCCTGGGGGAGCAGCCTCGGCGCCACGCCGACCATGGACACGGCCAACGGGGCCTCGAACGCGACCAACGACGAGCCCGAGAGCTCGTTCCGACCGGCGGACACGAGCGACAACGCCGTGGCCACCTCGTTCTCGCCCGGCTGCACGAAGACGTTTACGGGTGGCGCCATCCCGTGCACGGCGTGGATGCACGACGCCACCGACAACACGCTCTGGAATACGTCCGTGGCCGGGGGCTCGGCCACCGCGCTTCAGGGCGGCCAGGTCCTCGACGTCAAGATCAAGGGCTGCTCGGTGCCCGATCCGGCGGCCGCGTCGGACAACTCGGTCGGGTCGGATGGCCAGCCCGTGCCCGCCAACTCGATCGAGTTCCAGGGCCTGACTCCGCAGGCCGGAGGAACCTATAAGCAGGACAGCACCGCGGGGGGCTTCACCCTGCCCTGGTGCTCGAACTCAACCGATCCCGCCGACCGCACGGCGGCTGTGAACACGAGCACGATCTCGACCTATCAACCGTTGCACATGTGCCTGAACGCCGGTGACACGGTCAGCTTCTACGACCTCGGGGGCTACGTGCCGGCCGCCGGCGGCGCGCCTGCCGCCTACACCCAGGGGGTGCCGTTCATGGTCATTGCTCCGGTGAGCGGCTCGAGCACGGACTCCTTCACGGATGCCCCGGAGGCGACCTACGCTCCCGGCCAGCAGCCCAATGGGGACAACAGCGGGTGGGGGTCGGAGGAGCAACCAGGAGGTCATGCTCCAGGTCATCGAGGGCACCGGCGCCGACGCCTACGGAGTCTGCCCGGGCGGAAGCGGCTGACGAGTCCCCCAACAGCAATGCGGTGAACTGCGTCTATTCCTCGCTTCTCAACGGGCAGAGCAGCGAGGGGTACCCGATCTGCGGCGCGAGCGGATCGGGTTCGGGATCGGGTTCGGGCTCGGGGTCCGGTTCGGGTTCAGGGTCCGGGTCGGGGTCCGGGTCAGCGCCCGGTTTCGGTTCCGGTTCGAAATCCGGTTCGAAATCCGGGTCGGGGTCCGGCGCGCCCTCCAGATCCCCGGATCGCTGCCTTGAAGCTCACCCCTGCGAGGTGGCATGCGGGTCAGGCACCGAACCTGACCTACACCGACGCCGCCGCCGGCAGGGCGACCATCCGGGCCTACCGGATCGTGGGCAAAAAGCACCCGCTCGTCCTGACCTTCCGCCACGACGATCGCAAGGGCCGCAACCGGGTGCCCGGCCACCTGAAGGCCCTACGGGCCGGCCACTACCTGCTCAGCATCGTGGTCACGAGCCACGGCAAGACGAGCCGTGCCTACGTGCTGCACTTCACCGTCCTGCCCGCCGCCCCGCGGTAGCCAGCCCCGCTCGGTCCCGCGCCCGCGGGGCCTCAAGGTGCCCGCTTGGCCGGTCGATAGCCACTACCATGGCGGCCGCACCGGAGCGAGCCGATTCACTTCACTCACTCCCAAGGGTCTGCCGCATGTTCTCACCACGTCGCGCGTCCCCGCGACGCGCCCTGGCCATCTCCTGTACCGCCATGCTCCTCGCGCTGCTCGGCGCGCCGCTCGCCCAGGCCAGCGTGCTGGCGCCCCTGGGGCAGCACGCTCACCGCCACTCCGACCATGGACACCGCCAACGGGGCCAGCATGGAGACCAACTACGAGCCGGCGAGCTCCTACAACGCGGGCGCCACCGGCGACAACGCGGTCGTCACCTCCTACGACTCCCCGTGCACGGTGACCCGGGCCAACAACTTCCCCTGCTCTTCGTACGTCCACGACGGTGCCGACGGGACGGAGTCGGAACACGACGTGGCCGGCGGGCAGACCACCGCACCGCAAGGCGGTCAGGTGCTCGACGTCAAGGTCAAGGGCTGTGCGGTGCGCGACCCGCAGGCCACCTCGGACAACTCCTACGGCAGCAACGGTCAGCCTGTCCCGGCCAACTCGGTCCAGTTCGAGGGTCTCAGCCCGCAGAACGACGGCTCCTACAAGGTCAACAACATCGGTCAGAACTCGAGCAGCGAACCGTTCCAGCTGCCCTGGTGCTCGAACTCGAACGACCCGGCCGACCGCAGCGCCGCCATCAACACGAGCACCATCTCCACCTTCCAGCCCCTGCACATGTGCATCAACGCCGGGGACATCGTCAGCTTCTACGACCTGGGCGGCTTCGTGCCCACCAATCCGCCGTCCTATCCCCAGGGCGTGCCCTTCATGGTCCTGGCGCCGGTGGCGGGCTCGAGCATGGACTCGTTCATGGACGCCGGCGAGTCGAGCTATGCCCCCGGTGAGCGGCCCACCGTCAACGGCAGCGACCAGAACACCGGCTGGGGCACCGAGCCCGGCCAGGAAGTGATGCTCCAGGTCATCGAGGGCACTGGCGCCGACGCCTACGGACTGTGCCCGGGCGGCGCCGCCGACGAGTCGAGCAACAGCAACAACGTCAACTGCGTCTACTCCAAGCTCCTCAACGGCCAAAGCAGCGAGGGCTACACCATCTGCGGCGCCAGCGGATCGGGTTCCGGTTCGGGCTCGGGCTCCGGTTCCGGGTCGGGCTCCGGGTCCGGTTCGGGCTCCGGCGCGGGTTCGGGTTCCGGCGGCGGCGGTGCGGGAGCGGGCAAGACCTCCAGCTCGCCGAAGCCGGCCTTGACCGTGGTCAAGCTCAACCCAGCGCGCTTCTACGCCAACCGCGGGTCGACGATCACCTACACCGACAGCGTGGCCGGGGCGGCGACGTTCCGGGTCTACGTGGTCCGCAAGCACAAGAAGAACAAGCTCGTCCGCACGCGAAAGCACCAGGATCACCGGGGCAAGAACGGCGTCGGCGGTGACCTGAAGGGCCTCAAGGCCGGCCACTACGTCCTCGTCATCGTGGTCACCAACCACGGCAAGACGAGCCGGTCCTACACGGTGTCCTTCACCGTCCTGGCCGGCAAGGAGTAACGCCGGCCGTCAGGTCCGGCCCTCAAGCGAGAGCCGCCTCACCGCGCCGGCGGGGAGGCGGTCAGCTCGGCTGCCCATCAGCGCGCCGAGGGTGCGCGCGAGGTGAAAGCGCAGCGAGCGGGCCAGCGCTGGCGGACCAGCGGGCTCGCCGCGCTTGAGGGCCCAGCGCCGGTCGGCGCCGACCAGACCCCCACACCTTGAGCGGCTCCAGCGGGGATGCGGCGGCTCGCGAAGTCGTAGACGGCGTGCAGCGCCCGGGCCTCGTCGAAGCTCCGGCGCAGCCAATCCCAGGCCGAGTAGTCATGGGAGTGCACGACCGCGGCCTCCGGCGATGAACACCTTGGCGAACCCGGCGCGGAGCATGTCGTGGGCGAGCACGTGGTCCTCGGCGTAGGCGACCGGCGGAACGGGAGCGCTCCCACGCCTCTCTCGCGACAGCAGCCGTTGGCGTCGGTGAAGACGCCCGCGGCCCGAGCAAGCGCCGCGCCGGCAGCGTCGCGCTCCGCGGGCTCGAGCCGGTCGATCCGGGGACCCCGTCGGCGCACACCGCAGCGAACCAATCGGTCAGCTCGCGGGCCACCATGAGGCTGGCGTCGCGGCTGCGGGCGGTAGGGGCCGTAGACGAGCCCGACGTCCGTCGGCCAGTGCGAAGCCGTCGAGCAAGCGCGCCGAGCCAGCGGGCGTCGGCGGGCACGGCGTCCTGGGTCAGGAAGGCGACGTGATCGCCGGCGGCCCGCTCCATGAGCAGGTTGCGGGTGCCGCCGTGGGAGAAGCGCCGCGAGGCGATCTCGAAGACCTCGGCGCCGAAGGCGACGGGCCAGTGCCACGGTGCCGTCGCGCGATCCCGAGTCGCACACGAGGAGCTCGAGGGCCGTGCCCGACCGGGAGCTGCCTGCGCCGTGAACGGCATTCAGGACGTCGCTCGAGCAGCGCGCCCGCCGTTGAGCGCCGGGATCGCGACGGTGACCGTCGTCGGCGTCAACAGGCCGGCGAGAATCCGCCGCAGGGCCGATCGCGCAGAGGTTCTGCTCCGGCTCCCAGCCCAGCTCGGTCCGCGGCCGGCGTGACGTCCAGGCAGCTGCGCCGCACCTCGCCGGGGCGCTCGGGCGCGAACGTCGGCTCGGGCAGCGGTCCGCGGTCGCTCGACGTCGTTGCAGGGCGTCGAGCAGGTCGAGCACCGAGGTCTCCTGGCCGTGGCCGATGTTGACCGGCCCGGTCAGCTCGCTGTCGGCGGCCAGCAGGTTGGCCGCGCACGACGTCGCCGACCTCGACCCAGTCGCGGGTCTGGCCGCCCGTCGCCGAACACGGTCGGGCGTGCGGCCCTCGAGCAGCTGACCGCAGAAGATGGCCACCACGCCGGCCTCGCCGTGGACGTCCTGGCGCGGCCCGTAGACGTTGCCGTAGCGCAGCGACACCGTCGAGAGGCCGTGCAGGCGCGTGTAGAGCGCGCAGTAGCCCTCGGCGGCGTGCTTGCTCTGCCCGTAGGGGGCCAGCGGGCGGATCGCGTAGTCCTCGGGCGTGGGCAGCAGCTCGGCGTCGCCGTACAGGCCGCCGCCGGTCGAGGTGTTGACCACCCGCCGCGTGCCGTGCGCTCCGGGCCGCCTCGAGCACGGCGATCGTGCCCAGCACGTTGATCGTGGCGTCGCCGGCCGGGTCGCTCGACCGAGTAGCGGACGTCGATCTGAGCGGCGAGGTGGAAGACGACCTCGGGGCGGACGTCGGCGAAGGCACCGGTCGACGCGCCGCGGCGTCGGTGACGTCGACGCTCGTGCAGCTCGCGCGCCCGCCGTCCAGCGCCGACTCGAGGTTGGCGCGCTTGCCGGTCGAGAGGTTGTCGATCACGGTCACGGTGTCGCCGCGGGCGAGCAGCCCGTCGACGAGGTTGGAGCCGATGAAGCCGGCTCCGCCGGTGACCAGGCAGTGCATCGGCGGCAGCTTAGGGCGTCCGGGCCGCGCGATGCGGCGGCGCGGCCAGGCGTACCGGGGTAGGGCCGGGCCCGCGCCGCACCACGGAAGCGCGACGCGGGCCCGACGCAAAGGACGACCCTGGTAGGGCTGGGGGCCGTCCGGACCCGCGAGAAAGGGGGCGATGCTCGCGGGCCGCAGCGACGTCCCTGTCGCCAGCGAGCATACCGATATCCGAGCCGCCAGGGCGAGATGCGGATAGCTGCCCCTGCAGCGATTCGACCGGCACATATGTTTCCGCACCAAACTGCGCAACCAACGCGGCCGTCGCAGCTCGTTGCTGTGCCTAAGGTTAGGTGTCGGAGATCCGCGATCCGGCAAGCCTCAGAACTGTCACTGACCATGCGCCCTGAAGGCTCCGTACAGCCTCGGCCGCGCCCCGATTCCCGCGCCTGAGACGGCCGAGGTGCTCGGCGTGTCGCTGGCCCTGACCGACTACGAGCAGGCCCTGCGACTGGATCGACGCCATGGTCGCACGAGCGCGAGCGCGGCTACGTGTGCGTGTGCAACGTCCACACCGTGATGGCCTCGCAGGAGGACCCCGAGCTGCGCGCCGCGCTGGTCGGCCTCCTCGCTCAACGTGCCCGACGGCCAGCCGCTCGTCTGGGCGGTCAACGCGCTCGGCCACGCGCTGGAGCAGCCGCGTGTACGGCCCCGAGCTCATGGCCCGGGCCTGCGCCCGGGCCGCCGAGAACGGCCAGCGCTTCTACCTCTACGGCGGCCGCGACCAGGGCGCGCTGTTCCAGCTCGCGCTGAACCTGCGCCAGCGCTATCCCGGGCATCAAGATCGTCGGCGGCTACTCCCCGCCGCACCGCCCGCTCACCGACGACGAGCGCGACGCCGTCGTCGAGGAGATCAACCACTCGCGCGCCCGACGTCGTCTGGGTGGGCATCGGCGTGCCCAAGCAGGAGAAGTGGATGGCGCAGATGCGCCCGCTGCTCGAGGCGCCGGTGCTGATCGGCGTCGGCGCGGCGTTCGACTTCCACGCCGGCCTGGTCCGCCAGGCGCCGCCGCTGGATCCAGGACGCCGGCCTGGAGTGGGCGTTCCGTCTCGCCCACGAGCCGCGCCGGCTGTGGCGGCGCTACACGCGCTACAACCCGCGCTTCCTGGCCGCCTTCGCCCGCCAGCTCGCCAGCCACCGGCGCGCGCTCGCGCGGGCTCGCCTGAGCGCCTCGCCGGCGCGCCTCGCGCGGCGTGCCCGGCTCGCCGACCGCCTCGATCGTCATCCCGACCCGGGCGCGACCCGGGCTACCTCGACGTCGACGCTGGCTCGGTGATGGCGCAGGCCGCGAGCGCGTCGGCGCCGAGGTCATCGTCGTCGCAGGACGGGCGCCGACCGCGGCGACCGAGGCGGTGGCCGCGCGCCACGGCGCCCGGCTCGTGGCGCTCGATCGAGCCGCGCGGGCGCCAACGCCGCCCGCAACGCCGGCATCGACGCCTCCGCGGGCGACCTGATCGTGTTCATCGACGACGACATCGAGGCGCCGCCCGGCTGGCTCGAGGCGCTGCTGGCCGGCGCTCGACGCAGGCGCCCGACTACGAGCGTGCTTCGGCGGGCCCGATCCGCGCCGCGGCTCGAGGGCGGGCGGCCCGCGGTCTGCGGCCGCGAGCCGCCGCCGATCACCACGCTGGACCTCGGGTCCGGCCGACCGCGACGCGCGACTGCGTGTGGGGCGCCAACATGGCCGTCCGGCGCCGCGGCGCTTCGAGCGGGTGGGCGGCTTCGACGAGACGCATCCCGGGCGCGGCGACGAGGAGGAGTGGGAGCGCCGCTACACCGGCGGCGGGCGGCCGCGTGCGCTACATCGGCGCGGCCGGCGATCGTGCACCGCCGCGACCGGCGCACGACGCCCGGCTGCGGCGCGCTGTCCCGGGCGCGGCTACGCGCTCGGGCGCACCGCGCGCCGCAACGACGTGCGCAAGGGCGGCTCCACCGGCTCCGGGCGCGAGCTGCGCGTGCTGGCCGGGTGCCTGTGGCACACCGTGCGCCGCCGCTGCGCCTACGGCATCGTGATGGCCGCCCACACGCGCCGGGCGGATCCGGCGAGCTGCGCCGCCGAGGTGAGCGCACGACCGCGGCCGCGCCCGAGCGACTTCCTCTCCGGCACCTCCGGGCAGGTGTGGGGCATCCGCGCCACCAGCCGGGCCGCTGGCCCGCGACGCGGTGGCCGACGCCGTGGCCGCTGGCCACGGGGTCGCCGCCGGCGGCTGGCGCGGGCGGCCGCGCGCGGCCCGCCGCGCCGCGTGCTGGCGCTCGGCGTCGAGCGCGAGGACGCGCCCAACCTGCTCGCCGCCGCCGGCGCGAGAGCTCGAGCGCTCCCGCCACGAGGTGCACTTCGCCACGCGCCCGGTCGGCGGCCGCGGGAAGTTCGAGAACCTCAACCGCGCTGCTGGCCGAGCACCCGGCCGAGGGCTACGACTGGCTGCTGGTCGCTCGACGACGACGTCGCGCTGCCCGCCGGCTTCCTGGACGCCTTCGTGTTCCTGGCCGAGCGCTTCGGCCTGCGGCTCGCCCAGCCGGCCCACCGCGCACCGCTCGCACGCCGCCTGGGCGGTGACCCGCCGGCGGGCGGCCAGCGTGGTGCGCGAGACCGCCTTCGTGGAGATCGGCCCGGTGGTCGCCTTGCACGCCGCACCTTCGAGGCCGCTGCTGCCGTTCCCGCCGCTGCGCTTCGGCTGGGGGCTCGACGCGCACTGGTCGGCGCTGGCCCGGCCAGCAGCGGCTGGCCGATCGGCGTGCGTCGACGCGACGCCGGTGCGCCACGGGCTGCGCCTCATCGCCGCCTCCTACGACCGCGAGCGACGCGATCGCCGAGGGCCGGCGTTCCTGGCCGGCCGGCCCTACTCACCGGCCGCCGAGGCGCAGCGCACGCTCGTCGCGCACCGCTGGCGTGGCGGTGAGGGTCCTCGTGGTCACCGAGTACTACCCGCGGCGCCGGGGACCCGGTGCACGGCGTGTGGGCCCACCGCCAGGCGCTCGCCGCCGCCCGGGCGCGGGCGCCGAGGTGCGCGTGCTCGTGCTGCACCGGCCCGATCCCGCCCGCTCCGCGCGTGCGCGGCGCTCGACCTGGCGCGCGCCCGCGCGGTGGTCTGCCCAGCCCGGCCACGCCGATCCTCGACGGCGTGGCGGTCGACTACGTCCGCTACCTCTCTCCGCCGCGGCCGCTCAGCTACGGCAGCTGGGGGGCGTGGGCGGCGCCCGCGCTGCGCCGGGCGCTGGCCGGCTGCGGCGCGACTTCGCCTTCGACCTCGTCCACGCCCACTACGCCTCGCCGAGCGGCGACGCGGTGCGCCGGGCCGCGCCCGAGGTGCCGCTGGTCGTCTCGGTCCACGGCCACGACGTCCAGGGGGCCGGGGCGGGCGGCCCGGCGGTGCGCGAGGCGCTGCGCTCACGCCCGGCTCGTGCTCGCCAACAGCGCCGGCACGGCGCGCGCGGTGCCCGGCGCTCGGGGCCCGGGCGACCCGGGTGGTGCATCTGGGCACCGACGTCCCGGCGCGCCGCGCGCGCCGGCGCGCCGGGCGTCCCGACGCTCGTCACCGTCGCCCACCTGGTCGCGCGCAAGCGCCACGCCGACGTGCATCGCCGCCCTGCCCGCGCTGCGCGCGCCGCCACCCCGAGCTGCGCTACGTGATCGTCGGCGACGGGCCGGAGCGCGCGCGGCTGCGAGGCGCTGCGCCGCGTCGCTCGGGCGTCGCTGAGCGCGGTGGAGTTCCGGGGCGCGCTGGCCCCGGCCGAGGCCGCGGCGGCCGCCGCGCGCGGCGTCGCTGTTCGTCCTGCCCAGCGTCGATGAGGCGTTCGGCGTGGCCTACATCGAGGCGATGGCCGGCGGCGTCCCGGCGATCGGCTGCGCCGGCGAGGACGGGCCGGAGGAGATCGCGCGCGGCCGGGGCGGGCATCGTGCTCGTGGCGCCGCGACGACCCGGCGGCGCTGGCGCGCGAGATCGATCGGCGCTGCTCGAGCGACCGGCGCGGCTCGCCTCGCTGGGCGCGGCGGCGCGGGCGACCGTGGCGCGGGCGTTCACCTGGGAGCGCGTGCGGGGCCGGAGACCGTGGCGGCCTACGAGGAGGTGCTTCACCGGCTCCAGCACCCAAAGCCCCTCTCGCCGAGCCTCGTGGGGCCTGAAGCCGCCTATCGGCTCGATAACCCAAGCCTCGGTCACGGCGCGGTCTTGGGTTTAGAACCGGTGGCGCGCCTACACTGGCCGCCATCGCCCTCTCCACGGAGACCGCCACCGGCTCGGAGCCCTACGAGCCCGAGAACCTCCTCGACCGCCTGAGCCGACCGGCCACGCTCGAGCACCACTACCGCCACATCGAGCGCCGCGAGCGCGACATGCTCGCCCGGCGCTCGGCGCTCAGCGGCGGCGAGGTGCTCTCGGTCGGCTGCGGCTGGCACCCGGGCCGCCACCTCTTCCCCGCCCCGGCCTTTCGCATCGTCGGCCGTCGACGCCGACCCCGCCGGGTCGCCGGCGTGCTCGAGAGCGGACGCGCCGACGAGGCGCACGTCGGCTACGCCGGGCGGCTCGCCCTTCGCGCCCGGCGTCCTTCGACGTCGTGCTCTACCGCCTGGTCCTGCACCACATCGTCTTCCAGGGGCCGCTGGCGCCCGTGCTTCGCCGAGGCGGCGCGGCTGCTGGCGCCCGGGCGGCGCGCTGGTGGCGATCGAGCCGGGGCTCTGGCATCCGGTCGGGCGCGGCCTGGCGCTGGCCAACCGCACCGCGCGTGGCCACCGCCATCCACGGCACGCCCGACGACGTGCCGCTCTCCCCGCGCCGGCTCGTGGCCGAAGCGCGGGCGGCGGGGCTGGTCCCCGAGCTGCACGCGGTGACCTACGTTGGCGGCGACTGGCGCCGGCGCTGCAGCGCCCGCTGCGCGCCCTCGACGGTCTCGGCTCGCGCCCGCGGGCGGCGCGGTTCGGCCACACGCTGATGCTGATCGCCCGCAAGCCGTGAGCGTCGCGCCGGGTCCGGCGGGCCCGTTGCTAGTCTGGCGCCGTGTCGTCCCTCGCCCCGGCGCCTGAGGCCGGCCGACGCGAGCTCGACCCGCAGGACATCCGACGCGCCGCCTCTCGACCGCGTGACGGGCGACTCGCTGCTCGGGCTCGCCATCGCCGCCGCGCTCTGCCTCCTTGCCTTCACCACCACCGCGGGCAGCGCGCTCGCCCCGAGCCGCCAACACGTGGGCCCAGATCGTGCTCGTGGTGCTTGGCGGCCGGCGCTCGGCGTCGCGCGTCGCTGCTGCGCGGCGCCCGCGCGCCGGCGCCTGGGGCGGCGCGACGCTGGCCCTGCTTCGGCGCCCTGGCCGCGCTGACCTTCGCCTCGATCGCCTGGTCGGTGCAGCCCGCGTTCTCCTGGCTGGAGGCCAACCGCACGCTGTCCTACTTCGGCCGCTTTCGCCGTCGCGCTGGCGCTGGCCCGCCTGGCGCCCGGCGCTGGCGGGCGCATGCGTCGGCGGCGTGGCGCTGTATGCCCTGGTCGTCTGCGGCTACGCGCTGCTGGCCAAGGTGTTTCCGGCCAGCCTCGACCCCGGCGACGCGCTCGGCCGGCTCGGCGTGCCGTTCGACTACTACAACGCCACCGGTCTGGTGGCGGCCATGGGCATTCCCGCCGTGGTCTGGCTGGGGCGCCCGGCGCGAGCCTCGGCGCGCGCGGCGCCCGGCTGCTGGCCGCGCGCTCAGCGTGCCGGCGCTCGGCGTGCTCGTCTGCACGCTCGTCCTCTCCTACGGCCGCGGAGCGCTCGGCCGCGGTCGATCGTCGGCCTCGCGGTGTGGTTCGTGCTCGCCCCCGGTGCGCCTGCGCGCCGCGCTCGTGCTCGGCCTCGGGGCGCTCGGCGGGCGCCATCTGGCGCTGTGGGCGACCGCGCCAGGCGGCGCTCAGCCACGACTACGTCGCCGCTGGCGCGCGCGACCGCCGCCGGCCACCGGTTCGGCTCGTGCTGCTGGTCGCGCTCTGGCCGTCCTCGTCGTCGTGGGCGCGCTGGCCGCGGTGGGCCTGGCGCGCGTCCGCCTGCGCCCGAGGCCGCGCCGGCGCGATCGGCATCGGCGCTGATCGTCGCTCGTGGCGCTCATCCCGGTCGGCCGGCGTGGCGGCCCTGGCCGCCTCCTCGCGCGGACTCGGCGGCGAGGTCTCGCACCTGTGGACCTCGCTCACCAACCCCAACAGCGTCGTCTCCGACAAGCCCGAGCCGTCTGGCCGAGCTGGGCAGCAGCCGGCCCCGTACTGGCAGCGACGGGCTGCGCGTCGGCGACCACGCCCCGCTCGCCGGCACCGGGGCCTTCGGCTTTGCCGCCGCGGCGCTGCCGCTACTCGAGCACCGCGTGCACCACGCCCACAGCTACGTGATCCAGACCTTCGCCGACTTCGGCGTCGATCGGGCCTGCTCGTCAGCGCGGCGCTGCTGTGCGCCTGGGTGCTGGCGGTGCGGCGCACGCTGCGCCGCGCCGAGCCGGCCGTCGGCCGAAGGGCGCCGAGCGCGCGCCGCCGACGCCGAGCGCCGGGCTGGTCACGCTGCTCGCCATCGCGGTCATCTTCGGCGTGCACTCGGCCATCGACTGGACGTGGTTCATCCCCGGCGCCGCCGTGCCGGGGCTGCTGGCGCGCGGGCTGGGTGGCCGGCCGCGGCCCGCTGAGCGCGCCGGTCGGCGTCCGTCCGCCGTGCGGCTCGCTCGCTGGCCGAGCCCGTGCGCGCCGGCGGCGCCCTGCTCCTCGTCGCGCTGGCGCTGCTGGCCGCCTGGATCATCTGGCAGCCGCTGCGCTCCCTGCACGCCGACGACGCGGCGCTCGGGCCATGCTCGCGGGCAACGGCGGCCGCCGCGCTGACCGACGCCCGCACCGCGGCCAGCAGCGACCCCGTCGACGACCACGCCCCTGCTCGACCGAGGCCGAGGTCTACTCGCGGTCTGGGCCAGCCCGGCCAGGCCCGCAGCGAGCTGGTCAAGGCGACCTCGCTGCAGCCCGAGAACCCCGACACCTGGCACGGCGCTGGCCACCTTCGACTCGGTGCCACCACCGGCGCGGCCGCCGGCCCGCACGAGCCGAGCTGGCCCACGCGCGTCGCCTGACGGCTCGACACCCCCACTGGCCTCTAGGGTGCAGCCGCGTGTCCAGCGTCGCGAGGCCTCTAGCGGCCTGCCCGCGTGTGCCCACGCACTAGCGCCTGGCCGTGCCAGCAGCAGCGGCGCAGCGCGCAGCCCACCGCGCCCGCACCGCCACCTCGCCGAAGCCGAACTCGGTCAGCGTGAGGGCCAGCGAGCGGCGCGTGTACAGGTGCAGGTGATCGCCGAGCGGCTCCGAGAAGCGCTCCACGCCGTAGCAGCGACATGGCCAGCCGGCCGTGCGCCGGCGTGGTGAGCAGCAGCGTCCCGCCCGGCGCCAGCACCCGTCGGACCTCCGAGAGCCACCGGGCGGTGTCGGCGACGTGCTCGATGACCTCGCTGGCCCAGACCAGCTCGAAGGCGCCGTCGTCGAAGGGCAGCGGCCCGTCGAAGGGCACGAGCAGGAAGTCGAGCCCCGGGCGGCGCGTCCGCGCTCGCTCGATCGCCGCCTGGGCGACGTCGGCGCCCACGACCTGCGCGCCGGCGCGGCGATGACCGCGGTGAACGGCCCTCGCCGCAGCCGAGGTCGAGCACCGCGAGCCCGGGCCGCAGGGCGCTGAGCAGGAAGCGCCGGCGCCGCTCGAAGTCCGGCGGCTCGAGCGCGTCAGGCAGTTCGCGCCACAGCTCCTCGTAGTAGTCGCGCACGGCGCGACCGTAGCGGGAGTCGATCCGGCCCGGTCGCGCGCACCTCGACCCGGCACTCCCCGACCGCAAGCTCACCCTGGGCCAGGCCGCCGGGACGTCCCACAGGTAGAGCCCGACGGCCTCGCCCAGCGCCTCATGGAGCTCGAACCAGGGATCTCGATCATCAGCGTGACCGGTCCGTCGTTGACGAGCTCAACGGCCATCATGGCCCCGAACACCCCGCGCCGGGCCGCCAGCCGGTCGCACACGCGCTCGTACAGCGGTTCGGCCACCTCGGGCGGGGCCGCGGACACGAAGCTCGGGCGCGTGCCCCGTCGCACGTCGCCGAGGAGCGTGAATTGGCTCACGCACAGCACCTGGCGTTCCCCGAGCGGCTCGTTCATCCGGCCGTCCGCGTCAGGGAAGATGCGCAGTGCTCGTACCTTGTCGGCGAGCCAGTCGGCCTCGCGCTCTCCGTCGCCCTGCGCGACGCCGAGCAGCACGAGCAGACCAGTGCCGATGGCCGAGACCTCGTGACCGTCGACGGACACCGAGGCCCGGGACACCCGCTGCACGAGGGCCCGCATGTCAGAGGTCGCGAAGCTCGGCCGCGGCCTGCTCGGGCGAGACGGCGTTGACGTGCACGCCCGCGCCCCGGGCCAGCCCACCCTCGGCCTCGAGCCGGGGCAGGATGTCCATCCGCCAGCAGAACTGGTCCACCCCGCGCGGTGCGGTACGGATCCACAGGTTGAGCGGCGGCGCGCCGCCCAAGCGAGCGGCCAGCCGGCGCAGAGCGTCCCAGAGCATGGCGGCGCCCGTGGCCCGTCGTCCTCGAAGCGGGGCCGGGGGCGGCGGGGCGCGATCAGAAGCTGGTAGGGGACCCGGGCGCCGAACGGCGCCATCAGCACGCACTCGTCATCGATGGCGACGATCCGCGCCCGCCGGCGCACCTCCTCCTGGACGAGGTCGCCGAGGAGGTTCGCGCCCATGGTCCGGGTGGCGTAGGCGCCAAAGCGCTCCCGCTCACGGGCTACGGCGGCGGGCACGAATTCCAACGCGTAGAGGCGGGCCTGCGAGTGCGTGGACCCGGCAGACCCGCCTTCGTCGACGCTGAGGTGAACGTAGGCGGCGTCGCTGTGGGCGCGCATCCGCTCGCGCCACGACTTCGACGGCGCCCGCGACCTGCTCCACGGTCAGGTCGGCCAGCGAGCGAGCGCAATCGGGGCCGTTGAGGATGAGCTCCTGGGCGCCGAGCGCGGGACCGGACCAGAACAGGTCGCGGTTGGCCTCCGGCGCGGCCGGCGGCGAGTCGTCGCTGAGCGCCGGGGTGGGGTCGGGCACGACCCGGACCGTCCATGAGTCCGCCGCTTGGCCCGGCGTCGGCCCCTGGTCGCCGCGAGCGAGCGTGTCGCCCACGATGGAGCGCAGGCCGGTGAGCGGGTCGATGCGGACCTCCGGCATCAGCCGCAGCGAGGCTCCGGCCTCAATCCAGACGCTTTTCCATGGCCACGTGCTCGATGCCCGCCTCCCAGAACACGCGCCCGTGGGGACGGTAGCCGGCGTTTTCGTAGAGCTGGCGGGCGTAGGTCTGGGCGTGGAGCACGAGCCGGCGCCCGTTGGCCGTGCGCGTCTCGTCCTCGGCGGCGTGAAGCAGAGCCGTGGCGATGCCGCGCCGGCGGGCCGAGGCGCGCACGGCCAAGCGGCTGAACTGGGCCGTCGAGCCCACCATGACGATGCGACAGGTGGCGAGGAGCTCCTCGCCGGCCATGGCCACCAGGTGAATGCCCTGGGGATCGCGGCCGTCGACCTCTTCGCGCTCGGGCACGCCTTGCTCGAGACAGAAGACCTCGTGGCGAAGCTGGACGGCCGCCCGCAACTCCTCCTCGCCGTGCACGCGCCGGATCTCGAAGTGGCGCGCCTGCTCCCGTTCGCGGTCGGAGATCCCCGTCTGGCTCATGCCGGCGAGAGCGCGTAACGGCGGATGTCCTGCTCGAGCAAGGCCACGCTCCCGTAGGGGCCGGCGTGGTCATAGACGATCACGCCGCTGCGGTCGAGAAAGACGGTCTGGGGAAAGAGCTGAGCAGCCTGGATCGAGTCGGCGATGCTCTGAGCGGGATCGTCGAAGCTCGGATAGCTGACCGGGAACTGACGCAGGAAGGCCATCGCGGCCGGCGGGTGATCGGCGCCGTCGAGACCAAGAAAGGCCACACGCCGGCCGTAGGCCACCGAGGCCTGCTGAAAGACGGGAAACTCGCTCTGGCACGGCCCGCACCAGGATGCCCACTTGTTGATCACCACCGGGTACCCTCGCAGAGAACCGAGGCGGGCGCGGAAGGCGGCGGTGCCGCCGGTCAGCAACCGGTTGGCCTCGGCGTGCAGCGAAGCGAGCGGCGGCGGCGAACCCTCGAGGGCCTTGGCGGTATTGGCGGGCGACGGCGCCTGGCTATGCGTGCGCGAGCCGCAGCCCGCCAGGAGGAGCACGACCAGCAATGCGAGTGGGCCCGAGCGCCGCGCCACGACGTCTCGGACTTTGCCACAACCCGTCTCCCGGCTAAGCCGAAAACCGCCGCCTGGGGAAGCCGTCTCGGCATCTGCTTAAATGTTGGTTATCCTCTGAGGAGCAGGTGTGGCGAGGGGGCATTCGATCTCCCGGAGGGATTCCTCGCCGCCGCCGCTCTTTGAGCCTGTTTGAGCCGCTCCATCTGTTGCCGCGGCTCGCCCATCTTGACTCAAACCACCGATCCACATGGGTGTCTCCACCCCTTTTCCTAGTCCAGCCGCGATCGCGCGTGCCGAGTTGTTCACGCGAGAGCGCTTTGTATATCGAAGGCGAAACGCTCGAGGAGGCCCTCGCGCCGGGTTCCGCGCGCCGTCGCGCCCTCGACGCCGCGCTGGCCGAGCTCGACGCCGGCGCCAAGCAGCCGTCGATCGAGTGGCGGCGCGAGCTTCTCGCTTCTGCTCGGCCTCGAGCGGCTCCTCTCCGAGGAGGAGCCCCATCTCGTCGATGGAACCGTCCTCTCCGCGCACCAGGTCGACGCCCTCTCGGGCACGCTGACCGCTCTGCTGGCAGAAGCACAACGCACAGGCAACCCGAACGGCAACGGGACCGGCGCGGAAGCAGCCGCAGCGCGCAGCGCGCCCGCGCCCGCCAGCGGCAACGGCGGCGCTCCGGCCGTCGTCCCCCGTGCCGGCGACGACGCCGCCGAGGAGGAGGACGAGGAAGAGCTCGACCTTGGAGGACGAGGAGGAGCCCGAGGACGTCGAGCCCCAGGACTGGCAGGACGAGGACGAGGTCCAGATCGAGGAACAACCCGACGATCCGGGCGCGGCCCGCCGGTTCTGGTTCGAGCACGCCACCGGCGCCGGCAAGACCGTGGCCGCGCTCGGCTTCGTGGAGGCCTCGCGCACCGGCGGTGTCCTCATCCTCACCCACCGGCGCAACCTCGTGGACCAGTTTCACGGGGAGCTGCGCGACCGCGGCTACCGCGACCGCATCAGCGCCCCCCTGCTCGGCCAGCAGGACGCATCCAACGGGCCCGTGACCGTCGAGACCTACCAGTGGTTCGTGCGCAACGCCGGGCGCATCTCCGACGCCTACACGATCGTCATCTGCGACGAGGCGCACACGGCGCTGGGTGAGAAGACCTCGGGCTCGATTCGCAGCTGGTCGGGGCCGGTGTTCATCGGCATGACCGCGACCGGCGCTCTCATCGCCCGCCACGTCACCGACCTCTTCCCCACCCAGACCTCGCGCTTTGATCTCGCCCAGGCGGCCCGGCGCGGCGTCATCGCACCGCTGCGCTGCATCCGCATCCCGCCCGGGCCGGGAGTGCGGACGATTGCCAAGGTGCCCCTACGCCGCGGCGAGGTGGACACCGAGTTCGACCAGGAGCTCCTGGCCGAGCTGCTCGACCAGCTGCCCTTCAACCTCGCCATCGCCGACCTCTACAACACGCGCTTCAACGGGGTGCCCGGGGTCGTCTACGCCGCCGGCGTGCGCCACGCCTACAACGTCGCCCAGGCCTTCCGCGATCTGGGCATGAAGGCCCAGGCCGTCTCCGGCGAGACGCCCAAGCGCCAGCTGGCTCGGGTCCTGGCCGACTACGAGTCGGGCAAGATCGACGTGCTCGTCAACGCCCAGCTGCTCGCCGAGGGCTGGAACAGCCCCCGGGCGACGGTGTGCATGCACCTGGCCCCGACGGCTTCCAAGCGCATCTACCAGCAGCGCGTCGGCCGGGTCACCCGTCGCCACCCCGGCAAGGAGGCCGGCATCGTCGTCGACTTCGTGCATCCCGCCACCAAGCACGACGACCCCGTGGTCACGCTGCACTCACTGCTGGACCGCGACGTCTACCGCGGCGGCGCGATCGTCGTCGGCCCCGTGCGCCGGGGCCGCGGACGACGGGTGCGCGTCGAGCGCCGCGTGCTGCCTGTGACCCCCGAGCCGGAGCGGCGGGCGCAGGTCTTCGAACGGGAGCTGTGGCGGATCGCCGTCGAGAACCTCGACTACGAGGAGCAGCACGTGTGGGCGGCGCTGGCCGGCGCCCGGGTGGCACCCAACGGCTGGCGGCGGGCCAAGGCCATGCTGCACTTCGACCGCGGCGGCGAGCTCAAGCGGCGCTTCTTGCTCACCACCCTGCAGCGCAACCGCAACGCCCAGCTGCGCCTCCGGGCGCTGCAGGAGATCGCCGCCTCCAAGGATGCCGAGGCCTTCGACACCGCCATCGACATCATGGCCGGCTGGCCCCGCGACGAGCGTCGCGAGGGCGTGAAGATCATGCTCCAGGCCCTCGCTGAACGGCGGATCGGCCGCCGCGACCAGGCCAACGCCTGGATCTGGCGGATGGCGGAGTACACGCGCGAGGTCCACGAGGAGTACGCCGTGCAGCGCTGGCCCGAGACCAAGCGGCTGCTCGGCCTGCTCGTCAACTCGAGCGGCTCCGCCCACGCGCGCAACGCCCGACGCCTCGTGCACGCCTCGCGTAAAGAAGACAGGCGCCTGAGCGCCGCCCTGCTGGCCGCCGCCCTGGCCCACACGCCCGAGGCCGAGGAGGCTCTGCGCGGGGCCCGCACGCGGATGGCCCGCAAGCCGGCGGCGCTGGCCCGCGAGCTCTTGCGCAACTTCCCCAAGGGCCGGCGGGGCAAGAACCGGCGCCGGCGCAAGGGTGGCGCCGCCGCCGGCGAGGGCGTCGCCGACCAGACGCTCGTGACGACCGCGCTCGAGAACGGGGAGGTCCTCGACGTCGACGATGACGCCGAGGACTTCGACGCCGTCGATGACGGTGGGGTCGTCGACGAGGACGACGACGTCCTCGAGGACGAGGATGAGGACCTGAGCCCGGCGGCCGTCGTCGATGAACAGCCGGCGGCCGGCGAGGAGCCAGTCCCGAGCGGCGATGGCGAGACGCCGACCCCCCGGCGAACCCCTCGTCGCAAGCGCCGCGAGCCCGAGCCGCAGCCGGCCAGCGACGACACCGAAGCCGCCGCCTGATCAGTCGGGCACGAACAGCCGCCCGGCCATCTGCTCGTCGTCCTGGGGATGCAGGTCCCACAGCGCCTTGACCTTGGCGCGGAGGTCGTCGGGCAGCCGGTCAGCCCCGTAGTGGTCGATCTCGACCAGGTTCCCGGCCGGGTCGCGGACGTAGAGCTGTATGACGTCGCCGGGCAGCTGCACGAGATGGTTGCCGAAGGAGTCGTCGTCGAAGGCGCCGCGGCGCTCGGCGGCCCGGTACACCGGCTCCACATCGTCGACGGTGACGGCGAAGTGGTGATGGCTGGTCGGCGTCAGGTCCCGCTCGAATAGGTGCAACTGCGTCCGTCCGATGGCCAGCCACTGCACCGGCAGGCCGAAGTTGGGTGTGGCGATGGGCGCGGCACCGAACAGGTCGACGTAGAAGTCGACCGACTCCCGGAGGTCAAGGGCGTTGACGCTGACGTGGTTGATGCGGCTCACGGGTTGGCGAGCATGTTAGGGGTCCGTCCGGGCGTACCATGAGAACGCGAAAAGCCCACCGAACGAGGAGGTTCTGTTAGGTTCCGCCCATCAGGCGGCAATGGAGCCGCGGGGCAACTCAGGAGGGGCTATGACAGCCAAATCCACTTCCGCGCCGGCGACGAAGAGTGCGCCAGCGCCGCTTCTGTTCGGCAAGCGTCAAGCGCTGGCGCCCGAGTCGGCGCGTCAATACGCCGGAACTGACACTGAGCGCGACATCAAGCGCTGACGCCTGCGTTGTCCTCGTCGTCACCCACGGCGGTGACGACGAGCATGCAGACCGGGTCATCGCCGCGCTGACCGAGCGCGGCGCCACGCCGCTGCGCTTTGACACCGAGCTCTACCCCGGGCGGGCGCAGCTGTCGTTTACGGCCGGGGGCGCCGGGACCGGCGTCGAGCTCCACATCGACGGGCACAGCGTGCGCGACCGCGAGATCGGCGCCGTGCTCTACCGGCACCGGCGGCTGCCGCGCGCCGGTCATCTTGGCGTTCCGGACGCTCGCCGCATGGCCGAGGCCGAGTGGCTGGCGTTGATCGATGGCGCGCTGCTCTCGCTCGACGCCTTCTGGGTCAACCATCCAGCCGCCAACCGGCTGGCCCGACACAAGCCACTCCAGCTGACGCTCGCCCAGGAACTGGGCTTGCGCGTTGCACCCACATGCATCACCGCCGACCCCGCGACGGTCAGGGCGCTCTGGGAGCGGTGGGGCGGTCGGATGGTCGCCAAGCTCGCCGGCGGCCAGGTCGTAGACGCCGACGGGGAGACTCCCTTTGCCGTGTTCACTACGCAGTTGGTCGACTGATGACCTGCGCAGCGATGCGGTGCTGGGCGCCGCCCCCGCCATCTACCAGCCGCTGCTGGACAAGGATGCCGACCTGCGGGTCACGGTGGTGGGCGGCGAGGTGTTCGCGTGCCGGATCGACTCCCAGCGCCACGAGGACGGCCGGGTCGACTGGCGGCGGGCGGGGTCGGCCCTGGTGTCCGTCGAGGTGTTCGATCTCGACGATGCGATCGCGCAGCGTTGCCGAGCGCTGACGCGGAAACTGCGCTTGGAGGTGGCCGGGATTGATCTGGTGCTCACCCAGGGCGAGATCATCTTTCTGGAGATCAACGCCGCCGGACAGTGGGCGTGGATCGAGGAGGCGACACGCCTGCCCATCGCCGCCGCCATCGCCAACCGCTTGGTGTCCGGGGCGTGCACGCACCGGCGCGGCGGCGGCCAGCCAAAGGTCGGCCGGTCAGCGGTGGGGACCGTTGCCGTCTGAGGGCCCCAGGCCGACCTTTCTCGTCCTTGGCCTCGCTCGCGCGGGTGAGGCGGCGGTGCAGGCGCTGCTGGGCGATCCGGCTCGCCCCCGTGTGCTCGTCTGGGATGCGGCACGGACCTCGACGACCGAGGGCCGGGCTCGCCGCCTGAGGCGCCGGGAGGTCGAGGTGTGGCTGGGCGGGGACGGCAGTCAGGTCCCAGACCCGGGCCGCCCCCTCACCGTGGTCAAGAGCCCAGGCGTCGGCTTTGACGTCGCGCTTCTGAGCCCGCAGCGCACGGGCGGGGCCGAGGTCATCGACGAGCTCGAGCTCGGCTGGCGGCGCTGTCGCCGTCCCGTCGTCGCGGTGACCGGCACCAACGGCAAGTCCACCACCTGCGCGGTGATCGCGGCGGCATTGCGCGGCGCCGGTCACCGGGTGGCGCTGGCGGGCAACACCGAGTTCGGGCCGCCGCTGACGGCCGTGCCCGACGCCGATTGGGTGGTGTGCGAGGTGTCGAGCTTTCAGCTGGAGGCGGCGCCCACGTTTCACCCGCGCGTCGCGGTTTTCACCAACCTGACCCCTGAGCACCTGGACCGCCACGGCACGATGGAGCGCTACGGCGCGGCCAAGCAGGCCATGTTCGTCTCCGCCACCGGAACCGCCGGCCTCTCGGTGGTCAACCTCGACGATCCGTTCGGGCGCCGGCTGGCGGGGATCATCGCCGGCGCCGGAGGAGCACTCATCACCTACGGCTTCAGCGATGACGCCGATGTGCGAATCGAGTACGCCGAGTGGAGCCTGCATGACTCGTGCCTGCGTATCGCGGTGGGCGGAGCCGTGATCGAGGCCGTGACGCGGCTGCCGGGAGCGCACAATGCCCGCAACGTCGCCGCGGCCCTCGCGGTAGGACACGGGCTGGGTCTCCCGACCGCCGACGTCCTCGCCTCCGTGTCCTCGGTGCCCGCTCCGCCCGGGCGCTGGCAACTGCTTCACGAGGGCCAGCCGTTCACCGTGGTGGTCGACTACGCGCACACGCCCGACGGCCTGCGCCAGGTGCTGAGCGCGATGCGGACGGCGACGCACTCGGTGGGCGGCGGCGCCGTGCGCGTCGTCTTCGGCGCGGTGGGGCTGCCCGATACCGCCAAGGCGCACGGGAGCGCCCAGGCGCTGAGCGAGCTCAGCGACGAACTCGTCCTGACCACCGGGAGCAGCCCGCGCAGTCACCGCATCGCCCGGCTGGCCGAGCTGCGCCGGGCTGCCGATGGAGGCGCCCGGGTCCGGGTGGTGCTCGATCGCGCGCAGGCCATCGAGTCGGCCGTCGCGGCGGCTGAGCCCGAGGACGTAGTGGCGGTGCTGGGGGTCGGGGCGCTGCGCCGGCTCATCGTGGACCCCGCCGGGACGGTCGTCGCTCACCATGACGTCGAGGTGGCACGCGCGGCGCTGCGCCAGAGGGCTCAGGTGCTCAGCTGCGCGTAATCGTTGCCACCCAGCGTCTCGTGCAACCGGGCGGCTCTGAGACCTACGCCCTGACCGTGGCCGAGCACCTCGCCCGGCTCGGTCACGAGGTGATGCTCTACGCGCGTGCCGTCGGCGAGCCAATCAGCGGCTGGGCGCACAGCCGAGCGCTGCCGATCACCGACGACGAGTCGAGCCTGCCCGAGACAGCCGATGCGGTCCTCGCGGGCGTCAACGGCGCGATGGCGCTGCGGATGGCCGGTCGCTACCCGGATGCGGTGCGCGTCTTCATCTGCCACAGCGACGACGAGCGCTACTTGCCACCCCCGGTTCCGGGCGCCGTGGCGGCCACCGTGGCGCTGTGCGAGCGCCACGCCCAGCGGGCCGCGGCCTGCGTCGGCGCCGGAGAGGTCGTCCGGCTGCGCCAGCCGGTGGATCTGCGCGTGTTCGGGCCCCGGCGACCGCCGAGCGAGCAACCGACCCGCGTCCTCATGCTCGGCAACTATCACTCCATGCCCAGCGGCCGCGGGGCGGTGATCCGCCGGGCGTGGGCCGACGCGGGCCTGCAGTGGCTGGAGGTCGGCGGCGCCAACCAGACCCTGGCCGTCGCCGAGGCGATGGCCGACGCTGACATCGTCGTCGGCTACGGCCGCGCGGCGCTCGAGGGCATGGCCGGCGGTCGCGCCGTCTACGTCCACGACCATTCCGGCACCGAGGGCTGGCTGACCGCCGACACCTACGCCCCTCTGGAGGCAGGCGGCTTTGCCTTCTCGAGCCGGCGGACCGGGCGCGATTTCACGGCGGTGCAGGCAGATCTCGAGGCCTACAGTCCCGAGCTCGGGCAGATCGGCCACGAGCTTGCCCGCGCCCACCACGACGCGCGCATCCATGCCGCGGAGCTGGTGGCTTTGATCGAGCGGCTGCGGGGGGCCGAGGCGCCGCCGCAGATCGACCGATCAGCGATGCGTGCGGTGATCATGCTGACCGAAGCGCACACGCGGGCGGAGAACGCCGCTGATCTCAGCCGCAGCGAGGTCAAGTACTGGACGGCGCAGCACCGCTCGTTGTGGGAGGCGCTCGAGCGCGAGCGAGCGGGCTGGGCGAGCGAGCGAGCCGCCTGGGCGGCCGAACGGGAGGCCGCGCGGCGCGAGATCACCACGGTCGCAGGGCAGCTGGCCGAGCTGAAGGCGACCCGCCGCTACCGCGCCATGGTCGCGCTCACCCGGCCCCTGGATCGCCTGCGCGGCCGATAGCTCCGCTCAGGCCAGTCCGCGCAGCACATCGAGCAGGTCGTCGATCTCCTGGGGGGTGTTGTAGTGCAGGAAGCTGATCCGCACGCCCCCTTCCTCGCCCAGTCCGACCCCCGCCACCGCGCCCGGCGCGTAGAAGTTCCAATGCCAGGTGAAGAACCCCCGCTCGCCCAGGGCGCCCGCCAGCTCGACGGGGCGCCAGCCGGCCAGCTGCACCAGGAACGTGGGCGTGCGCTCGCCGACGCGCTCCCGGCCGGTGATGCCGTACACGGTCAGCCCGTCGACCGTCCTCGCACCGTCGAGAAACCGCAGCGACAGTTCCCGCTCGTAGGACTCGATGGCCGCGTAGGCGGCCAGGAGCCGCTCGCGCCGGCTCCCTGACCCCTCGCCGAGTGCGGCGATGTAGTCGATGGCGGCGGGAAGGCCGGCGAGCGCCTCGTGGCTGAGCGTGCCGGTCTCAAAGCGGTGACCGGGCGGCTCCTGCGCCGCGGGGGCCACCCGGTCGGCCGGCCAGCTCGCGGCCAGCTCCTCGCGAATCGCCGCCACGCCCAGGTGGGGCCCGAAGAACTTATACGGCGAGCAGAGCAACACGTCGAGGCCCAGCTCGGCGAAACGCAGCGCCCGGTGGGGCGCCGCGTGCACGCCATCGGCCCAGGCCAGCGCGCCGACGCGGTGGGCCGCCTCAACGATCCGCCGGGCGTCGGGAACGGTGCCGAGCGCGTTGGAGGCCAGGGGGAAGGCCACGACGCGGGTGCGCGGGCCCAGCCGTGCCTCAAGGTCGTCGAGGCGCAGGGTCCCGTCGGCGGCTTGCATGCCCACGGTCTGTAACGTGAGGCCGCGGTCGGCGGCCAGCAGCCGCCACGGGCTGACGTTGGCCTCGTGATCGAGCTGGGTGACGATGATCTCGTCTCCCGGTGCCAGCGTCCGGCCCACGGCGTGGGTGAGCAGGAAGTTGAGCGTGCTCATGTTGGCGCCGAAGGCCACCTCCGCCGGACGGGCCCCGAGGAGATCGGCGGCCGCCTGACGGGCGTCGGCGAGCACCGCGCCGGTCTCGCGCGAGGTGGCGAACTCGCCTCCGTCGTTGGCGTTGCAGTGGCGCAGGTAGCCGGCCATGGCCTCGATGGCGGCGTCGGGGACCTGCGAGCCGCCGGCGCCGTCGAAGAAGCGCACGGGACGGCCACCCAGTTCGCGGCGCAGGGCGCTGAACTGCGCCCGCGCCCGCGCCACGTCAAGAGCCAAGGTGCACCTCCCCCGCCTCCAGCGCCACCACGGCGTCCCCGTGCTCCACGAGCAGCCGGCCGCGCGCGTCGATGCCCGCGCCCACGCCGGCGCCGTGCGTCCAGCTCACGGGTCGGCCAAGCAAGGCATCGCGAGCCCGCACGGCGTCGAGGACGTCGTCCGCGGGCGCGCACAGCCATCGCTCGAGCTCGCCAAGCAGCTGGTCCAGGACCGCTTCGACGTCCGCCGGCTCCAGGCCGAGCGACCCGGCCCGGCCCCGGAGCTCGGGCGGAATGTCGGCCTCGCGCAGTGCGACGTTGAGGCCGATGCCGAGCACCGCCCAGTTCTCCTGCGGGCGACCCTCGACGAGGATTCCGGCCACCTTGCGCTCGGCGAGCAGCACGTCGTTGGGCCACTTGATCAGTGCCTCCGGGCCGGCCACGGCGGCGACCGCCACGCCCGCGGCGAGCGAGAGCAGCTCTCCGGGCCTGCGCACGACGAGCGAGCACAGCAACGCCCGACCGGGCGGCGCCGTCCACACCCGGCCCTGCCGGCCGCGACCGGCGGACTGCGCGCCGGCGGTCACGAGTGTGCCGTGCGGGGCGCCGCGGGCGGCCAGGGCGCGGGCCTGGTCATTGGTCGACCCGGTGGCGCGAAGGTGCAGCCGCGGACGGCCGAGCGGGCTCACGCGGGCACGATCCGCAGCTCGTCGCCCGGGCCAGCCCCAGCCGCGCGGCGGCGTCGCCATGGCTGACGGCCACGGCCAGGCGCCGGTAGGCGTCCTCGTAGACGATGAGCTCCCCCGGCGCCGCCTCGGCGAACGTGCGCACGAACTGAGCCGGCTCCTCGCCGCCGGCCGCCGACCCCAGCACGACGCCATGCCCGAGCTGCAACCGGCCTCGTGCTAGGTCGTCATGGACGACGTCGAGCGCGACGTTGCCGAAGCGCGTCGATGTAGACGGCGTGGGCGACGACGGTCCCCGAGGTCTCGAAGCGCGGACGCGGAGAGCTCAGGCGGATCAGGGCGTCGGGGTCGCACGGCGCGCCGACGTCGGCCAGCGGCACGCCCGCGGCCAGATGCGCGGCGACCGGCGCGAAGATGTCGCGACCGTGGAAGGTCGCCGCCACGGGTTGTAGGCGAAACGGCGAGTGGGCGATGTCGGCCGCCTGCGACGACCCCGCCCCCAGCCTCGGCGGCCAGGCTGAGCAGGCCGTTGTCGGGGCCGACGAGCCGGCGGCCGTCGGCCAGCGCGCACCGCGATCGGCGCGGCGGCTGGCGCCGACGTCGGGATCGACCACGGCCAGATGCACGCCCTCGGGCATGTAGGGCAGCGCACCGGCCAGGACGAGCGCGCCGGCGAGCACGTCGTGGCGCGGGATGCCGTGGGTGATGTCGATGACCCGGACCTCGGGGCAGATCCGCGCGATGACGCCGTGGCAGACCCCGACGAAGTCATCGCGCCAGCCGTAGTCGGAGAGGAAGGTGATGACCGGGGCGCTCACGGCCGTGCGTGCGTCGCCACGTCTGACCGCATCGGCGACAAGCGCCTCGATGACGCCCATCGATGTCGTGGCGGTCGGCCTCGACGTCGGGCTCGAGTCCGTGGTCGCGCAGCGCCTGCGCTGGTCACCGGGCCGATGCTGACCAGCCGCGCCGCGTTCGGGCACCGCTCCACCGAGCGCCGGCGAGGAAGAACTCGACCGTCGAGGACGAGGTGAAGGTGATGTAGTCGGCCTGGCCGATGGCCCGAGCTCGGGCGCGGTCGAGGTGTTCGGCCACCGTCTCGTAGAGGGCGACGACGTCGACCTCGGCGCCGCGCTCGCGCAGTGCCTCGGGCAGGACGTCCCGCGCCTGGGCGGCGCGGGCGACGAGCGCCCGGCGCACCGGCACGTCCGGCGAGCGCCTCGACGAGCCCCTCGGCGACGAACCGCTCCGGCACGACATCGGCGCGCACGCCGTGCTCGGCGAGCGCCCGCCGCCGTGCCCGGCCCGATCGCCGCGACCCGCACGCCGGCGAGCGCGCGCGCGTCGAGCCCGGCCTCGCGCCATGCGCTCAAAGAGCAGCCGCACCCCGTTGGGACTGGTCAGGCAGAGGAGGTCATAGCCGGCCAGCGGGGAAGCCGACCGTCGAGCGGCGAGATGCGGATGGCCGGCGTCTCGACCGTCCGGGCGCCCGAGCTCGGCGCAGCCGCGCGGCCAGAGCCGCTGGCCTGGGCCCGGGCCCGGGTCACGGCCACCGTGAGCCCGGCCAGAGGACGGCGCTCGAACCACGCCAGACGTTCGCGCAAGGCCGCCACCGGACCGAAGATGGAGATCGCCGGCGCGCGGATGCCCGCCTGCGCGGCCGCGTCGGCGATGGTGCCAAGCGTGGCCACCACGACCCGCTGATCGGGCAGCGTGCCGCGCTGCACGAGGGCGGCCGGCTCGTCGGCGCCGCGGCCGCCGACCGTGCAGCCGCTCGGCGATCGCGGCCAGCTGCCTGACGCCCATGTAGAAGACGAGCGTGCCCGGGAAGGCGGCGAGGGCCGGCCAGTCGAGCGCCGACTCGGGCTTGGCCGGGTCCTCGTGGCCGGTGACGAAGGCGACGGCGCTGGCGCGCGTCGCGGTGGGTCACGGGGATGCCGGCGTACGCGCTGGCGGCCACTCCGGCCGTCACGCCGGGCACGACCTCGAACGGGATGCCGTGCGCGGCGCAGCGCCTCGGCCTCCTCGCCGCCGCGCCCGAACACGAACGGGTCGCCGCCCTTGAGGCGGACGACCTCGCGTCCGGCCGCGCCCGTGCTCGATCAGCAGCCGCTCGATCTCGGCCTGCGCCATCGAAGGGCCGCCGCCCTCCTTGCCGGCGTAGATGCAGCTGCGCGTCGGGGCGCGCGCCGGCCAGCGCGCGTGTCGGGAATGAGCCGGTCGTAGACGATCACGTCGGCCCGCGCGATGAGCTCGAGCGCGCGCGCGGTCATCAGGCCCGGGTCGCCCGGACCTGCGCCGACCAGGTAGACGGTCACCGCCACGACCTCGCGCTCGGCCTGGCGCAAGAGCTCGCCCGGCCCCGGCGGCGAGCATCCGCTCGGCCACCCGGGCGCCCAGGCCGTCCGGGCGGCCCTGCAGACCCGTCGGCCACCCAGGCCGACCCGTCGGGCAGCCCGACCCAGCCCTCAGCTCGAGCTCAGCGTCAACGACGCGGCGCGTGGGCCCCCACGGGCGTGTGGCACGAGGCCCCGAGCGCATGGACGAGCTCGCGCTCGGCGGTCACGCAGGCGTCGTCTCGGCATCGCGCAACGGGCCCAGGATGCGCATCGGGATCCGCCCGGCCACGGCCTCGATGGCCAGCGCGCCCTGGCCGGCGGCCGGGACGAGCTCATCGAGGAACGCGTCCGCCTCGGTCTCCGCGGCCGAGGCCGCTGCAGTCCGGCGCAGGCGAGCACGAGCGCGTCGGCCTCCCCGTCGGCGAGCTTGCGCAGCCGGGTGTCGACGTTGCCGCGCAGGTCACGACGGCGAGGTCCTCGCGCGCGGCACGCAGCTGGGCCGCCCGGCGCAGGCTGCTCGTCCCCACGCGGGCCCCGGTCGGCAGCGCGGCCAGCGAGGCCGCACCGCAGATGGCGTCGCGCGGGTCGTCCCGGGCCGGGAAGGCCACGAGCTCGAGGCCCTCGGGCAGCTCAGTGGGCACGTCCTTGGCGGAGTGCACGGCCAGGTCGATCTCGCCGTCGAGCAGCGCGTGCTCGAGCGCGGAGACCCAGCGGGCCTTATCGCCGGCCGGAGCGCCGCGATCTCCGGAGGTGGTGACGTGACGAGCTCGGCGTCGGGACCGAGCCGCCCGGCCACCCAGCCGCGCCTGCGCGAGCGCCAGCGCGCTGCCGCGGGTGCCGACGCGCATCAGCGCCGGCGGGCGCGGGCGGCAGGGCAGCACGTGCACCTGGGCCACGGGCTCCTGCACCTCGGCGCCGGGAGCCTGCTCCTGAGCGCCGGGCGCCTGGTCCTGAGCGCTGAGCCCGAACAGGTCGCGCACGAGCGCCATGCGGGCATGCACGCGGTCGTCGCTCATCTCCTTCATCCGAGCCGTGGGCGCGTGCAGGAGGCGGTTGACGATGGCCCGGGCCAGCGCATCGACCCGCTCGAGGTCGCGAGGCGAGGCCGACTCCCACTTGCCCTCGTTCTCGCGCAGGACCTGCTCGGCGATCTCGGTGGCATGCACGCGCAGGGCGGCGAGCGTCGGGCGGACCTCCAGCGAGCCGAGCCAGGTAGCGAAGTGGCCGATCTCCTCCTCGACGATGCCCTCGGCCTTGCGCGCCTCGGCCTGGCGCACCTTGCGGTTGCGGGCGACGACGGCCTCGAGGTCGTCGATGTCGTAGAGCGAGACACCGTCGAGCTCGCCGCAGCCGGCGTCGATGTCGCGCGGCACGGCCAGATCGATGAGCAGCAGCGGCCGGCCGCCGCGGCCCGCCATCACCTCGGCCAGCTCGCGGGCTTCGAGCAGAAGATGGGGGGAGGCGGTGGCCGCGAGCACGATGTCGGCGCGCAGCAGGGCCTGAGGCAGATCGTCGAAGCTCGCGCTGGCGCCGCCGTAGCGCCGGGCCAGCGCGAGCGCGCGGTCGCGGCGGCGGCTGGCCACGAACAGGGTGCCGGGCGCCGCTGTCGGCCAGAGCGCGAGCGGTCAGCTCGCTCGTCTCGCCGGTCCCGACGATGACGACCTCGCGGCCGTCGAGAGGGCCAAGCCGCTCGCGGGCCAGCGCCACGGCGACGCCGGGGAGGCTGAGCTGGCGCTCGCCGATCGCCGTCTCGGTGCGTACCCGCTTGCCGGTGGCCAGCGCGGCCTTGAACAGGTGATTGGTGAGCGGGCCGACCGTCTCGCGGGACAGGGCCATCTCGTAGGAGCGCTTGACCTGGCCCTGGATCTCGGCCTCGCCGACGACCATCGACTCCAGGCCCGCGGTGACCCGGTAGAGGTGGCGGGCGGCATCGCAGTTGCGATGGGCATAGATGGCGCTGGCCAGCTCCGTGGGGCGGATCCCGGCCTGACGGGCCAGCATGGAGAGCGCCGTGCTCTCGGCCTCGACCGGATCGCCGACGACGAGGTAGAGCTCGGTGCGGTTGCAGGTCGACAGGGCGACCGCCTCGTGGACGTCGGTGGCGCCCCGCAGGTCGCGCATGAACTCACCGGCCTGGGTCTCGAGGAGGGCCAGACGCTCGCGGACCTCGACCGGCGCCGTCTTATACGACGTGCCGATGGCCAGCAGCTCGCTCATGCCACGTGCTCCACCTCGTCCTCAAGCGGCCCGCTTGGCTTCCAGATCCCGACGCAGCTCCACGAGGTCGCGCTCGGTGTGGCGCAGCCGGGCGGCCATGATGGCCACGTAGATGAGCACGACGGCCATGAACACGACATAGGCGCCGGCCACGTACTTGCCGGCCGAATGCAGTGGCAGTGCGGGCGCGGTGGCGAAGACGGTGATCATGACGGGGCGGCGCTCCGGCGCAGGGGGGCGACCGTGTCCTCGCCCAGGAGCATGCGCCGCAGGGCCCGGACCTGGCCGCGGGCGTTCTTGGCCGCCATCTCGTAGTTCCACAGGGTGGCGTAGAGCAGCGCGATGCCGAGCAGCGAGACGTAGAAGGTGAGAGCCATCGCACTTGGCATGTTCCCGCCCGACAGGGTGAGCACACGTGGATGCACGTATTGCTGGGCCAGACGGACGGCGATGAAGTTCAGCGGCACGAAGGCGCCGGCGACGATGGCGAACACGCTGGCATAGCGGGCCTGGCGCTCAGGGTCCTCGATGGCAAAGCGCATGGGCTGGTAGGTGGCGAAGAGAAGCAGGACGATGAGGAAGGAGACGAGCGTGGGCTCGTTCCAGACCCACCAGTGGCCCCACGAGGCCTTGGCCCAGATCGACCCGCAGATGAGGGCGGCGATCCCGAAGATGAGCGCCACGTGGATGGCCACGTAGGCGCGCAGGTCCCACCGGCGCTCGCCGGTGCGCAGATAGCCCACGGCCATGAGCGCGCCGAAGATGAACCCGCACAGCGAGACGATGGCCAGCGGCACGTGGATGTAGAAGATCTTCTGGACGAAGCCCTGGTCAGCATCGAGCGGGGCGTAGAAGAAGACCAGCGCCAGAGCCGCGGTGATCGTGGTGACGGCGGCGATGGAAAGGCCGCGGAGGCGGCGACCGTACAGCATAGGAAGAGTCAGTCCTCCAGCAGGAAATCGAAGACGGCGTAGGCGAGGAGGCCGAATACAAGATCATAGAGAGCGACGATGGCCACCCATTTGCCCGGGGGAGCCGCGGCGCCATGGGCGGCCAGGACCGAGCCGACCCCGCGGGCGACCCCGATGAGAGCTGGGATGAGCAGCGGCAGCCCCAGAACCGGGGCGATCAGGTCGCGAGCCCGGCTCTGCACGGCGATGGCCGAGACCAGGGTGCCGATCACCGAGAGGGCGACGTTGCCGAGGGCGAGCATGGCGATGAGGCCGGGCAGGCGCGGCCCGAGCGGCACCCCGAGGAGAAAGAGGGCAAAGGCGGGCACGGCGATGAGCTCGAGCCCGGACAGGAAGATGAAGAGCGCAGTGGCCTTGGCCACGAGCATGGCGCTGCGGTCCACCGGGGCGAGCAGGAAGGCATCGAAGCCGCCCTGCTCGCGCTCGGCCACGAACAGCCGGTTGACGCCGAGCAGGGCCGCGAAGAGGAGGGTGACGGTGAGCACACCGCCCGCTTCCTGGCCGCTGATCGAGGGCGTGTTGAAGGCGAAGTGGAAGATGACGAAGGTGGCGATGGCGAACAGCACCATGGCCGGGAGGGTTTCGAGCGAGCGGCGCTCGAGCAGGAGCTCCTTGCGCAGGACGGCGGCGGCGGTTCTCATCGGTAGAGCGCGGCCAGCATCTGGGCATCGAAGTCGGCGGGCGGGCCGAGGTGGTGAGCTCGTCCGTTGCGCAGCCCGAGGACGAGGTCGGCTTCGGCGACCGCCACCCGGGGATCGTGGCTGGTCAGCACCCGGGTCACACCGGCGCCCGCGCCGATGAGCGGCTCGACCAGAGCGCCCGCGCCCGGGTCGAGGTTGGCCCGCGGCTCGTCGAGGAGCAGGAGCTCGGGACGGTGCAGGACGGCGCGGCAGACGGCGACGCGCTGGACCATCCCGCGCGAGAGGCTGCGCACGGGCTCGTCGGCCCGACCCTCCATGGCCACGGCGCCGAGCAGCTCGCTCACCCGCTCGGCCGCCACCCGGTGCAGGCGGGCGTGATAGAGGAGGTTCTCGCGGCTGGTGAGATCGCGGTAGAGCAGCGGTTCGTGGCCGAGCAGGCCGATCCGGCCCCGCACGGCATAGGCCCGGCTCGGCAGTGGCTGGCCGAGCACCGACACCTCCCCGGCGTGGGGGCGCAGCAGGGTGGCCAGAATGCGCAGCAGGGTCGACTTGCCGGCCCCGTTGTGGCCGAGCACGGCCAGGGTGGCCCCCGCCGGCAGGGTCAGGGACACCTTGCCCAGCGCGGTGCGCTCGCCGAAGTGGCGCACGAGGCCTCGGAGCTCGATGGCCGGCGCACCGGCGCCCGGCTCGCCGCCCGCCGGCTCCGGCCCGGCCTCGCGGCCCGCCGTCCCCGCCTGGGCCTCGCGGCCCGCCGGCCCCGACCGGGCCTCAGTGCCCGACGGTCCGTCCACCCTCGCGCTGGAGCGTCGCCACCACGTGCCCGAGGGTGGGTGCGATAACCGGGAAGAGCTCGCCGATCGCCCTCGGGTTGCCGGGGAAGTTGATGATCAGCGTGCGCCCGCAGATGCCCGACACGCCGCGGGTGAGGATGCCCATCGGGGTGTGGCGCAGCGACTCGGCCCGCATCGCCTCGGCGAAGCCGGGCGCGTCGCGGTCGATCACCGCGCGCGTCGCCTCCGGCGTGACGTCGTCGGGGGTGAGTCCCGTCCCGCCCGTGGTGAAGATCAGCGACGTCCCGCCGTCGGCATGGCGGCGCAGCGCGGTCTCGATGGCGGCGCGGTCGTCGCTCAGAATCTCGCGCGCGACGATCTCGGCTCCCGCCTGGGCCGCCGCGACGGCCAGCGCCTCACCCGAGGTGTCCTCAGTCCGGCCAGCCGCCACCGAGGTGGAAATGGTGAGGATGACCGTCTTCATGGCCGGCGAGGTTAGGGGAGCGGGGCTCTAGGCCACGTGTGGCTCGCGCCGCCACAGGCCCGACTTGCCGCCGGCTTTCTCGAGCAGTGCCACGGCGCCGATCTCCGCTCCCCGCTCGATGGCCTTGATCATGTCGTAGACGGTCAGCGCCGCCACCGAGGCGGCGGTGAGCGCCTCCATCTCGACGCCGGTCGGCCCCGTGGTTCGGGCCTCGGCGGTGAGCGTGATCGTGCCCGCCTCGACGTCGACGGCGGCCTCCACGCCAACGAAGGAGAGCGGCAGGGGATGGCACAGGGGGATGAGCTCGGCCGTGCGCTTGGCCGCCTGGATGCCGGCGATGCGGGCTACGCCGATCACGTCGCCCTTGGGAGCGTCGCCGTCGCGCACAGCCCGGGCGGTGGCGCTGCAGACGCGCACCACGGCCTGAGCCAGCGCCCGGCGTTCGGTCGCCGCCTTGGCGCCCACGTCGACCATGCGGGCCCGCCCTGACGCGTCGAGGTGGGTGAGCTCGCTCACGCCGGGACAGAGGCGCGCTGGGCGTCGGCGATCAGCGACCGCACCGCCTCCACCTCGCCGGCGCGCAACAGCTCGATCGGATCCGGCTCGCCGTTGACGATGGCCTCGAAGAACCGCTTGCGGTCCTGGTAGGTGGGCAGGGTGCCCTTGGCCCACCCGCGGGCCTCGTTGAGGAGCACGGCCAGGGTGGCGTAGGGCTCGCCGAAGAGCTCGCTGATCTCGCGCTTCATCCGCTTGGCCAGCGCCGGCGAGGCGCCGGCGGTGGAGATGGCGACGGCCAAAGGACCGGTGCGGACGATGGCCGGGAGAATGAAGTTGCACAGGGGCGGCACATCGACGACGTTGACGAGCATGGCCCGCGCCTCGGCGTCGTCGAAGACATGAATGTTGACGTCGGTGTGGTTGGTGGCGGCGATGGCGATCAGGCAGCCGTCGAGATCTCCGGTGCGGTACTCGCGCTGGATCCAGGTGATCGATCCCTCGGCCGCCATCTGTTCGAGCTCGGGGTGGGCCTCGGGCGCGATGAGCGTCACCTCGGCGTCGCAGGCCAGGAGCCCTTCGACCTTCTCGAGGCCGACTTCGCCCCCGCCGATGACCGCGCAGCGGCGGCCGGTGAGCCGCAGGCAGGCGATGTAGAACGGCGTCTCGAGCATGCCCTGCACGCACGACTGGTCGCAGATTCCCCGGCGAAACTGGCAGATGCACTCTTTGCCGGCGTAGGCCTGAGCGGGCATGGCTCTAAGGGTACTTCCCGTCGGGCGCCGGGCTTGAGCGCCGCAGCGCGCCGCGCATGAGCCGGGCTCCCACTTTGAGCATCGGTCCGGCCCCGTCGCGCAGCGCCCGGGCCCGGATCGACGGCCGGCCGTAGAGGACCGTGGCCGAGTAGCGCAGCGCCTTGGCCAGCGTCTCGTCGTAGGGAAACCACCACGAGTCACCCACCGATGAGGGCTCCCACACGCGCAGCTTGATGTTCACGCACTCGTAGAGGCCGTGCTTGGAATGCGTGCGCCCCAGACCCGAGTGCTTGATTCCGCCCCACGAGCACTGGCAGGCACCGTGGCTGAACGTGTGGTCGTTGATCCACACCATCCCCGCCTCGAGCTCGCTCGCGATGCGCTCGCCGCGCCCCCGGTCCGCCGTCCACACCGACGCGCCCAGCCCGTACTCGCTGTCGTTGGCCAGGGCCAGCGCCTCCTCCTCGGAGTCGACCACGACGATGGGCAGCACCGGTCCGAAGATCTCCTCGCGCATAATCGCCATGGCCTGCGTCACGCCGGTGAGCACGGCGGGGGCGAAGAACGCCGCCCCCTCGAGTCCGGCGCGCTTCACCGGTCCGCCGCAGTGCAGCGTGGCGCCGGCGGCGACGCTGTCGCGCACGAGCGCGGTTACGCGTGCGAGCTGAGCCTGGGAGACGAGGGGCCCGATCTCAGTCTCCCAGCTGGCCGGATCGCCCACGCGCAGGCGCTGCGCGCCCTCGATCACCCCGGCGATGAATTGCTCGGCCACCGGCGCCAGCACGTAGACGCGCTCGATGCCCGAACAGGTCTGCCCGGCGTTGGCAAAGGCGCTCCACAACGCTGCGGAGATGGCGTGGTCCAGCGGGGCGTCCTCGAGCACGAGCATCGGATCCTTGCCGGTGAGCTGCAGAACCGCGCCCTTGAGCCGGCGCGCGCAGGCTTCGGCGACGCCCCGGCCGGTCGCCACCGAGCCGGTGAAAAACACCTTGGCCACGTCGGACTTCACCAGCGCCGCCCCGGTGCCCGGTCCGTGCACGACCCGGACGAGCCCCTCGGGGAGCCCGGCGCGCTCGAACACGCGCTGGATGCGCTCGCCCGTGAGCGGGGTCAGCGAGGAGGGCTTGAGCACCACGCCGTTTCCGGCCATGAGCGCCAGCGCGATCTCGCCCAGTGGAATGCTCCACGGGTAATTCCAGGGAGAGATGACGGCCATGACCCCGAGCGGCTCGTAGGCGAAGGCGGCGCTCTTAGTGCGCAGGTACACCTGCGACATGGCGATCTCCTCGTCCTCTAGGAGCCGGCACCCCTCGTGGGCGATCCAGTTGAGCGTGTCGATGGTGGGCAGGAGCTCCATCGAGAACGCCTCGCTGCGTGGCTTGCCCTGCTCGGCGACGATGAGCTCGCGCAGCGAATCGGTCTCGTCGATGATCACCTGTGCCGCCCGCTGCAGGTAGCGGCCGCGGTCGCGCAGCGGCAGCTGGGCCCAGAAGGGCTGCACCTGGGCCACCGCCTCGACGACGTCCTGCACCCTCTCCGGCTCCGTCGCCGGGACCGAGCCCAGTCGGGCTCCGGTGGTGGGGCTAAAGGAGTCGAGCTGCCCGCTCGCGGCGGCGGTGGCCACGGGAAAAGCCTACTTCCCGCCCGCTCCGACAAATGGCCAGGGAAGCCGACGGCGCCCGAACCGGGGTCGATTAGCGAGATATGGCTCTGCCCCTTTCGCGAAGGCTGGCCGCCGCGCTCATCGCGCTTGCCGTGTCGGGGCTGATCTGCACCCGGGCGGCCGCGGCCGTGCTCACCCTGCCCCAAGGCAGCCGCGTCGACTTCGCCCCACTTACGTCCCGGGCGGCTCAGGCCGCCCCGGCCGACAGCGCGCTCAGCAACGTCGACTACGGCGGCGGTCCGGTCATGAGCTCGAATGCCAACTACGTCCTCGCCTGGCAGCCGGCGGGCGTCAGCTATCAGCCCGGCTACCTCGCCGGCGTGGGACGGTTCTTCTCCGACGTGGCGGCCGCCAGCGGCTCGGCGACCGGCGGCGATGCGGTGGCCTCCCAGTACCGGGATGCCACGGGTGATGCCGCCGCCTACGCCTCCAGCTTCGCCGGAACGGTCACCGACGTCGATGGCTTCCCGGCCAGCGGCTGTCCGGCGGCGCCTGATGAGGTGTGCCTCACCGATGGTCAGCTCGAAGCCGAGCTCGACGGCTACCTGGCCGGCGCGGGCCTGCCCCACGACCTCGCGCACGAGTACTTCGTGCTCCTGCCACCGAGCGTCGTCGTCTGCTTTGACTCCGCGGGACACGAGTGCTCGGGCAACGCCACCCAGAACCGCGTCTTCTGCTCCTACCACGGCGACACGTCGGCGGGGTACGTGTACGCCACCATCCCCGATACGGCCGGCGTGCCGGGCTGCGACCCGTTCGTCACCTTCTGCCCCAACGCATCCTGCGCCTATGACAACGGGCCCGCGGACGGGGTCCTGAGCGCCGTGGCCCACGAGCACGAGGAATCGAGCACCGACCCGCTGCCCGCCACCGGCTGGTCGGATTGGCAGCCGGGGTGTGACGCGAGCAGTCCAGTGACCTGCGGCGGCGAGATCGGCGACAAGTGCAACGACGATGCCTTCAGCGATCCCCATCTGCAACTGCGCGACAACGGCGCGGGGCTCGATACGCCCTACAACGAGACCATCAACGGCGATCACTACCTGCTCCAGATGATGTGGAGCAACCAGGGCCACGCCTGCGTCGACGGCTTCACCCCCGGGGCCGTGACCGCGGGGGCGGGATTCACGGAGTCGCCGGGATCCGGCGACACCGTCAACTTCGACGCCTCGAGTTCATCGGTGTCGCAGGGACCGGCCCGCTACGTGTGGCAGTTCGACGACGGACCCGGCCTCGCGAGCACGGTGGAGACGACAAGCCCCACCATCGCCCACACGTTTCCGGGGCCAGGCCCGTTTGAGGTGGCGCTGACGGTCATGGCCGCGGACGGAACGAGCGCGGTCAGCGCCGCCACCTTCGTCGTCGGCGGCGCCTCCGCGCCCGTCCCTCGCTTCACCTTCTCCTCTCAGGCCGCCGGCGTCGGCATGCTCGCCTTCGATGCCAGCGGGTCGAGCGATTCCAATCGCGGTGGCACGCTGGTCTCCTATCACTGGAACTTCGGGGACGGCAGCTCGGCCACCGGGGCCCAGACCACGCACGTCTTCGCCCACGGCGGCCCCTACACGATCACGCTCACCGTGATCGACGCCGCCGGCATGCAGAACTCGCTGAGCGAGACGGTGGCCGTGGCCGGCCCGCCCGCTGTCGCGCCGTCTCCCACTCCGGCGCCGCCCGTCGCATCCTCCTCCCGGGCGCAGGCCTGCCGGGTCCCCCGCCTACGGGGAGCGACGCTGGCCCGGGCCCGGCGACGGCTCGCGACGGCCGGATGCCGCCTCGGGCGCATCCGGCGACCCCGGCACGCGCCCAAGCGTCCGGCCGGCCGGGGGCGGCGGTGGGTTGTGCGCGTCGCCGTTCAGTCTCTGGCGCCAGGGCGGCGGGCTCAGCGAGGGGCGCCGGTCTCGGTGGTCGTGGTCTACCGGCGGGCTCGCGCGTAGCTTCCGGGGATGGGAGCACACGCGGAGGGCGTCTGAGCGGCGTGCGTGCTCCTATCCCCGCTGACCGGGGATGGGGGCACACACCGTCCTACATCACTCGAGGCGTGTGCTCTGATCCCCGCCCTCGCGCGCCGCCGCGGCCCCACGCAGCCCGCGAATCCGGGTCAGGCGGCCCGCAGCCGGGCCAGCGCGTCCGCTCGCCCCAGCAAAGCGCCGGCCAGCAGATCGCCGAGGGCGGATGCAGCGCCATCGTCGACCAGCACGAGCTCGGGGGCGGCGCCGGAGACCTCGAGGTCGATCGAGCCCACGCCGAGCAGCCGCTCCGAGCCACCCGTGAACACGCGGGCACAGAGCACCACCTGGCGGCGCGGGTCATAGTGACACAGGCGCTCGAGCCGCCACGGGTCGACGGTCAGCCGGCCCTCAGCGACCAGGTGGCGAAGCTCGCGGGCGTCGCTGGTGGCCAGGAGGCGCAGGCGCGCGCGAGTGCCGTCGTCCAGGGCATACGTCGTGGCGAGCAGGGCACCGGGATCGAACTGGAAGATCACTTCCTACACGCTAGTAGCTTCAAGGGAAGCCCCTGTAAACCGGCGCTAAACGGGTTCGGGCGCTTACGCGCGCCCGCGGGCCCGGCGGATCCGTTGCAGTTCGTCGAGCAGCGCCTGCTCGGCGGCGTCGGGATCGAAGAACCGCGCACCGACGGCGGCGTCGGGCAGGAGCTCCTGAGACGAGAGGTGGCCCTCGTGGCGGTGGGGGTTGTCGTAGTTGCCATCCCCGCGCGTGGAGGAGCGCAGATGGGCCGGCGGCGGCGCGGCGCCGTGCTCGCGGATGTGCTCGCGGGCGGCCCCGATGGCGCGCTTGGCGGCGTCGGACTTGGGGGCCAGGGAGAGGTAGATGGCGGCCTGGGCGAGCGCGAACTGGCACTCGGGCAGCCCCACGTGCTCCACCGCCTGGGCGGCGGCCGTGGCCACGGTGAGCGCCTGCGGATCGGCGTTGCCGACGTCCTCGGAGGCCAGGACGACCATCCGGCGGGCGATGAAGCGGGGATCCTCACCGCCTTCGAGCATCACGGCCAGGTAGTACAGGGAGGCATCGGGGTCCGACCCCCGGGTGGCCTTGATCCAGGCCGAGATGGTGTCGTAATGGCGGTCGGCCTGGCGGTCATAGAGCAGGGCGCGGCGCTGGAGAGCGTCCTCGGCGTGGGCCAAGGTCACCGGCCCGTGCGCTCCGGCGGCCTCGCAGGCGAGCTCGAGGGCGTTCAAGGCGGTCCGGGCATCGCCGGCGGCGCGCTCGGCCAGGAAGGTCAGGGCGGCCGGCTCGAATCGCGCGGTCGGACCGCATTCCCCGCGCTCCATGGCCCGGTCGAGCAGGACCCTCACTTCGGCGGCGGTCAGGGCGTCGAGCTCGTAGACCCGGGCGCGGGAGAGCAGCGCCGAGTTGACCTCGAAGTAGGGGTTCTCGGTCGTGGCCCCGATCAGGGTGAGCAGGCCCTCCTCGACCGCGGGCAGCAGCGCGTCCTGCTGGGCCTTGTTGAAGCGGTGGATCTCGTCCAGGAAGAACACCGTGGGCCGCCCGCCGGCCTGCAGGCGGCTGCGCGCGCGCTCGATCACCGCCCGCACCTCGGCCCGGCCCGCCTGCACCGCGCTCTCCTCCTCCAGCGCCGCCCCTGAGGCGTGGGCGATGAGCCGGGCCAGCGTCGTCTTGCCGCTCCCCGGCGGCCCGTGCAGGACCATCGAGTGCGGCCGGCCCTCCTCGATGGCGCGGCGCAACGCCGCGCCCGGAGCCAGCAGCCGTCCCTGGCCCACGTACTCATCGAGCGTCTGCGGGCGCATGCGGGTGGCCAGAGGGACCTGCGCCGCGCCCGCTGCGGGCTGAGCGGTCGGCGCCGGCGGGGGATCGCTGTCAAACAGCCGCTCCACGCCCCCAAGTATGAGCGCTCAGGTGAGAAGCTCGACGATGGCGTAGATGCCCACCGCCACAATCACGGCCCGCAGCACGGCGGGCGGGAGGCGCCGCCCGCCCTTGGCCCCGGCCACCCCGCCGACCGTGGAGCCCCCGGCGATCAATCCCGCCGGCGCCCAGGCCACGTGGGCGGCGAAGACGAAGATCACCCCGGCCACGAGGTTGACCAGTCCGGCCAGCACCACCTTCAGGGCGTTGATGCGCTGCAGGTCGTCGTCGAGGGAGAGCCCGAGGATGGCCAGGAGCAGGATCCCCTGCGCGGCCCCGAAGTAGCCGCCGTAGATGCCGGTGACGAACACCCCGGCGGTGCCGGCCAGCCCGGCCTGATCGCGCGTGTGGCCCGGTTCGCGGCGCCGGGCCAGCGCCTTGGCGATCCGGGGCTGCATGACGATGAGGATGAGGGCGATGACGATAAACACCGGGACGATGGCCTTGAAGGCCGACGCGGGCAGGGTGAGCAGGGCCACCCCGCCGATCACCCCGCCGCTCAGCGAGGCCATCGAGAGGCGCAGCGTCCGCTTGCGCTGGCCCACCAGCTCGCGGCGGTAACCGACGGCTCCGGCCGCCGAGCCGGGCACGAGGCCGACCGTGTTGGACACGTTGGCCACCACCGGCGCGTAGCCGAAGGCGAGCAGCACGGGAAAGGTGAACAGCGTGCCACTGCCCACCACGGCGTTGATCGCCCCGGCGACGATCCCGGCGCCGAAGATGGCCAGGATGTGCCAGACGCTCACGGCCGGGGTCCGGCCGCCGGGCGCCCGACCGCGGCGAGGGCGGCGTCGTGCAGCAGACCGTTGGTGGCCAGCGCGTCCCCCCCGTCGGCCGTGCGAGCACCGCTCAGGTCGGTGAAGCGCCCGCCCGCTTCCTCCACGATCAATTGCATGGCGGCCAGGTCCCACAGGGAGGCCACCGGGTCGATGGCCAGGTCGAGGGACCCCTCGGCGACCAGCATGTAGGCCCAGAAGTCGCCGAAGCTCCGCGTTCGCCCGACCTGGCCGACGAGCGCCAGCAGGGCATCGCGTCGCTCCCCCGGGGGCCAGTCCTCGAGTCCGGCGAAGGACAGGTGGCCGTCGGCGAGCTCGCCCACGCCCGACACGGACAGCCGCTTGGTCGCGGCCGTGAGCGCGTCCCATGTGTAAGCGCCCTGCCCCCGCGCCGCCCACCAGCGCCGGCCGAGCGCCGGCGCCGAGACCGCCGCCACCGTGATCGCCCCGTCGACTTCAAGCGCGAGCAGCGTGGCCCACACCGGGACGCCGCGCAGGTAGTTCTGGGTGCCGTCGATCGGATCCACGATCCAGCGCCGCCCCACCCCCCCGGCACCATCGGCGCCGAACTCCTCGCCGAGGACCGCATCCCCCGCCCGTGCCGCCGCCAGGTGCCGGCGGATGGCCTGCTCGGCGCCCGTGTCGGCTTCGGTCACCGGCGTGCGATCGGGCTTGGTGTGCACGGTGAGATCGCCGGCGCGGAAACGCTCGGCTGTCACCCCGTCGGCGACCTCGGCGAGCTCGAGGGCGAGCGCGAGGTCCTCGGAGGTGACGGTCACCGGAGCCATGGTAATTCGGGGTAGGCTCCCCGCGACTCAGCATGGCCGACGAGCTGCAGAACGAGACCACTGAGGTGCTCCAGCGCCTCATTCGCTTCAACACCGTCAACCCGCCCGGCAACGAGCGCGAGGCGCTCGAGTACCTCGCCGATTACCTGCGCCAGGCGGGCTTCGTCGTCGAGCTGCTGGCCGCCGTACACGAGCGCCCGAACCTCGTCGCCGACCTGCACGGCACCGAGGACGGGCCCACCTTGTGCTACCTCGGCCACGTCGACACAGTGCTCGCCGATGCCTCCGAGTGGCGCCACGACCCCTGGTCGGGAGACATCGAGGACGGTTACCTGTGGGGGCGAGGGGCGATCGACATGAAGTCCCAGGTGGCCGCGGAGGCGGTGGCGGCCGCGGCCCTGGCCCGCCGGGGGTGGCGCCCGCAGCGCGGACACCTCAAGCTCGTCTTCGTCTCCGACGAGGAGACCGGCGGCGAGGTCGGCGCGGACTGGCTGACCCGTGAGCATCCCGACCGGGTGCGCTGCGACTTTCTGCTCAACGAGGGCGCCGGCCAGGTCTTCACCTACGGTGACCGGCGCCTGTACGGCGTGTGCTGCGCGGAGAAGGGAATCTTCCGCTTCACGCTCACCGCCCACGGCGTCGCCGGCCATGCCTCGATCCCCAAGTTCGGCGACAACGCGCTGCTCAAACTCGGGCCCGCGCTCGAGAAGATGCGCGCCGCCGAGCCGTCGTTCGAGCTCACCGAGGCGCCTGCTGCCCTGCTTCAGGGACTCGGCGAGGACCCCGCGCACCCGGAACAGGCCCTGCAACGGGTCAAGCGCACGGCTCCGGAGCTGCTCACCTTCCTCGAGCCGATGCTCGGGGTCACGCTCACCCCGACCATGGCTCACGCCTCGGACAAGATCAACGTCATCCCCTCCCGGGCGTGGCTGAAGGTCGACTGCCGCGTCCCGCCCGGGCTCGGCGAGGACGTCGCCCGCAAGCGCATCGCCGAGGTCATGGGCGACGATGCGCTCGAGGTCGCCTTCACCGAGCAGGTGGTCGGCAACGCCTCGCCCACCGAGTCAGCGCTCATGGAGAGCATCGGCGGCTGGATCGAGGCCCACGACCCGGGCGCCGAGGTCGTCCCGGTCATCCTCCCCGGGTTCTCCGATTCGCGCTGGTTTCGCGACGCCTTCCCCGACTGCGTGGCCTACGGGTTCTTCCCCCACCGTCACATGCAACTCTTCGACGCCGCCCCGCTCATGCACAACGCCGACGAGCGGATCGACGTGCGCGACCTCGGCTACGCCGCGCAGTTCTACACCGACCTGGCCCGGGACCTGCTCGGCGGCTAGCTCACCCTTTGAGGGTGGCCTTTCGCAGGCTCCTTTCCGCTCCACCGAGCACACTAACTCCAGCGCCGTTTGGCTTTCAGTTACGGACCGCTCAGGGCCGCGGCCGGCCGCCCGCCAATAGACTGCCGGCATGACGACGGAGGTCTCACGGCGCGAGCGTCTTGACCCGGAGATCTTCCGCCTGCCGGTCGAGCGCATCCGCCGCGGCTACTACTCAGACGCGTACTTCGTCTACACCAAGCAGGTTCTCGAGGCCGAGAACCACCATCCGCACGTGACCATGCAGGTGTTCCAAAAGCGCGACTCCGTGCTCGGTGGGATCGACGAGGCGATCGCCATCCTCAGGTGCTGCTCGGGCTACGACAGAGACGGCGAGTGGGTCGAGGGCTGGGATCAGCTCGAGGTGAGCGCGCTGCACGAGGGCGACCGGGTCGCGCCGCGCGAGTCGGTCCTCATGATCGAGGGGGACTACAGCCTCTTCGCCCACCTCGAGACCGTCTACCTCGGCTCGCTGGCCCGTCGGTCGCTGGTCATGCGCAACGTGCGCGAGGTCGTGGAGGCCGCCCGCGGCAAGCAGATCTTCTACTTCCCCGCCCGCCACGACCACTGGCTGGTGCAGACCGGCGATGGCTGGAGCGCGCACGTGGCCGGCGCCATCGGGGTCTCCACCGACGCCCAGGCCTCCTGGTGGGGCGGCCGGGGCATCGGCACCGTCCCGCATGGCTTGATCGCCGCCTACGGCGGTGACACGGTCAGGGCGGCTCAGGTCTTTGCCGACCGCTACCACAGCGAGATGAACGTCACCGTCCTGGTCGACTTCGAGAATGACTCGGTGCGCACCGCGCTCGAGGTGGCCGAGGCCCTCGGACCCCGGCTCTATGGCGTCCGTCTGGACACGAGCGAGGATCTCGTCGACCGCTCGCTGCTCGAGGAGATGGGCGGCTTCAAGCCCACCGGCGTCAACCGCCGGCTCGTGCACAAGGTCCGCGACGCCCTCGACCACGGCGGCTTCGATGACGTGCGCATTGTCGCCAGCGGTGGCTTCACCGTGGAGCGCATCCGCGAATTCGAAGCCGCCGATGTGCCCGTGGACGCTTACGGGGTCGGCTCCTCGCTGATCCGGGGGGCCAACGACTTCACGGCCGACATCGTGCGCGTGGACGGCCGCCCGTGCGCCAAGGTCGGCCGCCACTACGCGCCCAACCCGCGCCTGCAAAGAGTTCAGTAGCCACGCCAGGCTGCCGATGAAGCCCGTGTGCTGATCCACGGTTTCCTCGGCGATCCCGAACTTCCTCTCCTGGCTGCACGACTGGTTGCCCATCATCTTCATGGGCCTGCTCGTCGTGGCCGTCTTCGCGCTCATGCGCTTCATGCCGCGCACGCGGCCCGAGCAGATCAAGCCCGACCGGGCACCCTCGATCAGCTGGCCGGAGATCGCCGGCGCTGACGAGGCCAAGGAGGAGCTGCGCGAGATCGTCGACTACCTCCGCGACCCGCAGCGCTTCCGCGAGCTCGGCGCCAAGGTGCCCAAGGGCGTCCTCCTCCACGGGCCGCCGGGCACGGGCAAGACGCTGCTGGCCAAGGCGGTGGCCCACGAATCGGGGGCGACGTTCTTCTCCCAGTCGGCCGCCTCCTTCGTGGAGATGTTCGTCGGCGTGGGCGCCGCCCGCATCCGGCGGCTGTTCCGGGCTGCGCGCAAGCACGCTCCGGCCATCGTCTTCATCGACGAGCTCGACGCCGTGGGCGGCCACCGCGGACACGACGTCTCGGGCGAGCGCGACCAGACCCTCAACCAGCTCCTGGTCGAGATGGACGGCTTCACGGCTCGCAAGGACGTCGTGGTCATCGCCGCCTCCAACCTGCTCGAGAAGCTCGACCCGGCCCTACTGCGCCCTGGTCGCTTCGACCGCCAGATCTTCGTCTCCCCGCCCGACGTGGGCGGCCGCGAGCGCATCCTCAACGTTCACACCCTCAACAAGCCGCTGGCCGACGGCGTCGACCTGTGGCTCCTGGCCCGCCAGACCTCGGGCCTGACCGGCGCCGATCTGGCCAACATCTGCAACGAGGCGGCCATCTTCGCCGCCCGCCGGGGAGCGTCGCAAGTGGCCATGGGCGACTTCGACGCCGCGCTGGAGCGGGTCGTGGCCGGCGTGCAGTCCCACCGCGCCCTGATCG
>CAVZPU010000005.1:0-283942 GCA_963777185.1 uncultured Solirubrobacterales bacterium
ATGTATTGCTGGCAACTCGCTGCCGTCGGTGATAGCTCGTAGGGCCCCATGGCCGCGATCTCGCTGGCAATGTGCTGCGCGACGGCGCTCGAGCCGCGCTGGACGGCGCGGTAGCCCTCGGCGCCGAGGCGGAGGAACATGTAGTACTGGGCCACCACCTCGTTCCCGGTCGGGAGAAGTTCAGCGCGAAGGTCGGCATGGACCCGCCGAGGTAGTTGACGTCGAAGACGAGTTCCCGAGGCAGCGCCTCCGGGTCGCGCCAGATCGCCCACCCACGCCGGAGGAGACGAGACCGTACTTATGGCCGGAGGCGTTGATCGACTGCACCCGCGGCAGGCGGAAATCCCATATGAGCTCGGGCTGCACAAACGGAGCGACGAAGCCGCCGGAGGCAGCATCCACATGCACGGCACGTCGGGGCCGCCCTCGGCCGCCAGCTGTCGAGGGCGGCGCAGATCTCGGCCACCGGCTCATAGCTGCCGTCGAAGGTTGAGCCGAGGACGTCACGACACCGATCGTGTTCTCATCGCAAGCGGCCACGGCCTGCTCGGCGTCCAGGTGGTAGCGCTTGCCTCCATCGGCACGACCCGGGGCTCGACGTCCCAGTACCTGCAGAACTTCTCCCAGCACACCTGCACGTTGCCCCGGTTACAAGGTTCGGCTGCTCGGCCGGCTTGCCGGCCCTGTGCCTGCGCGCCCGCCAGCGCCACTTCAGGGCCATGCCGCCGAGCATCGCGGCCTCGCTCGAGCCAGTCGTCGAGGTGCCCGTCACATCGCCCGTGCCGGGTGTGTTCCACAGCCGGCCGATGATGTTGACGCAGCGGCGCTCGAGCTCCGCCGTCTGCGGATACTCGTCCTTGTCGATCATGTTCTTGTCCGCTGTGTCCGCCATCAGCTGCGCCGCCCGCGGTGGCATCCACGTCGTGACAAAGGTGGCGAGGTTCAGCCGCGCACTGCCGTCGAGCAGGAGCTCGTTAGTGAGGAGGTCGTAGGCCACCTCGGAACCGGTGCCATGCTCGGCGAGCGCATCGTGGGGCAGCGATCGCCGCTCCTCCTGCACCATGGCGCGAGCAGCCGCGCCGTTTGTAATCGTCTCAACGCTCATACGTCCTCCTTATCCGAGCCCCGATCCACGAGGCGGTCGTGGCCCACACCCGCAAGCGGGCTCAGTCAGTTGCGCGCTCCGCCCTCAGCGCTCGAGTCGCCGCCCGTAGGCGATCAATCCGAACATGGCGAGGATGTCGAGGGTAAAGACCGTCAGTGACCAGAACGGATAGGCGGGAATCATCATCAGCTGGGCGATCGAGTTCAGGCCCAGGATGAGCACGCCGGCCCAGCGCGAGAACTGGTTCTTGGCAAACACACCGAGGCCGATCACCCACTGGACCACGCCAAGGCACAGCGCCACCCATCCCCACGTATTGAGGCTACCGACGATGTAGTGGTTCCCGTTGACGAAAAAGTGCGAGTTACTGATCGCCGCGATGCCCTCGATGAAGTTGAGGGTCCCGACAAGGATGAGGAGCACGCCCGCGAAGGCAACCCAACCGTAACCGCGGTCGTCGTCGAGGTATCCCTCGTCGTACCGCGTCGGCGCGCTCGTCGCGCTGGGTGGTGTGGCATGAACAGACACAGCAGACCTCCAGTGGTTTGCCCGGCTGGGCCAGGACAGAGCAGTACGTGTCCACGACCTTCGCACCGCCGGCCAGTCACGGCAATGGTGTGCTCCTCCATGTTTCCGAAGGCCGGCACCCCTCATGGTCGGCCGTCGGCACCACACCGGCGAAACTCATCCGATTCGGGTGATGACGGGGAAATGCCGTTTCTCGATGCTGTCGTCAGAAGCGGTGCGGGGATGACCCGACCCGGCCTCACCGCACCCCATTGTCAACCCTGGAAGACCACAGGAGAACATCATGTCCGTAGTCGGAGCCGAGACACATCAGACGCTTTCGGGCATTTCGGGGGGAAACGCCGATCTGCTCGAAGAGATCATCGGCCTGCGCGAGCTCGATCGCGATTTCAGCGGCCTCGACCCGCGCGCGTTTGCCCTGGTCAAGATCGCCAGCTTGATCGCCATCGACGCTCCCCCCGCCTCCTATGCGTGGCAGGTGGCCAACGCGATCGATGACGGCGTCACGCCCGAAGACATCCTGGGCGTGCTCCGCGCGGTCGCGCCGCAGGTCGGCCTGCCGAAGGTCGTCGCAGCGGCCCCGGAAATCATGGTCGCCCTCGGTCTGTCGGTCGACTGAGAGGCGGGACGAAATGCCTTTGATCAGACGTCGGCCGCTACTACGCGCGGCCGCGATCGGCGGCGGTGCCTACATGTATGGGCAGCGCCGGGCGAACGTGGACGCCGAGCACGAGCAACGGGCCTATTACGAGGGCCAGCAGTCCGCGATGGCCGCCGCTCCAGCGCCGCAGGCGGCGGCGGCCGGGATCAGCAGCGAGGACACCGCACGCCTGGAGCAACTCGGACAGCTGCACGAGCAGGGAATCCTTACTGACGATGAGTTCGCCCGTCAGAAGGCGATCATCCTCGGCGCCCTCTGAGCGCTGGCCCACCGGCCGGGAGACGGCCGCCGGTTTGCCCCGGCGGCCCCCTCCGGGACGGCCGAGCGAGCCGAGCGGACTCGTCTGCCCGTTCACGTTCTACCGCGGCGCCGCCAAGACCATGGCCAGCGACCTGGCCAACGGATCCAGGCCGAGCCCGGTCTCTGAGCAGCGAGCCCCCTGACGGACCATGACCAGCGCAGAGGTCAGCTCCTCGTAGCTGCCGCGGCGTAAGGCGGCCGCTGCGCGGCGCTGACGTGCGGCGCCGATGAGCAAGATCGTCACCGACAGCACGCCGGAGCCGATACCGAGCACTCGGAACGGCCATCGCGCCCTCCAGTCAAGGTGGGAAGCAATCGCCCAACCGCCACCGCGACGGCACCGACGCCGTCCAGGAGACATTCCTCTCCGGCACGTGCGGGGACGACGGGGCGGCGTCTTTGCACCCGGGGCGCTGCGGCGTCGCCTTAGACGCTGAGGAGCTGCGACTTGGCCGCGTCGTACTCCGCGGGGCTTATGGCACCGTCTGCGCGTAGGTCAGCGAGCTGTCTGAGCTGGTCGGCGGTCGTGGGCGCTGCGAAAGCCGGCGCACGCTTCTGATCGCGCCCGCGGAACCGCTGCATCCGCGCCCGGAGGGCGCGCGTCGCATCGCCTGGGCGAGCGTGGGGAAACTCCCCGACGGCCTGGCGTCGCAAAGCCTCGGTGGCGACGAGGGCGAGCACTGTGAACACGGCCATGCCGGCCGGCTTGCCCGTGGCCGGAATGGGATCCACGATGAAGAGGAGAACCAAGATCCCGAGTGTCGTGGCGAAGCTGCCGCCCGCGTGCTCGCGTAGGAACGGGGTCATGGCCCATCGCCCGGCGCGGGCCAAACGGGCGGGTCCAGCGAACCACGCTGCGACGATCACGGCGACGGCGATGAGGATGCACGCACCAGCGACCTGGCTGAGCAGCTCCGTGCCGATGCCAATGGTGGCGCGGATAGCTGGCCTCAGAGCGTCGTCGTGGGTCAACGAGTTGGTGATTTGGGTCTCGAGCACGGAGCGACCGAAGAGCACGACCACGCCAGCGAACACCCCCGCGAAGCCGATCGTCATCAGGGTCCGCCGGCGATGGCCACCGGCGAGCAGAAGCGCAACCACATAGAGCACGGGCACGAGGATGGTGAGCCAGAGAGCGAGCCCCTGGATGGCATTACCGCCGTTTTGGAGGTACTTGAGCTGGTTGGCCTTGAATACGGTGAGGTTGGCCACCGAGGCGGGCAGCTTGGCGCCGAGGTTCGAGGGCAGCCCCAGGCGCGCGGCCACCGTGTCGACGAGGGACGACAAGTTGAGCGTGACCGCGCCCTGGTTGACGGCGACCGGGCCCTTGCCGCCCTTGACGATGGCGACGAAGGTCCGGTCGGCCGCGCGGTTGGCCTGGGCCCACAGGCTCTGGACCCTGGGGCGGGTCAGGGCCAGCTCAGTGCCCTGCACGGCGACGTTGCGCAGGGCCCCGGCGGCCGGGGCGGCGAGGGGCTGCAACTGCGGAGGCAGCGCTGACTTGAGATAGGCCGCAACGTTGACGTTGGCGTAGACCTGATCGACGACGTAACCCGCCGTGCCCGAGCGGACGTCGGGGTTGGTAAGCAGCTGCGTGCTCGCGTTCGACCAGTTGTCCGGGCTAAAGAGGAGCCGGTTGGCCCAGACGGCGAACATACCCACGATCAGCAACACCGTCGTCACGCCGATCAGCGCATCGACGCCGATCAGCCGCCGGTGGGAAATCCCCGGCGAGCCAGCCGCCGAAGGCGGAGGATGTATCGGCGCTTGGGCGGGCGAGCTTCCCCCGCCGAGCTCCGAAGGAGCCCCGTTCACCTGCACGTCGTCCGGGTTCATGGCATCCCCACTTCTCGCGTCAGCGCTTTCGCTTATCGTCGAGAAAGCGGCATAGGCCCGCATCGCCCCAAACGGGTGACGCGCGGGTCAGAAGATGGCAATCGGTAGCCGTCGCCACCCGCTCCGGCCCTAGTCTCGGTCGCCCACGCTCCCGACGGCCACCGGAAGGGGCGAGGCGGTGGCCGGGTCCGCCGCCGAAGCCGCCGTCTGGGCCGCGGACGGCTTCTTGGCCATCCCGAGAGCCGAGAGGACGAGGGTGAGCAGGTAGGCGACGACGACCCCTACGATGATCAGTGCCTCGTCGCCAGTGCCGGCGCCAGCGGTCATCACCGTGGCGAGAACGATCGCGGAGAGCGGCAACCGGAGTACCGCCGCCACCGTCGTCCCGAGGCCGACCGCCACGGCGGGCGTGAGCCCGAATCCCGGTAGGTGTGAGGCCATCACTCCTCCCGCAGCGCCGAGGAAGACCGCCGGAAAGGTCGGGCCGCCCCGGAAGCTGCCCAGCGAGAGCGAGTAGCCCAGTCCTTTGAAGACGATGAGCAGGGCCAGTGCGCCGAGGGACCACGTGGCCGGTTGTTGTACGAGGCCGGGCAAAGCAGCCTGACCCGAGAAGAGGACCTCGTTGACGCTCTTACCCGTCGCGCCGTGGAAAGCGATGGCCAGCCCAGCGATGACGAGGCCGATCAGCGGCAGCAAGATGCAGGTGGCGGCGCCCGATCAGGCGATGGGTCGCCAACCCGCCGAGCATGACGACGCGCGTGAGGATCGCGACGGCGATGGCCAGGGCGATCACCCATCCGAACTGAGCGATGTCCGGATGCCCGAAGTGCGGCAGCTGGAGCGGCACGAGGGCGAACGCGCTGCTACTCAGGCCGGTGAATGAGCCCATTCCAATGGAGACCAGGGTCCCGATCCCGGCGGCCAGCAGCCCCGGCAACAGGATCAAGGTCAGCCGCTGCCCGCCGATACCAGCGACCTCGATCATGAGCACGGCCGCGATGACCGGCGACCCAAAGAGAAACGAGATCGCTGCAAAGCTCCCGGCCGAGCCGATGACCAACAGCACCTGCGAAGGCATCTCGCGCCGGGCCAGGCGGAGTGTGAGCACCGCGAGGCCCGAGCCGAGCGCGATGAGCGGAGCCTCCGGCCCGAGGATGAGCCCGGAGCCGATGGTGGCCACCCCAGCGAGGAAGATCCCAGGGAGGTTCACCGCACTGGGCGGCCCGCCGTCGATGGCCAAGCCGTTGGCCGGCAGGTGTCCCCCTTGCCCGGGGAGGCGGGCGATGGCCAGGGCCGTGATCGCGGCTCCGAGGCCAAGCACCGGCAGCGACCACCACAGGGGAGGGCCGTGGTGGTAGCCGACCGCGCTCGGCAGGTGGGTGTAGAGCTCGCGCTGAATCTGGTAGACGAGCTCGAGAAAGCCCCAGGAGGCGACCGACACGATCACCCCGACCACCGCCGCAATGACGAGCAAGATCGCGTAGCGCTTGCTCCGCATCATCTCGGTGACCTGCTGAGCCGAGGGCTCCGGCGCGGCGGCGGCGTCTGTCATCGTGCCCCGAGACGATCCCTCGGGACCCGGGGACTTTCTTCATCCGGATGGGGTGAGGGCTTCCACGAGCCGGCGGAACGCTTTCGCTCGCGCGCGGCCAGCCAGCGCTGGCACAGCAGTGTCGAGCAGCCGCCCACGAGCAACATGAGGACATTGACTCCGAGCACGAGCAGCGCTCCGGCGGCCTGGCCCACCTCCCCCACGCCCGCCGCGACTCCGAGGTAGGCGGAGGCGGGGATGGTGGTCACGGAGATCGCGACGCCCACCGATGAGCTGGCTCGCGTTTCGAGCGCCAGCATGCCCGCGATGCCGGCCGCGAGGGCGACGAGCGGGGTGGAGATGTTCACCGTCGAGAGGCCTTCGAGAAAGCCACCCCGCCCGACCGCGAAACCGCTCGGAAGGAGACCGAGCTGGTGCACGACGAAGGTCAGCAACCCACCGACCAGGCAAGCGACGCCGAGGCCGCAGGCCAGCGCCACGACGGCCCGTCCGGCCAGGCGCCAGCGACGGAGAACGAGCGCGGTCGCCGCCGCGGTGACCGGAAGCGTGTCCGGACTGATCGCCATCGCGCCGACGACCAGGGTGACGTTGGCATAGATCACCCCGAACGAGGCCACGACGCCGGCCGTAGCCATGAACACGAGGTAGCGAGCGAAGGGCCTGGCGTTGGCTCCTGCCTGGCTGAGCAGGTCGGCCCAGACGACGCTGGCCAGGGGACGCTGCGCGGCCCCCTGGCCGATCGTATCCACGCGCGCGAGCACAACGTCGTCAGTGGGGACGCCGAGCTGCCGGACCTGCACAATCGCCCCGTCGACGGCATCGTCGGTCAGATCCGCGGTGACGAGCACCTCGCCGGTATCTGCTCCGCCCGAGCGGATCACGTGCCGGGATCCAGGGAGCGTCTGCAAGCGCTCGGCCACCTCGGCCATCGCGACCGGTGCTCCGAACACCCGCATTTGCAGCACGCTAGCTCTCCCTTCGCCGCAGGGCATCGTCCACGGAGGCGACGCCGACCACGTAAGCGACGTGCGTGCCCACGCACGTGGCCATGACATCCGGCGGCCAGCGCCACGGTGGCGGCGTGCGCCCGAGGAGGGGAAACAGCGACCAAGTCGCGCTCAGCAGCGTGGTGCCGAACAGTGCGGCCGCCCACGGCTCACGGAAGCGGCGGCGCAGGAGCCCGTGCCAGATCCCAAAGGCCGACCCGTAGCTCCAGCGCAGCGCCAATCCGAGGTCGCGCTCTTCGCGCCCGGTCACGTGCGGTAAGTGCATGATCGACGCAACGATCTCGCCCGGAACGAGCGAGTCGTCGTAGTCGAGTGAGCCCTTTCGCCGTGGCCGCAGCCGTCGCTCGACCGCATAGGCCAGCGTCAGCGCCGCGGTCCCGGCGGTACCGGCGACGATGCTCCCGACCGGCCACGGATTCGTCATACGTCCCATCTCATCTCTCCCTTCGACGCCCGGCAAAGTTCCCTACGAGGATCCCGATCACCGTCACCAGGTAGAGCTGTCCGATCAACATCTCCAGCACCGCGAGGGCATGGCCGACCGGATGGGCGGCGCTGTAGTCACCGAATCCGGTCGTCGTGAGGACGGTGAACGAGTAGTACACCCGGTCGCCGGCGGTCACATCCCTGGACTGCACGAAATAGTGGCCGCTCTCGACGTGCCCGACGAAGGAGATGAACGACGCGAACAGGAGCCCGACAAGCAGGTAGATGGTCAACGCGCCGGCCACGGCCTGAACGGTGACCCCGGCATTCCTGATCAGTCGCAGCAATCCGCCGACCAGGGCGACCGGGAGCGCCGCCAGGAGTGCGGTCAGGACGAAGGAGGCGGGCCCGGCGGACAGCATCCCGCTGGCGATGGCCAGGACGAGCAGGAACGCGACGATGCCCGCGACCAGGGTGCGCAGCCGGCGCACCGGGCCGCGCGCCCGTGAGGTCGCGACGACGACGGTGAGCGCGCTGCCCTCCAGAGCGACGTCGACCGCCCGCACCCAGTCGGCGTCCGGCGTCACCACCTCGAAGACGAGCAGGGTGAGAACGATCAGGAAGACGGCGCCGTAGCGGAACTGCGCCTGTGCCGGGACCGCGGGATCCGGCGCGTGCGCGGCCAGAGAGGTCATGCCGGCACACCCTCCATGGCCGAACTTGCGCTCGGCGCCCGCGCCGGAGACAGGCTGAGGACCTGGTCGACGAGACCCAGCCCTTCGGGTCGATGGGTGATCAGCAGCACCGTCCTCCCATCCGCTGCCGCCAACACGTCACCGATGAACTCTTCCGCAGTGCCGGTGTCGAGATGGGCGGTGGGTTCGTCGAGCACGAGCACCGGGGCGTGGGCTAACAGCGCGCGGGCGAGGACGATGCGCTGGCGCTGCCCGCCTGAGAGGGCGCGGCCCTGCTCACCGACAACCGTGTCAAGTCCAGCGGGCAGGCGCGCGACCCACTCCCCGATGCGAGCGCGGCCCAAGGCACGCTCGAGCTCCGCGTCCGTCGCCGCGGGGTGCGCCACGAGAAGGTTGTCGCGAATGGTGGCCGAGAACAGATGGGATTCCTGACCCGCCAGCGCAAACATCCGTCGCACGTCCACCTGTCGGTACTCGCGCAGGTCGCGGCCGCCGACGGTCACCCGGCCCTGCTCGGGATCGAGAAACCGCAAGAGCAGGTTGACCACCGTCGTCTTTCCGCTGCCGCTCGGTCCGATCAGCGCGACGCGCTCGCCCGGCTCGAGCCGTAGGCTGATGCCGTCGAGGACCGGGTGCGGCTCGTTCGGGTAGCCGGCACGGAGGTCCTCGAGGGCCACGGCGAAAGGCCAGCGCGGTGGGGGAGCGGGGCGAGCAGGGTCCCGGATCGCCGGCGTTTGCGCCGAAAGCTCGAGGATGCGACGGCCGGCGGCGAGCGTCGCCGACAACGCGCGGGCCGCCGCGACCAGCGGCGTCACAGCCTCGAACGCCGCGAGGACGAGCAACGGGAGCACGGCGATGAAAACGCGGTCGAGCCGCCCGGCGCCGGAGGCGGCCACGGCGAGCGCCACGACGCCACCCACGGTGAGCCCGGTGACCACGACGATGAGCCCGTCCCCCATGCCGGTGGCCAGTGCGTCGCGCCGGGCCAGCTGCACCAGGGTGCGGTCGGCGGCGCTCACGCGCGCCAGCCGCACCGGCTCGGCGCCGAAGGCGACGAGCTCGGCGGCTCCACCGACCAGTTCGACCAGCTCGGCCGCCAGGTCACCGCGGGCGGGGGCCGTCCTGCGGCCGGCGCGGGCGGCCAGCGCGCCGCCGAGGGCCGGAACGACGCACCCTCCGGTGAGCAGGCCGCCGGCGAGCACGAGGCCGGCCGCCGGCAGCACTGCGGTCGCGGCGCCGACGGCGACGGCGCCGGCGAGAACCGCGACGAGGGGCGGCTCGAGCCCCCGTAGATAGAGATCCTGCAACGCATCGACATCGGCGACCATGCGCGAGAGCAGATCACCGTGGCGGTAGCAACCGAGGCCGGCCGGGGCCAGCGGTTCGATTTGCTCGTAGAACCGGCGGCGCACCCGCCCGAGTACCCGCAGCGCCACGTCGTGCGAGGCCAGCCGCTCCAGGTAGCGGACAATCGGGCGGCCGAGCCCGAAGAACCGGACCCCCACGATCACGACCATCAAGGACAGAATTGCGGGGCGCTCGGCCGCACGAGAGATGAGATAACCGGCCAGCGCCATCAGGCCGACTCCGAAGACCACGGTCAGCGCGCCGAGAGCCACAGCCGCCGCAAGACGCCGGCGCGGCGCCGGCGAGAGGACGAGGAGCGCTTCGAGGGTCCGGATCATGCCGCCTGTCCGAGCTGCGCGGTGATCGCGACTCCATCCCTGAGCTCGATGATTCGGTCGGCGCACCGCACCGGCTCAGGCCGATGCGTGATCAGCAGCATCGTGCGGCCCACCGCCAGGCGCTCCACCGAGTGCAGCACGAGCCGGACGCTGTCCGGGTCGAGGTCCGCGGTGGGCTCGTCGAGGATGACAAGCGGGGCGTCCCTCAGAAACGCGCGCGCGAGCGCGATTCGCCGTCGCTCTCCCGTCGACAGGGTCCGGGCGCCGTCGCCGACGACCGTGGCGTCGCCATTCGGCAGCGCGGCCATGAAGTCCTCAGCGCCGGCCAGCCTGGCCGCCGCGTGGATGCGCTGCGCGGATGCCCTCGCGTCTCCCAAGGCGATGTTCTCGCCCACCGTGCCGCGAAACAGCGTCGGATGCTGTGGGACCCAGGCGATGTGCCGCCGCCAGGTGTCAATCGGGCAGTGCGCCAGATCGACATCCCCGGCCCAGATGCGGCCCGCGGTCGGCCGCAGAAGCCCAAGGAGCAGCGCGGCGAGGGTGCTCTTGCCGGCGCCACTGGGACCGACGAGGGCCACTGTCTCCCCCGGCCGGAGCTCGAGATCGACCGCGTCCAGCACCGCTTCTGGACGGGCGGGATAGGCAAAGGAGACCTGCTCGAGGCGCACCGCCGCCCGAGCCGGACTCGGCGCCACCCGGACCGCGTTCGCCGCGACGTCGACTCGCTCGGGCACCATGGGAACGGCGTCCGGCGCATCGAGCAGCGCGAACATTCGCTCGGCCACGGCCAGGCCGTCGGCGCTGGCATGGAACTCGGCTCCGAGCCGGCGGAAGGGCAAATAGAGTTCCGGGGCGAGGATGAGTACGGTCAGACCGGCCTCGAGGCTCAGCTTTCCATCAACGAGCCGGACTCCAGCGGTGACCGCCACGAGCGCCACGCCAAGGGTGGCCGCCAGCTCGAGCACGGATCCCGACAGGAAGGTGACCCGCAAGGTCTCCATGGTCGTCGATCGATAACGGTCGCTGACCTCCGTCACGCTATCGGCCTCGCCGTCCGCCCTGCCGAAGGCCCGCAACGTGGGCAGGCCCCGAACCACGTCGAGGAAGTGACTCGACAGCCGCCGCAGCGCCTCCCAGCGCTCCTGCGTGCGCTGCTCGGTGTAGCGGCCGATGAGCCACATGAACACCGGCACCAGGGGCAGCGTGAGGAGCATGATCAACGCCGACTCGAGGTCGATGATCGCCACCCAGGCGATAACCAGGCAGGGAACGATCGAGGTCAGGACGGCCTGGGGTAGGTAACGCGCAAAGTAACCCTCCAACCCGTCCACGCCCTGCACAGCCACGGCGGCGATCTCGGACGCCTCCGCGCCGTCTACGGCGGTTGGCTGCGTGCGGAGCCGCTTGTCCACGAGGGCCAGCCGAAGTTCGGACAGGATGCTCCACGCGGCACGGCGCCCCGCCACCTCCATGCCCCAGGCCAGCGCGCCTCGCACGGCGAAGGCGCTGACGAGCAGAGCGATCCGCGGCCACTGGGCAACGAGCGCCATACCCGCGAACGCCCGAGCCACGATCGCCGCCAACAGCGCGGCTTGGGCCACCACGGCCACCGCGGTCAGCGCCCCCAGAGCAGTATCGAGTGACAGCAGCGCCCGGGCCGATTGCGTACGACGGAGGAGGCGCGGGTCGAGGGCGCGCACGAGACGGGCTAGTTGCGGCCGGCGCTGCGAGGTTCGCGTGCCAACATCGCCACGGGGGTGCTCGCCGCCTGCCCGGACAGTCGCTGACGGAACACGTAGTAAGTCCAGGATTGATAGAGCAGCACCAACGGGGTGAAGATCGCGGCGACGATGGTGATCACCGTGAGGGCGTAGTGACCGGCGGCGGCGTTGGCGATGGTCAAGCTGTGGCCGAACGCCGGGTGCGAGACCATCACGCGCGGATACAGGCCGGTAAAGATCGTCGCCACGAGGCCGACCACCGCCAGGCCCGTCATGGCGAACGCCCGGCCCTCGTGGCGTGCTCGTGTGAAGGCGATTGCCGCCACCAGTACGGCCGCGGTGAGCGCGGCCGGGAGCACGGTGGGGAGGGTCCCCCGGGCGTTACGGTCGTGGGCCACGGCGACGGTCCAGGCGAGGAACCCGGTCGTCAGCACCACACTCGGGAGTGACAGACGCCGGGCCATGACGCCCGCCCGGGCGCGGAGTTCCCCGCTCGTCCGAACCGTGAGGTACGTCGCCCCGTGGAAGGCGAAGAGGACGACGGCGGCCACGCCGGCAAGCACGGTATAGCCCGTGAACAGATCGAGGAAATTGCCGGCGAACCCGCGCGAGGCATTGAGCGGCACGCCATGCAGGAGGCTGGAGAGCGCCACGCCCCAGAGGAACGGCGCTCCGAAGCTGCCCGTCGTGTTGGCCGCCAACCACACGCTTCGCCAGCGCCGCCCCTCGCGCTTCTCCCGCCACTCGAACGAGACGGCACGCACGATGAGCAGCAGGAGGATGAGCACCAGGGCCAGGTAAAAGCCCGAGAACATCGTCGCGTACCAGGCGGGGAAGGCCGCGAAGGTGGCGCCCCCGGCGACCACCAGCCAGACCTCGTTGCCATCCCATACCGGCCCGATCGCCTCGAACATCGCCGCCCGCTGAGGCTCGCTGCCATGGCGGGGGAGGACGGGCAGGAGCATCCCGACGCCGAAGTCGAAGCCCTCGAGCAGGAAGTAGCCCCCCCACAGGACCGCGATGAGGAAGAACCAGACCGTTCCGAGCCCCATCTCAGCCCGCCCCGTACTCGACTGGAGCCCCAACCGGGGCTAGAACGGGGACCCCGGCGGGTGGGTCAACCCGGGCGTAGCGGACCATGAGGGCAAAATCGACGGCGCCGAGGATGACGTACAGCACCACGAACGCGCCCAGGCTCGTGGCCACCATCGCCGTGCTGACGTTGGGCGACACGGCCTGGGAGGTCTTCAACAATCCCTGCACGATCCACGGTTGGCGGCCCATCTCCGTCAAGATCCAGCCGAAGATGGCGGCGATGTACGGGAAGGAAATCGCGGAAATGGCCGTCCACAGGAACCACCGCGCCTTCTCGAGCCTGCGCTTGCGGTACAGCCACGCCCCCACCGCGGCGACCAGGAACATCACGACGCCCAGGACCGCCATGACCCGCATCGACCAGTACATGAGCTCGACGCTGGGCATGTAGTTGCCCGCGCCGTACTGACGCTGCTCTTGGGCCTGCAGCTGGGTGAGGCCCTGGACCTGGCCGCTAAACGAGCCAGTGCCCATCCACGAGAGGAGCCTCGGGATGGTGATCGAGAAGCTCGGAGTGGGGTGCTGGGCGGAGAAGCCACCGATCTGAAAGATCGAGAACCCGCACGGCTGGCAGGTGTTCCACTGCGCCTCGGAGGCAGCGATCTTCATGCTTTGCTGGCTTGTCACCGCCTCCCCGAAGCGATTGCCGACCGACAACTGAAGCAGCGTCACCGGCACGGCGACGATGAGGGCGAGCTTGGCCGCCCGACGAAACAACGCGACGTCGCGCCCGCGCAGCAGATGCCAGCAGGCGATGCCCAGCATGACGATCGACCCGAAGATCAGCCCGGCGAGAATGGTGTGCAAGTAGGCGATCAGCGCAAACTCGTTCGACAGCAGGGCGCCGACGCTGGTCAGCTGCGCCTTGCCGCCCACCAGGTGGTAACCGACGGGATGCTGCATCCAGGAGTTCGCAACCAGGATGAGATAACCCGACAGCCAGGTCGCCAGCGCGGCAATCCACACCGTGGCCAGATGAACCCGCGCCGGCAAACGACCCCACCCGAAGATCCACAGTCCCAGAAAAGTGGCCTCGAGCATGAATGCGGCCAAGCCCTCCAGGGCCAGGGGGGCCCCGAACACCCCGCCCACAAAGTTGGAGTAGACCGCCCAGCTCATGCCGAACTGAAACTCCTGCACGAGCCCAGTGGCCACCCCGATGGCGAAGTTGATCAGCAGCAGCGTGCCGAAGAAGCGGGTCAGCCGCAGCCACGCGTCGTCGCGGGTGCGGTGCCAGATCGTCTGCATTGTCGCGACCAGCGGCGCCAGCCCGAGCGTGAGCGGCACGAACAGGAAGTGATAGATCGACGTGGTGGCAAACTGGACCCGCGAAAGGTCGACCGTCGTGGAGGCGGCAGCGATCACGCGGAGGTCCTGCTCGGCTCGGGCCCGGGCGCGTGGACCGGGCGCTCGACGCTGGCCAGCTCGCCTTCCATCACCCGGCTCTCTCGGGCTCCGAGCAGAGCTCCGAACCCGGTCACGATGACGGCCACGCGCCGGCCTCCCACGCCGCCGAGATAGAACAGGTGAACGGTCACGTACATCACGAAGGCGATGAGTCCCGACAGTCGGTGCCCGCGGACCTCGCACACCGCCTTGCCGCGGCCGACCACGGCGAGGGCGCCCTTGTCGAAGTACTTGAACGGTTTCGAGGCGCCCGGCTCGCCGTGGCGGATGGCATCGGCCACGTGCCGAGCCTGCTGTATGGCGACCGTGGCCAGCCCCGGTAGCGGCGCGCCGCCGGGTCCCTCGAGCCGGGCGGCATCGCCAATGACAGAGATCTCGGGGTGGCCCGGGAGGGTGAGGTCAGGGTTGACCGCGATGTGGCCGGCCCGGTCGGTGGTCGCGCCGGCGGCGCGGGCGAGGATCTCCGCCACGCCGGCCGTGCGCACACCCGCCGCCCACACAACCGTCCGCGCCATGAACCGCTCCGTCGTCTCGCCCGTGTTGACGGTCACCCCGCGGGTATCGATGCCGGTCACGCGCGCGTGTTCGCGCACGGTGACGCCAAGCTGAGCCAACTCCTGCGCCGCTTTGGCGGAAGTGCGTTCGCTGAACGCCGCCACCACACGCGAGCCGGCGTCGAGCAGGACGACGCGTGCGGCACGCGGATCAATCTGCCTGAAGTCTCGCTTCATCGTATGCCGCGCGAGGATCGCTAACTGGCCGGAGATTTCGACCCCGGTAGGACCACCGCCGACCACGACGAAGGTCAGCCACTCGTCGCGAACCGTCGGGTCGGAACTACGCTCGGCCTCTTCGAAGGCCCCGAAGATGCGGTTGCGCAGATCGACTGCGTCCCTCAGCGTCTTCAGCCCGCACGTGACCTCAGCCCACTCGTCGTGACCGAAGTACGACGTCTCGCCGCCGCAGGCCAGGATCAGGCTGTCGTAGTCGAGCCGCTCGCCGCGCTCGAGGATCACCTGGCGCCGGATGACATCAACGCTGATGACCTCGGCCATCAGCGTGGTGGCGTTGGGCTGGTGCTTGAGCATGGCCCGGATCGGCGCCGCGACCTCCCCCGAAGACAGAGCGCCCGCCGCTACCCCGTAGATGAGCGGCTGGAACAGGTGGTGGTTTCGCCGATCGACGACGGTCACCTCGACGTCCGCCTTCCTCAACCGGCGCGCGGCCTCCATTCCGCCGAAGCCCCCACCGACGATGACCACCTTGTGCCTACCACGGCCGGCGCCGTTATGCGGCATGGGCCGCCTCCGGCTGCGTGTGAGCTGGGACGCCCAGGCGCGCCAGCAGGTGGTCACCCACCCGCACTGCGTTCGCCATCGCGGTGAGCGCCGGGTTGACCGCGCCGATGCTCGGGAAGAAGCTCGTGTCGACGACGTAGAGGTTGTCGACCTCGTGGGCGCGGCAATCGGTATTGAGCACTGAGCTCGCGGGGTCGGTGCCGAACCGGCAAGTACCAGCCTGATGGGCGACGCCGGCAACGGGGATCTCGTTTTTCAGGTACGCGTGGTGGCTCAGCAGGTGGCCGTGGTGCATCCCGAGCTGACCCAGCATCTCCTTGAGCTGGTGATACAGCCGCTGCTTGGGCTCCTCGTTGCTCGCCGTGTAGCTGATCGCGATGTTGCCGTCGCGCGCCAGCGTGACCCGGTTCTCGGGCAACGGGAGATCCTCGGTCGAGAGCCAGAAGTCGACGGCGTGACGAGCGACATCCCGCAGCGTCCAGCTGGGGGCAAACCGCGTCTCCCCCGGCTTCTCGCCGCGGAACATGGGCGCTTGGGACTTTCCGACCATCTGGATGTTGCCCATGGGGTACTCGTAGGCGTCGCTGGCGAAGTAGAAGTCGTTGACGCCAAGCGTCTTCTGGAACACGGTCGGGTTCTCTTGCTTGGACAGCGCGAGCACGGCCTGACTGTTGTGAAACATGTAGTTACGACCGACCTGGTCAGAACCGTTGGCGAGGCCGCGGGGATGCCTGTCGTTCGCCGAGGCCAGCAAGAGCTTGGCGCTGTTCGCGGCGCCACACGAGACGACCACGATGCCGCTTTGAAAGGTCTCTTCGTGCCCATCGACCTTGACCACGACGCCGGAGACCTCCGTCCCGTCCGGGTTAGTCTCGAGACGTATCGCTTCGGCTCCGGTGAGCAGCGTGACGTTCGGGTGCTCGAGTGCCGGGCGCATGGAGATCACCTCGGCGTCTGACTTCGCGTGGACCAAGCAGGGGAAGCCGTCGCAGTTCTCGCAGCGCACGCACATGCTGTAGGGCATGTTCGCCTCGTCCACCCGGACCCCACAGGGTGCGTGGAAGGGATGGAGCCCGGCCGCGGCAAGGTCATCGGAGAGCTGCTGGATCCGGGGCTCGTGTGAGACGGCCCGGAAGGGATAGGGCGCGCTGGCCGGCGGGTCGGTGGGATCTTCCCCCCGAGCGCCGTGCACCTCGTAGAGCTCCTCGGCCCGCGTGTAGTAGGGCTCCATCTCCTCGTAGGGGATGGGCCATGCGGGCGAGATGCCGTCCCGGTGGCGCAGCTCGCCGAAATCCTCCTCGCGCAGCCGGTACAGCGCCGCCCCGTAGAGCTTTGTCGCGCCGCCGACGAAGTAGTGAACCTGGGGTTGGAACGGCGTGCCGTCCGAGTAGTACCAGGTGTCGGCGGACACGTAGCGGCCGTCGGCGAAGACGTCCTGGGCCAGCCAGTTCCGTGGCTCCCGCGGGAGCCAGTCGCCGCGCTCGAGGACCAGGACCCGGGCACCCGCTGGGGCGAGCTGGCGGGCCAGCGTGCCCCCTCCGGCCCCGCTGCCGATGATGATGACGTCGTATGAGTTCATCCGCCAAGCTCCTCCACGAGTTCTCCCAAGATGATGCGTCCGGCCGCCTCGACGAGGGCAAGGTGCGAGAACGCCTGGGGGAAGTTCCCCAGGTGCCGGCCAGTTTGGACGTCGAACTCCTCGGCATACAGACCGAGCGGCGACGCCACCCTCACGAGCCGGGCCATCAGGTCGCGCGCCCGCTGGAGCTCGCCGATGATGGCCAGGGCCGAGACGAGCCAGAACGAGCAGATGACGAACGTCCCTTCTTTGCCGGACATGCCGTCGTCGGTCTGATCAGTGCGGTAGCGCAGCACGAACCCGTCCTCGGTCAGCTCCTCGGCGATAGCCAGCACGCTGGCGCGCAGGCGCTTGTCATCGCCGGGCAGGAACCCGAAGATGGCCGCCAGCAACGTCGAGGCATCGAGGGCCTCGGTCTCGTAGTGCTGGCACAGCACCCCGCGCTGGTCGACGCCATGCTCGAGGATGTCCGCCTTGATCTCGGCGGCCGTGTCCGCCCACCTGCCCGCCAAGTCGCTCTCGCCGCGGATCCCGGCCAGCTTCCCCGCCCGGTCGAGGGCCACCCAGCACATCAGCTTCGATGAGACGTAATGCTGAGGCTTGCCGCGTGCCTCCCAGATCCCCTGGTCTGACTCACGCCACACTGCGGACGCGCACTCGGCTTGCGACTGCACCATGGGCCACAGCCGCCGCGGCAGGCGCTGGCTGCGCGTCGTGTGCAACAACACCGCGTCGAGTGCGGCCCCGAAGACGTCGTTCTGGCGTTGGTCGAAGGCGCCGTTGCCCGTACGGACGGGACGTGCGCCCGCATAACCGGTCAGGTCCTCGCGTAGCTCTTCGGTCAGGTCGCGCCGGCCGTCGATCCCATACATGATCTGTAGAGCGCCGTCCTCGTTGCGCTCGAGATCGGCGATGAACTGCATGAACTCCTCCGCCTCCCAATCGAGGTTCAGGTAGTGCAGCGCCTGGAGCGTGAAGGTCGAGTCGCGAATCCACGTGTAGCGGTAGTCCCAGTTGCGCGCACCGCCGGGCGTCTCCGGCAACGACGTGGTGAGGGCGGCCACCGTGGCCCCGGTCGGCATGTAGGTCAGGCCCTTGATGGCCAGGGCAGAGCGCTGGATGAGCGGCCGCAGTGCGTGGTCAGGAATGCGCGCCCGCCCGAGCCAGCCACGCCAGAAGCGCGTCGTGGCCTCCAGCTGGGCGTTTGCTTCCTCGAGCGTGCCCGGTCCGGCGAGCCCTTCGCCCCACGACAGCGCGCAGTAGAGCTGCTCGCCCTGCCGGAGCGTGTGGCGGGCTCGAGCCCGGTTGGCCTCCACGCCGAGCAGCATGTCGGTCTGCAGGCGCACGGTCTGCCCCGCCCCGGAAGCCTCGGCGCTGTGGCGGTCGGCAGCGAGCGACCATTCGGCCGGCGCGCGACCGTAGTCGAAGGCCGGCTCGCACACCAGCTCGACCTCGACGTGGCCGTCGATGCACGCGAAGGTGCGGACCAAGGTGTGCTCAGCGTCATCGTCGGTCGGCGGACGGGTGTGCGGCGTGATCGTGTCCTCGCCGTGGCGCGGACCCATAGTCAGTGCGTCGCGAACCACCGCCCACCCGGACGGAGTCTTCCAGGCGGTCACGAGCGTGTTCGTGCCCGGCTCGTAGGTCCGGCTGCTCGGCACGTTGATCCCAAACGGGCCCAGACGGAACGTGCCGGCCCCGCGGTCGAGCAGCGAGCCGAACACGCTCGGCGAATCGAAACGCGGGACGCACAGCCAGTCCACGGCACCGTCGAGAGCCACGAGCGCGCCGGTGTGGCAGTCGGAGAGAAAGGCGTAGTCAGCAATCGGGGTGAAGGGCGACGGCGCTGCGGCGCTCTGCTCGCTCGGCGCGGTTCGGGTCCTCGGCGCCCCCGCCGGCGCGTGTCCGTTGCCGAGCTTGCCCGCGGAGCGTTTCGTCTTGACCGTGGCAGTCATGACGCCACCCACGGTTGATGCCACCTGCCGTCGCCGTCGAGGACTTTCTCGGCGGCGTCGGGCCCCCAGGATCCCCGAGCGTAGGGATGGACCGCCGGCGGTTGGTCGAGCAGCGGCTGCATGACTCGCCAGCACTGCTCGACCAGGTCCTGGCGGCTGAAGCGTTTGCTGTCGCCGACCAGCGCGGCGTGGAGCAGTACCTCGTAGGGCGTTGGACCCTCGCCGCCTTGGTCGGCAAACTCCATGTCCATGGTGATCTGTGCCGGCTCGACCTGCTCCTGGCGCTGGGCGTCGACGAGCATCCGGATCCCGGTCGAGGGGTCGAGCTTGACGACCAGCTGACCGGGCTCGGGGACCCTCGTCCACTCCGAGAACCCAAGTCGCGGCGGCCTCCGAAAGACGACCCGCAACTCCGTTTGCGTGACCGGCAGGCACTTGCCGGTACGGATGAAGAACGGCACGCCCGACCACCGCCAGTTATCGATTTCGAGCCGCAGCGCCGCATAGGTTTCCGTGGTGGAGTTTGGCGCCACTCCGTCGATCGATCGGTAGCCCTCGTACTGACCCCGGACGTAATGCGCCGGTTCGGCCTCAGGCATGGCTCGGAAGACGGAGTAGAGCGCGTTCTTGAGCGTGAGGGCGTCGCCCGACGCGGGCACCTCCATCGCGGCGGCACCGACGACCTGCATGAGGTGATTGACGACAACGTCGCGCAGAGCCCCGACCGGATCGTAGAAGTGTCCGCGGTCTTCAACCCCGAAGCTCTCGGCCATCGTGATCTGCACCGAGGACACGTAGTGGCGGTTCCACACCGGCTCGAACATCGAGTTGGCGAACCGGAGGTAGAGGAGCTCACCCAGTCCCATCTTCCCAAGGAAGTGATCGATCCGGTAAAGCTGGGACTCGTCGATGTACTGATGAATCTCCTCGGCGAGCTCACGGGCGGAAGCCAGGTCGTGACCGAAGGGCTTCTCGACGACGACGCGCGCCCGGCGGGCCAGGCCTGCGTCGTGCAGTCCCTTGATGACCGTCCCGAACAGGAAGGGCGGAATCTCGAGGTAGAAGACGGGGCGGCGGACGTCTCCGAGCGCCGTCTTGAGGCGGTCATAGGTGCTCGCTTCACCGAAGTCACCGCTCACGTAGGAGAGGCGCTCGGCAAACCGCGCGAACACCTCTTCGTCGACCCGTTCGCCGGTAGCTTCGATGGCCGCGCGGGCATGGGATCGGAGATCCTCCACCGACCAGTCACTGACGGCCACGCCGACGATCGGACAGGCCAGGAGGCCACGGCGCTCGAGCCGGTAGAGAGAGTGGAAAGTCATTACCTTGGCCAAGTCGCCGGTGATGCCGAAAACGACGAGCACGTCGGCGACCTGAGGGCCTCTGTCACTGTCCGCCCGTGCGCTCGCACGCGGGCGGGGTTGCACTGCCGTGGTCATAGCCTGTCCCTTCAAATGACGCTGTTTTGCCTCCCGAATGCTCTCGGCGGGTGGTCCGTTGGCCATCATCCGAAGCGGGTGAAAGGCCACACGGTGGTGTGCGCCTCCCCTTGTTGGCTGGACGATCGCGTTACAACGCTGATGAAGCGACCACAGGGCGTAAGTCAAGCGACGAGGCGAAAAGCCTGCTCGCCGATCTCGACCGCGTCATCGCCGATGTGCTCGAGACATCCAGGGGCGAGGATCGCCAGTGCCTCGTACGCGCCGCTGCGACCATGCCTCCGGTCGCCAATGGCGGAGTCGAACACCACGCGTCCCAGGCGTTTCACGTCGGCGTCGCGGCGGATGAGCTCGTCGGTCAAGCCGACATCGCGTGATGCGAACGCCCGCTTGGCCCGGGTCACCTGCGCCACGGTCAGAGCGCCCATTCCCTCGATGGTCTCGTACACCTGGCCGTGGCTGCTCGGCGGCGATACGCGAGGCGTGGCCAACGTGGCCAGGATCAGACACTGCTCTCCCATCCGGGCGATGCACGGGGTCACGTTGAGGAGCCCGACGACGAGGCGCAGGTCGCTCACCGGGAGCGCCGTCCTCGCGATCAGCGACACGACGTTGCGATGCAAACCAAGACGCGAGGTGGTCAGTCGCTCGTTGGTCGAGGCGACACTGTCGGCCGGCAGGGATTCACCCTCTCGCAGGGCGAGGAGAATCCGACCGAGCTGCACGCAGATGATGTCGAGGCCGGCGAGCATCTCCGCCTCGACGTGCCCGAGGGTCGGGTGTGGGTGGCTGTGGGTCTGGCCCGTGAGTGCCCTCCTGGTCTAAGGACCTACGGGAACGCACGAACGCTCCGTAGATCACGCGGGACCTTGGCACTCAGGAACGCTTGCCGCAATGGGGCGCACTTGCCTGTGCTGGCGTGCGCACTTCCTATGTCGGAAAGTCGGGGTCCTCGTCATCGGCGAGACAGATCAGAGCGGCCTTCACACGCCGGCTGACATCGTCCGTTTCCGGAAGATCAAGCTTCGCGAAGATTGAATTGACGTGCTTCTCGACCGCCCGCTTGGTCAGAAATAGCGACTGAGCAATTGCTCCGTTGCTCTTGCCGGCGGCGATCTCAGCCAAAATCTGATGCTCGCGCGCGGTCAGCTGGGTGAGCCGAGACTCACCCATCCGCGTTCGTGCCTTGATCAGGGCGTCGACGATCTGCGGGTCAATGACCGATCCGCCGCCCGCCACCGTCTCAATGGCCCGTATCAGCTCTGACCGGTCGCGGATGCGCTCTTTGAGCAAATACGCGCGGCGGCGGGATCCGCCGTCGAGCAACGCGAGGGCATAGGCAGGGTCGGCGTACTGACTCAATACGACGACGCCAATCTCGGGGTGGGACTCCCGCAAGGAACCCGCAACGCGGATACCCTCCTCCGCGCCCGAGGGTGGCATCCGAATGTCGGTCAAAACCACGTCGGGGTGCCAGAGCGCGATCGCAGTCTGCAGTTCCTTGCCGTTCGTGCACACCGCGACCAGCTCGACTTCGGGCGTCCCGGCCAGCGTGTCCGCGAGGACTTCGCGAATGAGATAAGAGTCCTCGGCGACCACGACACGGATGGGCCCCGTGCCGCCTTCTCGTTCTGCCCGTGTCGCCGATGCGGTCACCCCGCTTTCGGCTTCACGTTGTGAAGCCACCGTTACCACCTGCGCTCCCCTCGGTCTCTGAGCATATCCGACGCTCTGTCTCCGGTCAACGGTCAGCCCATTCTCCCTCGCCGTCACCACCGCGGACAAGGGCGCGGGCCTGTCGGCCCCCGGGGAGGGCAGCACCCCCTACCTCGACCTCATTTTCGGACGATTGCCAGGCGAGGAGACGTCTCCATCTCACCAGGAGCTTATGCACCTGGACGGCGCCGACGATCGGCTCCGCGGGGATCGGCAACTCGACGGGACTGAGGATGAATGCCCGGGTCTGGGGGCCCCCCAAGCCGCCGTGAAATGAGATCAGCTCCTCAAAGGCACAGCCCTGCTCGAGTCGAGGGTCGTAGAAGCTATTGACCAGGACGTCCGGTGCATTGGCGAAGCTGTCGGTGCGCTTCAGGTGGGCGGCCGCCTCGTGCGAGTACTGCGCCAGCGGGTCATCGCCGTCCACGCGGCCCTCGGTGAGGTACCGGGCACCGGACCGGCCGAGGACGACCGGACCGTGACGACGCGAGTGCACAAGGACGAAGCCGATGTGCGGATGCTCTCGGAGGTGGGGCAGCAACTGGGGATGGCGCTCGTCGATCTCCTCCGAGCTCAGGCGCCGTTCAGCCTCCATGAGGTAGATCAGCCCAAGGTTGCCGGAGCCCAGGACGACGGCGTGCTCACCGCCAATGGACGGATCGTCCTCGTCGGTGCTCCGCCCCACGGCCTCGGCCAGCACATGCCCGACCGCGGCGTCGTTCTCGTCTCCGTCCGCTGTTCGCAGGACACCGCCCCGCGCCAATGAGCGGTGCACGAACTCCTGCAGGTCGTAGCCGTTGCGCTGCTTGAAGGTGGCGCCTTGCGTCTGGCCGTGATCGGAGAGCACGACGAGTTTGTACGGCCTGGGCGCGTACCGACGGGCGCGCTCGATCGCGGCGAACTGCCGGTCGAGCTTGCGGAGTGCCTCCAGCGTGTCGCCGCGCTCGAGCCCGGAGTGGTGCGCAACTTCGTCATAGCTCGAGAACGTCGCGTAAACCGCCGGACGGCCGCGCATCATGTCCGTGAGTACGCCGAACACGATGAGCTCGCGGATCGCCACGCACAGCGCCGCCCGCAGCAACGCATACTTCCCGCCTCGGGCGCCGCGGGGTCGCACGTCACGGCGCCGCTGCTCTACGGCGGCGACACGCTCGAGCACGACTTCCCAGGCGAACAGCGCCACGACCCGCGTTACGTTGAAGCCGTTGGCCAGAAACGCTCGGTAGCCAGGGTTCGCCCGCTTCTCGGCGCTGACCCGACTGACGGTGAGGATCATCTCCTCGGCGCCGCCCGAGAACAGGTTCCCCCGGCTCGCGCCGCCCCCACTCAGGAGGCCATCGCCGGTACCCAGCCGCTGCTCGATCGCCGCGCAGTCGGCCGGCTTTGAGCATCGCATGTGCTTCTTGGTGGCCTTCTCCACCCAGCGAAAGGCGGGAATATCGTCGTTACGGCCGAGCAAGATGCCGGCCTGACTCGCTCCCGTCTGAGAGCTGAGGTCGGTCTCCCACTCGGTGAGCCGGTGCGTCCCCGTCTCATACCAACGTGCCAGCTCGGGCGTGTGCCCGTCGCGTATCGCCCGCTCCAAGACTGGCAGCGCGAGGCCGTCGATCTCCAAGAAGACGATTCCGGGCACGTCGCTGCGGAGCGTCCCACCGGTGCGCCGCGCGATGCGGCGGATCACGCGCAGCGAGTAGACGTCGTCGTCGACGACTCCAAGGATGACGGCGAGTGCGGTCGTCGCTGCGGCGATCACGAGCGCCGCAAGGAGAGCGGAACCGAGACCGTCGACATGAATGGCCCGGGAACTGAAGTGGGAGATGAGGACGAGGACGGCTGCGTCGACCCCAAGAATGAGGATGAAGCCCAGCGCCACCATGAAGGGGAGCGGCAGCGCCGCCACGATCGGGGGCAGGATCGCGTTGAGCACGGCGATCAGCGCGGCGGCAATGACCGCGTCGCCGAAGCTGCCGGTCGTAGTGCCCGGCAGCACGGCCGCTGCGAAAAAGACCGACGCCGCGGCGATAAGCCAGGACACGAGCAGGTGGACCACGCTGAACCGTAGGCTCTCCGGCTTAAAGCGCGTCTGGCCGTGACCGTTGCTCACGGCGGCCAATGCGGGCGAGGCGTCTGACGGGTGAGGTGCGTTCACGTCGGCGTCGCCGAGTATCGCCCGATGACCCCGTCGCATCGTCATCCTGATCGGACGATGACTGCGAAGTTGACCGTGACGTGGCTCGGACATGCCACCACCCTGCTCGAGCTTGATGGCGCCCGGCTGATTACCGATCCAGTGCTCCGGGACCGTATCGGACCACTGGTCCGTGTCTCAGGCCGCATCGCCGCGGAGGAAATCGGCCCCGTCGACGGGGTCCTGCTGTCCCATCTTCATGCCGACCACGCCGATCCGGCTTCGTTGCGAGAGCTTGCACGGTCGGGAATCATCATCGCACCCGCCGGAGCGGGCAAGTGGCTGCGCGCCAAAGGTCTCAGGGACGTGCACGAACTCAGCGCTGGCCATCACATGCGGATCGGCGACCTGCTCGTGGCAGCGACGCCAGCCGTTCACGAGGGGCGGCGGTGGCCTCTGGGACCGTCCGCAGCGGCGATCGGGTACGTCATTTGCGGCTCGAGCGACGTCTATTTCGCCGGCGACACCGACCTCTTCCCGGGGATGTCCGAGATCGGTCCGGTCGACTTGGCGCTGCTGCCCGTCGCGGGCTGGGGCCCGACGCTGGGCGCCGGTCACCTCGATCCGGAGCGTGCCGCACGCGCGGCAGCCATGATGCAACCTCGGGTCGCCGTGCCCATCCATTGGGGCACCTTCGCGCTCGGACGGCGCGCGAGACTCCAGTCCAGGCAGGCTCCGCGAACCTTCGCCGCACTCACGCGCCGGTACGCCCCACAGGTCGAAGTCCGTGTCCTCGGTCCTGGGGATCAAACAGAGCTCGGCTGAGCCAGCCTCGACCCGGCTACGGGACGATCGGCGGCCCTGGAGAGGTCCCGACCGTGGCGTCAGTGGCGAGGGCACCGTACGGCGCCGGCCGGGCGGCGAGGGCCCCATCCACGGTTCCGATGGCCAGCAACTCGTCGACCAAGGCGAGCACTTCGCGATGGATGCGTCCGCGGTGGCGAGCCACCTCTCGGATCGCCCGGTCGGCTTTGCCCTCGGGATCGCGGAGATTGGCGCTGGCAGCCGCGCTCCAGCTTCGCGGCACGAGCGACCATGTCCGCCGCCGTTGGCGCAGCTCAACCGTCCACGCGTGCAGCCGATCCGCACGCGCATGCTCAACCCCGGCGGATGCGCGGCTTTCGACGACCTTCGCCGCGTAGCGGTAGAGGTCGCACCGTTGCCTGTCGTCGATCGCGTCGTTGTAGCGCCTGAGGAAGGCGCCGATCACCGGGCACACCGATACGGGATGATCACTGAAGGGCTCTCCTCCCAGCATCGAGGCGAGCTCCATCACGCACGCGCCATCTGCGGGAGTGCGGTGCTTACCGCGTCCGAGCCTGATGGTCTGGTAATTCGCTGCTGTCATAACCGTGGCTCTTTCTCATTCGTATTTGTGGGGGACGATGCGCCGAGCACGGTCGCCCCTCTCCTAATCGTCCGCCTCTAGGTCGTAGCCGATCGCGACCGCCAATCGGGGCGCTCCCGAAACGACCCGCGCCAGCCCCACGGCCGGCGCCACAGCGACGAGGACGCCGACGATCTCCCCTTCGGTCGCCCCGACCTGCATCGCCTGCCGCACGATCGAGCGAATCGACGTGGTTGCCGCCCCGAGCGCCAGCAACGCTCCCAGCCGCACGAGCAGGTCGACCTTGGGTTTGAGCGCCACCCCGGTCTCCAACTCGGTCCCGGTCGATATCACCTTCCCCACGGATTCCGTATCGTTGAGCGCCAGGCGGCGCAGGAGATCCTCTACCTCGTCCACGGGCCCACCCTACGGTCCCCACCTCGTGGCGCATCGCCCGAACGGGGTGATCCGGCTTCCCTCCTGAGGTGGTGTCCGCCGCCCACGAATACGGGGGTCGGCGCCCTTGTTCGCGGAGAGCAGATCAGGGACAACTTGGCTGCAGCCAAGTCCGATCCACCGCACGAACCCTGATGCCGCCTGCCACAGCCGCCGCGCCGAGCGCACCCCGACCGACGTCGAACGCACCTTCGGCCGGGCGCGCCTTTCCACGGTCGCTGGTCGAACGACCTCTGCTGATCGGGCGACTGATGGAGACACAGGACTCCGAGGTCGTACTGCTCGCGGCCGCAGCCGGCTACGGAAAGTCGACCCTGTTGTGGGAATGGAGTCTCCGCGACCCCCGAAATTTCATCTGGCTCTCGCCTGAGGCACTCGACACCGGGATCAGCCTCATTCGAGGCGCTGGCGAGCGCAGTCTCGTAGCGGTGATCGACGACGCCCACCTGGGCTCCTCGGACGTGTTGGCCGACCTGCTTCCCCATCTCGTTCGTGAACTGCCAGCGGGGTCGGCGCTCGCCTTGGCCTCGCGCACCAATCTGTCGCTGCCGGTCGGCCGACTCCGCGCGCAGCGATCGCTGGTCGAGCTTCGTACGCCCCAACTGGCCATGACGCCTGCTGAAGCAGGGGCGCTCATGCGCCGCGTCGGAGTCGACCTCGACCCGGGCACAGTGCAGGTTCTCACCCAGCGCACGGAGGGCTGGCCAGTTGGACTGTATCTGGCCGCAGTCTGGCTCCACGATCGCGGCGGTAACTCCGCAGACCTGAACGACTTCGGCGGTCACGACCACCTCCTGGCCGAGTATTTTCGGGACGAGGTCTTGGCCGGCGTTCCGTGTGAGTTGGCCGAGTTCATGGTCTGCTCCTCGGTGCTCGATGAGCTCTCGGCCCCGCTCTGCGACGCGGTCATGCGCCGCCGCGGATCCGGTCCGCTGCTAGCGCAGGCAGCGCGGACGAACCTGTTCCTGCGCCCGGCAGACGGCGCCCACGAGCACTATCGCTGGCACGAGCTTCTCCGCGAGAGCTTTGAGCGAGAACTGCGGCGTGCCGCTCCCGACCTCCATGCCGAGCTGCATGCACGGACGAGCGTCTGGTGGAGCCAGCGCGGCGACGTCGATCGCGCCATTGCCCACGCGGTCGCCGCGGGCGATGCCGAGCGGGTAGCGGATCTGCTTTGGCCGAACGTGGCCAGCTACGCCATGCGCGGACGGGGCGCACAGGTCCAGCACTGGCTTGGTGGCCTCGCCCCACACCAAACCGCGCGTCACCCGAAACTGGCGCTGTCCGCCGCCCATGTCGCGATGGCAATGGGTGACTTCGGACAGGCGCACGCCTGGCGATTGCACGCGGCCGAGGCGATCGAGCAGTGCGCCGACGTCCATCGGGACGACTCGGTCATGGCTGCCGCGGCGCTCGTCGACGCCATGACCGCGCGAGCAGACCTCTCTGGCATGAGTGAGGCCGCGACACGCGCTTATGACCTCGCCCCTCCCGGGAGCCCTTGGCGACCGCTGGCCTGCATGCTCAAAGGGACCGCTCTGCACTTGGCGGGGGAACTCAAATCCGCCCAGCCTTTGCTGCGCGAGGGAAGCGACCTTGGACTGGACGGGGCACCCAGCGTCGCCGCGCTGTGCCTGGCCCAGTCGGCGGTCATAGCGCTTGAGCAAGGCGACTGCGAGTCGGCTGCGGAGCGCACCGACAGGGCCACCGATCTCCTCGAAGCGCAAGGCTTGCTGAGGGAGCCCGCGCTCGCGCTCGTGTTCGCGGCGGCGGCCGCGGCAGAGGCCCGGGTCGGACGGTCCGATCAAGCCAAGGGAGACCTCGGGCGCGGAATCGACCTGCTGGCGAGCCTCGGTGACTGTGCCCCGTGGTATGGCGCAGAGACCCGCATCATGCTCGCCCATGCAGCTCTGTCGCTCGCCGACATCGTCCGTGCCCGGACCCTCCTCGCTGAGGCTTCGCGCCTCGCCCGACGAACGCCGGGAATCGTGACCTTCAGCAGCTGGTTCGACCGTGCCTGGGCATACATCGACACCCTCGCCGAGCATCGCCTCTCGGGGCCGTCGGCGCTCACCATCGCTGAGCTGAGAATCCTCCGCTTCCTTCCCACCCACCGGTCATTGCGAGAGATCGGTGACCAGCTCGGCGTATCGGCCAACACCGTGAAGACGCAAGCCCACGCTGTGTATCGCAAGCTCGAGGCGGCGTCCCGTTCAGAGGCGGTGGCCCGCGCCCGCGAGGCGGGCCTGCTCGCGGCTTGAGTCGCCGCCGTAGCCGAGAACCTGCGCGAGGCTCTCCGCCCCCGATGTCGCCTGCGCCGCGCTCGTGGCCGCCCCACAGGCGAGCAAGACCCCGATGAGTTCGGCGTCTTGGACGCCGATGGTGCAGGCAAGCTCGACCGCCCAACGCATCGATGCCGGCGGGGCGTCGAGGGCGAGCAACGCGGCCAGGCGAACGAGCACCACGGTCCGCCGGTCAAGCCCACGCGGCACAGGCGCGCGCGCCGCGACGTTCTCGAACTCCGGCGCCGGCAAGAGAACTGACGTCAGGCAACGCTCATCGCCTGCCGTGAGCCGCCGGAGGAAGGCCTCGCTCTCATTGGCGCCTGTCTCAGCCATCGAACGCAATGCTTGAAGGACCCCGGCTTCGGCGCATCGCCCGAAGCGGATGACGTTCGCGCTCGCTCACCCCATTCGGATGATGATGCGACCTGTCCCCTCCATGAAGCTTGAGCTCGGCGTGCACAACCACGCAGGACTCGGCGGCGGATCTGAGCCGGAGCGCCGGGCCACGTACACGAACCAAAGGAGTTGTGGCTCATGGCAACGCTCGTTGCAATCGGCTATCCGGACCAGGCAACCGCCGAGCAGGCGCGCAGGACGGTCATGGAGCTTGAGGCCGAACTCATCGTCGAAGCCGACCAGGTCGCCTCGATCGCTCGGGACATGGAAGGCAAGTATCACGTGCAAACCACCCACGGCGGCTCTTCGACCGGCGGTGGAGCGGTGTGGGGTGGGTTTTGGGGCCTTCTGTTTGGCCTGCTGTTCTTCGTGCCCTTCGCCGGATGGGCGGTCGGCGCAGGTCTCGGCGCCCTCGTCGCCCATCTCGGGTCGAAGGGCATCGACAAGGCCTTCCAGCAACAGGTGCGTGACTACGTCAAACCGGGCACCTCTGCCCTGTTCATGGTGATCGAACACGCCACGCCGGACAAGGCCATTGCTGCCCTGGAGCAGTACGGCGGTACCGTGATCAAGACCTCTCTGTCTGAAGAAGACACCAAGAAGCTCCAGGAGGCTTTGCAGCCTCCTGAGGTCGCCGCCGTCTCCTGATCTCCCGCCTATTCCGCTACAGCTGCCGGCTCGCTGCCGGCAGCTGTAGGTGCGTCGTGAGGAGAGGATCTGTCCTCGCCTCTAGGCGAGCCTTGCATGAAGTGACATTCTCACAGACATGACCGGGGCCGCGTGGGTGTCGAATGCCGTGCCGGTGCCGCGTGGGGCTTTCCGGCAAGTACGCCCCGCTCGGCTGCGGGAGGGCTTGGACGGACGCTATGTCTTCGGTGTGGCCACGCTGGTCCTCCTGTACTACGGGGCCGCGCATCTCGGCTACGCCCTTCGCTTCGCCGGACCGGTTGCGGCGATCGTGTGGCTCCCGACTGGTGTGGCGATCGCCTATCTCTACCTGGCGGGAGTCCGCTTCTGGCCCGGTGCGCTGGCGGGCGACCTGCTGGTCAACAACTACTCCGCCGTCCCGCCAGGCTCGGCCGTGGGCCAATCCTGCGGAAACCTGCTGGAAGTCATGGTGGCCACCCTGCTGCTCAGACGCCTGCTGGCGCCGGATGGCTCGGGGTTGGCCAGCGTGAGTGGCGTCACGGGGATGGTCGCGGCCATCGTCGGGGGGATTGCCCTCAGCGCAACCATCGGCGTTTTGTCCCTGTGGGCAGGAGGTGTCGTCGCCAACCACTCTTTGCTGCAAACCTGGCGTACCTGGTCACTAGGCGATTTCTCTGGTGCGCTCATCGTCGTTGCCCCTGCGCTTGCCTGGTCCACGCGGTCGAGCGATTGGCTGCGCGAACGCGTGCTCGAAGGCACTCTGATGCTCGTGTCGGTGATCGGGCTCAGTGCCCTGGCGCTGAACGGCCAGCGCCCGCTTACCTACCTCGTGTTCCCCGGACTCATCTGGGCCGGGCTGCGCTTTGGCCAGCGCGGTGCCACGCTTGCGACGACCATCGTGTCGTCCTTCACCATCTGGAGCACGACCCACTATCACGGCGCGTTCGCCTTTCACTCGTCCGACCGGAGCGTTCTGATGGCCCAGCTCTACATCGCCGTCGGGACTCTGTCGACCCTTTGCCTGGCGGCCGTGGTCTCGGAGCGCGATGTCCTGGCCAGACGGCTTCGCGCCTCCCGGGCTCGTCTGGTCGAGGCATCCGACCGCGAGCGGCAGCGGCTCGAGCGGGATCTTCACGACGGTGCCCAGCAGCGCCTGTTGGCGCTCGCTGTCCGTTTGGCCAGCGCTGCCAGGGAGTCCCGGCGGGATCCTTCCCGGGCCGACTCGATGCTCACCTTTGCCGAAGCAGAGGTTGTCACAGCCATCGACGAGCTTCGCGCGCTGGCCCGGGGCATACGTCCCGCTGATCTGTCTCGCTACGGCCTCGCTGGGGCCATCGCGCCGCTCGTCTTTGCCTCGCCGATACCCGTCGACGTTGAGAACCCGCCCCAGACGAGGCTCGATGACCGCCTCGAGGCGACGGCGTACTTCGTCATCCTCGAAGGGATCACGAACGCGCAACGTCACGCCAGAGCGAGCCGGATCCGCATTCGATTCACCTCTGGCGCGGGCGCGTTTCGGGTCGAGGTCAGCGACGATGGCATCGGAGGCGCCACCGAGCCGGGTGGCGTCGGCCTGCAGAGCTTGCGCGACCGGGTCGAGGCGATCGCCGGGACCTTCGAGATCAAGTCCACGCCTGGCCACGGGACCACGCTAGTGGCGAAGCTTCCCGTATCGTCCGCCCGGGTCGGCTGAGGGCTCCGGGCCACTGGGTGCTTGACGGCTCCTGGTGCCGCCTGGCTGCTCCGCAAGAAACAACAGCGCGGCGGCCACCCGCGGACTGAGCTCCTCAGAGCTGCCGAGGCTCAGCTTCGCGAAAACTGAGTTGACATGCTTCTCGACCGCGCGTTTGGTCAGTGAGAGCGACTGCCCGATCGCTCGGTTACTCTTGCCCGCCGCGATCTCGGCCAGGACTTCGCGCTCCCGCGGGGTGAGCTCGGCCAATGGTGAGAGCTCTGATTGCGATCGCGCGCTGACCAACAGGTCGACCATGACGGGATCGATCAGCGACCGCGAGGCCTTGACGGCCTCGATTGCCGCCAAAAGCTGGTCTATGTCCCTGACCCGATCTTTGAGCAGGTACGCTCGTCCCCGCGAACCGCTCTTGAGCAGCTCCAGCACATAGCTAGCCTCGGCGAACTGGCTCAGTACGACCACCCCGACTGCCGGGCTGACCTCGCGCAACCGGCGGGCGAACTGAATGCCCTCGTCAGTGCCTGTGGGAGGCATGCGGATGTCAGTAATGACCACGTCGGGGCGTACGACCTCGACCGCCTCGTTGAGCCCGTCGAGCGTGTCGACACTTCCGACCAGTTCTACTGTGTCGACTCCCTCGAGGATGCTCTCCAGCGCGGCCCGGAACAGGTAGGAGTCATCGGCGATGACGACGCGCGTGCGCGGCTGCGAACGCTCAGACGGTGAAGGCCCGTCGACCATATTCCGGTCCGGATTTGGTTGTACCGCGTGCGGCTTGTCCATCGAATGGAAGCCTACAGCGGCATGGCGCCGTGCCGGTTAGGCTACTTTCATCCGTCTGTGCTCGGGGAGGTCACCACCCGAGGGGATGCTCGACCTCGGGGAGCCGTTCGAGACGGCGTCTGAAATCCGCGACGGCGGCCCGGTCGAGTCGGTTGTGATTGCGCAGCAGTGGCAAGGCGCGCGGAATCTGCCAGGCGGCGAAAATCGGCAAGACCACGCAGCAGACGGCGATCAACGGTACGACAGCCGCCGGCGCTGGCGCGAGCACGGCACCGGCACAGAGTCCACAACACGCCGACACGGTGACGAGTGCGGCCATGCAGGTGAGTCGGGCCTGACCGCGGGTCATCGGAGATGGCAGAGTGCGTTGAGGGAAAATCGGCTCATCGGGCCCCGATTCACTTTCCGCCCAGCCTACCCAGCGGGTCCCGTCCGCAACCGCCGTGCCGCCACCCTCATCGCGCGGGATCGTCCTGGCGTCGCGGACGACCCCAGAACTGAGTCAGGTCGACCCGGGCGAGCCCGGTTTTCGGTACGAAGCCCCGCGCGCCGGTCCTCTCGGCGAGCGTGTAGTAGGAGGCGTCAAAGTCGCTCGAGGTCAGCAGCACCGCGACGGGCGGATGGGCAAGTGCGAGTCGGCCCACCACCTCGAAGCCACTCTGGTCGGGCAGACAGACGTCGAGCAGGACGGCGTCAGGCGTGAGCCGGGCGACAAACTCGATCGCCGTCACTGCGGAGCATGCCTCACCGGCAATGCCGTAACCGCGCCGGACCAGCAGCTCCCGGGCCGCTCGACGAAAACAAGCCGCGTCGTCGACGATAAGCACGCGGGTTCGTGTAGGCTGGCGGCTACCTTCGTTGGGGCTCACGCGCCGAGCATGGCGCGGGTGGGCCTCTGCTTCCATCGTGCGTTTGCGCGATCTCAGGCCATCCGGCGTTGCGCTCGTCGCTGGCGCCAGTGCCCGGGATCGACGAGGTAGCCGTAGCGGTGGTGGAAGTGCACCGACACGTCGTGCCCGCCAGAGCGCATGGCTCGCACCGAGCGAACGGCGACTGGACCGGCGGCGCCTCCCAAGACTGCGAGCGTGAGCAGCGGGGCGGACATTGGTGTGGCCTGGGCCACGGGGCCACCCACGGATGAGACAAGGTCGCTCAGGGTCGTCGCCCCGAGAAAGCTGTCACCGAGCGACGGGACGGGCGGGCCCAGGAGCATCCTGCGGATTCGCGTGCTTAAGCCGTCCGCCAGCATGAGGACGAGGACGGCCGTGAGGAGCTTCTCCTGTTCCGCCGAGAGTGCGAAGAGACGCTGCATGACAGCGTGACGGCCGCCGTTGACAAGGAGCCACCCGGTCCTCATGTCACCCATGAGAAGCCTGCCGCCCCCGAAATCCTCCGCGAGGCTGCTCGTGGCCGCGACCGTGGTCGCGGACGCCAAATCCGCTGGAGTCGGCCCGTGGCCGTTGCCTGCGCCCCCGTTCTCGCCGGCCCGGCCCCCCGTTCGACCGGGCGCGGCTGCGGCCGGGCTGCTCCTCAACTTGGTGCGGTGAGTCAGTGCCACCAGTGGGTCTCCTCGTCGAATGCGAAGGCGTGCCTTCGACTCTGAGGCTGGCGCTACTTCTGCGGCAGTGACAAGCGTGCGTACTGGCGAACGCGCGAAGGGGCACACCACCGTGAGACGGAACCGGTTTCTCATCCAAACCGGGGGATGTCAGAAGTCGCGCGCGGCGGTTGGATCGGCTCGTGAGCCAAGCGATGCTCGCAAGTGCGATGACCACATTGAGGTTCATCGCTTGATGAGCACTCTTTCGACCAACGACCTGCTGCTCGGGATTGGCCTGGTTCTGTGCCTTGCCGTGGGCTCTCGGCTCCTCGCCCAGACGCTGCGGCTGCCGGCGATCGTGATCATGCTTCCGGTCGGGTTCGTCGCTGGGATCTTGACCAGAGACGTCCGGCCGACCGACTTGCTCGGTCCGCTCTACCAGCCCTTCGTTTCGGTCGCCGTCGGGGTCGTCCTCTTCGAAGCCGGACTCCGGCTGTCCTTCGTCGATATCACGCCGAGAATCCGCCCGGCGGTCATCCGGTTGGTTTCGCTCGGGCTGCTGGTGACCTGGCTCGCCGTGACTGGAGCGGTCGTGCTGCTGTTCGGTGGACTTGGTGTGGATGTGCCGTTGCTGATTGGAGCCATCCTCGTTGTCTCGGGCCCCACTGTGGTGTTGCCGTTGCTGGGCTACATCCGCCCAGTACACGACGTGCGCGCGGTCCTGAAGTGGGAAGGGGTACTGATCGACCCGCTGGGTGCGCTACTCGGGGTGGTCGTGTTCCAGCTCGTGACGACCGGCGGCTTCAGCGGCTGGCATCCCGGAGCGATGCTGTTGAACCTCGCCACCGGCACTGCCGTCGGAGCGACCGGGGCAGGCGTTCTGTGGCTGCTATTGCGCCGCGTCCAGGAACGCGCGCCCCGACAGGTGGTGGCGGTTACGCTCGCACTCGTCGTGGCCGCGCTGGTGGCCGCTGACCTGATCCGCGATGACACCGGACTCTTGGCCACCCTCCTAATGGGTGCCTTTCTGGCCAACCAGCGCTCGATCGAGGTGGCATCGATGGCCGACTTCCACGACACGCTGGTGCAGATGCTCATCGGCGTCCTTTTCGTGCTGATCGCCGCATCGGTGTCGCCGACCGACGTCAAGCAGGTGCTCGCGGGATCGCTCGCGCTGGTAGCCCTCCTGGTCCTGGTGATCCGCCCGGTCATGGTCGCGCTCGCGACCTGGCGCACGAACCTCGACAAGCGCGAGCGCGCCTTCGTGGCCTGGATGGCACCTCGTGGCATCGTTGCCGGGTCGACGGCATCGGCCTTCGGCCTCCAGCTGGCAAACCAGGGAGTCCACGGTGCGAGCAAGATCCTGCCGATCGTATTTGTCGCCATCTTCGGCACAGTGGCCGTCTACGGTCTTACCGGGACGCTCGTGGCCCGGCGGCTCGGCGTGGCGGGTGCCCAAGGAACACGTGTGCTCATCGTTGGCGGGCACGAGGCGGCACGCGCCATTGGCGGCGCACTCAAAGCGGCCGGACTTGGCGTACGGCTCTGGGCAGGGCCTTCGACCCAGAAGGCGGCTCGGGCCGCTGGACTCGACGCCGATCGGGGCCAGCTGGTGGCCGATTCGCTCGGTCGTGAGGCCAGCCTCGAAGAGGTCACCGACGTCCTGCTCCTCTCACGCAGCGACGACTTCAACGCCCTCGCCGCCGAGCAGCTGCGCGGCGAACTCGGCCACGGTCACGTGTACCGGATCGCGCCCGATCCCAACGAGGCCGATCTGTCGCCTCCGGTGCAAGCCGCCGACATCCTCGGCCCCGAGCCCCTCACGCTCACCGAGTTGACGCGCCGGCTCGCCAACGGGGCCCAGTTCGTTCCCGCTGCCATCGATGGTGACGACCGCCCCACGTCGACCACTGCAGCAGCCATGCTGTTCGTCGTTAGGGCCGGCGGCGGGATGCACGCGGCGACCAACCACAACAGCATTACCCCGCATGCGGGCGACACGGCGATCCGACTGGTGGCTCAGTCAACAGCGGACGCGCGGTAGCGCTCTAGCACTTTTTGGCGGCGCGCTCGACGCCGACGGCGGCCGGCTCGGGCCTGCGCAACCCGATCAAAGGCGGACGGACAGCGAGCGAGAGGGAAGGATGGTCGTCGCAATCGTGCACGACAAACAGCTCGTCGAAGATCCGGAGCTTCTGCATGCTGCCGGGGCTGTTTCGCTGCTGGCGCTGGAGAACGCCGAACTCGACGCGGCGTGGAGAGACTCGTTGCGCGCCCTCGCCTCGTCCCGAGCAAGACTCACGAAAGCCAGCGACAGAGAACGCCGCAAGCTCGAGCGTGACCTCCATGACGGAGCGCAGCAGCGGCTCCTGGCGGTCCTCGTAAAGCTCTCACTGGCGAGCGAGCGGACCGGCGACAACCCTGACCTGTCCAGATTTCTCACGGCCGCCGGCGTGGAACTCGAAGCCGCGATCGGCGAGCTCCGAGACCTCGCACATGGCCTGTATCCGGCCGTGCTCGGCGAGTTGGGCCTGGCTCGTGCGCTCTGGACTGTGTCCCGCCGCTCCCCCGATCGCATCACCGTAGTCGCGACCAAGCGACGATTTTCTCCGGAAACGGAGGCCGCGTTCTACTACTGCTGTCTCGAGGCCGTGCAGAACGCCTTGAAGCACGGGGGACCACTGGCGCACACGTCGATCAGGTTGTTCACCAGCCAGGACGAACTTCATATGGAGGTGCGCGACACCGGCCCCGGGTTCGACTCCACGGCCGCGTCCGACGGGCTGGGCTTACAAAGCATGCGGGATCGTCTGGGCGCCGTCGGCGGCCACGCCGAGATCGTCTCGACGCCAGGCCGGGGAACTGTAGTGGCTGCCGTAGCCCCTGTTACCAGCCCTGCACACGCGAACAGTCAGCCGTACTGACTGGCTACGGCCTCGTCGCTCAACCGCTCGTGAAGAGTACGTCTGGTGTAAATGGCACTTAGCCCGCCGACGACGCCGCGCCGGCGGGCACCACGACCGAATCGTCGTCCCAGTTGATGTTGGCGGCATCGCCTCGGTCGAGGACGTGCGGTCCGCCGGTCTTCGAGAAGCCGTCCCACGCCCAGTCGACGAAGGCCTCGATCTTCGCCTTGGTTCCGGTCATCAAGCTGGCATGCACTCCCAACCACGCCATATGTCCGAGCTCGCCATGGATCTCGTGATGGTGCTTGCCGACTTCGCCGATCGCGGCGCCGCGACCGATCATGGCCATGATCCCCTTGTCGTGGTAGGCAAACGGCTTGCGCGGCTTGCCCTCGAAGTCGGCCACGATGTTCTTGGCTGCCCACGTCCCGCTCTGCAGAGCGACCGAGCCAAGCTGGGGGAGGGAGGTCTCGTCCTTGTCGGGGATGTTGGCGATGTCCCCGGCGACGTACACACCTTCGTACCCGGCCAACGTCAGGTCCGGCTGGACGTCGACGCGGCCTCCGCGTCCCTGGGCGAGGCCACCGTCGTCAGCGACGGGTGCCCCCTTGATGCCGCCGCCCCAGACCACGCAGCGCGTCGCGAGCGTGGTGCCGTCCGAGAGCAGCGCATGGCCACTGCCGACCTCCTTGACACCCGTGCCGAGATGAATCTCCACGCCCTTCTCCTCGAGCACCTTGGCAACGTAGGCGTGGGCCTTGTCCGAGAACGGTTTGAGCAGCGCGTCCCCGTAGTCGAGGATGTGAATGTGTGCGGCGCTGGCGTCGAGGTCGCGGTACACGGCCGGGGCGGTGACGTTGATCATGTCCGCGATCGCGCCGGCCACCTCAACCCCGGTCGGCCCTCCGCCGACGATGACGAAGTTCAAGGCGCCGCGGTGGATGAGCTCGGGATTGCGATCGACCTGCTCGAACAGTCCGAGAATCCGTGAGCGCAGATTGGTCGCGTCGTCGAGGGCATAGAGCGGAAATGAATGCTCGGGTGCGCCCGGGGTTCCGAAGAAGTTCGGCTGCGAGCCGGCCGCGAGGACGATCGCATCCGCTGACCACCGCTCGCCGTCGGTCGAGGTGATCGTCCTGGTCGCCGGATCGATCTCCGCGATCTCGGCGAGCTTGACGTCGACGTTGTCCTGGCCGGCGAACACCGCCCGGAGCGAATGGGCGATATCGCTCGGCGCGAACTGCGAAGTCGCCACCTGGTACAGCAGTGGCTGGAACTGGTGGTAGTTATTGCGGTCGATCAGGGTGACGTGGACGTCAGCGTGCTCGGCCAACTCCTGCGCGCACCCGAGGCCGGCGAATCCGCCGCCGATGACCACGACGTGTCGCTTGTCCATATGACCTTTCCTTTTCGTCGGTTGCGGGCTAGCCCGCAAAGCCGCTGTTCGGTGCTCCACGCTAGGCCCTTGACGCCGGGTGACATCACCCCGTGCGGGTGAGGCTGGAAGGTTCGCTCGGGCGGGACTGCTCCGGCTCCGCAGGTCCAGTTGTCGGTCGAGAGGACCGACAGAGACCCCATGCGGATGATGCCCGGGCGAGGGACCTCTGTGATGCTGGCGCTCCAGCGCCCAGGTGGTGCCATCCATTCTTCCCAGACCAGGCCGCGGCGGTCCTCACGGATCACGCTCACCGCTCAGAGCGGCGACGCGCCTACGTCGCCACACCCGAGCATCTCAACGGCTCCGGGGTTAGCCGACTAAGGCGGCGAAGGCAGGCCCAGCAGCTGAATCACGGCGAAAACGAGCAGCGCCGCCCCAATGCCGATCAAGCCAAAGCGCGCTGTGCGAATCCGGAAGTGACCGCTGATCCCGACAAGAAACAGCACCGTGGCGAGAAACACGGTGTCGCGGATGTACTTGTCCGCCGTTGACCCCGCGCGCGAGCCTTCAGCGAATGCCGCGTCCGCCTGCGCGTCATAGGATCGGGTGGCAGCCTCCTGGGGAATCACGTACTGCGGCATGTATGCCGGCCCGGGAGGAGCGTTTGCATTGTGCGCCGGGTCGGTCGCCAGCCAGGCGTTGAACGCGGAAAGGTAGCCGGGCCTCATTCTCTTTACGGCCAGTCGCTGAGCGTTCGCATTTCCCGTCGAGAAGGCGGTAAACCAGGCATTGAACGAGGCGGAGTCGAACGTCCGGGTCACGATTCCCTCGAGGTCGGCCCGGTTCGCTTTCGTGCGAGCAGTCGAAGCCCTGGCCAGTGTCACCGAAGACTCGGTGCCCCATTTAGCCGCCGCGAACCCCGAGTACGCCGCTAGGACAGCCACCAGCGACAGCAGCACCGCTTCAATGATCGATGGCCAGCGATCATGATCCTTCTGGGGGTCAGCGTGCTTCTTATGCTCGGCGATCTCCTTACTGACCTCGGTCGCTGAAAGACCCTCGGGCAAAACTCAGGCGCCCGATTCCTCGCGTGCAGCAACCTTCTGCCCGCGCTCGGCCTGCCGGTCAACCCATGAGATGGTCATGCTCGCAAAGCGACCGTACGGCCGTCACCGCGGCCGCACACCCCCCGATCAGGGTGACTTCACAGCCGCGTCGGCCATGCCCGACAACCAGGGCGAGGGGGAGCGGATCGCTCGGTGCCCCACGCGTCATGGTGCGCCCTCACGGTGAGGCCGAAGCTGGGCCGAGGGCGCCGAGCGCATCGTTCGACAGACGCAGCGTCACCTCGTCGATCTGCAGGCGCGCGATGGCCGCGGCTGGGACCGCGACGTGCCGCTTGCCCCACAGATGGCCATGTTCAACGACGAGGTGCCCGATCTGACCACGGTTATCGACCACGAAGCCCACCACGTGCCCGAGGTGATCGCCGTCGCACGAGGTCACCGGACTCTGGCGCCGGAGCTCGACCGTTCCCTTTGGCACGCGGTGGAAGCTCACAGCCATGTGCCGGTCAAGATCGATCGTCATGCCGGCGCCGAGCGCCTCGGGGCCGAGGCTGCCGGACTCCGGTAGCGCGTACATCTCCTGGATTCCCACATCCCAGTCCGCTTCCCCACGCGCGACCTCGCCAAGACGCAGATACGCCGACTCAGTGATTGGCGTCAGCCGGGTGAGCTCGGCGAGGGTGCCCTCCAGCACGATGCCGTCGGATCCCTTCGCGGCCTTGGTGCCCTCGACGGGAACCAGCCGAGCGTGGTCGCTGCGGTGGTCGTGCGGCTGAACAACGAGATGCGTCACGCGCCGCGCTCGCGGGTCGATGACCACATCCGTCAGTTCTCCGAAACCACCGTCGAGGCAGTGGATGGGCATGTCGAGGTCGAGTCGCATAACTCCCGCTCTGGTATGGACCGAGTCTCCCATCCTGGTTGGTCGCCGGTCGTTGCGCGTCATCCGATCCGGGTGAGGGGCAGCATTTGCGGGCGATACGTTCCTTCTTCTGCCGATGGATTGGGTTGCCCGGGCAGCTACCGATACGGAGGGCGTCTAGGCACCCGTGCGCGAGAGCCGCGTGCTGCTCTCGCTCGTGAGGCGCTTGGTGGTCCTCTTCGGTGAGGTCCGGATTGACGTCGAAGACGACCTTGTTGATCGTGCCCGTGAACGCAGGCGTGGGGACCGGGCGTCGCGTGGGCACCGCCGGCTCCGATACGCCGTCCGAGAGTTGGCTTGGGTGCCGCGACCTATTGAGATGAAGGGCTGGCGGCTAGGTCAGCCGAGCATCACCCGCAACGGGTGATGTGCGGCGCGGCGACCCCGACGAGCATCGCAGGGTGTCTTTGGCGTGCGCGCGAATCAAACGGCTGGGGAGCAGAGAATGGCGAATCCTTTCAAGGGCTTGATCAACGTCGATATCCGTGATTCGGTGCCGGATTGGGCGCCGTTCGAGCCACCGAAGGCGCCAGAGGCGGCGCCGAGCGTGGTCTACATCGTGCTTGACGATGTCGGTTTTTCGGCAATTGGCTGCTACGGCGGTCCGGTGGAGACGCCGAACATCGACCGGATCGCGGCGAACGGGCTCCGCTACACGCAGTGGCACACCACAGCACTGTGCTCCCCGACGCGGTCGTGCCTACTGACGGGGCGCAACCACACGCGCAACAGCATGGCCTGCATCACCGAGGCCGCCATCGGGTTCCCGAACGCGAGCGGGACGATCCCGCCGGAGAACGGGATGCTGCCCGAGATCCTGGGCGAGCTTGGCTGGAACACGTACATGACCGGCAAGTGGCACCTGTGCCCGACCGATGAGATGCACCTGGCCTCGACCCGGCGCAACTGGCCCACGGGGCGCGGGTTCGAGCGCTTCTACGGGTTCCTCGGGGCCGAGACCAACCAGTGGCACCCCGACCTGATCTACGACAACCACCCGGTCGAGCAGCCCTCGGAGCCCGAAGACGGCTATCACCTGACGGTGGACCTGACCGACAAATCGCTCGAGTTCATCCAGGACGCCAAGGCGGTCGCGCCGGACAAGCCATTCTGTCTCTACTACGCGCCGGGGGCGTGCCATGCGCCGCATCACGTGCCGACGGAGTGGATCAAGAAGTACAAGGGCCGCTTCGACATGGGCTATGAGGCGATGCGCGAGCAGACGCTCGAGCGCCAGAAAAAGCTCGGCATCGTCCCAGAAGACACAGAGCTGCCCCCGATCAATCCGCTCGGGACTCCGCAGGACCGCAAGGGCCCTGAGGGTAAGCCGTTTCCCGCGGTTGACTTCACGCGGCCATGGGATTCGCTGTCCGACGATGAGCGCGAGCTGTTCTGCCGCATGGCGGAGGTTTACGCGGGCTTCCTCGCCCACGCCGACGATCAGATCGGTCGCCTGCTTGCTTATCTCGAGGAGACCGAGCAGCTCGAGAACACGATGATCGTGCTGGTCTCCGATAACGGCGCCAGCGGCGAGGGAGGCCCGAACGGCTCGGTCAACGAAAACAAGCTGTTCAACGGCGTTCCGGACGACATCAAGCAGAACCTGGAGATGATCGACGAGCTTGGGGGCCCAAACGCCTACAACCACTACGCCAACGGGTGGGCGATGGGGTTCAACACGCCGTTCAAGATGTGGAAGCGCTATGAGTTCAACGGCGGCAGCTGCGACCCGTGCATCATCTCCTGGCCGAGGGGGATCAAGGCGAGAGGCGAGATCCGCCACCAGTACCATCACGCGATCGACATCACCCCGACGGTCCTCGACTGCCTGGGCGTCGAGCCGCCGGAGACGATCAAGGGCCACGTCCAGAGCCGCTTCGACGGGATCAGCATGCGCTACAGCTTCGACCAGGCGTCGATCCCGACCGCGCGATCGACGCAGTTCTACTCGATGCTCGGCTCACGGGCGATCTGGCACGAGGGCTGGAAGGCCGTCAGCACGCACCCGACGATCGCCGGCTGGAGCCACTTCAACGATGACACGTGGGAGCTCTACAACGTCGAGAACGACCGGTCCGAGCTGCACGACCTCGCGGACGAGCATCCAGAGAAACTGCGTGAGCTGGTCAACCTGTGGTTCTCAGAGGCCGGCGCCAACGGAGCGTTCCCGCTCGATGACCGCTCCGCGGTCGAGATCATCAACACGCCGCGCCCGCAACTCACCAGCCCGCGCAACCGCTATCGCTACTTCCCCAACGTGTCAGGCGTCCCAGAGGCACAAGCGGTGAATATCCGTAACCGCGACTACATCGTCGGAGTGGTGGTCGACATCCCCGGCCTCGGCGCGAGCGGGGTGCTCTTCGCCCAGGGCTCACATTTCGGCGGGCACGCGCTATACGTCAAGGACAACCGGCTGCACTACGTCTACAACTTCGTGGGCATCTTCGAGCAGCACATCGCGTCGAGTGTCGACCTACCGATCGGCGAGAAGCTGATCGTGTCGGCGGCGTACGTCAAGGACGGCGAGGATCCGCCAGGGGTCTCCACCGGGATCTTGTCGCTGTATCACGGCGAGGAGAAGGTCGGCGAGGGACGGATCAAGACTCAACCCGGACAGTTCGGCATCTCCGGCACCGACCTGACCATCGGCCGCAGTAGGTCGCGCGTCACCGACCACTACCCGGGCGAGCGGCCCTGGCACTTCACGGGCGGCACGATCCACTTGGCGGCGGTCGACGTTAGCGGCGAACCCTACGTCGATCTCGAGCGCGAGGCCGCCGCGATGATCGCCCGCGAGTAGCTCGCGGCGCGGCGGTGTCCCCGCTCATGAGCACCCGCAGATGCGGGTCTTCGCGACGATCGCCCGGCCGCGACCCCCGGCGTCTTGGCGCCTCAGACCCCTCGCTCGCACGAGTTGAACGCATGAGCAAACGGTTGGGCTTCTAGGACTCTTGCCGAATGGATCGCAAGGACATGGTCGAGATCCCGGCGGGCTGCTTCAGGATGGGCTCGGACGCCTTCTACGCCGAAGAGGCCCCTGTGCGCGACCTAGAGGTCAGCTCCTTTGCGATCGACCGGGCACCGGTCACGGTCGAGCAGTTCGCCTGCTTCGCTTACGAGACTGGTTACCTCACGGTCGCGGAGCGGCCGCTCGATCCGGCTGACTACCCCGAGGCGGAGCCCTCACTTCTAGTCGAAGGCTCAGTTGTGTTTCACCCCACCCCCGCGCCGGTCCCGCTCGACGACCCGGGCCGCTGGTGGGCCTACGTCCCCGGGGCCAACTGGCGCCACCCCTGGGGGCCCAACAGCGACAACTCCGAGCGACATGATCACCCGGTCACGCATATCGCCTACGAGGACGCTGAGGCGTTTGCGGCCTGGGCAGGCAAGGCGCTGCCGACCGAGGCGGAGTGGGAGTACGCGGCTCGAGGCGGGCTAGCAGGCTCGATCTTCGCGTGGGGCAACGAGCATCACCCCGGCGGTGAGCTGATGGCGAACTCCTGGCAAGGAGACTTTCCCTGGCGCAACACCGGCGCAAAAGGATGGCGCGGAACCTCTCCCGTCGGGCATTTCCCCGCCAACGGATACGGCCTCTACGACGTGACCGGAAACGTCTGGGAATGGACGAGCGACTACTACTCGCCCCGCGGCGCGGGCTCGAAGAAGACCGAGAGCCCTTGCTGCACGCTGCCGCGAAACCCGCGCATCGACACTCCGGAGGCAAGCTACGACCTCGGCCAGCCCGGTGCGCACATTCCCCGCCGCGTGATCAAGGGCGGCTCGCACCTGTGCGCGCCGAGCTACTGCCTGCGTTACCGGCCCGCGGCACGCCAATCCGAAGCGATCGATACCTCCACCAGCCACATCGGCTTCCGCTGCATCCTGCGGTAGACCTGCTTCTGACAATCCTTCCATGCCTCAGCACGTCGGCCGAGCACAGGGTTGGAAGGGCGACCTTCCGGGCGGAGCATTCAGACCTCTCGTCCGAGCACGCCCCAGGCCTCCGCGGAGCTGAGAACCCGCCCGTGTCCGGAGTTTCGGTAAGAAGGGGCCAGTTGGGGGCCCCGTATCTCCTATCCGGTCGATCTCCTGAGCCATGGTCACTCCTGGTGCGACGGTCTCGTTCGATTGTCGGTGCTGATCGACGCGCCACATCATCCGGTTTGGCTGACGGTTCGGTCAGGCACCGCGTCGCCGTGACAGTGCTTCCACTTGCGCCCACTTCCGCACGTGCAAGGCTCGTTTCGACCGCGCCTGGCATCGCGCGCCGCATAGCGACGCATGATCTCGGCGGCGGCTCGGCGGTGGGCCAGCAGGACCGCCATCAGCCGCATCGACTGGTCGACGTGGTCAAAGAACAACTTGAACGACGGGCAGAGGTAGTTGAGCCCCGGATCGCCGTCGGGCGTGATGGCGAAGCGGTCCTTCGGGCACCCGCCATGGCATGCGAAACGGACGTCGCACTCACGGCAGAAGCGCGGGAGCGTGTCGCGCTTGGCCAAGCCGAACGCCCGCTGCTGCTCGGAGCCGACGAGGTCCACGAGGTGGCGCTCGGTGATATTGCCGAGTAGGTAGCGCGGCTCGACGAAGTGGTCGCACGAGTAAACGTCGCCGGTGTGCTCGAGGGCCAGCGCAGACCCGCACGTCTCGCAGTGCACGCACATCCCGGCCTGCTCGCCCACCCAGTTGGCAAGCGCCGTGTCAAACATCTGGACGTACACGCGGCCGACGTCCCGCCTGACCCACTCCTCGAAGACGTCGATCAGAAACCGCCCATACCCCGACGGCGATACCGAACGGCCCGTGACCCCAGTTCCCTCCTGTACGTACAAGGGCCGGTCGCGCCACGAGGACCACGCCGCCGAGCTGTCCTCGACCGACCCGTCGACCCGCTCAATGATGGGGATGAACTGCATGAACCGCGCATCGCACTCATCCCGGAGGAAACGGTAGACGTCACGGCCGCGCCGCTCGTTGGCGGAGTGGACGGTCGTGAGGATGTTGTATTCCACGCCGGCCGCGCGGAGATGGTCCAGCCCCCGCATCACCTGGTCGAAGCTGCCGCGGCCGCCTTTGGTCACGCGGAAGGTGTCGTGGATCTCTCGGGGGCCGTCGATCGAGATCCCGACGAGGAAGTCTCGATCCTTGAAGAACGCGGCCCACTCGAGGTCGATCTTCGTGCCGTTCGTCTGGATCGTGTACTCCGCGCGCTGCCCCGGACGTAGATGGCGGTCCACAAGGTCCACCGAGCGGCGGAAGAACTCGACGCCCATGAGAGTCGGCTCGCCGCCTTGCCAGGCAACCTGGACCACCGGGGCCTCCGCATGCGCCTCGATCAGCTGGCGGACGTAGATCTCGAGCAGCTCGTCGGCCATCCGAAACCGGCTGCCCGGGTACAGCATCTCCTTCGAAAGAAAGAAGCAGTAGGAGCAGTCGAGGTTGCAGACGGCGCCGGTCGGCTTGGCCAGGAGGTGAAACGCCCCCGGTGCCTTAGCGCCAGCTTCCGTGAGCGTCAAAGCGCGACTCCTCCGAGTCGCCGCCGCCCACGGGTCGCGGCCGCCGGTCTCTCGAGACTTGGCCACTCCATGTCTTCTCTAGCGTCCCCCGCCGCCAGCGCCGCATCAACGGGGCTCACATGTCTCCCTCGGGGTATCTGCACCACACTCGAGGCGACGACTGGGCGCCGATGGGCTGGACGATCGGGAGTCCCTGAGACCGCACCGTCGATCCGCGCGACGTGTGCCGAGTGCGTACGCAGCTCCTCGGCGATCTTCGCCACGTGGATGTCGGGGCGACGACCGCAGCCCATTCCCGTGACGGCTCAGCGAACCGACCGGCCGTGTAAAGCGTCAGGCGCTCGGCGACGTGCTCGGGGTCGCGATAGACGACGCGCCAGAGCGCACGTGACCGGGCGAGGATGCGGCTCCGTGGAGCCGGAACCTCGTCCAGCGCTGGGAGGGCCGACTTGGATGGCGCATCGCTCACTTCGTTGGTGATCGAGCCGGGCTCCTCAGCGGGCATCCGATGACCTCACTGGTGCCTGCTGCTCGAGTGCCGCCTCGATCCTCGCCAATCGGTCAGCGATCTCGTCGAACTTCCGCATATCGTCCTCTTCGGATTGGGCGGTGAAGCGTCGCCGGCTGCTCTCGACCAGCGAGGCGGTGACCGACGCCGTGATCACGGCGAGGAAGCCGATCCCCGATAGCATCACCACCGCGGCGATGAACCGGCCGACGGCCTGCTTCGGCGTGACGTCTCCATACCCCACGGTGGTAACGGTCTGGAGCGCAAACCACAGGGCCCGGCCGATCGTCGGATACTCGGCATGGTCGAGGTACCTCTCCAGGAACCCGCCCGCCACTGTGATCAGCACCGTGAACGCGGCGATGATCCCCGCCGCTTTGCGCGCGGTCAGCGAGGCATGCAGCAGCAACCGTGCCGTCAGCGGGACCTTCCCAGGACGATCTACCGATTCGTCCCCGACCACAGGGACCTCCCGGCGCGCGATCGCGTTGGACTGAGCGGTTCGCGACTCGGTCACTACCTCTCCAGAGCTGCGGTCATGCAGGGCGCTCGTCGCGAGGACGAGCGCCCGATCGAGGACGGTGCGGCGGCGGTTATGCCGCGCCCGCGGCGCGTGGCGTCGGGCCGATCAGCGCGCCGATGATCCACAGGAACGGAAAGAAGAAGCCGATACAGAACATCCAGTAATGCCCTTTGCGTAACGTACTCAGGCCGAAGTAGACCCAGCACGCCACGTACAAGACGGAGAGAACGATCCAGAGAAACGTCATGGGTTCACGGTCCTTTAAGGTTGCTCGTAGGAACGGCTTGGGAGGCGCACAACCGTCTGCCCTAACCCGAGCACGTTAGTTCCGAGCCTCGCCGGGTTCATCACCCCATGTGGGTGACTCGAACGCTCTGTGTCCAGCCAACGCTCCGGCCCCGGGCCTCGGCGTGGACATCCTTGGCGATCTTCGCCGCGGGTGCCCGACGCCGAATCCTCCCAATCGGGTGACGTGCTCGCCGACGTGCGGCGACCCCCTGCTTGCAAAGAGCCGGCGATGCCGACCGGCTGCGGCTATCTGCAACTTCGCCCGTGAATGCTGGTTTGGCGGACGGGACTACTCCCTCGGCCACAGGCGTCTGATCCCATTGTCGTAGACGCCGTAGATGTACGGGCCCGGCTTCTGGGCCTGCTGGATGATTCGGTGGCGGTTGCTGACGAACCGCTCCGTCTGCTCCGCCGCTCGTAGCTGTGCGTTGGTGAGGAGAACGCGCGCACGCCGGCCTCAACTAATGCATCACGCTCCGCCCGGCGACGGCGGAGCGCGCGCCACTTACTTAGGTGGGCGATCCAGGACTCGAACCTGGGACCTCTTCCTTATCAGAGAAGCGCTCTAACCGACTGAGCTAATCGCCCTTCGCAGCGCCACCATCTTAGCGGTGCAGCGACGACGCTCGAGGCCGCGCCGGGAGGTTCCCGTCGAGCCGGATTATCGACGTGACGAGGTCACGCGCCGGGTGTTCATGGGCCTGGCCGCCTTCGGGTTCCTCAACGCGGTGCTCGGCGCTGCCCTGCCCTATCTGCGCGCGGTCGAGCACATCTCCTATGTGGTCGGAGCGCTGCACCAAGTCGCTTTCGCGCTTGGGGGTGGACTGGCCGGCGTGCTCACCGCTCGGGGCCGCATTCCGGGGAGCCGCGCACGCGTCGTCCCCGCCGGTCTTGCCGGTGCGGCGCTCGCCGGGGTCGGGATCGCCTTCGGCGCGCGCGCCCCTGTCACGATCGCTTTCGCCTTCGCCACCAGCCTGTTGGCCACCGCGGCGCTGATCCGGATGTGGGCGGTGCTCGCCGACATCCACGGGGTGCGTCGAACGGTCGCCCTGGCCGAAGGCGAGGTGCTGGTCAGCGCCGGGGGCATCGTCACCCCGCTGCTGGTCGGCGGGCTCGCCGCGACGGCGCTGAGCTGGAGGGCGGCGTTCGTCGCCGGCGCGGTGGGCGTGCTCGGCGCCGCCTTGGCCCTGCGCAGCACGGCAATCCCCGCGCCCACGCCCTCCGTCAGCCGGCACGTCACCGCCAGCCCATCGCCTCGTTGGCGCCCGCGGTGGCCCGCTGTACGCCCGACGCTCGTCATCGTCTTTGCCATCGTCGGCCTGGAGTTCGCGCTCAGCTTCTGGCTGGCCACCTACCTCCATGATGTCGTCGGTGTGCGGCGCAATGTCGCCGTGCTGATGGTGAGCGGTCTCTACGCGGCCAACTTGGCCGGGCGGGTGCTGGCCAGCCGCGGGGCGCGGCGGCGGCCCGACGCCGCCGTCCTGGCCGTGGCGCTGGGCGCCGGGCTGATCGGTACGCCGGTGTTACTGGTCGCGCACGACCTGGCCCTGGCCGGCGTGGGCATCGCTATCGCCGGCGTGGGGATCGGAGCCATGTTCCCGATCACCTCCTCGCTGCACGTCGGGGCTAACCCCGCCAGCGCTGATACCTCCGTGGGACAGGTTCTCAGCGTCGCCGCGCTCGGCGAGCTGGGCGGTCCGCTCGCGGCCGGGGTCCTCGCGCAGGCGGCGGGGCTGCGCACCGGCCTCATCGTGCTCCCGGCGTTCACGTTGCTCGGGTTCGTCGGGCTGGCCGCACACCGTCGTGACGCCCGAACGCGGATAGGGTGATGCGATGGCCGTCCGTGCGCTCGCCTTCGACGTGTTCGGCACGCTCGTGGATTGGCGCTCGGGCATCGCGGCCGCCTTTCGCGCAGCGTCGGTATCCGGCGATCCCGAGGAGCTGGCCGATGACTGGCGCAGCCGCTACGTCCCCATCCTGCTCGAGGTCAATCGCGGCGACCGGCCGTGGGGCAACCTCGACGAGCTCCATCTGGCCACGCTCGAGGCGATGCTCGCGCAACGCGGGATCGGCCTGGACGCGGCGCAGCGCCGGAACCTCGTCATGGCGTGGCACAGGCTCGAGCCCTGGGCCGACGCGCCTGACGGACTGGCGGTGCTTCGCACGCGCTTCATCACCACCGCCCTCTCCAACGGTCACACGGCGCTCCTGATCGCGCTCAGCCGGTATGGCGGTCTGCGCTTCGATTGCCTCATCTCGGCGGAGCTGACCCGGGTCTACAAGCCTGCACCCGAGGTGTATCTGACCGCAGCGCGGCTGCTGGGCGTGTCGCCGTCGGAGCTGATGCTCGTGGCCGCCCATCCCGAGGATCTGAAGGCCGCCCGTCATGCCGGGCTACGCACGGCATTCATTCACCGCCCGCTCGAGCACGGAGCCGGCTCGCCGGCGCGCAGCGATCCGGAGGCCGACGTAGCGGCGGGCGACCTCGTGGAACTCGCCGCGAAGCTGCGGGCCGCCTCGCCGTGAGTCCCGGCGGTCCTGATCGGCGTCGACTCAGGCCACAGAACGCATGGTGAGCCGGCGGGCCAGCTCGACGGCGTCGTCGGGCGAGTCGACCGTGAGCTCGACCCGGTAGCCCTGACCGCGGGGCCCCGGGGCGACGGCGAGCTCGCGGCCAAGGACGGCGCTCAGCGTGTCCTCGATGCGCTCGATCGCGTCCTGCTGATCGGGGTGAAGCCCCCGGCCTGAGCGCCGCGGGCGTCGCCTCGAGGCGGAGCCTGCGCCGGCAGCCCGGGCTCGGGCCTCGAGCTCGCGCACCGACCAGTGGCTGTCAGCCGCGGCCCGGGCCAGGCTGCGGCGGTCGGCATGATCCTCGACCATGAGCAGGGCTCGGCCGTGGCCCTCGCTGAGCCGGCGCTGCTCGATGAGCTCGAGCACCTCGTCGGGAAGGTCGAGGAGCCGGATCAGGTTGGAGACCGCGACGCGACTTCGCCCCACCCGGAGGCCGACGTCCTCGCGGGTGAGCCCGAGCTCCTCGACCAGAGCGGCGCAGGCGCGCGCCTCCTCGACCGGCGTCAGGTCCTCCCGGGCCATGTTCTCGATGAGGGCCACTTCGAGCGAGGTGGCATCGTCGTGGTGGCGGACGACGGCCGGGATCTCCTCGAACTCGGCCATCCGGGCCGCCCGCCAGCGTCGTTCGCCGGCGATGAGCTCGTAGCGGCCGCCGGCGAGCGGACGCACGAGCACGGGCTGCAGAACGCCCCGCTGCCGGATCGAGTCCGCCAGGGCGACGAGCGCCTGCTCGTCGAAGACCCGGCGGGGCTGGGCCGGATTGGCGGCGATCAGCTCGACGGGCAGGCGGCGCAGCTCTTCCGGCTCTTCGCGTGGGGCCACGGCGAGGATGGCCGCCAGCCCGCGCCCCATGCCCTTCTGACGTTCAGCCACGGGCCGCCACCTCCTTGGCGAGCTCGAAATAGGCGTCGGCGCCGGCGCAGTGGGGGTCATGATGAATGACCGGCTTGCCGAAGCTCGGGGCCTCTCCGATGCGGACGTTGCGGGGAATCACGGTCTCGAACACGAGGTCGGGAAAGTGCTCGCGAACCTCGCGCTCGACGTCCTGGGCCAGGCGAGTCCGGCCGTCGTGCATGGTGAGCAACATCCCGGCCACCGTGAGCCGGGGGTTGAGCTCGCGCTGGACGAGCGACAGGGTGTCGAGCAGGCCCGCGAGTCCCTCGAGCGCGAAGTACTCCGCCTGGACGGGCACGATCACCCGGTCGGCGGCCACGAGCGCGTTCACGGTGAGAGGACCGAGCGACGGCGGGCAATCGAGGAGGATGAACGCGTAGGCATCCCGGATGCCAATCAGCGCCTCGCGCAGCCGTGTCTCGGAGCCGGCGAGGCGGGGCAGTTCGACGCTGGCCCCGGCCAGGTCGGGCCCCGAGGGCGCGAGCGAGAGGTGCTCGATGTCCGTCGGCAGCACGACGTCGGCGAGGGCCGCGCCGCCCACGAGAACGTCATACACGGTCTGAGGCCGTTCCTTGCCGATGCCCAGCCCGATGGTGGCGTTGGCTTGGGGATCGATGTCGATGAGCAGCGCCTCGTACCCGGCCTCGGCCACGCACGCCGCCAAGTTCACCGCCGTGGTCGTCTTGCCGACTCCGCCCTTCTGATTGGCGATCGCATAGACGGTGCCCATGAGGCGCAAGCTAGCGAGCAACGCGGTCGGACCAGCCCTCCTCACCGACCGAGCGGTCGCTTGATCGCCATCCCCGCTCGGCGCGGGAAGCGCGAGGAGGTTTCCATAACCTTCGACATGAGGTGCAGATGGCGGCTTTGTGCCTGGATAAAAGGCCTGACGGGCACGATCGGGCCGACCTTCAACCCCAGGCTGGCCGCGGCTTTCTGCGCCTCGACTTCAGCGTCATGTTCTCGCTGGCCTCGCCAGACCAACAGCGTCCCCCCCACGCGCAGCAGCGGCGCGGCGTACTCGGCCACCACCGGGAGGGGTGCGAGCGCCCGCGCGGTCACCACGTCGCAGCGACCGCGGAGATCACTGGCCTGCTCGACGCGAGCGTCCACGACAGTGACGTTGACGGTTCCCACCGCCGCGGCCGCACGTGTGATGAAGGAGCACTTCCGGGTCGCGCTCTCGATGAGGAAGAACTGGGCCTCGGGCAGGGCGATGGCGAGGGGCAGACCGGGCAACCCCGCTCCGGAGCCGATGTCCGCGACCGTCCTCGCCGCCCGCACCTCCGGGAGGTCGAGCGCCACGAGCGAGTCCGCGATGTGGTCGTCGAGCGCTCGCTCCCGAGAGCGAGCCGATACCGGCGCCCGCGGATCTGAGATCAACGCCTCCAGCAGGCGCTCGAGCCGATCGCTTGCGCCGTTCTCGAGGCCATAGCGGCGGGCGAGCTCTTCCACCCGGGCTCGCTCGCCGAGAGCCGGGCGCTCAGCCGGCGCCACGGGCCCGTTCGCGCTCGATGTAGGGGGCATAGCGGGCACACATCTCGCGGAAGCGCTCGAAGGCATGGCCATCCAGCTCGGGAGCGAGCTCCTCGGCGATGACGGGCAGGACATCGTGGACGAGGGCGGCGCCGCGGACCATCCACTGGTAGTACGAGCGGCCGCTGTGGTGGTAGGGGCCATAGAGGCGAGTGGCCGGGAAGCGCTCCATGAGCCAGCGAAAGAGGGACTCGTGGCGCGTGTGCATCCGCAGGGTGATCTGGGGCTGCTTTCCGTCGCCACCGAAGGAGCCTTCGCCGATGAGCAGCCCGACCAGGAGCCCGCGGTCGAAGTCGGAGAGCTCCGTCATTCGGTCAGCCTACTGTTTCACCGTAAGGAAAAACGTGAAACGGATGGGCCCTTCCGGGCGCCTAACTCAGGAGCGGCGCGACGACGAGATGGCGGGCGGGTTCCTCGCCCTGGCTGTAGGTCTCGACGTCGTGGCGACTCTTGAGGTGCTCGTGGACGACCCGGCGCTCCAACGCGCTCATGGCCTCCAGCCGCACGGGCCGCCCGTCCTGGATCGCCGCTTCAGCGGCCTGGTCGGCCGTGGCCCGCAGCGCGACGGCCCGGCGCTCCCGGTAGCCACCGGCGTCCACGAGGAGCCGCTTGCGGTCGGTCGAGCCTCGGAAGGCGATGCGATAGACCAGGTGCTGGATGGCGTCGATCGTCTGACCGTGGTGGCCGATCAACGGGCCGACATCCGAGCCGTGGAACGACGCCGTGACCTCCCCGTCGCCCTCCTCAACCTCAACCTCGGCCTCCACGCCCACGGCCGCGGCGATCCGCTCCAGAAGCTCGCGGACCCGGGCGGCCTGCTCGCTCTCGCCTGTGGACATGGTCATCTCCTCCGACCGGAGCGTTTCTTCTTCTTCCGTGGCGGCGGAGGTGGAGGGGCTTCGCGCTGGCGCGCGACTACGGCCGTCGAGGTCGCCTCAGCTGAGTCGGGCGTCGCCGCTTTGCCGCGGCCCCGGATCAGAGCGCCCAGGCCGGTCGACTCGGGAGCGGACGTACCCCCGCCGTTGGCTTGGGCTCCGGTGGCCGGCGCCGCGCGCGCACCCGCGGGGGCGGCGGCCACGGGCGGCGTGACCGGCCCAAGGCGGCGCTTGATCACGTACTGCTGAAGGATCGTCCAGGCGTTGGTCGTGATCCAGTAGACGAGCACGCCGGCCGGGAACCGGATGACGAAGATGACGAAGAAGAGCGGCATAGCCAGCATCATCAGTCGCTGGTTCTTGTCCATGGCCGGCGTAGCCATGAGCAGGCTCGAAGCCAGCTGCGTGCCCACGTAGAGGAGGATGAGGACGATCAGCGTGACCCCGGCGGCCTGGCTGGTCAGGTCATGGATGAACAGGAAGCTCGCGCCGCCGTGCCCGGCGCAGGCATGCGTGACCTTCTCCCCAACCGGGTTGATGGACGGGCAGATGTCGTGGCGCAGGCTCGTGCGCAGCATGTAGAACAGCGAGATGAACACCGGGAGCTGCGCCACCAGCGGCAGGCAGGAGCCAAAGGGATTGACCTTGTTCTCCTGGTAGAACTTCATGACCTCCTGCTGTTGGCGCTGCTTGTCGTCCTTGTACTTGTTCTGAATCGCCTTCAGCTCGGGCATGTGGGCCTGGAGCCGCTGCATGGAGTGAAACTGCTTGACCGCAAGCGGGCTGATGACGAGCCGGATGAGGATCGTGAGCAAAACGATGGCCCAGCCCCACGGCACGCCCAGGCTGTGATTGAAGAACTTCAGGACCGCCTCGAAGACGTCGATCAGCGGCTGGAAGATGTTGGCGGTGACGAGCAGCATGGTCAGAGACTCGGGACGCCGACTCGCGGCTTGAACAGCCGCTGCGCCTCAACGGGGTCGTACCCGCCGTGGCTCCAAGGGTTGCATCGCAGCAGCCGCCAGCCCGCGAGCACGGTTCCGCGCAGGACTCCGAACCGGCCGATGGCCTGCGCCGCGTACTCCGAGCAGGAGGGATGGTACTTGCACCGTTGGCCTACCACGGGCGAGAGCATCCACTGATAGGCACGGATGAGCAGGACGGCCACCCGGCTCACGCGGCCTCCCCCTCGTTCCGGGAGGCCTGAGCCGGCTCCTCGCCGTCTTTCGAAGCACGACGGCCGGGCGCGTGGTCGGCTCGGGCGCCCTCTCCCAGGGCCCGATCCAGTAGGGCCCCGAGCGCACGGCGCACGCCGGCGAGACCCTCCTCCTCGGCCAGGGCGTAGGCGTCACGGCGGGCGACGACGACGGCGTCCATCCCCGCCGGCAACCGGTCGCTCTCGGTCCCGAAGGCCTCGCGCAGCAGGCGCTTGACCCGGTTGCGCTCCACCGCGCCGCCCACCTTGCGCGAAACGGAGAGGCCGAGCCGCGGCGGGCCGTCCTCGGCGCGCGGAAACACGTAGAGCACGAACTCCCGGCAGGCGTGCGAGCGGCCGCTGCGAAAGACGCGATCGAAGTCCGCGCTGCGCGACAGCCGTCCTCGCCCTGGCCGCAGCCGACCCGGGGCCGACCCGCGCATCAGACCGTGAGCCGCTTCCGACCCTTATCGCGCCGGCGCTTGAGCGTCAGGCGTCCCGCGCGCGTACGCATGCGGTGGCGAAAGCCGTGGGTGCGGGCGCGCTTGCGCTTCTTTGGCTGGTAGGTGCGTTTCATGACGGTCGGGTCCCTCTGATCAGGTCCGGCTGAGTATACGCGGGGGCCTGTGGCCCCCCGTTAGAGCGCTCGCCGAGCATTTTCCCGCGCTTTGCGAAGGCACCTGGCTGAAGGTCCGAAACGCCCCCCAGGCCACTGTTATGCTCGCCGCCCGAGGGTCTCGCCCTTCGCCTCTTTTCAGTCGTTTCTCGGTGCTCCGTGGAGGGAGCCGCTTGGAGCTGCCCGCGCAAAATGACGTCGATGCTGCCTGGCGTGAGGTGCGCGCCGAGCTGCGCCGCGCGCTCGGCGATTCGATGTACGCGGTGTGGATCGAGCCCCTGGCACTGCACTCCGTACAGGGCACCACGCTCCTCATCAAGGCGCCCGCCGAGACCGAGAAGTGGTTGCGCGGCCGCTACGGGCGCGTGCTCGAGGCATGCCTGCGCCGGATCCTCGGCGAGCAGGCGCAGTTCGCCTTCGTCGGGGCGAACGCGTCCGCCGGGGACAGTGGCGAGCTGGCCACCACCAGCCCCGACCAGGCCACTCGCTACGAGCTCGCCCTCGACACGCTCAACCCCCGCTACAGCTTTGAGCAGTTCATCATCGGCGACACCAACCAGCTCGCCCACGCCGCTGCGCTGGCCGTGGCCGAGCATCCCGGGCAGGCCTACAACCCCCTCTTCCTCTACGCCTCCCCGGGACTCGGCAAGACCCATCTGCTTCACGCCATCGGGAACTACGTGCTCGCCTACGGGGGCGGCGCCAGGGTCCGCTACACCACCGCCGAGGCCTTCACCAACCACTTCATCACCGCCCTGAACAGCCGGTCGATCGACCGCTTCAAGCAGGCCTATCGCGACACCGACGTGCTCCTCATCGACGACGTCCAGTTTCTGGCCAGCAAGGTACGCACTGAGGAAGAGTTCTTTCACACGTTCAACGCCCTGTATGAGACTGGGCGCCAACTCGTGCTCACCTGCGACCGCCTGCCGGCCCAGCTCGACGGCGTCGAGGAGCGGCTGCGTGAGCGCTTCGAAGCCGGTCTGGTGGCCGACATCCAGCCCCCCAATCTCTCGACCCGGGTCGCCATCCTGCGCAAGCGGGCCGCCCTTGACCGCGTCCCGCTGGCCGAGCCTGAGGTCCTCGAGCTCATCGCCGAGCGTGTCCGCGACAACGTGCGCGCGCTCCAGGGGGCCCTGATCCGGGTCGTGGCCTTCCACTCGCTCACCGGGCAGCCCATCGACACGGCGCTGGCCCAAGAGGCTCTCGACCGGCTCGCCTACCCAACCGCGGGCGACGACGCCGCCGGCCCGGCCCGCGAGCTCTCGGTCGAGGCGGTCAAGCAGGCCGTCGCCGCCTATGCCGGCGTGTCGATGGACGAGCTCATCTCTCCCAGCCGCACCGCGCGCGTCGCCTGGCCGCGCCAGCTCGCCATCTACCTGGCCCGCGAGCTCACCGGCAGTCCCACCACGGCGATCGGCCACGCCTTTGGCGGACGCAACCACGCCACCGTCCTGCACGCCTGCAAGCGCGTCGTCGCCCGCCTCTCTGACGATCCACAGACCGCTGTGGATATCGACGAGCTCACGCGTCAGCTGCGCGGAGTGGCTGGCGACCGCTCCTGTTGACAGACTTGGACGTCGGTCCAATCGACAACTTCCTCGCTTCTTGCGGCCATTCGCACGCTTATCCACATATTGCCCCTCCTTATGACTCCTACCTTCCTCTTCTGAGGCATTCATCGTGAAGATTTCCCTCGAGCGCGACGTTCTCCTGGGCCAGCTGCAAACGGTCAGCAGGGTCGCCTCCACACGCAGCGCCATCCAGGCCCTCTCGGGTGTTCAGCTCGCCGCCGGCCCGGAGGGTTGTGAGCTGCGCGCCACCGATATGGATGTCGGCCTGCGGGTCCCCCTCGCCGCGGAGGTCGCGCGCGAAGGGGTCGTCGTCCTGCCGGCTCGCCTCCTCGTCGACGTGGTCCGGGCCCTCCCCTCGCCCGCGGTATCGCTCGAGCTTCGATCGGCCGAACAGGATGTCGAGCTGGTTTCCGGCAGCGCCGTCTTTCACATCCGCACCCTTCGCGCCGAGGACTTCCCGCCCTTTCCCGAACCCGACCCCGACTCGCTGGTCTCCCTGCCCGCCGGCGCCTTCGTCGCCACGGCGCTCAAGGTCGCCGGCTCCGCCTCCCGGGACGAGACGCGCCCCGTGCTCACCGGGATCCTCGTCTCGGCCTCCGAGCGCGAGCTGCGGATGGTGGCGACCGACTCCTACCGCCTGAGCGTCAAGGAAACGGTTCTGGAAGCGCCCCTCCAGCGCGCCTTCGAGGTCAACGTGCCGGCACGCGCTCTCCAGGAGCTCGCCCGGGTGGCCGGGAACGTGGCCGGAGAGGAGCTCGAGATCAGCGTCCGCCAAAACCAGGTCCTCTTCCTGATCGACGGGGTGGTCCTGTCCTCGCGGCTGATCGACGGGCAGTTCCCCAATTACCGCCAGCTGCTGCCGGAGACCTTCGAGCACGAGCTGCGCATTTCGAGTGCGGAGCTCACCGACGTGGTCCGCCGGATCAGCCTGCTGGCTCAGCGCAATGCGCCTCTGCGCCTGGCCTTCGCTCCCGGCGAGCTCACCGTCTCGGCCCAGACGCCCGATGTCGGCGAGGCTCGCGAATCGCTGCCCGTGGCCTTCCAGGGCGAGCCGCTCGAGATCGGCTTCAACCCCGACTTCCTGCGCGCCGGCCTTGAGGCCATCGAGGGCGGCGACGTGCTCGTCAAGCTCATCAGTCCGCTGCGCCCGGGGCTCATCGAGGCCGCCGACGAAAGCCGCTTTCAGTACCTCATCATGCCGATCCGGCTGAACGTCTAGGTTCCCGTGCGGGTCGCGGGAATCAGCCTGCGTGACTTCCGCTGCTACGCGCAGGCCGAGATCGAGCTCGCCGACGGCCTCACCGTCATCTCCGGCCCTAACGGCGCCGGCAAGACCAATCTCCTCGAGGCGCTCTACTTCGGCTGCACCGGCCGTTCGTGCCGGACGACCAACGAACGCGAGGTCGTGCGTTTCGGCGCGGGGACGGCGCGGGTGACCGTGCGCACGGTGGCGCAGGACGGCCCGCACGAGCTGGCCGTGGGCTTCTCGCCGGGGGAGCCGAAGCGGATGCGGGTCGACGGTGCCGAGGTCGAGCGCCTGCTCGACACTCCTGGCCGGCCGCTTGTGAGCGTGTTCCTGCCCGACCGGCTGGAGCTCATCAAGGGCGCGCCTTCCCTTCGCCGCGCTCACCTCGATCAGCTCGTGGCCGCGCTCTGGCCGGCGCGGACGATCACCCGCCGCTCCTACGCCCAGGCGCTGGCTCAGCGCAACGCCCTCCTGGGCCGCATCCGCTCCGGCGTGGCCGACCGAGGCTCGCTTGGGACCTGGGACGCCCAGCTCGCCCGCCACGGAGTGGCTCTGATGGCCGATCGCGCCGCGGCGTTGACGTGTGTCGCCGGGGCCTTTGCCCGCTTGGCCGGGGAGCTTGGCCTGGAGGGCGCTGTCACCGTCGCCTACCGGCCCCGATCACGAGCGGCGACGGCTGAGGAACTGGCCCGCGAGCTGGCTGACCGCGTGTCCGGCGACCTCGAGCGGGGCTTCAGCGGCCACGGCCCCCATCGTGACGACGTGGCCCTGGCGCGCGACGGCCACGACCTGCGCGCCTACGGGTCCCAGGGCCAGCAGCGCCTGGCTCTCCTGGCGCTCTTGCTGGCCGAGCGGGAAGCGATCGCCGCAACCCGCGAAGCGCCACCGGTGATGCTCCTCGACGACGTGACCAGCGAACTGGACCACGATCGCCGCGAGGCCCTGGTCGATCTCTTGCGCAGCGGCGGCGGGCAGTCGCTCATCACCACCACCGACGTCGAGCACGTGCCCGGCGCCGAGCACCCGGAGGTGGCCCGAATCGCCGTCCGAGGTGGGCGGGTGCTGGCGGAGGCGCCGGCGTGAGCCCCTACCGTCGCGCGCCGCGACCACTGGCCATGGCCCTCGAGCCGCTCCGGGTCCAGCTGGCTCCCGACACCCTGCTCGGCGAGGTGCAGCAGGCGTGGCCCGAGGCCGTCGGGGACGCGATCGCGCGGGAGGCCGAGCCGACCGCCGAGCGGGGTGGCGTGCTCACCGTTTCGTGCACCGCCGTCGGTGTGGGCTCAGGAGCTTGACCTCATGGCGCCGGTGATCCTCGAACGCCTGAACGGGCGGCTGCGCCGGGGTGCCATCGCGCGTCTTCGATGTGTCTCTGTACCGGCGCCACGGCAGTGACACATATAGTGGCTTTTTGCAGGGAAAACAGCGTCGCGTGGCGAACAGGAGGTAATGGTCGGTGTGCTATCCTTAAGGCACATCAGTTTCTTGACGTCCCGCCACGCCGCGCACGGCGCGGTTCCGGGGCGTTTCGATGTGTTCGGAGGACCCTTGGCGAATGACGCCGGCGCCGCTGGGCGCCCACAGCAGCAACAAAGCAGCACATACGACGCGCAGGACATCACGGTGCTCGAGGGCCTCGAGGCCGTGCGCAAGCGGCCGGGCATGTACATCGGCTCGACTGGCCAGAACGGCCTGCACCATCTCGTCTACGAGGTCGTAGATAACTCGGTTGACGAGGCTCTCGCCGGTCACTGCGACGAGGTATTGGTGACTATTCACCCCGACAACTCGGTGACGGTGACCGACAACGGTCGCGGCATTCCCGTCGCCGTGATGGCCAAGGAGAAGCGCCCGGCCGTTGAGGTGGTGCTCACCGTTCTGCACGCCGGCGGCAAGTTCGGCCAGGGCGGCGGCTATAAGGTCTCAGGTGGTCTGCACGGAGTGGGCGTGTCCGTAGTCAACGCGCTCTCCGAGCGGCTGGAGATCGAGGTACGGCGCGACGGCTATCTCTGGACGCAGACCTACGAGCGCGGCAAGCCCCAGCACGACCTGCAGCGCGGCGAGAAGAGCGACCGCACGGGAACGACGATCACCTTCCTGCCCGACGCCGACATCTTCGAGGCGCTCGACCTTCGACTTCACGACGCTCGAGCAGCGCATGCGCGACACCGCCTTCCTTACCCGGGGGTTGCGGATCGTGCTGGTCGATGAGCGGGGGACCGGTCATCGGGCGGAGTTTCAGTACGACGGCGGCATCATCGACTTCGTCGCTTACCTCAACCGCAACAAGGAGCCCATCCACAAGAAGGTCGTCTACTTCTCCGGCGAGAGCTCGGAGGGCGCAGTCGAGGTGGCCATGCAGTGGAACGGCTCCTACCAGGAGTCGGTGTTCTCCTACGCCAACAACATCAACACCATTGACGGCGGCACCCATCTCTCCGGCTTTCGCTCCGCGCTGACCAGCGCGCTGAACAAGTACGCCCGCGACAAGGGCGAGCTCAAGGAGAAGGACGACAACCTCTCCGGCGAGGACGTGCGCGAGGGGCTGACCGCCGTCATCTCGGCCAAGCTCGCCGATCCCCAGTTCGAGGGTCAGACCAAAGCCAAGCTCGGTAATCCGGGCATGCAGAGCTTCGTCCAGTCGGTTGTCTACTCGCAGCTCACCGAGTTCCTGGAGGAGAACCCTCAGGAGGCCCGCTCGGTCATTCGCAAGGCCGTCCAGGCCGCGCAGGCTCGGGCCGCCGCGCGTAAGGCTCGGGACCTCACGCGCCGCAAGTCGGCTCTGGAGAACTCCACGCTCCCGGGCAAGCTGGCCGACTGCTCGGTCAAGGACCCCTCGCTGGCCGAACTCTTCATCGTCGAGGGCGACTCTGCCGGCGGCTCCGCCGTCAGCGCCCGCGACCGCAACACCCAGGCCATCCTGCCCCTGCGCGGAAAGATCCTCAACGTGGAGAAGAGCCGCATCGACAAGGTGCTGGCCAACACCGAGGTGCAGGCCCTCATCACCGCCATCGGAACCGGGGTGCGCGATGAGTTCGACATCACCAGGGCGCGCTATCACAAGATCGTCCTGCTCACCGACGCCGACGTCGACGGTGCGCATATCCGCACGCTGGCCCTGACGCTCCTATTTCGCGAGATGCAGCCGCTGATCGAGGCCGGCTACGTGTACATCGCCAAGCCGCCGCTGTATCGCCTCACCCGCGGACGCAACCATCGCTACCTGGAGCGTGAGTCCGACCTCGAAGACATGCTCCTGGGCGACAAGTTCGAGAAGATCTCGGTCACCGACCGCGGGGGCCAGCTGTTCCGGCTCACCGACACCCGATGGAAGCGCTTCACCCGGCTGCTCAAGCAGTACGAGGGCTGGGCGGCGGCGCTGCGCGGGGCCCACGGCCACGGGCGTGGTGACCTTCATGCAGCAGGCCCGGCTGCTCGAGGAGCAGGTCCACGACATCGAGGCCCTGCATCGCGTGCTCAGCCGAAACGGCGACGGCGATGGCGGCGGCGGCGCGTATCACGACCGAGCTCCTGCGAGAGACCGACGATGAGATCATCGTCCGCACCATCGAGGCCAAGACCGGCCTGGCCACCACGCACCGCGTTCGCCGCGCGGCGCTCGAGGCCAACGAGTATCACCGCATGGCCGACATCCACGAGGATCTTGTCGGCCCTGGCCGGCATGCCGCCCTTCACCATCCGCCTGGGCGAGACGAGCCGCGACGCCGCGACCTTCGAGGATCTCCGCGACGGCATCCTCGCCGTGGCCCAGAAGGGCATCGAGTACTACCGGTTCAAGGGACTCGGGCGAGATGGACGCCGAGGAGCTGCGCGAGACGACGATGGACCCGTCGAGCCGGACGCTCGTCCAGGTGACGATGGAGGACGCCGCCTCGGCCGACCTCGTGTTCTCGATGCTCATGGGCGATCAGGTCGAGCCCCGGCGGGCGTTCATCGAGGAGAACGCCCAGCTGGTGTCCAACCTCGACATCTAGGGACCAGGCATGTCAGCGATCGACACCATCGGCGGCGGCAACATCGAGCCCCGCGGGCTCGAGGAGGAGATGCGCTCGGCGTATCTCGACTACGCCATGTCGGTCATCGTCGGGCGGGCCCTGCCCGACGTCCGCGACGGCCTCAAGCCTGTCCACCGTCGCGTCCTGCACGTGATGAACGAGATGGGCCTGCGCCCGGGCCGCAGCCGTCACGTCAAGTGCGCCCAGATCGTCGGCGAGGTCATGGGCAAGTATCACCCGCACGGCGACACGGCCATCTACGACACGCTCGTGCGCCTGGCCCAGGACTTCTCGATGCGCTACCCGCTCGTCGACGGGCACGGGAACTTCGGCAACATCGACGGCTACTCGGCCGCGGCCATGCGCTACACGGAGGCGCGCATGGCGCGCCTGGCCGAGGAGATGGTGCGCGATATCGACGCCGACACCGTTGACTTCGTGCCCACCTACGACGGCGGGCGCCAGGAACCCGTCGTCCTGCCGGCGCGCTTCCCCAACCTGCTCGTCAACGGCGGCTCGGGGATCGCCGTGGGCATGGCCACGAACATCCCGCCCCACAACATCGGCGAGGTCATCGCCGCCACGGTGGCCTACATCGACAACCCCGAGCATCAACGTCGAGGGGCTGATGAAGCACATCAAGGGCCCCGACTTCCCGACCGCCGGCACCATCCTCGGCCGCGACGGCATCCGCGAGGCCTACCTGACCGGCCGCGGCCGCGTGCGCGTCCAGGCCAAGTGCCACATCGAGCCGATCGGTCAGGGCAAGGAAGCCATCATCGTCACCGAGTTGCCCTACCAGGTGCGCAAGGGCGGCGAGGGGGGCGTGATCCTGAAGATCCGCGACCTCGTGCTCGACAAGCGGATCCCCGAGGTCACCGATCTGCGCGACGAATCCGACCGCCACGGGATGCGGATCGTCATTGAGCTCAAGCGCGACGCCATCCCCAAGGTCGTCCTCAACAAGCTCTACAAGCACACGCCGCTGCAGACCACCTTCGGCGTCAACATGGTGGCGCTCGTCGACAACGTCCCCAAGACGCTGTCGCTGCGCGAGGTCCTCGGCCACTACGTCGACCATCAGCGCGAGGTCATCGTCCGGCGCACCAAGCACGAGCTGCGCCAGTCCGAGGAACGCGCGCACATCCTCGAGGGCTACCTCGTCGCCCTGGACAACCTCGATGAGGTCATCGCGCTGATCCGCGGCTCGCGGGACTCCGAGGTGGCCCGCCATGGCCTCATGGAGCGCTTCGAGCTCACCCTCGTCCAGGCCCAAGCCATCCTGCAGCTCACGCTGAGCCGCCTGACCGCGCTCGAGGCCGAGAAGATCAAGCGCGACTACGCCGACCTCATGGAGCGCATCAAGGAGCTGCGCGAGATCCTGGGCGACGAGCAGCGGGTCCTCGACCTGATCAAGGAGGAGCTCGGCGAGATCGCGGAGCGCTTCGGCGACGAGCGGCGCACCGAGATCACCCACGCCGAAGGCGAGATCGACATCGAGGATCTGATCGCCGACCAGCAGATGGTCATCTCGATCACCCACTCGGGCTACATCAAGTCGCTGCCCCTCTCCACCTACCGCCAGCAGCGCCGCGGCGGCATCGGCGTGACCGGAATGGAGATGAAGGAGAACGACTACATCGAGCACCTCTTCGTCTCCTCGACGCACGACTACCTGCTCTTCTTCACCAACCGCGGCAAGATCTACCGACTGAAGGTGTACGAGCTGCCCGAGGCCTCCCGCACCGCGCGCGGGCGGGCGCTGGTGAACCTGCTGCCCCTGCGCGAGGGTGAGCGCGTGCAGTCGGTCCTCTCCACGCGGGACTTCAACGAGGGCCGCTTCCTCGTCTTCGCCACCCGCGACGGGATGATCAAAAAGACGGAGTTCGGCGCCTACAACACCCCGATCAAGGCCGACGGCATCATCGCCATCAACATTCACGACGATGACGAGCTCATCGCCGTGCGACGCACGAGCGGCAGCGACGACATCATCATGGTCTCGCGCTCGGGCCAGGCGGCGCGCTTCAGCGAGGACGCGGTCCGGTCGATGGGCCGCGACACGAGCGGCGTGCGCGGCATGAACGTCTCCCAGGCCGGCAACCAGGTGCTCGCCATGGACGTGGCCCGCGACGATCAGGAGCTGCTCGTGGTCACCGAGAACGGCTACGGCAAGCGCACCCCCATCTCCGAGTATCCGGTCAAGGGTCGCGGCACGATGGGCGTCAAGACAATCACCCTGACCGAGAACAAGGGTCAGCTCGGCGGGGCGCTCGTCGTCCGCGAGCATCAGGAGCTCGTGTTCATCTCCCAGAACGGCATGGTCCAGCGCACGTCGGTGCGCGGCATCAACCGCTACGGGCGCTCCTCTCAGGGGGTGCGGGTCATGAACCTTCGCGACGACGACCAGGTGAGCGCCGTGGCGCTGGTCGTGGAGTCCGATGCGCCCACGGCGGCGCAGGTCCTGGAGGACGAGGACCCGCCCGGTCTGGGCGATGAGATCTGACGCGATCTGTCGCGTCCGTTCGCTAAGCTGACGAGACCAGAGAAAGGAGGTGGTCCGAGCTTGTCTGACAGTTTTTGCGGGACCCTGGAGGTGTCCGGCCGCTAGGTCGGAGGCTGACCCCGCTTAGCGGAGTCCAACCCGAGACACCGCCGCGGTGGGCGCCGGGATTAGTCCCTCCGGCTTTACCAGTCCGCCTCGGATAGGCCAGTCAACGTTGCAAGCGAAGGGCGCCGTGGTCGACGGCGCCCTTCGTGCGTCTGGGGCGCGGCGGGGGCGGGGCGCGGGCGTGGCGCGGGGTGCGTCTAGGGCGGGGGCGTTGGCGGGGCGCCCGGCGCGCGGCGCAGACCCTCGGGTGGGTCCGCTCCGAACCCGCTTGAGAACCCAAAACGCCCCCTACGGCGCTTCCCGTGGGTTCTGGAGCCGGTATAGGCCGCTCCAGAACCCAAGCGGCCTGTCCGCCTGCCCGGTTTGGGATCTGGAGCCGGTTCCCGACCGCCTGTTGGTCACCACTCGCTTCCCGCCGGCGCCCGGCCGCGCGCGCCCACACCAAGGGCGCCCGGGTCGGCACAATCCCTCTGAGTGTCGGCCGACCCACCTCTCATTGTCGGCCTCGGCGGCAGTACACGCACGGGGTCCACGAGCGAGCGCCTCCTGCGCCGGTCCCTGGACGAGGCCGAGCGCCTCGGCGCCCAGACCGTTGTGCTCACGGGGGCGGACCTTCGCCTCCCTCTCTACGAGCCCGACGACAATGTTCGCGCTGCGCCGGCGGCCAAGCTCGTGGCCGCGATCCGGGAGGCCGACGGGCTCATCATCGCGTCCCCCGGCTACCACGGCGGCATCTCCGGGCTGGTCAAGAACGCCCTCGACTATGTCGAGGACCTGCGCTCGGACCCGCGGCCCTATCTCGACGGCCGGGCGGTGGGGTGCATCACCTCCGCCGCCGGCTGGCAGGCGGCGGTCTCCACTCTGCAGGCGCTCCGCGCGGTCGTCCATGCGCTGCGCGGCTGGCCGACGCCACTCGGGGCGGCGGTCAACGCCGAGCTGCCGGTGTGGAACCGCGACGGGACGGTGGCCGATCCCGCGCTGGTCACCCAACTCGAGGTGCTCGCCGGGCAGGTCGTCGACTTCGCGCATCGTTTCCGGGGCCCGAGCAGGGCAAACCGCACCGGCTCCGGCCTGGAAAGCCATATACTTGGCCCGTCGTCGTAGCGCAAATGTCGGCACAGTGAGGAAGAGTCGGGGTGACGATGGGCCTGGCGCCAGCGGTTCCGGTCGCCGAGCGTGAGCTCGAGGGACCACCCGCGCGCCGGCTGCTCGCCGTGATGGCCGGCCAGCGGCGCCGCGACGAGCGCACCCTGCGCTGGGCCTGCGCGCTGGCCCAGGAGCACCAGGCTGAGCTCACCGTCCTGTGCCTGTGGTCGTTTCCGCCCATGTGGTCGTGGATCTCCCTCAGCGGCGCGGGAGCCGCCGTGCAGATGCTCGAGCTGCACCGGCGCGAGCTGCAGTCCTGGTTGCGCTCGTGGCTCGACGGCGTGCTCGACCAGCCGGCCCGCATCCTCAGCGCCCGTCATCCGGAGTCGGCGGCGCGGATCGTCTGTGCCGAGCTCGAGCGGGGGCGGTACACGTGCGTGGTCGGGAGCCGCCGGACGTTCGGGCCGCTCGCCGCCCAGCGCCTGCACCGCGCCCGGCCCGGGCTGACGCTCGTGCGGCTCTAGGAAACCGGCCCGCCGCCCCCGCGCCCCCCGGTCCCCCGGCCGCCCCGGCCCGGCCCCCGGCACCAGATCAGCCCGGATCCCCTGGTTTGGGCGAAACCACGGGCCGAGAGCCGCCCCCGCCGCGCCCGTCAGATGCTCAGGTACTGCATCCACGCCGCCGGGATCGTCGGGCTGGCCACGTGGATGAACACGGTCGGGCTGGGCGTCCGCGGTGGGCGGTTGAGCGCCATGCCCACCTGGCGCGGTAAGAGGTCGCCCTTGCGCCGGTTACACGGCGCGCACGAGGCCACGATGTTCTCCCAGTTCGAGGAGCCGCCCTTGGAGCGGGGGATGACGTGGTCCACGGTCAGGTTCGACCGCGCCCCGCAGTACTGGCATGTCCACTCGTCGCGGGCGAACACGGCCCGGCGGGTGATCTTGCGCCGGTGCGTATCGCGCGGGATGCGCACGTAGGTGACGAGCCGGATGACCACCGGCCGGGCCACGGTCAGGCTCGCTGAATGCAGCTCCCATTCGGCCCGCTCGAGGAGCTCGGCCTTGTCCTTGAGCAGGAGCACGATGGCCCGCCGCACGGTGCAGACATTGATCGGCTCGTAGCTGGCGTTCAGGACGAGCACCCGCCCGGACTCACGTCCGCGTCGCTGGTGCTCTGGGGGCGACGCGGACCTCACTGGGCCGGGTGCGACTGAGGAGGCCATGGCTGGCCAGAGTGTACCCAGGCTGCCTACCTCTCCTGGCGGTTCGGCGCGCCCCCCCGGGCTCAAAACCCGGCCCCCGCGGAGGCCCCTCGACCGGCCCCGCCCGGCCCGAAACCCCGGCCCCGCGCGAGGCCTCTCACCCGCCTCACCCGGCCGGAAACGACCCCAGTACGCGAAGCACCTCGACCCGCTCGCGCAGCCCCGCCAGCGCCTCGGCCACGTGCGGCTCCTGGTCGCCGCCCTCCACGTCGAGGAAGAACATGTAGCGACCCAGGCCCTGCTTGCGCGGGCGCGATTCGATGCGGGTGAGGTTGACCGCGCGAGCGGCGAATTCCCCCAGGCAGCCCACGAGCCAGCCCGGCTGCTCGGACCCCACTCCCCAGAACACGATGGCCGTCTTGAAGGGCCCCAGTGGCGGGGGCGCCGCGCCGGGCCGCCCCGGCACGGCGCCGGCGGGCGCCAGCCATACGAAGCGGGTCTCGTTGTCAGCGATGTCCTCCACGCCGGAGCGCAGCACGTGGCAGCCGTAGCGTTCGGCGGCCAGGCGGTTTCCGAGCGCGGCCCAGGGACCGTCGTGCTCGGCGACCAGGCGCACGGCCTCGGCGGTCGAGCTTCCCGGGATGACGCGGGCCTGGCCGAGCCGGGTGCGCACGAACCGCGCGCACTGGCCGCTGGCCTGGGGATGCGAGACCACGGCCTCGATCTCGGAGAGCTCGAGCGGCGTGCGGGCGATGAGGCACTGGCGGATGGGGTGGATGACCTCGCCGACGATGGTGACGTCGTCGGTCTCCATGGCCAGCGCGTCGAGCGTGGCGTTCACCGACCCCTCCAGCGAGTTCTCGATCGGCACCAGAGCTCGTGCCACCAGGCCGGCGTGGACGGCCATCACCGTGTCGTAGATGGTGGGAAACGGCCGCAGCTCCAAAGCTGCGCCCCGGCTCGACTCGATCAGCGCCTCCTGGGTGAAGGTGCCCTCGGGGCCGAGGTAGCCAACGGGCATGGGAACCGCCCGTCCCGCGCCGGCATCCGCATCTCCCATCGTCGGTCCTCAGGCCGAGGACAAGTCCTGACTCTGGCCACTCAGGGCCAGCCGGACCACCTCGTCCTCCTCGGGCGAGAGCTCGAGCTCGGCTCGCCCCTCGTGAATCTGCTTGGCGTACATCCGCGCCTGATCGCGGTGGTGGATGGAGGAGAGCACGATGCCCGAGCGGCGGGCATCGAGAAGGGCGATCGAGGTCGACTGGCGCCCGGACATCTCGCCGTAGGCGTCGTAGCGAACGAGGGCCCGGTAGGCCACCGTCCCGTCGAGGCGCTCCTCGGCGGCCCCCATGCGCCCGTTGAGCTGAGCGCTCGCGTCTTGAACGTAGTCATAGAGGGCCTCGAACTCGCGCTGGAGCGAGGCGGCGTGGCCGACGAGATCCTCGCGCCGTTCGCCGAGCACGGCGAGCTGGTCGGCGCGGATTCGCCGCATCCGCAGCCATAAGCCCAGGCAGCAGAGCAGGCCCAGGACGGCCACCGCGCCGGCGGCGATGGCCACGATCCCCGTGGTGCTCGTCAGCTGGTGCACGCGGACAGCATAGGACGCGAGGCCGTCGCCGCCTCGCCCGGGTCTACTGGAAGCTGACCGGGAAGCTGAGCGTGTTGTTGGCGGTGTTCTTCTCGCCCGGGACGGGCTGGACGGTCGCCGAAACCGTGTAGCTGCCCGCCGGCGGCGCGGAGGTCAAGGGCACGTCACATTGCGTCGTCGCCCCGGCCGTGGTCTGGGGAACGATCGTCTGACCGCTCACGCTGGAGCCGCTGACGGTGACTTTGCAGACGACGTTGGTCTCGGTGTTCTGCCCGGTGTTGGTGAAGTTCAGCGTGAAGGTAGGCGGGGGACTGCGCGGGAGCGTGTTCGTCGACCCCGTGCTGAGCGTCGAGCCGGACACGGCGACCGAGTTCAAGGCGTGGCCGTGGGTGCCGGGCGCCACTTTGGTTGGCGTCCCGCCCGTGCTCACGTGTAACTGGGAAGCGACGAAATCAGGGGTCAGCCAGCGGATGTCGGGCACGAACTGGCCGGCGTTGAAAGGTTGGCCGTTGGCGCCGCCGATGGCAATGCCGACCGATTTCAGCGCGCCGAGGATGAGGGGGAGGGAATAGTCCTTGTAGAGGACGTCAGAGGCATAGAGGCGGGCCATCTCGGTGGCGATGGAGGCGACGGCGTCCTTGCTCGTGGCGCCGCCGAGCGCCTGCTGGATGTTGGCAGCCACGTTGGCGATGCCGTCGCGGCGCATCTGCAGCGCAAGCAGCAGCTGTTGGTGGGCCTGCTTGACCTGGTCGGGGACGCTGAACTTGCGGGCCTTGGACAGGTCGCTGTCGGCGCTCCCGCGCGATTCGTTGAGCGAGGTCTGCTCCGACCGGGGGCCGGCGCCACTGGTGAGGATGCTGAAGAACTGGCGCCCGGTGGCGTTTGACTGCTGCATCAGGGCGTCGACGTTGCTGTTGTAGGTCTTAAGGGCATCGTTGCGCGCGCTGACCTGGCAGCTGTGGACGCCGAGGACGACGAGGACGAGCAGGACGAGCAGGACGCCAATGGCCACCCCACGTCGTACCTGAATGGCCTGCTGGTCGCCGGGCGGCCGGCGACCAGCGCGGGGGGGGCGCCCGCGGGGCGGGTTTCCCCCACCGTCCGGCGGCCTGCGGGTACCGCCACCCGTCCCCCTTCGGCGAGGGGCAGGGCGGGGCGCGGTCCGAGGTTCGTCCGCCTCATCGAAGAACGACAAGCTGCGTGCTCCTTGGCAGGGGATGCGAAGTATGACTGCGGACACGGCGGGAGGGCAGGGACCGGGGGTCTGGGCGCGAAAACGTGCCCATGCCCGAGGGATGGCCCGGCACCGCCACCGTCCCCTTGGCTCCGCTCGTGCTCGGCCGCTATCGCCTCCATCGCCGGCTGGGCAGTGGCGGCTTCGGAACGGTGTGGGCCGCGCGCGACGAACACCTCGAGCGCGACGTCGCGGTCAAGATCCTTCCTCTCGAGCGCGTGGTCGGCGGGCGCTTCGAGCGGGAGGCCCGTGCGGCGGCGCGTCTCTCGCACCCGGGCATCGTCACCTTGTACGAGGCGGCAGCCGATGGGGAAGGCGCCTACCTCGTCTCCGAGCTCGTTCGCGGCAGCACGCTGCAGCGGCTGCTCGAGGCCGGCCGCTTGTCAGACCGAACCATCCTCGGGATCGGCGCGGAGCTGTGCGACGCCCTCGCCCACGCCCACGCCCACGACATCGTGCACCGCGACGTCAAGCCCTCCAACATCCTCATTCCCACGAAGAGCCAAGCACCGAAGTTGACGGACTTCGGGGTGGCCCGGGTGCTGGGCGGTGACTCCCTGACCCGTACCGGTGAGATGGTCGGCACCATGGCCTACATGGCGCCGGAACAGGCCGAGGGGCGCGAGGCCGGACCCGCTGCGGATCTCTACTCGCTGGCCCTTGTCCTCTACGAGGCTCTCACCGGGGTCAACCCGGTGCCTTCGGTGCCGCCCGGGCACCGGGCCCGGCGGTTGTCGCTGCACCTCCCGCCGCTGCGCCGCCAGCGCCGTGAGCTTCCGCGCGAGCTGGGCGCGGCTGTGGACCTGGCGCTGCGGCCGCGGGCGCGGGAGCGGGGAACGCTCGAGGAGCTGCGAGGCAGCCTCGTGCTGTGCATCGCGCGCGTGGCCGACCTCCCCGGCGTCGTCGCCCCACCTCGCCCCGTGGGCGATTTGCGTTCCCAGCGGACCCAGATCGCCCACAACCCGCCGCCCGGGCCAGCGGATCACCCACTGGGGGGCGACCCCGCGCCACCCCGGCCGCGCGGCACACCCGGGACCCCCGGCACACCGGCCGGACCCCCGGCCACCTCTGGTCCCCCGCGCCCGTCCCGGCCCCCACCCGCGCGCTCGGGGCGGCCACGGGCGCGGCTGTGAGCGCCTGGGCGGCCGTGCACCTGCTGCATCCCGTCCCCGTGCCCGTCGCAATGCTTGCCCTGGCCACTGGCCTGGCCCTTCTCCTCGTTCCCCGGCTCGGCTGGCTGGCGCTCACCGCCGCCCTAGCCGCCGCCCTGGGCGCCCAGGGCATGGCCGGCACCGCCGTCCTCGCCACTCTGGCCGCTCTGCTCCCGGCGACGGTGCTTCTGCGCCGCGGCAGCTCCTGGCCACTGCCCGCCTGGGCCACCGGCCTCGGCGCCGTCGGTCTCGCGGGCGCCTGGCCCGCCCTCGCCGCCTACGCCGGCGGCCCGTGGCGGCGAGCGGCCCTCGGGGCGCTGGGCTGGTGCTGGCTCCTTCTCGGCGCCTCGCTCACCGCTCACCCCCTCTACGTTCAGGCCCCGCCCGGCGCTGCGCTGCGCTCCCCGGCGGCGGCCTGGCACCACGTGCTCGGTCCTCTGCTCTCCTCCGGCCTGATGGCCGGCGCCCTCGTATGGGCGCTGGCCGCCGCTGCCCTGCCGGTGCTGCGCCGGCCGGGGAGCCCGTCCGCCGATGCGCTTGTGGTGGTCGCATGGTCAGTGGCCACCGCGGCCGCCTCGCTCATCGCCCTGGCCATGTCCGGCGCGGGGCACCGTACGCCGTCCGCGGCAGCGATCGCGGCCGGTGCGTTCGCGGCTGCGGTCGCGGCTCTGGCTCCGATGGCGGCCGGCCGGCTCCTCGCCCCGAGGGGACAGGGAGCGCAAACGCTTGACTTGCGTAGCATGGGGCACCCTTGATGGTCCCTGGCGCAGAATCGCTCGCACCCGAAGCCCATTTCGGTGCGACCGTGCTTACGTGAGGAGCCATTGCCCGCAAGCAGGACAATTGAGCCTGACGGCTCGAGTCAAGCATGAGTGTTCTGAGAAGCCTCGAGAGCAAGATCGCCGGGCTCGTCGAAGGAACCTTCAGCCGGGCCTTTCGATCCGAAGTCCGACCCGTTGAGATCGCGCGCAAGCTCGCGCGCGAGATGGAAGACCACAAGTCGATGTCGGTCTCGCGGACCTACGTCCCGAACGAGTACCGCGTCTTTCTCTCCCCGCGCGACCGGGCCCGGTTTGCCGACTATGAGGGGGCTCTGACCGCCGAGCTGGCCGGGTACCTACTCGAGCATGCCCGCCGGGAACGCCTGTCGCTCCTCTCCCGTCCCGTGATCGAGTTCGAGACCGATGAGCGCCTCGGTCTGGGCGAGTTCGGCATTCAGACTCGGGTGGTGGCGCCGCCCGGCGAGCCGGAGCCCGCGCCGGCGGAGGAGCATCGGGCCGCACGATGGTCTACAGCGCCGCCGGCCGCTACGCCGAGCCACTCGAGGAGCGGGCCATCTCGCGCTTGCACACCGCGATGCTGCTCATCGAGGACCGCCGTGTCGTCGTGGGGCCCACCGGGGCCACGCTCGGCCGCAGCCGCCAATGCGATGTCGTGCTCGACGATGGCAACGTCTCGCGGCGCCATGCGGAGGTCCGTCCTCGCGGCGGCTCCTGGGTGTTCACCGACCTCGGCTCCACCAACGGCTCGAGCATCAACGGCCGTCCCGTCCAGGGTCCGGAGGTGCTGAGCCCGGGCGACGAGATCTCGCTGGGCGGGTTCCCCGTTCGCTTCGAGCTGGAGTAGACGCGTGCTCGAACCCGTCTCCGTCGCCCTGAAGTTCGGCTTCCTGATCGTGCTCTACCTCTTTCTCATGTGGGTGGCATGGAGCGCCTGCGTGACCTGCGCCGGGGGCGGAGGCCGGCCCGGTCCTCCGCACCGGCCGCCGGTGGACGCCACCGGGATGTATGACGCGGCCGCCGGGCTCGCCGATCCCGAGCTCGAAGGCGCACGCTCCGCGCCTGCTCGTCGAGCGGGCCCCCGGCCACGAGTCCGGGCAGCGCCTACGACCTCTCCCACGGGGCCACGCTCGGGCGGGGCAAGGTGGAGATCCAGCTCGAGGATCCCTTCGCCTCCTCGCGCCACGCCCGCATCTCGCGGGAAGGGCCACGTCTTCGTGATCGAGGACCTCGGCTCGACCAACGGCACCTATCTCAACGACGAGCCGCTCGGCGGCCCGCAGCCGCTGCACCCGGGCGATCGCATCCGCATCGGCGACTCGGAGTTCTCCTACGTGCAGTGACGCATGCTCCGCGCCGCCGACATCACCTGTAAGACCGACACCGGCCGCCAGCGCCGCGGATAACGAGGACAGCGCCTACGCGCACGCGCCGCTGTTCGTCGTGGCCGACGGCATGGGCGGGGCCCAGGCCGGCGAGGTGGCCTCCCAGTTGGCCATCGAGGCCTTCGAGGAGGAGCTCGCCGAGCGGGACGGGCGCCGAGCAGCGGCTGGCCGACCGCGTCCGCGAGGCCAACCGCCGCATCTACGAGCGCTCGCGGGCCGACCGCGAGCGGGCCGGCATGGGCACGACCCTGACCGCCGCTTACCTGGAGGAGACGAGTCTGGCCATCGCCCACGTCGGCGACAGCCGCGCCTACCTGTTCCGCGACGGCTCGCTGCAGCGCCTGACGCGCGACCACTCCCTGGTCGACGAGCTCGTGCGGCGGGGCAAGCTGACCGAGGAGCAGGCGGCCGAGCATCCCCAGCGCTCGATCATCACCCGCGCCCTCGGCCCCGAGCCCGAGGTCGAGGTCGACACGTGGACGTATCCGGTGCGCGCCGGCGACGTCCTGCTGCTGTGCAGCGACGGGCTGACCTCGATGGTCTCCGAGGAGGAGGTCGAGGCCGATCCTGGGCCGGGCCGCCGACGCTCAGCAGGCCGGCGACGAGCTCATCGCCGCCGCCAACACGGCCGGCGGTCGCGACAACATCACCGTGGTCCTCTTCCGCGTCGAGGACGTCGGCGGCTGGACCGACGACGGCAGTCAGACGATGGTGGGCCTGCCGCGGTGCCCGAGCCGCCTGACCGGCGAGGCGACCCCCGCCTCATCCGTGGCCGCAAAGCCGTCACCCGGGGCTCGCGGCACCGTCAGAGCTCCCCCGCCGGCGCCCGTCGGCGCAGCCCCGAACCGTCCACCGCCGCCGCAGTGGCGCCGGCGCGTACGCCAAGCCGGTCGCCGCCCTCGTGGCCGTCCTCGTCGTGCTGGTCATCGTCCTGGGCGCCGGCTATCTGGCCACCCGCCAGCTCTACTTCATCGGCACCAACCCCCAGGGGCTGGTCACGGTCTATCGCGGGCTGCCCTACGACCTGCCGGCCGGCATCCACCTCTATGAGACCTACTACGTCTCGGGGATGCCGGCTTCGCTTGGTCCCGGCCGACCGGCGCAGCACCCTGCTCGGCAACCAGCTGCGCTCGCAAAACGACGCCACGAACCTGGTCCGCCGACTCGAGCTCGGGGAGATCTCGCAGTAGGCATGGGGTCCGGAGACCTCACCCCATGAGAGCCCGCAACCGCGAGCTCATCGCCCTCATCCCCGCCTCGCTGCTGGTCACCGCCGGCTTCGCCGGCGTGTTCATCCAGCACGCCAACGCGCTCTCCAAGCTCTCCAACGCCTCGCTCACCTACGGCGCGATCTTCCTCGGGCTGTGCCTGGCCGGCCACCTCGTGATCCGCTTCACCCTGCCCCACGCCGACCCCTACCTCTTCCCGCTCGCCGCGGCGCTGGCCAGCTGCGGGATCGTCGAGGTCTACCGGATCAAGCCCTCCGACGCCGGACGCCAGGCGGTGTGGCTGGTCATCGGCCTGATCCTCTTCGCGGCCACGATCGTCTTCCTGCGCGATTACCGAAAGCTCGAGCGCTACCGCTACACGATCGGCGCCGGCTCGCTCGTGCTGCTGATCCTGCCCCGGCTCCCGGGCATGGGCGAGCAGGTCAACGGGGCCTACCTCGGCGTCCACATCCCGGGGCTGGGGGTCTTTCAGCCCGCCGAGTTCGCCAAGATCGGGCTCGTCATCTTCCTGGCCAGCTACCTGCGCGACACCCGCCAGGTCATGGTCATGGGCGCGCGGCGGTTCCTGGGCATCACGATCCCCCCGATCAAGCACTTCGGGCCGGTGCTCGTGATCTGGGGTCTGGCCATGGCGATCATGATCCTCCTGCACGACGTCGGCTCCTCGCTGATGTTCTACGGCGGCCTGCTCGCCATCCTCTACGTGGCCACCGGCCGCCTCTCCTTCGTGGTCGTCGGGCTGATCGCCTTCGGCCTCGGGGCGTGGTACTGGGCACCCACATCCCGCACATCCACGACCGCGTGCTCGACTGGCAGCACCCGCTCAGCCCAGCGGTCTACAACAAGTCGGTGGGCGGCAGCTACCAGCTCGCCAACGGCGTCTTCGCCCAAGCGGCCGGCGGCCTGTTCGGCCAGGGGTTCGGGCAGGCCATCGTGACCATCCCCGGCACGCATCGACTACCTCGTCCCGGCGCCCGACACCGACATGATCTACGCCATCATCACCAACGAGCTCGGCCTGTTCGGCGCCTGCGGGCTGCTCGTCGCCTAGCGCTTCTCGTGGCACGCGGGTTCAAGGCAGCGATGCTGGCCACGGACTCCTTCTCCACGCTGCTGGCCGTGGGTCTGAGCTCGGTCTTGGCCCTCCAGGTGTTCGTCATCGTCGGCGGGGTGACCCGGGTGATCCCGCTCACGGGCGTGACCCTGCCCTTCATCTCCTACGGCGGGTCCTCGGTCGTGGCCAACCTGGTGCTCATCGCCCTCCTGCTGCTGGTCTCCGACCGCTCGCGGAGGGCGGCCCGGTGAACGTTTTATCCAACTGCGTCCGCGATGTTCGCGGCCCGGAGACGAAGGCGGAGTCTTCGCCATGAACGGCCCCATCCTGCACCTGTTCGGCGTCGTGTCGTCCTGTTCGCCCTACTCATCGTCTTGACGACGCGGTGGACGGTGATCCCGGCCAAGTCGCTCAACGACAACCCGCTCAACCAGCCGCACGATGTTCGCCTCGGAGCGGATCAAGCTCGGCCGCATCCTCGCCGACGACGGCACCGTGCTGGCCAAGTCGGTGCCGGCGCCCGGGCGGCACGTGGACGCGGCGCTACCCGACGGGGTCGAAGTTCGCCCAGGCCGTCGGGTACGCCTCGGTCATCAAGGGCGGCTATGCCGGGCTCGAGTCCTACTACCGCGACCAGCTGCGCGGGGACCAGGCCGGCATCAACTCGGTGTTCGGCCAGCTCAACAGCGGCCACCAGGTCGGCGACGACGTCTACACCTCGCTGGACCCCAAGGCCCAGCAGGTGGCCATCAACGAGCTCGGCGGGCCAGATCGGGTCGGTGGTGGCCCTCGACCCGCGCACCGGATCGATCCTGGCCATGTACGCCAACCCTAGCTACGACGACAACAATCCCAACGTCGGCACGACCTTCGACTGTCTCTCTCCAGGCCCAGGGCCCCCCCGGATCGACGTTCAAGATCGTCACCACGACGGCGGCCATCGACTCCGGTAAGTACACCCCCGACTCGACCATCAACGGAGACTCGCCGAAGACGATCTCCGGGGTGCCCCTGCAGAACGACAATAACCAGAGCTATGGGGATGTCACCTTCACCGACGCCTTCACCTATTCGATCAACACCGTCTTCGCCCAGGTCGCCGTCTCGCTCGGCATCGGCACGATGACCGACTACATGAAGCGCTTCGGCTTCTACGCCAAACCGCCCCTCGACTATCCAGTCGAACGAGATGAGCTCCAGCAAGCCCTACTCCTCGGCGGGCAAGCCCCTGGCCCCGGGGGACCCGCACGAGGACATCGGCCGCATCGCCATCGGCCAGGGCGGTCTCAGGTCACGCCGATGCAGATGGCGATGGTCGTGGCCGCGGTGGCCAACGGCGGCAAGCTGATGGCGCCGCACTTCGCCACCAAGGTGGTCAACCAGGACGGGCAGACGGTGCAGACGATCGGCCCGTCGGTGTACAACCAGGTGATGAAGCCGTCGGTGGCCGGTGAGATCAACCAGATGATGCGCAAGGTCGTCGAGGAGGGCACCGGCACGCCGGCGTCAGCTCGGCAACATCAGCGTGGCCGGCAAGACCGGCACGGCCTCGCATCGGCGCCCCGGGCCAGGGACCTGACCGAGCCGTGGTTCATCGGCTTCGCCCCCGCCGACAATCCGAAGGTCGCCGTCGCGGTGACGATCGAGCGCACGCAGGGCGGCTTTGGTGCCACGGTGGCCGCACCGATCGCCCGCGACGTCATCCAGACGCTGCTCTGAACGAGGGAAAGTAAGGGATGCCCGACTTCGCCGACGGCACTCTGATCGACGGCCGCTACAAGATCGTCTCGCGTCTGGGCAGCGGCGGCATGGCCGACGTCTACCTGGCCGAGGATCAGCAGCTCGGGCCGCAAGGTGGCGCTCAAGCTGCTGCACCGCCGCTTCGCCGCAGGACCCCGACTTCGTGGAGCGCTTCCGCCGCGAGGCCCAGGCCGCCGCCGGCCTGCAGCATCCGGGCATCGTCAGCGTCTACGACCGTGGCTCCTTCGAGGACACGTACTACATCGCCATGGAGTACTTGCCGGGGCGCTCCCTCAAGCAGGTCATCCGCCAAGAGGCGCCGCTCAATCCGCTGCGGGCGATCGACATCACCATCCAGATCCTCCAGGCCGTCCGCTGCGCCCATCGCCACGGGGTCATCCATCGCGACCTCAAGCCCCACAACGTGATCGTCGACGACATCCGGCCACGTCAAGGTGACCGACTTCGGGATCGCCCGCGCGGGCGCCTCGGACATGACCGAGACGGGCTCGATCATGGGCACCGCGCAGTACCTCTCCCCCGAGCAGGCGCAGGGCCACGCGGTCAGCGCCACCTCCGACCTCTATTCCGTCGGGGTTGTCCTCTACGAGATGCTCACCGGTCGGGTGCCCTTCGACGCCGAGTCGGCCGTCACCATCGCCCTCAAGCACGTCTCAGAAGCCCCAGCCGCGCCGACGAGCCTGCACGCCGCCATACCGCGCGAGGTCGACCAGGTCGTCATGTGGGCGCTGAACAAGAACCCTGCTCACCGCCCGCAGGACGCTGAGCAGTTCATCGCCGCCCTCGAACAGGCCAGAGCGGCCATCGAGGCGGGTCAGCGAGGCGAGCGGACCGCGGCCATGGCTGCCGTCGGCGCCTACCGGGCGGGGGCGGCCACCGCCGCCGTGGCTGGGCCCGTCGCGCCCGCCCCGGCCGCGGATGTCCTCGTCGGCGACGGCGATGGCTTACCACCCGAGGTCGAGGACCCGGACGCGCACGAATATGAACGTCGCCCGCGGTGGCCCTGGATCGCCCTGGCCGTGGTCGCTGTGCTCATCGCCGGCGGCGTCGCCGCCTACCTGCTCACGCGCCCGGCTCAGACCCTGGTGCCCAACGTCGTCAAGCAGACGGTGGCCAACGCGAGCCGCATCCTCGAGAACGCCAACTTCACGCCGAGCACGATCAGCGTGGCCAGCGCCCAGCCCTCCGGGACGGTGATCAGCCAGTCGCCCCAGCCCGGGGTCAAGGCCGATGAGGGCTCGACGGTGACCCTGACCGTTTCCTCGGGCCCGGGCAACACGGTGGTACCACCGGTGGCCAACCTCCCCCTCGCCCAGGCCAAGCGCAACATCGCGGCCCAGCACCTGGCCGTCGGCGCCGTCGTCCAGCGCGGCTCGAGCTCGGTGGCACGCCGGCGATGTCATCAGCACCTCGCCCGCCGCCGGGCAACAACTGCCCGTGGGCGCGCAGGTGGAGCTCTTCGTCTCCTCGGGAAAGCCGGAGGTCACCGTCCCCGACGAGACCGGGCAGTCGGAATCGGACGCCAAGGCGGCCCTGGAGGCGGCCGGGCTCACGGCGGCGACAACGACGCAGACCTCCTCATCGGTTTCGGCCGGCAACGTCATCAGCCAGGATCCTCCTGGGGGCAGCACGGTGCCGACCGGCTCGACCGTGACCCTCGTCATCGCCAGCGCCCCGGCGACGGTGACGGTGCCGGGGGTGACCGGGCAGAACGGCGAGCGCGGCGTCCAGCACCCTCAGCGCCGCGGGCCTGACCGTCAACCAGACAACGAAGACGGTGACCAAGAAAAAGCAGGACGGGGTGGTCCTCTCTCAAAACCCCGGCGCCAACGCGACGGTCAAGAAGGGGAGCGCTGTGACCATCGTCGTCGGTCAGTACCAGGCACCGACGCCGACGACGAGCACCCCCACGACGAGCACTCCGACGCCGACGACGCGTTCCACTCCGACCACGCCATGACGTCGCTGCGGGTAGCGGTGCTCGGAGGCGGACGGTCCTCCGAGCACGAAGTCTCGCTTGCCTCGGCGGCGTCGGTCCGGGAGGGGCTGCGGGCGGGCGGCCACCATCCCGTCGAGGTGGAGGTCCAGCGCGACGGCGTCTGGCTGGTCGACGGCCGAGCGCTTCAGTTGCGGCCCGGGGAGGGGATCGAAGGCGTAGATGCCGTCTTCCCGGTCCTCCACGGGCCCTTCGGCGAGGACGGCACCGTGCAGGGACTGCTCGAGTGTCTCGACATCCCCTACGTCGGGGCCGGGGTGCTGGCCTCGGCCTTGTGCATGGACAAGGTTCTGTTCAAGGATCTCATGGTCCATGCCGGCGTCCCGCAGGTCGCCTACCGGGCCGCGCCGGTGGAACGCTACCGCGCCGATCCTCGTGCCCTGCAGCGCGATCTGGAGGCGCTCGGCTGGCCCGTGTTCGTCAAGCCGGCGCGGTTGGGTTCCTCGGTCGGGATCGCTCGGGTGGCCGAGCCCTCAGAGCTCCCCGCCGCCCTGGAGGCGGCGTTTGCGCACGACCCCCTGGCCATCGTCGAGGCGGCGGCCTCGGGCATCGAGGTCGAGTGCTCGGTGATCGGCAACAGCGATCCGGTGGCCTCGGAACCCGGGGAGATCGTGCTGGCGGCCGGCCCGGGTGGCTGGTACGACTACGAGGCGAAGTACACGCCCGGGGGCATGGAGCTGATCGTGCCGGCCCGAGTCACGCCCGCGGTCCGAGAGCGAGTGCGGGCCTTGGCCGTGGACACCTTCCGGCGTACCGGATGCTGCGGTCTGGCCCGCGTCGACTTCTTCGTCGAGGGCGAGACGGTCCTGGTCAACGAGCTCAACACGATGCCCGGCTTCACAGCCACGAGCGTCTTCGCCTCCCTGTTCGCGGCCAGCGGCGTGCCCTACCCCGAGCTTCTGGACCGCCTGCTCGTCCTCGCCCTCGAGCGCCACGCCGCGCAGCGCCGCCAAGCGTTCTAGTCAGCGACCCGTCGACGGCAGCTCGTGCGGACGGCGGCTCTAGGCCAGCCGGTAGAGGATGACCTCGCCGAGCGAGGCGACGTTCTGGCCCGGGGGCAGCTGGGTGATCCACACCAGGTAGAAGCGGTAGCGCTGCCCCGTCGAATTGACGGGAATTCGCTGCCGAGCGCCGACCGAGTTCACGGTGGCCAGCCGCGTCCAGCCGCCGAACGTGGCCGGATCAGGCTGGGTGGTGCGGGCGTAGATCTGGGCGCTGAAGCCCGGGGTCGGAGTGTCGATCACTATCTCCCGGGCCGCCACGCCGGGGTTGGCATCGACATAGAGGCCGACCCCCGGCTTGCCGAGCGAGCCCGAGTAGTACTGCTCGGTGCTCCAGGCCGTGCTCGGATCGCCGTCGATGGCATCCCCGACCGTCCCCGAGTTCTGGCTCTTGGGTCCCGAGATGGCGTCCGGGTTGTAGTCGTGAGCGCAGTTCTGGCACAGGCGGACCGGGGCCAGGGACCGCGCCGGCGCGGGTTGGCGCGGTGAGCCGTTGCCGTGATGGGCGCGGGTGATGAGCCAGGCCACGGCGGCGGCCACGATGACCAGCGCCAGGCCCGCGAAGGCGGCGGTCACCGTCCGGTGGCGGATGAAGAACGAGACCCGAGACTGCTTGCCGGAGGGCAGCGTGCGCAGCACCGTGGTCACCTCGCCCGAAGCGCTCCCGGCCCGGGCGGCCTCGATGGCCAGCACGTCCTCGAGATCGGCGATGAGCTCGGCATCGTCGGCGTAGCGGTCCTCAACGCGCTTGGCGGTGGCCGTATCGACGACCGCGGCCAGGGCCGCCGAGACCTCCGGACGGTGCGCCTGCACGTCTGGGAGCGATTCCCGCACGTGCTTCATGGCCACGGCCACCTGGTTATCGCCGCGAAACGGGACCTCTCCGGTCAGCATCTCGTAGAGCACGATGCCGAGCGAGTACAGATCGGACTGGCCGGTCACGCTCTGCCCCAGCGCCTGTTCGGGCGATACGTAGTCGGTCGTCCCGAGCACCCGGCCATCGGCGGTCAGCCCGTCCTCCTCGAGGGTGCGGGCGATACCGAAATCGGTCACCTTGGCCCGCCCCTCCTCGTCGATGAGAACATTTTGCGGCTTCACGTCGCGGTGGACGATGTGGCGCGCATGGGCGACGCCCAGGGCCCGCGCGATCTCGATGGCATAGGCCACGGCCTCGGTGATGGGCAGGCGCCCGAGCCGGCGAATGCGCTCCTTGAGCGTCTCACCCTCGACGTACTCGAAGACGATGTAGGGGCGACCCTCGTCCTCGCCGGCGTCGATGACCCCGACGATGTGCGGGTGGGAGAGCTGGGCGACCGCCCGCGCCTCGCGCCGGAAGCGCTCGAGCTGGTCGGAGTCGGTCGCCACCTCACGATTCATGAGCTTGATGGCCACCTGGCGCTGCAACGTCTCGTCCAGGGCGCGATACACCGTGGACATTCCCCCGGTGCCGATCCGGGCCTCGAGCCGGTAGCGGCCGTTGAGCCTGGTGCCGAGCAGCGTGCTCATCCTCTTCTCTTCCTATTTTCCGTCACGAGGAGCATGACGTCTGCGCATGACAGGATCCGCCCGCCGGGTCAGTCAGTGGCGGTGACGGTGGAGGCGACCGGCGACCGCGGCGGCGAGGGCGAGCCGGTAGAGGGCATAGGGGGCCAGGGAGCGGTTGCGCTCGACCTGGCCGATCACCCGGCGGCAGGCCAGCGTGGAGGCGAAGGCGGCCAGGACGCCGGCGGTGAGGGGAAGGGCGGCGCCGGGCGGGAGCCCGCGGCGCTGCAGGCGCAGCAGCTTGAGTCCCGTGGCCCCGAGGATCACCGGAAGGGCCACGTGACGCGAGAGCCGGTTGGCGTCCGGGCGCACGAAACCGCGTAGGCGCGCCGCCGTCAGGGTGGCGCCGTTGCGCGACACCCCGGGTACGAGCGCGCACGCCTGCGCGATACCGAGCCACAGGCCATCGGTCACCCCGGCCTGCCAATGGTGGCGCCGCTGCGGGGTGAGGTCGGCCAGCCCCAAGGCCAGCGCGCCCAACGTGACCCCGGCGGCGATCGGGGCGGGCGCGCCCAGACGACGCTCGATCGGGCCCTCGAAGGCGTAGCCGACCGCCGCCGGCGGCCCCGAGGCGGCGGCCAGGACGCACAGCCGGCGGCCGTCGAGGGTCATCACCGTCTCGCGGACCTCGTCGCGGAGGACGACGAGCAGGGCGGCCACGGTGCCGGCGTGCAGCGCGACCTCGAAGGCCTTGCGAAGTTCCTCGTCGAGGCCGCCGTACGCGGAGCCGGCCAGCCAGGGCACCAGCGTGATGTGGGCCGAGGAGGAAACCGGCATGAGCTCCGTGGGCCCCTGGAGGAGACCAAGCGCCACCGCTTGGCCCGAGGTCAGGCGGCCCCTAGCGCGGGAGCGCATCCACGGGTGCCGCCTCCGCCTCCGGGTGCGTGGTCGCGGCCCTCCCGGCCGGGCCCGAGCGCCCGCGCCACCGGCGCACCAACAGGTAGGCGATGACCGCGACGGCGATGGCCACCGCGGCGTAGTCCACGTACTCGAGGTGATGGCGCCAGGATGGCCAGCTGGCGCCGACGGCGCGGCCCAGGAAGGCCAGGGCGGAGACCCAGACGAGCGAGCCGAGGGCGGCCAGGGTCACAAAGCGCGGGTAGGGCATCCGGGCGATCCCGGCGGCATAGGGAAAGCCCGCTCGCACCACGGGCATCAGGCGCGAGACGAAGATCACCGGGTCCCCCCGGCGCTCGAACCACCGGTGCGCCCGGTCGACCCCGTGCTCATCGATGTGCAGCTTGCGGCCGTGGCGCGCGACGAGCTCGCGACTGCCGAAGTAGCCGATGGCATAGGCGATCGACGCCCCGAGGACATCCCCGATCGTGCCGCAGACGATGATGCCCACCAGGCTCAGGTGGTGCTGATAGACGTTGAAACCGGCAAACAGCATCGTCGGCTCGGTGCCCGGCACGGCAACCACGCCCGTTATCGCCATGAGCCCGAGGACGCCGGCGAGACCGACGCTGCGGATGATGTGCGTGGCCAGGTTGACCAGCGGCCCGGTCAGGGAGGCGTAGAGGAGAGGCAAGACGGCGTAGCGTAGCGGCCGCAGCGGGCGCCGCCGCCGGGCCCGAGCGCAACCGCAACCTTTTCCCTGAAGGTCGTGTTAGGGCAGGCATGATCTCCCGCTCGCGACTCCTGAAGCGCACTCCCTGGCTGGCCGCCGCGGCCGCCGCCGCCCTCTGCACCGCATCCGCCGCCGCCGCCACCTCGAGCTCCGCTCCGGCCGCGAACACCGCCTACACCACGCACGGCGCTTGGAGCTTCGTCTCCGATCCCAAGCTGCATCCACCCAAGCTCAAGACCGACGCCAAGACGGCCAAGAAGGGATTGGCCGGGGGCTACTTCCTGCTGGGGAACTTCAAGAACCTGCTCGACAGCTCGCCCTACGTCGGTCAGGGCGGTCCGCTCCTGCTGGGCGCCAACCTGCAGCCGGTCTGGTTCAACCCGGTCTCCAACGCCTACGTGAACAACCTGGCCGTCCAGACCTACAACGGCAAGCCCGCCCTGAGCTGGTGGCAGGGTGTCGTCACCAATACCGGAGCCACCCCCTCGGGCGAGGACGTGGTCGTCGATCAGACCTACAAGACCGTCGCCACCCTCACCGGCGAGCAGGGCTGGACGATCACCCAGCACGAGCTGCGCATCCAGGGGCACGACGCCTGGGTTACGGCCAACAAGAACATCACCGTGCCCGCCGGCTCGGTACCCAACTGCCCGACCTGCACCCAGGTCGTCGACGTGGCCGCCCAGGAGTACGACCTGTCCAAGCCCGCCGGCAGCCGGCTCGTCTACAACTGGGACGCCTACCAGCACATCCCCCTGAGCGCGTCGCAGCAGCTGGCCTCGCCCAAGCTGCCCGCCTACGACGCCTACCACATCAACTCGATCCAGCTCGTGGCCGGCGGCACCGAGTTGCTGGTCTCGCTGCGTAACACCTGGGCCGCGTATCTCGTCAACGTGGCCAGCGGCCACGTGGTGTGGACCCTGGGCGGCCCCAGCAGCACCTACGCGCTGCCCAGCAACGCCGTCTTCCACTGGCAGCACGACGTCGAGCTGCACAACAGCAAGCAGGGCACCGAGGTGACGGTGTTCGACGACTCCTGCTGCGAGATCACCGGACCGGGCCAGCTCGCCAAGCCGACCGGCCCGTCTCGCGGACTGCTCCTCAAGCTCAACTCGACGAACAACACCGCTTCGCTGGTCGCCCAGTACGTCCACCCCAAGGTGGCTGGCGCCGACATCGAGACCGCCTTTCAGGGCAACACCGATCTGCTCTCCAACGGCAACGTGGTCATCGGCTGGGGCAGCGCCCCGTTCTTCTCAGAGTTCTCGAACTCGGGCAAGCTGCTCTTCGACGGCGTGCTCCCGGGGCCGGACATCAGCTACCGGGCCTATGTGGCCAGCTGGGTCGGCAAGCCGCCGCTGCGCCTTCTGCACCAGGTGGCCAAGAAGGCGCACGGCAAGACGACGGTCTATGTCAGCTGGGACGGCGCCACGCAGGTCGTCAAGTGGCGGGTGTTGGGCGGCAACGACGCCAAGCACCTGAGCATGATCGCCACGGTCAAGGACACGTCGTTCGAGACCGCCATCAAGCTGGCCAAGGCCTACAAGACCTACAAGGTCCAGGCCCTGAACAGCCATGGCCATGTGATCGGGACCTCGAAGGCGTTTGGCGTTTCCTCGAAGGCTCCCGTGTATGGCGGGTACTAGACTCGTTTACTGCTCGTAAGAAGGTTCCCATGGTTGGTGCAGCTCTGCGCGTAGGCGCGTTGGTGGCCGGCGGCTTTGGTCGCCGTCGGCCGGCAGTCGCCGTAATGATGGTGATGTCGCTGGCCTGCGGGCTCGGCGCGGTGGCCGCTGCGCCGGCCGCCGCCGCGGCCCCGGTCGCCAACGTCTTCCCGATCCCCGGCGCCCATTACGCCGCGCCCCAGAGCCAGATCACCATCCGCGGGGTGCCCACCTCGCAGTGGGGCCCGATCTCGGTCATCGGGTCCGCGAGCGGGCGCCATAGCGGCGCGATCCTCGGTGATTCCGACGGCCACGGCGGAAGCTTCGCGCCGGCGGTGCCGTTCACCGCGGGCGAAGTCGTCACCGTCACCCTGCCCAGCCTCGACATCGAGGGCAGCGGCCATGACAGCTACTCGTTCCAGGTGGCCAACCCGGCGCCGGGGTTCCCCGTCCTGCACTGGCCGCCGGCCGGGCGCGTCAAGAACGACGTCCAGACGTTCAAGTCCCGGCCCGACCTGGAACCGGCCAGCGTCACCGTGACCAAGCACGGGGCCACCGGCGATGGCGACATCTTCCTGGACCCGCAGTGGGGTCCCGTCCAGGACGGCCCGATGATCCTCGACCCCAATGGGAACCTGCTCTGGTTCGACAACATGAAGGGCGAGAAGGGCGACGACTCGGCCTCGGACTTCATGGTCCAGAGCTACCATGGCCAGCGGGTTCTGACCTGGTGGCAGGGGCACATGGTGGCCGGCATCGGGGTCGGCCAGGACATCATCTTCAACTCCGCCTACCAGCAGATCGCCACCGTGAGCGCCGGCAACGGGCTGGCCGCCGACCTGCACGAGTTCCGCCTCACCCCTCAGGGCACGGCGCTCGTCATCGCCGACTATCCCGTGATGATGAACGCCTCCGCCGTCCGGGGCGCCTCGTCGAACGCGGTCGTCATGGACTCGGTCGTGCAGGAGATCGACATCCCCACCGGGCTCGTGCTGTTCCAGTGGGACAGCCTCGACCACATTCCCATCACCGACACCTACACACCGCCGCCGAAGAACCCCCACAACCCGTTCGACGTCTACCACCTGAACTCCGTGCTCGTCGACGACGATGGGAACCTCCTGCTCTCGGCCCGCAACACATGGGCGGGCTACAAGGTCAACCGTCTCACCGGCCAGGTCATGTGGGAGCTCGGGGGCAGGCACAACAGCTTCAAGCTCCTTCCCGACACCTACTGGGCCTGGCAGCACGACATCGAGCCGCGAGCCCAGAACGACCAGTACCTCACCATCTTCGACGACGAGGCCTCGCCCCAGATCCACCCCCAGTCGCGGGCCATCAAGGTCAAGCTCAACCTCAAGCACATGACCGCCAGGATGGTCGGGCTCGATGAGCATGCGGGTCCGCTGCTGGCCAACTACGAGGGCAACTACGAGCAGCTCGGCAACGGCGACAACTTCATCGGCTGGGGTCAGCAGCCCTACTTCAGCGACTACAACTCGCGCGGCCAGCAGGTCTTCGATGCCCACCTGAACAGCTTCTCGGCCAGCTACCGGGCCTACCGCTTCCACTGGACCGGCGTCCCCGCCACCTTGCCGGCGCTGGCCACGGCCCCCCGGGGACGCACGAAGATGGCGGTGTGGATGAGCTGGAACGGCGCCACCAGCTACACGGCGTGGCGCGTGCTCGGCGGATCCTCGGCGACCGCGCTGAGGACCCTGGCCACGGCCCGGAGAACGGGGTTCGAGACCGGTATCGACGTGCCCGTCGAGAGCTACGTCCAGGTCCAAGCCCTCGATTCTCACGGCAACGTGATGAGGAGCTCGGCCGTCACCAAGCGGTGACCCGCAGGGCGGAACTTCGCTCGCAGCGCGCCGTTACCGCTGACCTGGCCACTAAACTGGCGCCCTGATGAGCCGGCGGATCAGATCCGCGGCCTTTCCCGTCCACCGCCACTCGCTGCCTCAGCTGCTGGTGGACGGCGCCCTGGTCGCGCTCGCATACTTTCTCGCCTTCCGGCTGAGATTCGAGAACGGCAGCCCGCCCCAGTACGCGGAGCTCCTCGAGAGCACGATCTACTGGGTCGTGCCGGTCACCGTGATCGCCCTGGCCGCACTCGGCCAGTACGAACGGCTCTGGACGTTCGTCGGCCAGCGCGATTACGAGGCGGTGGTCAAGGCCGTGGCGGTGGCCACGCTGATCGTCGTCGGCGCCATCACGCTGCTCCACCCGGTGCGCTACGCGCCCGGGCTGCGCTTCGGCCATCTCCACGTGCAGGGCCCGTCGAGCGCCGTCACCCTCCCGGCCAGCATCATCGCGCTCTTCCCGCTGCTCTCGCTGGCCCTGCTGCTCGGCGCTCGCTTTCTCGTCCACCTCGTGGTCGAGGGCCGGGTGCGCAGCTTCGCGAGGGGCAAGGGCGCCCGCAGCGCCCTCATCGTGGGCGGCGGCCAGGGCGGCCGGCTCGTGGCCCGGGAGCTCGTGCGCAACCCGCAGCTGCGCCTGCGCCCGGTCGGCTTCGTCGACGATGACCCGCGCAAGCGGGGCATGAAGGACGAGCACGGCCTCAAGGTGCTCGGCACGACCGCCACCGAGGACCTCAACCGCGTCCTCGACGACGCCGAGCCCGATGAGGTCATCATCGCCATCCCCTCGGCGCCGGGCACACTGCGCGCGCGGGTGGTCAGTGCCTGCCGGGCCCGCGCCATCCCCGTGCGCACGATGCCGACCGTGTTCGAGCTCCTCCAGGACAGCTCGGGCCAGCTCCGGGTCGCCGGTCAGCTGCGCGAGGTCCGGGTGGAGGACATCCTCGGCCGCGAACCCGTGCGCATGGAGCTCGAACGGGTGGGCTCCTACCTGTCCGGCCAGGTCGTGATGGTGACGGGCGCCGGAGGTTCGATCGGCGCTGAGCTGTGCCGCCAGATCGCCCGGGTGGTCCCGCGCAAGCTCGTGCTCGTCGACCACGCTGAGGACAACCTCTTCAGCATCCTCCGCGAGCTCGAAGACGAGCGCCACGTGCATACGGCGGTGCCCGTGCTGGCCGACTGCAAGGAAGAGGAGCGGATGCGCGAGGTGCTCCGCGAGCATCGGCCGGTCGCGGTCTTCCACGCCGCCGCCTACAAGCACGTCACGATGATGGAGCTCAACCCGATCGAGGCCATCCGCAACAACGCCCTGGCCACCCGGCTGGTCGCCCGCATCGCCGGCGAGGTCGGCGTGAGCGCCTTCGTGCTCGTCTCGACCGACAAGGCGGTCAAGCCGGCCACGGTGATGGGCGCCTCCAAGGCGCTGGCCGAGTGGGCCGTCGAAGCGGCCGCCGTTCGCCATCCGGGTACCCGCTACGCCACCGTGCGCTTTGGCAATGTGCTCGGCTCCTCCGGCTCGGTCGTTCCCATCTTCCGCCGCCAGATCGCGGCCGGTGGCCCCGTGACCGTCACCGATCCGCGCATGCGCCGCTACTTCATGACCATCCCCGAAGCCGTCCAGCTCATCATCCGGGCCGGGTCGCTGAGCGAGCAGCTCGGCGCGTCGTGGTCGGTCCGGGCAGGGTTTCCGGGGGCGGGCGCGCGATCCGGCGCCGATGGCGGGGCGGGCGCCGCCCGCAACGGCGAGGTCTACGTGCTCGAGATGGGCGAGCCTGTGCGCATCGTCGAGCTCGCCGAGACGATGGTCCGGCTCTCCGGGCTCGAGCCGGAGCGCGATATCGCCATCCAGGTCGTTGGCGCCCGGCCGGGCGAGAAGCTCGACGAGGACCTCTTCAACCCGTATGAGCGCCCGCAGCCGACGCCCGCCCAGAAGATCCTCCGCGCCGAGCACGACCCCATCGACCCGGACTGGGTCGAGCGCACGTTCGCCGAGATCAACCTGCTCACCCTCGAAGGCGACGCCGCCGCGCTCGCCCAGCACGTGCGCGAGCTCTCCGCCACGCGTCTGGTCCGCGGCGATTCGGGCGCCCGGATTGCCACGTAGACTGGTCTTCGCATGGGCACGCTTTCCCCTGCCGTATCCGTCCACCACTTCATCTCCTCGGTGGGCGCCGATGCCGGATTTGCCGCCTTCATCGGGCTGGCCCTCCTCGTGCTGCTCTATTTCGCGCACGCCCGGGAGACGGCCACCCTGCGCGAGGAGGCCGACGAGCTCCGCCACCGCCTCGCCACGCTGGAGGCCCGGCTGGCTCAGCTGAACTCCGCCCCGGAGCGCGTCTCGGCCGCGGCGGCCGCGCCGGCGCGGCTTCGGGTCGCCGCCGAGACACCGGCGGTCGAGGGCCAAACGGCCCGGGCCGGCACGGCGCAGGCCACACCGGCGGGCTCCGCTCAGGCGGTACAGGCCAGCAGCGCTCGGCCGGCCACCGCGACGGCGACCGCGGCCGGGGCCGACCCGGCGTCGAGCCGCCTGGCCGCACTCGAGCATCCGCCCGGGGCCCCGGCCGGGGTGGCCGCCCCGGCCCTCAGCGCGGCGACCCGCGTCATCCCCGCCGGGGTGCTGGCGCACGCCGGCGCCCGTCAACCGGCACCGGTGGGCGTGGCTACAGCTGATCCCCCGCGGCCCGGCTCTGACCGCCAGCCCGTCCCCGCTCTGGCCGCGGCCACGGCGGCCGGCGCCAGCAACGGCGGCGGCGGCTCGCGGGTCGCCCCCCCGCCCGCGGGCATGCGCCGCGCCGCACCGGCGGGCTCGCGCCAGCGCACCATGCCCCCGCGCGGCGCCCCGCGCCGTGCCGTCCCGCCGCCCGACCCCCGAGGCCAGCAGCCGAGCCGCGGCCGGCGCGGCGTCATCGTGGTCGTGGCCGGCATCGTCCTTGCCGTGGTCGCGGCCGGCATCATCCTCGCCGTCTCGCACGGGAGCTCCAGCTCCACGAGCAGTGCCTCGGGCAGCGCCGCGCCCAACCGGCCGGTGACGCGGACTGTGGCCGTCAACCCGGCCAAGGTCACCGTGGCCGTGCTCAACGGGACCCCGACGGTGGGACTGGCGCACCGCACGGCGCAGAAGCTGTCCTCCGTCGGCTTCCGTGATGGCCGGATTTCCACCGCCGCCGACCAGACACGGCAGGCCACCGTCATCGCCTACGGGCCAGGCCGTCGCGCCGAGGCCCTGGCCGTGGCCAAGACGCTGGGGCTTGGCACCGCGTCGGTCCAGCCGCTGGATTCCAGCACCCAGGCCGTGGCCTTCGCCTGCACCCCCTCGCCGTGCCCGTCCGACGTCGTCGTGACCGTCGGCTCCGACCTGGCCTCCCGCTAGCGGAGAAGGCCCCCACGGCCATGCTCGAGCTCGACCTGCCTGCGCGCAGTGCCAAGCCGCGGGAAGTGGGGATCACCCACGTCCTTGACAAGGGATTGTCGGTGGCCGAGGTGGACGGACTCATCGAGGTCGCCGGCGCCTCGATCGACATCGTCAAGCTCGGGTGGGGGACGGCTCTGGCCACCGCCAACCTCGAGGCCAAGCTGGCCCGCTACCGCGAGCACGGCATCCCGGTCGTCCTGGGCGGCACCTTGACCGAGCTGGCCCTGGCTCAGGACCGACTGGAGGACTTGATGGCCTGGGTCAAGGAGCTCGGGCTGCGCCATTTTGAGATCTCAGATGGGACGATCACCCTGGCCCGCGAGCTCAAGCTCGAGTTGATCGCCCGCCTGGCCGTGGACTTCACCGTCCTCTCGGAGGTCGGCTCCAAGGACGACACCGGCGCCATCACACCGCCCTACCGGTGGGTGGAGCAGATGGGAGAGGAGCTGGGCGCGGGGGCTTGGAAGGTCATCGCCGAGGGCCGCGAGGCCGGCACGGCAGGCATCTTCCGGCCCACCGGCGAGGTGCGCGAGGGCCTCATCGACGAGATCGTGCACGGCATCGACGCCGCGCGCATCATGTTCGATGCCCCCCGCAAGCATCAGCAGGTCTGGTTCATCCGCCGCTTCGGACCCGACGTCAACCTGGGCAACATCGCCCCCGAGGACGTCCTCCCGCTCGAGACGCTGCGGTTGGGGCTGCGCTCCGACACCTTCGACATGGCCCGTGGCTGACCGCCCCCGGGTCGTCGATGACCCTCAGGCCGTCACCTGGGGTGGGTTCGATCTGAGCGGCGTGCTGCTCGCCCGTCACGGCCAGACCGACGACAACGTGGAGCCGACGCGGTTTCAGGGCTGGCAGGACACACCGCTGAACGACACTGGCCGGCGCCAGGCGGCGGAGCTGGCTGAGCGTGTGGCCGCAGACGGTATCGCCTCGCTGTGGAGCTCCGACTTGTCCCGGGCCCGGGCGACGGCTGAGATCGTCGGCGCCCGGATCGGGGTCGTGCCCCGGCTCGACCAGCGCCTGCGCGAGGGTCATCGCGGCCGCTGGGAGGGCCACCTCATGCGCGACGTGGCCGCCGCCGAACCCGACCTCTACGCCACCTGGCGCCGGGCCGGCCCGGCTTTCCGCTTTCCCGACGGCGAGTCGCTGCTCGAGCACCAGGAACGTGTGCTCCGCGCTTTGCATGCCATCCACGCCGGCTCGCCGTCGCCCTGCCTGGTCGTCTGTCACGGCGGCTCGATCCGGGTCATGCTCTGCCTGCGTGATCCGCGGGGCCTGAAGGCCTTCCACGACTTCGAGGTGCCCAACACCGCGGTGGTGGAGATGTGAGACGGCTGCCCGCGGTCGTCTTCACGCTGCTGGCGGTGGCGACGGTGGGGGCGTTCTTCGTCGTACAGCACCTGAAGGTGACGACACCGCTCATCGCCGGCTTCCCCGCTCCGGACCCATCGGTCCTCGACCCTCGCGCCGGGGGTGTGTGCGGCGGCGTCAACCATCGGCAGATGCGCATCTCCTTCTATCTCAAGCACCGCTCCGACGACGTGGACGTGTACGTGATCGATCCGGGCGGAGCCGTCGTGGCCACGCTGGCCTCCGGACGTCACATGGAGGGCGGCGGCCATCCCGTCCGGAGCATGTTCGTCTGGGACGGCCGCGAGGACAGCGGCGGCTACGCGCCCGATGGCACCTACTACGTCGAGGTCGTCCTCATCCATCAGGACCGCACGGTGGTCATCGCCCCCACCAGTGGCGGTTCGCCCTCGCCCGTGCGCGTGGAGACCCAGCCGCCCCGCCCCGTTGTCACCGCGGTCAGCCCCCATGTGGTGCCCGAGCGCGGATCGCTGCGGACCACCATTCACGTCGGCGGCAATCAGGGGCACGCCGGCACGGTGCGGGTCTACCGCACCGACGGTCCGGGCCGTCCGCGGCTGGTCAAGACCTTCGTGGCTCCGTTGAATGGGGCCACGGCGGTCTGGGACGGCACCATTCACGGCCGGGCGGCGCCGGCCGGGACCTACGCGGTCGGCCTCGACGTCACCAACGCCGCGTGCGTGACTGGCCACTATCCGCGCCAGCTGCCGCCGGTTCGGGGCTCGACGCCCCACGCCGGGCTCTCGGTCCGCTACCTCGCGCTATCCCCGCCGCTCGTGCCCGTTTTGGCCGGGACCGCGGCCACGGGTGGGGGTGGACGCTGCGGGCGCCGCGTACCGATGGGCACTGCGGCGGGCCGGATCGCCGAGCGTCCTCTCCTCCGGCCGGGGGGTGCAGGCCACGCTCGCCGTGCCCGTTCCCAAGGGCCCGGCGGGTCTCCTCGAGCTCACCGTCCGGGCCGCGGGTCCGGCCTCCACCGTGCCGCTCGTGGCCCGCTCGGCCCGGCCCGAGCCCGTGCTCGTCGTCGTGCCGGCATTGAGCTGGCAGGGCCTGAATCCGGTCGACGACACCGGTGACGGGTTTCCCGACACGCTTGCATCGGGCGCCCGGGTGGACCTGAGCCGGCCGTTCGCGACCGGGCTTCCGGCCGGCTTCGGCGATCAGGCCGCATTGGTGGACTACCTCGAGCGCTCCCATCGTCCGTTTGATCTGACCACCGACCTGGCTCTCATCGAGGGCCAGGGGCCGCCCCTGCGCGGCCACCGCGGGGTCATCCTGGCTGGGAGCGTGCGCTGGATCACCCGCTCGCTGCGGGCGGCGCTGCGCCGGTACGTCATCGGCGGCGGACGGGTGCTCTCGCTCGGCCTCGGCTCTCTGCGGGCCTACGTGTCGGTGGCGCGGGGCGAGGCCTTCGGAGCGGGAGCGATGGCGGGGACCGACATCTTCGGCATCAGCCATGGGGCGCTGAGCGATGGGGCGCTGAGCGGTGCGGGCGGGCCGGCTTCGGGCGGCGCGCTCACCATCATGAGCGACGACCTTGCCCTGTTTCGGTCGGTCACCGGGCCCGTGGGCGGCTTTACCGCCTACGAGCCCATCACCGGCGTCGCCGCGCCGGCCCAGCTGGCCACGAGTGCCGGTCCGCGTGCGGATTCGCTGAGCGTGGCCGGGGTGCGCCTCGGGTCGGGTGCCGTGGCCGAGGTCGGCCTGCCCGGCTTCGCGAGCGCCCTGGCCACGAACGCCGGCGCGCGGCAGCTCTTCGGCGGGATGTGGTCGTTTCTGGCCGGATGAGCGGCCTCCGTCACCCGTGGGTGCGGCTTCGGTTCGACCGTCCGGCAGGACGCCTGGGTGGGGCTTACAGTTTGACCGTCCGGCGGTCCGGCAGTACCGTCGAGATCGGAGAGGACCTCGACTCGGGGAGGAACGAATGTCTCGGATGCTGGCTCTGCTCGTCGTCGGTGTGCTCGGCGCGGTCGGCGCCGCGCCTGCGCTCGCGGGCCATCGCGAGCGCACGGACGCCGTGGCCGGGGTGAGCCACCCGGTGTGCGCACCGTCCAGCCTGCGCCTGGACAAAGTCGGCGGTCAGGGCTTCACCAGCCACCGCGAGTGGAACTTCGCCCTGCGCAACGTGGGCACCGTGACCTGCAAGCTGGCCGGCTTCCCCGGCGTGGCCTGGGTCGATGCGGGGGCACACACCATCGCCGGATCGACCGACCGGCACGGTTCTTCCCATGGCACCGTCACCTTGGCCCCCTTCCACCGCGCCTTCTTCAACTACGTCTTCGTCGTGGCCGGACCGTGCATCCCCCACGACTTCACCGCCTACGGGATCCAGGTCATCGCCCCGGGCACCCACCACCGGCTCGTGTGGTACGCCGGGAGCACCCAGGTGTGCTCGCCCTCGCTGGGCGGCAACCCGGAGGTGTCCGCGGTGAGCTCGCATCTGACGCCGTAGGGCCCTCGCGACCGCGGGCCATCCACGGACCCCGACTTGCACGTTGGCTGCGGTCCTAGACGGCGGTGCGCCGCCGCACCCCGCAGTACGCTCGTCGCCGTGTCGGGGATCGGAGTCCTGCGCGAAGGCCCCCTGCACGCCGCCCTCAAGTCTGCCCTGGCCCAGGTCGGAGACCGTCTCGAGGTCCCGGTCGGCCGCTATCTCATCGACATCGTGCGGGCCGACGGCGAACTCGTCGAGGTTCAGACCGGCGGCTTCGGCGCCCTGGCTCGCAAGCTCGACGCCCTGCTCGACGAGCATCGCTTTCGCATCGTCTATCCGGTCGCCGCCGAGCGCCGGATCGTCCGCGTCGACGGCGAGGGACAGGTTCTGTCCGCCCGTCCATCACCCCGGCGAGCCACCGCGCTCGAGCTCTTCGACCGGCTCGTGGCCTTCCCCTCGCTGCTCAGCCATCCGCACCTCACCGTGGAGGTGGTGCTCGTGCGCGAGGACCACGTGCGCGGCCCCGCTCCCGTCCCCAGCGCCAGCCGCCGGCGCACCCGCGACCCGGGACAGCGCCGGCTCGTGGAGATCCTCGACCGGATCGAGCTGCACGGTCCGGGCGACGCGCTCAAGCTCCTCCCGCCCCTTCCGCCAGAGCCGTTCAGCACGCGCGAGCTCGCTGCCCTGCTCCGCTGCCCGGTCCTGCTCGCGCAGCGGGTCGCCTACTGCCTGCGCCTCCTCGGCCTCCTCGAGCCAGCCGGCAAGCGCGGGCCCACGCCGCTTCACCGCCGCCGCGAAATTTCCGCCTTGCCTGTCCCCTGAACGCTGTCCCGCTCGTCTCAGAGCTGACAATGATCCCTGCGCCCAAGGAGGCGACATGAAGTACGCACTGCTCATCTACCCCGAGCCCGGATCCTATGAAGGCCTGTCCGAGGACGAGCGCCGCAGTGTGACCGCGGAGTACATGGCGCTGCGCGAGGAGCCCGGCTTCGTCGACGGTGGCCAGCTCCAGCCCGTGCACACGGCGACCACGGTGCGGGCTCAGAACGGCCAGCTGCTGACCACCGACGGCCCGTTCGCGGACACCAAGGAGGCGTTCGCCGGCTACTACGTCTTTGAAGCCGGCGATCTCGACCGGGCGCTCGAGCTGGCCGGGCGGGTTCCGGCCACGCGCATGGGGGGAGCGGTCGAGGTCCGGCCCCTTGTCGGGTACTGAGCAGATCGAGCGCGTCTTCCGCGAGGAGTGGCCCCGGATCCTCGCCCACCTGACCGGCTTCCTCGGCGACTGGGACCGCGCCGAGGAGGCCGCGCAGGAGGCGTTCGCGCTCGCCGCCGAGCGCTGGCGGCGCGAGGGCGCCCCGGCCCATCCGCGCGCCTGGCTCATCACCACCGCGCGCCACCGGGCCATCGACCGGATCCGTCGTGAGCGGTCGCTGGCCCGCAAGACCCCGCTACTTGCCCCCGAAGCGATGGTCGACGACGACTTCCTCGACGATCCCGGCGCCATCCAGGATGAGCGCCTCGAGCTCATCTTCGCCTGCTGCCATCCGTCTCTGGCCGCCGAGGCCCAGGTGGCCCTCACCCTGCGGGCGCTTCTGGGGTTGACCACGGAGGAGATCGCCCGGGCCTTCCTGGTCTCGGAGGAGACGATGAAGCGCCGGCTCTCCCGGGCCAAAGCCAAGATCCGTGACGCCGGGATCCCGTTCGCGGTGCCCGCGGATCATCTGCTGCCCGACCGCCTGCACTCCGTGCTGGCCACGGTCTACCTGGTCTACAACGAGGGCTACGGCGGGCGGACGGATCTCGCCGCCGAGGCCATCCGGCTGGCCCGGATGGTGTGCGAGCTCATGCCCGATGAGCCGGAGGCCCGCGGGCTGCTGGCCCTTGTCCTCCTCCAGGACGCTCGCCGCGCCGCCCGGTGGCGCGACGGCGAGCTCGTCCTGCTCGCCGACCAGGATCGCTCGCTCTACGACGAGGAGCAGCTGGCCAGGGCCCGGGAGCACCTCGACCGAGCCATCGCTCTGCGGGGCGGTGGCGGCCCCTACGTGCTCCAGGCCGCCATCGCCTCGCTCCAGTGCGAGCCCGAGATCGACTGGCTCCAGATCGTCGCGCTCTATGACCGCCTGAGCGCCCTGACGGACTCGCCCGTGGTGGCGCTCAACCGGGCCGTGGCGATCGCCGAAGCCGGATCTCCCGCCACCGCGCTCGAGATCGTCGACGGGCTGGCGCTCGGGCACTACCGCTACCTGCACTCCACCCGAGCCGAGCTGCTGCGTCGCCTGGGAGAGCCCGAGGCCGCGCGGGCCGCGTATGCGCGCGCCCTCGCCTTGACCGACCCGGGGCCGGAGCGGCGCTTCCTGGAACGGCGCCTGTCCGAGCTCTGAACGCCCGCGTCGCTGACCCGCCCGGCGCCAGCGGGGGCGATCCGTACCGTGTGCCGGGATGACGGGCTACCTCAAGCGCCTGGTCCGCACGCTGGCCGCCTACCAGGTGGCCGACCTGGTCGCGAAGTTCATGGCCGTGCTGCTCCTGCCGGTGTACACGCGCTACATCAACCCGTCGGGCTACAGCGTGGTCGAGGTCCTGGCCAACAGCGTCATCTTCGCGAGCATCCTCGTCCGCCTCGGGATCATCGAGGCCTTCCTGCGCTTTCACTTCACCGACCAGGATCAGCAGCGCCGCGACGCCCTGGCCCGCCGGGCCATCCTCTTTCTGGCCGCCACCACCACGGTGGCCGCGGTCGTGCTGATCATCTTCGCCCAGCCGCTCTCGAAGCTCATGTTGCGCCACAGCGACGCCCCCACGTTCATGGTCGCCGTGCTCGGGCTGTGGTCGTTTACCAACCTGGAGCTCGCCTACGGCCTGTTGCGTGTCGATGAGCGCGTGCGCGCCTACGCGACGGCGTCCCTAGCGAACGTCATCCTCACCATCGGCGCCTCGGTCGTGCTCGTCGTCGGGCTGAACGAGGGCCCGCGCGGACTCCTGCTCGGTAACTACGGCGCCTCCACCGTCGTCCTCTTCGCCCTGTGGTGGACGATGCGAGACAAGCTGCTTGCATCGCCATCACGGCCGGGGCGAGCGGCTGGCCACCCTGTTGCGCTTTGGCTTACCGACCGTCCCGGCCGAGGCCTCCGTGTACGCCCTCAGCCTGCTCGACCGCTACTTCCTGCTGTACACCAAGAACGCGCGCGACGTGGGGCTCTACTCGATCGCCGTGAAGCTCGCGGGCACGGTCGCCTTCATCGTGCGGGCCTTCCAGTACGCCTGGCCCCCGCTGGCCTACTCGATCCGCAACGACGCCGAGGCGGCTCGGGTCTATGGCCTCGTTACCACCTACTACGTGTTCGTGAGCGGCTGGGTGGTGGCGGCCCTGGCCCTGTTGGGGCGCTGGGTGCTGCGCCTGCTGGCCGCGCCCAGCTTCTACAGCGCCCACACGGCGCTCACCTGGGTATCCTTGGGCTGGGCCTGCTACGGGCTCTGGGTGGTCTTCCTCGTCATCGCCGGACGGGCCAAGGTGACCACGCGGAACTTCCCCGCCTCGCTCGCCGGCCTGGCCGCCAACGTCCTCTTGCTCGTCGTGCTCGTCCCCCCGCTGGGCATCACCGGCGCCGGACTGGCCCTGTGCGGGGCCTACGTGGTAATGCTTGGCGTGATGTACGTGTTGACCCGGCGCATCTTCGCCGTCGCCTTCGAGTGGGGGCGACTGGCACAGGTGGTCGCCGTCTTCGGCGCCCTGGCCGCCGCCGGTGAGCTGCTGCTGCCCACCCACGGGGCGGTCGGTTTGCTCACCCGGGCAGCGATGGTCGCGCTCATGCCCGGTGTCCTCGCGCTCAGCGGGTTCTTTCATGCCGAGGAGCTCGGCTGGATGCGCGCGGCGCTGCGCCGAGGCCAGGCCCGGGCCCGCGCGTGAGCCGCCCGTCCGTGTCGGTGGTGATCCCCTTCGCCGGCGACCGGGCGGCGGCCGAGGCCGCCCTCGCCATCCTGCAGAGCCTGCACCACCGCCCCGGGGATGAGCTGATCCTGGCCGACAACGCCGGCACCGCCCCACCCATGGCCGGTGTCACCGTCGTTCCCGCCCCGGGCGAGCGCTCCCCGGCCCACGCCCGCAACGTGGGGGCGGCCGGGGCCTGCGGCGAGTGGATCCTCTTTCTCGACGCCGACTGCCTGGCCCCCGCCGACCTGCTCGACGCCTACTTCATCGAGCCCATTTCCCCGGACGTGGGAGCGCTGGCCGGGGAGGTCCAAGCCGCGGCGGCGCCGACCACGGTCGCTGAACGCTACGGGGCGACGCGGAGCTTTCTCAGCCAGCGCGCCCATCTCGCCCATCCCTACCGGCCCCGCGCCGTCGCCGCCAACCTGCTCGTGCGCCGGGCCGCCTTCGAGGGGGTCGGGGGCTTCCTGGAAGGCCTGCGGGCCGCCGAGGACACCGATTTCAGCTGGCGCCTGCAGGAGGCGGGCTGGCGGCTCGCACTCCGGCCCCAAGCCGCGGTCGAGCATCGCTACCGCGCTAGCGTCTCCGAGCTCCGGCGCCAGTGGCGCGGCTACGCGGCCGGAAGGGCGTGGCTCGCCCGCCGCTACGACGGCTTCCGGCCCGAGCCGGCCCTGCGCCGAGCGCTGCGCCGCAGCCGGGCGCTGCTGCGTTCGGCGCCAGAGGGCGGCGCACCGGTTGCTGAGCCTCCCCGCCCGCCCGCGGACCCTGAGCGTCCCCGCCCGCCCGCGGCCGCGCCCCCTCCCGGGCGACTGGAGCGCCTGCGCTTCCGGGGCCTCGACGCGCTCCTGGCCGTCGAGGAGCTGGCGGGCTTTGCCCTCTCCAACCGACCCCGGTCTCAGGCCCGCCCGATCGCCGTGCAGGCGGTGCTCGTCGCCGACCGCTTCCCGGCCGCCGGCGACCCGCTTGTCGAGCTCGCTCGCAGCTTCGGGCGGGTGCGGGTCGAGGCCGTGGCTCGCCCGCGCACCGCGGACCTGGCCGCCACGCAGGAGCTGTGGATCGACTACCGCGAGGACGACGGCCTCGCCGAGCGCCTCCGGGCCGTGGTCGCGCTCGTCCTTCGCCACCCTGTCCGTTCGCTGCGCGACCTCATCGAGCGCGGCCCCGGCGAGCCCGGGCTCTCGGCCCTCGCGCCCACGGTCCGCCGCCTGGCCCATCAGCCGGCCGCACGCGTGCTCGCCCTCGGAGCCGGACCGACGCCGGTGGCCACCCGGGTCGCCCGGCTGGCCGGACGACCGCTCGATGAGCCGACGCGACCTCGGCGGCGCCTGCGGCGGTCCTGACGTGCGCGTCGACATGGTCGACCCCTCGGCCTTCACGCCGCCCTACGACCATGCCCTGTGCATGGCTCTGGCCGGGGCGGGGGCCACGGTGGAGCTGGTCACGAGCCGGTTCGCCTACGGGTCGGTGCCTGTGCCCGCCGGCTACCGCCGCCGCGAGCCCTTCTACCGCCACGTGCCCGGCGCCGCCGGCGGCCGCCTGCGCCAGATCGCCAAGGCGCTCGTGCACGTCCCGGACATGCTCGCCTACCGCCGCGAGGCGGGGGCCGTCGCCGACGTCGTGCACTTCCAGTGGCTGGATGTGCAGTGGCTCGACCGGTGGCTCTTACCCCGGAGACCGATCGTTTTGACCGCGCACGATCTCCTGCCCCGCGAACCGAGACCCGGCCAGTCGGCCGCGCAGCGGCGCCTCTACGACGCCGTGGACGGGATCGTCGTGCACTCCCGCTATGGCCACGATCAGCTCGTGCAGCGGCTCGCCATCGACCCCGGGAAGGTCCGCATCATCCCGCACGGCTCCTTCGTGCACCTCACCGCGGCCCCGCCGGGCGCGTCTCTGCCGGCCGAGCTGCCCGCCACCGAGCTTCCCGTGGTCCTCTTCTTCGGCCTCCTTCGACCCTACAAGGGCCTGGAGACCCTGTTGGCGGCCTGGCGGGGCATCGAGGACGCAGAGCTGTGGATCGTCGGCCGCCCCCGGATGGCCCTGGAGCCGCTGCGCCGGCTGGCGGGTCCGAACGTGCGCTTCGTGCCCCGGTTCGTCGGCGACGTCGAACTGGCGGCGTGCTTTCGGCGTGCCGACGTGGTCGTGCTCCCCTACACGCGCACCGAACGCTTCGATCAGTCCGGCGTCCTGGCCACGGCGCTTGCCTTCGGCACGCCGGCGGTGCTCAGCGACATCGGCGGCTTTGGCGAGGTGGCCGCGCTCGGGGCGGCCCGACTCGTCGCTCCCGGCGAGGTCGCGGCCCTGCGAGCCGCGCTGGCCGAGCTCGTCGGCGATCCAGCCGCGCGCTCCCGGCTGGCCGAGGCGGCCCGCCGGGCCGCTGCCGGACCTTATTCGTGGGAGACAGCGGCGGCGCGCACGCTGGAGCTCTACGCCGAGCTGACCCGCTAAGGACCGGGACTCTCGGCGGCGGCGGGTCAGCGACAATCGCCCGGTGATCGCCGTGGCCGTCATCTTCTGGCTCTGCGCCGGCCTGCTCGTCTACACGCACGCCGGCTACGCGGCCTTGCTCGGCGCCCTCGCCCGCCTCCGGCGAACCGCGCGCCAACCCGTGCAGCGACCCGGGCGCCGACCCGAAGGCGACGCGCTCCCCGGTCACCAACCGCCCCCCGTGTCGGTCATCGTGGCCGCCTATGCGGAGGAGGAGGTCATCGCCCGTCGCGTGGCCAATCTGCTCGCCCTGACCTACCCCCGCGACCGCCTCGAGATCATCGTCGCCTGCGACGGCTCCCCTGACGCCACCCCGCAGCGGGCCCGAGCCGCCGGCGCCGATCTGGTCCTCGAGCTCCCGCGCGGGGGCAAGGTCAGAGCCCAGGACGCCGGCGTGGCCGCCGCGCGGAGCGAGATCGTGGCCTTCTCCGACGCCAACACCGTCTGGGAGCCTGACGCGCTTTCCCATCTGCTGGTGCCCTTTTCAGACCACCGGGTGGGCTACGTCTGCGGCGAGGTGCGGCTCATCAACGACCGGGGCACCAACCAGGAGGGCCTCTACTGGCGCTATGAGATGTCGCTGCGGGCGCTCGAGTCGCGTGTGCGCTCGATCACCGGCGGCAACGGTGCCATCTACGCGACCCGCCGCGAGGCCTACGTCGTCGTGGACCCGATCATGGGCCACGACCTCTCCTTTCCCTTCAACATGGTCAAGCGAGGCCGCCTGGCCCTGTTTGCCCCGGCCGCCCGGGCCACCGAGAAGATGGTGCCCTCGATCGAGGGTGAGTTCGCGCGCAAGCGCCGGATGATGAGCCACACGTGGCCGATCGTTCTGCGCGGCGGCATGCTCTCGCCCCGCGGCTATGACCCCCTCTATGCCCTCATGATCTTCTCGCACCGCATCCTGCGCTACGCGTCGCCCTTCCTGCACCTCGTCGCTCTGGGCGCGAACCTGGCCCTGCTGGGTCAGGGATGGGTCTATGTGGCCACGCTGGCCCTTCAGCTCGCCGTCATCCTCGCCGCTGCGCTGGCCGGCCCCGTCCCCGCGCGCCCGCTGCTCGTCGCGCGCTACTACGTCCTGACCACCTCCTCGCTGCTGGCCGGCCTGTGGGACTGGCTCCACGAGGGCACGCAGGCCGGCTGGGAGCCGGCGGAGGGAACCCGGTGACCGCGGCCGCCAAGCGGTTCCTCGACGTGATCCTCGCCGCGGCCGCCACCCTCATCACCGCACCGGTGGTCGCGGTGCTCGCCGCGGCCATCCGGCTTGAGTCCCCCGGCCACCCGGTCTACACCCAGACCCGGATCGGCCGGCACGGTCACCCATTCAAGATCTTCAAGCTGAGAACCATGGTCGCCGGGGCGGAGTTCATCGGCCCCGGCCTCGCCCTCAATCAGGGCGATGACCGCATCACCCGAGTGGGCGCCTTCCTGCGCCGCTATTCGCTCGACGAGCTGCCCAACCTGTGGAACGTCCTGCGCGGCGAGATGTCGATGGTCGGACCTCGCCCGACCATCGCCGTCCAAGTCGAGCAGTACACCGAGCGCCAGCGGGGCCGGCTGACGGTCAAGCCCGGCATCACCGGGTGGGCGCAGATCAACGGGCGGGCGTCGCTGCCGTGGTCGGAGCGCATCGAGCTCGACCTCTGGTACGTCGAACACCACTCGCTGGCGCTCGACCTGGTCATCCTTGCCCGCACCGTGAGCGTGCTGGCCAGCGGGCACGGTCTCTACAAGGGCGAGACGGGTGGATGGCGACCGAGCTGACGCCCACCAAGCGCGACTTCGCCGTGCTGCTCACGGGCGTGGGCAAGCGCTACGACATCGTCTCCGCCTTCGCCCAGCACGCCACCGTGGTCGCCGCCGACCCCAACCCGCTCGCCCCGGCCCAGTATGCGGCCGACCTGCGCTATCCGGTCCCCCGGATCGACGACCCGGAGTACGTGCCGGCGCTGCAGGCGCTGTGCGAGCGCCACGACGTCCGCGCCGTCGTGCCCCTCACCGACCTCGATCTCGAGGTGCTCGCCCACGCCCGCGTCGACGGCCGTCTGCCCGCCTTCGTCCCCGACCCCGAGATCGCCCGCTCCACGTTTGACAAGTACGAGACCCACCTGCTGCTCGAGCGTCTCGGCCTGCCCTCGCCTCCGACGGTGCTTCCGGGCGAGCCCGTGGCCGCTTACCCGGTCATGGTCAAGCCGCGGTGGGGGTCGGGGGCCCGATCCATCCACCGGGCCGACGACGCGCGGGCGGCGGCCTTCTTCACGCGCTACATCAACGAGCCGGCCATGGTGCAGCGGTTCATGGCCGGCCCCGAGTTCTCCATCGACACCCTGTCGGGGCTCGACGGTCGCTGCCTGAACGCCATCCCGCGAACGATGATCGAGTCCCGGGGCGGTGAGTCGATCAAGGGGACCGTGATCGCCGACGGTGAGCTCGTCGACCTCGGTCGCCGCGTCGTCGAAGCGCTGGGCGCGCGCGGGCCCTGCACGGTCCAGGTGTTCCGCGATGGCGAGATCGGCCTGGGCATCACAGATGTGAACACGCGCTTTGGCGGCGCCTTCCCGGCCCCGATGTACGCCGCGCTGCCTGGACACACCTACCCCGAGCTCATCGTGCGCCTGGCCGCCGGCGAGGTCATCGAGCCCCACGTGGGCCAGTTCCGCGCCGGGGTGACCTTCACCCGCTACTACTGGCAGGTGGAACTGGATGAGGAGCTTTCGCCGACCGGGCGCGACATTGTCACCCCGCCAGGCCCGCCCGCGCCCCATTAAGTAGTGTTACCGGGGCCCGCAGGCCGGGCACACGTGTCAGAGCACGGAGCCACGCTGGAGGAGAAAGATGGCGGAGAACACGTTCAGGAGCGCCTTCGACAGCGTCGCGCGCTCGATTGGCGGCGACGCGGCCGACCTGCTTGGCAAAGTCGCCGACCGGGTTCCCGGCACGGGCGCGCCCGGTGCGCTGCTCGAGCGCATCGGTGGCGTAATGCCCAGAGGCGGCACGATGCTCGAGGCGGCCGGTGGTCAGCTGCGCCGACCCGAGCAGCTGGCTCGCGCCGCCCAGGTCATGCTCCAGGCGGGAATCATCCGCCCGGTCGAGAGCCCCGAGGTCCTGCTCAAGGGTGCGCGGGCGCTGCTGGGCTGGAAGCTCACCCCGGCTGCCGCCTTCGTGGTGGCCGCCATGCGCTACGCCGACGAGCCGGCCATCATCGACGAACTCGGCACGCTGACCTTCGCCGAGGTCGATCGCCGGACCAACGCGCTGGCCAACGCCATGCAGGAGAAAGGCATCGGCGCGGGGGACGGCGTGGCCATCATGTGCCGCGACCATCGCTGGTTCATCGAGGCCACGGTGGCCATCTCCAAGCTGGGGGCCACGGTCCTGCTCTACAACACCGCCTTCGCCGGCCCGCAGCTCAAGGAGGTCACCGACCGCGAGGAGCCCAAGGCCATCATCTATGACGAGGAGTTCTCCGAGGCCATCCAGGATGCCATCGGCGACCGGGTGGCCTGGGTGGCCTGGCACGAGGCGATCGAGAATGACGGCGAACCGGACGAGAACTCGCTCGAGAAGGTGATCGCCGGCGGCGATGAGTCCGACGCGCCCATGCCCGACCGGCCGGGACGGATTACGCTGCTGACCTCGGGCAGCACGGGCACGCCCAAGGGCGCCTCGCGCGGCCAGCCCGACCCGATCGAGCCGATCGTGGCCGTGCTCTCGCGGATCCCGCTGCGGGCCCGCGAACCGACGATGTTCGCCGCCCCGCTCTTCCACGCTTGGGGCTTTATGAACTTCCAGCTCGGCATGCTCCTCTCCTCGACGTTCGTGCTGCGTCGTCGCTTTGATCCTGAGCAGACCCTGGCCAAGATCGAGGAGTCCAAGGCCACGGCGCTCATCATCGTGCCCATCATGCTCCAGCGCATCCTCGACCTTGACGAGGAGACGCGGGGCCAGTACGACGTCTCCTCGCTGCGCATCGCAGCCTCGAGCGGCGGCGCCCTGTCGGCCGACCTGGCCCAGAACTGGATGGACACCTTCGGTGACAACCTCTACAACCTCTACGGCTCCACCGAGGTGGCGTGGGCGGCCATCGGCGATCCCAAGATCCTCCGCGAGGCGCCCGGCGCCGCCGGCACCGCTCCGCCCGGCACCTCGCTACGCATCCTCGACCAGGACAGCCGCGACGAGAAGCCGCCGAACGAGACCGGGGAGATCTTCGTCGGCAACGCCATGCTCTTCGAGGGCTACACCGGCGACGAGGACGACGAGGAGATGGTCGACGGTCACATGACCACCGGCGATCTCGGCTACCTCGACGAGGAGGGCCACCTGTTCGTCGAGGGCCGCGCCGACGACATGATCGTCTCGGGCGGCGAGAACGTCTATCCCGAAGAGGTCGAGGAGACGCTCGAGAAGCATGACAACGTCTCCGAAGCGGCCGTCGTCGGGGTCGAAGACAAGGAGTACGGCGAGCGGCTCAAGGCCTTCGTGGTCAAGGACGGGGAGGTCTCCGAGGATGACCTGAAGTCCTACGTGAAGGAGAACCTGGCCAACTACAAGGTCCCGCGCGAGATCGAGTTCCTCGACGAGCTGCCCCGCAAGCCCCAGGGCAAGGTCGACAAGCAGAAGCTCAAGGGCGAGGAGTCCGACGAAGATGAGGACGACGCCCAGGACGAGGGCGGCGCCCAGGACGAGGGCGGCGCTCGGGACGAGGGCGGCGCGGGCCGCGATGGTCAGCGCGGCGAGGACGGCGGCAGCGAGTCCGCGAGCAGCTCGAACGGCTCACAGGCCGAGTCGAGCGGGTAGCTCCTCCATCCGCTCGAGCCTCTCCACACCCAGGGCGCCGAGGCCCGCTCCGTCGCCAGCGCCGCTGTAGCCGATCACGCGCATGCCCGCGGCGAGTCCCGCCTGGGCGCCCGAGGGCGAATCCTCGACCACCACGCAGCGGGCCGGCGCGGCGCCCATCGTCGCGGCCGCGTGCAGGAACAGGTCGGGATGGGGCTTGCCGTGCGCGACCGAGGAGGCCGAGAAGATCTCCTGCGCGGCAAACAGCGAGCGCAGGCCGGTGAGCCCCAGCGTGTGCTCGGTCTTGACCAGGCGGCCCTGCGAGGCCACGCAGACCTTGATCCCGGCCGCGCGGACGCGCCGCACCGCCGGTCCGGCGCCGGGCACCGCCCGCAGCCGCCGCTCGAACTCGACCGCGCGAACATCCACGAAGCGCTCGAGGAAGTCGGCGGGCAGCGACGACACCCGAGCGCTGCTGCGCCGTGGTCACGATGTCCTCGAGCATGAGGCCCTGGTAGATCCGCTGGGCCTGCGCCGGCGTGGTGGGGACCCCGCAGGCGGTCAGCGTCTGGGCGAGGACCTCCTGGGAGATGGGCTCGCTGTCCACGAGCACGCCGTCGCAGTCGAAGATGACGAGCTCGGGGGCCACGTTCATGGGCGGCAGTGTGGCCGACGGCCGCGACACCGCGCCCCGACGCTCGGGTACGGTGACGGCGAATGATCGGGTTCGTGCTCTCCGGCGGCGCCAGCCTGGGTGCCGTCGAAGCGGGCATGCTCAGGGCCCTCTACGAGCACGAGATCGCCCCTGAGCTCATCGTCGGCACGTCGGCGGGCGCGGTCAATGGCGCCTTCATCGCCTCCCGGCCGGCCACGCCCGAGACCGCGCGCGCACTCGAGCACCTGTGGCAGCAGATGAGCACGCTCGAGGTGTTCACGCCCAATCCGGTGACCGCCGTCCTCGGCCTGGTCGGTGAGCGCGACCACCTGGTCTCCAACGCCAGCGTGAGGCGCGCGCTGGAGGCGAACGCCCAGTTCACCCGGATGGAGGACGCGCCGACGTCGTTCCACGTGATCGCCACCGACGTCCTCTCCGGCGAGAAGGACGGATCTCGCGGGGCGACGCCCAGGCGGCGGTGCTGGCTAGCGCCGCCATCCCGGGCGTCTTCCCCTCCATCGAGTTCGAGGGGCGCCAGCTCGTCGACGGGGGCGTGGCCGAGAACACGCCGATCGCCGATGCCGTCCAGCTCGGCGCCGACCCGATCTACGTCCTGCCGACCGGCGGTCAGTGCGAGCTGCCAGCGGCACCGCGGGGTGCCATCCCCATGATCGTGCAGGCCCTCACCCTGCTCATCAACCAGCGTCTGGCCCAGGACATCGAGCACTACGCCCATCAGGCCCGGCTGATCGTCGTTGCCCCACCCTGCCCGCAGACCGTGCCGGCGTGGGACTTCGGGCAGGCCCAGACGCTCATCGAGCAGGGCTACGAGGCGGCCAGCGCGGTGCTCTCGGGCGACGAGCCCGAGTCACAATGGCGCGAGTGGGCGATCCAGCGCCTGCGCCCTCACCGGGATTAGCTCAGGCCGGGGGCCTCTGGCGGTGCTGCACCGTTTCCGGCGTCCAGGCTCGCCTCTCGGGGTGCTGACCGCCGACGGCGTCCACAACGCAGCACTCGACCGCGTCCGAACCCCGAGATGGACAAACCGGCCCTCTCAGGGCCACCTGGTAGCACTCGGCTTCTCAGCTCGGTCGAGTGCGACGGTGTGGACTGCGGGAGGCCCACGGCGCCGCGGACGACGACCGACTGCGGGAGGCCCGCGGCGCCCACGGACGACGACCGCCGCCCGTCGGCGGGCGCCCACGGACGACGACCCAGGCCCCCGGCTCAGGCGCTGGCGGCGCGCCGCTGGTGCCCGTTGCGGGCCTCGCCGCCGTTCCAGCACTCGGCCACGAAGTCGGCGATGCGGCGGGTCAGCCGCTCGGGGTGGATGCGCAACTCGAGGATCGAGTCGGCGCTGAGAAGCTGTCCGTTGGGAAGCTCGCGCGCCAGCATGTCGGCGTCGGAGAACGGGTGGACGGGGTCGCGCCGGTGGCCGACCACGAGCCCGGGGACCTCGATCCGCCGCCGCTGGCGCCGGTCGGGAGCGGTGCGGCCGAAGATGATGCCCTGCAGAACCGCGCCCCCGGGGCCCGGATCCTGGGCCACCGCGTCGAGTCCGATCTCCGCCAGCAGCGGGACGCCCGTGCGGGGAACGGCGCGGGCCACGCGGGCGAGCGCGGCCATTACCGGCTCGCCGAACGTGAGCGCGAAGAGCAGGGGCGCGAACACCGCCGTACAGGCGGGGATGGCATTGTCGAGCACGGGCATCTCGAGCACCATCCCCCGCAGGCGCTCGGGAGCCAGACAGGCGAGCTCAAGGGTGATGTTGGCGCCCAGCGAGGCGCCGCCCACCACGGCCTGATCGAGCTCGAGATGATCGAGGAGGGCAAGGGCCTGCTCGGCGAACTGGCTCATCGAGTAGCGCCACATGTCGCGCGGACGGTCCGAGGCGCCATGCCCGAGCGGATCAAAGGTGATGACGCGGTTGCCATAACGCGCCAGGGCACGGGCCAAGGGGAGCTGCATCTTCTGGGAGAGGAGCAGGCCCGGGCATGAGCACCGTGGACCGGGGGCCCGTTCCGTGGACCGTATAGGCCAGTCGTTGGCCTTCGTGGCGGAAATACGCCATCACGGCCAGGATACTGGCCGGGGCGTCGCTGCAGACGTGCCGGTTTGCGCTGAGGCCTCCGAGCTGGCAGATAATGGCGGGCATGGAAGCAGCAGCGGTGCCCCGGAGGCGCCGGCAGGGGGCTCTGCGGGGACCGTCACCGGCGCTTCTGAGGTTCGCCCCGATGCGCACTTGGTGACGCATCATTCGTGCCGGCCGCACAGCCGCCTTCGAGGCCGCCTATGAGCGCCATCACCGAGCCGATCCTGGCCTTCTGCCGTCATCTGCTCGATGACCGCGAGGAGGCCGAGGATGCTGCCCAGCACACCTTCCTGGCCGCCTACAACGCCATCGTGTCCAGCGATCAGCCCATCCAGCTGCGGCCGTGGCTGTTCACGATCGCCCGCAACCGCTGCTTTTCGATCCTGCGCGCCCGCCGCGAGGTCGCCGTAGCCGAGCTCGAGGGCACCGTCAGCGAGGAGCCCTCGGCTAAGGTCGCAGCGGCGCGAGGATCTGCGCGACCTCGTCCGTGATCTGCATGGCTGCCCGAGGATCAGCGGACGGCGCTGGTCATGGCCGAGCTCGGCGCGCTCTCGCACGAGGAGATCGCCGTCTCCCTCGGGGTGCCGCGCGAGAAGGTCAAGGCGCTCGTCTTCCAGGCCCGCGAGTCACTGCAGCGCCTCGCCGACGGCGCGCGAGACCGACTGCGCGGAGATTCGCCTCCAGCTCCGCACCGTGCGCGGGCCGGCTCTGCGCCGCGCCAACCTGCGCCGCCACCTGCACGACTGCCCAGGCTGTCAGGAATACCGCCGAGAGCTCCGGCGCGGACACGGCCGGGTGGCCGCCTTCATCCCCCTGGCGCCGATCCTGTCCGTCAAGCGGCTGGCGGCGGGCGGGCGGACGGCCGCCTCGGCCGGAGGTGGCGGCGCGGCCGGTGGTGGCGGCGCGGCCGGCGGTGGCGGGGCGCTGGCTTCCTCGGTGGTCAAGCTCGGCTTGCTCAAGCCGCATGGTCGGTGCCGCCGTGGCCGTGCTCGGCGCGGCCGGAGCGGCCGAGGTGGTCCAGACCGTCACCACCGCCCCCGCGCACCACCTCGGGCAGCGGCCGCCGTGAATGCTCCGGCGAGTCCGCCGGGTGTCGAGCGCGCGGCCGGCGGACGAGATCAGCGATGGCGCTGGGCGAAAGCGGCTCGCGCAGGGTCCTCGCCCAGCCCTCCGCCGCCCAGCGGGCCAGCCGCCGGCGCCGGGAGCGGCGCGGCTCTACGGCCACGGCAGTGGCCACCGTGGCAGCCAGGTGCTCCTCGATCGCCTCTCGTGGATCACAGGTCGTCCCGCCCGCAGCGCTCTCTCGTCCTCGCCGCCGCCCGCGTCACCTCCCCCGCGAGCGCCCCCGCCCCGCCGCCGGCCCCGCCCGCGCGGTCAGACCGAGCAGGGAAGCTCCGCTCCGGTCTCCTCGACGACCACGCCCGCCCCGGCTGACGCCGGCGTCTCCCGCCGCTCGACGACCGACCCAGCCCGCGCCAGCCGAGCAAGCCGGCCGGCAACCCCAAGCCCGCCGCGCACCCGCGCCGCCCGAGCAAGCGCAGCACGAGAAGACGCACCACGAGCGCCTCCGCCCGCCCACTACCACTGGTGCTCGCACCTCGGGCACGACCACGACGACCTCCGCGCACGGGCCGAGCACGAGCAGCTCTCGGACCACACCGATCGCCACCAGCCCCGCCGAACCGCCGACGACCAAGAGCGCGAGCGGCGTGGGTGGGGCGCCGAGTACCACCATCCGCTCCGCATCAAGGTGCCCGCGACAACGACGCCGGTCAGCGACCTCGAAGACGACGACCACCTCAGGCACGGCCCGGACGGTGAGGCCGGTTCGGGTGACGCCACCTCCACCGACCCGCGGGCCGACGACGTCGCCACCGCTTCGAGCAGCACGACGCACACCGCCACGCACGACCACGACAGCGACGGCGCAGCCGGGATGCTCGGCGGGCCGACCGCGCTGGCCAACGCCCTCGCCGGACTGCGCCGAGCCCTATCGGCGCTCGCCAACGGGCTCGGGTCGACGCGGCCGGCGACGCCGACTGGGGCCCGGTGCCGTGCTCGTCGCAAGACCGGCACCCTCCGGCACCGGCGCACCGAACACTTCCTCGCCCCGTCGCCCCGTTAGGAGAACGTCCCATGGCCAAGAAGCGCCCAAGTCGCTGTCCGCCCAGGTCGTTGCCATCACGGGGGGCGCCCGGGGCATCGGCCGCGCCACCGCCCAGGCGCTGATCGACCCAGGGCGCCCGCGTGGCCATCGGCGACATCGACGCCGCGCTGGCGGCGCAGACCGCGGCCGAGCTCGGCGGCGGGACGGTCGGTCTGCCGCTCGACGTGACCGACCGGGCCAGCTTCCCGCGCTTTCTCGACGAGGTGGAGAGCCCGCCTGGGTCCGCTCGACGTGCTCATCAACAACGCCGGGATCATGCCGCTGGGCCCGTTCGTAGACGAGACCGATGCCGCCACCCGGCGCTTGGTCGACATCAACCTGCACGGCGTGATCCTCGGCTCCAAGCTGGCGCTCGAGCGCTTCCTGCCCCGCCGCCGCGGGCACCTGGTCCAGATCGCCTCGGCGGCGGGCAAGGTCGGTGTCGCCGGTGGGGCGACCTACTGCGCGACCAAGCACGCCGTGGTCGGCCTCAGCGAGGCGCTCTACCAGGAGCTGCGCGGCACCGGGGTCGCGATCAGCGTGGTCATGCCGACGGTGGTCAACACCGAGCTCGGCTCGGGGCTGCCACGGACTGCCGGGGTTCGCGGCTCGTCGAACCCGAGCAGGTGGCCGAGGCCATCGTCGAGGCGCTGCAGACCGGGCGTTTCGAGGTCTACGTGCCGAAGTCGATCGCGGCCACGGTCCGCATTCGCAACATCATGCCGCGCTGGTTCTCGAACGGCCTCAACCAGGTCCTCAAGGGCGACGCAGGTGCTGGCCAAGCCCGACCACGTGGCCCGCGCTGCCTATGAGGCCCGGATGGCGCGAGACGATGGCCGCCCGCCGCACGCCGGCAGCGCCGCCGGCCTCTGCCGAGCCCGACGCCGCAGCCGCGCGCCGGCGGCGCCCGCCCGTGAGCCGAGCCTCCGTCAGTGGCTGAGCGCAGCCAGGCGGCGATCGCTGCGCCGATCAGCGGCGCCGGCGTCCTCCTGGAGGAAGTGGCCGGCGCCGGCGATGACCTGATCGACCTCGGCCCCGAGCGCGGCGGCGAAGCGCCGGCCGGTCTCGAGCGGGAGGACGGGGTCGCTGTCGGCCCACAGAACGAGCTTGGGGCGGCGCGTCGCCGCGCAGGGCGTCGAGCACGCGCGCCCCGGCCTGGGCGCCCGGCATGTCGGGCGCGGTGGGCAGGATGAGCGGGAAGGCGCGCGCGCCCGCCTTGGCGGCGGGGCTCGGAAACGGGGCGTCGTAGGCGGCGATCACCGCATCGCCGGGGTCGGTGTGGCAGCCGCGCGCGTACCAGGAGGCCGACGGGCAGATCCTCGGTGCGGGCCACGAAGTCACGAAAGGCCAGCCAGGCGTCGGTCATCGGCTGATGGCCGGTGAACAGGCCGGTGTCGAGGATGACCATGCGCTCGATCCGCTCGGGGTGCTCGACGGCCAGTCGCAGGCCGATCGGGCCGCCCCAGTCGTGCACGACGACCGTGGCGTCGCGCAGGTCGAGCGCCTCGAGCAGCGCCGCCATGGCGTCGACGTGGCGGTCATAGGTGTACCACTCGATATCGATCGGCTTATCGGAGCGCCCGAAGCCGGGCAGGTCGGGGGCCAGGCAGCGAAAGCCGGCGTCGCGGACGGGCGGGATGACCTTGCGCCACAGAAACGACCAGGTGGGCTCGCCGTGCAAGAACAGGACCGGAGGCCCGTCGCCCTCGTCGAGGTGGGCCAGGCGCAGCCGTCCGCGTAGTCCGGTAGCGAGCTGCGAAGGGGAAGTCGGGCAGGCCCTCGAGCAGCTCGTCGGGCGTGCGGATGGCGTCGGCCACGGCGCGCGACTCATATCCGCCCGTAGCCGAACGTCTCAGGGTCCGTGCGCGATGACGCGGGCGGCATCGGAGGCGACCGTCACCTCGATCTCTGACCGGATACGCCGTCCAGGCGATGAGATTGAGCGCCTGCAGGCGGTCGAGCATGGCCTGCAGCGCGTCGGCCTGGGCGCTACCCACATAGCTGCGGGCGAGCATGAAGCATAGCCGGCGGCGGCGGGCGGATCGCTCACCCGGGCGGTCCTGGTAGCGGCGGTCGGTGACCGCGCTCGTGACGATCAGCGGGGCCTCGCCGTGGGCCAGTGCGCGGACCCGCGTGGCCAGCTCGACGAGAAGCGCTCGAGCCGCCGGCCGCAGCCCCCGGTAGAGGCCTGCCGGGCGCGTTCAACGCGCGCGCCTCGGCGCCAATCGTGCCCGCGTAAGCGAGGCCGAGGGCGCGCGCGTTGGCGGGCAGCGCCACCAGTGCACCATCCGCGTAGCCGGCGGCGAGCGCGGCCGGATCGGCGAACGTGGCCGTCCGGTCGGGCGGGTGAAGGACCTCGGCCGCCGACGGCTCGCCGCCCTCCAGCGCGTTGACGCGCTCCAGCGCGCCCCGGTCGGTGCGATACAGGTGCATGACCGCCGCCGCCCCGAGCACCCGCCACAGATACAGCCAGGACTGATCGGAGAAGCCCGACAGCAGCGCGTAGGCGGCACCATGGCGGTCGGGCGCGGTGTCGAAGAAAAGCTGGGCGTAGGGCACGGGCCCGCCGCCGTCGTAGGCGTCGAGCACGCGGCCGAGGTTGCCCATGCCCATGTGATAGGAGACAAAGGCCAGATCCTGGCGGCCAAAGCGCCCCGCGGCGAGTTTGAGATAGCGCACGGTGCCGGCCAGCGCGCGGGCTGGATCAAAGCGCTGGTCAGCCGTCGCCCGGCGGCGCTGCAGTGCCCTCAACGCGGCGGCCGGGGCCCCGCGGGCCTGGGCGGCGTCGATGGCCTGCGTGAGCCGCTCGCTCTGGGCCAAATCGACATGAAGGCCGAGCAGCGTGGTGGCCGTAGCGGGCAGGATCTGCGTCAGCCCGGCCGCGTTCGCCGGGCTGCCGCCGGCGATGGCCTCGGGGCGGCCGCCGCTCTCCACGAACACGAGTCCCTCGAGCCAGTCGGGGTCGATGCCCGAGCCGGCCACGGCGGCCTCGATCGCCCCTCGCAGGCGGCTCACTCGCGCCGCCGCGGCGAGCACGCCGCCGGGGACAGCGGTGAACAGGACATTGTCCTCGCCGGCGATGGCCCGGGCCGATGAACTGTGACTGCCGGGCGGGCGGTAAGCGAACGGATCGCCGGGCGCCGGCGGGGCCACCGCCGCCGCGACCGGCGCGCGCAGGGGTGCGCTACCGGGCCACAGCGCGAGGATGGCCGCTCCGGCCACGATCACCAGCGCCAGAGCGGTCAGCCAGGCCCGGCGCCGGCGGACCCGCTGTCGCCGGCCGGCCGCCCGCTCGAGACCGTCCGGCCTGCAACGCACTCATGGCGGCCCACCATAGCCATCACGCCCCGGCTGGTCTCCGGGGCGACCCCGGTCAGCGGTCCGACCCGACGGTGAAGGAGTCCGTAATAACTTGACCGACCGGTCCGCTAATCGCCTAATTCCAACGGTTGTTGGGTATCCTCGCCCGCGTGCAAGTTGGCATGCGAATTCTCATTCTCGGCGGCGACGGCTATCTCGGCTGGCCCACGGCTCTCCACCTCTCCGCCCACGGTCACGAGGTTGCGGTCTGCGACAACTTCGCCCGCCGCGGCTACGACGAGGAGATGGGCGTCGAGAGCCTGATCCCGATCGCGACTCTGGATGACCGCATCACCGCGTGGAGCGAGATCAGCGGCATCGATATCGGCTGCTATGTCGGCGACCTGTGCGACGCCGCGTTCGTGCACCAGATGGTGGCCGACTTCCGCCCCGACACCATCGTTCACTTCGGCGAGCAGCGCGCGGCGCCGTACTCGATGATCGATCAGGCCCACGCCGTCTACACGCAGACCAACAACGTGGTCGGCACGCTCAACGTAATGTACGCCATCGCCGACTGCGACCGCGACATCCACCTGGTCAAGCTGGGCACGATGGGCGAGTACGGCACGCCCAACATCGACATCGAGGAAGGCTGGCTCGAGCTCGAACACAACGGCCGGCACGATCGCGTGCTCTATCCCAAGCGCCCACCGTCGTTCTACCACCTCTCCAAGGTCCACGACAGCCATAACATCGAGTTCGGCTGCCGCATCTGGGGCATGCGGGCCACCGACCTCAACCAGGGCGTCGTCTACGGCGCCGACACCGACCAGACGCGGCTGGATCCGCGGCTGGCCACCCGCTTCGACTACGACGGCGTGTTCGGCACGGTGCTCAACCGCATGGTCATGCAGGCCGTGCTCGACCATCCGCTCACCGTCTATGGCAACGGCTCGCAGACCCGCGGTCTCATCAACCTCGCTGACACCGTCGAGTGCATCCGCATCGCGTCGGAGAACCCGGCCGACCGCGGCGAGTTCCGCGTCTTCAACCAGTTCACCGAGTCGCTCTCGGTGCTCCAGATCGCCGAGACGATCGCCGCCGCCTATCCCGGCGAGTGCACCATCGAGCATGTCGACAATCCGCGCGTCGAGGCGGAGAACCACTACTACAACGCCAAGCACTCACGTCTCGAAGCGCTCGGCCTGGAGCCGACGCTGCTGAGCACGACCCTCATCGACCATCTCTTCGATGTCGTCGAGCGCCACCGCGATCGTGTCGACCTGGCGGCGATCATGCCGACGGTGCGCTGGCGCGAGACCACCAGCGAACTGCCTCGCACGGCAACGGCGCTGGCTCAGACGTGACGGGGACATTCGGGCCCGCTTCGGGCTCGACGGCCTCGCTGGCCGGCGCGCGCGTGCTGGTCACGGGCGGGTCCGGGTTCATCGGCCGCCATGTCGTCGCGGCACTGGCCGCCGCGCATGCGCGCGTGCGGGTGCTCGACCTCGTGGCCCATCCCGACCCCCACGTGGAGATGGTCCAGGGTGACCTGATCGATCCGGCGGTGCTCGCCGACGGGGTGGCCGGCGGCATCGATGCCGTCGTGCATCTGGCCGCGGTGACCTCGGTGCTGCGGTCGGTCCAGCAGCCCGAGCTCACCTTCGCCACCAACGTGGCCGCCACCCACGGCCTTTTGCACGCGGCCGTCGAGGCCGGCGCTCGGTCATTGGTCTTCGCCTCCACCAACGCGGTCGCCGGACCGTCGCTAGAGCCGGCGATCTCCGAACGGGCGCCGCTGCGCCCGCTCACTCCCTACGGCGCCACCAAGGCGGCGGGGGAGATGCTCATGTCGGCCTACACGGCGTCCTACGGACTGCGCTGCGCCTGCCTGCGCTTGACCAACGTCTACGGGCCGGGCATGCAGGCCAAGGACAGCATCGTCGCCCGGCTCATGCGGGCTGTGCGCCTCGGCACCCGCTTCGAGATCTACGGCGATGGCCGCCAGGTCCGCGACTACGTGCACGTCAGCGACGTGGTGGCGGCCGTGCGCCGCGGCTTGCTGCAACCGGCGTGGAGCGGCCCTGTGGTCATCGGCAGCGGCCGCTCGCTCTCCGTGCTCGAGGTCGTCTCCACCGTGCGCGCGGTGACCGGCGCCGAGCTCGCGGTCGAGCACGGGCCGGCCAGGCCGGGGGAGATGCCGGCCGTCGTTGTCGATACCAGCGCCGCCCGGTCCGCCGGGTGGGTGCCGAAAGTCAACTTCGAGGCCGGCGTGGCCGAGGTGTGGGAAGAGTGGTCCGCGCTGGCCCACGACGCCGTCGCGGCGGGCGTGGGCACAGTCGGCGTCACCGCCGGAGCATCCGCATGAGCGTCACCCCAGAGCTTCCCCAGCCCCTTGCCCCGGCCCGGCTCTTCCCGGGCGTCGATGAGCTGCCCGTCGAGGAGCGCGCGGCCGCTTCGGCCTTCCTGGCCGCGCATCCGGCGGACGCCGGGGCGCCGCTGGCCGTCGTCGTGCCGGCCTACAACGAGGCCCCGACCGTGGCTCAGGTCGTGGCCGCCATCCCGGACCAGGTGGCGGGCCTGGCCACAGAGGTGATCGTTGTGGTCGACGGCGCCGGCGACGGCACCGCGCTGCAGGCGGCGTGGGCCGGGGCATTGGTCTGTGACGTCTCGGTCAACCGGGGCCAGGGAGCGGCGCTGCGCCTCGGCTACTGGCTGGCCCGGGCTCGGGGCGCGTCCATCATCGTCACCACCGACGCCGACGGTCAGTACGACGCCGCTGATTTCGACCGAGCCGTGCAGCCGATTGTGGAGGGGAGGGCCGATTTCGTCTCCGGCTCCCGGCGCCTGGGCACCGAGTTGACCACCGACCGGGTCCGTCATCTCGGGGTCATCGTCTTCGGGGCCCTCATCGGCTTGCTCATCGGCCAGCGCGTCACCGATCCGGCCTTCGGCCTGCGGGCCATGACAGCCGAGCTCACCGGCGCCGTCACCCTCGAGCAACCGCAGTATCAGGCCTCCGAGCTCATGATCAGCGCTGCTCTGCACGGCTTCCGGCTCGCCGAGGTGCCGTGCACGATGCGCGACCGCGCCGGCCACGCCACCGGCACGAAGAAGGGCGGAAACTTCCGCTACGGCATGCGGTTCGCCCGGGCCGCGCTGCGCACCTGGAGACGCGACCGGAGCGTAGCCCGAACGCGGCTGCGCCCGGAGAACACCCACACCTCATAGAGGGCGAACTTGCCCACGAACAGGAGCGCGAACACGGCCAGATAGGCGCCGGTGACGAGCGCCACGTGAATCCAGTGGGCGCTCGAGATGGCGCCGGCGTGGCGCTGGGTCCACGCCGTGCCCGCCGCGCTGGCGACGAGCGAGAGAACCGAAATGGCGATGTAGGCCACGACCTCGCGGCCGATGTCGATCCGCCCGCTCAGGTTCCAGGCCCAGCGCCGGTTGAGCACCCAGTTGGGAAGCGCGCCCGCCACGAAGGCGATGATCGAGCTGGCCGTGGTTGACGCGCCGAGGGCGTAGACGACGGCGAACACGATGCCGCTCGTGGCGGCGGCGATGATCGAGCCGATCGTGTACCGGGTCACGCGCGTGCGCAGGGGCGAGAGGGTCAACTGGCGATACAGCCGGTGCACTGAGATTCATCCTAGCCGCGCCCAACGCTACGGTCTGTCGGTGCGCCTCCAGACGGCCGGTGAACCGATCTCGCTCGACGAGGACCTGCTTGTGATGGGCGACAACGCCGACGTGCTGCCTGCCCTTCCCACGGGTGCCTTCGACCTCATCTACATGGACCCGCCCTTCAACACGGGCGCCCGGCAGGCCCGGCACTCGCTCGCTGTGCACGCCGATCCGGCCGCCACACGGGTGGGCTTCGGCGGCCGGCGCTACCGCTCGCGGCTGCTGCGCACGCTCGCCTACGACGACGCCTTCGGTGATTACCTGAGCTTTCTGGCTCCCCGCCTGAGCCGGGCACGCGAGCTCCTGTGCGACCACGGCACCCTGTACTTCCACATCGACTATCGCGAGGCGCATTACTGCAAGCTGCTCCTCGACGAGATCTTCGGTCGCGAGTGCTTTCTCAACGAGCTCATCTGGGCCTATGACTACGGCGCCAAGCCCCGCCGGCGCTGGCCGGCCAAGCACGACACGATCCTCGTCTACGTACGCCACGCGGGCGCCCACTGGTTCGACGCCGAGGCCGTGGAGCGCGAGCCCTACATGGCCCCCGGGCTGGTCAGCGCCGAGAAGGCGGCCCGCGGCAAGCGGCCCACCGACGTGTGGTTTCACACCATCGTGCCGACCAACGGGCGCGAGAAGACGGGCTACCCGACCCAGAAGCCGGAGGGCGTGCTGCGTCGCATCGTGGCCGCCTCCTCGCGCCCGGGGGGCTGGTGCCTGGACCCGTTCGCCGGCTCGGGCACGCTCGGTGCCGTCTGCCGCCGGCTCGATCGCCGCTTCGTGCTCATCGACAGCAGTCCCGTGGCGGCCGAGGTGATGCGAGCGCGCTTGGCGCCCGACGCGCAGCCGCCGTGGGATCCTGCCGCTACCGCCCGCCAGATCCCGGGATGAGCGGAACGAAGCGGACGGCCTCGTGGCGCTCCCGGGTCACCCCCGCCCCCGTGCGGCGGATCAGCACCAGATGCTGCTGGCCGGTTCCCTCGGGGCCGACGAGCCGCCCGTCGCGGCCGAGCTGAGCGATCAGCGCTCCGGGCATGATCTCCGTGCCCGCGGCGACGTTGATGCCGTCGAAGGGCGCCGCCGCGGGCAGCCCCTCGGAACCGTCTCCGACCAGGAAGGAGATGTTGGCGATCCCAGCCCTGTCCGCCGCCTCCGCGGCGAAGGTGCTCAGCTCGGCGTGGCGCTCGATCGTCCACACGTGGCCGCACAAGACGGCCAGCAGCGCGGCGTGGTAGCCCGAGCCGGTCCCGATATCGAGAACCTGGTCACCGGGCCGGGGATCGAGCAGGGCCAGCATGCGGGCCACGACGAGGGGCTGGGAGATGGTCTGGCCGGCGGCGATGGGCAGCGCAACGTTCTCGTAGGCCTGCTCGCGCAGGGACTCGGGCACGAAATACTCGCGCGGCACAGCCGTCATGGCCTCGAGAACCCGGGGATCGTCGACGGCAGCGCGAAGCTCCTGCACGAGCGCTGCGGCTCGATTGTCGTTCATGCTCAGCCCAGAGTCTCGCGCCGAGGCCAGCCGGGCCGCAAGGGCCTGGGGTCCGCATGGCAGAATCGCTGACATGTCCGCGCGGCTCGCTCAGCGCGTCCTGTGGCTGCTCCTGGCCAGCCTCGTGGCGGCCATCGTGGTCGTTCTCGTCAGCCGGGGGCAGGCTCCGGCGCAGCCCTCAGCATCACCGTCGACCAGCCCGGGCGGAGGTTTCGCCGGGCCGCTGATGCCGCCGCACCTGGCGGCGCGCAACTTCTCGCTCACCGATCAGAACGGCCACCGGGTGACGCTCTCGCGCTACCGCGGCCGGGTGGTGGTGCTGACCTTCATCCACTCGCAGTGTCACGATGCCTGCCCGCTCATGGTCCAGCAGATCAAGGGCGCGCTCAACGATCTGCCCGGCAATGGCGCCGGGGTGGAGGCGATCGGCGTCTCCGTCGCCCCGACCGAGGACACCGCGGCCAGTCGCCGCGCCTTTCTCGCCAAGATGCAGATGACCGGCCGGCTGGCCTTTCTCAACGGGCCGCTGCCGGTCATGCGCCAGGTGTGGCACGCCTACGCCATCCAGCCGCTCACCTCAACGATCGAGCACTCGACCTTCGTGCTCCTGATCGACAAACGGGGGTTCTGCGCGTCGGCTACCCGGCCGACGAGCTCACACCTGAGGACCTCTCGCACGACATCGCGCTGCTCACGCGCGAGCAGGCCTAGGACTCCAGCCCGGCGCTGACCGCGGCGAGGAACTCGGCCGCGGTGGCGCCGTAGAGGATGCGGTGATCACAGGCCAGGGTGAGCTCCATCACCGAGCCGGCCACCACCTGCCCCTCGCGAATGACCGGAAGCTCGCGCACCGCTCCCGCGGCCAGCGCGCCGGCCTGAGGCGGGTTGATGACGATGCCCGCCCGGCTGAGGCCGAGAGCGCCCGCGTTCCACACGGTGAAAGTGGCCGCGGAGAAGGCCGACGAGGGCAGCGTTCGCTCCTCGGCCCCCGTGCGCAGCCGCGCGATCTCGGTGCCCAGCTCGCTCAGTGACCGCTGGTCGGCGTCGAATACGGTGGGGATGAGGTAGCTCCCGGCCGTGGCCACGACGACGCCGACGTTGATGCGCGAGTAGGTCTCGAAACGGCCATCGCGGTAGGCGGCGTTGGCCTGGGGAACCGCCCGCAGGCCCGCGGCGCAGGCGCTCACGAGCAGGGCGTCGAGCGAGCATCCCTCCCGCTCGACTTGGGCGAGCGCGCCGGACATCTCGGCCTCGACACTGAGCTCGATATCGGGGATGGTGGCGCGGGCCTCGGCCGTGCGGCGAGCTACGGCGCGCTCGGCCGCCGTCGGTTCGCGCACGGCGGTCTCACCCTTGGCCCCGGCCGGCGCTTCAGCCATCAGAACCGTCATCCCACCGGGTCATGAATGACTCGGCGTCGAGGGAGGCGAGGTCGGTACGCAGAGAGCGCAGCAGCTTGGTGGCGGCGCGGGCCGGCAGCTCCCAGAACAGAGCGACCTCCCCGTCCTCGATGGAGACGATCTCGACCAGGTCGCGGCGCTCCTCGCCCGCGAACACCGCTGGTCGCAGGTTGCCGCGCGTGTACAGGAGCTCGTAGGCTCGGTTGGCCCTCACCGAAGGGCCCCGAGGGCGTGGGCAGCCTCCGCGACCGCGTCGACGCCGCTGAAGACCTGTCCGCCGATGTCGATGGCCGGCAGCTCGCTCACCCCGGCCGCCGCCGCGCGCCGGTGGGCGGTGGCGATGGCCTCGGCGACCGAGCGCAGCGACATGCCCTTGAGCAGGGCGGCCGGATGCATCTCGCATGCGGCGGCGGCGATCAGCACCGTGTTCTCCTCGCCGAGGTCGCGCCCGGCCGCAAACGTCTGCCGAAAGGCGGCGAGCGAGAAGGCGACGCCACGGCCGATCCGCTTGGCATAGGTCGCGGCCCGCATGGCCTGGCGCGAGTCGGGCGGCACGCGCGCCGGCCAGCGAAGTGGTTGCAGCTCGAGCTCGGCGGCGCGCCGTTCGATCAGCGGGCGGTCGACGGCCTGTGCGCCCCCGCCTGTCTCCGTGGCCAGCACGGGCTCCCACTCGGGCACCACGGGGAGCGCGCTCATGACCTGCTCGGCGGCGAGATAGCACTCCGGGCGCGCCAGGTCATAGAAGAAGACCGGCTGGGCGAGACCGTCGGACACCGCGGTCTCAGCCGTGAATGAGCCAGCCGTCGGCGGCCCGGCTCGCCTCCATCACCGCCTCGGACAGGGTCGGATGACCGTGGATGATCCGGGCCACCTCCGGATAGCCGCCTTCGAGCAGACGCACGTTGACGAGCTCCTGAATGAGCTCGGTGGCCCGGGTGCCGACGATGTGCCCCCCGAGCAGCTCGCCGTACTTGCGCTCGCCGACGATCTTGACTAGTCCCTGACGGTCGCCGTACACCGTCCCCGCCCCCACCGCGCCGTACTGAATCTTGCCGACGACGACGTCGTGGCCCTGCTCGCGCGCCTGCTCCTCGGTGAGCCCGAAGCTCCCGACGTTCGGTGTGCAGAAGGTGGCCCGCGGGACGTCGATGTACTCGATCGGGTGGGTCGGTCGCCCGGCGGCGTCCTCGACGGCGATGACGCCCTCGTCGGAGGCCTTGTGGGCCAGGGCCGGCCCGTGGACCAGGTCGCCGATCGCGTACAGGCCCGGAACCGAGGCGCGCATCGCGCCGTCGACCTCGATCCACCCGTTCGGCTCCCGCTTGACCTCGGCGTTGTCGAGACCCAGCGCCTCCACGTCGGGGGCCCGCCCGGCCGCGATGACGAGCCACTCGGCCTCTCCGGCCTCCTCGCCGAAGGTGAAGGTCACGCCCGACTCGCCGGTCTGCACGTCGCGGACGAGCGTGCCGGTGTGGACGGTGATGCCCTGGCGCTTGAGCCCGCGCTCGACGAGACGGGAGATGTCGGCATCCTCGGTGGGCAGCACGCGGTCGAGCGCTTCGAACAGGCGCACCTCGGTCCCCAGCCGCGCATAGGCGGAGGCGATCTCGGCCCCCGAAGCGCCGGCACCGACCACGGCCAGCGCTGGACGGCAACCGCTCCAGCGCCCAGGCCTCCTCGGTGCCGATCACGCGGCCGCCGAATTGAGTTCCGGGAACCGGCTTGGCGACCGAGCCCGTGGCCAGAACGATCGTGCGGGCCTGGAGGTGCTGGTTACCTACCGCGACCTCCCCGGCGCCGGCCAGCCGCCCCGCGCCCTCGATGAGCTCGACGCCGTTCTTCTTGAACAGGCCGGCCACCCCGCCGGTGAGTGTCTTGATCACGCGGCCACGGCGGGCCATCACCGCGGCGTAGTCGATCTCGGGTTCGCCCACCTTGATCCCGAAGTCGTCGGCTTCGCGGACCTCCTGCAGAACGTCCGCCGTGCGCAGCACCGCCTTGGCGGGGATGCAGGCGTAGTTCAAGCACCGGCCGCCGACCTGATCCTTTTCGATGACTGCCGTCGTCATCCCGAGCTGAGCGGCCCGGATGGCGGCCACGTAACCGCCCGGTCCTGAGCCGACGACGATGCAGTCATAGGAGGTAGCGGCCATCGCGCCGCCAGCCTAGCTCACGGGCTCCGGGCGCCGCCGCCCGGTTGCGCAGGTGCCATTGCCCGGCTCGCGCCGGTGCCGCGCCGCTAGCGGGGCCGGCGTTCGGGCCGGGGCATCTGCATCCGGCTGAGCACGCGGACGAGCTTCCAGAACAGGAATCCGCCTCCCACCATGATGGCCAGAGCAATCGCGCCGCGCAGGACATCGACGGCCGTGACCAGGACGAAGGAGAAGGCGAGGACGACGATGGCCAGCAGGGCCTGGAAGCCGAGCAGCGCCCAGTAGCGCAGCTTCCACATCCCCCCGGCGCAGACCAGCATGACCACGGCGAACAGGATGGGGCCGGTGATGCTCGTGCCGCCGAACCCGACCTTCGCGCCCGCCGCGACCTGGACCAGGTTCCCGACGCCGACGAGCACGGCGAGCACGATGGCCACCCGCAGTGGCCACGGCCGCTCCCCCGGCGCCAGGGGGGCCAGACTGGCCCGGATGGCCGCGTTGCGCTCTTCGGAGCGGCTGGGCCGCGGTGGCGCCGCACGCGCGGCTGGGGCGTTGGCTGGTGGGGCGTTGGCCGCTGGGGCGCTGGCCGCTGGGGCGCTGGCCGGTGGGGCGCTGGCCGGTCGGGCGTTGGCCGGAGGGGCCGAGGTCCTCACGGGCGCCCGGCGCTGGCGGCGCCCGCGCTTGCGGCTACGCGCGGGCACCGACCGCCTCCGCGGGCGCGAGGACGGCGCGCAGCGACCGGGCGGCCATGCCGGGGTGCGACGCGCCCGTGATCGCCCGCACCACGGCGATGCGCTCCGCGCCCGCGTGGCGAACCGCCGCCACGTTGGCGGCCTCGATGCCGCCGATGGCAAAGAAGGGCACCGTGGTATGGGTGGCCGCGTAGCGGACGAGCTCGAGGCCCACGGCCGCCCGCCCTGGCTTGGTCGGGGTGGCATGGATGGGTCCGACGCCGATGTAGTCGGCCCCGGCCGCCATCGCCGCGTCGACCTGCTCGGGGCTGTGGGTCGAGAGGCCGATGAGCCGCTCGTCGCCTACCTGGGCTCGGGCCTGTGGCACCGAGGCATCGTCCTGGCCGATGTGGACGCCGTCGGCGTCGACTGCCGCGGCCAGATCCGGTCGGTCGTTGAGGATGAACAGCGCGCCGTGCTCGGCGCACAGGGCGCGAAAGCGCCGGCCGGCGACGAGGATCTCCTCGTCGTCGGCGTCCTTGCAGCGCAGCTGCACGATGTCGACGCCGCCCTCGAGGGCGGTGCGCAGAAAATGGTCGGAGCGGGCGTCGCAGACGAGGTACAGCCGCGCGCTTGTCAGCCGGTCATGGCGGTGACGCACAGCCACCAGTCTGGCAGGAGCGCCGCGCTAGCATCGTGGTTGAGAAACGGGAGCCCTACCCGTGGGCTGAGAGGGCGGAAAGTGAAACGCTCCGCCGACCGTCAGAACCTGAACCGGGTAATGCCGGCGCAGGGAGGACATTTGCACGACCGCACTTCCGAATTCGATCTGGCCGTCGTCGGGGCCGGTGTCATCGGGCTCTCCGTGGCCTGGCGTGCCGCTCAGCGCGGACTGCGGGTCGTCGTGCTCGAGCGCGACCAGCCCGGAGCCGGGAGCACCCACGTCGCCGCCGGCATGCTCGCGCCGGTGAGCGAGGCGCTGCTTAGCGAACAGCCCCTGCTCCACCTCGGCCTGGCCAGCGCCGGCGCCTACCCGGCGTTCATCGAAGAGCTGGAAGAGCTGTCCGGCGTCGCCACCGGCTATCACGCCTGCGGCACGCTGCTGGCCGCCCGTGACGCCGACGAGGCCGAAGCCCTGGGCCGCGAGCTGGCCATGCGCACGCGCCTGGGGCTGACCGTTCGCCGGCTGCGGGCCAGCGAGGCCCGGGCGCTCGAGCCCGCCCTGGCCCCCGTTCTGCGCCTGGCTCTGGAGATCCCCGACGACCACGCCGTCGACCCTCGCCGCCTCATCTCGGCCCTGGCTGTGGCCCTCGCCCGGGCGGGGGGCAAGCTCAGAAACAGGGCCGAGGTGACCGGAGTGAGGGTGTCGGGCGACCGGGTCACGGGGGTCGGGCTGGCCGGTGGCGAGCACCTGGCCGTCGAGCAGGTCGTGGTCGCCAGCGGCGCCTGGGGCCTGGCCGGTCTGCCCGACGAGGCCCGGGTGCCGCTGCGCCCGGTCAAGGGTCAGATTCTCCGCATGCGCGACCCCGACGGACCCGGTCTGGTCAACCACGTGCTGCGCATGCACGGCGGCTATCTGGTCCCGCGGGGAGACGGCCGCTACGTGCTCGGGGCGACGAGCGAGGAGCGCGGCTTTGATACGAGCGTCACGGCCGGCGCCGTGTACGCCCTGCTCCGTGACGCGACCGAGCTGCTGCCCGGCATCGGCGAGCTCGAGCTCGAGGAGATCTCGGCGGGCCTGCGCCCGGCCGCGCCCGACAACGCCCCGGTCATCGGGGCCGGCGCGCTCCCGGGCCTGCACTGGGCCACCGCCCACTACCGCAACGGCGTCCTGCTCGCGCCCATCACCGCCGAGGCGCTGGCACGGTCGGTGGCCGGCGAGGCGCCCGACGCCCTGCTCGCGGCCTTCTCGCCCGCCCGCTTCGCCGGCGCGGCGACCGGCGAGCTCGACGCAGTCGGAGGCCGGCGGTGGTCGTGATCGTCAACGGCGCTCCCCGCGAGGTGCCCGAGGGAGCCACGGTGGCCAGCGTGGTGGCGCAGCTGACCGGGCGCTCCGAGGGCCGGGGGGTCGCCGTGGCGCTGGCCGGGGAAGTCGTGCCGCGGGGCGCCTGGCCGCGCACCGAGATCGATGACGGAGCCGAGCTCGAGGTCCTCACGGCGGTGCAGGGAGGGTGACCGAGGTGAGCGCGACGACGAGCGCGGGTCTGCGCATCGCCGGACGGGAGCTTCGTTCCCGACTCATCCTCGGCAGCGGCGGCTTTGACAACCACGACCTCCTCGTTCACGCGCTCGAGGCCGCGGGGGCCGAGCTGTGCACGGTGGCGCTGCGTCGAGTCGACCCGGCGGCCCGGGGTTCGATCCTCGACGTACTCGAGGCGACCGGCGTCCAGGTCCTGCCCAACACGGCCGGCTGCTTCACCGCCCGCGACGCCGTCCTCACCGCGCAGCTGGCCCGTGAGGCGTTCGCGACCGACTGGATCAAGCTCGAGGTCATCGGTGACGAGCGCACCCTGCTGCCGGACGCCGTCGAGCTCGTGACCGCGGCCGAGGCGCTCATCGACGAGGGCTTCGTCGTGCTGCCCTACACGACCGACGATCCGGTGCTGGCCCGCCGGCTGCAGGACATCGGCTGTGCCGCGGTCATGCCTTTGGGCTCGCCCATCGGCAGCGGCATGGGGATTCGCAATCCGTACAACCTCTCGATCATCGTCGAGCAGGCCACTGTTCCGGTCATCCTCGACGCCGGCGTCGGCACCGCCTCGGACGCCGTGCTGGCCATGGAGCTCGGATGCGACGCCGTGCTCTGCGCCAGCGCCATCTCCCGGGCCCACGACCCGGTGGCCATGGCTCGCTCGATCCGCCTGGGCGTCGAGGCCGGAGTGCTGGCCCGGGGCGCGGGGCGGATTCCGCGCCGGCGCTACGCCGAGGCGTCGACCACCGGCGAGGGTCTGCCGGTGTTCGACGGCGAGGCGTGAGTGGCGGCCGGTGCGCAGGGCGGCGCCGGTGACCGTCGGCGCGCCCGTGGGGCGGCGCGCATGACCGCGGCCACCCTCGACGGGCTGGTCGATCGCTGGCAGGAGGCTTGGAGCGGCAAGGACGCGGACGCCTTCGTCGAGCTCTGCGCCCCCGACCTGCACTACGAGGACCCGCTCACCGCGGAGCCCCTCCAGGGCGCCGAGGCTCTGGGCCGCCACGCCCAGCGCCTGTGGGAGGCCTTCCCCGACGCCCGTCTGGAGCGCACCGGAGAGCGCCTGTCCAAGGGCCGCTATCTCGCCGCTCCGGCCAAGGTGCTCGGCACCCATCGCGGGTCGCTTGCCGGACTGCCGGCCACCAACCGATTCGTCGTCGTGCAGTGCATCTTCTACTGCGAGATCCAGCGCGCCCGGCTGCTGCGCGTCCGTGCCTTCTTCGACCTCTACGAGGCGGCCACCCAGCTGGGGGTGCTCCCCGGTCGGGGCTCGCTGGGCGAGAAGGCACTGCTCATGCTGCGGGGGTTCGGGTTGCGCCCGAGCCGGGGCAGCTCGACGAGCTGACGCCGCCGACGGGTCCGACGGGCCCGTGCGCGCGTGCATAACCCCCCAGCGAGACACCGCGGCGCGCACCTTGGGGCGTTGTGCACGTGTCAGGTTCCCAACGCCCCACGGCACGAGCCGCACGGCGTGGTTGGGGGGTTTTGAACCCCTCGCGGGGGCGCGACGGGTCAACCGACGCGCGCCAGCGTCGCCAGCACCGGCGCGTGATCGGACAGCTGGCCGCGCTCGAGCACCCGGTGCTCCCCGGCCGCCGGGCAACCGCGTGCGAAGACATGATCGACATCGTGGCCGGTCACATGGGCGAGGCCATCCAAGGCCAGCCGCCGCAGGTTGAAATCGCCACCGAGCACACACGGCATCAGAGCCGCCCACGTCAGTACGGCCTCGGCCGCCCGTCGGCTGTCGCGCTCGGCGGCGGGCGTGTCGTGCGCGGTGGCGTGCAGGTTGCCCACCCAGGCGCCGTTGCCGAAGCATCCACCCCGGACCGCCACCGCGTGCACCCACCGGCGCTCGGGCCACCGGCACAGCCGTCGCCGGCGGTGCTCGACGACCGAGCCGCCGCGGACCAGGATGGCGTTGGCCCCCCCGCCACCCGACTTCATGACGTCGGGCCAGCGGGTGGCCAGGACCCGGCGCACGGGCAGGCCGGCGTTGCGCGAGGTGAGCACCCGGCGAGCCTCGGCGCCGGTCCGCTGCGCCAGCGCCGCGCGGCCACCAGGGCGGTACCTCCTGAAGAAGGGCCACATCCCACTCCCAGTCACTTCAGCGCGGCCGCAAACTCCTCGAAGAGATCCCGGCCTGCGGAGGGCACCGCCCGGCCATGCTTGAGGTTCCAGGTCAGCACACGCATGGCCACGCCGTCAACGTACACTCCGCCGCCCCGAGCACCACCCATGGCGCGCCACTTGCTCACCGGAGCCGAGCTGAGCCGCGCCGAGTTGCGCGCGGTCATCGATCGTGCCCTCGAGCTCAAGGCCGAGCCCCACTCCTCCGCCGTGCTGGCCGGTCGCACCGTCGCCCTGCTCTTTCACCGCCCTCAACGCGGACGCGGGTCTCCTTCGAGGCGGGCGTGTACGAGCTCGGCGGCCATCCCATGGTCCTGCGCGAGGAGGACACGCAGATGACCCGGGGCGAGACCGTGCGCGACACCGCCTATGTCCTCTCCCGCCACATGGCGGCGATCGGCATCCGCACCGGTCCCCACGCGCTCGTGGAGGAGCTGGCTCGCTTCGCCACGGTGCCGGTCATCAACATGCTCACCGCCGAGCACCATCCCGACCCAGGCCCTGGCCGATCTGCTCACCCTGCGCGAGACGTTCGGCGAGCTCGACGGCCTGCGCCTGGCCTACGTCGGCGATGGCAACAACATGGCCCGATCGCTCGCCCTCCTCGGCGCCATCGCCGGTCTGCGAGGTCCGGATTGCCTCGCCGGCAGGCTTCGAGCTCGCCCCGCCGGTCGACGACGCCCTGCTCACCGACGATCCGGCGGTGGCCGTGCAGACGGCCGACGCCGTCTACACCGACGTGTGGGTGAGCATGAACGACGATCCCGCGTCAGCGGCGCGCCGGCGGGAGGCCCTCTTGCCCTACCGCCTCGACGACGCGCTGCTGGCTCAGGCGCGCCCGCGGGCCATCGCCCTGCACTGCCTGCCCGCGCATCCGGGGGAGGAGATCACCGCCGAGGTGCTCTACGGCCCCCGCCAGCGCATCTGGGACCAGGCCGAGAACCGCCGCCACGTCCAGAAGGCACTGCTCGAGTTCCTGCTTAGCTGCTGAGGCCGAAGGCCTCCGAGGTCCCGATCACCCGGCCGCGCCGATCCACCGCCTGCACGCGGAAGTTCGACGTCGCCGCCCGGCACGGGGATCGCCGTCTCGAACCCGGACTTGGCGGCCGAGCCGACGACCTGCCCCGCGCCGCCGACCACGCGCCACGCGGCACGCGCGTGGCGCCGTTCCAGCTCGCGTAGACCATGGTGCGCCCGCTCTGGCGGCGCGCGGCCCCCGACGGTGGGGTCAGGGGCAGGCCGACCCACGGCTCGAGCTCGGCCCGGTAGGTGAGATCGGGACCGGGAAGGACGGCGTCGAGCAGCAGCTTGCCCGAGGCGGTGTACTCCGAGAACGAGGGCACCGAGCCCCAGCCGACGAGCACGTTGCCGCCGGGCAGAGGTTGGGCGTCGCCCATGTAGGAGGCGTCGACGCCGTCCGCGCGCGGTGTACTGGTTGACCAGGGAGGCGACCTTGCGCGAGGGGTCGAGCTTGAGCACCAGCCCGCGCGAGAGGCCGGTCGGGGAGACGAACGTGCCTCCGCCGGTGATCTGACAGCAATGGTCGTCGAACATGCTGATCAGGTTCCCGGGATAGGCCACGACGTCGTGCTGCCAGGAGAAGCCGGCTCCGTTTGCGAGCCGGTAGCTCGAGTGCTTGCCCCCGAGCGTCCAGGTGATCGCTCCGGTGCGCTCGTCGACGAGGTAGGCGGCGAAGGTGTTGCGCATGGAGACGAGAAACTGACCGGGGCCGGTGAGCTGGATCGAGTTGACGTGGTAGGCGTCCCAGGGGAAGCCATTGGTGGGCAGCGAGGCGTAGGAGTCGGTCGAGCGGGATGTGCTTCAGCGCGTCCCAGTTGAAGAGGAGCTGACCGCTGCGCAGGTCGTACTCCTGCACCGCGGAGTCGATGAGCGCGCCGTTGTAGGCCCCGCCGTACTTCGAGAGGCTCATGGGGAGGTTCTTGTTAACCGTGACCCACGCGTGGTCGCCGTCGACGATGAGCGAATGCAGGGTGAGCACCCAGCCACCGGTGGCTCTGACCGTGGCCACCGTCTGGTAGTGCTGGTTGACCACGACGTCCTCGCCACTCTGGGTGGCGCCGGTGTTGGTCACCGTGCCCTGCCACCAGCCGAGCGCCGGCTTGCCGTGGTAGGTCTGAAGGCTCAGGTTCGAAGCCACGACATCGGTGGGCACGGGTGCAAACCACACCGGCGCCAGGCGCTGGTCGAGAATCAAAGGCCCGCTCTGCCCGTCCATCGGGTGCTGGGTGAGGTCATAGAAGTTGGCCACGAAGAAGTAGCCGGGGGCCAGGGGGGCGCTGCGGTTGACCGCGCCGGGGCGGATCTTGCGGCGGATGCAGACTCGGGGCCGAGACGAAGGCGTAGGCGCCCTTGGTCGAGTAGGCGCCGATCGGCGCCGGGTGCGAGCTCGCCACGGCGAAGTCGACGGCGACGAAGGCGAGCACGGCCAGCCCCACGGCGGCGGCCAGGGGCCGAACCGCGGCGCCCGGCGGGCCGGGCACGAAGAGGAAGGTGATGAGGGCCGCGGCGGCGACCAGGCCGCCGCCGATGAGGTAGGCGAGGCGAAAGCCGTCGGTGAGCGCCTGGGGAACGAGCTGGTTGTGCCCGATGTGATGTGTGGTCAGCTCGGTGGCCAGCGTGATGAGGAAGGCCAGGCCCAGGCCACCACCGATCTGGCGCGAGGTGTTGACCAGCCCCGAGGCCAGGCCGGCCTGGCCCTCGCGGGCGCCCATGGTGGCGGCGATCGTCGAGGGCACGACCGAGAAGCCGATGCCCGCCGCCGTGAGCAGCCCGGGAACGATGATGTAGGCGATGGCGCTGCCGCCGGCCTCCACGCGCGCGAACAGGAACATGCCCGCGGCCATCATGATCAGCCCGCCGCCGAGCACCGAGCGCACGCCGAAGCGGCTGACCAGCCGTCCGGCCTGGCGGGCGCAGAGCATGATCATGAGCGCCATGGGCAGGAAGGTCAGGCCGGTGTGCAGCGGTGAGAGCCCGAGCACCTGCTGCAGATACAGCGAACCCACGAACCACATGGGAAACAGGGCGGCCGAGAACAGCAGGACGATCCCGTTGGCGACAGCCAGCGGCTTGGTGATGGCCTTGAAGGGCACCAGCGGCGCGGAGGCCAGCCGCGCCTCGATGAGGCCGAACAAGGCCAGGAGGGCGAGGCCTATGGCGATCGGAGCCAGGGCGCGGGCCGAGCTCCAGCCGAACACGCTGGCCTCGACGACGCCGTAGACGAGCACCATCTGGCCAAGGGTCAGCGTCAGCGCGCCGGCCAGGTCGAAGCCGCCCTCGCCCCGGGGGCGGCGCCGGTCGGCGATGACCGCCATGGCGACGAGCGCGGCGGCGACCCCGATCGGCGGGTTGATCAAGCAGCACCCACCGCCAGCTGAGCTCCTGGGTGATGACGCCGCCGAGCAGCGTGCCGGCCGCTCCGCCGGCGCCGTTCATCGCTCCCCACATCCCGATCGCCCGGTGGCGCTGCGGACCGGCCGGGAAGGAGGAGGTGATGATGGCCAGCGAGGCCGCCGCCATCAACGCGCCGCCGAGACCCTGCAGGGCCCGCGCGGCCACGAGCATCTCGCGGCTGGCTGGCCGCCCCGCCGATGAGCGAGGCCAGCCGAGAAGACGAGCAGGGCGGCCACGAAGGTCCGCCGCTGCCCGAACTGGTCGGCGGCCCGGCCGCCGAGCATGAGAAAGCCGGCGAAGGTGATCGCGTAGGCGTCGATGACCCACTGCAGCTCCGAGGCCGTGAAGCCGAGGCTCGACTGGATCGAGGGCAGCGCGACGTTGACGATGCTCAGGTCGAGGATGACCATGAACTGAGCCACGCAGCACACGGTCAGCAGCCAGGCCGAGCGGCGGTCGGGCTCCGGTCCGGGGGCCCGGGACCACCGCCTGCGTGGTGGCGCCTGCACCTGAGGACCGCCGTCCGCGGGCGCAGCCGACGGCAGCGAGGATGTATTCGACGTCTCCATCAGCGGCGGTCCCTCCCCGGTTGGGAGCCTTCTGAGGGGGACGCGGCATTGTACCCTCACGCGAGGTCACGATCCGGATCGGAGATGGGCAATGAAAAAAGCGCTGCTGGGACTGGCCGCAGCGGCTGTAGCGCTGGCCGGGTGTGGGGGAAAGGCCGCCACGCATACAACCTCGACGCAGAAGGCGGCCACGCCGACGGTTACGACGGCGGCCAAGAAGCCGGCGAAGCGGACCCACAAGGCCAAGGCAAAGCCCAAGGCCGCCCACCACACCACGTCCTCGCCGGCGGTGCCGTCCTCGACCGCGGCCTCGGTCCCACCGACACAGACCTCCGTCGCCCCGAACCAGACCGCCACCCACCCGCACGTGGTCAGCTCGGCGCCGGCGCCGTCCACCCCGGCGCCAACCCCGCCGGTCGCGTCCGCGCCGGTCGAGAAGCAAGCCACCCCCAGCAGCACGCCGTCCACGGGCGGCGCGGCGGCGGGATCCTCGCCCACGCAGACCACGCCGAAGAAAAAGCCCAAGGTCTACGGGGCTTACTAAGGGGCTATGGTGTGCACGCCCGTCGCGGCGGAGGAAGACGAGTTATGGCGGCAGAGAAACCACCACCTGAGGCCGACAGCAGCGCTCGCGGCTCCTCGCGCACGGTCTACGACCTCCTAGCCCGCACGCTGGATCCCCTCGCCGTGGTCATGCTGAGCCGCGAGCGGATCCTGGAGACGCTCGAGGACGCGGTCCAGCGCGGACGGGTGACCCGCTCGGATGCCAACGACCTGGCCAGCGAGCTCCTGCGCCGTGGACGCTCGCAGACCGAGGAGCTCCTCGCCGACGTCGAGCGCGCCCTCAACACCGGCCGGGATCGGCTCGAGAGCAGCGGGCGGCGCACGCGCATCAGCGAGAGCGTGACCCGTCTGGCCCGCACGGCCGACCGGGCCCGCCGCAGCGTGGGCGGGACGGCCGCGTTTGCCATCGCCGACTACGACGCGCTGACCGCGCGCCAGGTGCAGTCCCAGCTCGGCGACCTCACCGCTCCCGAGCTGCGCCAGGTGCGCGAGTACGAGCGCCGCCACGCCAACCGCAAGACGGTCCTCGACGCGATCGACCGCGCCCTCGGCTGAGGCGGCGCGCTACTTGCGGTCGCGAGGCTCGAGGATGGGCTCTTCCTCCTCGGGCTGCCCAGTCGCCATCGCGCGGCTGCGCTCGAGCTCAGCGTTGAGCTCGGCCCCCAGCAGGATGGCCAGGTTCGAGATCCACAGCCAGACGAGGAAGATGACGATCCCGCCCAAGGTGCCGTAGGTCTTGTTGTAGGAGCCGAAGTGGGCCACGTAGAAGGCGAAGAGCGCCGAGGCCACCACCCAGACCACCACCGCGAACACCCCGCCGGCGCTCAGCCAGCGGAAGCCGGGATGGCGCTGGTTGGGCGCCGCCCAGTAGAGGATCGAGAACATGAAGCTGACCAGGAGCAGCAGGACGGGCCACTTGGCGATGTCCCACACCGTCACCGCGGAGTGGCCGACGCCGAGGAGGTTGCCCACCTGCGTGGCCAGGCCGCCGGTCACGACGACGGCGAAGGCACCGACCGGTCAGGAGGGCCAGCATGACCACGGTGGTCCCGAGGCGGACGGGGAGCGTCTTGTAGATCGGGCGTCCCTCCTCGACCTCGTAGATCCGGTTCGAGGCCCGCATGAAGGCGGCGACGTATCCCGAGGCCGACCACAGCGCGCCGACGATGCCCACCACGAAGACCACCCCGGCGGCTCCCCGGGTGCGCTCCAGCCCGTGGACGGCCCCGGTGAAGATGTGCTGGGCCGGTCCGGGCGCAATCTTGCCCAGGTTCGTGATCAGCGGCCCGGTGGCCGAGGGTCCGATCAGCCCGAGGATGGAGACGATGGCGATCAGCGCCGGGAAGATGGCCTGGATGCCGTAGTAGGTGAGGGCGGCCGCGAGGTCGGTGAGCTCGTCGTCGCGAAACTCGGCCACGGTGCGCTTGAGCACCCCGACCCAGTCGCGCGGGGGGACGTGGACGGGGGAGCGGGGAGCGTCCTGCTCGCGCCGGCCGGCAGGTTGGCGCAGCGAGGTCATGGGTCGGGCTAGCGGGAGCTCACCCGCCCGAGGACAAAGCCGACCGCGAAGGCGGCGATGGCCGCCACCGGTACGGGGTTCTCGCGAGCCTTGGTGGCCCCGGCCGACGCGGCGGCCTGGACGCTCTCGGGCGAGATCTCCTGGGCCTTGCCGGCGAACTCATCCTTCTTCTCGGTGACGGTCGCCTTGAGCTCGTCGACACGCTCCTGGGCCTGGGCCTTGACGTCGGTCTTGGCCGACAGGGCGGCAACCGTCTCGCCGAGCTCGCGGCGGGTCTCGTCGATCTCGGCCCGGATCTCCTCCGGGTCCTGGGACTCGTTCACCGACGAGCTGCCTGTGCGCTGGTCTTCGCCCATTGCACGTCCTCCTTCACGCTCTCAGTGGCTTGCTCTGGAACCGGTGGGGCGGCCTGCTGGACCTTGCTCTTACCCATGAGCGCGAGCGTGCCGGCGATGGCGCCGAGCACGACGGTGACGATCAGCGCCGCCAGCCACGCGCGCCACCGCGGTGGCCAGGCCAAGGATGGCGGTGGCGATCAGGGCCCCGAGGGCGTAGAAGCCGAAGGCCCCGGCGCCGCCGAACATGCCGGCGCCGATGCCGGCCCGCTTGCCCTTGGCGGTGAGCTCGGTCCGGGCCAGCTCCATCTCCTGGCGGATGAGGCGGGTGGTCTGCTGAGAGAGCCGCTCGACGAGCTCGGCCATCGATGCTTGATCGCCCTGCCCCGTCGGCGCTCCGGTCTGGTTTGCCATCGTTTCCTCCTCGTTGCGGCGGTGCCTTTCGAATTCCCGCTGCCCGGAGGGGTAAACGCCGGCCGTCAGTCAGCTGCCATGCTAGGCCGATGGCCAGCGCCGACACCGCCACCCCCAAACGCCCGCAACGGGGGGACGAGCTCGACCTCGTCATCGACTCGCTCGCCTTCGGCGGCGCCGGCGTGGCGCGCCGCGACGGTTATGTCGTGTTCGTGCAAGGCGCCGTGCCCGGCGATCGTGTCCGGGCGGTGGTCGGCAAGTCCAAGCGCGCCTACGCCGAGGCTCGCACGGTCGAGGTGCTCGAGCCGAGCTCCGAACGCGTGGCGGCCCGCGCCGATCACCCCGGTGCGCCATGGCAGGTGCTGCGCTACGAGCGCCAGCTCGAGGTCAAGCAGGCGCAGGTCGACGAAGCCTTGCGACGCCTCGGCCACCTCGACGGCTACGCGCTCGAGCCCATCATCGCCGCGGAGCAGACCTGGCGCTACCGCAACAAGCTCGAGTACTCCTTTGGCACCGACCGCGGCCGCCTGGTGTGCGGCTTTCACGCCCCCGGCCGCTGGGACGAGATCGTCGAGCTCAGCGACTGCCTGCTCGCCTCCGAGGCCGGCAACGCCGCCCGCGAGCGGGTGGTCCAGTGGTGCCGGGCGCAGGGGCTGAGCGTCCACGATCGCCGCAGCGGCGAGGGCTTGTTGCGCAACCTCGTGGTCCGCGAGGGCCGGCGCACCGGCCAGCTTCAAGTCCGGCTCATCACCGGTCCCGGCGAGCTCGACCGGGAAGGACTGGTGGCGGCGGCCGGGCCGGTGGATGGCCTGCTCTGGACCCGGCTCGACAGCGTGGCTGAGACCACGCAGGGTGGCGAGACCGAGCTTCTCGCCGGCGCTGAGCGCGTCGAGGAGGAGATCGGAGGCCTGCGCGTTCGCATCGCCGCCCCGGCCTTCTTTCAGACCAACACCGAGATGGCCGAGCGGCTGTACGGGCTGGCCATCGAATACGCCGACCTGCGCGGCTCCGAGCGCGTGTATGACCTGTACGGAGGGATCGGGACCATCGCCTTGATGATGGCGCCGCGGGCGGCCCAGGTGTGGGGCCTCGAGCTCGTCGAGGACGCGGTGGCCGACGCCATCGCCAATGCCCGCCTCAACGAGATCGACAACGTCCGCTTCTACGCCGGAGACGTCCGGCTGGCCCTGCGCGAGCTCGTCGACACGGCGGGACGCCCGGATGTCGTGCTCGTCGACCCGCCGCGGGCTGGGCTCTCCCAGAAGATCGTGCGCCGGATCATCGAGGCCGGCCCCCGGCGCATCGTCTACGTCTCCTGCAACCCCACCACGCTGGCCCCCAACGCCGCCCAGCTCGTCGAGGCCGGCTACCGGCTCAGCCGCGTGCGCCCCGTGGACATGTTCCCCCAGACCCCACATATCGAGTGCGTTGCCGTGCTCGACCGCGGCTGACGGGGTCGCGGGCGAGGTTCGCTTCGCGAACTCGAGGTCGGCAATGACCCAACGCTTGTAGGGTTCCGGGCCGTGCGCGCCGTCACCATCCGCGACAAGGAGCTCACCGTCGAGGAGCACCCCGATCCGGTCGCCGGCGCGGGCGAGGTCCTCGTCAAGGTCCAGGCCGCCGGGCTCAACGGCGCCGACATGATGCAGCGCCGCGGCCTGTACCCGGCCCCTCCGGGGGCGCCCGAGGACATTCCCGGCCTCGAGCTGGCGGGCGAGGTCGTCGACTGCGGGCTCGGCGTTCAGCGCTGGAAGGCGGGCGACCGCGTCATGGCCATCGTCGCCGGCGGCGGACAGGCCGAGCTTGCCGTCGTCCACGAGCGCATCCTCATGGCCGTCCCGGAATCGTTGGACTGGGTCGCGGCCGGTGCCGTCCCCGAGGTCTTCACCACCGCCCACGACGCCGTCTTCACCCAGGCCGGCCTGCGCATGGGGGAGCGGCTGCTCGTCCACGGCGGCGCCGGGGGCGTGGGCACGGCGGCCATTCAGCTCGCTCGTGCCGCGGGGGCCCGCGTCACGGCCACCGTGCGCCGTCAAGAGCAACACGATCAGGTGGCCGAGTTCGGGGCCGAGGTCATCGAGCCGGCGGCCTTCGCCGATCACGGCCCGTTCGACGTGATCCTCGAGCTCGTCGGAGCTCCCAACCTGGCCGACAACGTCAACGCTCTGGCCACCGGCGGGCGGATCGTGGTGATCGGCATCGGCGCCGGTGCCAAGGGCGAGCTGCACCTCGGCGCCCTGATGGGCAAGCGGGGCCGCATCCACGGTTCCACCCTGCGCGCCCGGCCGCTCGAGGAGAAGGCCCTCACTGCCCGGGCGATGGAGCGCTCCGTGCTGCCGCTGCTGGCCGACGGAAGCGTCCGCGTGCCGATCGCCGCCACCTACCCGCTCGGCGAGGCCCACGAGGCCTACGAGCGGTTCGCCGGCGGGGGCAAGCTGGGCAACATCGTCCTGACCATGGACTAGCCGGTTCCCGGCGGGGGCCCGCTGGCGGGTGCAAAACCCCCCAGCCAAGCGCTGAGGCGCGCGCCTTGGGGCGTTTGGAACCTCACAGGTGCATACGCCACCACGGTCGCCCCCGACGCGGAACTTTGGGGGCTTTTGGCCCTAGTCGCCTTCGAGGAACCCGGCCTCGTCGACGGCCAGGCCAGGCTCGTCCTCGGCGGCATGAACCGAGCACAGCATCGGACCGCCCGCTTCCATCGCCGCCTGCAGTTCGGCCGCCGTGAGCTTGGCGCCGCACTCCTCGCAGCGCTCGCCCGGGCGCTCCAGCGATCTCTCTTCGAGGTCCATAGCGGCGAGTCTAGACCCGGCCCTGGCAGGGTGGTGTCTGGCTTCTCGCCACGGGTGTCGGTCCTGGCCGCCGTCGCCAATCCGTCCATCGACGGCTGGGCCACGAGGCGGCCGTGCCGATGAATCACCCAGATGCCAGCCGCTATGCCCTTGTACGTCCTCATCGCCGATGGCGACGGGCTGTCACAGTTGCGCACGCGGGCGGCCGTCGAACGGCTGGGCAACGTCTGCGCCGTGGCCGGCGAGGGCGGCGCCGTGCTGGCCAGCGTGGAAAGGCAGCGCCCGGCCGTGGTCATCGTCGACTGGCGCCTCGACGGCCTGGACGGTCCCTTGCTCGCGCGCACGATGCGCGAGCGCGCTGCGGGCGGTTACACCTACCTCATCGCTCTGGCCGACGAGGCCGACGGCGAGGCAGCCGCCGAGGCCATGGAGGCGGGCGCGGACGAGCTGCTGAAAAAGCCCCTGGACGGCGGGGCCCTCGAACGGGCCCTGCTCACGGCGCGGCGCGTCCTCGAGATGCACGAGCAGCTCCGGGCGGACGCGCGCGTCGACGTGGTCACCGGTATCCCCAACCGCCACGCCATGCGCGAGGAGCTCGCCGTGCTCCTGCTCCGGGCCGCCCGCTATGACCACGGGCTGGCCGTGGTCATGTTCAGCGTCGACCGCTTTCGCTCCTACGCCGCCGGTCTGGGCTACCGGGCGGGTGATGAGCTCCTGCGCCGGGTGGCCACGACGCTGCGCCGCTCGCTGCGCGGCTCGGACAGCATCTACCGCTACGGGGCCGAGAAGTTCCTCACCCTGCTTCCCGGCCAGGATGTCGAGTCGGCGACGGTGGCCGCCGAGCGCCTGCGGGGCACGGTCCGAAAGCTCGGCCTGCACCATCCCTCCGGCGGGGTGGTGACCGTGAGCGGCGGGCTGGCCACGGTGCAAAGCGGCGAATCGGCCGAGCACCTCGTGGCGCGGGTCGACCGCGCCCTGAATGCCGCCCGGCGCGCCGGCCCCGACTCTCTGAACATCGCACCCGACGAGGTAGGGGAGCCCGCGCAGGACGCGCCGGCCCCTCAATAGGGCGGAAGGTCCTCCCACCACTGCCCGACGACGCGGAACGCGGCCCAGAACGAGCGCTTGGCCCGCTCCTCGTCGAGGGACTCGTCGATGTTGGGCACATAGAGCGCTTCGATCGTGGGCGTGAAGTGCTGCAGCTCGCCGAGGGCCGGCTGGAGCTCCTGAGCTAATGGGATGGCAAGCTCGTTGACCACCGCCAGGGCCTCGGGCCCCATGACCACGACCAGCTTGGGCGAGACGATGGCCAGCTCCTCGACCAGGCGGCCCACGCAGGCCGGGTCGGCCATGACGGGATCGGTCACCGGACACTTGACGCACAGCGTCCCGTAGACGGCCAGGGGGTCGATGGCGAGCCGCTTGAGCGACTTCATGAGCGCGTTGCCCGCCCGCCCATAGAAGGCCACGCCCTCCTCGACCTCCGAGGGACGGGGCGAGTACTTGATCAGGAAGATGTCGGCCTGGGGGTGGCCGGAACCGAGCACGGGCATCAGCTGCCCCCGCGGGCACTCACGGCACGCCTGCACCTCGCGGGCAAAGGCGTTGAGTTCGCGGATCGCCCGCTCGAGGTACTTCTCCCGTATCTCGTCGTCGGTCGCGGGCATGCCCTCCGGATTGGACGACCGGCGAGCTTGTCCTTGCGAGTGCATCAGGAGTTGCGGCTCTCTCCGCTGGCCGCGCTGCGCCGCGGGCGGCCCGTGGCCCGGCGGACGCGGCGGTCCCTGGAGGCCCGGCGGGCGCCCTCGGGCATGGCTTTGGTCTGCAGGAACTTGAGCGCTTGCACGAAGAACAGACTGGCAGGATTGCGCACGATGTCGGCGTCGCGCAAGGACTCGAGGAACTCCTCGGGGCCCTCGAAGTCGCGCATACGGATGCGCACCGAGCCGAGACCCTGAGGGACATGGGCATCGGAGCCCGCGCCGGCCGGGATGCGGTACTTGGCCGCGAAGCGCAGGGCCTCGTCGTTGAACTCGGAGATGGCCACGCGAGGGTTGAAGACCTCGAGCGCGTCAACCTCGTCGAGCACCGCCATGAGATGCTCGTAGTCGGGCACCGAATGCAGCCGGTCGAAGGGGTGGGGGACGTACACGACTCCACCCTGGCCCTTGATGGCGGCGATCGTCTCGGCCAGGGTCAAGCCGCGGGGGATCTTCTCCTCGATGAACAGGCCGATGACCTCGCCCTGGTCGGCGGTCTTGATCTCCTCGCCGACGATGACCTTGATCCCGTCCGCCTTGGCGCGGGCCTCGTGCGCGCCGGAGACCTCGTTGTGGTCGGTGACCGCGATCGCGCCGAGGCCGCGCGCCCTCGCCTCGGCCAGCAGCACCTCGACCGGCGTGGCGCAGTCGTAGGAGTGGTCGGTGTGCATGTGCAGGTCGACGTCGATGAGACGCCGGCCGGTGAGCTGCTCGCGCAGGGCCGGATTGGCGCGCGTGTCGTGGCGGCGAGCCACGAGCGAGCCATAGACCTCCTCGAGCTCGTCGACCACTCGCGCCCACGAGAAGCTCTGGCGCAGCTCGAGCACCTCGGCGCGGCGGCGCTCGAGCAGATCGCGGTCGGTGATCAGCCGCTCGAGGTGAGCGGCCAGGGTCTCGGTCTCGCCCGCCTCGAAGGCAAAGCCGTAGCGGCCCTCGCCGAGGAGCTCCTCGTAGACGGGCAGGCGCGAGACCACCGGCACGGCGCCCGCCGAGACCGCCCGCACGAGCGTGTCCGGCGTGGGGCGCACGCCTTCGGAGGCGAGCACGATGACGTCGGCCGTGCTGAGCGCTTCGCGCTCACTCAGCTCGTCGCCATCGGTGAACTCCAACCGCTCGCGCAGCCGGGCCCCGACGGTGGCCGGGACGGCGAGCGGCCGGGGTGAGAACACCGTGGCCCGCCAGGCCGCGTCGCGGGGTAGGGCCCGCAGGGCCCGCAGGAACACGCGCAGGGCCGCGCGTTCCTCGCCGGCGCTGAAGAAGATGTGGACCGGCTCGCCGGCGTCGGGCCCGGCGCGTGGCGGGGGGTCGTCGGCGCCGGGAAGGATGACCCGGTAGGCCCCCGGGAAGTAGCGCTGCATCAGCTCACGCGTGGCGCGGTAGGACGCCGCGCGGGCGTCGAGGCGCCCGAACAGAAAGCGGGAGATGGGACCGGCCAGCTGGGTGGAGAGGATCCGCTCGGTGGGGGCATGGAAGCTGCCCACGTTGAGCGCGCGAGAGTGGCGCAGGGCGACGCTCGAGGCGCTGGGAGCGAACGGCTCGTGGACGTGGACGATGTCGAGCGGCAGCTCGGTCAGGGCCTCCTCGATCGTCCGAGCCACGTCGACCGGCAACGAGGCGGCTCGCCGGCGCGTCGGCGAGAAGCCGAGCACCTCACCGACGCCGAGGACGACCGGCTCCGTGCCCACCTGCGCGAGCAGCTCCTCGCCGCCGGCCCGCAGAGCCCGGCGGGTGTCGCGCACGAGCGAGCCCTCGTTGGAGGGGGCGATGATGAGGACCCGGTGGCCGCGCCGGCTGAGCTCGCCCGCGGCGCGGGCTACGTACTCGTTGACCGCGTGGGAGGCTTCCCAGGCGAACGGGGTGACGTGCGCGATGGCGAGCGTCATCCCCCGGCGCCCGACCGCCCGTTACTGGGCCGCCGGCACGGTTCCCGCCGCCGGCGCGCTCGCCGGGGCGGTCTCGGCCGTCCGCGGGGTGCTGTCGCGGCCGTGCTGGGCGATGAACTGATCGGTCAGGTCTCGGGCCTCGGCATCCGGCCGCTGGTTCATCGGTGACTTCATGAGGTAGGAGCTCGGTCCATCGAGCTGGCCGGCGACCCCGTGGTCGAGCGCGAGCTTGCAGCAGCGCACGGCATCGATGACGATCCCCGCCGAATTGGGGGAATCCCACACCTCGAGCTTGAGCTCGAGGTTGAGCGGGACATCGCCGAAGGCCTGGCCCTCCATGCGGATGTGGGCCCACTTGCGGTCGGTGAGCCACGGGACGTAATCCGAGGGACCGATGTAGACATCGTCGGCGGGCAGCGTGTGGCCCATGATCGAGGTCACAGCGTTGGTCTTGGAGATCTTCTTGGACTCCAGGCGCTCACGCTCGAGCATGTTGTAGAAGTCCATGTTGCCGCCCACGTTGAGCTGGGAGGTCTTGACCATCTTGACGCCGCGCTCGTGGAAGAGCCGGGCCAGGCTCCGGTGCACGATGGTGGCGCCGACCTGGCTCTTGATGTCGTCGCCGACGATCGGCAGGCCCGCCTTCTCAAAGCGGCCGTTCCAGTACCCCTCGCGGGCGATGAAGACGGGGATGCAGTTGACAAAGCCACAGCCGGCCTCCAGCACCTGCTCCACGTACCACTTGGTGGCCTGCTCGGAGCCCACCGGCAGGTAGGAGACGACGACGTCGGTGTGCGTGTCCTTGAGGATCTGCACGATGTCGGCGGTCGGGCCGGGGGCCTTGGTGATCTTCTCCTTGAGGTACTTGCCCAGGCCGTCGTGGGTCATGCCGCGGTGCACCTCGACGCCCAGGGCCGGGACGTCGGCGCCCAGCGTGAGCGTGTTGTTCTGCCCGGCGAAGATGGCCTCAGACAAGTCCTTGCCGACCTTGTCGGCGTCGATGTCGAAGGCGGCGCTGAACTCGATGTCGCGCACGTGGTAGCCGCCGAGGTCGACATGCATGAGCCCGGGCACGGAGTCCGCGGGGTCGGCGTCGCGGTAGTAGTGGACGCCTTGAACGAACGAGCTGGCGCAGTTACCGACGCCGATGATGGCGACGCGGACCTTGTCGCCCTGGTAGCGCCCGTGGCCGTTCGTGGAGCCGTTGCTGCTGCTGGTCACGTGAAGGCTTTCCTTGTCGAAGATAGTCGTCCGCGTCCGGTACTACCCGCGCGGACTGCCGTTTACAGGTATTCCGTGGCTGGCGCTTCGTTACACCTGCAGCTGGCGGCGGACGAAGAGGATCCGCTGAGCTGTGGTGAGGACGCTGAGCGCGGCGAGGACGTACACGGCCGGCGCCAGAAGCTCGAAGTGGCCGAGCGACGCACCCTTGGCGAAGACGATCCCCACCGAGAGAATGACGACCCGCACCGGGCGGGTGGCCAGCCCAACCTTGCAGGCCACGCCGAGCGCCTCGGCCCGGGCGCGCGTGTAGGAGACCATGAGCGAGAAGAGCACGCTGGCCACCACGGCGGCCACCGCGACCTCCATGTGCCGGGAGGCGAAATACGCGCCGACCGCGGTCAGCACGATGCCTTCCTCGAGCCGGTCCAGCGTGGAATCGAGGAAGGCACCGAACGGCGTGCCCTTGCCCGACATCCGCGAGTAGCGGCCGTCGAGCGTGTCCATGACCGAGCCCACCATGAAGGCCACGCCGGCCACGAAGAAGAGCCGGTCGACGATGAGGGCCGCGGCAGCGAGGTTGAGGATGAACCCGGTGAGCGAGATGGCGTTGGGGGTCAGCCGCGACTCGATGAGCCGCTCGCGCATGAGCTCCTGGGGCGTCGGTCCACCGTCGGGCGGGCGACGGCGCCGCGGTCGGGGCTCTCGCACCCGGCCTTTGACGTGCTCGTCCACGGCTAGGCCGTGGCTGGGCTGAACGCCCAGGCTGCCGGCCGGGCCCGGGCCAGCGGCCATTTGGCCAGCCAGGCCGCGGCGCCCGCGGTGAGAGCGCCCAGGAAGACGTCGGTCAGGTAGTGATTGGCGGTGGCCACGACGACGAAGGTGACGAGCACCGGGTACAGGGACCAGGCCACCTTGGCCGCCCGGCGATGCACGAGCCGGACCATGGTGAACCCGATGAGCACGGCGAAGCACACATGCATCGAGGGCACGGCGGCGTAGAAGTTGAGAAACGCCTTGCTCGCCCCGTAGTCGATCGAGCCCGTGCCGCCGACGAGAAACTGCGAGATCGAGTCGGTGAAGCCCCACTCGTGCATGAGCCGCGGCGGCGCGGTCGGATAGAGCCAGTAGCCGAAGAGGGCGATGGCCATGGAGATGATGAACATGTTGCGCACGAAGTAAAAGGAGCTGTTCCGGCGCGTGTAGACCCAGATGAGCGCGAGCAGGGTGATGAGGAAGTGCCCGTTGAGGTAGGTCCAGTCGGCGGCGTCGATGAGCCAGTGCTGACTCGAGGCCCAGGACTGGACACTCGGCTCGACGAAGATGTGCAGGGCGCGCTCGAGGTCGATGATGTTCATGGCGTCCCCGAACGGCTTGTAGCTGTTCGGGTTGTCGACCAGGCCGCGTACGAGGTCGTAGAGCATGAAGGCACCGAAGAACAGCGCGATCTGCCGAAGCAGGTCCGTCCAGCCGCGGGGGAGGACGCGAGTCCCTATGTAGCCGAGAGGATGCTTCATGGCCGCAGGCCATGCTATCCATCCGCTCAACGGAACTATAAGTCCACGATCAGGTGCAACGTGGTCGCCGGCTCCCTACCCGGGCCAGAGAAAAGCGAATCACCAGCCGCGCGGGGCCCGGCCGCCGCACGGTGACGGCGGTGAATCCCCCGTCGTTCTCGACGCATCCGGGGGTGCCCGAGAGGGCCCAGTAGGGGCTGAAGCGCACGCGCACGTACGCTCGCCCCGGCCGGGTCACGCGCAGGGAGACGCTGTTGGGCCCGATGGCGGTGGCCGTGGCCGCGCCCTGGGCGAGCGGGGCGGGGTCCTGGACGGCGTAGACGCGCCAGTCGCGGGTGCGCATGACGAGGTGCAGGTAGGGCAGCCCCCGGTTGATGAGGGCCAGCTCGGCCTGGGCCGAGTAGTCGACGTTGCTGCGGGCGACGGCGACGTAGTGGACGGCGAGGCCCTGCAACCACGTACGGTAGGTGGCGGCGCTGAGGGTGTGGTCGTAGAAGAGGTGGTTGTCCTTGATGTCGAGCTGGCGCTCCCAGCCCCGGGCCAGGGGAAAGCGGGGGGCCACCTGGTAGGCCTCCCAGTGGAACTTGGTAAAGGGGATCTCGATCCGGAACGGCATCCCCGGCTGCCGGTCGAGGAAGCGCAGGAGCGGGGTGTCGTACGAGGCATTGACGGAGGGGTCGCCCCATGAGGTCTTGACGTCGCGGACCGGCGCCTGCCATTGGATGTAGAGGAGCGGGAGGGCGACGAGGGCGAGCCAGGCCTTGCGCCTCGGCCACCACAGCAGGGCCGCCAGCGGCCCCGCGAACAGTGGGGCAAGGCGGGCGACGTTGCTGCCCACCGCCGTGGGGATGGCGTAGGAGCCCAGGCAGCCGGCCAGATAGATGACCACGCCGGCCCGGAGGGTCACCTCGCTTCGGGGCAGGGCCACGAGCAGCACGGCCCCGATGAGGAGGATCGGCCACAGCGTGGCCACGGTGAACGGCTCGGTGCCCCCCTCGGGGAAGAGAACGGCGAGGATGAGCACGGGGAGGAGCGCGGCGCCGGCCACGAGGACGGGGGGCACCCTGGCGGCCACGGCCGCCCCGGCGCTCGCGTCGGGCGCGGCGGGCGTGCGGCCGACCGCGCAGGCGGCCGCGGCCACGGCTGCGAACAGGGCCGCCACCGGGCTGGCCAGCGCCGTGACCACGGCCAGCAGGGCCGCGAGCCCGTCGCGCCGGCGCTGAAGGGCGAGGGCGGTGGCCATGGCGAACATCAGGCCGAAGGCGAAGGTCAAGCGGCCCGTGAACAGGTCCAGCGCGGTCGCCGCCCCGAACCACAGAGATCCGAGCCACGCGGTGGGGCCGAAGCGCGCCCGGGCCAGCGACTCGAAGAGCGCGGCCAGGACGACGTTGGAGAGCGCGCCCACGACCTGCGGGGTCAGGACGGCGGCCAGCGGCGGGAAGAGCACGCTGTAGCCGGGCGTGTGGTGGCCGCCGTACCACCAGTTGTTCCACAGGCCGAACCCCTCGGCGCTGAACAACTTGGCGCGCAGCAGGTGGGCGGCCAGGTCGAGGCTGGGCGGGGAGACGATGACGTAGATGGCGGCCAGCACCGCGGCCACGAGGGTGGGCGCGAGCCGGGGCAGCAGGCCGTCCGGCCCGGCCGGCCGGCCGGCCAGGCGCGGCACGGCGGCCGTGGCGCTCACAACCGCTCGGTGCGCAGGAAGGCGGCCACCTGCTCCACCGTGTCGGGACGGTCAAGCCACGGCCAATGGCCGGCGTCGGGGACCGGGGCCACCGTGGCCTCGGGGAGCAGGCGGGCCAAGGCGTGGACCGGCTCTGGTTCGAGCCATGGGTCGCGCTCGCCGTAGAGGACGAGGGCCGGTTCGCTGCGGGCGACCAGGCGGTCGGCGAGCGCGCTCAGATGATCGGTAGCGGTGCGGCGATGGAGCAGAAGGACCGCTCTCTGGGTGCCCTGGTCGAAGTGTTCCCACACCGTGTCGAGCTGCTCCCTGGTCCAGGCACCAGGTGTGGCGGCGCCCTTGCGGAGGTGGCGGTCGAGCAGGGGGCGCAGGATGGAGCCGAGCACGAGCTCGCCCAGGAGCGGGCGCCGCAGAGCGCGGGCCAACCGATCCCAGTGAAAGCCGTCGATGAGCGCCACGGGGTCGATGAGGACCAGGCGCTCGACGCGCTCAGGGGCTCGGGCCGCGAGCTCGAGGGCCACGGCGGCGCCCCAGCCGTGGCCGACCAGGTGGGCCTGGGCAATGTGGACCTCATCGAGCAGCCGCTCGACGAACTCGGCCAGCCCTTCCAGGCTGTAGTCGAGGTGACCGGCCTTGCTCGAGCGGCCGAAGCCGATCAGGTCAGGCGCGAGGCCGCCCGTGCGCTCCAGAAAGGGAGACCAGACGTCGGCGCTGGTCAGCAGGCCATGGAGGTAACAGGGAGGGGTGCCGGTCGCCGGCGCGCGGCGAAACCAGACCGGCGAGGCGGCGAGTTCGATCGTGTGCTCGTCGACGCGCACCCGCGGGCGAGGATAACGTCCGGCCGATGGCTTCCCTGACGCGGCCCGGACGCGTTCTCTGCCTGGGCGACGCGCTCGTGGACTGCATCGGCGGCGAGCCCCATCTGGGCGGCACGGTGGCCAACATCGCGGTGACGGCGGCCCGGGCCGGTGCCCCGGCCGTGCTCGCCGGGGCGGCGGGCGAGGACGAGTGGGGCCGCTGGCTGCGCGAGCGCCTGCAGCAGGCTGGCGTGGACGTGTCGCTGTTCACGCTCGTGGCGGGAGCGACCACGCCGGTCATCGAGGTCACCATCGACGCGGGCGGCGAGCCCTCCTACGGCCTCGTCGGCGAGAGCGGAGGGCTGCTGAGCGCGGGCGCTGGGCGGACGGATCGACGAGGCGCTGGCGGCGGCCGACGCCCTGCTCATCAGCTCCAACACGCTGTCGGAACCGGCCGAGCGCGAGCTCACCATGGAGGCCCGCGCGGGCGCCCTCGAGTCCGGCCGTCCGGTCATTTTCGACGCCAACATTCGCCTGCACCGCTGGCGCAGCCGCGCCGACGCGGCGGCCAGCGCCAACGCCTGTGTACGCGACACTCTCCTCGTGCGGGCCACGGCCGCGGAGGCCGAACTGTTGACCGGCGAGGTGGACCCCGAGCGGGCGGCCCGGGCGCTGGTCAAGGGTGGCGCCCGGTTGGTCGTGCTGGGGCTGGGCGCCGCGGGGGCCATGCTGCGGGGCGAGCTCCGAGCCGACGCGCCGGGCGTGCCCGTCTCCGTGGTGAGCACGATGGGCGCCGGGGATGCCCTGAGCGGAACACTCGTGGCCCGGCTGGCCCTGAGCGGCTTCTACCCGGCCGCGCTGGCCGCGGCTCTGCCAGAGGCGGTGGCCGCAGCGGCCGAGGCGTGCCGGCGATGGGGGTCGGTTGACTGAGCTCTGGACGCCACCGCCGCGCCGGCGGGTGCGAGCCATCCGCGATCGCCTGCGCCTCGTCTACGGCGTCCCCGTGGCCGGGCCGCACGGCCATCCCATCGCCGAGCTCGTCCTCACCGTCCTCTCCCAGTCGACCAACGACCGCAACCGTGACGTCGCCTACCTGGGTCTGCGCGAGCGCTTCCCGACCTGGGACGCCGTACGGGATGCTCCCGTGGAGGAGATCGAGGAGGCGATCCGGCCGGGCGGGATTTCGAAGATCAAGTCGGCCCGCATCAAGGCGATCCTGCGGGCCATCGCGGTGGAGGGGGAGCCGTCGCTGGACTGGCTGGGGTCGGTTTCGGTCCCCGAGGCGCAGCGTTATCTCGTCGGGCTGCCGGGCGTGGGGCGCAAGACGGCGGCCTGCGTGCTGCTGTTCAGCTTCGGCATGCGCGACGTGCCGGTCGACACCCACGTCTCGCGCGTGGCGGGGCGGTTGGGGTTGCTCCCGCCGGGGGCGTCGTTCGAGGTCCTGCACGACGTGATGGTGGACATCACCCCCGTGGGGGAGGAGCTCGAGTTTCACCTCAACCTGTTGCGGCACGGGCGGCGGACGTGTTACGCGCGGCGGCCGGATTGCCCGGGGTGCGTGCTGCGTCGGATGTGTCCCAGCGCGGGGATTGTGGGGTGAGGGGGGTGAAAACGGGGCCCTGGATGACTCTATTCCCGGTATGCGGGAACAAGGTCATCCACGTCGAGACGAGGCCCTCGCGCGACTCGCGGGCCGCCAGCACGGCGTCGTCGGCGAGTCGCAGCTGCGCGAACTGGGGTTCTCGACCTCGGGCATCAACCGCCTCCGCCTGGCGGCACGCCTGCACCGTCTCTATCGCGGCGTTTACGCGGTCGGCCACCGCCACCTCACTGCCAAGGCCCGCTGGCTGGCCGCCGTCCTCGCCTGCGGACCCGAAGCCGTCCTGAGCCACCGCGCCGCCCTGGCCCTGTGGGACCTGCGTCCCACCCCCAGCGGCCCCATCGACGTCACCGTCCCCGCCCGAGGCCGCGCCGCCCGCCCAGGCATCCGCCTCCATTGCGTGCGCAAAATCGACCCCAAGGACCGCTGCACCAAGGACGCCATCCCCGTGACCACCGTCGCCCGCGCCCTCCTCGACTACGCCGAGATCGTCCCCGACCAGCAGGTCCGCCTCGCTCTGGAGGCCGCCGAGCGCCGCGACCTCCTCGACGGCCGCGCAACTCGACGCCCTCATCGCCCGTTCAAGCGGCCGGCACGGCGTCAAGCCCCTCACCGCGGCCCTCAAAACCCTCACCGGCCCCGCCCCCTGGACCCAGTCCGAGCTCGAGAACCGCTTCCTGGCCCTCGTCCGAGACAAAGGCCTCCCCGAGCCCCAGTGCAACGTCCCCATCGACGGCCACGTGGTCGACTTCTGCTGGCCCGACCAGCGCCTCATCGTCGAGGTCGACGGCTACCACTGGCATCAGACCCGGGCCCAGTTCGAGTCCGACCGCCGCCGGGACGCCGCCCTGCAGCTCGCCGGCTACCGGGTGCTACGCATCACCGAGCGGCGCCTGCGGGAGGAGCCCGATCAAGTGATCGCCGAGCTCACGGCCTTCCTCTAGAATCGCGGCCAAGATCTGCTATATACAGGCTGAGATTTTGACAACCGTAGAGGAGTAGAACCAACGATGGGAAAGACGATTGGAATCGACCTCGGGACGACCAACTCGTGCATGGCCGTGCTCGAGGGCGGCGAGCCCACCGTGATCGAGAACGCCGAGGGTGGGCGGACCACGCCCTCCGTCGTGGCGTTCACGCAGTCAGGTGAGCGGCTCGTCGGCACCGTGGCCAAGCGCCAGGCGGTCACCAACCCGCAGAACACGGTCTTCTCGATCAAGCGCTTCATGGGCCGCAAGGAGGCCGAGGTGCGCGAGGAGGAGGCGATCGTGCCCTACAAGGTCGTCTCGGGACCCAACGGCGACGCCCGGGTCGAGGCGGCTGGCAAGCAGTACAGCCCGCCGGAGATCAGCGCCATGATCCTGGGCAAGCTCAAGGCCGACGCCGAGGCCTACCTGGGCGAGACGGTCGACAGCGCCGTGATCACCGTTCCGGCGTACTTCAACGACGACCAGCGCCAGGCGACCAAGGACGCCGGCCGGGTCGCCGGGCTCGAGGTCAAGCGGATCATCAACGAGCCGACCGCGGCCTCGCTGGCCTATGGCCTCGACAAGGAGAGCGACCAGACGATCCTCATCTTCGACCTCGGCGGCGGCACCTTCGACGTGTCGGTGCTCGAGATCGGCGACGGCGTGTTCGAGGTCAAGGCGACCGCGGGTGATAACCACCTCGGCGGCGACAACTTCGACAAGGCGCTCGTCGACTGGCTCGTGGCCGACTTCAAGCGCAGCCAGGGCATCGACCTCAGCCAGGACCCGATGGCCCTGCAGCGCCTCTACGAGGCGGCCGAGAAGGCCAAGATCGAGCTCTCCACCACCCAGGAGTCGCAGATCAACCTGCCCTTCATCACCGCTGACGCCAGCGGGCCCAAGCACCTCGACACGCGGCTGAGCCGGGCCAAGCTCAACGAGCTGACCGGCGACCTGCTCGACCGCACCGTCGCCCCCGTGCGCCAGGCGCTCGACGACGCCAAGGAGAAGGGCGTGGCCCAGATCGACCACGTCGTCCTCGTCGGCGGCATGACCCGCATGCCCGCCGTGCAGGAGAAGGTCAAGGAGCTCACCGGCAAGGAGCCGCACCGCGGCGTCAACCCCGATGAGGTCGTGGCCGTCGGCGCCGCCATCCAGGCCGGCGTGCTGGCCGGAGACGTCAAGGACGTCCTGCTGCTCGACGTCACCCCGCTCACCCTCGGCATCGAGACCAAGGGCGGCGTGATGACCAAGCTGATCGAGCGCAACACGACGATCCCGACCCGCAAGTCGGAGGTGTTCTCGACCGCCGAGGACAACCAGCCCAGCGTGGAGATCCACGTCCTGCAGGGCGAGCGCGAGATGGCGATGTACAACAAGTCGCTGGGCAAGTTCCAGCTCACCGGCATCCCGCCGGCGCCGCGCGGCATCCCGCAGATCGAGGTCGCCTTCGACATCGACGCCAACGGCATCCTCAGCGTCTCGGCCAAGGACCTCGGCACCGGCAAGGAGCAGAAGATCGAGATCAAGGCCGGCTCCGGCCTCTCCGACGACGAGATCAAGCGGATGGTCACCGACGCCGAGTCCCACGCCGACGAGGATCGCCGTCTGCGCGAGCTGGCCGAGGCCCGCAACAACGGCGAGAACGCGGCCTACCAGGCCGAGCGCCAGCTCAAGGACCTGGGCGAGGCCGTCGACGCGACGCTCCAAGGAGGAGATCGAGGCCGCGATCAAGGCCGTCCGCGAGTCGCTGACCAGCGAGGACGCGGCCGACATCCGGGCCAAGACCGACGCGCTGCAGGCCTCGTTCCACAAGGTCTCCGAGGCCATGTACCAGCGCGCCCAGGAGCAGGCCGCCGCCGGCGGCACTGGCGACGGTGCGGCGGCCAACGGCGCCGCCAACGGCGCGGGCGCCGAGGACGTCGTCGACGCCGAGGTCGTCGACGAGGCCAAGTAGCCATGGCCGGCGAGCACGACAACGTCCGCGACGGGGCCCCGGTGATGCCGGGGCCCACCGCGGCCGCCGGTGCGCCGGAGGCGCCGGCCACCCCGCCGGCGGCCCGCCGCCGGGAGCCGCAGGGCCAGCCCGCGCCCGCGAGGATCCGCGCGGCGCGCCGGCCCGGTGACCGACCCCGCCGCCCGCCGGCGCCGGTCCAGGAGCCGGCGGTCGCGCCCTCGGCAGCCCGCCGGGCGACCCCGAGGCCCCGGTCAGCCCGCCGGCCGCCGAGCCCGAGGCCCCGGTCGCGCCCGCCGGCCGCGCCGGCGCCAACGGCCGACGCGCCGGCCACGCCGCGGGCACCGACCACGAGCGCCACCTCGAGCGCGACCTCGAGGAGCTGAGCGCCAAGGCCGAGAAGGCCGACGAGTACCTCGAGCTGGCCAAGCGCACCAAGGCCGACTTCGAGAACTACCGCAAGCGGGCCGCCCGCGAGGCGGCGCCAGGCCCAGGAGCGCGGCATCGCCAAGCTGGCCAAGGAGCTGCTGCCCGCGGTCGACAACCTCGACCGGGCCGTGCAGGCGGCCGAGACGGCGGCGGCGACGGCGAGCGATCCGGCCAGGCCAACGGACCACCGACACGCTCATCTCGGGCATCAAGCTCGTCCAGGCCGACGTGCTGGCCGCGCTGCAGCGGGCGGGCATCGAGCGCTACTCGCCCCAGGGCGAGCCGTTCGATCCCCAGCACCACGAGGCGCTGGCCCAGCAGCCGGTGCGAGGGCGCGCGAGCCGGGAACGATCGTCGAGGTCTACCAGCAGGGCTACCGGCTGGGCGAGGTCGTCATCCGGCCGGCCCGCGTGGTCGTGGCCGGCTAAGCGGAGGACGGAGCATGCCTGAGCGACCCGACTACTACAAGGTGCTCGGGGTGGGCAAGAACGCCTCCGACGAGGAGATCAAGAAGGCCTACCGCAAGCTCGCCCGCCAGTATCACCCCGATCGCAACCCGGGCGACAAGCGCGCCGAGGAGCGCTTCAAGGAGATCTCCCAGGCCCACGACGTCCTCTCCGACGCCGAGAAGCGCAAGGCCTATGACCGCGGGACCGGCCCGTTCGGCGGCTTCAACATGCCCGGCGGCTTTGACCCCGGCTCGATGGCCGGCGGCTTCGGCGACATCCTCTCGAACATCTTCGGCGGCGCCACCGGGCCGCGGCGGCGCGGGCAGCCGCGCCGGCGGCGTGCGGGGGGGCCGGGCGGCCCAGCGCGGGCGCGACCTCGAGACCGAGGTCAGCCTGACCTTCGACCAGGCCGTCAACGGGTCTCAGGTGCCGCTGTCGGTGGCCACCTCCGAGCCGTGCCCGACCTGTCACGGCACGCGGCGCCAAGCCGGGCACCGCGCCGCGCGTGTGCCCGGTGTGCAACGGCCGCGGCGTCGAGGCCCAGAGCCAGGGGATCTTCTCGCTCTCCCAGCCGTGCTCGAACTGCAACGGCCGGGGCACGGTCATCGACAACCCGTGCCCGACCTGCCAGGGCACGCGGCGCCCAGCGCACGGTGCGCCGCCTGCGGGTCAACATCCCGGCCGGCGTCAAGGACGGCAGCCGCATCCGCCTGGCCGGCAAGGGCGACGCCGCGCCGCAGAGTGGCGGGGAGCCGGGCGACCTGTACGTGATCACCCGCGTGCAGGAGTCGCCGGTGTTCAAGTGGGACGGCGAGAACCTCGAGGTCGAGGTGCCGCTGACCATCCCCGAGGCCATCCAGGGCGCCGTCGTCGAGGTGCCGACGCTGAACGGCTCCAAGCGGCTCCGCGTCCCGCGGGGGACCAAGCACGGCACCGTGCAGCGGCTGCGCGGCGAGGGCCCGCCCCGCCTCGGAGGCAAGAGCCGCGGGGACATCCACTACCGGTTCATCATCGACGTGCCGGCCTCGCTCTCGCCCGAGCAGGACGAGGCCGTCGACCGGCTCTCGCAGGTCATGAACGGCAACCCGCGGGCCAAGCTGTTCGCCAGGCGCAGGAGGGAGGAGCTGATGAGCGAGCACGGTGACAGCCCCCGACAGCGGCCTCCCGCGCACACGGCGCACGGTCACCGACGCGGCGCACGCGCACAACCACGCGCCTGGACGAGGGACGACGGTGCGAGTCCTCGAGCACCCGCGTCGAGGTGGCCTGGGACCGCGGGGTGTTCATGATCTCGGTGGCCGCCGAGCTGGCCGAGATGCACCCCCAGACGCTTGCGCATGTACGAGGCGCGCGGGCTCATCGAGCCCAAGCGCTCGCCCAAGGGCACGCGCCTCTACTCGCACAAGGACGTCGAGCGGCTGCGCCGCATCCAGGAGATGACGGCGGAGCTGGGCATGAACCTGGCCGGGGTGGAGAGGGTGTTCGAGCTCGAGGAGAAGCTCGAGGCGATGACGCGCAAGGTGAAGGGACTGGAGAAGCGCGCCGTCGAGCTGGGCAAGGAGGTGCAGCGCCTCGAGCGGCTCAGGAGCGAGCTGCGCGCGGATATCGTGCCGTACATGAAAGGCGGGGAAATCGTGCGCGCTGCCGACCTCAAGCGGGTCAAGATCCAGGTTCAGCGCCCGCCGCACTGATGGGCGCCCGGCGGTGGCTGGCCGCCTGGCTGCTCATCGCCGCGAGCTGGCTCATCGCCGCGAGCTGGCTGAGCACCGCACAGGCCGCCGCCGCGCGCACGACCGCCGCGCGCATAGTCGCAGCGCCGGGCCAGCAGCTTGACCTCGTCTTTCCCCTGGCCATGAACGACGCCGGCCTGCGTCAGTTCGCCCAAGCCGTCTCCACCCCGGGTTCGCCGCAGTACGGCCGGTACGCCCCGGTCCCCGAGCTCATCCGGCGCTTCGGCGCCCGCCCGGGGGTCGCTGCCGCGGTGACCCGCTACCTCCGCAGCCTCGGCGCCCGGGACATCTCGGCGAGCCCGACCGACATGTACGTGCAGGCGACGATGACCGTGGCCCTGGCCGAGCGCACCTTCCACGTCCAACTGGCCGGTGCCGGAGGTCGCTACCTCGCCCCCGAGCAGCGCTCGAGCACGCTTCCCGCCGGTCTGCGCGGTCTGGCCACCGGCGTGGTCGGCCTCGACACCGAGCCGGTGGTCGCCGCGCCGCAGGCCCAGCCGTCCTCGGGCTACGTGCCCCGGACGGGGACGGCGACCGGATGCGCCAAGGGCGTCAGCGCCCGGGGCTTCGCGCCCGACCAGTACCTGACCGCCTACGGCTTTGACCAGCTGCACGCGGCCGGTCTCACGGGCCGTGGCGAACGCGCCGCGGTGATCGAGCTCGGCCGGCTTCAAGCGCTCGGACATCAATGCCTTCGGCCGCTGCTTCGCCATCCACATGCCCCGCACCCGTACGTTCACCGTCGGCTTTCGCCGGGGGCTGGCGCCGGGCGCGGAGACGACCCTGGATCTCGAGGTCTTGAGCGCGGCGGCGCCCGCGGCTGTCCTCGCTCGACGTCTACGAGAACCAGGGCACGGCGGCCCACGTGCTCGAGGCGTTCACCGCCCCGCTCGTGGCCCCCGGCGCCAAGCCGGCAGGTCATCAGCGCGTCGCTTGGGATCTGCGAGCCACTGCTGATCATCGGCGCCGGGCGTGGCCGGCGTGGAGGCCTTGGAGCGCGACTTCGAGCTGGCCGCCTCGGCCGGCATCACCGTGCTCGCGGCCAGCCGGCGACTCGGGCTCCTCGGCCTGTTTGATCGGCAAGCGCCAGGCCATCCTGCCCCGGCTGGCGGTCAACTACCCGGCCTCCTCCCCGTTCGTCACCGGGGTCGGCGGCACCAACCTCACGCTCAACGCGGCCAACCAGATCATCAGCGAAGACGTGTGGAACGACGCCGGCAAAGCGGCCTTCGCCGGGGGAGGCGGCTTCAGCGGCCTGTTCAACCGCCCGAGCTACCAAGCCGCCGTCGCTCCCTCGGGCGTCCGCGTCGTGCCCGACGTCTCGATGCTGGCTGACCTCGGGCCGGGCTACACCATCTACTGCACGGCCAAGTCGAAGTTCTGCCATGGCTGGACCTCGGTGGGCGGCACGAGCGCCGCGGCGCCCCTGCTGGCCGGCGGGATGGCGCTCGTAGACCAGGACCTGGCTCGCCACCACCGGGCCTTCGTGGGTCTGGCCAACCCCTTGCTCTATGAGCTCGGGGACTCGGCGCACGCAGCCGCGGTGTTTCGCGACGTGACGGCGGTCGGCAACGATCTCGGCCCCTACCTTCCCGAAGGCAACGGCCAGCCGCTGGGCTGCTGCTCGGCCCACGCCGGCTTCGACGCCGCCTCAGGATGGGGCAGCGTGCAGGTGGCCGCGCTCGATCAAGCGGCGGTGTCGCTGCTGCCCCTGGCGCCCGACGTCCGCTTGCGGTTGCCCGGCCACCAGCGGCCGTTGGCCGCGCGTGGGGTGCGCACGGTGGTGCGCTGCTCGACGGCATGCCGGGTGTGGGTCACCGGCGAGCTCGTCCTGTCCCCGACGCAGGGAGCAAACGTGCACTCGCCCGTGCACACCCTCTCGCGGGCGGGCACCGTTCGCCTGCGCGTGTCGCTCTCGGCCGCCCAGATCCGCCGCGCGCGGGCGGCCCTGGCCGCGCATCGTAATGTCTTCGCCGAGCTGTTCGCGGTCGCCCTCGATGCCTCCGGCAAGCCGTTGAAGGTCACCTCGGCCGCGGTCATCCCGGTACGGGGCTGACTTGCAGTTCGCGAAATGGCTGCCATAATCTTAGTCAGCAAGACTTAGATTTCGACTCCGAGAACCCCCATGCAACCAGACCGCTTCACCCTCAAGTCCCAGGAGGCCCTGCAGGCCGCGCAGCGTCTCGCCGACGAGCGCCGCAACCCGCAGACCACGCCCGAGCACCTGCTTGCCGTCCTGCTCGAGCAGGATGCGGGCGTCGTCGTCCCCGTCCTCAAGAAGCTCGGCATCGAGCCCGCCGTCGTGCGCCAGACCCTCGGTCCGGCCCTCGATGCCCTGCCGACGCTGAGCACGGCGGGGGAGACGGCCGCTCCGGCCAGCGAGCTCGTTCAGATCCTGCGCTCGGCCGAGACCGAGATGCGCGAGCTCGGTGACGAGTATGTCTCGACCGAGCACCTCATGCTGGCCATCGCCGGTCATCCGGGCTCGGCCGGCCGCGTGCTCAATAGCGTGGGGGCCAGTCGCGAACGGCTCCTGCAGGCGCTCAACGACGTGCGGGGAAGCCACCGGGTCACCGACCAGAACCCGGAGGACAAGTTCAAGGCCCTGGAGAAGTTCGGGCGCGATCTCACCGACGCCGCCGCCGACGGCAAGCTCGACCCGGTCATCGGCCGCGACGACGAGATCCGCCGGGTCATCCAGGTCCTCAGCCGCCGGACCAAGAACAATCCCGTGCTCATCGGCGAGCCCGGCGTGGGCAAGACGGCAATCGTCGAGGGCCTGGCCCAGCGCATCGTGGCCGGCGACGTGCCCGACGGCCTGCGTGACCGCCGCTTGGTCGCCCTCGATCTGAGCGCGATGGTGGCGGGCTCCAAGTACCGCGGCGAATTCGAGGAGCGGCTCAAGGCCGTGCTCAAGGAGATCGCCGAGGCCCGTGGGCAGGTCATCGTCTTCATCGACGAGCTGCACACGATCGTGGGCGCCGGCGCCGCCGAAGGGGCCATGGACGCCGGCAACATGCTCAAGCCGATGCTGGCCCGGGGTGAGCTGCGCGCGGTGGGCGCCACCACGCTCGACGAGTACCGCAAGCACATCGAGAAGGACCCAGCGCTGGAGCGCCGCTTTCAGCCCGTGTTCGTCGGCGAGCCGACCGAGCAGGACACGATCGCCATTCTGCGCGGCCTCAAGGAGCGCTACCAGGTCCACCACAAGGTGCGCATCCAGGACTCCGCTCTGGTCGCGGCGGCCACGCTCAGCCACCGCTACATCGCCGACCGCTTCCTGCCCGACAAGGCCATCGACCTCGTCGACGAGGCCGCCTCGCGGATCCGCATGGAGATCGACTCCAAGCCGACCGAGATCGACGAGGTCGACCGCCACATCATGCAGCTCGAGATCGAGCTCCAGTCCCTGGGCGAGGACGACGATGCCGGCGCCGTGGCCCGCCGTGAGCAGCTCGAGCGCACGCTGGCCGAGGAGCGCGAGCGCTCGGACGCCATGCACGCCGAGTGGGCGGCCGAGAAGGAGTCGGTGGGCGCTGTGGCCGACCTGCAGGCCCAGCTCGAGCAGGCCAAGGTCGAGCTCGAGAAGGCCCAGCGCGAAGCCGACCTCGGTCGCGCCGCCGAGCTTCAGTACGGCACCATTCCCGAGCTCCACAAGCAGCTCGCCGAGGCCGAGTCGGCCGCGGCCAGCGCCGACGGGGCCGCCGCGGCGAAGTTCCTCAAGGACGTGGTCGACGCCGAGGATGTGGCCGAGGTCGTGGGCAAGTGGACGGGCATCCCCGTCTCGCGGCTCATGGAGGGCGAGATCGAGAAGCTCGTGCACATGGAGGAGCGCCTGCACCGGCGCGTCGTCGGACAGGACGAGGCCGTCGAGGCCGTCTCCGCGGCCCTGCGTCGCTCGCGGGCCGGCCTGCAGGATCCCGACCGGCCCATCGGCACGTTCCTCTTCCTCGGCCCCACCGGCGTGGGCAAGACGGAGCTCGCCCGGGCCCTGGCCGAGTTCATGTTCGACAGCCAGGACGCCATGGTCCGCATCGATATGTCGGAGTACATGGAAAAGCACGCGGTCTCGCGCCTGGTCGGTGCCCCTCCCGGCTACGTCGGCTATGAGGAGGGGGGCCAGCTGACCGAGGCGGTCCGCCGCCGGCCCTACTCGGTCGTCCTGCTCGACGAGATCGAGAAGGCCCATCCCGACGTGTTCAACACCCTGCTGCAGGTGATGGACGACGGCCGCTTGACCGACGGTCAGGGCCGCACGGTGTCGTTTCGCAACACCGTGCTCATCATGACCTCGAACATCCCCGGCGGCCGGGCGGGCGTGGAGGCCCACTTCAAGCCCGAGTTCATCAACCGCCTGGACGACATCGTCGAGTTCCAGTCGCTGAGCCGCGAGCAGATCGCCGAGATCGTCGAGCTGCAGGTGGCGCGGCTGATCGCCCGCGTGCGCGAGCGCGAGATCGAGGTGGAGCTGACCCCGGCCGCCACCACCCTGCTCGGCAACCTCGGCTATGACCCCACCTACGGGGCCCGGCCGCTCAAGCGCGTCATCCAGAAGCGGCTCGTCGATCCCCTCGCCCTGGCCATCCTCGAGGGACGGTTCAAGGCCGGCGACACCGTCCGCGTCGACGCCGCCGACGGCGGGCTCGTGCTCGAGCGGGCGCCCGAGCCGGCCGTCACGGCCTGAGCCCCTCGCGCGGGGCGGCGGGCCGGATGCCCGCCCGACGGCGGCCGGGGCACGGGGGACAGGCACGATGCCCCCCAAATTCGCTATGACTGCGCCCACCCGACCAAGGAGAGGAACCTGTGCCGACCTACATCATGCTCTCGCGCCTCAGCCCCGACGGCGTCCAAACGGTCAAGAACAACCCGTCGCGCATCCAAGAGGTCAATCGCGAGGTCGAGCAGCTCGGCGCCACGGTCAAGGCGCAGTGGGCGACGCTCGGCCAGTTCGACTTCGTCAACGTGGTCGAGGCCCCGGATGAGAAGACCATGGCCCGCGTCTCGCTCGAGCTCGGCTCGCGCGGCACGGCCAAGTACGAGACCCTGATCGCCATCCCCATCGACGACTTCATCGGCTCGATTTGACCCGGGTCCTCGTCGTCGGTCAGGGCGCGCGCGAGCACGCCCTGATCCAGGCGCTGGCGCGCTCGCCGCGGGCGCCCGAGCTCGTCTGCGCGCCCGGCAACGCCGGGATCGCCGCCGAGGCCGAGATCCTCGACGTGGCCGCCGACGACATCGCGGGGCTCGTGCGGGCGGCCCGCGGGATGGACCTCGTGGTCGTCGGCCCCGAGGCGCCGCTCGTCGGCGGTCTCGCCGACGCGCTGGCCCAAGCCGGAGTGCGGTGCTTTGGCCCCAGTCGGGAGGCGTCGCGGCTCGAGGGCTCAAAGGCCTTCTCGAAGGAGATCATGCTCGCCGCCGGCGTTCGGACCGCCGCCCACACCGTGGTCGCCGACGTGGCGAGCGGGCTGGCGGCCATCCCCGGCTATCCGGCGGTCATCAAGGCCGACGGCCTGGCCGCCGGCAAGGGGGTGATCATCGCCACCGACGAGGCCCGGGCCCGCGAGGCTCTGGCCGCCCTGCTCGAGGAGCACCGCTTCGGCACCGAGCAGGTCGTGGTCGAGGAGTACCTGGACGGCGCCGAGGTCTCGCTCTTGGCCGTGTGCGACGGCCAGTCGGCGCGGCCGCTGGCCTCGGCCCAGGACTACAAGCGGATCTTCGACGGCGATCAGGGCCCCAACACCGGCGGCATGGGCTCCTATTCGCCCGTGCCGGCCATCGACGGCGCCGCGGCCGCGGAGATCTGCGCCGGCGTGCATCAGCCCGTCCTCGACGAGCTGGCCCGGCGCGGCGCCCCCTTCCACGGCGTCCTCTACGCCGGGCTGATGCTGACCGCCGACGGCCCCAAGGTGCTCGAGTTCAACGTCCGCTTCGGCGACCCCGAGACCCAGGCCATCCTCCCGCGCCTGCGCTCCGATCTGCTCACCCTGCTCGAGGCGGCCACAGAACCGGGAGGCCTGCGCGGCCAGCCCGAGCTCGACTGGGCCCCCGAGACGGCGGTCACCCTTGTACTGGCCAGTCGCGGCTATCCGGAGAGCTCCTCCAGCGGAGAGCCGATCAGCGGACTCGGCCCCGTCCCCGACGGCGTGTTCGTCACCCATGCCGGCACCGCCTTTGACGCCGACGGGCGCGTGGTCACGGCCGGCGGCCGGGTGCTCTCGGTCACCGCGCTCGGCGCCGACGCCGCTGCCGCCCGCCGGGCCGCATATGCTGCTGGCGACATGATCGAGTTCGATGGCAAGCAGCTGCGCCGCGATATCGCCCTGGCGGCGGCGCGATGACTGAGCAACCACCCATCATTCCGCAGACGACCGTGGGGGAGCCGCTCACGCCGGGGACCGTGGCGCACACCGCCGCCGAGCTCGAGGAGGTCGAGGTCGAGGCCCCCCGGGTCGGCATCGTGATGGGCTCCAAGAGCGACATCCCGGCCATGGAGGCGGCCGAGCGCGAGCTGACCGAGCGGGGCATCGCCTCCGAGACGCGCGTGATGTCCGCCCACCGCGAGCCCGACAAGGTGGCCGACTACGCGCGCAACGCCAAGCTCCGCGGGCTGCGGGTCATCATCGCCGGCGCCGGTCTGTCGGCCGCGCTGCCCGGCGTGGTCGCCGCCCACACCGAGCTGCCGGTGATCGGCGTCCCGCTGACCAGCCGGACCTCGGTGGCCGGCGGCCTCGACGCCCTGCTCTCCATCGCCCAGATGCCCCCCGGGGTGCCCGTGGCCTGCGTCGGCGTCGACAACGCCCGCAACGCGGCCGTGCTGGCGGCGCGGATCCTCGGCGGCTGAGGGTCCCGTCGGTAAACGTCCGCGCGGGCGCTAGCCTTTCCTGCCGGCACCCGATGCCCGAATCGACTGTTCACCTTTCAGCGGTCGCCGGGAGTCCGCTCCGTGACTCCGCCGGGGAACGTCTGGGTCGCGTCCAGGACATCATCGCGCGACTCGACGGCAGCGAAGATCTGCCGCCCGTCATCGGGCTGAAGGCCCGCATCGGCGGTCGTGAGATGTTCGTCCCCGCGGCGCGGCTTCAGCGCCTCGAGCCCGACGGCGCGCGCACGTCGACGACCGAGCTCAACCTGGGCCAGTTCGAGCGCCGGCCCGGCGAAGTCCTTCTGCGCGAGGACGTGCTCGGGCGCAGCCTCATTAACGTCAACACGGCCAAGCTCGTCACCGCCAACGACGTCGAGCTGGTGTGCGACGACGGCGCCTGGCGGGTGGCCGGCATCGACCCCAGCCCGCGCGCGCGGCTGCGCCGCCTCCTGCCGCGGGGCTTTCGCGGGCACGACTCCGAGCACGAGCAGATCGTGCCCTGGAGCGATATGGAGGCGTTCGTCGGCCACGTCCCCACCTCGCGACTGCGGCTGGCCCATCGCCGGCTGGCGCGGCTGCACCCGGCCCAGATCGCCGACCTCGTCGAGGCGGCCTCGCACGAGGAAGGCGAGGAGATCCTCGAGGCGGTGGGCCAGGACAAGGAGCTCGAGGCAGACGTGTTCGAGGAGCTCGACGACGAGCACCAGGTCGAGTTCCTGCGCGAGCGCTCCGATCAGGAGGCGGCCGCCGTGCTCGATCGCATGGAGACCGACGACGCCGCCGATCTGCTGCTCGAGCTCGAGCAGGAGCGCCGGCTGCCCATCATCAACCTTCTCCCCCCGGCCAAGCGCCGCAAGATCATGGGCGTTCTCGGCCACAACCCCTCCACGGCCGGGGGGATCATGAACCCTGACTTCATCTCCCTGCCCACGACCGCCGCCGCAGCCGAGGCGCTCGCGCGGATCCGGGCCAGCGAGCTCGGCCCGCAGCAGCTCTCCATGGTCTGCGTGCGCGACGAGACGGGCCGGCTGGTCGGGAGCCTGTCGCTGACCGACCTGGTCCGAGCCGAGCCGGCGCAGGCGCTCAGCAGCATGATCGACGAGGCGCCGAAGCCGACCGTGTCCGCCGAGGCTGACCTGCCCGAGGTCGCGCGGGTCATGGCCGACTTCAACCTCATCGCGCTGCCCGTCCTCGACGGCGACGGTCGCCCGGTCGGGATCATCGCCGTGGACGACGTGCTCGAGCTGCTGCTCCCCGAAGAGTGGCGCTGGCGCACGGGCATGGCCCGCGGCTGACCGTCGCCATCGGGGCCGCATGAGGCGGCGCCGTCGCTGGTACCCTCAGACGGACTGCCGGTAGGCGGCAGCGGAGACGACGATGGCGAACCACGACACACATCTGGACAGCGACGAGCTCCCGCGAAGTAACAGGTCGCGGCTGGCGTCGTGGACGTCGCCCCGTCTGCCCGGCTGTGATTCTGGGTAGCTGAGGGAGGCCTCCCCGCCCGCCGCGACGTCGCGGATCGAGGCGAAAGGAGGTCAACGAGATGGCAAGCGACGTGCCTACGGGTGAGACCCGCCCGCCCACGGTCGGCGTCGCTGCTCAGGAGCCGGTCACCGCCGGTCCGCCCGCGGGCGAGATCCAGGGCGCCTTCGGGACCATCCGCCTCGACGACTCCGGTCACCGGACGCTGCGCTCACGGCTGCTCGCCCTGCTCGCCATCATCGGCCCGGGGCTCATCGTCATGGTCGGCGACAACGATGCCGGCGGCGTCTCCACCTACGCCCAGGCTGGTCAGAACTACGGCGTGAGCCTGCTCTGGGTGCTGCTGCTGCTCGTGCCCGTGCTCATCGTCAACCAGGAGATGGTCGTGCGCCTCGGGGCGGTCACCGGCGTCGGTCACGCCCGGCTCATCATCGAGCGCTTCGGGCGGATCTGGGGATGGTTCGAGGCGAGCTTCCTGCTGGTGCAGAACTTCCTCATCATCGTCACCGAGTTCATCGGGGTGAGCCTGGCCCTCGGCTACTTCGGCGTCTCGCAGAACATCTCGGTGCCCGTAGCCGCGGTGGCCCTCATCGCGGTCACGGCGAGCGGCAGCTTCCGCTCCTGGGAGCGCTCGATGTTCGTCTTCGTGTTCGCCAATCTGCTCGTCATCCCGCTGTTCTTCATGGGCCACCCCCACTACGGGCAGATCGCCCACCACCTGTTCATCCCGGGCATCCGGGGCGGGGCAAGCGCCGACGCGGTGCTGCTCGTCATCGCCATCGTCGGCACGACGGTGGCGCCCTGGCAGCTGTTCTTTCAGCAGTCGAACATCGTCGATAAGCGGATCACGCCGCGATGGATCGGCTACGAGCGCATCGACACCCTCCTGGGCGCCGTCGTCGTCGTCGTCGGCGCCGGTGCCCTGATCTGCGTGACCGGCTTCGCGCTCTCGGGCACCCACTACTTCGGCGCGCTTCACCGACGCCGGGGGGGTGGCGGTGGCGCTCCATCACACGGTCGGCGGCGTGGCGGCGCCTTCTTCTCCGTCGTGCTCCTCAACGCCTCGCTGATCGGCGCCGGCGCGGTGACGCTGGCCACGAGCTACGTCATCGGCGACGTGTTCGGGACCCGGGGGTCGCTGCACCGCAGCTTCCTCGAAGCCAAGGGCTTCTACTCGGTGTTCATCGTGCTCATCCTGGCCGCGGCGGCCATCGTTCTGATCCCCGGCGCGCCGCTCGGGGTCATCACCGAGGCCGTGCAGGCGCTGTGCGGGATCGTGCTGCCGCTGACGACGCTGTTCTTGCTCATGCTCTGCAACGACCGAGCCGTGCTCGGCCCGTGGACCAACCCGCCGTGGCTCAAGGCGCTGGCCAGCGTCATCGTCGGCGTGCTCGTCCTGCTCTCGCTGATCCTGACCATCACGACGCTCTTCCCCCACGTCGACGTCACGACCTTGGCCCTGGCCGGCGGGGGCGTGTTGGTCGTCGTGCTGGCCGTGATGGGGTTGTGGGCGCTGTGCGCCCGGCCTCACGGTGCGCGGTGTCACGCTCCTCGAGCGACGCCGACGTCCCCCGGGAGCAATGGACGATGCCGCCGTCGACGCTGCTCTCGCGCCCGCGCCTCTCGGCCGCCCGCCAGAGCGCTCTCGTCCTGCTCGGTGGCTATATGGTCGTCGCCCTGGTCATGCTCATCGTCAAATCGGTACAGCTGGCCGGCGGGTGATCGCCCGCTACACGCGCCCGGCGCTGGGCGCCATCTGGTCCGACCACGCCCGCTTCGAGGCCATGCGCCAGGTCGAGGTGGCCGCCTGCGAGGCGATGACCGGGATCTCTGCTTCGGAGCTTGAGGCGATTCGCGGCGCGACGTTCACGGTCGAGGCGATCGACGAGCGCGAGCGGGTCACCGACCACGACGTCGCCGCCTTCGTCGACGTTCTGGGCGCCTCGGCCGGGCCGGCTGGGCGCTGGATCCACCACGGGCTGACCTCGAGCGACGTGCTGGACACGGGGCTGGCGCTGCAGCTGCGCGCGGTGGCCGAAGTGGTGCTGCCCGAGGCCTGGGAGCTCGTGCGGGCGCTGGCCAACCTGGCCCGCGAGCACGTTTGGACGTTGTGCGTGGGGCGTACGCACGGCATCCACGCCGAGCCGACGACGTTCGGCATCAAGCTGGCCGGCTTCGCCTTCGAGGCCCATCGCAACGTGGGGCGGCTCGCAGCGGGCCTTCGCTTGCGCGACGGTGGGGGCGGTGTCGGGAGCGGTGGGAACCTATGCCGCCACCTCCCCCGGGTTTGAGGAGCGGGTCCTGGCGCGGCTGGGGTTCGAGCGCGAGCCGGTCTCCACCCAGGTCGTGGCCCGTGACCGCCACGCGGAGCTGCTGGGCGCCATCGCGCTGGCCGGGGCGGGGCTCGAGCGCTTCGCCGTCGAGCTGCGTCATCTGGCCCGCACCGAGGTGAGCGAGGCCCGGGAGCCATTCGGGGCGGGGCAGAAGGGCTCGAGCGCGATGCCCCACAAGCGCAACCCGATCAAGTCAGAGCAAGTGAGCGGGCTGGCCCGGGTCCTGCGCGGGAATGCGCTGGCCGCTATGGAGGATGTCGCGCTCTGGCACGAGCGCGACATCTCGCACTCGTCAGTGGAGCGGGTCATCCTGCCCGACTCGACGATTCTTCTGGACCACATGCTCGCTCGGGTGTTCGCGCTGGTGCGCGGGATGGTCATCGACCCTGCGCGGATGCGGTCAAATCTGGATCTGACGTGCGGGGCGCTGTTCTCCCAGCGGGTTCTTTTGGCCCTGGTTGATGGGGGCTTGTCGCGCGACGAGGCCTACCGGATCGTCCAGCGGCTGGCCCAGCAGGCGCTCGACACGGAGGTGCCTCTGCAGTCGTTGCTGGCGTCGGATCCGGCCGGGGAGGGGCTCGACCTGGAGGCCATCTTCGACTACGGGGTGTTCGTGCGCTATGCCGCGGAGATCGTGGGGCGGCTGGACGCCATCGCCTGAGCGGTTTAGTCGCGGCGGCCGCGCTTCTCGCCGAGGTCCTTGAGGCTGTTGAGGAGATCGTTGACCCGGCGAGCCGCCGGGTGCTCGCTTTTGCGGGCGTCCTCGTAGCGGCCGGTGAGCTCGTCCCAGGCATCGTCGAGGATCTTGGTGAAGCTGTCGTCGGTACGGATGTAGCCGAGCTCCTCGTCGGTGGGTCGCTCCCGGGCGTCGGTCTTGGCCCGGGCGGCGGCTTCGCGGGCGGCTTGGGCGGCCGCCTTGCGGGCGGTCCGGGCGGCCTTTTCGCGGGCGCGGCGGGCCTCCTGGACCTGGCGCTCGATGTCCTCGAGGCGGGCGTCGAGGTCGGGGTCCGGGGTGGGGGTGCTTCGGGGGCGGGCGGTCCGCGGGCGGGCGGTTCGCGGGGGGGCGGAGGTCCCGCGGGGCGCGCCGCTGGGGGGGCGTCCGCCCGCCGTCCGGCGCAGCCGCTGGATGTCCCCGTAGGCCTCCTGCACGGCCTCAAAGCGCCGGGCGGCCTCGGCGGAGCCCCCGTTGTGGTCGGGGTGGTGGAGCTTGACCAGGCGGCGATAGGCGGAGCGGATCTCCTCGTCGGAGGCGGTGCGGGGGACGCCGAGGACGGTGTAGGGGTCGGCCATAGGGCTCCTGTTCAGCTTAGACCCGCGGCCGGGCGGCCTGTGGACGTCCGTACCGTGGCAGTCAGCGCGCCCTGGACGCCCATTGTCACCAGGTGCACGCTATGCGAGCGTCTGTGCGCACTCGCCGATCTGAGGGGGTCGAGAGTCACCTCAGGGTCACCTCTGGCCCCCCGCGAGTGGCCAACCCTGGGCCCCGGTCAGGGGCCGGTCAGCCTCGATCTTCGCTTCGGCGTTCACAACGTCGCACTCGACGCGCTCCGGAGGCCGAGTGCTACCGGGCGGCCCGTAGAGGGCCGCCGGTGCACACTGGCCGTTTTCCACGGCTCGAGATTGACGTTATGGACGTCCCTGGCCCGCTCGGGCGCCCGGGCCCGCCCGGGTCCCTGGCCCGCTCGGGCGCCCGGCCCGCCCGGGTCCCTGGCCCGCTCGGGCGCCCGGCCCGCCCCGGACTCAGGGCGCCCCCACCCGCGTCAGCGCATAGGCCCCCCGCTCCGCCCCGACCCGGGCCGCCTCGGCCACCGACCGCCCTGTCGCCAGCCCGAACGTGAACCCCGCCGCGAAGGAGTCCCCCGCTCCGTAGGCATCCTTGGCCGGCCCCGGCGCCCGTACCGCATCCCACCGACCCGAAGAGGCCCCCCACCAGCGGCCACCATCCGACCCCTCGGTGGCCACCATGAGCCGGGCGCGGCCCTCGAGCCGCGCCGCCCACGCCCGCTCGTCGGAGTCATGGTCGCTGAAGATGATCGCGTCGATCTCCGGCGGATCCTCCTCGAGCGCCATCCGTCCCCGGGGCGAGGCGGTGAGCACCCCGGCCTGCCGCGCGCGCCGCAGCGCGCCCGAGTCGCCGGCGGTGAAGTACACCCCGTCGGCCGAACGCAGCCGGTCCCACTCGAGGTCGTCGTCCCCGGTGGGCTGCAGCCGGTCGCCAATGGTGACGATCGTCCGCTCTCCGCCGGCCGACAGGTAGGTGATGGCCCGCCGCGTCATGGCGTCGCGCCAGGCGATGTGGGCCCGCACGCCGCGCTCGGCCAGCTGGTCGGCCACCGCCTTGCCGTTGAGATCGCGGCCCAGGGCGAGGAAGAAGTCGACCTCGGCCCCCAAGGCGACGAGCACACCCGCGGCCACGCCTCCGCCGCCGCCCACACGCGCGGACCAGTCCGCAGCATGAGCCACCGAACCCTCGGCCGGATAGCCCTCCAGGGAGACGAAATCGACCCATTCGATGTGGCCGACGACCGCTAGACGGGGCCGCTGATCGCTCTTTGCGGACATTGCGCGCGAACCGTATCGTCTCCCCAGATCCGTCCCGGGGAGTCGCTAGCATCGCCCTCGTGACTGCTCTCACCGACCTGCCCAAGATCGGCTCGGGCAAGGTCCGCGAGATCTACGACCTGGGCGACAGCCTGCTGCTCGTGGCGTCGGACCGGATCTCCACCTACGACGTCGTCCATCCGACGCCGATCCCCGACAAGGGCAGCGTGCTCACCGGCCTCTCGGCCTTCTGGTTTGAGCGCACCGGCGACATCGTGGCCGGCCACATGCTCTCGGTCACCGACGGCGTGCCCGAGGAGGTCCGCGGCCGCGGCATGGTCGTGCGCAAGCTCGACATGCTCCCCGTCGAATGCATCGTGCGCGGCTATCTGGTCGGCTCGGGCTGGAAGGACTACCAGCGCACCGGCGAGGTGTGCGGGATCGCCGTTCAGGCGGGCCTGCAGGAATCCGACCGCCTGCCCGAGCCCCTGTTCACCCCCTCGACCAAGGCGCTGGAAGGCCACGACGAGAACATCGACTTCGAGCGGGCGGCTGAGCTGATCGGCGACCGTGCCCTGGCCGAGCGCGTGCGCGAGGTCTCGCTCGCGCTTTACCAGCACGCCGCCGAGCACGCCCTGAGCCGGGGGATCATCCTCGCCGACACGAAGTTCGAGCTCGGGCTCGACGCGGACGGCACCCTGACCCTGGGCGACGAGGTCTGCACGCCTGACTCGTCCCGCTTCTGGCCCGCGGACCAGTACGAGCCCGGCCGCAGCCAGCCCAGCTTCGACAAGCAGTTCGTCCGCGACTGGGCCTCCTCGACGGGGTGGGACCGCAACCCGCCGGCCCCGCCCATTCCCGACGACGTCATGCAGCACACCCGGGAGAAGTACCTCGAGGCCTACGAGCGCGTGACCGGGCAGCCGTTCCGCACCTGGGTCGAGCGCACGAGCGACTGATGCGAGCGCGGATCCTGGTCCGGCCGAAGGCGGGCATCCTCGATCCGCAGGGCCAGACGGTGCAGCGCGCCCTGCCCGCCCTCGGCTTCCAGGGGGTGGCCAACGTCCACGTCGGCCGGCTCATCGAGCTCGACGTCGAGGATCCCTCCCAGCTGCCCGACATGTGCGAGCGGTTGCTGGCCAATCCGCTCATCGAGGACTATGAGATCGTGGAGACGGCGGGTGAACCCGTCATCGCCGTGTCCGCCGGCGCCGAGCCTCCCGGCCCGGTCGCCCCCGCTGTCGAGGGCTCCCGATGAAGTTCGGCATCGTCCGCTTCCCCGGCTCCTGTGACGACATCGACGCGTTCCAGGCCGCCACGCGGGCCGGCGAAGCCGTTCTGCTCTGGCATCGCGACCGCGAGCTCCACGATGTCGACGCGGTGATCGTGCCCGGCGGCTTCTCCTACGGCGACTACCTCCGCGTCGGGGCCATCGCCCGCTTCTCCCCGGTCATGGAGGCGGTGAGCGAGTTCGCCGCCGCCGGCGGGCTCGTGCTGGGCATCTGCAACGGCTTTCAAGTTCTCTGCGAGGCCCATCTGCTGCCCGGAGCTCTCCTGCCCAACACCAGTCTCCGCTTCCTCTTTCGCCAGGTCGAGCTCGAGGTCGCCCACAGCGAGAGCCCCTTCACCGCCGCCTGTCGCCCCGGTGAGCGGCTGTCGATCCCGGTCAAGCACACGAGCGGGCGCTACTACGCCCCGGCGGACGAGCTCGACACACTCGAAGCAAGCGGCCAGGTCCTGCTCCGCTACGCCCCGGGCCACAACCCGAACGGCTCCATCAACGACATCGCCGGCGTCACCAACGCAGCCGGCAACGTGTTCGGCCTCATGCCCCACCCCGAGCACGCCGTCGACCCCCTCACCGGCTCGACCGACGGGTTGACCATCTTCGAGTCGATGGCCGCTCACGGGCGCCAGCCGGCCGCCGCGTGATGGCGGCCGCGGCCACCCACCCCGATACGCTGCCGCGCCACCGTCAGCTCGGGCTCACCGACGACGAGTACGAGCAGATCTGCCTGCGCCTGGGCCGCGAGCCCGGGGGCGTCGAGCTGGCCATGTTCTCGCTCATGTGGTCCGAGCACTGTGCCTACAAGCACTCGCGCCGGCTCTTGCGCCGCCTGCCCAAGGAGGGCCCCCATGTCCTCATGGGGCCGGGCGAGAACGCCGGCGCGGTGGACGTCGGGTCCGGGCTCGCCGTGGCCTTCAAGGTGGAATCCCACAACCACCCGAGCGCCGTCGAGCCCTTCCAGGGGGCGGCCACGGGGGTGGGCGGCATCCTGCGCGACGTCTTTGCCGTTGGCGCGCGTCCGATCGCCGTGCTCGACTCGCTGCGCTTTGGGGAGCCGGCGGGCTCGGAGCGCTCGCGCTACCTGCTCGAACGGGCCGTGGCCGGCATCGGTCATTACGGCAACTCGATCGGCGTGCCCACGGTGGGCGGCGAGATCTACTTCGAGCACCCCTACGAGCAGAACTGCCTGGTCAACGCCATGTGCCTGGGCCTGGCGCCGCACGAGCGGCTGATCCGCAGCGCCGCCGCCGGGCCCGGAAACGTGCTCGTCCTGCTCGGCGCCCTCACGGGCCGCGACGGGATCGGCGGCGCCTCCGTGCTGGCCAGCGCCGAGCTCGGCGAGGCCGACGAGGCCAAGCGTCCCTCCGTCCAGATCGGCGATCCGTTCACCGAGAAGAAGCTCCTCGAGTGCTGTCTCGAGCTCCTTGACCGCGAGCTGCTCGTCTCCCTGCAGGACCTCGGCGCCGCCGGGCTGACCTCCGCCGCCTCCGAGATGGCCTCAAAGGGCCAGGTCGGCCTCGACATGGACGTGGGCACCGTGCCCGTGCGCGAGCCGGGCATGGAGCCCTTCGAGATCATGATCTCCGAGTCCCAGGAGCGGATGCTCTGCGTCGTGGCGCCGGAGCGCATGGCCGCGGTCCTCGACGTGTGCGAGCGGTGGGAGACGCTGGCCACCCCGATCGGCCGCGTCACGGACGGCGACGCGCTGCGCGTGCTGCACCGCGGTCAGGTGGTCGCCGATCTGCCCGTGCACGCGCTCGTCGACGACTGCCCTCTCTATGACCTCGAGCCCGAAGCTCCCACCGAACCGGTGTACGCGCCGCCCCCGCCGCAGCTCTCCGGCCATGAGCCCGCCGGCGAGCTTCTGCTCGAGCTGCTCGCCAGCCCCAACATCGCCTCTCGCCGCTACGTCTTTGAGCAGTACGACCCTGTGGTCCAGTCGCGAACCGTGCGCCGGCCGGCCGAGGCCGACGCCGCCGTGCTCGTCCTGGCCGACGGCTCGGCCATCGCCGTGGCCATCGACGGCAACGGCCGACGCGTGGCCGCCGATCCCCGCCGCGGGGCCGCCGAAGCGGTCTATGAGTGCGCCGCCAACCTGGCCTGTACGGGGGCGGAGCCGCTCGGGCTCACCAACTGCCTGAACTTCGGCAACCCCGAGAAGCCGCACGTGGCCTGGCAGCTCTCCGAGGCCGTCGAGGGCCTGGCCGAGGCGTGCGAGGCTCTCGACGTGCCGGTGGTGGGCGGCAACGTCTCCCTCTACAACGAGGCGCCGACCGGCCCTATCTACCCGACCCCGGTGGTCGGCCTTGTGGGGCGGATGCCCGACGCCCGCCGGGCCGGCCGGCTTGGCTTTGCCCATGCCGGGGACGCCATCGCCCTCATCGGTCCCTTCGCCCCCGCGCTGGCCGGCTCGGAGCTGGCCAAGCTGCGCGGCGAGCCCCTCGAGGGCCCGCTGCCCGCCGTGGACCTCGCCGAGCTGCGCCGCGCCCACGCCGCCGTCCGCACGGCGGTGCGCGCCGGCCGGCTGACGAGCGCCCACGACATCGCCGAGGGCGGCCTGGCCGTGGCCCTGGCCGAGTGCTGCCTGGCCCGCGGCATCGGAGCCCGCGTGAGCGTGGCCGAGGGAGTGCAGTCGCTGTTCGGCGAGGCCCCCGGGCGAGGGTTCATCGTGTCCGGAGCGGCGTCGGACCTCGAGGGCTTCGAGATCATCGGCGCGGTGGGCGGCGAGACCCTGGAAATCGAAGGTCAGCTCGAGGTCGCTGTTTCCGAGCTGCGCCGCGCCTACGAGCAGGGATTGGCAGGTTTGCTACAGATCCCGCTGCTAGCCTTCGAATGAGCTGGTACAGGGACGTGAGGCAAGGCCAGCGCTCTCATGCTCGCTGAGAACGATCATCGCGACGGCCCTCGCGACGAGTGCGGTGTCTTTGGCGTTTACGCCCCCGGACACGACGTCGCCCGCGTCGCCTACTTCGCCCTCTACGCGCTCCAGCATCGCGGGCAGGAGTCGGCCGGCATCGCCACCGCGCCGCGCGGGGGTGGCATCATGGCCATCCGCGACCAGGGCCTCGTGGCCCAGGTCTTCGACGAGCACAAGCTGCGCTCCCTGCTCGGTGACATGGCCGTCGGTCATGTGCGCTACTCGACGACCGGTTCCTCGGCCTGGGAGAACGCCCAGCCGATCGTGCGCGATGACCGGCGCACGATCGCGCTCGCCCACAACGGCAACCTGATCAACGCCGTCGAGCTCCACTCCGAGCTGCGCGGACGCGACGTGCCCTTCCGCTCCACCTCGGACTCGGAGATCATCGCGGCGCTGCTGGCCACCCACCCCGCCGAGCGCATCGAAGATGCCGTCGCCGCCGTGCTGCCGCGGCTCAAGGGCGCGTTCTCGACCGTGGTCATGACCGACGAGGCGGTGGTGGCGTTCCGCGATCCGCATGGCCTGCGCCCTCTCGTGCTGGGGGAGATCCTCGACGCGGACACCGGCCGGCCGGCGTACTGCGTGGCCAGCGAATCGTGTGCCTTCGATCTCATCGGGGCCCGCTACCTGCGCGAGGTTCAGCCCGGGGAGGTCATCACGCTGACCGAGCGCGGGATCAAGACCCGCCTCGTCGACGGCTCCCAGCGCCAGGCCTTCTGCATCTTTGAGTACATCTACTTCGCCCGGCCCGACTCCCGCATGGCCGGGACGGTGCTCCAGGTGGCGCGGGGGCGCATGGGCGAGAACCTGTGGCACGAGGCGCCGGTGGAGGCCGACCTCGTCATTCCCGTGCCCGACTCGGGCAACGCCGCCGCCCGCGGGCTGGCGCGCGCCGCCGGGCTGCCCCAGGACGACGGCTTCATCAAGAACCGCTACATCGCCCGGACCTTCATCCAGCCCGGGCAGGAGCTTCGCCGCCACGGCCTGCGGCTGAAGTTCAACCCCCTGCCCGAGGTCGTGCGCGGCAAGCGGCTCATCGTCGTCGACGACTCCATCGTCCGCGGCAACACGACGCGCCAGATCGTCAAGCTCCTGCGCGAGGCCGGGGCCGCCGAGGTCCACCTACGCATCTCCGCCCCGCCCATCAAGCATCCCTGCCACTACGGCATCGACATGTCCACGCGCGAGGAGATGATCGCCCACGGCCGGACTCAGGACGAGGTGGCCCACGAGCTGGGAGCGGACTCCTTGCACTACCTCTCGCTCGAGGGCGTCTACGACGCGGTCGGCGCCTCGCCCGAGACGCATTGCGACGCCTGCTTCAGCGGCCACTATCCGCTTGCCGGCACCGAGGAAGCCGCCGGCAAGTACGCGCTCGAGCCCGAGCTGCCCCTCGTCAGCGCCTGAAGGCTGCGCTGCGCGCGGCTGTCCGAGCCCGAGCGCTGACGGGCCGCCTCAGCGCAGACCGCGCCCGTAGTCAATCGAGCTCCGCTCGTCGTGCGCGAGCGAGCTGCGGCGCCAGGCCCCGGGCGTGTCGCCGTACGGGTTGCGGTAAGGGTGCTGGTTGATCGCGCTGCCTCGCCGCGTGTACAGCGAGTACACGACGACGAAGAAGTAGAAGACGATGAACAGGCCGAAGATGAGTGCGCCACCGGCGAAATGCATAGCCGCTCCTGTCGTTGCGGGCTGCGTGGGGTTGGTGAGATGAACTCTTTCGCCACCGGCCCGACACGTTTGTGACATCAGGCACACGGCCGTGATTCAAGCCTGCCAAGGACCGGGGCGACCGCCGGAAGCGGCGGTATCGTCGGCGATCGGATGGACGCTCAAACGGCGCTTCGCGACACCTTTGGCTTTGACGGCTTCCGGCCCGGCCAGGCCGAGGCCCTCGACGCCGCGCTAAGCGATCGGGACGCGCTCGTGGTCATGCCCACCGGCTCGGGCAAGTCGCTCTGCTACCAGCTGCCGGCCCTCATGCGCGACGACCTGACGCTCGTCGTTTCGCCGCTCGTCTCGCTCATGCAGGACCAGGTCCAGGCGCTGGAGCGCGTGGCCCCCGGACGCGTCGAGCTCATCAACGCCCAGCGCGGCGCCGCCCGCAACGCGCAGGCCCTCGAGCGCGTGGTGGCCGGTGAGGTGCGGCTGCTCTACGTGGCGCCGGAGCGCTTCTCGGCCCCCCGCTTCGCCGGCGCCCTCGCAGGCGGTCGCGTCGGCCTCTTCGTCGTCGACGAGGCCCATTGCGTCTCGCAGTGGGGCCACGACTTCCGGCCCGACTACTTCACGCTCGCCGATGCGGCACGCGGGCTGGGCGCGCGCTCGGTGATGGCGCTGACCGCCACGGCCACGCCCCAGGTGGCTGACGACATCGCGGCCCGACTCCGGCTGCGCGACCCGGTGCGGGTGACGACGGGATTCGATCGCCCGAACCTGAGCTTTGCCGTCATCCCGGCCTCCGGGGCCGCCGATAAACAGGCCCGGATCGCGGCGGCGCTCTCGGAGCCGGGGGCCCTGCCCGCGATTGTCTACGCCGGCACGCGGAGCGCCAGCGAGGAGCTCGCCCAATACCTCTCCCAGGCCCTGGGGACGGAGGTCCCCACCTACCACGCCGGGCTTGACCGCACGGTGCGGGCCGAGCGCCAGGAGCGGTTCATGTCCGGGGAGGTCGGTCTCGTCGTGGCCACCAACGCCTTCGGCATGGGCGTCGATAAGGCCGACGTGCGGACCGTCTGCCATGCCTCCGTCCCCGGCTCGTTGGAGGCCTACTACCAGGAGGCCGGCCGGGCCGGCCGCGACGGCCTGCCCGCGCGCTGTCTGCTCTTCGCCGAGCAGCGCGACAAGGGCCTGCACGTGTTCTTCATCCAGCGAGCGGAGCTACCCGACGACGCCTTCGAGCGCCTGGCCGAGCGCCTGAGATGGGCCGGTGTCGACGGCCACTACGACATCGAGCTCGCCGAGCTGGCCGCCGCGGCCGGGGCCAAGGTGGATGCCGACGGCGTGCGCGCCATGATCGGCTCTCTGGCCCGGGCCGGGCTGCTCGCCCCCGAGCCGGCGCCGGCCGACCGGGCCGCCGGCCGGGTGCTCGGCCAATGGGATGGGCGGGTCCTGGCCAGCTGCCGGCGCTCAGCTCGCGACGCCCAGCGCGCGCGGTGGGCTCAGTACCGCGCGGTGTGGGAGTACGTCGAGAGCTCGAGCTGCCGGCGCCGTGCGCTCCTGGCTCACTTCGGCGATCGGGCCCTGGCTGCGCCGACGGTGCCCTGCTGCGACGCCTGCGTGGGCACGACGCGCGAGTGGGCGGCACCGGGATCCTTCCTGCGCGCGGCGCGGACGAGCAAGCGCCCGGCGCCGGCGCCTCTGAGCGTCACGGGCGCGTCTCGTCTCGACCAGGCCATCCTCGACGTGGTGGCATCTGCCGAGCCTCCGGTCGGCCGCACACGGGCGGTGGAGATCCTCCGCGGCGGCCGCTCCAAGGTCATCGCCGAGTACGCCTACGACGACCTTCCCGAGTACGGGGCGTTTGCCTCCATGCGCGCCCCCGAAGTGCTCGCCCGCGTCGACACGCTCCTGGCCCGGGGCACGCTGCACTCGACCGGCGGGCGCTTTCCCAAGCTCCGCGCGGCATGAGGGTCGGCGTCCTGGCCTCGGGGGCGGGGACGAATCTCCAGGCGCTGCTCGACCAGGTGCACGGTCGCTCCGGGGTCGAGATCGTCGCCGTGGCCTCCGACAAGCCCAAGGCCCAGGCGCTGGCCCGGGCGCGCCAGGCCGGCGTGCCCGTCGGGGAGTTTGTCCGGGAGACGTTCGTCGATCGACCCGCCCGCGACGGCGCCATGGCGCAGTGGCTGGCCGAGCAGGGGGTCGAGCTCGTCGTGCTGGCCGGCTACATGCAGCTCCTCAGCGACGAGTTCCTGGGCCGGTTCCCGGGTCGGGTCATCAACGTTCACCCGGCGCTGCTACCGGCCTTTCCCGGGTTGCACGCGGTCGAGCAGGCCCTGGACTACGGCGTCAAGGTGTTCGGCGTCACCGTGCACTTCGTCGATGAAGGGGTCGACAGCGGGCCGGTGATCCTGCAGCGAGCGGTCTGCCTGCCCGACGCCCGGGATGCGGCGGAGGTGACGCGGTACCTGCACGCCATCGAGCACGAGCTTCTGCCCGAGGCGGTGCGGCTGTTCGCAGCCGGCGCGGTGGCCGTCGATCCCGCCAACCCGCGCCGCGTCGTCATCGATCGCCGCGTCGTCATCGACCGCTAGAGTCGAGCCGCATGGAGCAGGACGGCAACCGCCCCGCGCCACTCTCGACCGACGCCGCGTCGACGGTTCCCGTGAGCCGGGCCCTTCTCTCGGTCTCCGATAAGACCGGCATCGTCGAGTTTGCCCGTGGCCTGGCCGAGCTGGGCGTCGAGATCATCTCCACCGGCGGGACGGCCGAAGAGCTCTCCCAGGCCGGCCTTTCCGTCCGCCAGGTCTCCGATCTGACCGGCTTTCCGGAGATCATGGACGGCCGGGTCAAGACGCTGCATCCCAAGCTCTACGCCGGCATGCTCGCTCGCCGCGACGAGCCCTCGCACATGGAGCAGGCCCGCGAGCACGCGGTCGAGTTCGTCGATCTCGTGTGCGTGAACCTCTATCCGTTCGAGCGCACGGCGGCCGGCGCGGCGTCTCCGACGAGGAGGTGGTCGAGCACATCGACATCGGCGGCCCGACCATGATTCGCGCGGCGGCCAAGAACGCCCAGTGGGTGGCTCCGGTGGTCAGCCCCGAGAGCTACGACGCCGTGCTCGCAGAGCTGCGGGAGGGTGAGTGCCGGCTCTCACTGCAGACGCGGGAGTTCCTGGCCGCAGAGGCCTTCGCCTACACAGCTCGTTACGACACGGCGATCGCCCGCTGGTTTCAGGAGAAGCGCGAGGACTTCCCGCCCCTCATGGTGCGGGCCTTCGAGAAGGTGCTCGAGCTGCCCTATGGCGAGAATCCCCATCAGCGGGCCGCGTATTACGCCCAGATCGGGACGCGGACCCACGTGCTCTCAATGGTCGCCCAGCTCGGCGGCAAGCCGCTGTCCTTCAACAATCTCCTCGACCTCGATGCCGCCCGGCTGCTCGGCCAGGAGTTCAAGATCCCCGCCTGCGTGATCGTCAAGCACAACAACCCGTGCGGCGTGGCCGTGGGCCGCGACGGTCTCGAGGCCTATCAGCGAGCGTTCGCCTGCGACCCCATCTCCGCCTACGGGGGCGTGATCGTGCTCAACCGCCGGGTTGACCGGGCGCTGGCCGAGGTGCTGTCCAAGCAGTTCATCGAGGTGCTCTTCGCCCGGGGCTACGACGACGAGGCGCTCGAGCTCCTGAGCGCCAAGCCCAACATGCGGATCCTCGACGACCGCGAGCGCCGGGTTCCCAACATGATCGATCCCCACCTGCGCCAGGTGGTCGGCGGGATGCTGGTCCAAGATCGCGACTTCGACCTCGAGGATCGCGTGGAGATGCAGGTGGTGACCGAGCGGCGGCCGACCGAGGCCGAATGGAGCGAGCTGCTCTTCGCCTGGCGGGTGTGCAAGCACGTGCGTTCCAACGCCATCGTCATGTCTCGCGATCTGGCCACGCTCGGCATCGGGGCCGGGCAGATGAGCCGGGTCGATTCCGTGCGGCTCGCGCTCGAGAAGGCTCGCCACGGCGTCTCGGGAGCGGTGGTGGCCTCCGATGCCTTCTTTCCCTTCGCCGACGGCCCGCAGCTGGCCATGGAGGCCGGGGTCAAGGCCATCATCCAGCCCGGCGGGTCGATGCGCGACCCCGACGTGGTGGCAGCCGTCGACGCCGCCGGCGCGGCGATGGTGTTCACCACCCGCCGGCACTTCCGTCATTGAGTGACGTCGGGGTCCGGCGGTTCGCGGGCGACCCGCCGTCGGTGTACGAGCAAAGCTATGGCTTCAGCCGTCTGGTGCGCGCGGGGCCGTTGGTGCTGCTCGGCGGCACGACCGCGGTGGGACCGAGCGGGACGGTCGTCGGGGAGACCCCCTACGACCAGGCCGTCGAGGTGCTGCGCCGGGTCGTGCACGAGCTGGGCCGCGCGGGCGCAGCGGCGGGCGATGTGGTGTCCCTGCGCGTGTACGTGACCGACATCAGCCGCTCCGAGGAGGTCGGCCGAGCCTTCGCCGAGGCCTTTGGATCCGTGCGGCCGCTCATGACCATGGTCGAGGTCAGCTCCCTCATCGACCCCCGGATGTTGGTGGAGATCGAGGCGGTCGCCTACGCCGGGACCGGGTGATCTTCGCCGCTGCTCGGATTGCGAGGAGCCGCCGCGCAAAGTAAGCTGCCAGACCACGGCGCGTTGGGCCTGGTCGCGGGTGGCGGTTGAACTCAAAGACATCGTGGTGGATGTGGGCGAGCATGTCGTCCAGTTCTACGACCGCGATGCGCAGCTCGTTGGGACCGTCGGACGCTACCTCGCGGGCGCCCTTCAGGACGGTGCGGTGGCCATCGTGATCGCCACCGGCGACCATCGTCAAGGGCTTGAAGCCCAGTTCGAGATCGCCGGGCTCGATCCGGCCAGACGGGGCGGCGACGGCAGTCTTATCCTGCTCGACGCCGCGCAGACGATGTCAGGGTTCGTCCACGATGGTCGAGTCGACGACGAGGACTTCCGCCGTGTCGTGGGATCGGTCGTGTGTCGAGCCGCTGAGAGCGGGCGGCCGGTCATGGCCTACGGCGAGATGGTGGCTCTGCTCTGGGAGGCCGGCAACGTGCCGGGCGCGATCGAGCTCGAGAAGTCATGGAATCTGCTCGCTGGCGAGGTCCCATTTGGGCTGGTGTGCGGCTATCGCCGAGATGCGGTGCAGGGAGCCGAATGCCGCGAAGCCCTCGAGCAGATCTGCCACCTGCACTCTTCGGTGCGAGACGCGCCCGCCTCCGAGGAGGACGATGCCGCACCGGTCGCGCACTTTGCTTTGAAGCTCACGGCGCCCCGCTCGGCGCGCCAGTTCGTCGCCGAAGCCCTGAAACGCTGGGGTCACCCGACGACGCTGATCCATGATGCCCAGCTCGTGGTGACCGAGCTGGCCACCAACGCCGTCGTGCACGCCCGTTCGCCCTTCTCGGTCGCGGTCCGGCGCCACGGCGACGGTGTACGCCTGTCCGTTCGCGACGCGAGCCAGACCAGGCCAATCGCGCGCGAGCCGGGGCCTCTCACCATCTCCGGCCGCGGGCTATACCTGGTCGGGCTGCTCTCCCGCCGGTGGGGCGTCGAGCCCGACGCCGACGGCAAGACGGTCTGGGCCGAATTGCCCGGCTGAGCCGGCGGGCTGCTGGCTTAGACTCGCCTCACGTGTCCGTTTCGGCGGTCGGGTATGCCCGCAACGGCGAGGTCAGCATCGCCTACCAATGCACGAGCCCGAGCGGGTGCTGTCGTCAGTGCTGTTCACCGACATCGTCCGCTCGACCGAGCGCGCCGCCGCGGCCGGCGACCTCGATTGGCGCAGGATCCTGGAGCGCCACGACGAGCTCGTGCGCAGAGAGCTGGCCCGCTTCCGCGGCCGGGAGATCAAGCAACTGGGCGACGGCTTCCTGGCCGCCTTCGACGGCCCGGGCCGCGCCGTGCAATGCGTCGGCCTCGATCACCGAGCGCGTGCGACCGCTTGGTCTCGACGTACGGGCCGGCGTCCACACGGGCGAGTACGAGCTGCGAGACGGTGACATCGCCGGAATGGCGGTGCACATCGGGCTCGCGTCGGCGCTCGCGCCGGACCGGGTGAGGTGCTCGTCTCGAGCACGGTGAAGGATCTCGTGATCGGCTCGGGCCTGCGCTTTGAGGAGCGAGGTGCGGCAGAGCTCAAAGGGGTGCCAGGGCAGTGGCATCTCTATGCCCTGCGCTAGCCGTGGCCGATCGCTCTCCACGTGCAGGGGCGGTCGGTCGGGCTGGGTGGGGCCGGGTGACGGTCTCCCCGATCGCTGCCGGTCGCAGGCTGGGTGCGCCATGATGAGGCGGCGCCGCCGTAGCTCAGCTGGCAGAGCAGCGGACTTTTAATCCGAAGGTCGTGGGTTCGATCCCCACCGGCGGCACTAGGAAAGCCCTGCTAATCGCTAAGGCACCGGCCGGTGCGAGACCCCGTTTTGCCTCTCCTATGTCAAGGGCGTGTCGCTATTTGCGGGTTTCAGCGAGCGCATGGCATGAGTCCCGGGGCCGCGCCGACGATGGTGCTGACCGGTCGTCTTGGCGGCGGTGGAGGTGGCACGGTCGGTAGCGGCGACGGCGCCGGAGCTGCGGTCTGGGTGGTGTAGAGCAGGCGCCAAATGCGGCGAGCGAGGTGACGCTTGAGGCAGCGGATCGCTTCCTGCTTGGTCTTGCCCTCGGCGTGTCGGCGGTCGAGGTAGGCGCGGGTCGCCGGATCGGAGCGGGCTTTCGAGAGCGCGATGATGTGCAGCGCGCGGTTGAGTTGGCGGTCGCCGCCGCGGTGCAGGCGGTGACGTTTGGTGTTTCCCGAGCTGGCCGGAATCGGGGCGGTGCCGGCGTGGCGCGCGAAGCACGCGTCGGTCGGGAACCGCTTCGCGCCGGCGGTGTGGCCGACAATGATCGCGGCGGTGACGGTGCCGCAGCCGTGCTCGTCGAGCAGCTGCGGGCAATGCGCTTCGATCAACGTTTTGAGCTCGGCGAGCAGCTCGGTCTCTTCGCGGTAGATGTCGCAGATCCGCTTGTGGATCAGTTTGGCGACCCGGGTCTGCGGGGTGCGGGGCAGCCGGGCGATCCCGCGGGTGACCTTCGCCCGGATCCGTGGCCCGATCAGCCCGGCGGGCCGGATCTGCGCCTCGAGCTCGGGGGCGAGCTGCACGAGATGCCAGCGCAGCCGGTTTACCAGCCGCACGCGTTCGTTGATCAGCTGGTCGCGGTAGTCGGTCAGGACCCGGATCTCGTGCGCCTGCTCGTCGAGGAAAGCGACCGGCAGTGTGTCGATCCCTTCTCCGAGCGCGGCGCGGGCGATCGCGGTCGCGTCGATCGGGTCGGACTTCCCCGGAGTCCGCACCGCCCGACGCGAGCTCTCGGTCAGCCCGGGCGCGACGCGAACCACGCGATCGCCATGCGCGACCAGGCCGCGCTCCAGCCGCCCGGACACGTGCCGACAGTCCTCGACTGCCCACACCCGTTCACCGTCGAGCGCGGCGGCGAACCGCAGCGCATCGAGCGTTCCTTCCTCGCTGGCAGGGATCGTGAGCTGCCCGCGAGCGGCACCGGTTGCCGCGTCGAGCGCCACGATCGTGTGCGAGCGCTTGTGCGTGTCCACCCCGATCACGATCATCTACACCGTCCCTTCGTTGGAGATATGGCCGACGGAGCGGATCTCCGGCGGACACACCTCAGTTGGGGCGATGCCACGCTCCTATCAAGTCACGCCGGTGATCCTCGGCGGCGGCGGGCGACACGGCAAAAGCCGGTCAGACCCAAAGGTCGACAGGCGAAAAGAGAGTCAGCCCGCCGCCGCCCGAGAGCCAAACCGACGAGCCGGACGACACCGACCGCCGGACCGCCAGGTTCTCACTGAGGCGAGGAGCAGGGTCGCCCGTCCGAGCGCGCGTCTAGCCCTGCATTTTTGTTCGCGCTCGTCCAGCGGCCGGCGGCTGCGTCTCCGTGGACGGGGGCTTCCTCAGCGTGGTGGCGGGAGCGGTGATCTCCACGCGGTCGTCAAGATCGTCGTACCGAAGGAGCTGTCAGACCGTGAGCGCGAGCTCTACGAGCAGCTCGCCGAAAGCTCGAGCGCTGGCCCGCGGGAGGCGTGACCATAAACGCAGACAGGCACACCGGGCCGGCCGATCGTGACCTCGCCGTGGAGAAGGCGGTCGAGCTGACCGTCGTCGCCAGGCAGGCGGGGGTCAAGATCGTGCATGTGCGGCGCTACCTGGAGTTCGGGCTGTTCGAGCCACACCCGGCCGCGGCGCCCGAAACCCCACGCTTTGACCCCAACAGCGCCGCGCGGGTGGCGAGAGCGGAACGGCTCCGCCGTGACCTCGGGCTCAACTACGCCGGCGCCGTCCTCGTTTGCGAGCTACGCGACCGGATCAGCGAACTCGAGGGTCACCTCTAGCCACAACAGCACGGTCGCGGTTTTATCGGACACGCTTCGCCCGCGATCCACTGGGTCGAACTTCACCCGCGTGAGGAGATTCCGGAGGCCTCTTCCCTCAGGAACGCTTCGATGTCGGCCCGGATCTCGATGTCGGGGCCGGTGCCTGGCTCGCCGGACTCCTGGCGTAGCTCCGCTGTGAGCTCGAAGTCGGAGCGTTGGATCTCGGCGGCGACCGCCAGCGCGGCCTTGGTCTTCCCTCGCGCGTCAGCGGCCATGCCGCGGAAGCTAACCCGCAGAACGACTGGCCGGGTGACGGCCCGGATCGTGAGCTCGGCGTCGATGGCCCATTCGTCGTCTGCCACCCGGCTGCTCGTGCCGCCTGTCAGAACGATCGTCGGGAAGTGCTCGGCGTCGAAGAAGCGCGCACTCCTGAGATCGTCGTCGCGCATCTTCACATGGGTATCGACGCTCGCGGGTTCGAAGGTCACCTCGAAGCGATCGAAGCACCGCGCGGGATCTTCGACGACCCTGAACTGGCCCTGAAAGGACGTGAAGCGTCCGTCCACCCGACCGACGACGAGGTGCCGAACGCGGAACATCACGAAGGTGTGCACCGGATCTACGTCGTAAACACCCGGTGTCGGTAGCGATAGTCCGTCAACCGTCCGCCAGCGCGGGGCGGGTTGCTCGCTCACGCTCTTGGCTGACGGGTCGTTATACGGCTCATCCGGTACCCCCGCCTTTGCGCCAGCTCCCCTTCTTGAAGCTCACTCGCTCAGGCCGATCTGCCTCATGAAGCCGACCAGGTCATACATCAGGTTCTCCTCCACGATCTGGTCGTTGTCCCACTTCGCGACCGTGAAGAAGTCAACGCCGAACGACTTGCCGGTCGGCGGGATCTCGCTGCCCTCGGCCCCTTGCATCGGCCCAGTCATGGTGCCGGTGAACCATGAGATCGAGCAGGTCCAGTCACCGGACGCGAAGAAGACCTTGTACGGCCGATTCTGGACGTGGTTGTCGGGAAAGGTCTTGAACATCTGGATCGCTTCAGCGCGATGGTCGTGGGTCCCGTTCGTCGGGGGCTGTCCGGGCCACCGGACGACGACGTCCGGCTTGTGCCGCTGGTCGAAGGTGTCCCAGTCCTGAGTGTTCCAGGCGTCGTCGAGCGTCTGCATGAGCTCCATGTTGTGCGCTTCGAGCGCCTTGGACGGTGGGTTCGTGGCCATCGCGGGCTCCTAACCTGAAGTTCGCCTGTTGAGGAATCAAACGGGCATTCGCGCGTCACCGCCGACCCTACGCCGATCCATGTTCGGTGTCGAGGCACCAAGCGCCCCGTTCGTGAGAGGACCGCTGCTGTTGGAGCAACGGATCGCCCGGCACGCGAACAGCGGAGGTTCCGACGACCCGTTCGGCGGCGGGCATAGACTGGATGGATGAATCTCGGTGCTGTTCTAGCGTCGCTCCGGGGCGGGTCGACAGCCTCGTGGACCTTCATCGCTGCACAGGACCGATGCGATCCTTGCGCGGCCGGGACCTGCACGTGACCGGAGACGAGCCTCAGCGGGCGGCCGCCGCCGCACCGCGCGACCCGGAGGAGCTCGAAGCGCAGACGGAACCCTCGGACTCCGAGATCTCGGCGCTGACGACGCTCGGTGAGGTGAGCCTGACCGTCTCCGATCTGGCGCGGTCGACGACCTACTACCAGTCGGCGGTCGGCCTGCAACTGATCGAGGACGGGGACGAACACGCGCTGCTTGGCGTGGCCGATCGCGGGCTGCTGAGGCTGACGGAGCTCGCAGGCGCCCGGCCGGTCGGCCGCCACACCGGGCTCTACCACTTCGCGCTCCTCCTGGAGCGCCGGGCGGACCTCGCCAACTGGCTTGCGCACGCAGCGCGCGATCGGGTCGCGCTGGTCGGGCTCTCGGACCACTTCGTCAGCGAGGCGCTCTATCTCAGCGATCCGGATGGGCACGGAATCGAGATCTACTGGGACCGGCCCCGCGAGACCTGGGAAGGACAGGTGGCGGCACGTATGACGACGCTGCCGCTCGACATCGACAGCCTACTCGGCGAGGTCGAGGCGACATCGGACCCATACACCGGCCTCGCATCCGGCACCGTCATGGGTCACGTCCACCTGAAGGTCGCAGCGATCCCGGAAACGGTGGCGTTCTACCGGGACGCGCTCGGGTTGGCCCTGATGGCTCAGCTCGGCGCCCAGGCCGCGTTCCTGAGCGCCGGCGGCTATCACCATCACATCGGCGCGAACGTCTGGGAGAGCGCCGGCGCCTCGCCGCCACCGCCGGGGGAGCCGGCGCTCCAGCATTTCACGATCCTCCTCCCCGACCAGGGCGAGCGCGACCGCGTGGCGCATCGGCTGACCCGGCTCGGTCGCGCGCCGCGGGAGACCGAGGCCGGTCTGGTGGCGCGCGATCCTTCCGGGAATCAGGTCGTGCTCGCAGGACCTGTTGGGGTCCGCTAGCGCACCTTATGAGAAGCCCAGTCACCGGGGGCACATGGTTCCCCCGGCGACCTGCGGCGGGACGCGGCGAATTTCGCGCTCCGAGCGGTGAACCTGGTCTAGGATGCGTTTCGAGGGATCCGATGGATGCGCATCTCAACAATCATCACCGCGATACGGTGGAGATGATCTTCCGCCATCCGGCGAGCCCGAACATCGAATGGCGCCAAGTGTTGTCGCTGCTCGAGGAGATCGGGACCGTGAGGGCTGAGCACAACGGGAAGCTTGAGGTCACCCTCGGTCCGGAGACCGAGGTCTGGCGTGCGCCCCGTGGCAAGGATGTCGACGTCCAGATGGTCGTTGACCTCCGCCGGATGCTCAAGCAGGCAGGCTTCGCGCCGGGCGGCGGCCCGGCGATCCCCAATCAGCGCTCCCGCGACCATGGCGATAGCCAGTGGGGCGAGCCGACCTAGCGGCGGCGTCGATGGACTCTGACCGCGCCCGCGAACTGCTCACACTCGAACGGACGCGCATCGAGCAGGCGCTCACCGCCCTCGATCGCCAAGGTCCGCACGAGGCTTCCGATCGCATCGAGCCTGGCGACGAGGGCTCAGAAGACCTCTACCAGGACGAGTTCGACGCCGGTCGGGCCGAGGATCTCCACCGCCGGCTCGCCGCATTAGAGCGCGCCGAGGCACGGCTTGAGGCCGGGACGTACGGGTTCTCGATCGAGAGCGGCGATCCGATTCCGGACCGACGACTTGAGGCCCTCCCCACCGCCGAACTGACTATCGAGGAGCAGAAGCGCAGCCGGCGCAGGTGACTATGGCCAGCTTCACCGAACGCCTCTCGTTGGCTACCCGAGGATGGCGTGACCGGTAAGAGCCGCAGTCGCGTTGGATTGCTGGGGACCGGCCTGATGGGAACAGCGATGGCGCATCGCCTGCTGGATCAGGGTGTGGCGGTTATCGCTTGGGACCGTGCGCCCGAGCACGCCCAGGCGCTCGCCGAGCGCGGGGCTGAGGTGGCCGGCTCGGCCAGCGAGTTGGTGACCCGGGCCCAGTTTGTGATCACGATGCTGCCGACCGCCGACATCGTGCTATCGGTGGTTGAGCCGCTGCTCGATGAGTGGCCCGAGGAGACCATCTGGCTGCAGATGAGCAGTGTCGGTGCGGCCGAGGCAGACCGACTCACCGAGATAGCCAGCGCTCATGGCGTGACCCTCTTCGATGCGCCGGTCTCGGGCAGCACCCATCCGGCGGAGGACGGCAAGCTGACGATCCTCGCCTCCGGACCGCACTCGGCCCGCGCGCAGGTCGAGCCGGTGTTCGAAGCGCTCGGCTCGACGGTCCAGTGGGTGGGGGATGCGGGGACGGGCTCGCGCCTGAAGCTGGCGGCGAACCACTGGATGGTCGCGATGGTGGCCGCACTTGCCGAGGCCATGCACCTTTGCCAATTGATGGGGCTGGAGCAGCAGCAGTTCGTGACCTTGCTCGACGGCGGCCCGTTGGGCTCCTCCTACGGTCTCGAGAAGCTCGGCGAGATGCAACGACACGAGTACCCGGCGGGTTTTCCCGTCCGTCTTGCCCTTAAAGACCTGAAGCTGGTCCGGGAAGTGGCGAAGGCCTCCCGCGTCGAACTGCCTGTGCTCGATGCGGTCCTCGAGCGGATCGGAGATGTCGAAAACCGCCATGCCGACGACGACCTCGCCTCCGTGTATGAGCTCAAGCTCCCGGGGGTCGGGCGCCGCTGACGGACCACCACGAGCGAACGCACACCTCGACTGACGGCTCCCCCTCCGCTGGGTCCCGCTCCGTGGACGCGGCGGGGATGGCTAGTGTGGCGGCGGGCCCGCCTTGCGCTCGCTGGGTGCGATCGGCAGCCTGATCTCGTAGCGGACTCCGATCAGCCTGAGGGCGATGCAGAAGCCGGCAGCCAGGAGCGGAAACAGAGCGCTGCGGGCGCCTGCCTGGTGCGTGACGACGAGCACCGCGGCGCCGAGCAGCGCGCGGACGGCGTAGAGGTCGGTTCCCAGGATGTTCGGGACCTGACGCAGCAGCAGGTCGCGGACCATCCCGCCGCCGACCCCGGTAATCGCCCCGAGGATGATCGACTGGACGGGTCCGAGATGGTGCGCGAGGGCGGCGCTGGCACCGGTGACGCAGAACAGGCCGAGTCCGATCGCGTCAAAGATGGTGAGGGCTCGGTCGACACGCTCAAGCACGGGCCGGGCAGTGAAGCTCACGATGCCGGCCGCCGCGGCGGCGGCAAGATAGCGTCCGTCGCGGAACGTGGCCGGTGGGATGCCGATCTCATCAGATCGCGGATGATCCCGCCCGCGAGCGCGACGGTGAACGCGAGCACGACGACGCCGAGAAGATCGAGCCGGGCGCGGACACCCGCAAGCCCGCCGCTGAGCCCGAAGGCGAAAGTGCCGGCGAGGTTCAGGACGAGGATGAGGGTGGGTGGCAAAGCCGAGGATGATCGCGTGCAGTCTCCAGCCGGTGGACGCGTAGGCGAGCGTCACGGCAGGCTGTCGGCGTTGCGGGTTAAGCTGGGTCACATGGCTGGGTGCGGCGATCCGAGGCGTACAGCCTGTCTGAACGGAGGAGCGCCATGACCGATACGACGGTGACGGGCAGCGTCCTGGGCGGACTTGATGCGATCACCGGCGATCTGGAGGATCTCTACCGCGACGTCCACGAGCATCCCGAGCTCTCGATGCAGGAGCGCAACACCGCAGCGAAGGCGGCCGAACGACTCAGGGGCGCGGGGTACGAGGTCACCGAGGGAGTCGGGAGCACCGGTGTGGTGGGGGTGTTGCGAAACGGGGACGGGCCGACGGTGATGCTCGCGCCGATATGGATGCGCTGCCGGTGAAGGAGGCCACCGGTCTTGCGTACGCCAGCACCGCGACTGCGACCGACGCCGATGGCAACGAGGTACCGGTCATGCACGCATGCGGCCATGACATGCACGTGACCTGGCTGGTCGGCGCCGCGACGCTGCTCGCCCAGAACCAGGGGGCGTGGCAGGGAACGGTCTTGGCGATCTTCCAGCCAGCCGAGGAAACCGCGCAGGGCGCGCGGGCGATGATCGGCGACGGCCTGTTCGATCGCTTCCCTAAGCCAAGGTGATCCTCGGCCAGCATGTCATGCCCCCATCATCCGGAGAGATCAGCTACCGGCCCGGTACGACGCAGGCCGCCGCCGACAGCCTCGAGGTCCGGCTGCTCGGCCGCGGCGCGCACGGCTCGATGCCCGAGTCGAGCGTCGACCGGGTGGTGATGGCGGCATCGACCGTGCTGCGCCTGCAGCGAAAGGCCCCGCTTTCGTTTGCTGACCCGCATCCCTGCCGGCACAAGGAGCGCCCTGCCTTGCGCGGGAAGGGCTACTCGGCGGTCCGGCTCCCGCGTCCCGGCGAGCAAAACGCCGCGACGTTCTCGAGTTCCGCGCGGAGGCCAACCAGGCGCGGGCCGGTGAGATAAGCGCGTTCAAGTGGGCGCGGCCCACGGTCGGCGTGGACCGCTGTTTGCTGAGCGCCGACGTAGTCAGCGCACGAGTTGTCTTCGAAGCTGTCCTGCGAGGCGCACCGAGGCTTCGATTTCCACGCGCCTGATCGACACGCTTTCGACGTTGATTCCGAAGGGCACGCCGAGCGTGCGACAGTAGCCCATCAGTTCGGTTGCTGTCGTGAACGCTTGCTGATACGAGGCCTCGAGTGGGTCCGCGGCGTGCTTGAGGTCATTCTCGATCCATCGCGGGACATCGACGCCCAGCCACCGGAGAAAGTCCAGGGTCTTCATCGACCCGCATACCGAGAACGTGAAGACGAAAGGCGCTTGCGAGATGCCGCGCGCCTTGCACTCGTAGTGATAGTCGGAGACGAGGTTCTTCGCTGCGTTGATGTCGTAGACAACCTGGGTCACGAAAAACCGACAACCGGCATCCTGTTTGGCGAGGAGGCGTAGGTGCTCATCGTCGCGCCGGCTATGGCGCTCAGGGATTGCTACGCCGCCCAGTGACAAGGTCGGGTTAGCTTCACGCCGCAGCGCTTGAGCACCCGCGAGGGAGGTCCGAGCCTTCGCGCCCCTCGAGGCTGCTCCAACGAGGACCGTCATCAACCGCGCCGGATCTTGCGCCGAGAACCAGGACCGCAAGTCATCGGGCGCGTACTTGCCGACCGCGCGGTAGACGATGACCGGCGTCGGCCAGCTCTCGAGATGATTGGCGAGGTAGTCGGCAGGATCCAGCGTCGGCATGAACGGAAACGGGCGCTCCGCCGGATTCCGCTCGGCTTCGTCGTGGATGTCGTAAAGGATCAGGCCGTCCAGACCTAGCGGGCGAAGCCGAGCGGCTGTCGCGTCGGCGATCTCCTGCGCGCGTTCGCGATCGGTCGCGAGACGTGGTGGGGTGAGGGCGAAGAGCAGGAACTCGCCCTGGCCCTGCGCAATACGGCGGACCAAATCCACGGGCGAGACAGTAGCCATGAAGCTCTCAACCGCGCGAAACGAGCTGTTCACGAAGCTTCAGACGGTCAGCCGTTGGAATCCCTCGGTGCGACCATGACCACGCGGGTCCGACAAGCTCGAGATTTAACAGAAACAGGTCTCTCGGCGACCCGGTTCGGGATGCGCACCTTTCGCCAAAGGTGCATCTCAGGGGCGTCGCCGCCCAATGCCACGGCCAGCGCGACACCTTCCCTCCTTTCCGCGGAACGAAGAGCGGGTGCTAGCTGGTTCGAGCTAGCACCGACCGCTGCCTTGGCCGCGGTCCAAGCGTCCGCGGCGAAGATCGGGTACTGCTCTGTCGGTAACGAAGCAGTCACCTCGCGCGCCGTCGCGGCGCTGTTGCAACCGGACAATCTCAGCCACGAGACGTTTGCGCACGGCCTGGCCGCTCCTATCGCGAAGCAGTTGCGGAAGCCAGTGCGATCGGGCCAGTGCAGCGTCGCGACGAGGGAGTCGCCGGCGCCTCGATGGGTGGACGAGCGCTCGACCGTGAAGGCGATCGTCGCGGTCGACGTCCGCAGTGCGCCACGGCTAGGCTTCGCCTTGATTTAGTCGAGAAAGTTCGAACCAGGCGCGCGACGGAAGCACGCTGCTTCGGGGAGTACCGTTCCGCTCATGAGCGAGGCGCTGCACCTCACAATCGTCTACGAGGACGGCGAGGACGGCGAGGACGGCTGGATGGTCGCATCGGTGCCTGAGGTGCCAGGCGTGCACAGCCAGGGACGGGCCCGGAAAGAAGCCCGGTCGAGCGTAATCGATGCGCTGCACGGAATCCTTGAGCTGCGCTTCGGCGAGCACGCTCTGACGGAGCCGCCGGCGGATAGCGAGTCGCTAGAACTGGTAATCGCCGCGTGAAGCGGCGCGACTTCGAGCTATCTGCAGCAGCACGGGATGTGCCTCCTCCGGGAAGGCAGCAGTCGCAGCTTCTGGGGCGCGGACGCCGAGCGCTCGACGGCGGTCCCGAGGCACCGCGAGATCAGCTATCGACCTGTGGCTCGAACAGCCACGGCGAGGGCACGGCCAATGCATGCGCGAGGCAGGTCCTATCAGGGAGCGGTGACCGCCCAAGTGCCGCGGTAGATGGTGTCGCCCGCGGCAGTACTCGAGATAGTCAACAAGCCTCCGATGGTCCCCATCACGTCGGGGTTTCCTGACGGGTCGGCGGTGTGGATTGTGGACACGTTGTGAATTTGCCCGAGGTAGAAGCAGAAGTTCCCAGCGGTCGCTGTCGGCGCCGTGACCGTCCCTGGGCATGCACTGGGGTCGTCTAGGTTGTCCGCGGGGGTGGGGGCGATGGACAGCGGCAGCGGGAACGACACCTCAGCATCCCCGCTGTCACTAGCGGCCGCTGCCGTGAAGCGGACGGCGAACGCGCCGGTCTCCGTGTGACCGCTGGGCAGGACCGTTGGATAGGCGGCGGGATTGCCCTGAACCCCCTGAGCGCCCTGAGCGCCCTGACCCCCCTGAGCGCCCTTGGGTCCCGGCTGTCCGGTGACATTCCATCGCAGCCCGTGCTTGTCGCCGCGGGCACAACGATGGGCGATGTAGAGGCCGCCGCCCTTGTGGTGGAAGCAGGCAACGATCGTTTCACTGCCACCACCCACGGCTGCGTAGGCGCCGCCTCCGAGCGCCAGAACGAGGGCGAGCGTCGCTACAGCCAGAGCGGGCGATGGCATGATGCTCCGCGGCCTGTTCTGGTGCCCTGAGCGGTGGTTGTCGAGCGCTGCCTTCACGGGTCTTCTCCCGGTCGACTCTCCTGCCGGAGCCCTGGGGACCAGCAAAGCGCCCGAGGCAAATCCTCCAGCCCGATGTGACCCAACCTACCTTGCCGGGCAGAGGGCCGTCAAGGCGTATTGCGAGGCACCACGACCGGGCTCGAGCCGCTGCGCCGTTGCTCTCATGCAGCACGCTCGAACTCACACCCTCTGAGGAGAACAGCACCATCCGGCAACCCACCCGTCGCCCCCGCCTTGCACGACAGGCGATCCCGAATGGACGAGTGCATCGGCGAGAGGCTGTCGGAATATTGGCGCTGTCTGCCCGGGTTTAAGTTAAGACCCTTTCGGTATGGCTTTGAACTTCGTTGGTTGTGATCGTGGTCAGTTGTTGTTGATGCCGCCGTCGTTGACGGAGTGGCTGCCCGAGAATCACTTGGTGTGGACGATTCTGCTGGCGGTGGACCAGATGGATCTGGGTCGGTTCAATGGGCGTGTCGGCTGGGCGCGGCGGGCCGTGCTCCGTTTGCCCCGGCGATGATGGCGGTGCTTCTGTACGCGTACGCGCGCGGGAATAGGTCTTCGCGGGGGATCGAGCGGGCGTGCTGGGAGGACGTGGCCTACAAGGTAATCACGGGCATGCGGACGCCGGATCATTCGACGATCGCTGACGCAGGCTGGAGGGACACAAACGAGCTCACGGTCGGCCGCACAAGCTCGACGTCGCTGTCTCCGGCTCGCTCCAGGGGCTGCAGGTGATCGCGGCCTGACCGGCGCGCTCCCGTCCTGTGAGCTCGGCGACATCGTCGCCCAGCTCGCGCGGTCGCTGGCCGGCGACGCGGCGGTCAGCGACTATGCCTATACGGACGTCCGGGAGAACTTCGCGCAGGCTTGATCTCGGTCAGGCGGGCAGTTGATTGAGCTTACGGATCTGTTTGTCGAAGACGGTGGTGGGCGCGTAGCGGCGCGCCTTGCTCACGCGGCGGGCGGTCTTACCGGCCGGGTATCTGAGCTTCGGGCGTTCGTCAGTGGCGGCGGCGACGATGGCGTGGCCGACGATCGATGGCTCGTCGCCTGCCTTCAGGGCGTCGGCAAGCCCGGCGTCGACGATCTTGCGTTGTTGGGCGTAGAGCGGAAGCGGTGTGTCGGCGGCAGCGAGATTCGCGTCGAACGAGGTCTTGGTGAATCCGGGCTCGACCAGAAGGACGCGGACTCCGTGCTCGCGCACCTCGTGGTCGACCGACTCGGAGTAGCCCTCGAGAGCGTGCTTGCTCGACGCGTACAACGCCATGTGTAGGGGACGGGAATGAGACCGACAATCGAGCTGACGTTGATGATCCTTCCGCTGCGCTGCTCCCGCATATGCGGCAGTACGGCGCGCGTCATGCGGATCGAGCCGAAGAGGTTGGTCTCAAACAGCGCGCGTGCCTGCTCTACGGAGCTCTCCTCGGCAGCGCCGGCGACACCGAGACCGGCGTTGTTGACCAGCACGTCGATGCGGCCGGAGCGGTCGAGCACCTCGCGTACCGCGTCGGCCACCGACTCATCGTCGGTGACGTCGAGTGGCAGGAACACCACTTCCCCGCGCTTCTCGCCCGGGGTCGCTCGGCGGCTCGTCCCGTACACCGTGAACCCGGCGTCGACGAGGGCGCGCGCGGCGGCCTCCCCAATCCCGGACGATGCTCCCGTCACCAGCGCTACTCGATCTGTCTTGGCTTCCATGATCTGCTCCTTGCCTTGGTTTGAAATTACGCTGATAATATCATCGTACGGCTATAATGCTATGGCGAGTTCTGTGCGGGCCCACCGGTTGCCGGCCCAGGGGTCAGACACCCGCGTGGCAGGGCCCACAGCAGATCGAGACCAGTTCGACGAAGAGAGGTCGCGATGCGATACGGCAAGGACCAGAAGCGGGCCACGAGACAGCGCATCCTCGAAGCGGCCGGGCGGCGCTTGAAGCAAGACGGCATCGACGGGGCCGGCATCGCGGCTGTGATGTCCGACGCCGGCCTGACCAACGGCGCCTTCTATGCCCACTTCGCCTCCAAGGAGGATCTTGTGGCGAACGTCCTCGCCGAGCAGCTGCGCGCCCAACACCAAAGCCTCGACTCCCAGCCCTCAGATCGGGCGGGACTCGAGGCGTTCGTCCGCTCCTATCTGTCTCCGCAGCACCGCGACCAGTCCGCCGACGGCTGCCCGTCGGCTGCGCTGCTCGACGAGATCGCCCGCCGCCCCGCCTCCACCAGGCAAGTCTTCACCGACGAACTGATGGACGAGATCGACGACATCGCCTCGCGGCTAGACCCGACCGACATCGAGGCCGCTCGGACGAACGCGCTCACGGTCTTCGGGCTGATGGTCGGCACCCTGCAGCTCGCCAGGGCACTGACCGACCGCGACCTCTCCGATCGGCTTCTCGATCAGGGCGTGGAGACGGTGTTGAAGATGCTCGACGACTTCGCTCGTTAGCGGCGCGAACTTGACGCGAAGCTTCCCGTCTGCAGCGCCCGGTGCCGGGATCAGTAGCGAAGGGCACGCCGCCGATGCTCGGCAGAGCGACGTTGACGCGAGGTAGGTCACACTCGCGACAGGGGGCGACCGCTAGCGAGGATCGTGCCGCGCCCCAGAGCGAGCTGGACAGGAGCACGAGGAGGAACGGGCCTGACCCGCGTGCTGCCGCGGTCACGGTCGCGACCGCGGAGACCTTCGCGCTCCAGCGACGCGCGGTCGGACTGACCATATCGCCGCCCCTGGGCATCGCTGTGGCCGACCTTCAAGCCCGGCGGCGGCGCTCCGCATGGGGCCTCGGTCGACCGAGGCCGGCCGCACCGTTGGCCGGCGGCACCCGTTCGGGTGCCCATTTATTATGTCCGTACTCTGATATTATAAGCGTAATGCAATGCAGGGACAAGGAGACGCAGCGATGACGACGGTTCCCGCACCCACGGGCGCGAATAGAACGTGGAGGACCGCGCTGACCGACACCATCAACGCCGTCGGCGTGCAGTTCGCCTACCGCCAGCTCGGCCCGAGCACCGGGGTGCCGGTGGTCTTCCTCACCCACCTGGCCGCAGTGCTCGATAACTGGGATCCCCGCGTCGTGGACGGCATCGCCGCGAAGCATCGCGTCATCACCTTCGACAACCGGGGTGTCGGTGCCTCCAGTGGGTCCACGCCGACGACGATCGAGGAGATGGCGAAGGACGCGGTCGCCTTCATCCGTGCCCTCGGGTTCGATCAGGTCGACTTCTTCGGGTTCTCGATGGGCGGCATGATCGCCCAACTGATCGCGCAGGAGGAGCCGCAGCTCGTGCGCAAGATGATCCTCGCCGGAACCGGCCCTGCGGGGGGCGAAGGGATCGAAAAGGTGACCCGCATTTCGTATCTCGATATCGCGCGAGGGCTGGTCACCCGCCAGGACCCCAAGCAGTTCCTCTTCTTCACGAGAACGCCGAACGGGCGTCGAGCCGGCAAGAAGTTCCTGGCACGGCTGAAGGAACGCACGAGCGATCGCGACAAGGCCATCTCCGTACGGTCATTCCGAGCCCAGCTGAAGGCGATCCACCGATGGGGTCAGCAGACGCCTGCGGACCTCTCAGGCATCCACCAGCCAGTGCTCGTGATGAACGGCGATAGCGACAGGATGGTGCCGACCAAGAACACCGTCGACCTCGATCGACGCCTCCCGAACAGCCAGCTCGTCATCTATCCCGACGCCGGGCATGGCGGAGTGTTCCAGTTCCACGAGGACTTCGTCAAGCGGGCCCTCGAGTACCTCTAAAGAGCTCCCGCGCGCCGCGCCCGTGGAGAAACGAAATGAAGGCCTTCGTTGTCGAGCAGTACAGTAAGGACGGACTCCGAGCCGCCGACGTATCCGAGCCCGAGGTCGAGGCCGGTGACGTGCTGGTCAAGGTAAGCGCCGCGAGTATCAACCCGCTGGACAAGATGGTCCGCGACGGCGAGTTCAAGCGGCTCCTGAAGTACCGGACCCCGTTCGTGCTCGGCCACGACGCTGCCGGCGTGGTGACGAGGGTCGGCTCCGCCGTACGCGACTTCCGCGTAGGTGACGAGGTCTACGCCCGCCCCCGCGACCTGCGGGTCGGGACGTTCGCGGAGTACATCGCAATCGACCAGGACGACGTGGCCCCTAAGCCAGCCTCGCTCACCCTGCACGAGGCCGCCGCGGTGCCGCTGGTGTCACTCGCCGCCTGGCAGGCCCTCGTCGACCGTGCCCACGTCCGGCCCGGCCAGAAGGTCCTCGTCCATGCCGGCTCTGGCGGTCTGGGGTCGACCGTCATCCAGCTCGCCAAGCACCTCTGCGCCACGGTAGCGACGACCGTGAGCGGGAAGAACGCGGAGCTGGTGCGCAGCCTCGGCGCCGACATCATCGTCGACTACAGGGAGGAGGATTTCGCCGAAGTGCTCTCCGGCTACGACGTCGCGATCGACTCGCTCGGTGGCGAGAACCTCGAGAAATCCCTCACCGTCCTCAAGCCCGGTGGGCAGGCGATCGGCGTCGCCGGCCCGCCGGACCCCGGGTTCGCCGAGCAGCTCGGAGCGCCGAAGTTGATCGGCGTCGCGATGGGCCTGCTGAGTCGCAAGATCCGCAAGCAGGCTCGAACGCTCGGCGTGAGCTACTCGTTCCTCTGGACGCAGGCCAACGGCGCCGAACTGCGCAAGCTGGCCTCCCTCTACGAAGTCGGCCACCTCCGCCCCGTCATCCACAAGACGTTCCCATTCGACCAGACCCTCGAGGCGCTCGCGTACGTCGAGCACGGGTACGCCAACGGCAAGGTCGTCATCACGCTCGACTGACAACGCCGCCAGCCGCCCAACGCCCACAACACGTCCGATCGGGGAAGCGAATGATGGCACTCGCAGACGCCTGTCTTAGACGAACCAGGAGAGCGCGCGGACCCCAACAACGGGCTTCTAGAACCTCGGGACAATGCGAAAGATTGCCTCGAAAAAGACCTCCTTTCGTTCCACCGCCGTACTCGCGCCATGCACACCGATGACCTGAGTCGCGCGGCCTGGAGGGCAGACGGGCGCTGGGACGGGCACCGCACTGTCAGGTCAGGCCCGAGCGCCCTCCAACCGCGCAAAGGGGGACTGTGCACGACGACCGGGTGATGCTCGCCGTGTTGTCAAAGCGAGCCTAGGGTCCGCTTGGCGTCGAGCTGGGGGCTTCCGTCGTCTTCGTCACGCGAGGCGGGGAAGCTGCTGGGCTGGTACGGCTCTGCGGGCTTTCTCTTGACATCAGTCATTGGGTCCAGGCTTTGTCGGGGGGCCTGGACTGACGAGGCGGCTCTCATATGCGAGGACGACGGCTTGGACGCGGTCGCGAACGCCGAGCTTCATGAGGATGCGGGTGACGTGCGTCTTGACGGTGGTCTCGCCGATGATCAGTTCGGCGGCGATCTCGCCGTTTGTCTTGCCGGTCGCGACGAGCCGGAACACCTCGAGTTCTCGCGGGCTGAGCTCATCGAGTTCGGGCGCGGGGACTGTGGGAGCGCGGGAGGCGGAGAACTCCTCGATCAGGCGGCGCGTGATGCTGGGTGAAAGCAGTGCGTCGCCCTCCCCGACTGTGCGGATGGCGGCGACGAGCTGGCGGGCGGGCACGTCCTTGAGCAGGAAACCACTCGCTCCGGCACGCAGCGCGTCGTAGACGTACTCGTCGCGATCGAAGGTGGTAAGGATCAGCACGTTCGTCTTGGGGTCGTGGTTCTGGGCGAGGATCCGGCGGGTGGCTTCGATGCCGTCGAGTTCGGGCATGCGGATGTCCATCAGCACGACGTTCGGGTGCAGCTCTCGCGCCAGGGAGACGGCTTCGGCTCCGTTGCTCGCCTCGCCCACGATCTCGATATCTGTGGCGGTTGCCAGGATCATCCGGAAGCCGTCACGGATCAGCTGCTGGTCATCGGCGATTAGGACGCGCACGCTCAAGTGACTGCTCCTTGCATGCCGCGCGGCATTCGGGCGACGAGCTGCCAGCCAGGCTCGCCCAGGACATTGTCGTCAACTACGCCGGCGCATAGCGCGATCCGCTCGCGCATCGCGTCGGTGGGCCATGCGTTCGGTCCGGGGCAGTGGGCGGTGAGCCGAAGCTCGAGATCCTCCTCGCGAAACCGCAGAGTGACACCCACGGTGGGCGCTGGGTGGCGGCGAGCGCTCTCCAGGGCGTCCTCGAGGATTCGGTAGAGACCGAGGTCGACTCCGGCCGCCAACGTTCCCGGCTCACCGTCCACCTGCAGTTCGACCGGCTGGCCACGCTTGCGCGCGCGCTGGATCAATGCGTAGACCTGAGCGACGCCCGGTTGCGGCTCACGCCCTGGTGGATCGTCGCCGTGGCGCAAGACTCCGAGGAGGCGGCGCATCTCTGTGAGCGTCTGGCGGCCGGTGTCCTCGATCGCGGCCATCGCGACGTCAGCTCGCTCGAGGTCATCGGCGAGCATGCTGCGGGCACCCTCGGCCTGAACGACCATCCCCGCGACGCTGCGCGCCACGATCGCATGCAGCTCGCTCGCAATTCGCGAACGCTCGCCGGCGACGGCAAGCTGCGCCCGGTCCTCGCGTTCGGCCGCCAGCCACGCGGAGGTGCGCTGAAGCTCCCAAGTCAGCGACCTGCGCGCGCCGACCGCGCGGCCGGCGCCCCACGCCGCGCTGATCGTGAAGGCCGCGCCGGCAAGGTTGCCGACCGGCTGGTGCCGCACGATCAGCACGCTGATCGCTGCGCTCCCGAGCAAGAATGCGAGTGCGAGGACGGCCTGGGGTCGGGGCAGCCAAGCCGCGACTGTGTATGCCGGGACGAGTAAGAAATACGCAGCCAGCAGCGGCGAGTGGTCAAGCGGCGTGAGGTACGCGTTCATCACCGCGGCGAGCACCCCGACGACGAGGACGAACGCCAGCGGCGAGCGCCGCCGCCACGCCGCCGCCAGCGCGACGGCCGCCACGGCCAGCATGTTCAGCGCGATCGGACCGTGGCGGCGCTCACCCATCAGCACGCCGATCTCGAGCGCCACCAGGAACACAGCGGCGCACGCCGGGTCAAGCCAACGCCGGCGCAAGCCGCGATCGGGCCCGACCGGCAAGCGGTCACGACGGGCCGGCGAGGGGACGGGGTGGGGCGCAGGCCCGATGCCATCAATTGGAATGCGCGCGCGGACCTCAAAGCCGTGCCCCTCGGTACGCCTCCCGGCGTGCAGCTCCCCGCCGTACAACCTGACTCGCTCATTCATACCGACGAGCCCGTGCCCGGCTTCTCGGTGGTTGTTGCGGTCGGGCGCCGGGCCATGCCCGGTGTCGGAGACCTCAAGCTCGAGGAAACCGGCAGCGACGGCCACGTTCACGCGTGCGCGCGCGGGGCCAGCGTGCTTAATCGCGTTGGTCAGCGCCTCCTGCACGACACGGTAAGCGACCAGATCCAGGCCGGGCGATAGCGCCTGCAGCCGACCGGCTACGTGCACATCCACCGACAGGCCTGCGGCGCGTGCACGGTCGACGAGCGCATCCAGCTGCGAGAGACCGGGTGCAGCCGAGCCCGCCAGCGCGCCGTTGCCGCGGTGCAGCACGCCGACGATCCGCCGCAGCTCCACCAACGCGTCACGGCCCGCGCTCTCGACAACCCCCATCGCATGCCGCGCCCTTTCGATATCGGCGCTCGCGACGCCGCGGGCGCCGCTGCTCTGAAGCACCATCACACTGACATCGTGCGCGATCACGTCGTGCAGTTCGCGAGCCATCCGGTGTCGCTCCTCGGCCGCGGCGCGGCCCGCGCGGTCCTCCTGGGCCTCCGCCAGCCGAGCCGTGCTCGCCTCGAGCTCCTGCGCCAGCTCTCGGCGCGTCTCGAGCGTCCGTCCGAGCGCGAACGGCAAGCCACCCAGCAACGCCCAGGACCCCAGCACCGTGCCGACCGAGCCGCCGGGTTGGGAGTAGGTGATCACCACGGCCCCGACCAGCCAGTAGGCGAACACCACCGACGCGCCGAGCATGCGCTCGCGGCCCCGCGCACGGAGGCCGAGCAGATAGAAGTTCAGAGCGATCGCCGCCACCTCGAACGCGCCGCCCCCGGTGTAACCGCTGGCAAGCTGGAAGGCCATGAACGCGGTGACCGCGAGCACCGTCGTCAGCCACGGGTTCAGTCGCCGCCAGGCAACGCTGCCCGTGAGCACGATGAGCGGCACGATCGCCAGCTCGTCCGGTCCTCGGTGAAGCTGCGAGGAGGCATCCGCAAGCGCCCCGGCGGTGAGCAGCACCGCCAGGACCACGTCGATCACACGCAGATCGATCGGTCGTGCCCGCGCGATCAAGCTGCGTCCAGTGCCCACACGCGCACGCTAACGCCACAGTCGGCATCGCGCATCCGGCCAGACGACGACCCGGGTCCTACTCGAGTAGGACCCGAGCCCCGTCGCATCACCTCCGAGTCCACACAGGTCCTACCGTCGGCCGATGACAGCAGCGCCACCAACTGAAACGCTGGCGCCAACCAATCAGGAGGCCAGCATGTCGAACACAGCAGATTCGCTGACAGCCCTCAGCCGCCGGACCTGGATCAGCCTGGTCGTGGCCGACGTGGTGTTGTTTGTCCTCGCCAACCTCACCGCCAAGAACAGCAGCCACCCCGGCACCGCCAGCAACGTGTTCTTCGCTGCGTTCGTGATCGGCGTCGTGCTGCTGATCGCGCTGGCGATCGCCAGCATGGTCAAGTCGCGACGGGGAGCGTCGCGATGAACCCGATCGGGAGAGCGGTAGCCATCCTCGGCGCGGGCGCATCGATCTTTGCTGTCGGCATCACGTCCGTGACCAGCGCCGCCAGCTCGGGGCTGCCGACGCTGACGCTCACTCTGAACGGTCGGTCGGTTGCTCTCAGCGGTGCGCTCCAGTCCGGGGCGGTGAACGTCGTCTCCAGCGTGAGCGTCAAGCACACCGAACCGGTGCTGATCCGCCTCAACCCGGGAGTACCGTTCTCGGCCTTTGCCCAGGCCGGGGCGGCGATCAACGCCCACCACGGAGACCTGAACTACATCGACCCGTACGGCTCTATCGTGTTCGATGTCAGCGCCGACAAGGGAACCACAAGCGCACAGACGACCCTACAGCCCGGCAACTACCTGGCGGTCGACCTGAGTAGCAGCAATCCCGACCCCCCGCACACCACGTTCGTGATCAGCCAAGCGCCGCAGCCCGCCTCGCTGCCCAAGCCGGGCGCGACAATCAACGCGATCGACTTCGCATTCCGCGGCCCGAGCAAGCTTCACGACGGCGAACTCGTGCGATTCCAGAACAGCGGCTTCCTCGTACACCCGATCCAGGGGATCGGCGTCAAGAACGCAAGAAACGCCCGACGGCTTACGGCCCTCCTGCGTGCCGCCAACGACAAGGAGGCCCCAAAGCTCGGGGTAAGTTTCCCGGAGTTCGCCGGACCGCTTTCACCCGGCGGCTTCCAACAGGAGCTGATCACTGAGCGACCGGGCATATACGTCCTCGCCTGCATCCTGCGCACCCAAGACGGCCGCGAACAGACCCAACTCGGCATGGAACGCACGATCCGGATCGTCAGGTAGCCGTCGCCCTGATGTTGCCTGGCTACGGGTACCGACCGTAACGCTCGAGCTGAGTACCGCGTTCACTACAGAGCGGGTCCCGGATCCACCGCGGTCCGGCACCCGCTGTTCGCCAGCCGGGGGTGCGTCGGGTCGGCCGGGACATGCTGGAGCCGACCCGCCGCTTGGAGCTATTAGCCCAGCAGGAGCCCGGCGTTGGCGGAAATCGTCGGTGATGGCCGTCCGTGGGCCGTGCTGATGATCTCACTGCTGTCGATGCCCTGCAGGTAGACGCTGGTGATACCGAGGTTGGCGTGCCCGAGCTGGCGCTGGATCACGACGAGCGGCATGCCCTCGTGTGCCATCTCCACCGCATGAGCGTGCCGTAGCTGATGCGGTGCGAACCGACGCCTAACTCCAGCTTCCGCTGCCGCGTGATGTAGCTGCTTGCGCGCGGCCGACGGCTCCCAGCGCCGCCCTGCGGTCGGTCCATGGATCACGCACAGGAGCGCTCCGATCGGGAACCCGCGACGGATCGCGAGCCACGGGCCGAGCTGCTCCCATGCCCAGCGATCCATCCCGACCTCGCGCCGCTTGCCGCCTTTCCCGCGCCGAAGGAGGACCGCGCCGCGTCCGCGGTCAAGATCGCTCTCCTGAAGAGCGAGCGCTTCGCTGATCCGAAGCCCCGCCCGCCGCAGCAGGACAATCAACGCACGGAGCCGGTGTCCGTCGGGACGATCGCCGACGGCGCGCATGACAGCGACGATCTCCTCGATGGTCGGGGATCGGCCGGATACTCCTCGCCCTTGTCGCGCGGCGGGCGCCCCGCGTGATAGCCGGGCATCGTCGCCGGCGAGCGGCGATGACCTGCAGCGTCCAGACGCACGGATTCCATGAATCCTCCCTTAGGATGGTTTGACGGTGGCTGCTATTCGAGCCAAGCCGCCGCTGCCACCGGAAGTCCTGGCGCTACCGCATGCGCGCCCTCGTGGCCGCGCAAACCGGGGAAGCCTGCCTCACGGATGAGATGCTCGTCGCGAACCCAGGGCAGGACTATCGCGTCCGCTATGCGCTTCCGCCGCCGGCGCGCGCTGCTGGATCACGCCTCGAGCGGTCACGTCGAAGCGATGGCCGCTTTGCTCTGAGGAGAAGCACCGGGACGCGATGAGTGAGACGATCTGGCCCATCACGCTCAGAGGGCTCGGTCGATGCGAGCGCAGCGCTGTCGCTGCCTGTTTGAGCGGCCACTGCGTCGATGGCGCCGCTTGGCGCGGATGTGAAAGAGGCGTGAGGCTTCAGCGTGAGCCTCGTCGGGGGGTGGACGTTCCGACGCGGGCGATTACTTGACGATCGTGAACGTCAGCGATCGTGGCGTCGAGCCCATATCTCGGGCGTTGCGCGCCGTGATGATGACAGCGTATTTGCCGGGCGTGAGCTTCTTGGTGGGAGAGATGCGTCCCGCGAAGCGGACCTGGTTGGTGCCCGGGTGGCCGGTGAAGGTAAGCGTGCCGACGATGACCGTGCGCGTGCAACGTGGCGTGCGGCGGGTCTCGGCCTTCGCCGCGACGCACTTGTGATGGATCCTGCGCCCGTTGACTTGGTGGGTGAAGCTGAGCGTGACCCTTGCGGGCTCGTTGAGCGCGAACGAGAACGTCGTGCCGACGGGAGGCTTTCGCTTGGCGCTGATGCGAGCGAGGGTGTCGTTCTCGCGCCATGTCTTGGCTGTCTGGCTCGCGGCGCTGAGCGCTGGTGCTGGTGTGACCACCGGCGACGGGCTCAGGGCCGTGACGGTGTAGGCGACGGTCTTGGTCGCTGAGCCGCCGTCGCTGTCTTGGGCCATGACGGTAAACGTGTGCGACCCCGGCGTTGAGGTGTCGATCGGCAAGCTGTTCGCGACGGGCCCCGCGCAGGTCGTGACGGTCCCCCCGGCGGGCGCCGCGCACGCGTAGAAGGCGGTGACCATCTGACCTTGGGCGTAACTGGCACTGTCGATCGGAGAGGCGATCGCGATCGACGGGGGGTTGACGCCCGGGGCGAGGTATGAGTAGAGATCAGCGCCGCTCACCGGGCTCACGCCGCCGGGCCCCGTGACCTCGATGTCGACCGTGGCCGGGGTGTGCGCCGGTGCCGTGGCCGTGATTCGCGTCGCTGTCGCGGTGAAGCTCGGCGCCGCGGTGCCGCCGAAGCTCACCTCGGTCGCCCCGTCGAGATTCGACCCGGCAATGGTCACCGTCTGCCCCCCCGCGGTCGAGCCCGACGACGGCGACACCCCCGACACCACCGGTGCCAAGACCTCCACCGCGTTTAACATCAGCCGCTCCGAAGCCTCCGTTGTGTCCGGGGCCAACGTCGAGCCATCCGCAAGCGGTGAGCTCCAGTTGGCCGCAATCGCGCCTGAGGGCTGGGTCATGTCTACGCTGGAAAGATTCGCAGGGCCGGTGCTATTGAGGTCGACGCCGATGTAATCGCCGGCCTGCACAGGGAGGCTCACCGGATGGGCAGGGCTCCCATCGCCGCCGGAAGCCGTGACCGGAGCACTGGTCCCCACGCCCGTGAACGGAGTGGTCGCATCCGGCGGGGAGGCGCCGTTCGGATCCGGGCGCAGCACACGCAACGCGAGCCGACCCGTCCCCGTGGTGACGCCGTGGACCCGCCAGGAGGTGATCACACCGGCGGCCGGGGCGCTGAGCAGGACCCCGGCGCTCGGCTGCGTGAGCTGCGCATACGTGCAAACACCACACGACTCCTCAATCTGGTCGCTGCTTATGTTCGGGGCGCCGATCGTCACGGTCGCACCCGCCGCAGAAGCGGCGAACCCCAGCGCGACGCACACCGCAGTTGGCGCCGCCGCAAACAAAAGCCTTCGCGCGGAAGTGCCGGTCCGTCCGCTAGTCAATCGGGGCATGAGCCCCTCCCCAAATCGTGGCGTCCGCAACGGGACGGTAAACCGACCGTACGCGCTAGAAAGCGCAGTGTCAAGATCGGCGAAGGGACGAGCGCATCCGTTCGGCCGAGGTAAATGTCCGGCGGGCGAGCCCACTCACCTGCGCACTGGCAATCTGAGCAACAGCCCCCGGCGGAGCCATCGCTCGGTAGCGCTCCGGACAAGGCGACAGCGCCGCGCCGACATCGACGAACTCCTCCCTCCGGGGGCGAACACTCTTCTGGTCGATCAGGCCGCAGTGCTTGTCCGGGAGCAAAGCAGCCGCGATGATCGACATAGACGCCCCGTAGCGCGCTACCGCTCCCGGACACACGCAGCCACGCCGGCGCCGTTGGCGTGGAATACCCGCGGGAGCACGAAGGTGCGAGGCGTGGCCATCAGCAGCGACGTGCTCGTCGCCAAAGCGGGACAAGCAACCATGTCGGCCGGTTGCGCTCAAGCCGGAGCGGCCAGGAAGCGGTCGCTGCCGCTACAGGCTCAATGCACAGCCCCCTAATGCCGGAGACCTTGTTCGGGGGCATGAGCGCACCGAGCTGCTCCGAGTCCGCCGGCTGGGGTTCGGACCCGACGCGGCCCACCAGCATGCGTCGGAGCACGGAGGCGGCACGCTTGGCTCTTCACACCCTCACCTCCTCGTGGACCGCCTCGACACTGGATTCAACTCCCGCAGAGAACGTGTCCCAAAAAGTGTCCCGAACTCAGCAATTCTGAGCCGATCTAACCCGCTCCAACGAACCGACAAGCCCGTAGCTACAGCAATACACCTGCAAAAGAGCAACTTAGGTTCTACCGTCCCCGCTGTTGCAGTCGACGCCGCGCGATCTCTGCGAACTCAGGCGAGACGAGGCCCTGCCGGAGCCAGGACAGGTAGCGCTCGGGTGTCTCTTGTGCCGCCTTACGTAGGACGCGCCGGCGCTCTTGGAGCCGGCGCCTTCGCTGCGTGTCGGCTTGGCGATGGCGATGGGCGGCGTACTGGGAGTCGATGCGCGCCCGGCGGCGGTCTTCCTGCGCTCGACGGGTGGAACCCTCTCTGGCCACACCTAACCCTTACCCGGCCGTTATGACCAGACAACGCGGGCCGGGGAAAGATCGACCGCATCTCATTCCAGCCCGCGCAGCGGCCCGGTGACGACGCGGAGTATCCGAGGTGGATCGCTCGTTTGCCCCCAAGCGACCATCGGGCAGGCCCGCACTGACGACGGCGTTCGCGGCATTTCACCTGTGGATTCAGCAGACAGCTGACGCGCTTTCCGTCGCCGCCGATGCGATCGCGGCGCTGCACCGGGCGCTGATGGGTTTTGCGGCGCGCGAGTTTCACGTTGGGCTCACGCGCGAGTCCGTGATCGGCGATGTGGCAAAGAGGGTGGCATGGCCGATAGTCGCCAAACGCGGGGGTCATCTGGTCATGCCGCGGCCTGGATCGGTGCCGAGTGAGTGTTGTTGGTTACCCGATGGATGCGCCCACGGCGCCCATTGACGGGGCAGCGGCCGTGCGCAGGATCGCCCTGTGAGCGGCTGCGGCTGCTGCAGGCGGTTGGGCGCTTGCGATCTCGTCCTGCCGTCCTTCTGATGCCGGCTGCGTCGGCGCGGTACGAAATCGGTGTAACCGACGAAGGAGGCTAGACATGCGGGTCCTCATGAAGGTCCAGGTTCCGACCGAGGCTGGAAACGCTGCGATCAGGGACGGAAGCCTGCCGCAGATCGTGAGGAAGGCACTTGAGGCACTTGAGGCACTGAAGGCGGAAGCCGCCTACTTCACCTCAGAGGAAGGAATGCGGACCGCCTGATCTTCTTCGACATGGCCGATTCAAGCGAGATACCGTCCGCGGCGGAGCCGTTCTTTATGGGCCTTGGCGCGAAGATCACGTTCGCCCCTGTGATGAACGCCGAGGAGATGCGCGCCGGCGTTGGCAGGGCGATGGAAGCCATCTAACGCCTGAATTGATGATTCGTTCGCAGTGGCGCTCGTCCGTTGGCCTTTCCGCCGCCGGTGTCGTGCATAGGTATCCGCCAGATCGCTGCCGGTACCGAGAGTCCGTTCGATGCGGGCACAGACCCACTGTCGCATCTCCGGCCGCCGAGGCCCTCGCTCATCGCGAGGCCGGGCGGCTGACCAGCGGGCGCGGACGGTGGGAACGCACCGCGTTTGCCAGGGCATCAACGTGTGGACGGCGCAGGACGCTCTGGTGATCGCCCGGCAGGTCGCAGATCTCGAGCTGACTGATGTATTCGCCCCAGCCGTAGGTTGGGTCGACAAGGTGCTTCCCGGCATCGGCGATGGTTGATTCGCAGCGGATCAGCAAAACCGGGCGAGAATAAGTGCTTACCTCGTAGCGGTTGGTGGCATCCAAGTAGATTCTGAGCCGAAGTTGGTTCAAGCGCTCGCCCTCGGCCGATGCTTCGATCGACCGCCTGCCAATCACCCGGCGGAGCTGCTCGCGCCCGGTGCGCGCCCCACGGATGCCGATACTCAGCCACCGACCTAGCCGAGCGGCGGTGCCCTTTCGAGCCATCGCCACGGGGAGCAGGCTGTCGAGCATGATGAGCATGTCGACGTCCTCTCCGGCTCGGGTCAGTTGCTGGGCCACCTCGTAGGCCAGGACACCACCGAACGAGAATCCCATGAGCTGATACGGGCCCTGCGGCTGCTGCTCCCGTATCGCGTGAACGTAATCGGCGGCCATCCGTTCGGCAGACAGCAGCTTCGTGTCCCGGCCGCCAGGGTCCAGCTCGAAAAGCTCCTGCTCGATTGGCAGGAAGATGCCGTACACGGGCGCATCCAGCCCGAGCCGGTCGGACAATTCCTGGTACACGTGGACGCCGTTGATGCAAAAGAGTGGCTGGCCGTCGCCCTCAGGCTGTAATGGCAGCAACGTGGCTGTCGTCACTTCGGGCCCGCCCGCGTGAAGTTCGGCCGCCAGGTGACGGATCGTCCGGTTACGGAAGAGCATCGACAGCGTGCACGTTCGTCCGAGCTCTCGCTCGATTGCATGGACCAGCTGGATGGCCAGCAGAGAATGCCCTCCCAGCTCAAAGAAGTCATCATCGATCCCGACCCGATCGCGTTGGAGCAGCCTTTGCCAGAGCTCCCCAAGCGAGCGCTCCAGATCGCTGCCTGGCGGTGCGTACGCAGAGGCAGCAGAGCTTCCGGGGGACCGCGGCCGATCGTCGGCGAGGGCGCAAGCCTGCTGGATCTGTGCGAGCGAGTCAGGGTTGCGCAGCGCTTGGCGGTTCGCGACGGACCGTCCGTTGATGGCCTCGGTTGCCGCACGTTCGGACGATTTGCCGCTGTGCGTCGTGGGGAGTTCCGGCACCTGCACGATTAGACCGGGTAAGTGAGCGGGAGAGGCTTTGCGTTCTATTTCGCGCCGGATGCGCGCAGACAGCACTGCGTCGAGGACAGTTCGATCGCGGAGCACCACGAGCAGGACGATGCGGGCGCCCGCGGGGTCGCTGGGCATCTGCTGCTCGACGGCCATCGCCGCCTGAATCTCGCGCACGTCTCCAAGGGCGCGGTAGATCTCGGCCGGGCCGATACGGATGCCACGGACATTCAGAACGCCGTCCGAACGGCCGTGCATCCGGGCCTGCCCGAGGTGGTCGAACTCGATCAGATCCCCGTGGGTCCAAACGCCCGGGTTCTGCTGGAAATAAGCTTCGTGGAAACGAGTCCCGTCGTCGCCGACAAAGCCGCGGGGACGCGACGGAAAGGGGTTGCAGCACACCAGCTCACCGACGCCACCCGCGTCACCACCGTCGACGGGGAGGGCGCGGACATCAAGCCCCAGGCTGCGCGACTGAATCCAGCCGCGATTCAGCGGGAGGTCAGGGTGCCCCAGGACGAAGCAGCCGATGATGTCGCTGCCCCCCGAGATCGACTGCAGCGGCATTGGCCCCACGTGCCCGGCAAACCAGTCGTACTGCCAGTCGTGCAGAATCGAGCCTGTCGAGAGGACGGCTCGCAAGCGGGTGAGGTCCACTTCACGACGCGGCGAGTAACCACTGTCCTGGCAGAGCTGGAGATACGGTGGGCTCGTGCCGAACACGCTCACCCGCTCGTCCGAAACCACTCGCCACAGCGTGTCCGGGCCGCTGATGGGCCCGTCGAAGAGCACGATTGCACTTCCTGACGCCAGCGCCGACAGCTGCCAGTTCCACATCATCCACGCCGCGGAGGTATGGAAGAAGAGCGTGTCCTCGCGGTCGAGGTCGACGTGGAGGCGATGCTCCTTGACGTGCTCGAGCAGCGTCCCTCCCGCGCCATGGACGATGCACTTTGGCCGCCCTGTCGTTCCCGAGGAGAAGAGGATGAACAGCGGATGATCGAAGGCGAACCGCTGCCACTCTGGCTCGTCCGAGGGGCCGCCCGTCAGCTCTGATAGTCGTAAGAGCGGAACCGGCAACCCTGCCGGCACCGGCGCTTCGTCAAGCGCCACGATCGCCCGCACCGACGGCAACGCGCTGGCCACTCCCCGGATGCGTTCGCCCAACGAGGATGATGCCCCACCGCCATCCTCCAGGTTCGCCATCAAGATCATGGGCTCCAACTGCTCGAAGCGACTGAGCACCGCCGAAGCACCCATATCCGGCGAGGCGCATGCGAACGCGGCGCCAACGGTTGCCGCAGCCAGCGCACCGACGAGCACCTCCACGTTGTTCCCCGAGACCGCCGCAACCCGATCACCGGGCCCTACACCCAGGCGCCGCAGGTGCCCCGCCACGCTGAGAACGCGGTCATGTAAATCGCGCCGCGTGAGCCGCTCCACCGGCCGGAATGGGTGATAAGCGACGACAGCGATTCGCTCCGCGTCTTCTGGCGAGTCGATTCGCAGCAGATTTTCCGCGTAGCTCAGACGCAGCTGCGGAAAGAACGACGCCTGCTCACACTCGTCGCCAGTGCACACCGGGTCCGGGGTGCCCTCCGTCAGCAAACCTGACCAGCTCAGGAAGTTGCCCCAGAATTCGCGGAACTCTCCGACCGAGAAATCATGCAGAGCAACCTGATCCGGGAAGCGACGGCCTGACCGCTCTTCGCACAACCGCGCGAATTGTCTTAGCTGCGACAACAGTCCGCCTACTCGTTGGCCGCCTTGCGCGTGGCGCCTGTCCGGTCGAGATCGTCGGCCTGAGCTGGCGGTGATGGCGTCATGAGGTTCGTCTGCTCACTCCCAGCCGTCCCCTCAGCTCAGGCAACACCCTACCCCCAACCTACGTGACACCGTTCAGAAATTAGCATAGGTCGGGTGGTCGTCCCGCAGGCTCGGCGTTGAGGAACGGGCTCCCTCGCCCGCGGATCATCGGTGGCGTCGAGCGCAGCGGCGGCATAGAAGGCCGGCAGCCCCCGACGGCCGTAGGGTCTCACCGAGGCGCACGGCGCTGACTGCCCCGACCGGCTTACAGCCCGGGTTGGCCGCGCCCGCCGAAGCGCCAGTGGTGAAGCTCGAGCTGCTCATAGAGGCCGGCCTGGGCAGCCGGTGATCCATTGATGAGCTGCGCGGCGGCGCTCAGATCGGGAAGTTCGACCAGGGTCACACTACCTGCCCAGTCGCCCTGCTCAGAGAAGGTGGCACCGTGGGCAATCAGGCTCTGGTCCGCTTGACGGCGCAGGTAATCGAGCTGCTCGGCACTGGCACCATCAGAGCCGGGATGTCCGTGACCGATGTGCAGGAACCGGTGTCCTCCCGGTCCGCGGAACTCCCACATCGTCCGCCCCAGCTCATTTCGCCACCGACGCACCAGCACCTCGGAGAACACGCCGGCTTGAAAGAACGGCTCCTCGAAAGCGAACACCTGCGCGGCCTGCGTATCGGGCAGATCGACCAGATGCATGCTGCCGGTCATCTCTCCGTCTGGCGCGGAGAGCGTCGGGCCGCGCGCGATCATGTGGTTGGCGTAGCCGTCCATGAACGACCAATGGCGCTCGATCGTCTGACGTCGAAGGTGGCCCGCGCCGGGCCGATCGCGACCGTAGAAGAAAAACTCCACTGCCTAGCTCCTGCTCTTTGGCACCCTGACCTAGAGCGCGGGCCATAGCCTAGAAGTTTCGGTCACATCGACGTTGACAACGCCCCTGAATGGCTTGGCCATCGAACTCCTCCCGTTCGCGGTCCGGCTTGCGCTGCTCCGGTGATCCGCGCGATGTCTGACCCGCTGCATCCTCCGAAAGGGGTGATGTGCCGTGCCGGGCGCTGAGGCACAACCGCAATATCCCGAGCGCCAGCATCACCAGAGCTCAGACGGTGGTCGACCCCCGGGACTGGGCGGCGCCGCCGCCGTCGGGGATCCGTCGCTTCTTGCCGATCCTCAAATGGCTCCCCGCCTATGACCGGGGGTTCCTGCGCTTCGATCTCATCGCCGGCGCGACCGTGTGGGGACTGCTCGTGCCCGAGTCGATTGCCTACGCTGGGCTGGCCGGGCTGCCACCCCAGGCCGGTCTTTACACGCTGCTTGTGACCTTGGCGGCATATGCGGTGTGCGGCACGAGCCGGCATCTCGTCGCTGCCGCGACGTCGGCGGCGGCCGTCTTGCTCGCGTCCTCGGTCGGGGGTTTGTCGCCACCGGACGCCTCCCACTACGCCATCGACGCGGCGGCTCTGGTGCTGTTCTGCGGTGGGCTGTTCCTGATCGCCGGACTGCTGCGGCTCGGCTTCATCGCCCAGTTCCTCTCGCGGCCGGTGATGGAGGGATTCGTCTTCGGCCTAGCGATCTTCGTCACCGTGAGCCAACTGCCCAAGCTGTTCGGGATCAAGAAGGGCTCGGGCGACACGATTGCCCAGTTCGTGCACTTGATCGGCCACCTTGGCGACACCAGCGCCGCGACACTGGCAATTGGCGCCACGGCGCTGGCGCTTCTGGTGGCGATTGAGCGACTGGCGCCGAGGATCCCGGGCGGGCTGGTCGCGCTCCTACTCGGGATTCTTGTCAGCTCCGCCTTCAGCCTTTCCACGCACGGGGTCGAGATCGTCGGCAACGTGCCGAGCGGTCTCCCCACCCCTCGGATCCCATCGGTCCGCATCGCCGACATCGCCCCGCTGCTCGCCGCGGCGGGCGGGATGGTCTTGGTGATCTTCAGCGAATCGCTCGGCGCGGCCGAGAACTTCGCCACCAAGCACGGATACGAGATCAGCCCCAATCAGGAGCTCATCGCGCTCGGGGTCACCAACGCGGCCTCCGGGCTCGTCGGTGGCCTGGCGGGCGGGGGCAGCCTCTCACAGTCGGCGGTCAACGAAGGCGCCGGGGCTCGCTCCGAGCTGTCACCGCTGTTCGCCGCGGCCCTGATCGTGGTCACAGTGCTCCTGCTCACGCCGCTGTTCAAAAGCCTCCCAGAGGCGGTGCTCGCAGCGCTGATCATCCACGCGGTGTCCCATCTGTGGAAGGTCTCCGAGCTGCGTCGCTACTACAACCTGCGCCAGGTGGAGTTCTGGATGGCGCTCGCCACCTTGCTGGGCGTGATCACCCTCGATGTCCTCCCCGGCCTCGTCATCGGCGTCTCAGCGATGCTGCTGCTCGTCATCTACCGAGCCAGCAGGCCGCACATCGGCTCGCTCGCCCGCGTGCCCGGAGAAGCCGGAGCCTACGGCGATGTCCGTAGACATCCCGACTACGAGCGGATCCCCGGCGTGCTCATCCTCCGGCTCGAATCGCCTCTCTTTTACGCCAACGCCACCCCGGTCCGTGACCTGATCAAAAAGCTCGTGGGGGCGAGCGATCCCCCGCCTCGACTCCTGATCATCGATGCCGGTGCCAACGACCGACTCGACATCACCAGCGCCGAGATGCTGAGCGGGCTCACCCAGACGATGCGTTCGGGGGGAATTGACGTGGCGCTCACCGACGCGCGCCAGCCGGTGATCGAGATGGCTCGCCGTTCCGGGTTGATCGACCAGGTCGGGGAGGACATGATCTTCCACACCATCGACGAGGCGATTCACGCACTTGGCTAAGCGGCCATCCTGTCGTCGCGGAGTGAAAACGAGCCCGTGGACGTGCACTGATGGGCCAGGCGATCGGACAGGCCCTGTCGTTCGGCGTCGGGGTCGCGCTGAGTCCCGTCCGATCATCGCGGTGGTGCTGATGCTGACCACCCCCAAGGGCCGCGTGAACGGGCCGCTTGCGTGGACGCTACGACTTCGTCTCGGTGTTCCGGTCTGGCGTTGCGGAAGGTGAATCGGGCGGGATGGCCGGGACTGGCCCGGCCAGCTCAACCTTCGCTACGAACAGCCCGACGGGAGAGGAGACTCCTGGTACAGGGGGCGCCGGCGGCTGTCGTGCCCACCGAGCGGAGGTACGTCGCCGGGTATCCGCCGAACGTGCAGGGAGAGCCGCTCACCGTCGCTGACAAGGCGCCGGCCGAGCCCGCGGGACCCCAACCGCAGACGCCCACCCCACTCTGGTACCGCACGCAACCGTAGTCGAGTGATCCGGGTTGGAGCCCAACCCCGAGAACGAAATATCGAATTGGCCGTCGCTCACGGGCCCGGGCACCATGTTCAATCCAGCACTGGCCACCGTGGGCTGCATGACGGTGCACTGCCCGGGGTGGGCGAGGTGCTCCCGTCCTGCGCGAAGTACGACGCGTATCCACCCTGCTGGCAGCTGTGGGCAGCGGCAGAGTTACCGCCCGGATCCGCCGCGGCCAGCGGCGTACCTACGGTCAGCCATGCGGACGCGCACGCGACGATAGTCACGCCCAATCGAAAGCTCGACGTGAGACCTCCTCGCGCGAAGACGAATCGATGACTGGTGGCGGGCCGTCACGACCGGCCCGCATAACCCCCCGCCGGCCCGATCTGCCCGCCGCCACGCGGGACGGCGCGCTGTATCAGCCCTCCCGCCGTCCAACAACGGCCTGCACGGAGATTTAAGTCCCGGTGATCGCTGATGCAGTGCGGCGACGTCGATCGTTCGCCTGAGGGGTTGTGCGGCGATCGTTTTCCGCACGAGGCGATACGTGAGCCGCCCCCGCGCAGATCGCTGGAGGCACGCAGGCGGCGCGGTTCCCTTGCACGCGGACGCTCTGAGGACTTCAATACTCGAGGCATGGCCCTGTACAGCGACCGATGGATCTCGTGCGACGATCAGGCCATCACGATCACGGCGTACTACTTCCCTTGGGGGAGCAAGGTCATCCCCTACGGGACGATCCGCGCGGCTGTCATCGTGCCGACTGCGACTGCATCGGGAAAGGCTCGCATATGGGGGACCGCGAACCCGACGCTGTGGGCGAGTCTGGACCCGCAACGTCCATCGAAGAGTTGGGCGCTCATTCTTGATATCGGCCGTCGTATCCGGCCGTTCTTGACTCCCGATGACGTTGATGCGGTGGCGCAGATCATCGAGGGCAAGAGCGGCGTCATCGTCGCTCGCGAGAGCCGCGGCGAGATCGTCTAAGCGACCTGGCGCGAGTCATGGACGGTTCGTTCTCGGAGGGCCCACGGCTCGTGGTCGCCTGCGTCCGAGAGCCAATCCGGACGCTGACACCGCCGCTCGGACCCCTACGGATCGCCCGCAGAAGTAACAATGCCTAGCGACGCACCGGTCGGCCGCTGTCGGTCACACACTCCGTCGCCGGACGAGGCGGTCAACCGTCAAACAAACTCCCGTGGACGGCGAGGTTGTTGAGCAGCCCCACGCCCCATACGTCGCAACGCCGAGGGGGAACGCTGCTAAGGCAAGCCGGAAACGCCCGCGCAGAACCGCATGGACAGCGCCGTGGTCGGAACGACACCGGTGAGAGCTACCGCGAGCTGGATGTCGAGGATCGGGGGGACGTGCGGGTGACAGCCATCCTCGCAGAGCGCCGCCCGAGTGAGCCAGGCAATGAAGCAGGGCGACCAGAGCGCCGGGAACTACGACCAGCCCGACCATCAAGGCAGCGAACGTTTGGGCGCCAACACGCATGTTGAGTTGCATCGGCACGTCTCGGTGTGGCTTGATTTCGACCCACCCCTCTCCCGTCACGGGGGTGGCAAGGCGGCTCAGCTTGGCGCGGCGATCACGCGCAGTCCCGCCCGCTCCGCTCACCACGAGTCGCGGCAACGCAGCAAGCCGGCGCACGGCGGGGCCCTCAGCCGGCACCGGCCAGCAGCGACACGAAGCGGTTAACGGCGATGTTCCCGCCCGACAGCACGACGCCCACCCGAAGGCCGCCGACGTCAACCAGCCTGGAGAGAATGGCGGCCAGGGCGCTGCAACCACTCGGCTCCACCACGAGCTTTTGGCGCTCGAATAGGTACGCCATCGCCGACCGGATCTGATCATCGCTCACGGCGACCACATCGTTGACCAGCTCCTTGACGACCGCGAAGGTCAACCGGCCCGGCGAGGGCAGCTGCTGGCCGTCAGCGATCGTCTGGCCAACCTCAACGCGCGCCGGGCGCCCGATGCGCAGGGAGGCTCGCCACTGCCCGACTGCGGCCGGCTCGACCCCGACGACCTGCGGCGGGCGCCCCACGCCTGAGGCGGCGACGGCGCCGCCGGCCAGCTGCCCACCCCCGCCGGCCGGAATGACCACCAGGTCGAGGGGGCCGGCTTGCTCGAGCAGCTCGCGGGTCGAAGTCCCCGCGCCGGCCATGATCCGCGGGTCGTCGTAGGGGTGCACCGGCGTCAGCCCCTCGCGCTCGACCAACTCAGCGACGATCGCCTCGCGGTCATCGCGGTAGCGATCGAATTCGATGACCCGCGCGCCATAGCCCTCCGTCGCCGCCCGCTTGGACGCCGGTGCATCCCGCGGCATGAGAATCGTCGCTCTTGCCTCGAGCAAGCCCGCCGCAATCGCTAACGCCTGCGCGTGGTTGCCCGACGAAGCCGCGACAACGCCACGCGCCAGCTCGTCGGGCCTCAGCGAGGCAACGGTGTTGTACGCACCGCGGAACTTGAACGCTCCGCCCCGCTGCATCGACTCCGCCTTGAGAAACACGGTCGCCCCGAGGCGCTCGTCGAGCGACCGGCTCGTGAACACCGGCGTGCGGTTCGCGACAGCGTCAATGCGGGCCGCCGCCGCCGCGACATCGTCGGCATCGATGGGCAGGCGGCGTGAGTCGGCCATCGCCCTTCAGGATCGCGCCAAACCGGACCGTCACGCAATCAGAAACGTGCGCAGCGACTCATCCCTATCGCGGGCGACGGCCTGGCTTACTTGGGAGCGCTGCCCGGATCATCGTCGGCTTCATGGCGAGCAGCGATGTCGGTGGCCGCGCCGACCCATTCGATGACTTGATCGTCCTCGTCGAGGATCGGCACCGCGCGGGAGAGGGTCCAGTCGGCTCGACGCCACGCCCGCGCTGGCCGACGGCGTGGTCTGGATCGTCGACATGCGGGGCTTCGCCCATGCCAGGCGGCCGCCGGGTGTGGGAGCCTCACCTGCCCCGAACAGGCCGCAGGGGGCGCGGCAGGCGGCCGCTGGTGAGGCGCGCCTGACGATCAAGCGTCGCGCGGTCGGACGCCATTCCGCCACGATGTGGGGCCATGTCGCCCTTCCCCCGTCGCCTCGCGCGAACCCTGGCCGCGCTCGGGGCCGGCTCGGCTGCGCTGGCCGGCTCCATCGGCTTCGCCGCCGCTCGCGACGTCCACGGCCCGGGGACACGAGCCGCGGCATCGAAGCGAGTCCCGGCGGGACCCGTCGTGGCGGTGTACGTGACGAGCGCCAACGTCCGCCAGCGGTTGGCCCCGATGGCGCCCGTGTACTTCCGGGGCGGCCCAGGGCACGGCCGGCTCAATATCGTCGTCGGTCCGAACGCCCGCCTTCAAACGCTCACGGCCGGGTTCGGGCTGGCCATGACCGACACCTCGGCCTGGCTGTTGCACGACGAACTCCCCCGGCGCCTGCGCGACCAGGTCATGCACCGGCTCTTCTCGCTCGGGCGCGGGGGGATCGGTCTCTCCTACCTGCGCGTGCCGATCGGCGCCTCGGACTATGTCGTGGGCCAGCCGTACACCTACGACGACCTCCCGCCCGGTCAGGGCGACCCGTACCTCAAACGGTTCTCGCTGGGCCACGACCGCGCCTACATTCTGCCCATGATCCGCCAGGCGCGGGCGCTCAACCCCGCGCTGACCATCATGGCCAACCCCTGGTCGCCGCCGGCCTGGATGAAGACCGACGACTCGATCATCCCGACCGGGCCCACGAGCAGCACCCTGCGCCCCGACGCCTACAGCCCCTTCGCCCAGTACCTGGTCAAGTTCCTGAAGGGCTACGCCAAGGCCGGTGTCCCCATCCAGCAGCTCGGGGTCGCGAATGAGCCGTTGAACACCTATTTCACGCAGAGCTTTCCCCAGATGTACCTCTCGGCCCCAGACGAGGCGAGACTGATCGCCGGCTTTGTGGGACCGGCGCTGCGCGGGGCCCATCTGCACCCGCAGATCCTCGCGTGGGACGACGCCTATCCGAAGGCGGCGCTGGCCGACCCCGAGTCCCTCGCGTACATCCCCACTGTCCTGCTCAGCCCCGCGCGCCGCGACATCGGCGGGCTGGCCTTCCACTGCTACTTCTCCGATGCCGACGCGGGCAGCCGCGTCCATCGCCACTTTCCGCGCCTGGCGCAATTCGAGACCGAATGCGCCAGCTATCTCAGCGACATCACCCCGGCCCAGATGGCCATCCGCGTCCTGCGCAACTGGGCCCAGGGCGTGCAGCTGTGGAACGTCGCCGTCGACGAAGAGTTTGGACCGAAGGTTGGACAGGGCTGCGAGGGGCAGTACGGGCCGCGCCTGGGTGAGCAGTGCATTGCCCCGGTGATCGTCAACCGCGTCAGTCATACCTACCGGCTCACGAGCGACTTCTGGCAGCTGGCTCAGTTCAGCCGCTTCATCCGGCTGGGGGCCAGGCGCATCTACTCCACGACGCCCGACCATTGTGCCGACGGGCTCCTGTTGCCGGCACCGCCGTGCGGCGTCGAGGACGTCGCCTTCCGCAACCCCGACGGCACCATCGTGCTCGTCGCCACGACCAACAACGGCCGGGCGCACCACATCACCGTCACCGAGCGAGGGCGCTCGTTCTCCTACGTGCTCCACGATGGTGAGGTAGCGACCTTCGTGTGGCGGGGGTGAGCACGGGCGGGTTCGGGGGTGGATGGATTACAGGCGGCTGACCGGGTAGTAGACGGGTCGGATGTCTGGCCACTAGGGCATTAGGTTCGCCCGGCCGAGCATTCACGGCGCGGGGCAGAGGACGATCGCGCAAGATCGAGCCTCGGCCCCGCGCCACCCGTTCATGGTGCCCTGAGCGCTTCTGCGGGTGCGCGCCCGGCGGCTAGGGCGGGCGCTACTCCGGAGGGCCCGTCCCGGGCAGCGCCTCGGCGGTCACGGGGCGGGCTGGAACGACCGGAAGCCCGTTGTGTTTCCAGGCCTCAAACCCGCCGATGACGTCGCCCGCGCGGTGAAAGCCGAGCTTGACGAGGTTGCTGGCGGCGAGAATCGATGAGTAGCCGTGGTCGCAGATGAGGATCAGCTGCTGGTCGAGGCCGGCGAGGTGCAGGTTGCGCCACGGGCTTTCCAGGGCGATCCGCCACTCGAGCACCGTGCGCGGAATGTGCAGGCTCTGGGGGATGGTGCCGTGGCCCTCGCGGGCGTCCTGCGAGCGGATATCGATGATGACCCCGTCGGCTTGCGAGGCTGAGAACGCCGCCGGAGCGTCAAACCGGGTGATATGGCCGGCCGCCTCGTTGACTAGACGGTCAAGCGAGCATCGCTCGCCTCCCTCAGCGGGCAGAGCGAGCGCGCGTGCGCTGCCATTCAGGAGAGGAGGTCGGGCGCTCGCCACGGCGCAACGGTACCCGGCTTGCCCCTCAATGCTCCCGTCAGCCCCGTGGCCGAGCGCTCACGGTAGCCGTCCGGACAGGCGAGCCGATCCCGCGGCCGCGAGCAGGACGAGCACCACGCCGCCGGCGGCGAAGAGCGCCGTGGCATCGCGCTTTCGCGTCGTGCTGCCGAGCTGCTTGCTCAGATTGGTGTAGATGGAGCCGAGCTCGTCGGCGGACTGGGCGTTGAAGGCCTTGCCGCCCGAGGTGCGCGCGATCTGCTGCATGAGGGCGGGATCCGGGGGCACCGGGAGCACGGCTGGTACGGGATCGCCCGTCTGCAGGACGCCATTCGCGGTCCCGAGCGCGACGGTGTAGATGGGAATACGGTCCTGTGCGGCCTGGCGCGCGACCGTGACGGAGTCAACGCCGCGGTTCGCCGAGCCGTCGGAGAGGAGCACGACGGCCGACGGAGGATGCTTGGGCTCGGTGCCGTGCAGCAGTTGGAGCGCCAGCGCCAGCGCGTCGCCCGTCGCCGTCGCACCGCCGGCGACTCTGGCTATCGATGATCCCCCGCGCCGCGGAGTGATCGGCGACCGGCACCTGCGAGCGCGTCGGGCGAGGTGGAGAAGGCGATGGCGCCGACGCGCACCCCGCTGGGCAATTGGGACAGGAAGGTGTCAGCGGCCTGCTCGGCAGCGGCCAGGCGCGTGGGTTGGACGTCGGTGGCGGCCATCGAGCCCGAGTGGTCGGTGACGAGCATGATCGACGCCTGGTTGACCGCCACCCGCTCAGTGATGTGGGGCCGGGCGAGGGCGAGCGCCAGCGCGGCCGCGCCGGTCAGCAGGAGCCCGAGCGGGATGTAGCGACGGCCAGGAGACCGTCCCGGCGGCCGCGGCCTCGCAGGGTCGCGACGGCGGGGAAGCGGATGGCATATCGCCGGGCCCGCCGCTGGAACCGGCGCTGGGCGAGGAGGCCGAGAGGCACGAGCAGGAGGGCCAGCAGCCACAGCGGGTTGGCGAAGCTCATCGCAGGTGCCGTCCGAGGGTCGCCAGCCACCGCTCGTCGGTCGAGAGCGAGATGTGGGTGATGCGCAGACGCCGCAGCTCCTGCGCCACCTGTCCCCGGCGCTGCGGCCTCGAGCTCGGCGAAGCGCTCGCGCACCCGCCGCCGCGAGGTATCGACCTCGATCCGCGCGCCGGTCTCGGGATCGACAAGAGCGAGGCGCCCGACGTTCGGCATCTCGGCCTCGCGGGGGTCTCTGACCTCGACCGCGACAATCGTGTGCCGGAGCCGAAGTGACCCGAGCGGCCCCTCCCACTCACGCTGGTGGCGGAAATCGGAGATGACGACGATAAGGCCGGGAAGCCGGGCCACCTTCGCCACGCGGCGCAGCGCCCGCGCCAAGCCGTCAGCGGTCGCTGACACCGTCGGCGGCGACGCCTTCGCGCGAGCGCGCGCCGGAGCGCGACCAGGCCTGGCTTGGCGCCCCGCGGGGGCAAGGACGCGATCATCGCCGCTGCCGAAGCTCACGAGGCCCACGCTCCCGGCGTGGCGGACGCCGAGTCGCCCGAAGGCGAGCGCCACTCCCTCGGCCACGTCGGCCTTCAGCCGCTCCGTCGTGCCGAACGCCATCGACGCAGACACGTCAAGCGCGATCCAGGTGGTCAGGGCCCGCTCGGGCACGTGCAGGCGGACATGGGGCTGACCACCGCTGCGGGCGCTGTCGCAGCCGGATCGATGTGACGGACATCGTCGCCGACCCGGTACGGGCGCAGCTGGGCAAGCTCCATGCCCGCGACCGACGCCGGCGGCTTGGCGCTCGCCGGGCAGCGTCCGGGCGATGAGCCGGTGGATGCCCACCTCGAGGCCGTCGATCAGGGCCTGAGGCATCGGCCCGGGGCCCTGGCGGGCCGCCGGCGGCTGCAAGCGGCGCGCCGCTCACGCTCCGTCGGCGAGCTCCGAAGTCGCTGGCGCGGACGGGAGCGAGCGAATCGCTCACGGTGGTGCGGGTCAGGTGCGCCGAGGACGGCTCGGGAACGGCGGCGAGGACCTTCTCGAGCACCTCATCGGCGGTCACACCCTCGCTCAGCGCGTCGTAGGAGAGCACGATCCGGTGACGCAGCACGTCGGCGGCGAGGTCATGGATGTCGTCGATGACCGACGTGGCCGCGACCGCGCAGCAGAGCCAGCGCACGCGCCGCTTGCACGAGGCCGATCGGTCCGCGGGGGCTCGAGCCGAATTCGATCAGCGAGGCGACTCGCACCGAGGCCGTACTCGGCGGGACGGCGCGTGGCGTCGGCCAGCGAGACGGCATAGCCGATCGCCTCCCGGTCGACGAGCACGCTCCGGGTCGCCACCGCGTAGCGGCTGAGGTCCGCCAGCGACAGGACCTCGCGCACGTGGGCCGGCGGCCCGAGGCTTCGGCCCACGACCGCGGCCTCCTCGCCCGTGCTCGGGTAGTCGACCATGATCTTCATGAGGAAGCGGTCGACCTGCGCCTCGGGCAGGGGGTAGGTGCCCTCGGACTCGATCGGGTTCTGAGTCGCCATGACGATGAACGGCAGCGGCACGGGATGGGTACGCCCGCCGATCGTGACCTGCTGCTCCTCCATGACCTCGAGCAGCGCGGACTGCACCTTGGCCGGGGCCCGGTTGATCTCGTCGGCGAGCAGGAAGTTGACAAACACCGGCCCGAGCTCGGTGTCGAACGTGCCCGTGTCGGGCCGGTAGACCCGGGTGCCGACGAGGTCGGCGGGAACCAGGTCGGGCGTGAACTGGACGCGCCCGTAGGACCCGCCGAGGACGGCGGCCAGCGTCTTGACGGTCAGCGTCTTGGCCAGCCCGGGGACGCCTTCGAGCAGAACATGCCCGCCGGCCAGCAGGCTCACGAGCAGGCGCTCGAGCATGGCGTCCTGACCGACGATCACGCGCTTGATCTCGTGCAGGGCCTCCTGCAGCGACGCGGCGTGCTTCAGAGCGCGCATCGTGTCCGGATCCGGTTTCGGTCATGGGTTCTCCTTCATTCGTTAGACAAGGCGTCCAAACCACGCCAGCGAGAGGACACCGCCGAGGAGCACCAGCCCCAGGCCCGCCCCGGCGAAGGTCGAGGTGATCTCCTGGCGTACCTTCTTGTGGCCGAACTGGGCAGCGAGATGCGAGTAGACGGTGCTCAGCCGTCCGCTGTCACCGACCGTGAAGGCCCGTCCACCCGACAGGCTGGCGATGCGCTGAAGTTGGGAGGCGTCGAGCGGGACGGGCACGGTTCGCTTGCCCACCTGGATCGTCCCGCGGGCGGTGCCCAGGGCCACGGTGTAGGCCGGGATGTGCTCCGACGCCGCCTGGCGCGCGGCACTGAGCGGATCGGCGCCCCGGGTGGAGGTGCCGTCGGAGAGGAGCACGATCGCGGCGGGCACGCGTTTTCCGTTGGCTCCCTTCAATGCGGTCAGCAACTGGGCGGCGCGATTGATCGCGTCACCGATCGCCGTGTGGCCGCCCGCGCGCAGCTGGGTCAGGGCGGCGCGGACGGCCGAGCGGTCCGTGGTGGGCGATTGCACGACCTGCGGGTGGTCGCTGAAGGTCATGAGGCCCACCCGGACCGCGCTCGGGAACGTCAGACAGGAAGCGCTCCGCGGCTTGCTTGGCCGCCCCGAGGCGGCTCGGGACCACATCGGTGGCCGCCATCGAGCTCGAGACGTCGTCGACAAGCATGACGGCACCATCGGTGACCGGGACGGCGACGCTGCGCTCGGGCCGGGCCGCGGCGATGATCAGGACCGCGATCGCCACCAGGAAGGCGAGCATCGGAACGTGACGGCGCCAGCCGGGTCCTCGGGGTGCGACCGACGGCCGCAGCGCGGTGGCCACGAAGGCCTCGGCGACCCGGGCCTGGTGTCGCTGGCGGCGGACATACCAGACGATGAGAAGGGGAATCGCGGCCAGTGCGACGAGGATGAGAGGAGCCGCAAAGTCCATGAATCAGGGGTAACCGCTGGGGCGCTGACCGAGCGTCACCTGGGTGGTGAAGGCGGTCGAGGCCCGCTGGACGCGCACCGACACCGTTTGTCCGGGACTGAGCGCCGAGATCGCGTTGTTGACCTCCTGCGAGGACGCCACGGACCGGCCGTTGAGCCCGAGGATGACGTCGCCGGGGTGCAGCGCGGCCGCGTCAGCCGGGCCACCGGCCACGATGCCGCTGATCAGGGCACCGCCGGTCGAGGAGGGCGCGAGCTCCACGCCGAGCCAGGCTTGGCCGGCGGTGGGGGAGGAGCCGGGAGCGGCGGGCAGCCCACCGCCCGGGACTCCCTGCCCGCTGCCGGGCGTGCCCTGCCCCGTGCCGGGCGTGCCCTGCCCCGTGCCGGGCGCGCCCTGTCCCGCTGCCGGGCGCACCCTGGCCCGCTCCGGGCGTGCCCTGAGCGCTCGGAGGTGCTTGTGAGAAGGGAAGCGAGGCGTTGTTCGTCGGCGCCGAGCCGCCGCCGCTGAGCAGGGCGATGGCGGTTCCGGCGACGAGGACGAGGGCGATCACCGCCCCGGCAGCCACCGTCCAGTGGCGGCGATTCCAAGCGGTCTTCCATCGCTGTAGCTCCGCCGCGAGGGCCCGTGGGCGGCGGCCGGGCGCGGCGGCGGCGTTGGTGTCCTCCTGGGGTGGAGGGCCGGCGGCTGGTTCGGTTGCGCGCCGGCGCGCGGCGGCCGACGCGGACTCGGTTTGCCAGTCGCCGGACCAAAGATGCTTTGGAGATCCCATGGCGCGGGACGGTAGGGCCAATTCTCAAGAACGGTCGAAGAACACCCTACGGCGCCTACCAGAACGGAATCTTCGAACGCGTCGCGCGTGGTGCGAAGGACGCGGGTGGGTCCCTTTGGCACCACCGATCTGCACGAGCAACTCCAGACCCGGGGAATCGACACGCTGATCCTGGCCGGGATCTCGACCAGTGGCGTCGTGCTCTCAGCGGTGCGCGACGGTCACGACCGCGACTACCGCCTGCTCGTGCTCTGCGATCTGTGCGCCGATCCCGAGCCCGACGTGCACGCCTTCCTGGTGGGGCGAATCTTCCCCCCGGCAGGCCGAGGTGATCACGAGCGCCGCGCTCGAGGGGCTCCTGGACGGCTCAGGGAGCGAGCCACGCGCGAGCGGCTTCTGAGGCTCCGGCGTCGCCGGCGGGCGCTCGTGGGGCCTCCGCGGATGAGGGCGAGACGACATGGACCCCACTGGATGAGGCCACGAGCCCGGTCACGGTGCCCGGCTCGAGCCCAGCGGCGCGGGGATGGTCATGCGGGAGGTGAACGGTGAGGCGAGCGAGACGCAGGACCAGCGTGCCTCCCTGGCGGTGAACGGCAAGGATCGTGTCGGTGAGGGTGGCATCCTGCGGCGCGCAGGGAACGAGCGCCCACGGCGCGACGGCCACCGTGACCGCGCCGCTGACCGGCGAGCACGTCGAGACCTGGCCACCGCCCTCGAGCTCGATGGTCGCTCCCGCCGCCATGGGAGTCGCCGTCCCGTGCAGAATGTTGGCGCCGGTGAGCTCCGCAACGAGTGCGGTGGCGGGTCGGCGGTGCACGGCCGCGGGCACGTCGAGCTGGACGATCCGGCCGGCGTCGATGACCCCCAGGCGGTCGCTGAGGATGCTCGCGTCGTCGAAGGCGTGGGTGACGAGCAGGGTGGGCAGCTGGATGGTCGCGAGGATCTCCGCGAGCTCGTCGCGGACCTGGCGCCGGGCGATCGTGTCAAGCGCGCCGAACGGTTCGTCGAGCAGGAGCACCTGCGGGTCGCGGGCCAAGGCCCGGGCCAGCGCCGCGCGCTGGCGCTCGCCTCCGGACAACTGCGCTGGATGGGCCTCGGCCAGATGGGCGATCCCCAGCCGATCGAGCAGGTCGGGCCGCTCGCGGCGGGCGGCGAAGCGCACGTTTCCCGCGACCGACAGGTGCGGAAACAGGCCGTAGTCCTGGGGCAGGTAGCCGACGCGGCGTCGCTCGGGGCGCACGTCGATCTTGCGAGAGGTGTCGAGCCACACCTCGGCGTCGAGGGCGATCTGCCCCGTGTGGGGGTGCTCGAGGCCGGCGACGGTACGCAGCAGCGATGTCTTGCCGGCCCCCGACGGGCCGACCAGGGCGACCGTCTCAGCGGCGACGGTCAGGGTCGCGCGAACCTCGAAGGAGCGCCGAGCGAGGGCGATGTTCGAGATGCGGAGCTCCATGAGCGCCCCAGCAGTTTGGCGACGAGCAGCACGGCGGCGCTCACGAGAATCAACAGCACGCCGATCGCGACGGCCTGATCGAGATTGGCGTCGAACAGCGAGTAGACGGCCAGCGGCAGGGTCTGCGTGGAGCCCTGGAAGCTGCCGGCGAAGAGGATGGTGGCTCCGAATTCGCCGATCCCGCGGGCGAAGGCGACCGCGGCGGCCGCGCCCAACCCGCCGGCGGCGATCGGGACGGCCACGGAGAGCATGCGCCGAACCGGCCCGGCGCCGAGCGTCCCCGCGACATCGAGCAGCGAACCATCGACAGCCTCAAAGGCGGCGATCGCGCCGCGCAGGTAAAACGGGCTGGCGACGAACAGAATGGCGATCACCACCGCCGCCTGCGTGAAGGCGAGGTCGATGCCCAGCGCGTCGAGCGTGGCGCCGAGGAGCCCGAGACGCCCGAAGGCGACGAGCAGCGCCAACCCGGCCACGGCCGGTGGCATGACCAGCGGCATCTCGATGATCGTCAGCACCACGCTTCGCCCCCGAAAGCGGCTGCGCGCGAGGATGTAGGCACACGGCGTGCCCAGGGCGATCATGAGCCCGAAGGCGATGACGTTGGTCTTCAGCGACACGAGGATGGCGTCGGTCGCCACCGCAGTGCCGAATCCGTGCAGGAGACTGTGCACCGGCTGATAGGTGATCAGGGCGAGAATCGGCACGAGCAGGAACCCGAGCACGACCACCACGAGCACGGTGGCGCCCACCGCGACCGCTGCCCGCCCGCCGGCTCGCGCCCACGGAGATGAACCCCCGGAGACGGGACCGGGAATGACGACGCCGGTCACGGAGGGCCGAAGCCGGCCGCCCGCAGCTTGGCCTGCCCGCTCGGCGACATGACCAGGCCCACGAACGCCTGGGCCGCCGCCTGGTGGGCGCCCTTCTTGACTACGGCGATGTAGTCCTTGGCCCCCGGCTTGGCCTTCGCGGGCAGGTGGACGACAGTCACCTTGGCGCCGGCCGCCTTGGCGTCGGTGATGTAGACAAATCCGGCATCGGCCTGCCCGAGGGCGACCTCGGCCGTGGTCTGGGTGACGTCGGTCGCCTGGCTGACCACGTTGTTCATCGCCGCGGCCGTGATGCCGAGGTTCTCAAACGCGGTGCGGGCGTAGTCGCCGCAGGGCACGGTCGCATCGCAAATGACCAGCTTGACGCCGGGCTTGGTGATGTCGTTGACCGAGGTGATGTGCGCCGGGTTGGCCTTGGACACGATCAACACCAACGTGTTGGTGGCGAACTGCAGCGGCTTGGCCACCAGACCCTGGGCGTAGAGCTGCGCGGGCTGCTTGGGGCTCGCCGCCGCGAACACGTCGGCGGGCGCACCCTGCTCGATATCGGTCTGCAGCGCGCCCGACCCACCGAAGGTGTACTTGGCGTGGGGGTCGATCTGGGGGAAAACCTTGGTCAGCGACGCCGCGGCGAGCACGGTCGGCGGTTGCGTTGGGGCGGCGGGCGTGCTGCTCGCAGCGCCAGCAGGTGTCGACTTGGAGGCGCTCGACGTGGTCGAGCTGCTGCTCCCGCACCCTCCCACCATCGTTACGAGTCCGACCGCAGCGATGGTCAGCCGCAGGCTGTTCCTCATGGCCCTCCTCGGTTTGCCAGGATTCTGGCAGGATACCTAAATCATGGCATCAAACGCTCCCTCGGCTCTGCGGGCCATCCGCTTGGAACACGGCCTGACCCAGGCCGAGCTCGCCGAGCGCGCGGGAGTGAGTCGCCAGCTGGTCGCCGCCGTAGAAGCGGGCCAGAACACACCCGCCGTCGACGCGGCGCTGCGACTCGCGCACGCCCTCGGCAGCACGGTCGAGGATCTGTTTCTGCGCGGCGGCGATGAGCTCACCCCGGCGCTCGACGACGACGTGCCCGGCGAGACGCCGCTTCGCATCGGTCGGGTCGGCGACACCCTCATCGCCGCCGAGCTGCCCGACTCCGGGGCCGCCGCCGGCGGCTGGGGGGCAGCGGACGGGATCGTCGTCGATGGAAGGCTGCGGCTCTTTGCTCGGAGCAACGTCGAGCGCTTTGTGATCGCGGGATGCGAACCCGCCCTCGGCTTGGCCGAGGCGATGCTGACGGGACGCGGCGCCTCCAGCCTCCTCGCTCTCTCGGCTCCCACCGACACCGCCTTGCGCTCGCTGGCCAAGGCGCGGGTGCACGCGGCGGTCGTGCACGGTCCTGCGGGCGAGCTCCCGAGTCCGCCGGTCTCGGTCATCCGCATGCACCTCGCCGGCTGGCGGGTCGGCCTCGGCGTCGCCCCCGCCCTCGCCGCCCCCACGCTCGAGGCCGTGCTCGAGAGCGACGTGACGATCGTGCAACGGGGTCCGGCCGCGGCCAGCCAACAGGCCCTGGCGCGGGCGGCCGGCCGGTGCGGCCGCACGACCCCGGAAGGCCCCCAGGCCAGCGGTCATATCGACGCCGCGCGACAGGCCAGCATCCGCGGGTGCGCCGCCGTGAGCACCGAGGCGGCTGCGCACGCCTTCGGCCTGCGCTTCATTGCCATCGAGCCGCACACCGTCGAGATCTGGATCGCCGAACAGTGGGCCCACCACCCTGGGTTGCAGTCGCTCGGCGAGCTCCTGGCCAGCCGCGCGTTCACCGACCGCATCGCCGCGCTGGGCGGTTACGACCTCGCCGGTGCTGGAACGCTCGTCGCCACCGGCTGAGGCCCGCCGGCGCCTGAGCCGGCCAGCTGGCCCGGGGTGAGCCCGGTCAGCGCCCGGCACTCGCGCCCTAGGTGGGCCTGATCGGCATATCCGGCCCCCAGCGCGGCGCGCGCCAAACCGTCAACGCCGGCGGCGGGTTCGTCGCCCTCGACCGCGGCCAGGAACCGCCGCAGGCGTAGAACGCGTTGCAGCGTCTTCGGGCCATACCCGACGGCGGTCAGAAACCGCCGCCGCAGCTGGCGCTCGCTGAAGCCCAGGGCCGCGGCGAGCTCGTGCACCCGCTGGTCGGGGCCGAGCAGTTGGGCGACCGCGGCTCGGACGGCCGGGTCCGGTGGCGCATCGGCGACGCGCCGGAGCGTGAAGCGGGCCAGGATGCTCAGCTCGGCACCCGGGCCAAGGGCGTGCCTGAGCTCCTCGCGCGGGTCAAAGCCAAGCTCGTCGACGGGCACACGCTGATCTCGCAGCTCGGCCAGCGGGACGCCGAGCGCCGCGCCACCCGCGCCGGGCCGCAGCCGCGCCCCCACGATCAGCTCCCCGGGCCAGGTCGGCGACTCCCACGCGGCGCTGTCGGGCCCGGCCACCACCGCCCCGTGCCCGACCCGCCAGACGATGTCCGTACAGGCGTCGGGCAACACGCGGACCGCGCTTCCGTCGCCTCGGCGAACCCAGAAGCAGGCGATGGCGCCGCGGGCCCAGCCCGGGGCAGCGAACTCGCGATAGACGTCCGATTCGTTCAAGACGACGCGCAAACCGCCTGCTTGGATCGACCATCCCAGCAAAGCACAGAAAGGAGCACCGATGAAGATCGAGTTTGTCTCGAGCGTCGCCGTGATCACCCCCGACCCGTCGCGCTCGCGCCGCCTCTACGTGGACACCCTCGGCCTTCCGCTCGCCGGCCAGAGTCCCGACGGCTATCTGCACAGCGAACAGATTCCGGGGGCCAAGCACTTCGGCGTGTGGCCGCTCTCCGAGGCCGCCGAGGCGTGCTTTGGCCACGCGCAGTGGCCGGCCCACCTCGCCGTCCCGCAGGTCAGCGTCGAGTTCGACGTGGCGGACGTGGCCGCCGTGCAGGCGGCAGCCGATGAGCTCGCCGCCGCCGGGTACGAGCTCTTGCACCCGGTGCGCGAGGAGCCCTGGGGACAGACGCTCACCCGGCTCCTCTCCCCCGAGGGAGCGATCGTCGGGATCTCCTACGCACCGCTGCTGCACGGGTCGTGAGCGGTCGCCGGGGGAGCCGGCGCCCACGGCAAGCCGAGGACAGACCCTGACCTCAACCGCCGTTAGCGTGACCCACGAAAACGACGGCAAGGAGAGGACATGGCCCAGCGAGACCGCTACATCCCCGGTGTCCCGTGCTGGGTGGACACCAACCAGCCCGACCCCGAGGCCGCGGTGGCGTTCTATGGCGGCCTGTTTGGTTGGGAGTTCGAAGATGTGATGCCGCCGGCGTCGCCCGGCCATTACTCCCTGGCCCGGGTCAACGGCGCGGATGTGGCCGCCGTGGGCTCTGCCCCGCTGGGCGAGACCACCACGGCGCGATGGAACACCTACGTGTGGGTCCACAGCGCGCAGGAGAGCGCGGCGAAGGTGGCTGCGGCCGGCGGCAGCGTCGTGACCGAGCCCTTTGAGGTCATGGATGCCGGCCGCACGGCGGCCGTGGCCGACCCGGAGGGCGCCGTGCTGCACCTCTGGGAGGCGAGGCGACACCGGGCGCACAGCGCGTCAACGAGCCGGGATCGCTCAATTTCAACGGCCTGAACACCCGTGATCCGCGGGCCGCGAAGGCGTTTTACGGCGCCGTGTTTGGGTGGGAGACCCTCTCCCTCGGCGGCGGCGTTGAGCTGTGGACGCTGCCCGGCTATGGCGACCATCTCGAGCTCTCCGATCCGGGTCTGCGGGAGCGGATCGCGGCCATGGGCGTCGATGTCAGGTTCGCCGACGTCGTGGCCAGCATCAACCAACTGGCCCCTGGCCAGGGCGACGTCCCCGCGCACTGGAGCGTCACGTTCTCCGTCGAGGACGCGGATCGCACGGCGCGCAAGGCCGTTGAGCTCGGCGGGAGCGTCGTCGTCGCGCCCTTCGATGCTCCCTGGGCGCGGACCACGATGATCGCCGACCCGCAGGGCGCGGGCTTCATCGCCACCCGCTTTGCGCCGGAGAACCGCGACGTGGCGCTCGCCGCACCGGCGTAGGCGAGCATCGACTAGCCCCCTTGGAGCGCCGCGGCCCCGCGCCGTCGGGCCGAAGGCGAGAGCCGCTGTCCTAAGCTCAAATGCGGCCATGAGCGCCGGGACCGAGACGATCACCTTCGGCGGGCGCACGGCATGGGCCCGGAACCTCGCCGCGCCGGTGCGCAGCTTTTTGAGCACCGAGACCGGCGGGGCAGTGGTGATGGTGGGAGCCGCCATCGCTGCCCTGCTGTGGGCGAATCTCCCCGGATGGCACTCCTACGAGTCGGTGTGGAGCACCAAGCTGGCCATCCGGATCGGCGGCACCGGAATCAGCGCCGACCTGCGCCACTGGGTCAACGAGGGCCTGATGACGCTGTTCTTCCTCGTCGTGGGGCTCGAGGCCAAGCGCCAGCTCGACCTGGGCGAGCTGCGCGAGCGCCGGCGACTCACGATCCCCGTGGTCGGCGCCCTCGGCGGGGTCGCGGTGCCGATCCTCATCTACGTGGCCTTCAACGCCGGAGGCGCCGGCGGGCACGGGTGGGGCGCGGCCATGTCCACCGACACGGCCTTCGCCCTCGGTGTGGTGGCCCTGGTCACGCCGCGGACCGCCACCCGCGTCCGCGTCTTCCTGCTCACCCTCGCCGTGGTCGACGATCTCGCCGCGCTGGTGGTGATCGCCACCGTGTACACCACGCACGTCTCCGTGCCGGCGCTGAGCATCGCCCTCGCCCTTTTCGCCGCCCTCGCGGCCCTGCGCTACGCCCCGTTTGGACGCCGAGCGCTCTCCGTCGGGCTCGCCGTCGCCATCTGGGTGGCCATGTTCAAGTCCGGCATCGACCCGGTCATCTCGGGCCTGGCCATCGGCTTGGCCACGAGCGCCTATCCCCCCTCACGCGAGGACCTGGAGCGCGCCACGGCGCTGACGCGGTCCTTTCGCGAGCAGCCCACGCCCGAGCTCGCGCGCTCCGCCCAGCAGAGCCTGCTCGCCGCCCTCTCGGCCAACGAGCGCCTTCAGTATGACCTCCACCCGTGGACGAGCTACGCCATCGTCCCGCTCTTTGCGCTGGCCAACGCCGGCATCCACCTGACCGGACGCCTGCTCAGCAACGCCGTGACCTCGCCGATCACGCTCGGCATCCTCACGCTTACGTGGTCGGTAAGCCGACCGGCGTCTTCGTGGGCTCGTGGGTGGCGTCGCGTCCCGCCCTGCACGGTCCCCGCTCCTCGATCAGCGAACCCGTGCTCATCGCCGCCGGCGCCTGCGCCGGGATCGGCTTCACCGTCTCCCTGCTCGTGGCCAGCCTCGCCTTCACCGGCGAGCGCCTGGACGAGGCCCGGCTCGGCACGCTGGCCTCGGTGGTGATCGCGCCCGTCCTGGCGTGGCTGGTGGTCCGCCTCATCCGGCGCCTGCCGACCGGGCTGCGGGCGCGCCAGATCGGGCGCACGGCGGAGGACGTCCTCGACCTCGTCGAGGAGGTCGATCCCGCCCGCGACCATATCCGTGGACCCGACGACGCGCCGGTGACCCTGCTCGAGTACGGCGACTTCGAGTGCAGCTACTGCGGTCGCGCCGAGGGCGTCATCCGCGAGCTGCTCACCGCCTACGGCGACGACGTGCGCTACGTCTGGCGTCATCTTCCGCTCACCGACGTGCATCCCAACGCCCAGCTCGCCGCCGAGGCTGCCGAAGCCGCCGCCGCCCAGGGCAAGTTCTGGGAGATGTATGACCTGTTGCTCGACCACCAGGACGCGCTCTCGCCGCGCGATCTGACCCGCTATGGGGCCGAGCTCGAGGTGGACGCCGATCGCTTCCGCGACGAGCTGCGCCGGCGCCAGCACGCGGCCCGGGTGAGCGAAGACGTCTCCAGCGCGGATGAGAGCGGCGTGTCCGGCACGCCGACGTTCTTCGTCAACGGCCGCCGTCACTACGGCATCTACGACATCGAGACGCTCACCGCGGCCGTCTCGGCGGCGAAGTCCAGGGCGCGCCAGCTCACCGCCACCGCACCGGCCTAAGCGGTATCGCGGCGCAGCCGCGACCGCCCACGCCGGCTCAGCGCGGCGTGACCGCGGCGTCCTGGATGGCGACGTTGCGCGCGCTCGTCGAGCGGCCCAACCGCGCGACCTCCTCATCCATCACCGACAGCAGGTGCGGCGCCCGCTTGAGGGCCTCGCGCTCGCCCACCGGCGAGGTCATGATCGGCTTGAGCCAGGCCAGCAGCGCCACCCAGCGCGGCACGTAGACACGCCGCTTGCGGCGCTCGAGGCCGGTGACGAAGGCATCGGCGCACTTCTGCAGGGGGATCGTCTTGCCCAGCGGCCCCGGCAGCCCGGCCAGCATCTCGCGGAAGGCCGAGAGGTCGGTCTTGGCGTCCTGGACGAGCGGAGTGTCGATCCAGGACATATGCGCCGAGCCGACCTCCACCCCGTGGTGGGCGACCTCGAGGCGCAGCGCGCTGGCCAGATGCTCGACGCCGGCCTTGGAGGCGTTGTAGGCCACGAGGCCCGGCGCGGGAGCGAAGGCGGCTTCGGAGGAGACGATCAGGTAGTAGCCGCGGGAGTTGATCACGGCCGGCAGCGTGGCGCGCACCGTGTAGAAGACGCCGAGCACGTTGACGTCGAGCACGCGTTTGAACATGGCCGGGTCCACGGCGGTCACCGAGCCGTAGCTGGCCACCCCGGCATTGGCCACGACGCAGTCGATGGCACCGAAGCGCTCGAGGCCGGCGGTCGCGGCTTCCTCCATCGACTCGAGATCACAGACATCGCAGGCCACGCTGAGCGCACGGTCCTCACCGAGCTCGGCGGCCAGCTCGGCCAGCGGGGCGGCGTCGAGATCGGTGAGCACGAGCCGGGCGCCGCGCCCCGCCAGCGTCCGGGCGGTGCCGGCGCCGATGCCCCGGGCCGCGCCGGTGATGAAGACGACCTTCCCAGTGAGTGAGCTCATGCCGTGCATCCTAGGCCTGAGCGCCCGCTCTGAGCAGAAGAATGTCCGCTGCGGACATGCGCAGCGATGAATCCTGACCCGCACGCGGGTCTCAACCCCAGTCGGCCGTGTTGGACAATCCCCGGTGACGATCAGAGGAGGTACCCCATGCCGGAGCACACGATTGGAACGCGCGAGGAATGGCAGGCCGCCCGCGCCGAATTGGCCAAGCTCGAGGCCGAGCACGCCGAGCTCGAGGAGAAGGTGACCGCCCAGCGCCGGCGCCTGCCCTGGGTGCGGGTGGACAAGGAATACGTCTTCGACACCGAGGCGGGCCAGACGACGCTGGCCGAGCTCTTCGACGGCCGCTCGCAGCTTCTGGCCTACAACATCATGTTCGGACCCGACTACACCCTGGGCGCCTGTCCCGGGTGCACGAACCTGGGCGACGAGATCGGCGCCACCCGCGTGCACCTCAACCATCGCGACGTGACGCTGGTCTGCTTCTCGCGCGCGCCGATCGACCGGCTCATCGCCTACAAGGAGCGGATGGGCTGGGACTTCCCGTATGTCTCGACCTACGGGACCGACTTCCCGTTCGACTTCGGGCTCGCCCTGCGCCCGGGGCAAGCCGAGCAGATCCCGCCGCTCAAGCAGATGATCGACGATCCGCCCGAGATGCTCCAGGTCTGGTCAAAGCAGGTCGGCGCCGAGCTCTCCGACGGGCTGCGCGAGGGCCCGGGCTTCATCGCCTTCGCGCGCGAGAACGGGAGCGTGTACCACACCTACACGGTGATGGCCCCCGATCCGTTCGTCGCCCCCTACCACTCCTTCCTGCTCCGGCGCACGCCCAAGGAGGAAGCCCCGGCCGGCTTTGCCTGGCGCAAGGACGAGTACCCAGACTGACGCGGCCCATCCGGTCTTGCTCGACCCCGCCTCGCTGGCCGCCGGGGGTCCCCCGGGGCGGCCACGCCCGGGGCGCGGGTATCCTGAGCCTTCGATCCCATGATCGAGGCGGCCGAGCGATCCGGACAAGGGGCCGAGCAGCGCACGCGCGGCACGGTGCTGCGCCGCTCCGCTGCTCTCGCCGCGGTCACTGCTCTTGCCATCGTCCTCTGGGGTGGCTATGGCCGGCACTGGTCCTGGACCGGCATCAACGGGCACAGCGCCACGCTCTGGGACTGGCTTCATCTCCTGCTTCTGCCGATCGCCGTGGGGATCCTCCCGCTGTGGCTGAGCCGACGCACGCGCCTGCCCAGGCGCCACAAGGTCCTGGGCGTGTCCCTGCTGGCCGCCTTCGCCATGCTCGTGCTCGCCGGCTACGCGATTCCGTGGGCGTGGACCGGCTTCGGCGGCAACCGACTGTGGGACTGGCTCGAGTTGCTCGTCTTGCCGGTGGCCGTCGCGATCAGTCCGCTCACGGTCGAGCTGCGCGAGAGCTGGACGCACCGCCACTCGATCGCCACTCTGGTGGCGCTGGGCGCGTTCGTGGTCGTGGTCATCGGGGGCTACGTCGGGGGCTGGCGCTGGACGGGCTTTCGCGGAAACACGGCGTGGAACTGGTTGCAGCTCTGGTTGCTGCCGCTGCTCATCCCGACGGTCGTCGTCCCCGCCCTGCGCCCGGCGGCGATGTCGGGGGTGACCGTGCTCGATGGCGAGGCGCCCGCGGATCCCGAGCTGGGGAACAGCCCCGGTGAATCGCCATGACCAAGCGCTCGCGGGTCGTGGCCTTCGGCGGCGCCAGCCTGCTGGTGGTGGCCGGGATCGCTGGTGCGATCACCGTCGGCGGGCTCGTCGGTCAGATCCTCGCCATCGTGCTTGTGGGCACCGGGCTCGTGGCGGCGGTGGGGCTGGCCTTCTACGAGGTCGGATTGAGCGAGGATCAGGAGCGCGCCCGCGAGGAGCGCGCGCGCATGGCCGGGCCGGCTCCGGCGACGAGCCGACGCCTTTCGCCGATGCCCCGTCTCGGGAGGATGCGCGGGGCGCGGCGACGGCTGCGGTGAGTCGGAACGGGCGGCTGCGGGAGGGGCGCAGCGGCAGCGATACGATCCGGCACGTCCGCCTGCTCGTACGCCCTTTCCTGCTCGCCGCGGCGATGCTCCTCCTGGCTGGGGCCGGGGCACGGGCCGACGGTCCGGCGGGTGCCGATCCCGCGAACAACGACCCGCTCGGCCCGATGCCCTCGTCGTGCGCGACGCAGCCTGACGGCTCGAGCTGCGTGAACGCGGCCGTCTTCTACCTTGACCGGGCGCGGGCCCGCCTGGGACAGCCGCCCTACGACGTGCCCAGCGACTTCGTCTCCTTGGCCCCCGACCAGCAGGCGCTGGTGCTCACGAACCTCGATCGGACTCTGTACGGCCTGCCGGCCATCACCGGGCTGACCGCGGCGCTCGACGGCGATGCGGCCCAGGGCGTGCAGGCCGATTCGGACCCTTCATCCTCGGACCCGCATTTCAGCTCCTACGCGGCCAACTGGGCCGGCGGTTATCCGAACTTGCCCGCCGCCTACGAGGTCTGGATGTACGACGACGGGCCGGGGAGCGGCAACCTCGCCTGCACCTCGACGGATACGAGCGGTTGCTGGGGGCACCGCCACGACGTTCTCTGGAGCTTTGGCGGCTCCGGATTTTTGGCCATGGGGGCCGCCGCCGGCCTGGACCCTCAGGGCAACCCGGGCGAGGCGATGCTGCTCGGCGAAGGCGACGGCTCCTATACGCCGTCCTACACCTACACCTGGTTCCAAGCACAGGCCGACGGCGCGGGCACCAATGCCTACGACCCCGGCTCGCCGCAGGTCCCGGTGCTGGTCACGGTCACGGCTCACGGCCCGGGAACGGTCAGCGACCAGACCGGAACGGCGTGCGCCGGGGGCACGTGTCAGTTTGAGGAGGCGCAGGGGGTCCCCGCCACCTTCACCGCCACCCCCGGCGCCGGGGCTTCGTTCGGTGGCTGGAGCGGGGCCTGCTCGGGGAAGGCGGCGTGCACGATCACCCCGTCGGGGCCGTCGACCGTGGTGGGCGCGACCTTCCTCAGCGGCTCCGGGACCAACGCGTCAGGCCTTCCCCTCCGTGTCGCCCGGATGACCATCACCCGCCACTCCGCGCGCTTTGTGCTCGGCGCGCGGAGCACGGCCGGCCTGCGGTGTGGCTTGGCCCGCGCGGGCCGTCACGGCTGGACGCGAGCCCGCTGGCGGCCCTGCGCCTTGCGGGTCGGCTATGGCGAGCTCGCGCCCGGCCGCTACCGGTTCATCGCCCGGCTGGGCACGGCATCCGTTTCCCGACGGTTCACCGTGCGCTGAGCCGGGGCGTCTCGGGCTGACCTGAGTACAGCCCGGCGCCCGAGGGCTACTCTTCGCGAGATCGGACGGGGAGTGGCCATAGTGCCGGCCGTGCTGGCCTTGACGCTGGCGGCCTGCGGGTCGAGCAATCCGCCCGTGCGCCGTGTCCGGTTGGCCGCGCCTCAGCGGGTGGCGACGGTTCCCCAGGTCCACCCGCACGTGGTGGAGCCGGTCGCCGGTGACGGGGGGTCCACGGCGACCTCGCCCGCGCCCTCGGCGCCCCAGGTCGGCTTCGCGGCGCCGACGAGCGATCCCCATCCCACGGGACCGGCGACCCAGACCAACGCTCCGGCGCCGGGGGCGCCGACCGATGCGGAGGTGCGGGCGGCGGTGGCCCAGTTCCAGCTCGCCGTGGCCGAGTATCACCTCAACCGGCTCGATTTCTCCGGCGTGCTGCTCGACCCGACCAAGCTCCCGCCCGGCGTCTTCAACGTGAGCGTGGCCTCGGTCTACACCGACTACGGCAAGCCCGTGGCCTGCGGCGGCATTCTCCAGGTGCCGGAGTTGGGGGTGGCCAACAAGACGCTGCCGTGCGGCACCATGGTCATCTTCCGCTACGGCAACCGGGCCGTCCGGGTGCCGGTGATCGACCGCGGGCCCTACATCGCCGGCCGGGAGTGGGATCTCACCGGTGCGACCGCGGAAGCGCTCGGCTTTCCCGGTCTTGGCTTCATCCAGTGGCGGATCGGCTAAGGCTCGTTGGCGGGTCGGCGCGCGCCGCGCGATCGTGTTACCGAAGCGCGCCTCGCGGGCATGACTGCGGTGGCCCGAGATGACTGAGTACGAAGTGACCATCGCCGAATCCGTGGCCCCGGAGCCCGAGAAGCACTCCACCTCGCCCATGGTCCGGACCGTCGACTGGCGGGGCGAGGCGGCGTCGGAAGATGCGGCCCGCGAGGCGGCGTGGGCGGCCTGGGACGAGCAGTACGGCGGCGAGCGCGAGCGGCCGACGACGGCCGAGGTGCACGTCACGCAGTTGGACTAAGAGCCGGTTCCCCCACAGCGGAAGGTCGGCCGCCTACCAGGTGCCGCTCGGCGAGCAGCCACCGTTGCCGGCGGTGGTGCAGGTGCGGCTCACCGTTCCCGAGCTGTCGGTGAGCGTGAAGATGTTGTGCGTCTGTGGATCGGCCACCGAGACCGTGTAGGAGTCGGCCGTGCCGCTGGCGGATGAGACATATGGTCCCGTGGTGCTCGCGGTCACGAGCTGGGGCTCGATCGAATGCAGCTGGTCGGGCGAGATCCCCGCGTAGCCGGATTGCCCACCGGCCGCGTAGGTGGACAGCGCCGTCTGGGCGATCTGGGCCAGGGAGGTCGCTTGCGCGTCCTGGGCGCCGGCCGTGGCGGCGGCATCCTGGGTGCTCGGCGTGCCGGCGCCGTGATGGGCGAAGGAGGACATGGCCAAGGCGGCCAGGGCGGCCACCGCCACGAGCGAGGCCAGCACGGAGACCAGGCTGAAGCCCGTCTCGTCGCGGGCGCGTACACGGAGGCTGGTCAGGGTCATCTCCTCGACCCCGGCTATCGGCACGACGGCGCGTTACTTGAGCGCCGCGGGTCCCGCTCGGCGCGCGCGAGACGTTCAGGCGCCTTGGGCGAGCGCCTCGAAGTTCTCGTACAGCCGCGGCTCGCCGAACTTCTCCCGCGCCTTGAGCGCCGCCGGCCCCACCCGCTCCCACAGGCCCTGGATCCACAGCCAGTCATAGACGAGCTCGGCACTGAGCAGATCGTGCTTGGTCAGGGTGGCGATCGACTCGCCGAGCATCAGGCACGTCCGCACGGCCTCGTGGTCCATGGCATCGGCCGCGTCGGGATCGAAGTCGTCGGCGAAGAGCTCGGGCATCAGTCGCTCGAGGCCAAGCGACGTCCCCCACTGTGCGAGCTGAACCATGAGCTGCGCATCGTCACGAGTCGGTGAAGCCATCTCAGGTCGCGCCCACTCTACTTTGGCTCTCGCCATCTGCGGGAAAACTCGTGGCAGCGCTTGCGTCGGGGTCGCGGTCCGGCTGGGACGCCGGGGCCTGAGGCGCCGGGGTCTGAGGCGCCGGGGTCTGAGCCCAACGTGCAACTCGAGCATCGCCACGCGCGCGATTGCACGTTGGTATCGCGAGGCGAGCCCAAAGTGATGTGAGCTGGACGCCGCTAGTCCCGCGCTCCCGCGTGGTGCGCCCCCAGATCGGCCCCACCCCGGTCGGCCAGCTCCGTGGTCAGGGGCGCGTGCTCGCGCCGGGCCGTCTGCAGCGCCGCCACCAGCCTGCGCCGGGCCACGCGGGTCAAGAACCACTCGATCACCCGTTGCGCCGGCATCCGCACCGGCAGCAGGGCAGCGACCCAGCCCGGCGCGACGACCCGGCGGGCCCGGCGGGTGACCCCCCGCTCGATGGCGTTGATCCCGGCCTCGAGCGGCGCCACGCGGCGGAAGGGGAAAGCCAGGTGCGAGGCCGCCTCGGTCCCGAACCCGCGACTGGTCATGTCGGTGTCGAGCTCAGCGAAGTAGGCGGCGCCCGCGCGCCCCCCGCTGGGCGCGAGCTCGATGCGCAGGGCGTCGGCCAGCGCCTCCACCCCGGCCTTGGAAGCGCTGTAGGCGCTGAGCAGGGGCGGGTGCACGGCGGCGGCCAGCGATGAGATGGCGAGCGCGTAGCCGCCTTCATGCGCGAGGTGGGGAGCGGCAGCGCGCAGCGTGTAGTAGGTGCCCAGGAGATTGACCTCGATCGTGCGCTCAAAGACCGCGGGGTCTCCGCCCTGGATCGGCAGCTGGGCGGCGACGCCGGCGTTGGCGATCACGACATCCAGCCCGCCGAGATGGTCGACCGCGGCCTGAACCGCGGCTTCGACCTGCTCACGGTCGCGGACGTCGCAGGTCACCGCCAGCGCACCGCAATCGGCGGCCACCCGCTCGAGGAGCTCGGGCTCGATGCCGGCCACCACGAGGCGGGCACCGCGCTCATGCAGACGCCGTGCCGTGGCGGCGCCGATCCCGCGTGCCGCGCCGGTGATCAGGACCCGCCGTCCGCCCAACGAGCGCGCCGCGTCGCTCACCGCGCCCTCTCGTCGGGAGCGATCCGCAAGGTGTTGATCACGGTCGCCAGCATCTCATAGTGGCCCACGAGCATGACCAGTTCGATGAGCTCGGGCTCGGTGAGCTCACCGCTCGCCGCCGTCCAGAGCGCATCGGAGAGATCGCCCCGGGCGTGGAGCTCATCGGCGACGGCAAGCAGCAGCGCCTGGCGCTCGCTCCAGCCCGTCCCGCCCGCGCGCACGGCTTCGATCTGCTCAGCGCTGAGCCCGGCGGCGCGGGCCAGGCGCTGGTGATGGCGCCACTCGTACTCGCAGCCGCGGTTGTGGGCCACGCGGAGAATGACGAGCTCGGTGTCGGCCCGCGGAAGCTTGCCTCCCGGCATGAGGGCGCCGGCGAACACCAGCCACGCCTTGAACAGGCGGCGTTGGCGGGCCAGAGTGGCAAACAGGTTGGGCGCCTGACGCGTGCGGGCCCCCCGGCGGATGACCTCGACGATCACCGCGTTCAGCCAGCCCGCCTGCGCCCGGGTGGCCGGGGCCAGCCGAGGCGCGCGGACGTCGTCGCCGCCGGAGGGACTCGATCGGTGCCGGTGCCGGTGCCAGCGCCGCGCCGGGGCGATCGTTGCCGTGGTCGTGTAGACGGCGGTGCCGGCGACCAGCGCCGCCGGGGTGTCCTCCTGATAGGGGTTGGGCGGGCCGAGGGCGACCACGACGCGCAGGCGGCGATCCCGGCCCGCGGTCAAGCGCACCCTGTGAGGGGCCACACGCGCGCCCGCGAGGGTGACCACATAGCGAGCCCCGGGCCGGTACACGGGCGGAGTCAGAACCACGGCCGCGCCGCTGCCCGCCACCTGGAAGTGACGGGGCCCGGTGACGGTCAGGGTCGAGAACTCGCGCGCGGTGCGCGTCGTGGTCACGCTCCACCCGTACAGCGAGTACTGGCCCTCGGCGCTGGTGTAGACGAAGTGCGACGGCGGCGGGGCCGGGTGGGCGAAGTCGGCCATGATCGTGGCGATCGACCAGCTCAGATCCCGGCTCCAGTAGGGCCAGGTGTGGGTGCCGGGCCCGTAGTCATCGAAGGCGGCGGGGATGTGCAGCGACTGAAGGCGGGCCTGAAAGTCGTTGTTGTCGCGCCACACGGCCCCCTCGACCTCGCTGGAGCTGAGTTCGGTGGCGAGGGTGTCGTAGGGTCCGAGCTGGCCGTTGCCCCAGTACATGTCCATCTGCGTCCAGCGCAGGTTCTCGGCCAGCGAGGCCGGGTCGTGGGCGGCCCAGTTGATCCCATCGCTCACCGGATCGCCAAAGAAGGTGTCGGCGGGGACGTGGGTCAGTCCCACTTCGGTGGCGTTGATGATGGCCATGGCGCCGAGCCGGGCATCGGGGTCGTAGTAGATGTCGGGCGCGCCCGAGTAGCCCAGGGCGACGGCGAACAGGTCGGGGTGCCGGGCGGCGTAGCTCAGCGAGCAGAAGCCGCCCTGGGAGAGCCCGGCGATGGCGCGCTCGCCACGGGCGGCGATGGTGGGCAGATTCGGCGTCCACCCACGGGAGCAGCTCGCCGATGTGGAAGGTCTCCCAGCGCTGGGACCCGTCGGGCCAATCCGTGCACCACCCCCCGCCATTTCCGTTCAGGGCGATGTCGGGCATGACCGTGATCAGCGGCCGGTTTGCGGTGATCTGCTCCGCGTTGCCTTGGGCCACCCAGTCTGAGGCCGCCCCAGCGGTGCCGGTCAGCAGGTAGAGGACGGGGTAGCGGCTGCCCGGGATGGGCGCCGTAACCCGCAGGCAGCAGGATGTCGATGCCGACCGGTGCGGGCAGCGCGGGTGTCTGGACGACGACGGCGAACAGCCGCGGATCGACCTGGCGGACCGACAGGACGTGCAGGCCGTGGCCGTCGTGCAGGGTGAGGGCCGAGGCCGACGGGGCCAGCGCCAGCATGGCGGCGAGCGTCGCGGTCAGGACCAGCCGTGTGATCGCTCTGGGCAGGCCCCCGCGCATACCCGGATACTGCGCAGCGGAGTCCCGCGCGTCAAGCGATTGGTCTCAAATGCCGCCGCCTCGCGCCGACAGGTGGACTGATGGCAGAAGAGCGGCAGACGCGGCGGCGCATCGATCAGCCCGGCGACGACGGCGGATGGATCGTGCGGGTCACCTCACAGGGACGGTTGGAGTGGGTGATTCCGGATGCAGCGCCGGCGCACGCCGTGCAGGCGCAGACGGCCGATCAGGCGGCGCGAGCTGACCAGGGCGCCGAGATCGTCTCGGCGGCCGATCGCGCGCTCATCGAGGCCAATCGGGCCAAGATCGCCGAGCTGCGCAGCCGGCCCGATCCCTCCCCGGACGGGCGCGACGTGCTCGACGACCTCCTGGCCCGTTCACATCCGGGCATGGCTCTGGCCGTGGGGGCCTGGTTTCTGCAGATCACGGGGGTGCTCCCGGTGGCCGCCGTCGAAGGCGCGGCGCTGGCCGTCGGGTTGGCGGGCGCGGCCGGCCGCCACGTCCGTCAGCGCCATGGCGCCACGGAGGTCTCCCCGTCGGCCTCGGAGGGCGCAGAGCAACTGTGGCGAACCCATCCCGGGTTGGCCATGACGTTCGTGATCACGGTGATGGGGATGGTCATCGACAGCCTGAAGAACGCGGCCAGCGTCGATGACACCGAGCTCGAGGACGAGCTCGACGCCGCCTATCCCCGCTGGAGCCGGACTGACTTCGAGTTCGACCTGCGCCGTTATCAGCGTTAGCGGCCCGGGACGAGGTGTTTGTGGCGCATACCGCGCCGGCCAGGCTGTGGCAGCCTCCTCGGCCTGCCTGTGACGCGTGATCGCTTGCTCTCGAGCCGGGTCCTCCGAATGCTCGTCGCCGTGCAGCTGGCCCTCGTCGGGGCGGCCGGCGTCCTCCTCGCCCTCGGCCTGCCCATCTGGGCCTTCGTGGACGAGCGCGCCCACGCGGCCTACGTGGCCGAGATGGGCGCCGGACAGCTACCGGTCCTCGCCCACGCGCTGATTCCCCATGCGCTGGCCACAGTCGGTGGTTCGCCGACGGGGTTGGCGGCGCAGTCCTATGAAGCCTTCCAGCCGCCTCTGTACTACGCGGTCATGGCCGGACCGTGGGACGTCCTGCACGCGCTCGGCGGCACCGGCCTCGCGGTCAGGGGCGTGCGGATCCTCGATCTGGCGCTGCTCGCGGCAGGACTGTGGCTGCTCTGGCTGCTGGCCCGGCGGGCCGCGCCCTCGCGGTCAGCCGCCCTGGCCGCGTTTGCGGTCGCTCTCGCCTTCGTGTGCTGGCCCGGCGTCGTCTTTCGCGCCGTCACGATCTCGAACCTCGCGCTCGAAGTGCCGCTCACGAGCGCGATGGTGCTGGCGGCCTGGATCGCGTGGTCTGAGGAGTCGGCGCCTGCGGCCCTCGGTGCCGCGGTCCTGTGCGGGCTGGGCCTCCTCTGCCGGCTGCCCTTCCCGCCGGTGGTGCTCATCCCGATGCTGGCCTGGCGGTTTCGCGCGCGCGCCCCGCGCGTCGCGATGGCCGTCGTGCTGGTGCCCGTGCTGTTCATCGTCCCGTGGCTCGCGGACAACCTCCATCGCTACGGGGGGCTGAGCGCCGCCGCCGTCGTGCGCGACATGCAAGGGGGGTTTCTCAACCCCAGTGATCGCCCCTACGGTCTCGGGCGGTTGCTGCACGCCGATGGCACCTTGCTCAACGGCATCCTGCCCGAGGAGTGGGCCAACACGACGCTCCTGCTGTACGCGAGCAGCCACAGCCTGCCCCTCGCGGTGCTGCATGTCCTGCGCGGCGCGCTCGCGGTGCTGGTCGCGGGGGTCCTTGCCGTCTGGCTGGCAGAGCGGCCCCAGCACACGTGGCTCCTTGTTGCTCCCTTCCTCGCCGGCCTGGTGCTCATGCAGATCGAGACGGTCATCGTCCGCCTCCCCCTGATCCAGCCACGCTACGTCTACCCCTCGCTGCCCGTGCTGGCGCTGGCCGGCGGTCTCGCCCTCGTGCACGCCGGCCGCGTGCGAGCCGCGCTTGTAACCTCCGCAGTGCTGACGACGCTGCTCGTCGGGTTGTGGCTCTACCTGTGGACGGTTCCGACGCTGCGGGGAGGCTAGGCCGTCAGTCCAGACCAGCCGCGCGGACCACGTTCGCCGCCGGCGCGTCGAGGTCATCGAGTAACCCGTCCAACCGCACGCCGGCCAGGTCGGCCACCTTCGCGGCCAGATCGGCCGGCGTCGGCGGACGCTCCGGTGCGCCGCGCGGACACGGAACGCGGGCCAGCTCCCGGCCAGCCGCCGACAGCACGGCCCCGAACTCCGGCAGCCGCGCCTCCAGGGTCACGCTCACCAGCGTCGAGCGCTCGCGCGTGGCCGGCACCACCTCCCTGAAGTCGGCCACCCGCGGAGGGCCGTGTTCCAGGGTGTGGGCGACGCAGTAGGGGATGGAGAACTTGGCCCCCAGGCCGTCCTCGACGAGGTCGAGATGGGCGGCCTGACGGGCCCGGGGATGGACGCGAACCTCGACGCCCCCGCCGTCCAGGCGCCACCCGCCGTCGCGAGCGCGGGCCGCGGCCTCGATCGGTGCGTGCGTGCCCAGACAGCTGGCCGAGAGCTTGATCCAGTTGGCCTCGATCGCCCGGCCCGGAGGTGCCGGCGCGGGGTCGGGCGCCACCCATCGCGCGCCCAGTACCTGCTCGAAGCCCACCGGCCCGGCGATGGTCCGCTCGGCGGCCCGGGCCCCGGCCCGGGCCAGCTGTGCCGCCTGGACCCCGGCCGCTGCCGCCAGACCGACCTGGATCGCCTTGGCGTCGGAACCGAACGCTCCCCGCGTCCCCCCGGCCCGCAGCACGGCCAGGCGCCAGGCGTGCTCGCGCTGGGCGGGCGTGAGCTCGAGCAGCCGCGCCGTGGCCACGGCAGCCCCGATGGGCCCGCAGACCGCGGTGGGATGCCACCCCGCCTCATACAGGCCGGGATGGCTGGCCGCGGCCACCGCGGCCATGGCTTCGAAGCCTTCGGCATAGGCCTCGAGCGCCGCCCCGAGCGATCGCCCGAGGTCGGCGGCCACCACGAGCGCGGCCGGCGCGCAGGTGGCGCTGACGTGCGCCACCCCGGCCGAGTAGGTGTCATCGAAGTCGAGCACGTGGCCGGCGGTGGCGGCGCTGGCCACCCGGGCGCCGAGGTCGCCGCCCACCGCCCGCATCGCCGCGGCGGCCCGCTCCGCACCTCCCGCGCAGGCGCAGGCCAGCCAGTCGAGGAAGGCCACCGCGTAGGCCGAGTCGCCGGCCGCCCGAGGCTCGAAGGCCCTCAGCGCCATGCTCAAAGGGTAGACCGGGTGCCCCCCCCGGAAGTGACCTGGGAGACGTTGGAGGCGTCCGGAACCCACGGCCCGAGGAAAGCCCCGAGGCCTCATACACTCCCGGCCCTTGTGAGCTCAGGTCTCGAGCACAGCCTCCGCGTGCAGTTGCGCTGGCGCGACATGGACATGCTCGGCCACCTCAACCAGTCCGTCTACCACGAGCTGCTCGAGGAAGGCCGCGCGGCGCTGATCATCGAGATCGTTCGCCGGGCCGGCGATCAGGCCGCCGGCGGTTTCGTTCTCGCTCACGTGGATCTGGACTACCACGCCGAGGTCCGCAAGGACCATGGTGAGGTGGAGGTCCTCGTGCGGGTGGCCCAGGTGGGCACCTCGAGCATCGGCCTCGAGCACGAGATCAAGCTGCCCGACGGCGGTCTCGCCGCGTCAGGACGGACGGTCCTCGTGGCCTGGGATCCGGTGAGCCGCAGCAAGCGGATGCTGAGCCCAGCCGAGCGCACGGCTCTGTCCTAGTCACAGGCCGCGCCAGGCGCCTCCGAGTGCCGCCCTTGGACTGCCTTGTTAGCCTCGGAGCGTCGCCGTCAGGCCAAAGGAGGTCTGGGGGCTGGACTCTCGGTGATGGGGCGTGGATCGACAACAGCCGCTACGCGCGGACCCTCGGTGAACGGGCGCAGAATGCTGCGCTCAATCGCCCTCTGCCTGAGCTGCGCGCTCGTCGGGCTCCTCTTGGCCGGCGCGGCAGCGGCCAAGACGGTCACTGTCGCCATCGGCTCGGGGCCCGCCCGCCCCCCGGTCCCGGACGGTTTCCTCGGGCTCTCGTTTGAGAGCTACAGCCTGCCGCTCATCGCCAGCTACGCCCACCAAGGCAACTTCGTCAACCTCATCGACGAGCTTCCCCCCGGCGTCATGCGCTTCTCGGGCGACTCGGTGGAGACGGCGCTGTGGGGGACGGCGCCTGATGAGACCGGGCCCCTGTGGGACGCGGACACGATCGCTCCCAGCGACCTGAGCGGACTGGCCCAGGTGGCTCAGCAGACGGGGTGGGGGGTCCTGCTCGGCCTCAGCCTGGGCTCCTCCGACACCTCGGAGATCGACGCCGCGGTGCGAGCGCTCGGGCCGTCGCTGCTGGCCTTCGAGATGGGCAACGAGCCCGATCTCTACCCCCTGCACGGTCATCCCTGGGCGCCGGGCCAATACGCCCAGGACATCGCCACCTACGCCTATGCGGCCAATCAGGCCGGTCCGGTCCCGGTGGTCGGGCCCGATGTGGCCCATGCGCACAACCTGCTCGGCTGGCTGAACCAGGAACGCCAGGATCTGACCGTGGACGAGGCCACTGGGCATTTCTACGGCCTCAACTGCGCCAACGGAAACCCGGTGACCATTGGCATGCTGCTTTCGGCCGGGGTCCGGGCCAAGGAAAGCTCGGTGCTCGGCAGCTATGTGCGCAAAGCGGCCTCCGCCGGCCTGCCCTTCCGTCTGGATGAGACCAACTCCGTGGCCTGCGGCGGCGTCAACGGCGTCAGCAACACCTTCGCCTCCGCGCTGTACATGACCGATTTCCTCGTCCGGGCCATGGCACTCGGCGTGGACGGCGTCAACGTTCACGGCTTGATCCAGCGCTGCACCGGTTACAGCCCGCTGTGCGGAGCCGACCTGACCAGCCTGGCCGCCGGCAACCTCCGGGTCCAACCCGTGTGGTACGCGCTGCTGCTGGCCAGGAACCTGATCGGCGACCGCGTCGTCCCGGTGTCGGTCAAGCCCCGCCCGTCCGGCCTCAGCGTCTGGGCGCTGCGTAGCCCCGGCGGTGGCATCCACCTGGTCGTGATCAACGAGGGCCGGGTGAGCGCGCGGCTGCACATCGGCGCCCCCCACTTTTCCAGCGCCACCACGCTGCGGCTGCGCGCCCCCTCTCTCAGCGCTGAGACCGGGGTCACGCTGGGCGGTGCCTCGGTCTCATCCGACGGCCGCTGGGCCCCGCCCGCGCTCCCCGCCCAGACCATGCGCCATCACCGCCTCGAGGTCTCGGTGGGCGGCGACAGCGCTGCCCTCGTCACCCTTCAGCGCTGACCTCGCGCCCGTCCTCGCCCCAGAGGACGTGGAAGGTGCCCGCGCGGTCGACGCGGTGGTAGGTGTGGGCGCCGAACAGGTCGCGCAGGCCCTGGATGAGCCCCGCCGGGCCCCGGGCCCGGCGATAGCCGTCGTAGTAGGCCAGCGAGGAGGCGAAGGCGGGGGTGGGCACGCCGAGCTCGGCCGCCCGGGCCACCACCCGGCGCCACGGGTCCTGCGCCTCCTCGAGGGCCTGGGCGAAGAAGTCGGCGAGCATCAGGTTGGCCAGCTCCGGCTCGGCGTCGTAGGCCTCCCGGATCCGATCGAGGAACCGGGCCCGGATGATGCAGCCCCCGCGCCAGATGGTGGCCATCGAACCGAGGTCGATCTCCCACCCCTCGGCGTCCGCCGCCGCGGCCATCTGGGCAAAGCCCTGGGCGTAGGAGACGATCTTCGAGGCGTACAGGGCATGTTCGAGGTCCTCGGCCAGCTCATCCTCGCCGTGCCCCGATGGGGTCGGGCCGGCCAGGCGCTGCGCCGCCGCCTCGCGCTGGTCCTTGAGCGCGCTCAGCGTGCGGGCGAACACGGCCTCGGTGATGCCCGTCAGCGGCACGCCGAGCTCGAGCGCGTCCTGGGCCGTCCAGCGGCCGGTTCCCTTCTGCTCGGCGGCGTCGAGGATGACGTCGACGAGGGGGCGGCCGCTGGCCTCGTCGGTCTGGGCCAGCACCCGTGCGGTGATCTCGATGAGGAAGGACTCGAGCTCGGAGTCGTTCCAGGCCCGGAAGCGCTGCGCGATCTCCTGCACTTCGAGCCCAGCGCCGTGGCGCAGGAGGTCATAACTCTCGGCAATGAGTTGCATGTCGGCGTACTCGATGCCGTTGTGCACCATCTTCACGTAATGGCCGGCGCCGTCGGGGCCGACGTAGGTGCAGCACGGCGTGTCGTCGACCTGGGCGGCGATGGCCTCGAAGATGTGCTTCACGGACTCGTCGTAGGGCTCGGCATCGCCGCCCGGCATGATGCTCGGGCCGTGAAGCGCTCCCTCCTCACCGCCGGAGACGCCCACGCCGAGGAAATGGATGCCGTGTTCGGCCAGGGCCGCGTGCCGGCGCTGGGTGTCGCGGAAGTGGGCGTTGCCGCCATCGATGACGACATCGCCCTTGTCCAGGTGCGGGGTGAGCTCCTCGATGACCGCGTCGGTGGCCGGCCCGGCCTGGACCATGCTCATGGCCACGCGGGGGCGATCAAGCGCGGAGATCCAGTCCTGCACCGACTCATAGCCGCGCAGCGGCCCCTCACCGCCGTGGTCGTCCATGAACGTCTGCATCCGGCTGGCCGTCCGGTTGTGGACGGCGACGGGGATGTCGTGATGGGCGACGTTGCGCGCCAGGTTGGCCCCCATGGTGGCCAGGCCCGTGAGGCCGAAGTGAGGATCGGAGGTCATGGGGGCAATCTAGCCGGGTAGCGCGAGTCCCCGATCGCGAACTCTTTTAGGAGGTCACCCTCGATGCAGCTGGGAATGGTAGGACTGGGCAGGATGGGCGCCAACATGGTGCGCCGCCTCATGCGCGACGGCCACGAGTGCGTCGTCTACGACGTCCGGCAGGAGTCGGTGAGCCAGATGCAGAGCGAAGGGGCCACCGGCGCCAGCTCGTACGAGGACTTCGTGCACAAGCTCGTCCCGCCGCGCAACATGTGGGTCATGGTCCCGGCAGCGTTCACCGATGACACCATCGACGAGTTGGCCCGCCACAGTCAGTCCGACGATCTCATCATCGACGGTGGTAACAGTTACTACCGCGACGACATCGATCGGGCCGAGCGGCTCAAGCAGAGTGACATCCACTACATGGACGTGGGGACCAGCGGCGGGGTGTTCGGGCTCGAGCGCGGCTACTGCATGATGATCGGAGGCGACGATCAAGCCGTGGAGCGGATGGATCCCATCTTCCGTTCGCTGGCCCCCGGCTTCGAGGCCGCGTCGCGGACCCCGGGTCGCGACGGCGACCTCACCCCGTCGGAGCACGGCTACCTCCACTGCGGACCGGCGGGCGCCGGGCACTTCGTGAAGATGGTCCACAACGGGGTGGAGTACGGGATCATGGCCGCCTACGCCGAGGGGCTCAACGTCCTGCATCACGCCAACATCGGTAACGAGATGCAGGAGTCCGACGCCGAGACCGCCCCGGTCCGCGACGTCCAGCGTTATTACCACTACGACTTCGACATCGGCGCCGTGGCCGAGGTCTGGCGGCGGGGCAGCGTCGTGGCCTCGTGGCTGCTCGACCTCACCGCCGCCTCGCTCGTTGAGAGCCCCGACCTGGACGAGTTTGCCGGTCGCGTGTCGGACTCCGGCGAGGGGCGCTGGACGGTGGCCGCCGCCGTGGACGAGTCGGTGCCCGCCAACGTCCTCAGCGCGGCGCTGTTTAGCCGCTTTAGCTCGCGCGGTGAGGCCGACTACGGCGACAAGCTCCTCTCGGCCATGCGCAAGCAGTTCGGTGGGCACTCGGAGAAGCCGGCCACTGGGGTGTAGAGAGCGCGCGTTATGTAAACGTCAGCATTCGTTCTGTCGCACACCCCGCTCGCACGGCGTACGATCCCCGTTAACGAGAGAAACGGGGAGGTCAGGGCAGGTATGGGCAAGAGCAGGCGGTTTGCGCTGGTGCTGGTCACGGCCGCTGCGACGCTGGGGATGGCGGCTTCCGTCGCTGCCGCCAGCAGCGGGCCGGTGATTCCGGTCGATGACCCCTTCTACTCCTACTCGGGAGCGCTGGGCGGGGTCGCCCCCGGCACGGTGTTGCGGACCCGGACGGTGTCCATCGCCGAGAACGGATCGGCCACGCCCATCAGCGCCACCCAGATCCTCTACCGCACCACGGGTGAGCTCGGCCAGCCCACCGTGACCGTGACCACCGTGATCCGGCCCTCGCTTTCGCTGGTCACCAAGATCGTCGCCTACCAGACCGCCTACGACGCCCTGGGCTCGGAGTGCGACCCGTCCTACACGCTGCAGGGCGGCAACGCGAGCTACAGCACCGCCCAGCAGGAGGAGCAGATCATCCTCGGCTACGTCAATGCCGGTGACACCGTGGTCGTCTCCGACTACGAGGGCGAGCAGCTCGACTGGGGCGCGGGCCACGAGTCGGGCTACAACACCTTGGACGGCATCCGAGCGGCCGAGCACGAGCTCGGCGCTTCGGCGGCGAGCACACCGGTCGGCATGGTGGGCTACTCGGGCGGCTCGATCGCCACCGACTTCGCCGCCGAGCTGGCCCCCACCTATGCGCCCGAGCTCGATCTCGTCGGCACCGCCGAGGGGGGCGTGCCGGCCGACTTCTTCCACAACCTCAACTACATCAACGGGAGCCCCAGCTGGTCCGGGGTCATTCCCGCCGTCCTCGTCGGCCTTGGCCGGGCCTACAACGTCAACTTCCAGCAGTATCTGAACTCCTACGGGATCAAGATCACCAGCCAGGTCGCGGACGAGTGCATCAACAACTTCGTCGGCGCCTATCCGGGGCTCACGATCCAGTCCATGACCTTGCCCCAGTACCAGAACCCGTACACGATCCCGTCCTTCGTCGATATCGGCAACAAGCTCATCATGAGCCGCACCGGGACGCCCAAGGAGCCGCTGTTCATGGGCGTCGGCGACGCCGATGGCACGGGTGACGGCGTCATGGTCACCGCCGACGATGAGGCGCTGGCCTACACCTACTGCCAGCGCGGAGTCTCGGTCCAGTTCAACGTCTACCAGGGCGACGACCACACCCAGGCCGCCGTGCCCTTCGAGCAAGGGGCGCTGAGCTTTCTCACCCAGCGGTTGAACGGCCAGGCGGTCACGAACGGCTGCAGCTCGATCACCCCAGGGAACTCGCTCGCGCCGATGACGGTCTCGGCCACCAACGCCCCGCCGCCCACCCATCACAGCGCTCCCGTGACCAAGGTCCGCTTCCAAGACCTCGGCCGCAAGCGGCGCAAGCACGGCGTGGAGGTCAAGTTGTGGACGAGCGCGGGGACGGTGAACGGAATGACCGTGACCGTGCGCTCGCACGGCAAGCTCGTCGAGCGTTTCCGGCTCGCTCACCTGACCACGCGCAAGCGTGCCCTCTACCTGCGCCACAAGGGCCGGATGCTCGCGGCGGGCACCTATACCTTGACGATTACCCACGCTCACGCGACCGTGTTCAGGCGAACGTTCAAGGTGCGCTAAGGCGCCGGCGCAGCGAAGGAGCTCACGTGTCAGCAGAGGAGAACATCGAAACCGCCAAGCGGGCCTACGAGGCCTTCACCGCCGGCGACGCCACCCGGGCGATGGAGGCCATGGCCGAGGACATCGAGTGGATCGTTCCCGGCCAAAGCGCGGTCAGCGGCACCTATCACGGCCGCGAGGAGGTGGGCGCCTTCTGGGCGCAACTGGCCGAGAAGGCCTTTGCCACCTCGCCGCAGCACTTCCTGGCCGACGAGGAGCGGGTGGTCGTGCTCACCCGCATCACCATGCAGGGCGGTCAGGCCGAGGAGGTGGATGTTCTCCGCTATCGCGACGGCAAGCTCGTGCGCTTTCAGAGCGCCACCGACACGGCGCTGCTGGAGCGGGTGTTCGGCACCCGCTGACGGCTCGGGCTCGGGGCGTCAGCGCGGGCCGGGATGCTAGGGCCCAAGCAGGGCGGGCGGCGTCAGCAAGGGAGCCTCGCTCGGGTCCAGGAAGTCCATGACGGTGGCCGCGTTGGCGTCGCGGAAGGTCAGGGCCGGGAGGTTGTACTTGGCTTCGATCGTGGCCAGGACCGAGGTGTGGTCGTGCACCACGTCGGTGACCGCATGCGGCTTGGCGTGGGGTGAGGCGACGACCGCCGGCACGCGCACGCCGTAAAGGTCATAGGCGCCCGGGACATCGCCCGGGCCCAGCTTCGGCGGGATGGCGTCGGGGGCCAGGGCGGCCGGCGGCGGCACGTGATCGTAGTAGCCGCCGTGCTCGTCGTAGGTGTAAATGAGCAGGGTGCGCGGCCAGGCCGGAGAGTGCAGAACGGCTTGCAGGACCCGGTGTGCCCAGGCCTCGCCATAGGCCATGTCCTGCGGATCCTCCTCGCTGCCGCCATGGGTGGCGAGCTTGGCCCCGATCGTGTCGAGCAGCGGCACCTGGGAGAGGACCTCGCCCAGGCCGGAGATGAGGCCGACCTCCGGGTCGACGAAACTCACGGCGGGCAGCGTGCCGGCCCGGCAATCGTCGAAGAAACGCTCGAGCGGATGCAGGTGCCCGGGGTGCCGGGCGATGATCGAGGGGATGACCACCGTGGCCGGGATGTCGGTGAAGTAGTTGCTCCAGGTGATCCCGTGCGCGTCGAGCCGGTCAAAGATCGTGCCCGCCGGCGGATCGCCGTCGAACAGCGTCGGCACGTCGCTGGCGATGGCCCCGTAGGCCGTCCCGGCGAGTAGGAAGCGGCGGTTGGGGAAGGTCTGACACGGAGCGGAGGAGAACCACCGATTGGCCAGGGTGAAGCTCGCGGCCAGCGAGTAGGCGAAGGGCAGGTGCTCGGGCGTGTAGTAGCCCATGGGCGAACGGCGCGTACCGAGCGAACGAATCCGTCCATGCGGCCACCGTCGATCTGCTCGTGCGTGGCGTTCCAGGTCTGGGAGACCTCAGAGCCCTGAGCGGTGGACGGAAGCGCAAACGCGATGACCTCGGCCGGCGTCCCGCCGGCACCCGGATTGCTGTTCAGCGGCTGGCCGGCGGCGTCGAAGGTGAGCCCGTCGGCCGCGGGCTGGCCCGAGCGGGGCAGCGCGCCGAGCAGATTGTCGAAGGAGTGGTTTTCCATCATGACCGCGATGAGGTGGTCGAAGGGCATGGCGTCGTTGACCGTCCCCGCCGGACGGTCCGGGAACGGGAGGCTGTCCGGTCTCCTCGGTGCAGCGGTGCCCGCCATCGGCACGTAGCTTGCGCCAAGCCCGAGGGGCGGTCAAGGACGGGTGGCGATCAGGCCGGAGCGGGCCGCCAAAGGCGTACAAATTTGTCCGTTAGGGCGCACATTCGATTGGGTACGACAGCGCTGCAGCGGCGCGAAGGCGCCATCCCGCAGTTCTGGAGAAAAGCGGCCCGTGGAGGACTGGATGAGAACGAGGCGTTGCGTGACGGCACTGACCATCTGCGCAGCAACGGCGACAGTGCTGGCTGGCTGCGGCAGCAGCGGCGGTGGCAGCTCCTCCTCGAGCTCGAGCAGCATCGACCCCGTGGCGGCGGCTCTGCAGAACCCGGGCGTGCGGACGGTCGTCGTGCCCAAGCAGCACAACCCGCTCACCATCGCGGTGACCTCGTGCTCGGAGGCAGGAGTGGTGGCCGACTCGGGCGCGAGCACGATCCCGCCCGGGTCCAACGAGATCGTCATCCCCAAGAGCACCCTGACCCAGACGGTGGCCATCGAGGCGTGTGGCTCGCCGCTGAGCGCGAGCAGCTCGAGCTCGAGCTCGAGCTCGAGCTCGCCGACCATCGCGCCGCCTCCCCCGAGCACCATCCTCGTCACGCCGGGCGGCGCCAGCACCACCCAGGCCACCGGTGCCTCGCCGGTCGATCAGCTCGTGCTGCCTGCCAACAGCAGCGTGGCCACGCTCATCGTGCCGCCGTGCATCCCGCCGCCGACCGGGAGCTCCTCGAGCTCTTCGAGCTCTTCGAGCTCGTCGAGCTCCAGCTCGAGCACCGCCGGTTCCAGCCCGATGACCACGTCCACGGTGATCCCATCCAAGAACGACACCGTGGCCACGGCCTCCGCCTGCGAGGCCATACCGTCGAGCTCCAGCAGCAGCTAACGCGCTCGGAAAGGTAGTTCAATCGCCGACAGCGCGACAGAGACCGACCGGGAGGAAACCGAGTCCCGCGAAGAGCCGGCGGGCGGCAATCGCGTTGTTCTGATCGTCGTCCTGCTCCTGGTCGCGGTGCTGGTCGTCTTCGACCTGGTCAAGAACAGCAAGAAGGCGACGACTGCGGTCAACCCCGGCATGCGGGCGGTCATCATCCCCACCAACGACGCGGCCCGGACGGTGGTCGTGCCGCCGTGCGGTACGGGCGCGGGTGAGGAGGACAACCCGACCTTGGCCCAGACGACGGCCGGGGTGGTCACCTTCGAGCTGCCTCAGGGCTTCGGCACCCGGATCGTGCTCGTGCCGCGGTGCTCGGGGCGCCAGGGTGGGGCGGCCAACCCCAACAACCTCCCGTCGGCTGCCTTCGTGGACAGGCCGGGCACCGGCATCCCGCCGATCGGGCCGGGCAACAGCATCAGCAACAGCTCCTCCGTGGAGCCCGGAGAGCCCAACACGGCTGAGTTCCAGGTCACGGTGCCCAACGGGAGTGCCATCCGCACGGTGATCGTGCCGCCGTGCCTGCACACCCTCGGGCCCGCGCAGGTGCTGCTCGGGAACACGAGCGACTCGCCCGTGGCGGTCGCACCTGCGTGCTGAGTGACGGGCTGACCGCCGCATCCGGGAGCGCCGTCGTGCGCTCGCGCCGGCTATCGGCCGGGGCCGGCTGGGCTCGCGCCCTGGTCGCGCGCGTGTCGGTGTCGGTGTGGGTCATCCTGGCGGTGACCATCCTGCTTCGGGTCGGCCTCGTGGCCGCCACCTGGAACACGCCGACCACGCTCGACCCGGCCGACTTCTCTCGCAACGGCCTCTCGATCGCCCAGGGCCACGGTTATCCCTCTTCAAACCGGGCGCCGGGCGGCGGTCCCAGCGCCTTTCGCCCGCCGGGCTACCCGGTCTTCCTGGGCGCCGTGTACTTCGCGGCCGGCGAGGAGACGCCGCCCATCGCCCGCACGGTTCAGTCCATCCTCCTCGCGCCGCTCACCGTGCTCTTGATCGGTGCCATCGCCACCCGGATCTGGGGCCGGCGCGTGGGGATGATCGCCATGGGCGTCGCCGCCGTCGCTCCGCCCATGGTCATCCTGAGCACCGCCCTCATCTCCGAGGCACTGTTCGTGCCGCTGATGCTGGCCTGCGTGGCCGCGGCGCTCCAGGCGCGCGGCTCTCCCCATCCCATGCGCTGGGTGGTGGCCTCCGGGGTGCTGCTGGGACTGGCCGAGCTGACGCGCACCAACGCGTTCATCCTGCTGCCCGTGGTCGGCTTTGCCGTGTGGAAACTCGGCGGGCGGCTGGCCCTGCGGGGACTCGTGCGACCGGCGGCGCTCGTGCTCGCCGCGGTGCTGACCGTCGCTCCCTGGACGCTTCGCAACTGGTTCGTCCTGCACGCCTTCGTGCCCGTCTCGACCGAGATCGGCTACACGATCTCGGGCACCTATGACCAGGTCTCGCGCGCGGACAAGCAACAACCGGCCATCTGGGTCGAGGCCGAGCACGGCGCCTCCCCCGAATACGGCCAGATCCTGTTCAACGCCGAGATCCATCGCTGGGGAGAGGTCCGGTACGGCAACGCGCTGCAGGCTCAGGCCATCAAGGAGATCGAGGCCGACCCGGCCTATCTGGCCAAGGTGGCCGCCTGGAACACCATGCGCATCTTTCACATCGGCGAGCTGAACCTCGCCGTGCAGAACCTCGACAACACGGGCATTCCGCGGCTCGCGGGGTGGTTTGAGATCTTTGGGTTCTACCCGCTGGCCCTCTTGGCCCTGGCCGGGATCGCCGCCGGGCGGGTGCGGCGGGCGCCGCTCTGGCTGTGGTTCGTGCCCCTGCTGCTGATGACAACGGTGTTCGTGACCGGCTTCATCCGTTTTCGCTCGGGCATCGATCCCTTCCTGGCCATCCTCGCGGCGCTGGGCATCGCCTCCGTGCTCGACCGGCGGACCGGCGGGCGGTGGCCGTGGGGTGCTCGCCGCCGCCGGGCTGGCGGGGTTCCGGCCCCGGAGGATCAGCCGGCGAGTGCGACGACGATCAGGACGATGACGATGATGGCGACGACCGCCGCACCGATCATCACCGGGCGCTGAGTCAGCCAGAAGCCGGGGTTGGCGCGATCGCGGCTGTAGCGGCCCTCGGGAGGCTCGCCCACCCAGTCGTCGTCATCTTCGAAGCGAGCCATGCTGTCGGCCGCTAGCGGTTTGACTTCTGGCCGGACTCGGCCTCGGAGCCCTCCTCCTGCTGAGCCGGCTTGGGCTCCTTGTTGACGCGCTCGGCGTCGGTGTTCTTGATCGGGGCCGGGTCCTGGTCGTTCTTGGCCTGTGCTTCGTCGCTCATTGCGTCTCTCCTCGGGTGCGTAGACGCATGTTCCCCCGTAGGGCGAAATTGAACCGCGAGATGGGGGGTCACATCGAGCCGGGCCCGATGCCCCAGTGCGAGAAGCACAGAAACCACACCGCCATGGCCACGATGGCCGCGGCGACGACGAGGACGGCGACGCGGTCGCGGGCCGAGACCTCATGCTCGGACCGGCTGTCGGCCACGCTGCGCAGCCACGGTCGGGGACCTCGGGCGGTCACGGGCGACTCCGGCAGGGCAAGGCCACGTTAAGCGTCTGGCGCACGCCGTCGCGGTAGGTGTAGGTCTCCTGTTCGACCCATTCGTGACTGGCCGGGCATTGCGGCGGCGTGGTGAGGTAATTGCCCTGGGCGCTCGAGGCGGCCAGGAAGGTGGCCCGTTCCTGGCGGTCGGCCGCCCCGTCGGGCGGAGTCCCGGGCAGGAAGGGGATCGAGGCGTCGAGCGTGGTCGCGGTGACGGTGGCCCGGGACACCGTGCGCGCCCCCGAGACATTGTCGTGGGAGAGGAAGATGAGTTGATCGCGGGCGTTGAAGAAGGTGACCGAGACGGGCAGATAGCGCCCCGGTCCCGGCACGCCGGTGTCGAAGGTGAGGGCCATGGTGCCGAGGTTGGAAGCGGCGGGGCAGGCGGCCGGGCCGAGGGCCATCAACTCGGCGTCGTTGGCTTGGCATTGAGCAATGGCGCGGGTGTTGAAGCGCGCGCCGGGCGGCAGGGTGAGATGGACTTCGCTCACCGACGGCGGCTTGGCGCCGGGATCGGAGGGGTTTACGAACTCCACGGCGTAGTCGCGTCCGCTGCTCGTGTTCGGGAGGGTGGAGGTCCAGTGGTCGCTGACGATCTCGCGCACGCCGGTCGCCGCCGCGCCTGTCGCCGCTCCAGCTCCGGCCACGGCTCCCCCCAGGGCCACCCCGGTGATCATGGCCGCCGCGGCGGCTCGCATCCGTCGATCTCCCACACCCCTTAAGGCGTGAAGTCCGAGGTCACATCGTGACGCGCCAGTCGATCGGGTGGCGAGCATCCGGAACGTAGCGGCAGAAGGTTCCCGTCCGGATGGCGCTGTCGAGGTGCTGGGCCAGAGCCGGGTCGGCGTCGGCCAGCCGGCGGATGGCGGATCGGATGGCCTTCGTGACGCTCGATCGTGCCCGCTGCGCCGGGCCGGCGAGGTGGCGGTCGCGCCCGCGCAGACCGACTGCCCGGCGCAGCTCTGCGGCCAGCGCCTCGAGCTCGGCGTCGGCCCGCCGCGCGGCCGCCGCGTCACCGAACCGAGCGGCGCTCGCCGCCCGCTCGCGCAGCTCCTCGATCCGGGTCCGATAGGCCGCCTTGGCCTCCTCGTCGAGCACGGCGTCATCTCCGCTCGCCGTCGCGCCGGCCAGCTCGGCGGCCAGGAGCTCCTGACCGGGCGCGCAGAGCAGCCGCGCGATGTACCCAAGCCCCCGGGCGTCCTTGACCCGAACCGCCGCGGCCGGGTCGCCGATGGCCCACAGCTCCCCCTCACGAGAGAAGATGAGGATGTCGGCGCCCGACGCCGGCAGCGGCCCAGCGAGCGCCTCGCGCGCCCGTGCGGCGATGGCCGCCAGTCCCAGCACGTCGGCAACCTCCAGCGCCTTGTCGGCCGCGCGGCGTGCCGCGGCCGAGTCAGCGCACGCCGCGCGCATGGCGGCGCGGTCGGCCTCGGTGCGTGCGATCCACAGCGGACTGCCGAGCCGCTCATGCAGAGCCTGGGCGGCATCGAAGTGGCGCTCGGCATCGGCGCGCCGACCGAGGGCGCCGGCGAGTAAGCCGAGGTAGTGGTCGACGGAGCCGCGGCACAGGGCGCTCAACGAGGCCACCGCCACTTGCTCGGCGTGCGGCGCCAGCGCCTTGTAGAGGATCTCGGCCCGGTCAAGCTCGCCGAGACGGGCACAGAGCTCGGCCAGCAACGTGATCCGCCCCGGCCACTCGTAGTCGGCCGGATCGATGGCGAAGACGCCGGCATCGAGGCGACGCAGCTCGGTGCGGGCGAGACCGTCGGCGCCCTGCTCGCTGAGGGCCCCGAGCCAGGCCAGCCGCCAGCTCACCGCCGCGGGTTGGGCGGCGCTGGCCTGGCGCAGCATGGGCTCGAGCTCGCCCAGGCGACCTTGCTCGCGGCGGACCGCGATGAGCTGGATAGCGTGGATGGCGGGGCCGAGCGCGACGACGCCCTGGCCCTCACTCAGCGCGCGCTGCGCCAGATCCTCGCTGTCGGCGAGGCGACCATCGATCAGCGCCACCATGGCCGACACGACCGACACATGCCAGAGCTGATGGGGCTGGCGCGTGCGCTCGGCGATCTCCTGCATCCGCTGGCGAGATTCGAGCACGGCCGCGCGCTCGCCGGCCTCCAAGCCGCCGTGCAGCGACCACAGGCAGGCGTCGAACTGCACGTCCATGTCGTCGCTGCGCATCGCGCTCGCCGCGAGCTCGCGCACGAGCACCTGCCGTCCGGCCGGCTCAGCGGCCGGCAAGGTCGCCAGCAGACGGGCGGTGAGCGCGCGGGTCAGCGCCACGTCGTCGCCACTGTGCCGCGCCTGCGCCACGGCCTCCGCGCTGCGCGCCTCGGCGTCTTGGAAGCGACGCGCGGCCGCCTCATCCTCGGCCAGCCGGGCCAGAAGGCAGGCGCGCTGGACCGGCGGCACCGGACCGGTAAGGGCGTGCGCGGCCAGGGCCACGAACTCCGGATCGCCGCCGGGTCCGGCCCACGCGGGCGTGCCGCGGCCGAGGCCGAGGGCGGCGGCCACCACCAGCCGCGCGTCGCCCAGCTTCTGGGCTTCGTGCCCGGCCTGGACGAGAGCGGCCCGGCCGGCCTCGATCTCTCCCGCGGCCGTGCGCGCATCGCCGAGCAGGAGGAGGAGCTCGATGCGCCGGCGGCCGGCCACCGGCAGGGCGAGCGCCTCGCCGGCCTGTGCCGCCGCCTCCTCGTAGGCGAGGACGTCGAGGGCGTGCCGCGCCGCCTTCAGCGACCACTCGATGGCGGCCTCGTGGGCCTCGGGGCCCGCCCCGCGCAGATGGTGGGCGAGGGTGGCAGCGTCCGCCGATCGCGCTCCGAGGGCTTGGACCGCCCGTGCGTGCAACGCCGCGCGGCGCGCCGGAGAAAGCCGCTCGAGCGCGACGTCGCGGATGAGGCCGTGGACGAACCGGTAGCCGCCCTGGTCGGCGCGCTCGAGCAGCCCGGCGCCGGCCGCCTGCTCGAGGTCCGCGACCGTGGCCGAGAGCGAGGATTCGGCGCCCTCGGCCACCTCGGCCACGAGGCCCGGGTCGACCTCCCGCCCGAGCAGGGCGGCGGTGGCCAGGGTGTCAGCGCTCGCCACGCTCAGCGGCTCCAGTTGGCGCGCGATCGCCTCGGCCACCGTGGCCGGCAGGCGCACCGCGCTCGCGTCCGGCGCCACCATCCCGGCGTGCTCCTCGGCCGCGCGCTGCCGGGCCACGGCCGCGATGAACAGGGGGTTGCCCTCGCTGAGGCGGTGAATCCGACGGACCAAGCTGACAGGTGGGCGGCGGCCGAGGTGGTGCCGGGTCAGCTCGGCGGCCTCCGGCTCACTGAGGCCGCGCAGCGGGATCACCGCCACCTCGTGCGCCACCGCTCCCAGCCGCTCGCTCTCGCGCCAGGTGCTGAGCACGAGCCCGGGCATGGTGAGCACCTCGGCGCAGAAGAACCGCAGCAGGGACAGCGACGCGACGTCGGACGCGTGCAGGTCGTCGAGGACGAGGAGGATCGGACGGTCGGCGGCCAGCTCACGCAGCCGCTGGCTCAGGCGAGCGAACAAGCCCAGGCGGGCGCTGGCCGGCTCGGCTGGAAGCTCGGGCGAGTCCAGGGTCTCGGCGCCGGGGCGGCCCGCCTCGAGCAGAGCCGCCGCCTCCCGGTCCACGCCACCGAGCGCCTGGCGCCAGGGCCAGTACGCGGGCGCACCGGCGTCCGTCAGGCAGCGCCCCCAACCGGTCCTCCACCCAGCCGCCAGCGCCTCGGCGACCACGGCCTGGGCCAACACGGTCTTGCCGATGCCCGGCGGACCCACGAGCGCCTGGACCGTGCCGCGCCCGCCTGCCGCCGCGTCCAGCGCCGTGCCCAGCTCGGCTCGCTCGCGCTCGCGTCCGACGAGGACGGGGCCGCCCGTCACCGGCACCGAACTTGTCCTCACCGACGCCTCATTGCCCACCGGCCAGGGCCGCGTGCACGGCCTGGCGCCCGGCCTCGAGCGCCGTCCGGACGATCTCCACGTCGCGTTCCAGCCGGGCGGGTACCGGCGAGCCGGGAGCGGCCCGCACCGAGAGGATGTAGGGCTCAAGCGACGGATTGGCCTCGTGGCGCTCGAGGAGGGCTTCGTCGTCGAGCTCGTGCTCGGCCCGGGTCAGGTAGGCCGAGGCCACCCCTGGACCGACGCGGCGCAGAAGCCGCTGCGCGGCCGCGGAGCCGGCCCCGGCGGGCGGTTTGACCTTCTCGCCTTTGAGCCGCGAGCGCAGGACGAGAACGTGCGTGGCCCCGCTGGCCAGCGCGGCCCGGATGGGAATGGCGGCACTCAACCCCGCGTCGATGAAATGCTGGCCGTCCAGCGCCACCGGCGCGCCCGCGAGCAGGGGCAAAGTGGCCGAGGCCCGCACCGCGAGCTGCAGCGATCGCGCATCATTCACATACCCGTGCAGGTCGACCGGCTCCCCCGTGGTGACGCTCGTGGCCAGTGGATGGAGGCTGGCCGGGGCGGCCATGGCCGTCTCGAACAGGCCGGGCGAGAACTCCTCGTAGCGCCGCTCCACGAGCGCCCGCACGTCGACGACCGGGCGGCCGACCAGCACACGCCGGCGCTGGATGAGCTCCGCGATCCAATCGGGCTTGATCCACGTGCTCATGCCCTCGCGAGCGCGACCGCTGATCAGCCAGAGCGCGTTCAGCGCGCCCGCCGAGGACCCGTAGGCGGCGTCGAAGGCGTGTTCGAGCCCGAGCTCACCGAGCCCGAGGACCATGCCCCCGGACACCGCTCCCCGCATACCGCCCCCTTCCACGACCACGGCCAGTCGCGCGCCCTGGGGACGCTGGCGGAGGGCCTCGACGACGGGATGGAGGGCCGGCAAGCCACGCATCGTCCCACGCCGGCACGCCTGGGGCCGTACACTGCCGCGCCGTGGATCGCGTCCTCTTCGTCACTGGCTTTCCCGGCTTCATCGGCCGGCGCCTCATCCGCGCCCTGCTGGCCGCCGACCCCGAGGCCCGGGTGGTGGCGCTCGTGGAGGAGAAGCAGCTTCAGCGGGCACGGGATTGCGCGGAGACGATCGATGCGGGGCGCATCGAGATCCTCACCGGGGACATCTCCCGCCAGGGCCTCGGCCTCAGCGAGGATCGGCGGGCGCGCCTGCAAGGCGAGATCTCGCAGGTCTTTCACCTCGCCGCCATCTACAACCTCGCCGTCCCGCTCGAGGTCGCCCAGCGCGTCAACGTCGGCGGCACCGGCAACATCCTCGACCTCTGCGCCGCCTGCGACCAGCTCGAGCGGCTCAACTACGTGAGCACGGCCTATGTCGCCGGTGAGCGCAAGGGCACCGTCTATGAGCATGAGCTCGTCCTCGGCCAGGGTTTCAAGAACCACTACGAGTCAACCAAGTTCCAGGCCGAGCTGTGGGTGCAGATCCGCATGCGCGACATCCCCACGACGATCTACCGCCCGGCCATCGTGGTCGGCGACTCGCGTACCGGCGAGACCGAGAAGTTCGACGGCCCCTACTACATGCTGCGCACGATCGCCCGGGCCGCCGAGCGCAACGGTCCCATCCCCCAGATCGGCAACCCCGACTCGCCCTTCAATGTCGTGCCGGTCGACTTCATCGTCTCGGCCATGCTCGCCGCCAGCTCCGACGAGGCCGCCATCGGCGAGACGCTGCACCTCGTCGACCCGGAGCCGATCAGCTCGGCCGAGCTCGTACAGCGGCTGAGCCGCGAGTACGCCGGCCGCAAGCCCACGGTCCCCGTCCCCGGCCCGCTGCTCGAGCAGTCGCTGCGCTCGCGCCGCGTACGCGACTTCTTCTTCGGTGCCCCCCGCGAGTCGATTCAGTACCTCAACCACCCGGTCCGCTTTGACACCCGCAAGGCCAACGAGCTGCTCGAGCGCCACGGGATGCGCTGCCCGCGCTTTGAGGACTATGCGCAACCGGTGGTGCGCTTCTTTCGTGAGCACGAGGCCGATCCGGCTTTCGTGCCCCCGGCCGTCTGACGGCGCGCTGCTCAGCGAAAGAACGCCCTCATCGTCGTCTGCGCTTAGGTCGGAGGCAGGCTGGTGCTCTCGCGAGGCAGCCGCACGGTGAAGCACGTGCCCCGATCGGGGCGGCTGACGAGTTCGATCGTGGCGTCGTGGGCGGTGGCCACCTCGCGCACGATGGCCAGCCCCAGGCCGGTGCCCGGTCCCTGCGCGCGCGGACCGCGCACGAAGGCGTCGTAGAGCCGCGCCTGGTGCTCCTGCGGAATGCCCGGCCCGTCGTCCTGCACCTCGAGGCAGGCGGATGTCTCACCCGATCGCACGCGAACGCAGACGTGACCGCCCGCGGGGGTGTACTTGATGGCGTTGGCGGCCAGGTTGACGAGCAGCTGCCCCAGGCGCAGGCGGTCGCCCTGCACCACGGCCACGCCGGAGCGGGGGATCTCCAGCGTCAGCTCGAGGCCGCCCTGCTCGGCCAGGGGACGCGTCAGATCGGCGGCGTCGGCGGCGAGCACGGCCAGGTCGACCGGTTCGCGCTCCAGGCGGAGCTGGCCGGCCCGCGCCTGAGCGAGCAGGAGCAGATCCTCGACGAGGCGTAGGAGGCGGCGGGCGTTGCGTTCGATGATCTCGGCGGCCGCGTCCTGCTTGTCGCTCAGGCCGCCCCGGCGGCGCATGAGCTCGGCATATCCGAGGATGGCGGTCAGCGGCGTGCGCAGATCGTGGGAGACGTTGGCCAAGAGCTCATCCTTGAGCTGATCGAGTTCGCGCAGGCGCTCGTTGTGCCGGCTGAGCTCAGCGTTCTGGGCGTTGATCTGGCGCTGCATGTGCGCGAGCTCGTCGTTGAGCGCCAGCAGCCGCCCGTTGACCTCGGTCACCTCCGAGCGCGCGGGGACGGCGACCACAAGCCAGCCGTGGCCGAGTCGGCGCAGCGAGACCGAGAAGTCGGACGGCACCCCGTGGGCATCGGGAAACAGCCCCAGAATCCGGTCCTGCCAGCCCTCGGCGCTGGCCGCCGACAACGCGCGGTCAAGCGCGTGATGCTGGGCCGGGGAGAACAAGCGGTGGACGTCGGTGCCGATGAGCTCGCCACCGGCCTGAGCCGCGAGCGCCGCATTGACGGCGACGATCGTGCCGCGGTCGTCGAGCTCGGCGATGAGGGCGCTTGACCGCTCGGCGGCGTACTCGCCCAGGGCCTCGAGGACCTCGAGCCGTACGTCCTGCCGCAGCGGCGCCATCGGCCGTGATGCTAGCCCGGCCGCACGCCCTTTCTCACCGGCCCGGCGTGTAGCGGTAGCCAAAGCCGCGGACCGTCTCGATGCGATCGCGGGCCGCTCCCAGTTTGCGCCTGAGGTAGCCCACATAGAGACGGACCTGATCGGGGGCCACGGCGTGCGGGTCATGCCACACGCGCTCGAGCAGTTGCTCGTGGGAGAGGACTTGGCGGGGGTGGGCCACGAACTCGGAGAGCAGCCGGAACTCCAGAGGGGTCAGATCGACCGCCTCGCCCTCGACCCGCACCCGGTGCTCGACGTAGTCGATGACCAGCCCGGCGTCCTCGTAGCGCTCGCGCGGTGCGCTCGTCCGCCCGGCCCGACGCAGCAGCGCCTCCACGCGGGCGAGCAGCTCCTCGCCGAAGAACGGCTTGACCAGGTAGTCGTCGGCCCCGGCACGCAGCCCGCGTACCTTCTCGAGCTCACCCGTTTGTGCGCTCAGGATGAGCACCGGGACGTCGCTGAGCTCGCGAATGCGCTCGAGCGCGACCCAGCCGCTCATGTGCGGCATGGACAGGTCCAGGACGACGGCATCCGGGCGCTCCGAATACAGCACCCGGAGGGCCTCGGCCCCATCGCCGGCTTCCTTGACGCCGTACCCGCTGTGCTCGAGCACGTCGCGGACCAGGGCGCGCAGGTCGCTCTCGTCGTCGACGACGAGGACGCGGGCATTCATCGCTGAATCACACGCAGAGTATTCCCCGATCCAACGCCAGGACGGCAGGATCGTGACGTGGCCCGCGTGCTGATCGTCGAACCGGAGCCCGACCTCCGGCGGCTTGCCATCGATGCGATTGCCGAGCTCGGGCACGAGCCCGTGCTCCTCGATGAGGACGCTGGCTCGGTCGATCTCATGCTTCTTGCTTCCTGCCCCGAGACGCGCAAGATCCTGGGCCATCAGGAGCCGGCGAGCGTCCCGGTGATCTGCACCGGGGCCTGGCCCGTAAGTGAAGAAATGCGCTTGGTGCGCCCGGCGGCGTATCTGGTCAAGCCCTACAGCCTCGCGGAACTCGACCGCGCCCTCGGCCAAGCGCTGGGCCAGCACTGATGCGCAGCAACTCGCAGCACAAACATGCATATAATGCGTAGAATTAACTCAACCAATTGTGAAGGTCCTCGCGTGAACCCATCCCTGACCACAGCAGGCTGCCGGCCATGATCGACGGAATCGGAACCCCTCTGCGCGGCGAGCGCCTGCGCCGGCCAGCCGACCACGTGCTCGTGCTCAAGGAGGACCCCGACCTCGCCGACGGGCTTTCCGAGGCCGATCGTCGCACCGCCCTCTCCCTGTCGCGCGCCGCGGTGATCGAGGTCAGCGGGCCGCACTGGAGCCCGGCCGCCTACGACCCGCGCAAGACCTTCGGTCTACTCATCCTCGACGGGCTCATCGGTCGCCGGGTGCGGATCGGCCGGGCGGTGTCCACCGAGCTTCTGAGCAGCGGCGACATCCTGCGGCCATGGGATGAGCTCTCCGAGTGGGAGATGATCCAGCCCAACCTGGAGTGGCGCGTGTTCGCGCCGACACGCATGGCCATCCTCGATGAGCGTGTGACCGCGCTCATCGGCCGCCGGTCGCAGCTCATGATCAACTTCTCCGAACGCCTGTTGCGCCGAGCCCGCGCCGCCACTTACCTGATGGTGGTCAGTCACCTGCCCCGCGTCGAGGACCGCGTCCAGGCCACCCTGTGGCACATCGCCAGCAGCTGGGGGCGGGTCACCATTGAGGGCATCATGATCCCCTTCCGGCTCACGCACGAAGTCCTCGGAGAAATCGTGGGCGCGCACCGCCCGTCGGTGACCGTGGCCATGCAGACACTGCAGAATCGCGGCCAGCTCACCCGCGCGGCCAACGGCTGCTACGTGCTCGTCGGCGACCCGCCGGACTGGAACTCCGAGGAGGCTCCGCGGCCGCTGGCCGCGTCGGCCTGAGCCTCGCGCTCGCCGCACCTTGGGCCTAAGAGGCCCGCTTGCGGCTACGGTGAGGCGGTGGGCGTCGCCCGTCCATCGTCGCCGGTCTCGCCACCGCCCCGGGCTGCGCTCTTGTCCGGGCGGATGCCGGCCCAGGGCCTGTTCATCCTCGGCGCGGTCTCTCAGTACCTGGGCGCCTCCCTGGCTGTCGTCCTTTTTGCCCACGTCCCCGTGGCGGGGGTCGCGTGGCTGCGCGTGCTGACCGCTGCGCTCGTCCTCGTCGTCTGGCGGCGCCCATGGCGGAGCCCGTGGACCGGGCGCAGCGCCGCCCTCGTGGCCGCGTTCGGCCTCGCCCTGGGGCTCATGAACTTGTGCTTCTACGAGGCCATCGCCAGGCTCCCGCTGGGGACGGCCGTGGCCATCGAGTTCCTGGGGCCGATCGCCGTGGCGGCGGCCGGATCGCGGACCCGGCGCGATGCCGGGGCACTGGCCCTCGCGGTGTGTGGCGTGCTCACCCTGGCCGATGTGCGGCTGGCCAGCGCTCCGCTCGGGGTCGCGCTGGCGGCGGGGGCGGGGGCGTGCTGGTCGCTCTACATCCTGCTCGGCCACCGGGTGGCCAGCGAGCCGTCGATCCGGCCCCAGGACGGACTGGCCGCGGGCATGGCCTTCGCGTCGCTGGCTCTGGCGCCGGCGCTCATGGGGTCGGCGAGCGCCGCGTTCTCAGCCCCGCGCCTGCTGGCCGAATGTGTCGGCGTGGGCCTGACCGCGAGCGTCATCCCCTACGCGCTGGAGCAGATCGCTATGCGCCGTCTTCCCCGGGCGCGCTTCGCGCTCCTGCTCTCCCTGCTTCCGGCGACGGCCGCTGTGGTCGGGGCGCTCGCTTTGGGCCAGGTCCCGCAGCCGGCGGAGGTGGTGGGAATCGCGCTCGTCGTCGTCGCGTCGGGGCTGCGCAGTCACACGGTGTGAGTCAGGCGCCGGATGCCCCTCGCCGCGATGGGTGGGGCGAGAAAGCGAAGCTGGGGTTCGCCCGGTGCGCCGGTGACGCCAGGGGTAGGGTTGTGGGCCATGACTCCGCTGCTCCTGCCGCGCCGGCGCCGTAAGCGCACGCCTGACGCTCCGCCCGGTCTCCGCGTCCGGCGCTTGGAGGAGCAGGACCTGCACTACGCCGGAGCGATCTCGGCTGCCGCCTTCGGAATCGACGTCGGCACGAGCGAGAAGCACGCCCGCTGGCTTGACCGTGTCGAGCACGCCATGCGCACCGACCCGGAGGGGTGCTTCGTGGCCGAGGACGGCGGGAGCGTGGTCGGCGTGGCCCAGGCCATCCTGCGCGAGGGGTTGTGGGTGCTCTCGCTGCTCACCGTCGACCCGCTCCGCCAGGACGCGGGGGCGGGCCGGGCCCTCGTGCGCCGCACGCTCGATTACGGCCCGCCCGATGCGCCCGGCCTGATCATCAGCTCCAACGATCCGCGGGCGCTGCGCCTGTACGGCCGGGCGGGCTTCTCGCTGCAGCCGGCCTTTCAGGCCGAGGGGACGATCGACCGCCGGGCGCTGCCCGCTGTCGGCAGGCAGGTCGTCGAGGATGACGTCGGCGACCTCGAGGCGCTCGCGCCTGTCTCGCGCTTGGTACGGGGCGCAGCCCATACCCCGAGCTCGAGTTCGTCCTGCGCCGGGGCGGACAGCTTCTTCGGGCCGGCGACCGGGGCTTCGCCGTCCACCAGCCGGGGCATGGCCCATGGCTGCTCGTCGCCCGCGACGAGGAGACGGCCAGCGCCCTGTTATGGAGCGCCTTCGCGCTCGTGCCCGACGGCGAGCGGTGTGCTGTGCGCTGGATCCACGGCCGCCAGGACTGGGCCGTGGACGCCGCCCTGCGGGCCGGTCTGCGTCTGCTGGCCTACGGCGCGGTGTGCACGCGTGGCGTGGTGGGGCCGCTGCGGCCCTTTATCCCCAGCGCGCCGTTTGGCTAGCGCCGGCGGGCCATCGCCAGGTGTGCCTCGTAGACCATCTCAAACCAGCCTCCCGCCGCGTCGATGGTGTCGCGCACCGCGTCCAGGAGCGGGCCGCGCTCGCGCTCGGGCAGCGTCTGATGGTCGCTGTGGGTGACGAGCTGCTCGATCCACTGCGCGGTGTCGTAGGACCGTGGCCAGCGGAAGACGTGGGTCTCCAAGCTGTCAAAGAGGCCCGAGTCGCGTAACGCAGCCAGGGTGTCCTCGATCCGCTCATCCCGGTGGCCGAGGGATATGGCATGGGCATCGAGCCCTGGCGCCCGTTCCGCGTAGACGGACTCAAGCGGCGCCTGGAGGACGTCGGGCAGGGTTCCGAAGTTCCAGAAGGCGCCGATTCGGCCGCCCGAGCGCAGCACGGCGCCGGCCTTGGCCGCGCCACAGCGGGGATCGATCCAGTGCCAGGCCTGGCCCGAGGTGAGCAGGTCAAAGCGCCGTTCGCGGTCATCCCAGCTCTCGAAGTGGGCGATCTCGACCGCGAGCCCCTTGGAGCGGGATACCTGGGCCATGCGGGCGTCGGGTTCGACGCCCAGCACTCGGCAGCCGCGCTCGGCCAGCAAGACGGCGGCGATGCCAGTGCCGCAGCCCACATCGAGCACATCGGCGGGACCGTCGAGGACCAGGAGATCGATCATCTCCACCGGGTATGAGGGGCGGGAGCGGTCGTACTGCTCGGCGACGGCGCCGAAGGACTCGGCGCGCGTGCGGTTCTCGAAGAGCACCGCCGCGGTTATACCGCGTGAGCCAGGCCGCCCTCGCTCAGGGTGAGGCACAGAAGCTCGGAGCCGTTGATGGGCTCGAACTCGACGGTGTCGGCGAGCTGGCGCAGGCGTGGTACCGCCCCATCATCAGAGCGGCTCGAGCGCTCCTCCGGTGCTCCGCGCAGCGGTCCGATCTTGAACATCAGCTGCCGCGTATCGGTTTCCAGAGCGATGCTGATCCGGCCGCTGGAAGCGAAGCGCTGCGTGTGTCCCACGAGCGAATCGACAACGTGACGTACGTCGGGGAAGCGCTCGACGGAAAAGCGCGCCTGGGCAGCCAGGGCGCGGGCTAGGCGGTCAAGGACGTCGGAGAGCAGCTCGGGCGGAGAGATGGTCGCCACCACGTCGGCGGCCAGCGCCGCCAGCGCGCGCTCGGCGACGGCATCGTGAGGCTGCTGATCATCGAAACTCTCGATCGATGGGATCTCGCGCGCGAAGGAGAGCCTCACCTCGGTCCCGCCGTCGGGCCCGGAAAGGATCTCGGTGTCATCGGCCAGCGATTCCATGACGAGAAGGCCGAGTCCGTTGGCATTGGGATCGGGCGGGCCGGGTTCAATACCTGTCCCGTGATCGCGCACGACGACGCGGACGCCTCCGCGGGTGGCGGCGATTTCCACATCCAGAGGACCCCGCCCCTGCGGGTACGCGTGAAGGACCACGTTGTTGCAGGCCTCGCTGGCCACCATCTGCAAGTCGTCCAGCAGCTCGGCGTCGAGGTCGAGCAGCTTCCCGAACCCCTTGAGGCCCGCGCGAACGAGGGTCACGCTCTCGGGCGCGCTCTCGAGCTGAAGCTGGACGACCGCGGGTTCGGACATGATGCGTCCCATGCCTGCGGCTTTCCCGGCCTTGGGAAGGGCGAAACGCTGGAAACTGGTGCTCACATCGGTTTATCGCCGGGGGTCCGGGGGTACCGACTCGGCACTGGCCGACGCCGGAGGCCTGGCGCTCCGGGTGGCCAAGACGGTTACGGGACGAGGTCAAGGGCTGACGAGCATGCGCCAATCAACGTGGTGCCTTCATCCAGGCGGCGCGCGCCGGTTCCCCGGGCGCCCTTGCGCCCACATGACTTCTCCGAGCTCGTCCGCGCCCGTGGGCACGGCTCGGCAGGCTGCCGGCGCGCTGAGTGCCGGCGGGTAGAGGGACCCTCTCCCCCTCTCCCTCCTCGGCGGGGTGCCCAGCCCAAAGGGCGCCCCGCCGAGCCATGCCCGCTGCCTTCGCTGGTCGCCCGCTGGAGGCCGCCCGCCGCTCGCGCGGCTGCTGGCTGGAAACTCGCGGTCGGGCCGGCAGGCGGCCATACAATGACCGGCACGCCCCCATGGTCTAGCGGTTAGGACGCCTGCCTTTCACGCAGGAGATCGCCGGTTCGAGTCCGGCTGGGGGTACTCGTAAAGAGCCATTGGCGATACTCGGGACTCGCAACGGGGAGCGAGGCCAGACCTGCCTTCTTCCTCGCGCGCGAACCCGTAGATCGTCCCGATCTCGTGACTGCCAGCCGATTGCTTCACGGAGCTGCGCTCTGAACGCGTACAAGGCCTAATCATCCGGTAGGGATGATGCGACTAGGCGGTGCCGCTGCGACTGTCGGCCCGGTGTGGACAGGTCGCCGTGTCTCGGCCGAGCAAATCCCGCCCGTCAAGCCGCTAGCCACTGGACGGGAGGATCTCTGTGCCTGAGGGCCTCTCGGCAAGTGAGGTTGGGAAGGAGATCGCCGAGCATCGCGAGCTCACGGCAGAAGAGCCCGCGCGGGCCGAGCACGCTCAGCGTGACCGCTGGATTGCGATCATCGAAGCGGTGCTGCTGTCCGCCGTCGCGCTGTTGGCCGCGTGGTCGGGTTACTCGGCCGCCAAGTGGGGCACGGAATCCTCGCTTTCGCTCGCGAAGGCCTCCTCGACGCGGACCAAAGCCAGCCTCGCCCTGATCCAAGCAAACCAGATCCGCACACTGGACTCGGTGTCGTTCAACGCCGCGGAAACCGCCTACGCGGCGAACAACACCAAGCTCTTCCGCTTGGATCTCAATCGGATGCGCCCGGGCTACCGCCCGGCGGTCGACGCGTGGATCGCGCTGCACCCCCTAAAGAATCCCCACGCACCCCCCGACCCATCATACATGCCTCAGTACCGAATCCCACAACAGGCCGAGGGACTGGCGCTCAGCACACAGGCCGACGCGTATTTCCGAGCAGGCGAAGCAGCCGCGGGAACGGCGGACAAGTACGTGCGCCTCACCGTCTTCCTGGCCGCCATCCTTTTCCTCGTTGGCATCGGAAGCCGTTTCCCGGTCCGCGCGGCGCGTTACGGGCTGGTCTGTGTTGCCGGCGTGCTGCTTGTCGTCTCAGTAGTGCAGCTCCTCAGCCTTCCCGGACCGCCGTCCTGAGCCCCGGCTGGTGGAGCGCTCCCAGGGGGCTCCCAGCGATCGCACCTCAACGGCGTGGCGCCGCCCTCCCATAGACGGGACCGAATCGTTGCGACAGATCGGCGCGAGCAGCGCGTCAGCCTCGTCAGCGTTTGGTGCCTCAAGCCGTTCCAAGACGTCGGCGTCGATGACGACGCGCAGTTTGCGGAGTCCCGGACGCGGAACAAATGCCGGGACGAAGCGGCTAGCGGGAGTTCCGAGTAGTAGGTCCGGCCATACCTCGTTATCAGGATTGAGCGAGCCCGGCTTCCGGGGTTTGAAGCGCACAGCGCGATGTTACGTTCGCCACCGGCGATGAAAACCGAAGCGTGGGTGATGCTCGACGGAGGTGCTGGCGATTAGTCAGATCGGCGATGCCTGAACGGGTGAGCGGGCGTCAGGTTCATGGCCGGACGAGTGGTTTCTTCTGCGAACCGACCAGGAGCTGACTACTGGATCGTTGGCGCTCGATGACGCCCGTCGAAGGCGGCTCGCTATGCCTTTGCCACCCAAGAACTCGCCGGGTCGGCCGGCGCCCGCGCGATCCCTATGGCGACGTCTCGATGAGGCCGGCCTACTGGCGCTTGGCGACTGCTTCGACGCGGGAGCGGTCACCGTGCTGGTGGGTCGCCGTGGCTGAGGTGTCTGCGAGCAGAAGCGCATGGAGCAGGCGACCCGGCTGAGACGACGCCGCTCCCTCGTGTGGTGTACGACGCTCCAGGGCAGAGCCCTGGCGTTGGGGGTAAGCTTCCGAAACTACGTCGAAGATCGGGGTCATCGATGCGAGCAGCCACACGTTGTGCAGTAGTAGCTGTCGTTCTGGGAGTCACGATCGTGGCTGCTTCGGCCGTTGCAGCCTCGCCGGTGAAGGTCCAGCGATGCGGGTACGCCCACAGCAAGTACTGGGGTCGGGTCGCGGTCTATCCGTGGCACATGTCGTGCCGCTCGGCCCGCGGCACGCTCACAAAATCCGAGTTCAAGCATGACCCGATCATCAACTTCACGGCGGATGGCGCTTACACGTTCGACGCAGGCGCCGTGAAGATCGCCGGCAGATGGTGGGTGTGCGGAGGACGGATCGGCTACTACTTCTGTGGCTATCCGTACCGGCCTGCAACGGCGCCTGGCGTCGGCGGCGGCACAACGTACAAAGGCCCGTTCACCAAGGAGTCATCTACCCGGCGTGCCACGCCAGCTCGTATCTGTGCAAGCGCCGAGGCCAGGGATACCAGCCGCCTCGCTCCTACTCCTAATTGGTTGGTTACAGCTACGAGATCACTGTCGGCGCCGGTGAGAGACTGACCCCCTTCGCCGGTTGAGATCTCTGTCTCGAAAAGAGCAATTGCGGAAACGACGTAAGTTTATCGCCCCTGTGGGCGATCCGCTGGGGCCCTCGACGGCCCCACTGGTCCAAGCTCCACTGCTGTGCACTTACGAGTAGCACGTGCGGCTCGCTGTTGGTTTGGACGACCGATGAAAGTCAAGGGGCGTCGGGAGCATCTTTTGGCGGCGGGTCGGTGGCTCCCGGTCTCTGCGCGGCGCCGTGACCGACGCCCGCGGGGTTGGTGGGTCAATCGGCGTGCCGATCGGCTGGGTTTCGGGCGGTATTTGCGCAGCACGTAGCGCTCGCCGGTCTTGCCGTCGTTGTTTGTCAGGCGTTAGGTTATCGGTGGGCGCGAGTGACTGACGAAGCGAAGCGCAGACGTCAGGGGCTTGTGGTCTGCCGCGCGGCTTTGCCCTTCGAGGGCCTTCTTTATGCGCGCCCCGGTGTCACACTCGCGCCCGCCTTCTTGCCGGCGGCCGGCCTGTTGGTCTGTGAGTTCGGGTGTAGGCGACCTCGGCTTGGCGGGCGAGTTCCCGCTCGGCTTCGCGCATCGTCGCGTGGTGTCCCAGACCCCGGCGGCGCGGAGTGTCTTCGGCGCGCCGGCGGTGATCTCCAGCCGGCGGAGCTTCTTCTTGGTCAGGGACGGCTGTTGGTAGGCGTAGTCCTCTGCGGGTGAGCATGCACCAGAACAGGCACGCCAGTTTGCGGGCGGTGGCGACGATCGCCTTGCCGTGCCCGCGTTCTGATCCCCTCAGGCGTGCTGGGCACCCGCCCCACGGAACGCACTCGCCCGTCCTCGCAGATCGCCACCACACAAAAGTCCCCGGTGAACGTCCAAGCCGATCGCACGACCAACCCACCGCGCTAACGCCGCCACTTCTCACCTCCAGTCGCATTGACACCGAGCGGGAGAACCAGCGGGACAACGACACAGACCGATACGAGCTCGACGGCTCAATCCTGGACAAGTCACAGGGGCGGCCGAACGAAAAGCCCGGGCTCGAAGCCCATCGTCCAAAAAACGGCCTACCCGTCTGCGTTCTCCCAACAAAGCCCCTGAGCCGGATCGCGCGACGCTACGGCCGGAACCGGACAGAACTTCCGGCGTGCAGTTTCATGCCACGAGCGGCGAGAGAGACCTCAATCCGAGTGACCGACCCATTAGTCGGTTCTCGCACGCTCTAGCTCTGGCGGCGGCGCCATTTGGCGCGCCAGTAGAACTCCGTCGCGCCGCTTTTCATTTTGCGGCCGTACTTCCGCCAAATCACTCCGAGCAATTCCGACCCCGAGCACATCACAAGTCGTTGAGCCTCCCAACGGTCGGCAACCCAACGTTCCTCCTCCGCCCAGATGGCTCGAAATGACGCCCCAGTAACTAGGTGACTCCTGAGATGAGAAAAGGGGGAGGGGCCGAGAGGCCCCTCCCCCTTGGAGACTGCGTCGGCTGGGGGTGGCTACCCGGACTCCTCCTCGCTACCGGCGGCGAGGTGGCCGAACCCGGTCCAGACCACCGCGCCACCGGGGCTCGTGATGGAGAACCTCACGGTGTCAGCGAGGGGATTGTCGACGGCGCCGCTGTCTCCCCAATCACCGATCTCGATGTGGACTCCGTAACCCGCGGTTTTGCTGGAGGCCGACGTGCCGTACGAGCCCGTGCCGTTACCGGTGAACGTGTTGTACGTGTCACCGGTCCCCAGCCCATAACTGGGGTTGTCGTGACAGACGGCACTGGTGAAGCTCCCCAGGACGAAGTACTGGGGTCCACCCGTCAGACTGCGCAGCACCAGGTGTTCGGCCGGCATTCCCGACGAGCTCAGCGTGTTCTCGATGTGGACCAGCTGATTCGACGCCAGCTTGAACGTCGTGCTGCCGGAGGTGCTGTCCATCGTGCATCCCGCGGCGGCACTCGAGCTCACCGTGAACGTCTCGGCCGCGGCGCCGCACGTCGTCGTGTAGGGGGCGTTCTGGCTGTCGCCACTGTACTCGGCCTGCCAGCTGTACGTGCCATTCGCTGTCGGCGTAAACGACGGCGAGGTGTAGTTCCCGTCTCCGCTGACCGTTTGAGGCGGCGAGACGTACGCCGGTGCGGCGCTGCACGTCGGGTCGCCGGGGCCGAACGCCCTGAACACGATCGCGCCCGTCGGGCTGGTCCCGCCCGAAACGGTGGCCGTGTCATGAGACGAGCTGCCCAGCGAGATCGACGCCGACGACACCTGCGTGGTCACGGTGGGTGAGGACTGCAAGGGTGGGCCGGCGACGAAGACGCCCTCCGGGATCGACAGTCCGGTCGCCGGTCCGGCGATCGTGTTCGACGGTGCCACGTTGCCGGTCGCTCCGGAGGCGAACTCCAGCACCGCCGGTCCGATACTCGCACTCGCGTCGGTGACAAATATGTTGCCGGCCGTGTCGAGCGCGAGGTCGTCGGGGTTGCCAAAGTCAGTGTGTGACCCGGTGATGTCCTGGATCGGGGTCGCGTTACCGCTCGCGCCCGGGGCATAGACCGTGACGCTGTTCACGCTGCCGCCGAAACCGGTGCCGCTGGTGGTAAACAGCTGACCACCGAAGCCGACCAGCACATCGTTGGGCGACCCCAAGCCGGTGTTGGGACCCGAGATCGTGCTGGTGGGAGCCACGTTGCCGTTAGATCCAGCCGGGAACTCGTCGATCGCGCCGCCCTCGGTGTTAGCGACATAGATCTTGCCGGTCGCGTCGGTACCAACCCCATCAACGTAGTTAAACGTCGTGTTGCTGCCCGCCAGCGTATGAACCGGCGCCACGTTTCCACAGGACCCGGGGGTGAAGACCTCCACCGTGCTGGCGTACAGGTTGCCGACGACGATCGTCCCGTCCGCCTCAAGCGACATGTCATCGGGCGTGGCCAGGCCCGTGTTTGACCCCGCGATGGTGCAGATTGGGGTGGCGTCTCCCGACGCGCCCGGGGCGTACTCGGTGATGCTGTTGCCACTGAAGTTCGTGACCCAGATGTCACCCGCCGAGTCGACCTTCACGTCGCCCGGCTCATCGATTCCGGTGTTCGCGCCCTGGATCGTGCGCTCCGGCGCGACGTTTCCAGACGCCCCCGGCGCATACACGTACAGGGCGTTGGTCCCCTCATCACCCACATAGATCGTCCCCTGCGGATCTGGTCCTGCCGCCTGGGCCACTCCCGGGCCCAGAATAGGTACAGCGCTGACCAGCCCAAAGCACAGCGTGAGATACAGCAAGGCTCGGCGACGTCGCATGACGCTCCTTGTAACGAATTTCCTAGGCCCCAGCAGAAAGTCGCGAACCGGTCGCGGCCCCGGGCGAGCCTCTCACCTCGTCGTTCGTATGTCAAGGCAGCGCGAGGGCCGTAAAGCGTACGAGAAGCGGCATGGGGGCGCGTCGCTTTAGCCTCGATCCACCGTTGTGCCGCGGGGAGTCGTCCGGGGCTGAGATTAATTGACCTCCTGAGCAGGCAGAAAGCTGTCGTATGCGGCGACGGCGGGCCTGCACCAGGAGGTCACCCGCATGGTGAAGGGGCTGCCGGACGCGACGAGAGTGCTTTCGATGACGAGCGGGCGGTCGCGAACGCGGGCGTGTTGCTCCCGGCGTTGCTCGCTGACCGGCTCGCGATCGAGGGTCTGGTCGACCGGACTGTTGATCTCGGCGACCGGGACGGCGCGGCGAACCCGGGCCACAAGGTGATGACGCTGCTGTCGGCGATGGCGCTGGGGGCGGACTGCATCGATGACTGTGCGCTGCTGCGCTGCGGCCAGACCCAAGCGGTACTCGGGCACACGAGATTCGTGGCCGCAGATGGGGAGAAACCAATGGCCATTGACACCCAGCGTTGCTGGGGATGCTGGCGTTCGACCGCGTGTGTGTGCTCGTCCTTTCACGCAGGAGATCGCCGGTTCGAGTCCGGCTGGGGGTACTGACGAATACACGGACTCCGCACCACGAATGGGTAAGCCGGAGCGAGTCGGGCTGAGAAGCTACTCCGACAGGTACTCGGTTAGCACTGCGGCCTCGCGGCGCAGTCTCGTGGCCTGATCCTGACGCCCCAGCTTCTCGTACTGATCCGCTGCGTCATGACGTTCCTCGATCTGGATGCGGACAATCGCCTCCATTTCAGCCTCGGTAAGCATTCGTCGGGGCACGTCCGATGTACCCGCTCCCGCCGTCGCTCCTGCGATGTGCGGGCTATCGCCGCCTCGTGGGGCTGATCGGAGGTCATCGACCGCCTCCGCGTTGTCGATCGCCGCGATGGCTGATTTGAGGGCGGCCGAGGCAATTTCATCTCGCGCCTTCCGGGCCGCCGTGAGGTCACGACGCATGCAGCTTCGCATCGGTCCCAACGCTAGCTGCCCGCCGCCGGAGAACCCAAGGCGACCGTGTGGGCGCCGTCCGGAGTTGGATTCTGGCCGCAGCGCCAGCACCAAGGTCGCCACAAACCCCTTCCGCCGCGGCGGGTCGCGATGATGGGGCAGTCGATGGGAAGGCTTGTATCTGGTTTGAATCGGAGTAGTGTCGATCGGTGGGCCCTGGCCAACGGCGCCGACAGCTCGGGTCAGCTAGCCATGCTGCGCATCGCACACCGATCTGAGCCACGCCCCGCCTCGCCGGTGTGATACCGGCCAGCCTTCGAGTTCAACCGTGGCGCAGCCCGGGGTTTAGTGTGGATCGGTTTCCAGTGTTGGGCCGCGACCGCGAGTGACCACAGCACTCCATAGGAGCACGAATGTCCTCGACTGACGTAGCTCGCACAACCATCGAAGCGTTCAACACAAGCGACTGGAACCCGGATCCCGTGGTCCGGAGTCGGCCCGCAACTACCTGTTCAAACAAAAAAAGGAACCCCATGAGCGTCACCACTGCAAGAGTCCTCGGTCCCACTGACGGGAAGGCAGGCTTTCTCGGAAGCATCGGAGTGCGCTTCATGATCGACGGTGCCCAAGCCGGCGATCGGTTCTCCGTGGTCGAGCATCCCATGTCCCCCCGGGCGCTCGCCGCACCGCTCCACCGCCACCACAACGAGGACGAATACAGCTTTGTCCTCGAAGGACGCATGGGCGCGCTGCTCGGTGACGAGCACCTCGAGGCAGGGCCAGGGGACCTCGTCTCCAAACCGCGCGGACAGTGGCACACCTTCTGGAACGCCGGCGACGAGCCCTGCAGAATCCTCGAGATCATCTCCCCAGCAGGTTTCGAACAATTCTTCGCCGAGCTCGTCGACCTCGGCGGCGTCGCCTTGGCCAGCCCCGCCCAGCTCGGAGAACTCTGCCAACGCTTCGCATTAGAAATGGACCCCGCCAGCGTGCCTGATCTCATCCAGCGCTTCGGCGTCCGCTTCCCAGCTGAACCGCTCATCCGGTAGGCCGGGGCAGATCCGTTCTAGACCAATCTGGGATGGATCAGCCGGCCCCGGACGGCCGCCCACCCGACACAGGAGCCTTCCATGACCACGCTACACATCGAACACCCCGTCACCGATCTCAATGTATGGCTGGCCGCCTTTGACCGTATGGCTGAGGCGCGCGCCAACGCAGGGGTCACGGCGCAGCGCGTTCTACGCCCGATCGATGACCCCTACTACATCTTTGTCGATCTTGACTTCACCACGAGCGAGGAGGCACAGCAGTTCCTCGCGTTTCTCGAGAGCAAAGTCTGGTCCGCGAACGACAACGCTCCGGCGCTCGCCGGCACCCCTCAGACCAAGCTCCTCCAACAAGCAGCGGCCCGGTAGCCAGCCGAGCGGCCCGGAAGCCAGCCGACGGACTGGGACGCTCGCACACGAGCACCCCCGTGGTGCAGCTGTTGCCCCCGCCCGCGTGGTCGTGGATCGGGCCGCGCCAGCCGCGGGCGAGCGAGTCGTTCGCTCGGGCTGCGGTCTTCGTCGCCACACCGGCACCCCGGGCACGTAGACAGCGGAGCCCGCGCCTCTGCGGCCCTTGGGTCGGTGGCTGTTCTGGTTTGTCGGCGCGCGCTTACTGTTTGGGTGATGATGCGGCGTGCTACCGGACTCGGTCTTGCCGCGGCGCCACCATCTCTCGGCGTTGCGCGCGGGGTTGCTCTGACCAGGCCACCAGCCATAGTGCGGCTTTGGAGTCGCCGTCGATCGGTTGATCTTCAATCCAGTCTTCGATCGTGCCGAACCTCGTGCGGTCGGCGAGTAACGCATCGAGCTCGCCTAGGTGTGTCTCAAAGAGTGTCATGCGGACGTATCCTCCTGCTGGGTGCCTCGTCCTCGTGCCCGCCCCGGGGTCGGGCAGGGAATTCGCACGAGCGCGAGCTCGCGCCACGCTGGCGGTTTTGAGAAGTCGGACTTTGCTAGCGATTGATGTCGCTGCGAGTCGCGTTGGGACAGCCAGCGTGTGTCTGTCGGCGCGCCTGGTCAGACAAAGGCAATCCTTCACACCGCCGCATGACAGCGCAAAGGTCACAGACACAGCGATCGTACCCCGTGATAGCCCGCGGGCACCAGGGCCGAGGGGCACGATCCGGTGAAAAGGCCGCTCTTTGCGTACAGGGGCCCGGAGGCGGCCGGCGTGAGTCGTTCTCGGCTGGCACGTTGCGCACAAGCCGGCGAATCGCTTGACCGCCTCGGCGCTTGCACGGGATCAGGGCGCGCTGTGGAGGTTGCAGAACTCGCGCGTTGCGTAAGCACCGGATGAGCTGTCGGGCCGCTATGCAGCTTCGGTGATTTCGACTGCGCCGAAGCCCTCGAGTGGTCCGTCGACGAAGAACATCTCGATCGTGATGTCGGGCTCAACGTGGGCTTGGGAGAGGAACGCGACGACGTTGCGCCCAGTCAGCTCCTCGATCGTCTCTTTGAAGCGCTTGCTCATCATGCCCTGGAAGTCGTGGCGCATCGCGACGATACGGTCGGGTTCGCCGCTATCCATGATCGTCTGCTCCAGCGAAGTGAAGCCGCTGCCGCGCATCACGACGACGACGATGTCGTCGATGACGTAGGTCTTGGCCTTCATGGGTCCGCGACCGTAGTGTTCGCGCAGGATCGCGACGATGCGGGTCGAGATGGCAGACAGTAATTGGCCGCCACCGAGAACGGCGTGTCCATCGCCAGCGAGAGGTTGGCCCATTCGTTCACTCCCGTCTTCGGCGCGGCCCGCGAGACCTCGCTGATCCAAGGGTTCTGTGCGTGCCCAGGTTGCGGCGCTACCAACGCCCCAACCGAGACAAGGACAAGCGTAGCGGCGGACTTTTCCGCGCGGACGCCCTCGGCGGTGACCGCCACGAGTCATCGTGCGACGGACCCCGCAGAGAAGCCCGCGCAGGTGGCCGGTGCAGCCATCGTCCGCTGCTAGAGTTCGTCGGGCATCGCGGTTCACGAGCGTTCACTGATTGTTCGCTGGGCTGCGCGTCAGAGAGCGGAACGGGTAGGCGGTCACACGTTGGTCGCCCGGCTCTTGGTCCGTGGCAATCGGTTGGCTTATTTGGCCAAGGGAGTCCACGGATGCACAGCTCACAGGCGCTCTCCGGAGCGTTCACGATGGAAGGGCTCGCGGTGCGGCGACCAGAAGCGGGGCGGTATCTGAGCGGCGGGACGCTGGCGAGCTCATCTTCGCTGTATGTGACAGTGCTCGGGGCGGGGCGCCTGGACCACGCGGTCAGCTATTGCCGAGGGCACGGACAGGATCGAGCCGTGCGCGCTACGGGGCGGTACCGCGCACGGACGATCAGCCGCTCTCTGATCACTCTGGTCCCGCCGGCCGCGTGCTCCGACAGAGCACGCGGCCGGCGAGCCGTTCCAGCATGAGACCGCTGGTCGGCTCCCCTCCGGACCCGGGGAGAGTCACGGATGCACGGATCGAGTAGCGGAGACGATTTCAGCGCGGCGATCGGCGCGCTGATCGCGAGCTCGCGGCGTCAGAACGGCGCGAGGGCGTCAAGTCCGGCGAGCGAAGGGTGAGGGTGCCGCGCGCTCGCCGGCGAGACCGACGGGCGAGTTCATGCGCCGCGACCGAGCAACGTCCGATTTGCGCTCGCTGCTGGTAGCCCCCCGTCGCGGTCGGCGGACGCCATGACGGACTCCACGGGGGAGCTTGCTGCTGCCCTCGCGAACGCGATCGTCGCGTTGATGGCCGATTACACGGGGCGCGGATCGTCGAAGTCGCGCTGCTACGTGCATAAGGACCTGGTGGTCTGCGTATTGCATGACTCGTTGACCAAGGGAGAGCTCAGGCTCGTCGAGGACGGCAAGGAAGAGGCCGTGCTCGCGATCCGCGGCACCTATCAGGAGTCGATGCGCCCTGAGCTGGTGGAGCTCGTCGAGCGCCTGACCGGTAGGAAGGTGGCCGCCTTCATGAGCTCCAACCACGTCAACCCGGATGTCGCGATCGAGTCGTTCGTACTCGAACTCCTCGACGCCCCAGCACGCGACCAAGACGACACGCTCGCGCCGGGGCCCATCGCGTGAACCGGCACCAGTCGGGTGAACCTCGTGTGCGGGTCCTCGCGGGATCCGACCTCGCAGCCATCCCAGCGCGCTGTGCTAACCCGGCACCCGCCCGAGGGCTGCGGTGCCTCGGGCGAACGAGCGCCTCGAGCTGAGCCCAGCCATGCGGCACCTTCAGACGCCCGAGCCGGCCTTCGACGGTGCCCGGACCATCCACTTGAACTGCCCTCGGTGCGGGTTGACAATCACCCCCAAGGCAAGCTGGCTGACGATTGAGCACTGCCCGCGATGCATCGCACGCAGGGGGCCTCGCAGTCAGCCTGTTCGCCTCAACCCTGCCGACGGACGAGCTATACGCCGCCGAAGCGGCACCTGGCGCCGACCGGCTCGACGCGCCGCCAGCCGCTCACCGCCGACGCTGAGCATGTCAGTACCATTGTCGCGCTCCGGGGCGGAAGCACTCCTTCGCCGATGGCGATAGGCGTGATCGAGCCGAGAAACCGGGGCCTGAAAGGTCGTCAACCCCGACACGCGGGGCGGCTGCAGCCGGCTCGGGGGTAATCTCCCGCTCTGGGGCCGCTTGTCACGCGGGCTGGTGGCTTTCCCGAGCTTGGCCTATTGCTGCTGGCGGCGTTGCGTCAGGCGCTGGCGGGGGGCGCGCCGAAGGGCAGCGGAGAGCGTGAGGGTCAGCGTCGCGACCACCACGCCGACAACCCAACCGGCAGCGCCCAGGGCACCGAGGAGGGCTCCCGCTCCGAACCCGACGAGAACGATGCCGATGAGTCCAAGCGACACCGTCTTGCCGAGCGCGCGTCGTCCTTGCCGTGGGGGCTTGGCCAGCGGCGTCTCGGGTTGGTGCAGGCGCACGCCGGTCGTCGCGCCACGCTTCCAGTCGGCCTCGGTCCTCGCGCCACGCTTCCGACCGTGTCCCTCGCGCGCGAGGGCCCGTTGGTGTCGCCGCTCGTCGCGCTCGGTGGCGGCGAAGGCCCCTGCCGGGTCGGACTGACCTGGCGTCTGCCCGGGCGGGCGGTCGGGATCGCTAGCGGCTGTGCTGCCCGGGCCCGTGATCGTGTCGGGGATCACTCCCGGTGTCGGCGAGTGGACCGTCGTGCTGCGGATCTTCGAAAGCATCTGAGGCCCTCCTCAGGCGGTGCGAGTGGGATCTTCAGGTCCTCTGACGAGATGAATAGATGATTATCATAGCATGAAAATAGAGTCCAGACTCGATAGACTCGTGTGTATGGCTGACGGGCCGCCACCCGATTGGGCTTTCTTGACCAACCACGCGCGGGCGCTGGTGTGCATCGCCGCGACCCCGGCATCCGCATGCGCGACATTGGCGAGCGTCTGGGGATCACCGAGCGCGCAGCGCACCGCATCGTCGGGGCCTTAACCACGGCGGGTTACATCACGCGCCAGCGAAACGGCAAGCACCAGGTCGCCGGGTCGGCTCTCGGAGGTCGCGCTCGACGAGCAGTGGCGGCGACCGTCGCACGGCTCAGGACGTTTCGCGGGATCGGACACCCTGACTGCGCTCTCGATCCACCTCGAGCGAGACTGGCCACGCCGAGAACCCGACCCGGGTCCCCGGCACACCGACCAACACAAAACCCGCTCACACGGGCCTCTTGTGCTGCTCACTTGACAACCGTCACGCCCATATCGCTGTAGTTCCTGAGAGGTTGTTCAGCTCCTGGAGGTGAGCGGTACTCCCCCGCCCTGGATCGGATGCAGGGATCTCGCTGGCCTCGGACTGAAACTAGAATCCAAGCATGGTGACGCGCACCGATGGGACTGAACACCTGCGCGTCCTCATCGCCAACGAGCGCAAGGACCGCCTCGCGCTGGTGGCTCCGATCGTCGTCGCGCTCGGCCACGAGGTCATCGCCCGGGAGATCGAAGTCCAAGACGTCGGCGCCGTGACCGCCCGGGAACGACCCGACGTCGCGCTGGTCGGACTGGGCGAGAGCTCCGAGCACGCGCTGGACTTGATCGACAAGATCGTCCGCGAAGCCGCCTGCCCCGTGATCGCGCTGCTGCACGCGCCCGACCCCGAATTCGTCAGGGAGGCCTCCAAACGGGGCGTGTTTGCCCACATCTCCGAAGCAGACGTCGAAGACTGGCAGAGCTCGATCGATATCGTGCTGCGCCGCTTCGGCGAATATCACGACCTCCAGGGAGCGTTCGGCCGCCGCGCACTGATCGAGCGGGCCAAGGGGATCCTGATGGAACGCCACTCCGTCGACGAGAACGCTGCGTTCGAACTGCTGCGGGAGCGCTCCCGCATCGACAACCGCAAGCTCATCGACCTCGCCACCGCTGTCGTCGACGGCCACCGACTACTCCCCAAACAGCCCGCCGCCACTCCCGAGTCCTGAATTGCGGCGCTAGCGGCCCCTGCGGCCGCACAAACCATCTCACGCGAGGGCTAGCGTGGTTGCGCGAACCCCGCTTGGTCGAGCCAGAAAGGAGGCGCCATGCCGCCAGAAACACAGCACCGCTTCGTCCACCACGGAGCGTTCGGCAACGACCGATTTGGCGTGGCGGCTGAACGCTTCGCCCGGTTCTTCGGCACCCCGCGGTTCATCATCGGCCAGACCGTCCTGGTCATCGTGTGGATCGCCGCCAACTCCGCGGCCTTCACTTTTCAATGGGATCCCTACCCATTTATCCTGCTCAACCTCGCCTTCTCCACCCAGGCGGCCTACGCCGCCCCGCTGATCCTGCTCGCCGCGACCCGCCAGGCCGACCGCGACAAGATCCGCGACCGCGCCCTGCAAGAGCACCACGAGGCCGAGGTCAAGCGCCAGCAGGAGTTCGAGGCACGCCAAACCGAGGTGCTCGCGCGCGAGCGAGTGATGGGCGAACAGCACCTGCAGCTGCTCGCGCAGAACACCCAGCTGACCGAGCGGATCGCACGGCTGACCGACGAATTGCACCAAGCAGTCTGCGTCGAGCCGAACGCGACTCCCTAAGGTTGCCGCCGTCTCGCGATCGTGGCGCCGGAGCGCAAGTCGACCGCGCGTTGGACGTCACTGGGCGGGCTTTCCGTTCGCCCTAGGCTGTCCGGGGCTGCTGCCGGGCTGGAGCGGGGCGTGTCCAGCCACCGCGGATGTTCCCGCCTCGGCCGCGCGGGGCGGCATCTGAGCCGCTGCGTAGGCGTCGGGTTCGTCGAGCGTCTCGTTCGTCAGCAGCGCTTGGGCGAGTGTCTCGAGGCGGCCGCGATGCTGGGTCAACGCGCTCGTCACGTCCAGGTGGGCGGTGTCGACGAGCTTGCGCACCTCCTCGTCGAGGACTTGCTGGGTGGCCTCGGAGCTTTCGTTGGGGGCGCCGGGAAAGGATCCGCGGCCATCGGAGGGCAGGACTCTCACGAATCCGATCGCGTCGCTCATCCCCCAGCGGCCGACCATCTGGCGTGTGATCGCGGTGACCTGGTCGATGTCGGCCTCGGCTCCGGTGCTGATGGTGCCAAACACGGTCTCTTCCGCCACGCGGCCGCCGAGCGCCACCTTGATCTTGCCGAGCAGATCATCCCGGGTGTAGGACACCTGATCGTCATCGGGGGTCGAGAGGGTGACGCCGAGAGCGGCGCCGCGGGGGATGATCGAGACCTTGCGCACGGGATCGGCCCCTGGGGTCAGCATCCCGATCAGTGCGTGGCCGGCCTCGTGGTAGGCGGTCCGCTCGCGATCGGCGATCGACAGCACGATTCCGCGGGGAGCGCCGAGGAGGATCTTCTCCAGCGAGTCGGTGAAGTCGGCGGGCTGGACGGTGTGATGGTTGCGGCGCGCGGCGAGCAGTGCTGCCTCGTTGGCGAGGTTAGCGAGGTCGGCGCCGACCATGCCCGGGGTCGTGGCCGCCAGCGCTTCCAGATCGACGCTGTTGGCCAACGGGATCGACCGGGTGTGGACCTCGAGGATCTGCCGGCGTCCGACCCGGTCCGGTGGCTGCACGGCGACACGGCGATCAAAGCGTCCCGGTCTGAGCAGCGCCGGATCGAGGATCTCGCCCCGGTTGGTCGCGGCCAGCACCACGACCGCCTCCACCGACTCGAATCCGTCCATCTCGGTGAGGATCTGGTTCAGCGTCTGCTCGCGCTCGTCGTTTGAGCCGGCGATCGATACCGATCCCTGGCGGGAGCGTCCGATCGCGTCGAGCTCGTCGATGCTCTCCCGGCTCGGTCCGCTGGTTCCCGGCGCCGCGGGGCTGGATATCGAGATCACGGAAAGCATGCTGATGCATGACATCGATCTCTCCGTGCGCAAGCTCTGGCAGCTGCGCGAGGCGGGCATCGGCGTCGCGATCGACGATTTCGGGACGGGCTACTCGTCGCTGCGGCTGTTGAGCCATCTGCCCGTGGACACGCTGAAGATCGATCGCTCGTTCATCCAGGGCATCACCGACACCCCGAACGTCATGACCTTGGTGGCGACCATCGTCTCGCTGGCGCGGGGTTTCGACATGCACACGGTGGCGGAAGGCGTGGAGACGGCCGAGCAGCTGACCATGCTGCGGGTGATCAACTGCGATCAGGCACAGGGCTTCCTCCTCGGGAAGCCGACTCCCGCCTCCGAAGTTCCCGCGGCCATCCAGCGTCTGGCTCAGGACGGTGCGCGGATGGTGGAACGCCTCGAGCCCCTCGCGCATCTGCGGCCATGAGCCGGAACATCATCCTGCTGGTCGAGGACAACCCCGACGACGCCGAGCTCACCATGCGCGCGTTCCGCAAGAGCAAGGTGATGAACGAGCTCGTGCTGGTGCGCGACGGCGTCGAGGCGCTCGATTACCTGTTCGCCACGGGCAGCTTCGCCGCCCGCGATCCAGGCGCGTCGCCCGAGGTCGTTCTGTTGGATCTCAAGCTGCCGAAGGTCGATGGGCTGGAGGTGCTGCGGCGGATGCGTGCCGACGAGCGCACGCGGCGAACGCCCGTCGTGGTGCTGACCTCGAGCGGCGAGGAGAAGGACATCGTGTCGAGCTACGAGCTCGGCGCCAACAGCTTCGTGCGCAAACCGGTGGATTTCGCGCAGTTCCTGGAGGCCGCGCAGCAGCTCGGTCTGTATTGGCTGGTGCTCAACCAGCGATCGAGCTGATCTTCCCCACCCGCTCGATCAAGGCCATGGCGGCGGCGGGATTGCGCACCTTGTGTCCGCTGATCACGTATAGGTAGACATCCCGAGGCTGTCCGTCGCCCTTGGACTCGCCGACGGTGTCGAGTCCTTCCACCCGCGCACCCGTCGCCCAGGCCTTGGCCCGCGACGCCCACCGGTCGAGCTCCCCGGCGGGGTAGCCGAGCTCTTCGCCCTCGCGCGTTCCCATGATTCGGGCATATACGAAGGGAGCGGTGGGATCTGCGATCTGCGGATATTGGGAGTCGCCGGCGACGACCACCGCGATGCCGCGCTCGCGCGCCAGCGCCACGAGCTCTGGCGAGCGAAAGCTCGCGTGGCGTACCTCCACCACGTGCTCCAGCGCCCGGCCCCCGGCCTCGGCCGGAAGCAGCGCCAGAAAGGCGCGGAAATCCTCAGGCTCGAATTTCTTGAACGGCGGCAGCTGCCAGTTGACGGGCCCAAGCTTCGTTTTGAGGTTCAAGACGCCGCTCGAGTAGAAGCGCTCCACACTCTTGCCGGCCTCGGCGAGCACTTTTCGATTGGTCGCGAATCGAGGCGCCTTCAACGAAAACACGAAATCGTCGGGCGTTTCGTCGTGCCATTTATCGAAGGTCGCTGGTTTCTGCGAGCCATAGAACGTGCCGTTGATCTCGATCGAAGTGAGCCGCCGGCTGGCGAACTCCAGTTCCCGCTTCTGCGCCAGATCGGCTGGATAGAATGCGCCGCGCCAGGGCTCGTAAGTCCATCCCCCGACCCCGATACGAATGCGGCCCGTCATTTGCGGAAGGACATCAGATTGAGGATCAGCCGATAGCTGTCGGCGGGGGACGCGTCCGAATAGAGCAGGGCATGGACTGCGGCCCCCGAAGCGAGCGCGCTCAAGGCGTCGAGCTGTTCCAGAATGTCCTTGGCCTGCTTTCGAGTGCATCCGCGGCCGGCGAGCTGCTTCATGAGGGTGCGGCCGACCTCCGCGCGCTGCTCCCGCAGAAAGGCTTGAAGTTCGGGGTTGCGGCAGGTCTCCGAGGCGATCTCGAACATGAGCGCGATGCGGTCGCGGTCGACGCCCGAATCGGCCACGCGCGCGATCATGTTCTGAACGAACGACCCAAGGTCGTCCGGTGCCGCGTCGATGGCCGCGCTGATCTCGTCGAGCTGCGCGCGGCTGTCTCTCGCGATGATCTCCTTGATGATGGCGGCCTTCGAGTCGAAATAGCGGTAAAGCAGGCCGACGCTGACCTCGGCCTCCGCCGCGATCCTGTCGACGGTGCTCGCTTGGAACCCCAAGGTCCGGAAACACCGCTCCGCGGCGTCCAGGATCTTGACCGCTCTGATCTCCGGCTTCTCCCGCCGCCGCTTTTTCGCCGCCATCCGCTCTTCCCGCTCCGAGACGCCGTCCGCCATCCCGGTAATGTACGGATAGCGCTTCCGCATTGCCATTCCGCGTCCGCCTTGTTAATGAGTGAGCGCTCATTTAGCATACAAGCCGGGACAAATGCTGCAGGAAGGGAAGTCGTATGAGAGGCGATCGGAGCGGGACGATCTGGGCCTCGAGCCTGGCTCACTCCGCGACGAATTCCGTCGGCGGGGGATTGAGCTATCTATGGCTGGCGGGCGTGAAGGGGCCGACGTGGACCGGCTACGGCGGGATGCTTGCCCTTCCCGTGCTGCTCGCGGTCTGCGTCTGCCTGGGCTGCGTTCGGAGCGCGCGCCGCCCTTTCAAAACTTATAGCTGAATTTCGCTCCCATCGTGCGCGGTCTTCCGACGAAGTCCGTCTGGACGAATTGACCGCCGCCGATGAACGTCACATAGCGCGTGTCGGTGATGTTCTGGCCGTAAAGCTGCACCGTCCAGGCGTCCTTCGCGACTCCGAGCGAGGCATCATATGTGGTGTAGCTGGGCAGATCGTAGTTGGTGATATAGCCGGTCGCCGAGTACGAATGCGCCTGATGGACCCCGCCGACCTGCACGAAGGGGTGATAGTCGTTCACGGTGAACTCGTAGCGCGCCCGCAGGTTGGCCTGGAACGGCGGCGACTGCGAGGGCGGACTGCCGATGGCGCCGTAGGGATTGCGAGCCGATGTGATCGGCTGTCCATCGATACCCACCAGGTACGGCGAATTGGTCTGCTCGCCGCTGTTCCAAGAGGCCGCACCCGTCAACGTCAACTCGTGGGTCACACGCGCGACGGCTTGCGTCTCCACGCCCCGCACGCGGTAATTGGGACCGTTGGTCGTGAACACGAGATTGCCGAGACCGCCCTGCGGATCGAAGAACAGCACCTGTACGTTCTTCCAATCCTCCTGGTAAACCGCGCCATTGAATTCAAGCCGGTGATCGAACCACTCGGTCTTCCAGCCCAACTCGTTGTTGGTCAGGGTGTCGGGAGCGAATCGGAGCGGTGTCTCGTAGGTGCCGTTCAAGTGCACGGTCGAATTGCGGTTGAATCCGCCGGGACGAAAGCCCTGCGACCACGTGTAATACAGCAGGGCATCGTCCGTGACCTTCCAGCTCAGGCTCGCTCGGCTCTTGAACCCCGAATAGGTGCTGTGCAGATTCTCGGCGTTGAGATTGGTCGAGTCGGTGGACGTCGTGCACGGCGTCGCCGTGACGTAACCGACGTAGCAGCCGAAACTGCTCACCGCGCTGCCGACCTCGGTGTTGTCGAATTTGTAGTACCGGGTGCCGACCGTCAAGGTCAGGATCTTCGGTATGAGATCGATATCCATCGACCCGAACACGGCTTTTTGGGTATAGCCGCGGGTGATGTCGTCGAAGAATGCGGTGTTGTCGTTGCGCACGTTGGGGTCGTTCGAAGTGGCTCCCGCGGTCGGGATGACCGGCGCGAAACCGGGCGCCGTCTTGTACAACCAATTGGTTTCCTCGCGGATCGTGAAGTCTTCCCAGAACAAGCCGCCAATGCCGCGGATGCGCCAATCATCGGGCGTGCTCACGCGAAGCTCCTGGCTGTCGTGGGTGTCCTTCTCGGTATCGTTCCACGTCATGCTAGGGGAATAGCAGTGTCCCGACGCGCCGTTCGCTCCCGGAACGCACTCGTAATAGTCGGCGTAGACGCCGCGCGCGTAGTTCGTGTAGTCCTGAACTTCGGAGACGCTGCGGACCAGATAGCTGCCGGCATACACGAGCTTCAGGTCGCCGAGCCGGCCGTTGATGGTGAGCGCCGTGTTCTCGAAGCGATCCTTGTCGAACGACGGATTGTAGAGCTGCACCGACAGGTCCGGCAGCGGCTCCGACACGGGGCCCCCGGGAGTCGGCGCCGCCGCGGGGCCGGAGGAGCGGGGCGTGTCGTAGAAGACGCCCTGCGCATTCATGTCCTGATAGGACTGCACGAGCAGCGCGTTCCAATCCTCGTTGATCTTGTACAGCGCGCCGACCCGCAAGCCTTGGTACGTGAGCGGATTGATCGCGTTCGCCACCAGGTTGTTGTTGTTGACGCTGCTGGTGGGCGAGGTGTAGCTCGGCACGTTGTTGTGGTAGTTCGCGTAGTGAATGCTGGGATCGGTGCTGCTGCGGACGAACGTTCCCGGCACGTTGTTGATGTAGCCGCCGCGGGTATTGCTGTAGATCACCGCACGCACCGCCAAGGTGTCGGGGATCAGCGGTAGATTGATCACACCCGAGACATTGCTGCTCGGGTCCCCATGACTCGTGTAGGCGTAGCCTGCATCGACACTGCCCTCGGTCACG